>NZ_BPQJ01000053.1 GCF_022179185.1 Methylobacterium frigidaeris | reverse complement strand
CAGAATGCCCGAAAAACTTGCGCTCGGTGTGGACCAGTTCGCCGGGTCAGGGTCACCGGCCGACCCTGACGGCGTTCGCCCGCGTCCCCAACCTGCCGGCCTCGCTCGACTGGTACGTCGCCCTCTCCCTCGATCGGGCCGGCGCGGTCGCTCCCGTGACGCACCTGGCGCAGGTCATGGCCGCCGGGACCCTGATCGTCCTGCTCGTCCTCGCCGTCGTGGTCAGCCGGCTGATCGCCGTGACCGTCGCGCGGCCGCTCGGCCGGCTCGTGGCCGCCCTCGAGGGCATGGCGCAGGGCCGGATCGAGGGCGGGGTCGCCGAGGCGCGACGGCAAGACGAGATCGGCGCGGTGGGTCGCGCCGTCGAGGGTATCATGGCGTTGGTCGCCCGGACTGCTACTGAGGAGACCGGGCGCCGGCACACCACAGAGGCCGCCGCGGCCGCCGAGCGCCGCCGCACGATGATCGCGATGGCGGAAGGCTTCGAGCAGGCGGTCGGCGGCATCGTCGGCACGGTGTCCTCGTCCGCGACCGAGCTGCAGGCGACCGCCCGCACCATGACGGCGACGGCGACGGCGACGCAGACGGCCGGCCAATCCGCGAGCGTGGCCGCGGCGGCGGAGGAGGCGTCGGCCAATGTCGAGACCGTGGCCGCCGCCGCCGAGGAGCTCGGCGCCTCGGTCCGCGAGATCGCGCGCCAGATGGCCGGTTCGGCCGACCTGGCCCGGACCGCCGTTCGGGAAGCGGACGCGACCGCGCACCTCGTGGCGGACCTGTCGGAGGCGACGGCGCGGATCGGCGACGTTGCCGCGATGATCTCGACCATCGCCCGCCAGACCAATCTCCTGGCGCTCAACGCCACCATCGAGGCGGCGCGCGCGGGGGCCGCGGGCCGCGGCTTCGCGGTTGTCGCCGCCGAGGTCAAGGAACTCGCCGCGCAGACGACCAGGGCGACCGAGGAGATCACCGGGCACATCGCCCGAATCCAGGGATCGACGGGCCAGGCCGTGGACGTGATCGGCGCGATCGCAGGGCGCATCCGCCAACTCGATGCCGTGTCGGCTTCGATCGCGGCCGCGATCGAGGAGCAGGGGGCGGCGACGCAGGAGATCGTCCGCAACGTCTCCGAAGCCGCCGCCGGCACCGGGGAGGTGACGACGACCATCGCCGGGGTCGCGGGGGCCGCCGAGGAGACGGGGGCTGCGGCCACCCAGGTTCTGGCTTCGGCCTCCCGGCTCGCACAGCAGTCCGACAACTTGTCCGCCGAGGTGCGGCGCTTCCTCGACACTGTCCGGGCCGCGTGAGGCCGGCCTCGTGCCTTCCCATCCGCAACCGCCACAGCGACCGGAGCCGATGGGCGGCGAGTCTCACGGCCGGATCCCGGCTTGCCTTCCGCCGCGCTCCGGTCGTTCGGGAAAGGAGAGGCGGATTGACGGTGACTGTCTTCGTCCCAATCGATGGACCGCCAACCGTCGTTCGTACCGTGCATCCACCCCACCGGCGAACTCATCCCTCGGCCTGGGCGAAGCGACCCTCGCGGGGAGGGCTCGAGAGGTCGCGGAGGTTTCTGGAGCCCTCCCTCGCGGCCCGGCAATCTCCGATTGCCGGCAGTTCGGGATCAGGGCGAGGGGATGGCGCAGACCCGTGCGGCGCCGTCATTGCGCGCCGAGCGGCTTCCCGCACGAGGATTGCATTCGGCAAACCGGCGGTCAGCCGGCTTCCGGGGCCAGTGCCGCCACGCGGGCGGCCAGGAGCCTCACGATGGTCTCGCTCGGGGCGAGATCCCCCCGGGTCGCGGCGCACGCCGCCTTGCGGTGGTCGTCGGTCGCGGTGTGGTCGAGACGCGCCTCGCCGGGCGGGGCGCCGCTCGCCTGCACGAGGTCGAGCAGCCGACTCCAGACGCCGAGGCGCGCCTAGCGGATGAAGGTCTGGGCGGCCTGCCCCCAGGGCCCCAGTTCGGGCGGGACGGCGCGCCAGGAGGTCCGGTTCCGGTGCCGCCAGAGGATGGCCGAGATCGTGCGGCGCAGGTCCTTGTGCGGGGTCTTGCCTCTCGGCCGGCAGATCTCGACCAGCGGTTCCAGCTCGGCCCATTGTGCGTCCGTCAGCATCGCCATCACGCTCGTTGCGCGGCGCCGCTCGCCCGCGCGGAGGGCCCGACCAACGACGGGTTCCAGGGCGACGGCCGCTTGGGTTCGGTCTTCGGGGAACTGTCCTCGGGGCGCGGTCCTCGGCCGGGATCCGCGCGCCCGGCCGATGCGAGGGCCGGGCACGGCCGGTTCGGCGGACGCAGCCCCGTACCCGAGGGCCGCGGACCATGCGCCAGGGCAGCACCCGATCGCGGTGCGATCGGGTGCTGCCGCTAGATCTTCGATCGTGCCGCGTTGGCTTCGACGAGCCGGCCTCCGCTTCCGTGGACGATGGCTCTAGGTGTCTGATTTTACAGCATTTTCTGTGACGAACTGGTATCCACTTCGGCGGAAAATGCTCTAGCCGCGGAACTTGGGCGCGCGCTTCTCGAGGAAGGCCGTCACACCCTCCCGCGACTCCTCGGTGCCGTAGAACAGGCTGAGCGCCTGCATCCCGAGGGCCGAGATACCGCGGATCGACTCGGAATCCATGTTGAAGGATTTCTTGGCGATGGCGATGGCCGTCGGGCTCAGCGCCGCGATCTCGGCGCACCAGCGCTCGACCTCGTCGTCGAGCTGCTCGCTCGGGACGACCGCGTTGACGAGGCCCATCTGGAGCGCCTCCTGGGCGGGATAGCGCCGGCAGAGCATCCAGATCTCGCGCGCCTTCTTCTCGCCGACCACCCGGGCGAGGTAAGCCGTCCCGAAGCCGGGATCGACGGAGCCGACCTTCGGCCCGACCTGGCCGAGCACCGCGTTCTCGGACGCGATGGCGAGGTCGCAGCAGGTGACGAGGACGTTGCCGCCGCCGATGGCGAAGCCGTTGATCCGGGCGATGACGGGCTTCGGCGCGTCGCGGATGGCGGTCTGCAACTCCTCGACCGGAAGGCCGACCGTGCCGCGCCCGTCATAGGCGCCGTCATGGGCCGACTGGTCGCCGCCGGTGCAGAAGGCCTTCGACCCGGCGCCGGTCAGCACGATCGCCGCGACGGACTTATCCCAGCTCGCTTTGGTGATCGCGTGGATGAGTTCCTCGCAGGTCTGGCCGCGGAACGCGTTGTACTTCTCGGGACGGTTGATCGTGATCCAGGCGGCGGGACCGCGGATCTCGTAGGTGATGTCCTGATACTCCATGGCGTGTCCTCTCGTGCGGAAAGCGGCCGGCCCCCAGAGGGGCCGGGTTCGTCCTCGGGCCGAGGCCGGCCCCGCGGGTCGCGACCCGGGGAACCGGCCTCGCGCGGTCTCAACCGTGCATCGTCAGGCCGCCGGAGACGCTGACAACCTGGCCGGTGATGAAGTTCGCGTCGTCGCTCGCCAGGAAGGCGATGATTCCCGGAAGGTCAGCCGGCTCGCCGAGGCGCCGGAGCGGGATCGCCTTCTTCAGCCCGTCGTAGATCTTCTGGCCGTACTCGCCCTCGCCGACGAAGGAGCGCAGCAGCGCGGTGTTTGTCGGGCCGGGGCAGACGACGTTCACGCGCACGTTGTCGCGCGCCGTCTCGCGGGCGAGCGTCTTCGAGAAGGCGATCAGGCCGCCCTTGCAGGCGGCGTAGACGGACTCGCCGGAGGAGCCGACGCGGCCGGCATCGGAGGCGATGTTGACGACCTTGCCCCCGCCCGCGGCGATGAGGTGGGGCAGCGCGACCTTGTGGAGGTTGAGGGGACCGCGCAGGTTGATCGCGATGATCTTGTCCCAGAGGTCCGGCTCTGTCTCCAGGAACGGACGGGCGACATCCCAGCCGGCGTTGTTGACCAGCACGTCGATGCGCCCGGTCTCCCGCGCCGCGCCGTCGATGGCCCGGCGCGCCGCCTCGATGTCGGTGATGTCGAAGCAGCGCGTCAGGAGCCGGCCGCCCTCAGGCGCGAGGGCGTCAGCGAGCTCGCCCAGAGCCGCCTCATTCACGTCGCAGGCCACGACCGTGACGCCTTCCTGGATGAAGCGCTCGCAGATCGCGCGGCCGATGCCGCCGGCGGCGCCGGTCACGACGGCGACCCGTTCGTTCAGTCCTCTCATAGGGAACTCCTCGGTGCCCGGAACAAGGGCGTTGATCAGGATTGGTTGAGCTGCTGGCGGAGCTTGAACTTCTGGATCTTGCCCGTCGCAGTCCGCTCGATCGGTCCGAAGACGACCCGTCGAGGAAGCTTGTACTTCGCGAGGCGGTCGCGGCAGAACTCGATGATCTCGGTCTCGGTGACGCAGTCGGCGGTCTCGCTGAGCTCGACGAAGGCGCAGGGGACCTCGCCCCACTTGTCGTCGTTCATCGCCACGACGGCCGCGCACGAGACCGCGCCGTGCTGGTAGAGCACGTCCTCGACCTCGATCGAGGAGATGTTCTCCCCCCCCGAGATGATAATGTCCTTCGAGCGGTCCTTAAGTTCGATGTAGCCGTCGCCGTGCACGACCGCGAGGTCGCCCGTATGGTACCAGCCGTGCGCGAAGGCCTCGTCGGTGGCGCCCGGATTCTTGAGGTAGCCCTTCATCCCGAGATTTGTCCGGAACATCACCTCGCCCATGGTGGCGGCGTCCCGGGGCACCGGGGCCATGGTGACGGGGTCGGCCACCATCATGTCCTCGCACGTCACGGTCCGCACGCCCTGGCGCGCCATGACCTGCGACCGCTCGGGCGCCGGGAGCCGGTCCCATTCCTCGTGCCAGTCGCAGAGGCTCGTCACCCCGTGGATCTCGGTGGAGCCGTAGACGTGCCGGATCCGGAACCCGATCTCCTCCGAGCGCTTCAGGATCGCCGCCGGCGGGGCCGAGCCCGCGGTCATCACGGCGACGGAGTGGGGTAGCCCGCGCTTGTGCCGCGCCGCCGCGTCGGCGACGAAGCTGAGCACGGTAGGGGCGCAGCACATGTGGGTGACGCCGTAGGCCTCGATGGCGTCGAAGATCGGATCGGCCGCGACCTTGCGCAGGCAGACATGGGTTCCGCCGACCGCCGCGACGGCCCAGGAGAAGCACCAGCCGTTGCAGTGGAAGAGCGGCAGGGTCCAGAGATAGACCGACGTGCTGCTCATGCCGTGGTGGAGCAGCTGGCCGAGGGCGTTCAGGTAAGTCCCGCGGTGATGGTAGACGGCGCCCTTCGGGCTGCCGGTCGTCCCCGACGTGTAGTTGAGACTGATGGCGTCGAACTCGTCCGCGGGCCACGCGGCCGGCTCGGTCTCGTCGCCGCCCGCCAGGAAGTCCTCGTATGTCCGGTCCGAGACCCGCACGGGCGCGTCGGCGGTCACGTCCTCGATGTCGAGCACCAGGGGCCGCTTCGCCATCAGCGCCAGGGCCTCGCGGGCGGTGGCGCCGAGCTGCGTGTCGACGAGGAAGACGGAGGCCTCGCAATGCTCGAGGATGAACGCGACGCCGGCCGGGTCGAGGCGAGTGTTGATGGTGTTGAGCACCGCGCCCGCCATTGGCACCCCGAAATGCGCCTCGAGCATCGCCGGCGTGTTCTGGCACAGGATCGAGACGACGTGCCCGCGGCCGATCCCCGCCCGTCGCAGCGCCGAGGCGAGCTTGTGGCAGCGCCGGGCGTGCTCCGCCCAGGTGTCGCGCCGCTCGCCATGGATGATCGCGGTCTTGTCCGGAAAGACCTCGGCCGCGCGGGCGAGGAAGTGGAGCGGCGTCAGCGGCATGTGGTTCGCCGGCCGGCGCGACAGGTAGACGGCGTCGAAGTCAATGGGCACGATCGAACTCCCTGTTTCGTGCTGCTGTGTCGTGCATGTCCCGGCCGGCCTCGCGCAGGAGTGTCCGACGCGAAGCAATCGATGGATTTGTTGTAAGTAACGGACGGCAATACTTAAGAACGATCGTCCGGCGTGCATCGCCCGGACGCGATGCGGGGCCTCCCCCGACGGATGCTGCGTCACGCGGGCTCCGGCCGCCCCGCGACCGACCGGAGCCGGGCGGACCTCCGGATCAGAGGCTGTTGCCGATCCGTGCGCCCTCGTCGATGGCGCGCTTGGCATCGAGCTCCCCGGCGAACTTAGCGCCGCCGATGACGTGGACGGTCTGGCCGCGCTCCTCGAGGCTGTCGGCGATCGTGCGCTCGGAGAGCTGGCCGGCGCAGATCACGATGGTGTCGGCCTCCAGCACCTCGGACCGCCCGTCGACGGTGATGTGCAGCCCGGCCGCGTCGATCCGGTCGTAGGTCACCCCCGCGAGCTGCCGGACGCCGAGGTCCTTGAGCTCCTGGCGCAGGATCCAGCCCGTGCTCTTGCCGAGGGTCTTGCCGAAGCCCCCGGGCGAGCGCTTGAGCATCGTCACGCGCCGGCGCGGGCGCGGCCGCTCGGGCGCGCCGGCGATGCCCCAGCGGCGCGCGAACGCCGCGGCGTCCTGCGCCTCCGCGTGATCGGGATGGGCCAGGAACAGCGCGATGTCGTGCCCGATGCCGCCGCCGCCGATCACGACGACGGAATCCCCGGCGACCACCGAGCCGTCGAGGATCTGCGTGTAGCCGACGATCCGCGGGTCGTCCGCCCCCGGGATGTCGAGGGCGCGGGGCTGGATGCCGGTCGAGACGATGACGTCGTCGAAGTTCTCCCGCGCGAGCGCCTCCGGGGCGACGCGCCAGCCCAGGCGGACTTCGACCCCGAGCTCCGCGAGCTGGTTCCTGAAGCCCTCGATCGCCCGGCCGTAATCCTCCTTGCCCGGGACCTTGGCCGCGAGGCGGAGCTGGCCGCCGATCTCGGGTGCCGCCTCGTAGATCGTCACCACGTGGCCCCGCCGCGCCGCCTCGAGCGCGGCGACGATGCCGGCCACGCCCGCGCCCACCACGGCGACCCGCTTCCGGCGCTCGGCCGCGTCGTCGGTGAACTGCGTCTCGCGTCCGGCGCGCGGGTTGACCACGCAGCTGATCACCTGGTCGGTGAAGTAGTGGTCGAGGCAGGCCTGATTGCAGGCGATGCAGACGTTGATGAGATCGCCGCGGCCTTCCTCGATCTTCCTTGGGAAGGCCGGATCGGCGAGGAAGGGGCGCGCCATGGAGACGAGGTCCGCCAGGCCGCCGGCGACGAGGCGCTCGGCATCCTCCGGCAGGTTGATGCGGTTGCTCGCCGTGACGGGGATCGACACCGCGGCCTTGATCCGGGCGGTCGCATCGGTGAAGGCCGCGTGCGGCACCACCCCGGCGATGGTCGGCACCGCCGCCTCGTGCCAGCCGATGCCGGTGCTGAGGCAGTCGGCGCCGGCCCGCTCGACCTCGCGGGCGAGCCAGACGACCTCGTCGTCGCTCAGGCCGCCCTCGACGAGGTCGAGGGCCGAGATGCGGTAGCTCAGCAGCCCCGAATCCCCGAGCGCCTCGCGCACGGCCCGGACCACCTCGAGCGGGAAGCGGGCCCGGTTCTCGAGCGAGCCGCCCCACTCGTCCTCGCGCCGGTTGGTCCGCGTCGCCAGGAACTCGGTGATGAGGTAGCCCTCCGAGCCCATGACCTCGACGCCGTCGTAGCCGGCGGCCGCCGCGAGGGCGGCGGTCCGCGCGTAGTCGGCGATGGTCCGGCGGATCTCGTCACCGGTCAGCATCGCCGGCGTGTCGCGGTTGATCGGCGACTTGAGCGGGGAGGGGGCGACGATGGCGGGATGGTAGCCGTAGCGCCCCGCATGGAGGATCTGGAGGAGGATGCGACCGCCCGCCTCGTGCACGGCCTCGGTGATCAGCCGGTGCGGCCCGATCTGGTCCTCGCGCTCGAGCGTGCCGGGCTCGTCCTTCATGCGGCCGGCGAAGTTCGGCGCGAAGCCCCCGGTCACGATGAGGCCGACCCCGCCCCGGGCGCGCTCGGCGTAGAACCGCGCGAGCTCGTCGAAGCGCTCCGGATGCGCCTCGAGCCCCGTATGCATCGAGCCCATCACGAGGCGGTTCGGCAGCTCGAACGGGCCGACCCGGATCGGCCGCATCAAGGCCGGAGCGCTGCGGGCCGGATGTCCGGATCCGGCATGCTGGACGTGAGCCATCGGTGGCGACCCTCCCTGATCTGGCATCTCTACCCGCCATCGTTGATCCCATCATGGCTTCACCCTCATTATGTGTCAACATGTTTGCGTTTAATGGGGTTAGGTCGCAGTGGGGCGCTGCGTCGCCATGGGGCGGGAATGCGGGGGATGGCAAGGGCGACACCGCGATCCGGGACGGCCTGATCCGCGGATTGCGAGCGGGCGCGAGCAGGTTAGGGGCGTGACAGCCGGATCGTCCCGCCGCCCGCGGCGATCGCCCCGGACGCGCCGGAGCGGGTCGCGGCAGGGCAACGCCGCCGAGCAATTTTAGGACAACATATTGACTAATCGGCGGGGCCGGTTCAGCCTTGTCGTCAGCCGGCCACCAAGGCCGGACCTGGGAGGACGTGACATGAGGATCGGCACCCTGCTGCTCGCCGCGGCATTTCTCGGCCCGGGCGCTCTCGCGAGAGCCGCCGACGTGCCGGTCAAGCTGGGCGTCCTGACGGATCTCAGCGGTCCCTACTCGGCGCTGTCGGGCGAGGGCTCGGTCATCGCGACCCGCATGGCGGTCGAGGAGTTCGTCGCGGCCCATCCCGGCTACAAGGTCGAGGTGGTGTCGGCCGACCACCAGAACAAAGCCGACATCGCGTCCTCCGTCAGCCGGAAGTGGTTCGACCAGGACGGCGTCGACGCCCTCGTCGACGGGGCGAACTCGGCCGTGGCCCTCGCGGTCAACCAGATCATCAAGGAGCGCAACAAGGTGTTCCTGGCGTCCGGACCGGCCACCTCGGACCTGACCGGCAAGGCGTGCAACGCCAACGTCGTGCACTGGACCTACGACACCTACGCCCTGAGCCAGGGCACGGGCGCCGCGCTGACGCGCCAGGGCTGGAACAAGTGGTTCTTCCTGACCGCGGACTACGCCTTCGGCCACGCTGCGGAGCGCGACACCTCGGCGGTCGTCGAGGCCGCGGGCGGCCGGGTGCTCGGGCGCGTGCGGGCGCCCCTGAACACGGCGGACTTCTCCTCCTACCTGCTGCAGGCCCAGGCCTCGGGCGCGACGGTGCTCGGCCTGGCCAATGCCGGAGCCGACATGATCAACGCCGTCAAGCAGGCGTCGGAGTTCGGCCTGACGCGCGAGGGCATGAAGCTCGCCGGGATGCTCGTCTTCATCACCGACGTGAAGAGCCTCGGCACCAGCGCGGCGCAGGGCCTCGTCGTGACCGAGGCCTTCTACTGGGACCTCAACGACCGGACCCGGGCCTTCGCCAAGCGCTTCGCCGCGCGGGCGGGCGGACGCATGCCGACCATGATCCATGCCGGCGCCTACGCGGCGTCCCTGCACTACCTGCGGTCCGTCGCGGCCCTGGGCGCGGCGAAGGACGGGGCCGCCGCCGTCGCCAAGATGAAGGAGCTTCCGACCGACGACCCGGCCTTCGGCACCGGCAGCATCCGCAAGGACGGGCGCAAGATGCACGACCTGTACCTGTTCGAGGTCAAGAAGCCGTCCGAATCCAAGGGCGAGTGGGACCTCTACAAGCAGGTCGCCACCATCCCGGCGCAGGAGGCCTTCCGTCCCCTCGACAAGGGTGGCTGCGCGCTCGTCCAGTGAGCGCCGGCCGCCGATCCCGCCGCGCCGGGGCGCTCCGCGCGCCGGCGACATCAAGGAGCCGACCGTGAGATCCATGCAGCACTTCGAGGCGTCCCGCGGCTGGGACGACGAGGAAATCCAGATCCTCGACCAGATCCGCCGGGTGGCGGCGGAGGTGATCGCGCCCCGCGCCGCCGAGAACGACGAGGCCAAGTCGTTCCCCTGGGCCAGCCTCAGGTCGCTGCACGAGCTCGGGCTCAGCGGGATCTCGATCCCGGAGGCCTATGGCGGTTCGCCGGTGTCGTACCGCCTCTTCCTGGAGGCGGTGCTGATCGTCTCGCAGGCCTGCGCGGCCACCGGCATCATCTTCGGCACCAACAGCGCCTGCGTGAAGCCGATCCTCCAGTACGGCAGCGAGGCGCAGAAACGCCGCTTCCTGCCGAGGATGCTGGAGGGCGGCCTCGCCGCCCTCGCGATCACCGAGCCGCATGCCGGCTCGGACGCGACGCAGATGCGCACGAGCTTCCGGCGCGACGGCGACGACGTCGTCGTCAACGGGAGCAAGATCTTCATCACGACCGGCGACGTCGCCGACCTGGTGATCCTGTTCGGCAAGTGGTCGGGCATCGAGACCCCCGCCAAGGCGGTCTCGGCGCTCGTCGTCGAGAAGGGCACGCCCGGCTTCGAGGTGCTGCGGCTCGAACGGAAGATGGGCACCCACGCCTCCTCGACGGCGGCGCTCGGGTTCTCCGATTGCCGCGTCCCACTCGACAACCTCCTCGGCGCCCCCGGCGACGGGTTTAAGATCCTGCTCTCGACGCTCAACAAGTCCCGTCCGAGCGTCGCCGCCCAGGCCCTCGGCATCGCGACGGCGGCGTTCGAGGACGCCCGCGCCTACGCGTGCGAGCGGCACCAGGGCGGGCGGCGGGTCCTCGACTACCAGGCCAACCAGTTCCTGATGGCCGACCTCGCCACCGAGCTCCTGACCACGCGCATGCTGCTCGACCATGTCGGGCGCCTGGTCGATGCCGGCATCGAGGACATCGCCGTCGAGGCGTCGATGGTCAAGGTCCGGGCGTCCGACCTCGCGATGCGGATGACGGTGGAGGCCGTGCAGCTCCATGGCGGGCACGGCTACTGCAGCGACCACCGGGTCGAGCGGCTGATGCGGGAAGCCAAGATCACGCAGATCTGGGAAGGGACAAACCAGATCCAGCGCCAGGTGATCGGCCGCGACCTGCTGCTGCCCTGAAGTCCACCGAAGATCAACGCGAAAACAGGACACGTCGTTCGATGCCCTTGGATCCGGAAACGTTCGAGCTGCTGCGCAGCGGCGTCGCCCGCTTCGTCACGGAGCGGCTGATTCCCCGCGAGGAGGAGGTCGTGGAGCACAACGCCGTGCCCGCCGACGTCGTCGCCGAGATGCGCGACCTCGGCCTCTTCGGACTGGCGATCGACGAGGAACACGGCGGCCTCGGCCTCGGCATGGAGGAGGAGGTCGGGGTGGTCCTCGAGCTCGGGCGGGCCTCGCCGGCCTTCCGCTCCGTCGCCGGGACCAATATCGGCATCGGCTCGCAGGCCCTCGTCATCGCCGGCACGCCGGAGCAGAGGCGGCGCTACCTGCCCCCGCTCGCCTCGGGCGAGCTGATCGGCTCCTTCGCGCTGACGGAGCCGGAGGCCGGCTCCGACGCGCTGTCGCTGCGCACCACCGCCCGGCGGGACGGGGACGACTACATCCTCAACGGGACGAAGCGCTACATCACGAACGCGCCGACGGCCGGCCTGTTCACCGTCATGGCGCGCACCGCGCCGGAGCGGCGCGCCGACGCGATCTCCTGCTTCCTCGTGCCCGCGGGCACGCCGGGGCTGCATCTCGGCCAGCCGGACCGGAAGATGGGCCAGCGCGGGGCGCTGACCTGCGACGTAGTGTTCGAGGAGTGCCGCGTGCCCGCGGACGCGCTCCTCGGCGGCCAGGAGGGCAACGGCTTCCGCACCGCCATGAAGGTCCTCGACAAGGGCCGCCTCCACATCGCCGCCCTGTGCGTCGGCGCGGCCGACCGGCTCATCGAGGAGACGCTGCGCTACGCCCGCGAGCGCCGGCAGTTCGGGCAGGCCATCGGCGAGTTCCAGCTCGTCCAGGCGATGCTCGCCGACAGCCAGGCCGAAGCCTACGCGGCCCGCTGCATGGTCCTCGACGCGGCCCGGCTGCGCGACCGCGGCGCCGCCACGACGATGCAGGCGGCCTGCGCCAAGATGTTCGCCTCGGAGATGGTGGGGCGGGTCGCCGACCGCGCGGTCCAGATCTTCGGCGGCGCCGGCTACATGGCGGAGTACCCGGTCGAGCGGTTCTACCGCGACGTCCGGCTGTTCCGCCTGTTCGAGGGCACGACGCAGATCCAGCAGCTCGTCATCGCGCGCGAGATGCTCAAGGCCGCGTGACGGGACCGGGACGCCGGAACGACCCGGCACAGACTGTAAACAGCCAAGGGGCTCACGATGACCGAGACGGTGACGATCGAGGATTGCGGCGGCTGGAGCCGGGTCACCCTGAACCGGCCCGAGCGGCTGAACGCCCTCAACGAGCCGACGCTGGAGCGCCTGCTCGCGATCCTGCACCGCCTAGCGGAGGACGAGGGCTGCCGGGCGGTGCTGCTCACCGGCGCCGGCCGCGGCTTCTGCGCCGGGCAGGACCTCGCCGATTGCGTCCCGCAGGACGGCAGACCCGGCCTCGACCTCGCGGGGATCATGGAGCGCTGCTACAACCCGCTGGTGCGGCTCATCCGCACGATGCCCAAGCCGGTCGTCTGCGCGGTGAACGGCGTCGCGGCCGGGGGCGGGGCCAACCTGGCGCTCGCCGGCGACATCGTGGTGGCGGCCCGTTCCGCGACCTTCGTCCAGGCCTTCGCGAAGATCGGCCTCATTCCGGACGTCGGCGGCACCTACTTCCTGCCGCGCCTCGTCGGCGACGCCCGGGCCCGGGCGCTGTCCTTCCTGGCCGAGCCGGTCGGCGCCGAGCAGGCGGCGGCCTGGGGCATGATCTGGCGGGCGGTCGACGACGACCGGCTCGCCGCCGAGACGGTCGCGCTGGTCGAGCGGCTCGCGAGCCAGCCGACCCAGGCCTTCGCCCTGATGAAGCGCGCCTTCGCGCAATCCGCGACGAACACGCTCGACGCGCAGCTCGAGGTCGAGCGCAGCCTGCAGGGCGCTGCCGGCGCCACGCCCGACCACGCCGAGGGGCTGGCAGCCTTCTTCGCGAAGCGCGCCCCGAACTTCACCGGCCGGGCCGCGAGCTCGCCCGCCGCCTGACGCGTCCGGGGATCGCGGTTCGCCGCGCGGGTCCGTCCTCTCTTCCCGCCCGCGGGGAGAGAGGACGGACCCGCTCTCGTTCGGTTTCAGGACGATTTCCGGGCCCGTACCGCGAGCGCCCCCGCACCGGCTTTCACCGCAGCGGGATCTCTGTCGTGCGCTTGTTGATCTGCAGCGGGATCTCCGTCTTGATGTTGCGCACGCCCCTGATGCGCCCGAGATGCTGCGCCTGGAACTGGCGGTAATCGTCGAGATCCCGGGCGACGATGCGGAGGATGAAGTCGCAGTCGCCGGCCATCATGCAGCACTCGACGATCTCCGGCAGCTTCTGGACGGCCTCGACGAAAGGCACGACCGTCTCCTCGTCCTGACCCGTCAGCCACACCCGCGCGAAGACGGTGAGCGACAGGCCGAGCTTGCCGGGGTCGAGCAGCGCGACGTAGCGGGCGATCATCCCCGATTCCTTCAGCCGCTTTACCCGCCTGAGGCAGGGCGACGGGGACAGGCCGACCCGGCTCGCGAGGTCGGCGTTCTGGATGCCGCCGTCGCGCTGCAGGACCTGGAGGATGCGGCGGTCGATCGGGTCGAGGAACATGCGCAATCCGATAGCATGATCGTGCCGTTTCCAGCAATCCGAATGTGCGTCCTGAGAAGATCGAACCGAACTTCGCAACCCGATCGCGTTGCTCCTGCCGTAGAATGCTCCTCGTGTCGAAGCTTGGTTCGCCGCCGTTCCACGGCCCGTCCAGACCCCAGGAGACTCTCCGATGACCGTCGCGGCCGAAGATTTCCCGATTCAGCAGACCCCGTCTCCGACCCCGCAGAAGGACCGGGACGCGGCGCTGGCCGATCCCGGCTGGGGCCGGCACTTCTCGGACCACATGGCGACCATCCGGTACGATGCGGAGCGCGGATGGCACGCGCCGAAGATCGAGCCGCGCCGGACCCTCGACCTGCATCCCGCGGCGTCGAACTTCCATTACGCCTCCGAGATCTTCGAGGGGATGAAGGCCTATCGGCTGCCGGACGGCGGCGTCACCCTCTTCCGCCCGGACGCCAATGCGCGGCGCTTCCGCGCCTCGGCCGAGCGCCTGGCGATGGCGCCGTTGCCGGAGGACCTCTTCGTGGAATCCGTGAAGGCGCTGGTGCGCGCCGACCGCGAGTGGGTGCCCGCCACCGACGGAACCTCGCTCTATCTCCGGCCGTTCATGCTCGGCACGGATGCGGCGCTCGGCACTAGGGCGTCTCTGCAAAGGGGTTCACACGGGCGGAGTGAGCGCCCATGTGGTCGGGATGCGACGCTTTGAACTGACTGACGCGCAGTGGGAGCAGATTGCTCCGCTGCTGCCGCCGCAGAAGCCGCGCACCGGCCGGCCTGCAGAGGATCACCGTCGGATCCTCAACGGCATGCTCTGGATCCTGCGCACTGGCGCGCCCTGGGAGGATCTACCGGCACGCTACGGGGCGGTCGGGACCGTGTCGAGCCGGTTCTACCGCTGGCGCAAGGCCGGCGTGTTCGACCGGGTGCTGCAGCGCCTGCAGGCACAGGCGGATGCCCGCGGCGACCTCGACTGGGACCTGCACTTCGTGGACGCGACGGTGGTGCGCGCCCACCAGCACGCCGCCGGCGCACGCCGGTCCGGCGCCATCGGGGGGTGAGGGCACGGTCGAGGGTGTGGGCGAGGCGCTCGGGCGCAGCCAGGGCGGGTTCTCGACCAAGCTGCACCTGCGCGCGGAGGGCGGGGGTAAGCCGATGGCGGCCGTCCTGACGGCTGGCGAGCGGCACGAGCAGTTTGCGCTGGACGCGCTGATGGACAAGGGCGCGGTGCGGCGGCCAGGACGTGGCCGCCCCCGCCTGCGTCCGTGCCGGGCAGCGGGCGACCGAGGTTACTCCAGCCCACCCGCCCGACGCCGGCTCAAGCAGCGGAGGGTCGAGCCGGTGATCCCGACCCGCAAGGATCAGCCGCGTCAGCCCGACTTCGACAAGGCCGCCTACCGGGAACGCAACAAGGTCGAGCGGCTGATCAACCGGCTCAAGCAGTATCGCCGCATCGCCACCCGCTACGAGAAGCGGGCCACCAACTACCTCGCCATGGTCACTCTCGGCATGACCATGCTCTGGCTTACGTGAGTTTGCAGAGACGCCCTAGGCCGTCTTCCTCGTTCCTCTACTGCGTCATCGCCTCGCCGGTCACGGCCTACTTCAAGGCCGGCGCCGCGCCGGTGACGCTGTGGGTGTCCGAGACCTTCACCCGGGCCGCGCCCGGCGGAACCGGCGCCGCGAAGTGCGGCGGCAACTACGCCGCGAGCCTCGCCGCCCAGGCGGAGGGCCTGCGGGAGGGCTGCGAGCAGGTCGTATTCCTCGACGCGCTCGAGCGTCGCTGGGTCGAGGAGCTCGGCGGCATGAACGTGTTCTTCGTCTTCGACGACGGCTCGCTGCAGACCCCGCCGCTGACCGGGACGATCCTGCCGGGCATCACCCGCGACTCGCTCATCACCCTCGCCCGGGACATGGGCTTGACCGTGCGCGAGGAGCCCTACGCGATCGACCAGTGGCAGGCGGATGCGCGAAGCGGCCGGGTCGGGGAGGCCTTCGCGTGCGGGACCGCCGCGGTGGTGAGCCCGATCGGCCGGGTGAAGGGGCGCCGGCACGAATTCGCGATCGGCGACGGCCGCAGCGGGCCGGTGACCGAGCGCCTGAGGTCCGCGCTGACCGACATCCAGTTCGGCCGCGCTCCCGACCCGCACGGCTGGCTCGACCGCGTGCTCTGACCCTTCCCCGCCCGGCGGATGACGGCGCCGCCGCCCGCCGGGCGGCCGTCGCCCCGTCGCGCGTGCGGCGGGCGGCGCCTTCCCTGAAGCCTCATCGGAGTTTTCATCGTGACTCAGCCCGCCACCCCCTCGGTACCCGCATCCGGCGAGGAGATCGGGTTCATCGGTCTCGGCGTCATGGGGCGGCCCATGGCCCTGAAGCTGGCGCGCGCCGGGACGCGGCTGGTGGTCTGGAACCGCTCGCCCGCCTCGGCCGAGCCCCTGCGGGCCGCCGGCGCGGCAGTCGCCGGCAGCGTCGAGGAGGTCTTCGCCCGCACGCGCCTCGTGATCTGCATGCTGGTGAACGAGGCCGCCCTGGACGCGGTCCTGCGCCGCGGGACGCCGGCCTTCGCCGAGCTCGTCGCCGGCCGCCTGATCGTCTCCATGGGGTCGAACGCCCCCGATTATTCCCGCGGCCTCGCGGCCGAGATCGCGGCGGCCGGCGGCCGCTACGTCGAGGCGCCGGTCTCGGGATCCCGCAAGCCGGCCGAGGCGGGCCAGCTCGTCTGCATGGTCGGCGGCGAGGCGGATGCCATCGCCGAGGTCCGGCCGCTGCTGCCGGCGATGTGCCGGGACGTCGTCGCCTGCGGTCCCGTCGGCAACGCCCTGCTGATGAAGCTCGCCGTCAACCTCTTCCTGACGACGATGCTGGCCGGTCTCGCCGAAGCCGTCCACTTCGCGGACCGCCAGGGGCTCGACCTCGCGACGCTGGAGGCGGCGATCGATTCCGGGCCGATGAGCTGCGACTTCACCCGCGTGAAGCTGCCGAAGTTCATCGCGCGGGATTTCTCCGTCCAGGCCGCGACCGAGGACGCGTTCAACAGCACCCGGCTCATCGCCGACGCGGCCCGCGCCGCCGGCCTCGCCTCGCCGATGCTCGACCTCGCCGGCGCGCTCTACGGCGAGAGCATCGGCCTCGGCAACGGCCGGCTCGACATGGCGACCGTGCTGCACGCCATCGAGCACCGCA
The DNA here is from genome assembly GCF_022179185.1 of Methylobacterium frigidaeris. GTDB lineage: Bacteria > Pseudomonadota > Alphaproteobacteria > Rhizobiales > Beijerinckiaceae > Methylobacterium > Methylobacterium frigidaeris. Next base: position 27,198 of record NZ_BPQJ01000053.1, on the reverse strand, counting down.
CGGAGCAGCTCGCCGCGGCCCGCGTCCGCCCGGCGCTGGCGGCCGTCGGCTGACGCCCCCGAGAACCATCGCGACGCTACGGAGGAAACACGTGTCGAACAGGCAGTACGGCGACTTTCAGCTCGATATCTACCGGGCCGGCCTGCGGGGTGAGGTTCCCCGCTACCCCGTCGATTTCGCGTCGCTGGAGAACCAGGCCAGGGAGGTGCTGCCTTGGTGGATCTTCAACTACGTCGCCGGCGGCTGCGGCGACGAGTTCACCCAGCGGGACAATTGCGCGGCGTTCCAGCGCTACGGCATCTATCCGCGGATGCTGAGGGGATCGCGGGAGCGGGACCTCTCGGTCACGCTGTTCGGCCGCACGGTCCCGACGCCGCTGTTCCTGTGCCCGATCGGGGTCATCGGCATCTGCTCGCAGGATTACCACGGCGACCTCAGGGTCGCCGAGGCGGCGGCCGAGACCGGCGTTCCGATGATGGCCTCGACGCTGTCGACGGACCCGATGGAGGACATCGCCGCGGCGCTCGGGGACACGCCCGGGTACTGCCAGCTCTATCCGCCCAAGGACCGCGACCTCGCGCTGAGCTTCCTGCGGCGCGCCGAGGCGGCCGGGTTCTCGGCCATCTCGATCACGCTCGACACCTGGGTCACGGGGTGGCGGCTGCGCGACCTGAACACCGCCAGCTTCCCGCAGCTCCGCGGCTACTGCCTGGCGAACTACTTCACCGACGAGCACTTCCTGAAGCGGCTGGCGAAGCCGCCGCAGGAGGACCTGCACGCCGCCGCCTGGGAATGGGCGAACGTGTTCGGCAACAACCTGCAATGGGACGACCTCAAGTGGATCCGGGAGGCGACGACGCTCCCGATCATGCTGAAGGGCATCTGCCATCCCGACGACGCGCGCCGCGCCGCCGATTACGGGATCGACGCAATCCAGTGCTCGAACCACGGCGGGCGCCAGGCCAATTGCGGCCTCGCCGCGCTCGACATGCTCGAGGGCGTGGTGAAGGCGACGTCGCTGCCGGTGCTGTTCGATTCCGGGGTGCGCAACGGCAGCGACGTGGTCAAGGCGCTCGCCCTCGGCGCGTCCAGCGTCGGCATCGGCCGGCCCTACGCCTTCGCGCTCGCGGCCGGAGGCAAGGACGGGGTCGTCCACCAGCTCCGCGCGCTCCTCGCCGAGGCCGACCTGCTGATGGCGATCAACGGCTACCCGACGATCGCCGACCTGCGGGCCGACGACGTCCTGGTGCGGGCACGCGGCCGGTGAGAGCCGGCCGCTGAGGGAGGGGCCCGATCGCGGGCCCCGCGTCTCGCCGATCGTGAGGCTCGCCCGGCTCCGCCCGGGCGAGCCTCGTTGCTTGGAAGATCCGGGCTTGGAAGACCCGGTCCCTACGCCTCCGACTTCCGGATCTGCTCGTGCAGGTCCGGCACGACCTGGAACAGGTCGCCGACGAGGCCGTAATCGGCGACCTGGAAGATCGGCGCCTCCTCGTCCTTGTTGATGGCGACGATCACCTTCGAGTCCTTCATCCCGGCCAGGTGCTGGATCGCCCCCGAGATGCCGACCGCGACGTAGAGGTCCGGCGCCACCACCTTGCCGGTCTGGCCGACCTGCCAGTCGTTCGGGGCGTAGCCCGCATCCACCGCCGCGCGCGAGGCGCCGACCGCGGCACCGAGCGAGTCGGCCAGCGGCTCGATCAACTCCTTGAACTTGTCGGCCGACCCGAGCGAGCGCCCGCCCGACACGATGATGCGGGCACCCGCCAGCTCCGGACGGTCGGACTTCGCGATCTCCTCGCCCTTGAACGACGACTTCGCCTCGCCAGCCGCGCCGGCCGGCGCCGCCTCGACGGGAGCGGCGGACCCGCCCTCCGGGGTTGCCTGGAAGGCGGCGGTGCGCACCGTGATCACCCGCTTGGCGTCGGTCGCCTGCACGGTCTGGATCGCGTTGCCGGCGTAGATCGGCCGCTCGAAGGTGTCGGGCCCGACCACCTTGATGATGTCCGAGACCTGGGCCACGTCGAGGAGGGCGGCGACGCGCGGCAGCACGTTCTTGCCCTCGGTCGAGGCGGCGGCGATCACGGTGTCGTAGGCGGCGGCGAGCCCCGCCACCAGGGCGGCGGTCGGCTCGGCCAGCAGGTGGTCGTAGGCGGCGTCCGCCGCCACCAGCACCTTGTCGACCCCGTCGAGCTTGGCGGCGGCATCCGCCGCGCCTTGCGCGTCGGCGCCGACCACGAGGGCGTGGACCGGGGCGCCGAGCTGCTTGGCCGCCGTGAGGGCCTTGGTGCTGGCGTCCTTCACGGCGCCGCCGGCATGCTCGACCAGCAGGAGAGTGGTCATGGCGTGTCGTCCTTTTCGTTCGCGGGAAGCGCGGGCGTCCGTCAGAGGACGCCGGCCTCGACCTTCAGCTTGGTGACGAGCTCGGCGGCGCTGGCGACCTTGACGCCGGCCTTGCGGCCGCCCGGCTCGACGGTCTTGAGCACCTTCAGTCGCGGGCTCACGTCGACGCCGAGCGCCTCCGGCTCGACCGTGTCGAGGGGCTTCTTCTTCGCCTTCATGATGTTGGGGAGCGACGCGTAACGCGGCTCGTTGAGGCGCAGGTCGGTGGTGACGATCGCCGGCAGCTGCAGGGTCAGGGTCTGCAGCCCGCCGTCGATCTCGCGGGTGACGTCGAGGCGGCCCTCGGCCACCTCGAGCTTGAACGCGAACGTGCCCTGGGGCCAGCCGAGCAGGGCGGCGAGCATCTGGCCGGTCTGGTTGGAATCGTCGTCGATCGCCTGCTTGCCGAGGATGACGAGGTCCGGGCTCTCCTTCTCCACCAGCGCCTTGAGGAGCTTGGCGACGGCGAGCGGCTCGACGGCGGCGTCGGTCTTGACCAGGATGCCGCGGTCGGCGCCCATGGCGAGGGCGGTGCGGATCGTCTCCTGGGCGGCCTGCGGTCCGATCGAGACCGCGACGATCTCGGTCGCCTTGCCCTTCTCCTTGAGGCGGATCGCCTCCTCGACGGCGATCTCGTCGAAGGGATTCATCGACATCTTGACGTTGGCGAGCTCGACGCCGGAGCCGTCCGGCTTGACCCGGATCTTCACGTTGTAGTCGACCACCCGCTTCACGGGTACCAGAACCTTCATGATGCCTGTCCCTCGATCATCGTCGAACGTCTCCTGATTGCGCCTGCCCGAGATCGGTGCCGTCGCCGGGCGATGGTGGGGTCGCCGATCGGCGCCCCGGGACCGTCTCCCGGCCGCGGACCGCGAGGCGCCGGGATCCGCAACGTGGGCAGCGGTCTGCGACGCCTCGCGTCACGGCCGCACGCGCGACCGGCGCCGGACGGCGGAGCCCTTGCCGGGACCCGCGTTTCCGGTCGCCTCGCCGAACGCACCTTTCACGGGTCGTGCCAAGCCGCCGCAAGGACGACGCTCGCCGCGAGGACGTGCGAACCGCCCGCTAGCTGTCGTCCGTGAGGACAGTCCGCCGGTGATGATGTACGCATGCCGGACAATGGATCGGCCTGCATCGCGGATGGTCGGAGCGTCGGCAGGATCCGGGCGGAGCGGCGCCGGGGCCGGTCCCCCCCGCGGGGGATAGTCCCGGCGGCGGCGGCTGCGATAGAGCCTGGAATGCCGCGACGCGCCCGGCGCGCGCGCCCTGCGATGAGCATCCAGGATCAACGGCCCGATGGCGTCACCCTCCCCCGTTCTCCCGCGCGACGCGATCGCCGCGATCCCGCCCGCCCTCATCCGCTCGATCGCCAACGGCGCGATGGGCCGGGAGGGCCTGCTGCCGTTCTGGTTCGGCGAATCCGACGAGACGACGCCGGCCTTCATCCGGGAGGCCGCGATCCGCTCGCTCGAGAGCGGCGAGACCTTCTACCTGCCCAATCTCGGCCGGCCCTACCTGCGCGACTCCCTCGCGGCGTACCTGACGCGGATCCACGGCTGCCCGATCGAGTCCGAGCGGGTCGCGGTGGTCAGCGCCGGCATCTCGGGCCTGATGCTGGCCGCCCAGGTGATCCTCTCGCCGGGCGACAAGGTCGTCGCCGTCACGCCGCTGTGGCCGAACGTCGTCGAGATCCCGCGCATCCTGGGAGCGGGGGTGACCCGGGTGCCGCTCGCGGTGCGGGACGGCCGCCGGTCGCTGGATCTCGACCGGCTTCTCGCCGCGCTCACCCCCGGCACGCGCGCCCTCGTGGTGAACTCGCCCAACAACCCGACCGGCTGGACGATCACCGAGGAAGCGATCGACGCCGTCCTGGCGCATTGCCGCCGGCACGGCATCTGGATCTTCGCCGACGACGTCTACCAGCGCCTGCCCTACGACCCGGACGTGGCCGGCGCGCCGTCGTTTCTCACCCGTTACCGGCCGGGCGACCGGATCATCTCGGTCAACAGCTTCTCGAAGGCGTGGCTGATGACGGGCTTTCGCATCGGCTGGATCGTGGTGCCGCCCGACATCGTCGATACCTTCGTCAAGCTCATCGAGTACAACACCGCCTGCGTCCCGGAGCCGAGCCAGCGCGCCGCCGACGCGGCGCTCCGCGGCGGCGAGCCGGTGATCGCGTCGCTGCGCGCGCATCTGCGGCGCACCCGGGCGATTCTGGCCGAGGGGCTCGGCGCGCACGAGGGCGTCGAACTGCCCGAGGCCGGCGGGGGGATGTACGGGTTCTTCCGCATCGCCGGCTACGAAGACGCCGTGACGCTCACCCGCCGCCTCGTCGACGAGGTCGGCCTCGGCCTCGCGCCGGGTAACGCTTTCGGGCTCGAGGGGAGGGGCTGGCTCCGCTGGTGCCACGCGGCTTCCGAGGACAAGCTGCGCGATGGGCTCGGTCGGTTGGCGCGCTTCCTCGCGCTGTCGCGCCAGGCGTGATTGCGGCGGCCGGACGCTCGTCGTCCGGCCGCCGCGTCAGCGGATCGTCAGGCCGCCGTCGACCATCACGGCGGCGCCCTGCATGAAGTCGGAGTCTGGCTTGGCGAGGAAGACCGCGACGGCAGCGATCTCGTCCGGCTGGCCATAGCGGCCGGACGGCACGGCGGTCGCAGCCTTCATGAACCGCGACTCGGGCTCCGCCAGCCGCTCCCGGGTCATCCCGGTCTCGACCAGGCCCGGGCAGACGGCGTTCACCTTAATGCCGCGGCGGCCGTAATCGGAGGCGAGCTGGCGCGTGTAGCCGAGGAGCGCATGCTTGCTCGCCGTGTAGGCCGCTCCGCCGCCGCCGGCGACGAAGCTCGCCACCGAGGCCACGTTGACGACCGTGCCGCGCCCCTGTGCCAGCATCCCGGGCAGCACCGCATTGGTGAGTCGGAACACAGCCGTGACGTTCACCGCGAAGACCCGCTCCCACAACTCCTCGCTGGTGTCGAGGGAGCGGGCGAATCCGTCGAGGATCCCGGCGGTGTTGCTTAGGACGTCGATGCGGCCATGGGACTCGACCGCCGTGCCTACGAGCCGCGCGACGTCCTCGCGCCACGTCACGTCCGCGGCGACGGTCAGGCACCCGTCGCCTGCGCCGGGCAGGGTGGCAAGACCGCCTGCGTCGCGGTCGGTCGCGACGACCCGGGCGCCCTCCTCGAGGAAGCGTAGGACTTGCGCCCGTCCGATCCCGGAGGCGGCGCCCGTCACGAGGACAACCCGGCCCCGCAGGCCGCGCTCCCCGTCAGGCACGCACGGCGCCGTCACGGCGTCCGGCGCCGTGCGGCGACGACCGCCCGGCGGGCCGGGGCGTAGCCGGGTCCGCCATAGGTCTCGAACAGCGCCCTGGTTACGTCATGATGCAGGTCGAGGCCGCCGCGCACCACCCGCTCGATCGGACCGTCAGGGTAGCCGAGGCCGAGGCGACAGGTCAGGTCCATATCCTTCTGCGTCGCGAGCCCCTCGTCGAGGAAGCGCAGGGCGGCATTGTATTTCGGGCGCACGAGCCGGTCGATGATGCGCCCGGCCTGGTCGGTGCAGACGACGACGGCGAGGCCCGCGGCCTCGAACACCGCCCGCGCCGCGGCGAGGGCCGCTTCGCTGGTCGCGTCCTGGCGCACCAGCTCGACGAGGTTCGAGGGAGCGTCGCGCCCGTTGCGGTAGCGGGCGAAGCCGACGACGTTCGAGCCCTCGCCCCCCATCGCCTCGCCGGTATGGGTGCCCAGGCTCTCGTCGCCGAGCTCGACCAGGATCGCGGTCTTCCCGGGATCGGCCTCGTACGGCACGCCGCAATACACCACGACGTCGCCCTCGCCCGCGGCGCCCGCCAGGAAGGGGTCGCCGTCGGGGAACGAGCGGCTCTCGCCGGCCTTCAGAATCGCGTAGCGCATCCCTAGCCCCCGAACATCGCGTTGCCGTCGTAGGTGAAGAAGCCGCGGCCGGACTTGCGGCCGAGCAGGCCGGCGGCGGTCATGCGGCGCAGAAGCGGCGGGGCGGCGGCCCGCGGGTCGAGCGTCACCGGGTAGAAGGCCTCGCAGAGCCGCACCTGGGTGTCGAGGCCGATCAGGTCGATGAGCTCGAGCGGCCCCATCTTGTAGCCGAGGCCGGCCTTGATCGCCGCGTCGATGTCGGCCGGGCTGGCGACGCCGGCCTCGACCGCCCGGATGGCGTCGTTGTTGAAGGGCACCAGGAGGGCGTTGAGGATGAAGCCGGGCTTGTCCTGCGTGCGCACCGGCACCTGGCCGCAGGCCTCGGTCCAGGCCCAGGCCGCCCGCAAGGTCTCGTCCGAGGTCAGGAGGCCCGGCGACATCTCGATCAGCTTCATGAGCTGCGCCGGCAGGCAGAAATGCATGCCCACCACCCGCTCCGGCCGCTTCGAGCCGGAGGCGATCTCGGTGATCGACAGGGTCGAGGTGTTCGAGGCGAAGATCGCGTCCTCGCGGCAGGCCGCGTCGAGCCGCTCCATCAGCCCGCGCTTGACCGACAGGTCCTCGAACACCGCCTCGATCACGAGGTCGGCCTCGCCGAGCGCGGCGAGATCGGTGGTGTGGCTCATCGAGCCGAGCACGCGGTCGCGCATCTCGGCCGTCATCTTGCCGCGCTCGACCGACTTGCCGAAGAAGCCGGCCGTCTGCTTGGCTGCCCGCGCCAGCGGCGCCTCGGCGACGTCGTAGGAGATGGTGCGGAAGCCGGCCCGGGCGGCGACGATGGCGATGCCCGCGCCCATCGTGCCCCCGGCGCCGCAGACCGCGACCGTTCTGATGCTGCTCATCGCGTCACGAAGCTCCGGCCGATCAGTTGGCGGTGGACCTGGTTGGTGCCTTCCCAGATCTGGGTGATCTTGGCGTCGCGCATCAGGCGCTCGACGCGGTAGTCGCGGCAGTAGCCGTAGCCGCCGTGCAGCTGCACCGCCTCGGTGGTCATCCGCATGGCGAGGTCCGACGCCTTCATCTTGGCGATCGACGCCTCGACGCCGAAATCGCTCGCCCCGCCGTCGACCAGCCCGGCGACGTAGTCAAGCCAGGATTCCGTCATCGCGAGGTCGCTGGCGAGATCGGCGAGCAGGAACTGGTTGCCCTGGAAGTCGAGGACGCGCTTGCCGGACTGCTTGCGCTCGTTGCCGTAGCGCACCGTGTCCTTGAACGCCGCCCGGGCGATGCCCAGCGCGTGGGCGGCGATGCTCGGGCGCGAGCGGTTGAGCGAGGCGAGCAGGATCCGCAGGCCCTCGCCCGGCGCACCGATCAGGTTGGCGCGCGGCACCCGGCAGCCGTTGAACGCGATCGTCGCGGTCGAGGAGGCGCAGTGCCCCATCTTCTCCTCGAGCCGCACTGTCTCGAAGCCCGGCGTGTCCTTCTCGAGGATCAGCACCGAGATCGCCTCGCGGGCCTCGGGGATCTCGCTCCACTTGCCGAAGAGCAGCAGGCGGTCGGCGACGTCACCCGAGGTGATGAAGGTCTTGCCGCCCTCGACGACGATGTCGTCGCTGTCCGGCGTGAAGCGGGTGCGCATCCCGGTGGCGTCCGAGCCGGCGCCGGGCTCGGTGATCGCGAGCGAGCCGAGGCCGCCTTCCGCGATGCAGGGCAGGAGTCGGGCCTTCTGCTCCTCGGTGCCGAACTCGATCAGCGGCTTCATGCCGTGGAAGTTCGTGGCGTAGATGATGCCGGTGGAGGCGCAGGCCTCCGAGATCAGCTTCACCACCTCGAGATAGAGCCGGAACGACATCGGCGCGCCGCCATAGGCTTCGGGCACGAAAATGGCGTTGAGGCCGAGTTCGTTGATCGCCGAGACGTTGTCCCAGGGGAACGTGCCGGCGCGGTCGTGGTGCTCGGCGCGGGGCGCGATGACCTCGTCGGCGAGGCGGCGGACCTGGTCGAGGACGATCGCCTCGTCCTCGGTCCATCCGCGGCTGCGGTCGAGCTGGTCGAAGATCTTCATGAGGCTTCTCAGTGGTGGATGGCCTGGCCGCCGTCGAGGTAGATCGTCTCGCCGGTGAGGAAGCCGATGCGCTCGGAGAACAGGACACCGACGAGGCGGGCGACCTCCTCGGGCCGGCCGGGGCGGCCGACGGGCACGCGCCGCTCCAGCCACGCCCTGACCTTGTCCTTCGCAAGATAGTCGCGGTTGAGGTCGGTTTCGATGTAGCCGGGGGCGACGTCGAGCACCCGGATGCCGTCGCGGGCCCACTCGGCGGCGAGGCAGCGGGTGATCGCGCCGACCGCGGCCTTCGAGGCGCAGTAGGCGACGTTGTCGGGCACCGCCATCTTGTCGAAGAACGACCCGATGTTGACGACCAGCCCGTCGCCCGCGGCCTTGAGGTGGGGATAGACCTCGCGGGCGGCGACGAACACCGCCGTGGCGTTGAGGCGCATCGTGCGCTCGAAGGCCTCGGTCGCGAGGCTCGCGGCCGGATGCGCCTCGTGGAGGCCGGCATTGTTGACGAGGCCGGTGATCGGCCCCCGCCGCGCCGCCTGCGCCACCGCCTCGCGCACCGACGCCTCGTCCGCGACGTCGCAGGCGATGCCGTGCCCGGCGGGTGCCGCGCCGGAGCGCGACAGGGCGACGACCGCCAGGCCGCGGCGCTCGAGTTCGAGGGCGATCGCCGCGCCGATGCCGCGGCTCGCGCCTGTGACGACGATCTGTCCGTTCCGCGCGTCAGGCATCGGTGAACCGCGCCTTGCGCTTCTCGGAGAAGGCCGCCATGCCCTCCGCCGCGTCGCCGGTGCCGAAGGCCAGGGTCGAGAGGTCGGCCTCGATCCGCAGGCCCTCGTGGACCGGGTTGTCGAGGGCCCGGGACACCGCCTCGCGGGCAAAGCCCAGCGCCGGCAGGCCGAAGCCCGAGAACTCGCGCGCGAAGGCGGTCGCCGCCTCCACGGGGTCGCCCTCGACGAGGCGGTTGACGAGGCCGATGCGCTCCGCCTCCTCGGCCCCGACCGTCCGGCCGGTCATGATCATCTCGAGGGCGCGGGCCTCGCCGACGATCCGCGGCAGGCGCTGCGTGCCGCCGTAGCCGGGGATGAGCCCGAGCTTGATCTCGGGCAGCCCCATCCGGGCGTTCGGCGTGGCGAGCCGGAAGGTGCAGGCGAGGGCGAGCTCGAGCCCGCCCCCGAACGCGAAGCCGCCGATCGCCGCGACCGACGCCATCGGCAGCCGGGTGATCTTCTCGAACACGCCCTGGCCGAACTCGGCGCCGCGCTTCGTCTCGAGGAGGGGACGGTCGCGCAGCTCCTTGATGTCGGCGCCGGCGCAGAACGCCTTGCCGCCCGCGCCCGCGACGAGGAGCGCGCGCACCGGCCAGGTCGCGACCTCGTCGAGCGCCTGGCCGATCTCGCGCAGGATCGCGAAGGAGAGCGCGTTGAGCGCCTCCGGGCGGTTCAGGGTGAGCAGCGCGAATTCCTCGCGCCGGGTGAGGTCCACGCTCATGCGGCGGCTCCGGTTGTCGTGCGGTAGCGGATCGGGGTCGGGATCAGCGCGCCGCAGCGCGTCTCCTCGACCAGGGTGCGCTTCAGGACCTTGCCGCTCGGCGTCAGCGGGAAGGCGTCGAGGCGCAGGAAGTACTCGGGCATGTCGAACTTCGACAGGCCGACCGCGGCGAGGTGCGCGAGCAGGTCGTCGGGCTCCACCTCGCCCATGACGGCGACGCAGACCCGCTCGCCGAGCCGCTCGTCGGCGACCGGGTAGCACGCCACCCGCTCGACCGCCGGGTGGCGCAGGGCCAGCGCCTCGATATGCGAGGGATGGATGTTGTGGCCGCCGCGGATAATCAGGTCCTTGAGGCGCCCCTCGATCCGCAGGTTCCCGTGCGCGTCGAGGGCGCCGAGGTCACCCGAGAGGAACCACCCGTCGTGGTTGAAGCTGCCCTCGGTCGCGGCCTGGTTGTCGAAGTAGCCGAGCATCAGCGCCGCGCCGCGCCCGCCGATCTGGCCGACCGACCCGACGGGAAGCTCGCGGTCGTCGTCGGCGGGGTCGAAGATGCGGACCTCGTAGGCGCTCCCGCCCCGGCCGCAGGTGGTCGTGACCGTGGTCTCGTCGTCGCCCGGATGGGTGTACTGGTGCGACGAGTTCTCGGTCATGCCGTAGATGTTCTGCGGCTTGATCCCCTGGCTCAGGAAGGCCTGCGCCACCGAGGGCGGGATCGAGGCGCCCGCCATGTAGAACACCGCGACCCGGCCGAGTCGGGCGATGCCGCGGCGGACCTGCTCGGCCTGGATGTCCATGGCGTGGGTCGGCACCCCGAGCACGTAGGTGGCGCCGGTCGCGACGATGAAATCGAGCCGGCTCATGCCCTCGGGCGGGTCGTCGACGACGAACAGGCAGCCCGCCGCGAGCCACTGGGCGACGCCGACCCAGGCGATGTGGTGGGAGAGCGGCGACAGGCTGTAGAGCACGGTGTCGGGGCCGTGGCCCCAGTCGCGCACGAGCTCGCGGCCGTTGGCGAGCAGCGTGTTGTCCGAGTGCATGACGCATTTCGGGGTGCCGGTCGTCCCCGAGGTGAAGGCCAGGTAAGCGACCTTGTCGGGATCGGCGACCGCCGGCCCGGGCGCCGATCCCGGCCGCGGGAAGGTCTCGGGTGTGTAGCGCACGCGCAGGGTCTCGATCCCGGCGAGGACCGCGTCGAGGTCCCCGGTCGCGCGGTCGGCGCCCCAGCCGTCCTCGGTCAGCACCGCGCGGGCGGACAGGCGCTGCAGGAGCTGGCCGATCTCGGCGCAGGTATGGGTCCGGTGCAGGCTCGGGTTGCAGGCGAAGCCCTCGCGCGAGCAGGCGAGCAGGGCGACGACGGCCTCGGCGCGGTTCGACATCCAGACTGAGACGCGGTCGCCGCCGCGCAGGCCCCGGATCCTGAGGTCGCCGGCCACGCCGTCGACCCAGGCCAGGAGCTCGGCGTAGGTGAGGAGCCGGCGCCCGTCGCGCAGGGCGGGAGCGCCCGGCCGCGCCGTGGCGTGGCGGGCGAGGAGCGCGTACAGCGTCTCGTCCCGCCAGGACCCTAGCGCGTAGTAGCGGCGACTTTGCGCTGGGTGGTGCAACGTCAGGTAGGGCCGCATCGTCTCAGTGCCCGAACTTCGAGGGGTCAGGCTTGCGCTTCTCGGCCATCGAGGCGGCGAGCTCGTGGTGCTCCTCGGTGTCAAGGTAGGTGCGCAGCAGGAGGTCGTGGGCCATGCGTGACAGGCCCGAGACGCCGCCGTGGCGGGCGTTGAACGCGGCCTTGACCGAGGCGAGCGCGAAGGCGCCCCGGTCGGCGATCTCGAGGGCGAAGGCGCGGGTCTCCTCCTTCAGCCGGTCGTCGGGGACGACCTTGTTGATCAGCCCGAGCGACAGCGCCTCCTCGGCGGTCATCTTCGGGTTGCGGAACCAGATCTCCTTGGCCTTCTTCTTGCCGACCATGTCCTCGAGGTACCAGGTGCCGTAGCCGGCATCGAACGAGCCCATCATCGGCCCGACCTGGCGGAAGATCGCACTCGCCTTCGCGACTGTGCAGTCGCACAGCATCTGCAGCACGTTGCCGCCGCCGACCGCGAAGCCGTTCACCGAGGCGACGACCGGCTTCTGGCACTTCTCGATCGCCTCGTACATCTCGAGGGTCGGCAGCACCCCGGCGTAGAGCAGGGTATCCTCCATGCCCTCCTTGCGGCCACCGATGCAGAAGAACTTGTCGCCGGCGCCGGTCACGACGATCACGCGGGTTCGGGTCTCGCGCCGGATCACGTTGAAGACGTCGCGGATCTCGTGGCACATCGCCACCGTGAACATGTTCCCGTCGTGGGGACGGTTCAGGGTGATCGTGCCGATCGGGCCGTCCTCTTCGTAGACGATGGTCTCGTAGGCTGAGGTCTCTTGGGCCACATGTCCCTCCCTAGATGACGTCCGCCGCGGCGAGGCGGCTGATCTTGTCCCGATCGTAGCCGAGCACGTCGGCCAGCACAGCCTGCGAGTGCTCGCCGAGGCGCGGCGGCGCCGAGCGCGGCCGGTTGAAGGCGCCGTCGAGCTGGATGCCGGTGCCGACCTGCGGCACCGCGCTGCCGTCCTCCCGCTCGACGCGGTAGACCATGCCGCGCCCGTGCATGGTTGGATCGGCCGCGATCTCGTCGACGCGGTTGATCGGCCCTGCCGGGATCCTGGCGGCGCGGAACACTGACAGCCAGTGCGCCCGCGGCTTCGTCGCCAGGATCGCTCCGATGCGGGCGACGATCTCGGGCCTCCGGGCCCGCCGCTCGGCATTCGAGGCGAAGCCCGGCTCGGCCGCGACCTCCGGCTGCCCGACTGCCTGCCAGAATCGCGACCAGAGGTTGTCGTTGCCGAGGCCGAGGGTGATCGGCGCGTCCGCGGTGTCGAAGGCCTGGTAGATCGCGATGACGCTGTCGGTCCCGCCCGAGCGCGTCGGGACCTCACCCGAGCCGAGATACGGCACGATCCGGCAGGTGAGGAAGCGGGTCATGGAATCGACGAGCGCGACGTCGATCACCCGGCCCGGGCCGCCGGCCTGCCGGGCGAACAGGGCGGCGACCGTCGCGAGCGCGGCGTCCTGGCCGGCGAGCATGTCGGCGGCCGGTGTGCCCACCTTCTGCGGCTCGCCGCCGCCGGGGCCGGTCACGTCCATGACGCCCGAATAGCCCTCGGCGATCAGGTCGTAGCAGGTCCAGTCGGCGCGCTCTCCGGAGAGCCCGAAACCCGTGATCGCAGTGTAGACGATGTCGGGCCGCAGCGCCTTCACGCTGTCGGGATCGAGGCCGAGCTTGCGCGCGACGCGCGGCGGCTGGTTGAGGAGGATCGCGTCGCTGTGCCGGATTAGGTCGTGCAGGACCGCCCGGCCCTCCTCGGTGCTGTAATCGAGGGCGATGCTGCGCTTGTTGCGGTTGACCGACAGGAACCAGAGCGACTCGCCGTCGAGGAACGGCGGTCCCCAGGCCCGGGCGTCGTCGCCGGATCCGGGCCGCTCGACCTTGATCACCTCGGCGCCGAAATCGGCCAGCAGCATCGTGGCGAACGGACCGGCGACGGAAGTCGTCAGGTCGAGGACGCGGATCCCGCGCAGTAGGTCGAAGCCGCGTCCCGGCTGGACGAGCGGCAGGTCCGCCAGCGGCAAGTCCGCCAGCGGCAGGTCAGCTGGCGGGACGTCTCCCGCGCTCTCGCGCGTCACGGACGAATTCGTGCTCATTCTTGGACCTCCCGAGACCAGAATTTGCAACGGCTGTGCCAGCGGACGTGCCGCCGTGGGACACCGCCGCCGTCCAGCCGGCCGGCACACCGTTCCAACTCTCTGGCACTACGAGGCTTTGTCCGCCACGTCGCTGCGGCGCCGGCCCCCTCCTGGCTCCGCCGCAGCGTCGACCCAGATGCGGCCGGGACCCCATCTGGTGTCTTTGATTCGAACAAATCACCTGCTAGGGTGTCGTCGTTGTGGACAGTGAAGGCCGGATGATGGCGAGCATGGACGGGCACGGGCTCCAGGGCATCGTCGTGACGGATGCGGAAGGCCGGGTCGCCTTCTCGGCGGCGCTCGGGCGCGATCCGCGCGTGCGCTCGCTCGCCTCGGACGCGGCCTGGATGACCGATGCGCGGCGCCAGCGCCTCTCGACGCTGACCCTGGACCGGCAGACCTACGTGGTCGTCACCGTCCCGTTCGAGGGCGGCGACGCCGTCCTGCTCCACCGCGCTCCCGCACCCGTCCTCGACTTCGTCGGCTCCGTCGACATCGCTTTCGACATCATCTCCCACATGATCACCGACCCGTTCGACGCCATGACGGTCATCGATGCGGACGCCCGGCTCGTCTACATCTCGGCGATTCACGAGAAGTTCTTCGGCCTCAAGCCCGGGGAGGGGAACGGGCAGCCCGTCGAGCGGGTGATCGAGAACACGCGGCTTAACCAGGTGGTCAAGCACGGCAAGCCGGAAGTCGGCGAGCTCCAGAAGATGCGCGGCTTCGAGCGTATCGTCTCGCGCGTCCCGATCCGGCGCGACGGCCGGATCGTCGGCGCGGTCGGGCGGGTGATGTTCAAGGGCCCGCAGCAGGTCGAGGCGATGAGCCAGCGCATTAAGGCGCTGGAGAGCGAGGTCGAGTTCTACCGCAGCAAGGCGGCGGCGCTCCAGAAGCGCGCCTACGGCCTCGACGCCCTCATCGGCGAGAGCGCCGCGATGCGCAGGCTGCGCGGCGAAATCGTCAAGGTGGCGCCCCTCGAGATCCCGGTCCTGATCCAGGGCGAGAGCGGGACCGGCAAGGAACTCGTCGCGCAGTCGCTCCATCGCCTGAGCCCGCGGCGCGAAGAGCCGCTGGTAATGATCAACGCGGCGGTCCTTCCGGCGACCCTCGTCGAATCCGAGCTCTTCGGCTACGAGCCGGGCACGTTCACGGGCGCGGACCGCAAGGGGCGCAAGGGGAAGTTCGAGCAGGCCGCCGGCGGAACGATCTTCCTCGACGAGATCGGCGAGACGCCTCTCGACGTGCAGGCCAAGCTTCTGCGCGTGCTGCAGGACCGCATGGTGGAGCGCATCGGCGGGGAGCGGGCGCGGGAGGTCGATTTCCGCCTCGTCTCGGCCACCAACCGCGACCTCGAGGCGCTCGTCGCCGAGAACACCTTCCGCCTCGATCTCTACTACCGCATCTCGCCGATCGTGATCGTGGTTCCGCCGCTGCGCGAGCGGCGCGACGACATCGGGATGCTCGTGGCTCACTTCCTGCGCGACGTGGCCGAGCGGCACGGCCGGCCGGAGCCGGAAGTCGCGGACGCTGCCATCGCCTACTGGATGGAGCAGTCCTGGCCCGGCAATGCCCGCCAGCTGCGGCACGAGGTCGAGCGCGCCTTCGTCTTTGCCGAGAACGGTCGCATCACGGTCGACGCCGTGAGCTGCGGCAGGGGCGCCGCCCGGGAGGCTCCGCTCCCCTCGCTGCCGCTCGGGGGCCACACCCTGCGCCATGCCACGGCCCGGACCGAGGCCGAGCTCGTCCGCGAGGCCATGGTCCGGCTCAAGGGCAACAAGAAGCGGGTGGCCGAGGAACTCGGCATCTCCCGCTCCTACCTCTACAAGCTCCTCGCCGAACTCGGCGAGGAGGCCTGACCGCCGGGGGGCCGCGGCGTCACGCCAAAGGTCATCGCAAACGACCTTTGGTTCCGTTTTCGAGTTGTCGCCAAGCCTCCGGCTCTGCGTCGGAAATTCGAGATGGCTCCACGGCCTCGTCGATCTCGGGCTTGCCCGAGATCGACGTCGATGCGTCAGCATCTTGGGGCGTTGGTATCACTTCTTGACCAGCGGGCACTCGCTCTGCGCCAGCGGCCTGTAAGCCTGCTCAGCCGGGATCGTGGCCACGACCTTCATGAGGTCCCACTCTCCCTTCGACTCGGACGGTTTCTTCGCCTCGAGCAGGTACATGTCGCGCATCAGGCGGCCGTCCTCGCGGATGGTCGCGTTCTTCGTCATGAAGTCGTTGACGGGCATCCTGCGCATCGCCGCGAGCACGGCCTGCGTCTCGTCGGTCCCGGCCTCCTTCACGGCCTTCAGGTAATGCATGGTCGCGCCGTAGATCCCTGCCTGGAACATCGTCGGCGGCTTGCCGTGCCGGGCCTGGAAGCGCTTGGAAAAAGCCCGCGTCTCCTCGTTCTGGTCCCAGTAGAACGCCTCCGTGAAGAGGAGACCCTGCGCTTCCTTGAGACCGACCGCGTGGATGTCCGTGAGCAGGACCAACAGGCCGGCCATCTTCTGCCCGCCTGCGGCGATGCCGAACTCGCTCGCCTGCTTGATCGTGTTGATCGTGTCGTTGCCGGCATTGGCGAGGCCAATGACCTTCGCCCCGGAACTCTGCGCCTGAAGCAGGAATGACGAGAAGTCTCCGGAATTGAGCGGCGCCCGGACCTTGCCGACCACCTTGCCGCCGAGCTTGGCCACGACCGCGGAGGCGTCGCGCTCGAGCGCGTGCCCGAAGGCATAGTCGGCCGTCAGGATGAACCAGCTGTCGGCGCCGCCCTGCTTGACGACGGCAGTCGCCGTGCCGTTCGCGAGCGCATAGGTGTCGTAGACCCAATGCATGCCGTTGGGCGAGCAGTACTTGCCCGTGATGTCCGTCGACCCGGCCGAGGTCGCGATGTTGATCTTGTTCTTCTCGCGGGCGATGCCCTGGACCGCGATGGCGGTGCCGGAATGGCCGATCCCGACGATCACGTCGACCTTGTCGACGTCGTACCAGCGCCGCGCGATGGCGGCGCCGACGTCGGTCTTGTTCTGAAGGTCGCCCTCCACGACCTCAACGCGCTTACCGAGGACGGTGCCGCCGTAATCTTCGACCGCCATGCGCACGGCGACGACGTCGCCCGGTCCCTGGATGTCGGCGTAGGGCCCCGACATGTCGTCCAGCACGCCGATCTTGACCAAGTCGTCCGAGACCTGGGCGAGGCCCGGTCCCGCCGCGAGCATTGCGCCCAGGGCGAGCGGACAAAGCAGGTGCCTGATCACTGATTTCCTCCTTCACGCCCGGGATGCGGCCTGATCCGTGGCCGCTGTCCGGACCCTCCGGCGGCGCAACGGCCGTGCCATGCCCGGCCGTTGCGCCGCCGGCGCGGCGGTCCAGCGGGATCTAACATCCGCCGACACCTTGAGTGTCGTCAGGGCGGTCACCTGTCGTCCGCTCTGACCGCGGCGGAGACAGCGAAGCCCCCCGCGATCCGGCGCCCGGCCTTACGCGCTGCGGCAGGTCAGCCCGCCATCCACGACCAGTTCCGCCCCCGTGACGTAGCGCGCCTCGTCGGAGGCGAGGAAGACTGCCGCATGGGCAACGTCCCAGGCATTGCCCGTGAAGCCCATCGGGCATCGTTCGTCGCGCTGCCGAGCGATCTCCAGCAGGTCGGCCTCGCCGTACTCGCCCCGCAACGCGTGCTGGACCATGGGCGTGTCCATGAGTCCGGGCAGGATCGTGTTCGCGCGGACGCCGCGTCGCGCGCATTCAAGCGCGATTGAGCGCGTGAAGGCGAGGATCGCGCCCTTAGTGGTCGAGTACGAGATGTAGTTGAAGCCGAGGTGGCGGATGCCGGCGGTCGAGGAGACGTTGATGATCGCGCCCGCGCCCTGGGCCTCCATGACCGGCAGGACGGAGCGGCAGGTCAGGTACATGCCCGTGAGATTGACGGAGAGGGCGCGGTTCCAGTCGTCGGGGGCGATCTCGGCGGCGCCGCCGGGGATAATGATCCCAACGTTGTTGTGCAGGATGTCGATCCGCCCGTAGGCGTCGCGACACGCCGCCACGACGTGGGCGACGGCGGCCGCATCGGCGACATCGCCCTGGATGGCGAGGCAGCTGCCTCCCTCGCCGTGGACGAGGTCGGCCGTCTCTCGCGCCGCCTCCGCATCGAGGTCCATCGCGACGATCCTCGCGCCCTGGCGGGCGAAGGCGACCGCCGCGGCCTTCCCGTTGCCCCAACCGGGGCCGATCGAACCGGCACCGGTCACGATCGCGACCTTGCCCTCGAGACGTACCATCGCCTTCCTCCCGTGCTCGGCCGCCGTTGTCACCGCTGCGAAGGTGGGACTTCCCCCGGCGGCCCGCCCAGTCGCCCATCACCTTCCGTGCCACGCCAGCCGGGAGCCATCCGACCCCGGACCCTCCTTCTCGGCCCCCGGATCGAGGCGGCTCGTCTGCCGGACAATCGCTTGCCGCCGCGAAGGCCGGGCCGGACGTGCCTTCCGGGCGCGCCCGACGCCGCCCTGGCACGGCGGTTGCTGCCCGGGACGGGCAATACGGGACGGGCGGCCCATCCGGCCCGCCGCCTCGACGACTCAGCAGCTCCGGTCGCGGATCGGCGACGAGCGGACAGGGCAGGACACCCATGGTCGGCATCCTCGCGATCTGGAACGACTGCGCGCCCGAGGGGCGAGAGCATTACGAGCGTTGGTATCGCCGCGAGCACCTCCAGGAGCGCGTGGGCGTTCCCGGCTTTCGCGCGGGGCACCGCTACGAAGCCGTCGACGCCGACCGGCGCTACTTCACGTTCTACGAGGTCGACGACCCGGCGGTCTTGGCCTCGAGGCCCTACCTCGACCGCCTGAACGCACCGACCGAATGGACCCGGCAGGCTATGCGGTCCTTCCGCGGGATGGTGCGGACGGTGTGCGACGTCACTCTGTCGGAGGGCGACCTGACCGGTGCCGTCGCGGTCACCCTGCGCCTGTCGGATGCACGGCCAGCCCGCGCCCTCGCCCGGGTGCTGGCGGAGGCGTCGCGGGATGGAGATGGCATCGCGCGGGTTCGGCTCTGGGAGGCGGCGGAGCGCCAGACCCCGCCGGGAACGCGCGAGATGGAAGGGCGCGACGGGCCCGATGCGAGCGTCCCGGCCGCGATCGTGATCGAGTGCCTCAGGGCGACGGGCGCGCAGGCGGTCGCCGCCCGCCTGCGGCAGGAGACCGCCGAGAGCGGCGCGGACGCGGCGGCCTGCGCGATCGGGATTTATGCCCACCTTTGCTCGCTGCGCCGGGACCGGGCCTGAGGGACGTTGCGCGGAACGAGGCTCGAAGCGGAGCGGGAGGGAACTCGATGACGCGAGACACCAAGAAGACGGCGCTCGTCGCCGGCGCCACCGGGGTGGTGGGGCGCAATCTCCTGAAGCGGCTCGCCGCCGATCCAGACTGGGACGTCGTCGCTGTATCGCGCCGCAAGCCGGATGTGGACGGCGACTACCGGCACCTGTCGGTTGACCTCCTGGACGCGGCGGAGGCGAGGCGTCAGCTCGGCGGGCTCGAGGCGGTGACCCACGTCTTCTACTCGGCCTACATCAAGGGGCCGTCGTGGTCGGAGATGGTCGCCCCGAACATGGCGCTACTGAGGAACCTCATGGACGCGGTGGAGCCGGCGGCGCAGGGGCTGCGTCACGTCAACCTGATGCACGGCACTAAATGGTACGGCAACCATCTCGGGCCGTTCAAGACCCCGGCGAAGGAGACCGATCCGCGGCACATGCCGCCGAACTTCTACTACGACCAGCAGGACTTCATCGTCGCGCGCCAAGCCGGGAAGGCCTGGACGTGGTCGTCGGCGCGCCCGCACGGCATCTGCGGCTTCGCCGTCGGGAACCCGATGAACCTCGTGATGGTGCTGGCCGTCTACGCCACGATCTCTAAGGCCCTGGGCCTGCCCCTGCGGCATCCCGGGTCGGAGGCCAATGCCGCGGCGCTCTACAACGTCACCGACAGTGACCTCTTAGCGCGCGCCTGCCTGTGGATGTCGACCGAGGCCGGCGCGGCGAACGAGCCCTTCAACATCACCAACGGCGACGTCTTCCGCTGGCGCGACATGTGGCCGGCGATCGCCGACTACTTCGGGATGGAAGTGGCGCAGCCGCAGAAGATCGACCTCGTGCACATGATGGCGGACAAGAAGTCCCTCTGGGACAGGCTCACGGAGGAACACGGCTTGCGTGCCATACCCTACGAGCAACTGGTCGGATGGGGCTACGGCAACTTCGTGTTCGCGCCTGACTTCGACGTGATGTCCTCCACGACGAAGGCTCGGCGCTACGGCTTCACCGAGTCACAGGACAGCCAGGAGATGTTCCTCCGGCACTTCGACGCTTTGCGCGCGCAGCGCATCATCCCCTGAGAGCTTGGCATACCGCGTCAAGCGTCCTGGGCCGGGGCAGCGTCGGATCATCAGGTAGCCGCGCACCGCCTTGGTCGTGATGGCGTCGCGGCCGAGTTCGGCTGTCACCCGGCCCTTATCCTCCATGTAGTAATGTTCGACGATTGACAGGAACGCGCCAGGGTTCTGCTCTACGAACACGATGGTGGTTCCCACCACGTCGCTGGCCGCTCGCGGCACCCGGAAGATCATCTGTACGATCGACGGCTGCACGCCCTCAGGCTGCCCACCAGTGCCCCGACAAATGGCGAATTGCTGATGCTCGCCGCCTGACATCGTTCCGGCGACCTGGCCGCGGCACTCGGCAAAGCTGTGGACGTAGCCGTAGACGAGGAGGGCCCAGCATGCCGGATAGCGGTGGCGCAAGGCCAGCCAGCGGCTTGCCCAGTTCGAGGAGCGGACTCGTTCACGACTGTTCGTGGTCGGCGCCGTCGTCGGCATGATGACCCGCCGCGCCAGGAGTGAGGCCGAGGCTTTCGCCTTCCTGCATCACTGCGCCGTGGCCCGGCGGACAACGATCGAGGAGGTCAGCGCCGAGATGGCGGGGCAGGCGCCGCGTCGGTCGCAGCCTGGCGGTGACATACTCCTCGGGCTGCGCCACTTTAACCGATGGTGCGTCGGCGGGAGCGAGCAATAGGCTGGGACATCCGGCCGGTTGCCCGCTTCCTCAAGGGCCGGCTGTGTCAGTCGACAGTCGAGATCGCGCCTGGCGGATGCGCCAGCAGCATCGCGAGCAGGATTAGACCGTATTGCAAGGCCTCGCGTTGGAGGCTGAGCCGAGAGACACGCGGATGGTCTTCGGCGTCGAGGCGACCGAAGGCGTCGCTGGGGTTGACCCGTCAGCCCGAGTTGCCGCGCATGGGCAGCGAGTTCGTCGCGCCGCTACGGCTCCGGGATCCTTAGCCGGAGGTGTCGCCTGCACGGATGCGCGCGAACGTCGAAATCCCACAGGGCCTCGCGAGCGTCTGCCGGGTCATGTTCTCCTGCCGGATGGCCGTGATGACTGCGGCGGGTTCTCCCTCGACGACGCACTGCGAGGCGAGCGCCGCCGTCAGTCGCCATCATGCGGATGGCCCGCAATTCGGCCGCGAGCCGCACAACCTCGCCCGTTCCCGGCACCATGACGTCGGTGATGCGCAGGCCCGGGCTGACGCACTTCGGCGAGGTAGCGACGTGCTAGGCGACGTCGCCGGCGAGCGGCGCGACGGATCGAATCTCACGCCTCCAGGCTCTTTCATCCCACTCAGGCAGATGAACAGGAGCAAGCCTCGACGCGACCAGCGTGATGATGGAACCTGAACTCTGCTTTCTTGACCGCGCCAGTCATCCCTCCGTGGCTGGGGATGCTGGCGCTGGCAAGCGCCGCCGGACGATCCGTCACACTCACGATATCGGGTCCCATCTGTCTCCGGTGCAGGCAGTCGACGACGGTGAGTGTACGAGCCAGAAACAGGCTGCCGTACATTATCCGGATCAGAGGGACGTCCATCAGGAGTGGGACGGCATCCCGACACCCACCGCCGAAGGGCGGGTGAATTCAGGCGGGCCAGGGTCAGCGGTGCGGCCATGCCCACAGAGGGCTGGCATGCCCGTTGCTCAACAATCGTGGCGTAGCGTCGTCAAGCGCCGACGATGCTGAGCGCGCGAGTACGCCGTGCGTCCTCGCGTGTCGGGCGGTCCAGTTAGCGGACCGGATACGGGAAGACGCGAACTCGGCGGATCGAGCCAACCCAACCGTCTTCGAGCCAACAATGACAGGGAGGACGACATGGACCGACGGTCTTTGCTCAAGCTGACGGTGCAGACGGCGGTTTGCGCGCCGTCAGTTCTGCGTATCCCTAATGTCCACGGCGCCGAGTTAGTCCTGAAATACGCCAACAATTTCCCCGCAACGCACCCGCTCTCAATTCGCGCCAGCGAGGCGGCGGAGAGAGTCCATCTCGAAACGTCTGGGAAGGTCGAGATACGAGTTTTTCCGAGCAGCCAGCTCGGCGGCGACATGGACATGCTGAGCCAGTTGCGCTCGGGCGCTCTGGAATTTCTGTCGTTCTCGCCGCTGGTGCTGTCGACGCTGGTTCCCGAAGCCGCTATCAGCGGGATCGGTTTCGCGTGGTCGGGATACGACCAGCTGTGGTCTGCCCTGGACGGGCGACTGGGCGAGCACGTACGCGGTCAGATCGAGAAGACGGGACTCGTCGTCTTCGAGAAGGCCTGGGATAACGGATTCCGGCATATGACGTCGAATATCGCACCGATCGTAACGCCGAACGATCTACGCGGTTTGAAGATCCGGGTGCCGCCGAGCCCGCTCTGGACGTCTATTTTCCGGGCCTTCGGCGCATCGCCGACCTCGATCAGCTTCGCAGAGCTGTACACGGCGCTGCAGACCCGGATCGTTGACGCCGAAGAGAATCCGTTCGCGATCATTAAGGCGGCCAAGCTCTACGAGGTGCAGAGGTACCTGAGCAAGACGAACCACATGTGGGACGGCTACTGGCTCCTCGCCAACCGGCGGCGCTGGAACGCCCTACCGGTCGATGTTCAAGAGGTCATCCGGCGAAACTTCAATCAGTCAGCGCTGGACCAGCGCAAGGACATCGCCGGCCAAAATGCGAGTCTGGAAGCGGAGCTGACCGCGGATGGACTGAAGATCTCCGACGTCGAGGCCATGACTTTCCGGAATGTGCTGCAGAAAACAGGATTCTACAAGGAGTGGCGGCAGAAGTTCGGCGAGGAGGCATGGCAAATCCTAGAGAACTACACGGGTCCGATTAGTTAGGACCGCCGAAACGGTGCGCTTGGACGCCGCGGCGCGGGGCATGTCCACCGCCTCGTGGACGCGAACCACCGGGAATCTGAAGCCTCGCGCCTGCGGGGCAGCGGCCGCGTCGCATCTCTCGGACCCCACCCGATTCACCGAGGAAGCGGAGACCATGGACAATCTCGATGGCCGCCGGTTCCTTGTAACCAGGGGGGAAAGGTCCGCCATTGGAAGAACCATGGCGGTCCACCGCGTGTCGCGGGAGCGAGGGCGGCAGCCTTCGACCGCGATGGGGACGGCGCCAAAGCGTCTTGCCAGGCGATCCAGGTCGCGAGCAGTACGACTCTGAGTGTCCAGGGCGACCGCCAAGAAATTCGGTACTGACGCCTGGTGTTCGCTTGAGGATTGTTCCAGTACACTGGGCTGAACGTTCGGTTCTGACATTTGGCGGAACGGCATGAAA
Source organism: Methylobacterium frigidaeris (assembly GCF_022179185.1). GTDB lineage: Bacteria > Pseudomonadota > Alphaproteobacteria > Rhizobiales > Beijerinckiaceae > Methylobacterium > Methylobacterium frigidaeris. The sequence goes on along the minus strand of NZ_BPQJ01000053.1, from coordinate 3,954 downwards.
TCGTCGTGCGTATGGGCGCTCGTCGCAATGCGCTGGACGACACGCCGCTCATTGCAGGGAGAGCGGACTCCGTGTGGCGCCCGCCGATCCACAAATTATCGTCGCGCTGCAGCGCTCCGCCGGGGAGGAACCTGCCCGTCCCCGGTACTTTCGGAGAGGTTCATGTCTTCGACAATTCTAACGCTTCATAGTCCCGCGCTCGCGCAGGCGTATCACGCCAGCAATCTCTGGGGCGACGAGACGCTCTATGGGCACGCTGCGCGCCACGCCGCCGAGCGTCCTGGCGCCCCCGCCTTCGAGGATGCGGTGCGTCGGCTGTCGTGGCGCGACCTGGTGGACTGGGCCGATGCCGTGGCGGCGGACCTGCACGCGGCCGGGATCAGGCCCGGGCAGCGGGTCGCGATGTGGTCGCCCAACCGGGTCGAGATGGTGGTCGTTCTGCTGGCCTGCTCGCGCAACGGCTACGTCGCGTCGCTCTCGTTCCACGTCAACCATACGACGGCGGAGGTCGCGACCCTGATGCACCGCATCGCCGTGGCGGCTTTGTTCGTCCAGCCCGGCCACGGCGCCGACGGGGACAGGGCCGACATCGTTGCCGCCATGGCCGGCGCGCCGGGCCTGCGCCGCATCTACGCCCTCGGCGCCGCCGCGCTGCGGCCGGCCGGCACGCACGCGTTCCCGCAGCCCCGCGGTGGGGAGGCTCCGCCGCCGGCTTTCAACCCGGACAAGATCACCTACCTCGCCTTCACCTCTGGCACGACCGGCCAGCCGAAGGCGGTGATCCACAGCGACAACACGCTGCTCGCCAACGGCCGCGCCATCGTCGCCGACTGGGGGTTCGGACCTGACCTCGCCATCTACTGCCTCGGCCCGCTCAGCCACCACCTCGCGACCATCGGCGTCGAAATCGCGCTCGTCACTGGATGCCGCTACGTGACGCACGACCCGCGCGGCGGCGTCAGCGCCCTCGACCGCATCGTCGAGACCGGCGCGACCCACGTGATGGGCGTGCCGACCCACGCGATCGACATCCAGCAGGAGATGGCTCGCCGCGGCCTTACGAGGCTCGGGCGCGTCGAGAGCTTCTACATGTCGGGCGCCACGATCCCGGTCGAGGTAGCGCGCCGCTTTCTCGCCATGGGGATCGTGCCGCAGAACACCTACGGCATGACGGAGGGCGGCTCGCACACCATGAAGTAGCCCCCAAAATGACCGGACAGGGGCTCACGCTTATGGAAGTGTGTGCCTATGACCGACGCTATGGTGAGTTCCAACAACCCGCCCCGCACCGAGCGCGTCGAGGTGATCACCTCCGTCCAGCGCCGTCGGCACTGGACCACGGAGGAGAAGGTGCGCCTCGTCGAGGAGACGCATCTGCCCGGCCACTCCGTCTCGCTCGTCGCCCGCCGCCACGGGCTGAACGCCAACCAGTTGTTCACGTGGCGTCGGCTGATGGCCCGCGGCGCCTTCACGGCCGCCGGGGCTGGCGAGGAGGTGGTGCCCGCCTCCGAGCTTCGGGCTGCCCAGCAGCAGATCCGTGAGTTGCAGCGGCTCCTGGGTAAGAAGACGATGGAGACCGAGATCCTGCGCGAGGCGGTGGAGCGCGTCGCCGCCCCCAAAAAGTTGCCCTCGCGCGTGACCTCGTGGCCAGGGGACGGCCGGTGAGCGCGGTCGCTTCAGCATTGGGCGTCTCGCGCCCGCATCTGGCCTCCTCTCGGCAGACCGTGGCGCGACGGCGGGGGCGCCCGCCCGCGCCTGACGTCGAGCTTCTGGCGGCGATCCAGGCTCTCGTCGCCGACCTTCCGACCTATGGCTACCGGCGCGTCCACGCCCTCTTGCGCCGCCAGGCCGAGCAGGACGGCCGGCCCGCGCCGAACGTGAAGCGCGTCTCCCGGGTCATGAAGGTGCACGGCCTCCTGCTCCAGCGACCCGCGGGCGGAGCCGAGACGCGTCGTCACGAGGGCAAGGTGGCGGTGGCCGTGCGCAACACGCGCTGGTGCTCGGACGGGCTGGAGATCGCGGCTGAGAACGGTGAGCGGGTGCGGGTCGCCTTCGTGCTGGACTGCTGCGACCGGGAAGCGATGAGCTACGTGGCGACCACAGCGGGCATCACGAGCGAGGATGTGCGCGACCTCATGGTGGCGGCCGTCGAGCATCGCTTCGGGCCGGTCAACCAGTTGCCGAGCCCCATCGAGTGGCTGACCGACAATGGCAGCTGCTACTTGGCCCGTGACACGCGCCGGTTCGCCCGCGACCTCGGATTGGTGCCGAAAACGACACCGCTGGAGAGCCCGCAGAGTAACGGCATGGCCGAGGCGTTCGTGCGAACCCTGAAGCGTGACTACGTGCGCGTCTCGGTCCTGCCGGATGCCGAAAGCGTGCTGCGCCAGCTTCCCGGTTGGCTGGCGCACTACAATGACCTTCACCCTCATCGCGCGCTGGGCTACCGCTCGCCGCGCGAGTTCATCGCCCGATCAACCCAGGAGGCCCTGTCCGGTCTTTAAGGGGCAACATCACACCACGACTCTGCGCACCGACGACGTCGGCACGATGACCGGCACCGTCGGCCGCTGCTGCGGGCGTGCGCTGCCCTGCTACGAGATCCGGATCTGGCGCAGCGACGACCGCGAGGTGGAGGCCGCGCCGGGCGAGATCGGTGAGATCGGCGGGCGCGGCGCCTCGCTGATGCTGGGCTATTTCGGCAACCAGGAGGCGACGGAGGCGGCCTTCAACAGCCAGGGCTTCCTGATGAGCGGGGATCTCGGCCGCATCAACGGGAACGGCGACATCGAGATCGTCGGGCGCGCCAAGGACCTGGTGATCCGCGGCGGGCACAACATCTACCCGGTCGAGATCGAGGACCTGGCGATCCGCCATCCCGACGTCGCGAAGGTCGCTGCCTTCGCGGTGCCCGACACGCGCCTCGGCGAGAAGGTCTGCCTTGCGGTCATCCCGGTCGCAGAGCGGTCCATCGTCGCCGGGGAGATGCTGGCTCATCTCGCCCGCGAAGGCCTGTCCCGCTACGACATGCCCGAGTACTTCCTGATCCTCGACGAGATGCCGATGACGCCGAGCGGAAAGGTGCTCAAGCGCCAGCTCGTCGACGACGCCAAGGATGGGCGGCTGCGCCCCGAGGCCGTGCGCTGGAGCGGCGAGGGGCGCTGAGCCGCCCGCGGGGCCGGGGCCGGCATCAGGCCGGCGCCCCGCCGGGGGCGGGCCCTCGAAGAAGCAGCGCGACAGGAGCTCGACGCGCGAGCCGACCTCGAGCTTCTGGTAGGCGTGCTTGCGGTGGGTGCGCACGGTCTCCTCGGCGAAGGCGAGCGACCGGGCGATCTCGCGGGTGGAGCGTCCCTCGAGGATGAGCCCGATGATCTGGCGCTCGCGGGCCGACGGGGTGCCGACGCCGCTTCGGGCGAGCGCCCGATCGACCCGGTGGTCGCGCGGGCAAGCCCCCCCGTACCGGCCAGGTGGCGCCGGTAGATCGCCGCCAATGTCGCGTAGCGGCCGCAGCTCAGCATCCGGAAACCCCGATCCTCCGGCGCGGTAGAGCGAGATCTGCGCCGTGCGCTCGCCGCAGGCGCGCACCGCGATGGCGAGCTCGCGCAGGCGCCGCAGCCAGTCGGGCGCGAGGAACCTGATCTCCTCGCTCGCATCGAGCACGACCGGAACGCCGCCGTTGGGCCGCAGGATGAAGGGCGGCCGGGCGAGCTCTTCCATCCGGTAGAGGCCGATGCCGAGTCCGCGCAGATGGTGCTGGAAGAACGGGTTGTAATACCGCCACGCTTAGGTTTTGACTCGTGGAGGGTTTTCACGGGCCGGCGGACGTGATTCGCTGTTTCCCCTGAACCGGGGGGAGCCTATGACGCGTGCCGTCGAGATCCGGACCGACATCGCTACGGCCGCCGATCTGCGACGGCAGGCCAAGCGGGAGCCGCGTCGGCGGACCGCCCTGCG
>NZ_BPQJ01000052.1 GCF_022179185.1 Methylobacterium frigidaeris | reverse complement strand
CTCCATCGCCAACTTCAAATACATCGCACGCGTCAATGCTTAAGCGCGGTGGTATCACACCATCCGAGCTAAGCAGCCTCTCGGAGGAAACCCCCTTCGCGACGAGCGCGGCAAGCACGTACCCGCGCTTGGTCACAATCGGGCGCAGAGCTTTCTCGTCAGAGCAAGCCTTAGCGAGAGGCTGCCAATCGTTGCTCACCCCGCCATGGATAGGCTTACCGGTCTCTTCAGACAGGAAATCCTTGAGGGCGGACAGGTCGATGGTGCCATTCTGGTCCCTGAACCGCTCAGCGAACCGGAGCGCCTCATAGATCGCCGTACGCCCCACACTCTCAGCCTTATCACCCTGCTCGTCGAGCAGCTTATCGTGCGCCGCCCCAGCCGCCTTCGCCTGCTGGAAGGCGTCGGAATTCGTTACCGCGGTAACGAAATCAGGCCCCTTGGAGGCCACAGGCGCGGGAGTGGGGTCAATGATCTTCCCAGAAGCGCCCCGGGTGGAGACAGGGGAATTCTTTCGCCCAGCCCTATTGTTACGCGCCTTCTTATTCCCAGAAGAGGTAGCAGCCATTCACAATCTCCAATGCAATAGCACATCGGAGAAATCCATTTGCCCGATGTACTTTGCGAAAGGTGATTTGAATGGCATCCATGCATACATCTCCCATTTCTGCACAAAACGACCATCTCACAATCTTTAAATTTGCGCAAATTCATTGGCGCTATTTGGTTAAGAGAAGATACCATAGTTATAACAGCAACTGGATTTCCGAAAGGCGTAGCGAAGCTTCGCTTCGCTCCACCTGCTAGGAGCGATCGTCTGGCTCGACAGGCTCGCCGCCTCTCGCTCCCAGCTTCATCCCTGTGATGGCCTCAAGGCAAAACTCGACCATTATAGCTACCCAACAGGAGGCCATCCAAATTATACAAACACCATGCAGGGAGGGTCCGCGCTGGCTCAGCCCCGGTCTCCCTCGCTCGGCTATGAACGAGCAGTGCGGCTCGCTACGAAATGAGCAGCATCATCTTGGAGGGCTGCACGCCATTGATCCTTTGAGATATATTGGCCCCAATTACCATCGTAGATCAACTTCACACGAATAGAAGCAAAGCGGCTTTTTGCCAGCCATGCATCAGTTACGAACTCGGTGAAGGCATCGACACGATCATCAGGTACGGTCCACGCAAGATGTACATGCATGTTACTGCGGGGCTTTTCAACGAACCCTACAAAGCTTGACCGATCATTGGCGGGAAGTTTATTATAACGCGTACCAAACAGCTTGCGATCTACCTTTCGATGCAACCAGTCTACATCCTGAGCTACTCGTGTTAAAGAGATCTGAGCCATAATTGGGAGACAGTTGATGCTTCGTGAGCCGGGCAGGCTGGACGTCGGGCCAGCAAAACACTCGCCGTCCTGTGAGAACTGATACGAAGGAGATGCTGTGCCGCCTGGGCGTTCAGGATTGTAACTTAAAGTAACAGCGACCGTAGCTCGACGAGCAGCAACAAAAGCTTCCCATGCCGTGGCGAGATCGGTTTTACTCGGTGTTATTGTATGTAGCTTACATTCGGTCGAATGTTTCAGCTTCAGAGCATCTACAGCATCAATCCACTGCTGCTCACACATTGAGGTAACAGGCGTCACGGCGTCACCGATTGAAGCCACTCGTTGATTGTCCCGGCGATAGCGTCGATGCCGTCTTGATCGGTGTCGTCCCACATCTGCTCAAGGACGACGTGCGTGGCTTTAGGATCAAGAAGTTTGTTATTGCGCCATACCGCACGAAATCGGAAGGTAAAGCCTAGTTCGGCATGCTCGACGAGATGCACGAGCGTTACGGCGTCGGCAGGAACGCTGGTTCTATTAGCAATTCTCTTTGTTGAGATACATGCACCTTGCATGCTGATAACAGACACAACGCAATTGGGTGCTAAATATTGACGGGCGACACTCTGAAGCAACATGGAGTTCGCTATATTTAAAGGGCTTGTCATTGATAATTGCTCCTTGAACGGCATACCTCGTTTGACTGATGGAGGTAGCCTACGCTTATTTATCAAGGGAGCGCAAAATGTTTGGTTTTCACCTGATTTCTACGTTTGATAATCTTTACAGATTGGGGGCTGTTCGATCGAAGCGCCATTTTTGCAGAGAGTTCTTAGGACATGGCCCGCACTATTTAAGGGATATGCAACAACGTGAGCGATACGAGTTCTGCGTACCAGCGGCCACGGTCACTCGCCTCCGTGATAAGCTCGAAGCTATGCTGCCATTTTTGTCTAATGACTGCTCTAAACAGATAAAATTGCAGATTGCGAGCATCGACCAGCACGTAGATGTTACGTGCTGGCTGAAATCAACCTCGCCGTACGCATCGCGTAGATCATGATGATTATGGTTACACTTGTAAATATTTGGCGATCTAATACCCAATCGTATCTATCCAGCGCTTCACAACTCGAATAGGATAGCGTCCGTATTGCGCATGAGCTTCACCGGTTTCATGCCCAACTATCTCACGCTGCACATCATCGGGGCACTCTACTTCACGCAACCGAGTGTGCGCGCGATGGCGAAGAGAATATACAACCTTCCTATTATCATTAATGCCAACTCTACGTAGCGCGCGAAGCAGGTTTTTGGGTATGTTTTTTAGACTGCTTCCCGTGAATATGGGACCGACGATTTCTTTTGGCAGATACGGCAATAAGCATTCTGGGAGGGGGACACGGCGCTTGCTTGCTTCTGTCTTCTGTCCCACGCGAACGTACCGGATACCGCCTTCTTGGAACTCCTCTCGTATAGAATATGCCTCCGAATGACGCATACCGGTTGTCGCCAAAAACAGCCACATGAGCCGCTCATCGCGACCGAGAGTTGGGAGCATATTGTCCCTACATAACTTCATATCGGCGTCACTTAAACATAGTCTCTCTAAGGCATCGTCCTTTCGATCAACGACCCGGAAAAATGGGTTACCGGACAGATCGCCGGTCTCATTAGCATGATTGATTGGTGCGGCTAAGAAATTAATTCGTTTGATTATAGTCGCCGTCTTCAATCCTTTGCCGCGCAGATGGCGCACGTAGGCAAAACCATCGGCGCGCGTACACTCCTTAAGTATTTTTCCACCAGAAAAGGCTCTAAAATCTTCCCACGTCGAGCGGGCCTCTGCTGCGTAGCTACCGTTTAGATCGTGACCCTTAAAGCGCAAATATTCTATCAATACATCGAGATCGCTCGATTTTGTTTTTTGGGCTAACTTTATTGTTGGCTGGTCTGCGAACATCATTTTTGCGATGTGTTCTTCCTTAATCCCGAGGGCTCGCGCGCCATCAGGAGTAGTTTGCCAAATTGTTTTCTCTCGTGGTATATTTTCTTCAACTTTAGAAACGATGCCATTGGCATCGATGTGAATTAACTGAGCGATAGTTGCAACGATCTTTGAACCATCGGGGCGAAGATACTCGCGGCCGGGTTCGTGTACAAACGCGGTCGCCATCGTCTGATGCCGCATCATCGAACGGACCATCAAAAGTTCACGTTTATGGTCTTGGATGCGCGGCAACGCTCGCACCATCGCCTCATCGCGATCGGCTGTCCCAAGGGAGACCTCTAAACGCTTTGCTTTATGAATGGGCACAAGCTCGGCAGGGTATACTAATCGCAAGTACCAATTCGCGGACGTCGAGCGCTTGAATAGGTATTTGCCGTGACGTCCGACCATAGGAGCTTCCGTTGTCAGGCAGTGATCGCTGGAACGAGTTATCAGACATATTGTCAGGCAGGCTATCTCGTTGCAATCGCTCATCAAATCCATGGTAAATGCTAGGTGGAACCGCCTCCCTCTTGCGGCACCATCCTGCTCCCACAATTGGCAGCGCTTAGGGTTGGTGTGATCCCTGAGTTTATGACCAAGTCGGCAGCGCCAGGTATTGCCTCCTGATCGGCAGACGATTGTATAGCGGTCTGCCGCATACGCTTCAAACAGCCCTCACATCGTCGGAATGAGGGCCATCATCTTAAACGTGGATTGGAAACCTGCGTCGGCCTGGAAGCGGCGTTCGCATTCGTCAGCCTCGATGGGTGGCGGCGACGTGACCCGCGACATTGCCCGGCACGGCCGGGCGGGTCTCGCCAAGCTCGCGCTCGTCAGCGGGTGTCCCCGATCGTCGGCAAGACCGCGGACCATGACGGGCGGGACAAGGCGTTCCTCGACGCCCTGAAGGCTGGAATCGTCAAGGCCCGGGCGCAGTTCCTCGACGATTTCAGTCCCGTTTTCAACGGCATCCACACGGGGACGAGCGTCTCGCCGGGCGTCTTCAGACAGACGCTGCAGCTCGCCCTGGTGGCCTCGATCAAGGCAACGGTCGATTGCGCCACGGCCCTCGCGGAGACCGGCCTCCGGTCGGACAGGGCCAAGATCGACGTGCCGACCCCGGTGGCCCACGGCGACGCCGATCAGGTCGCGCCGTGCGAGTCCGCCGCCAAGCTCGTCGCCGAGATGATCCGCGACGCGACGCTCAAGGTCTATCCCGGCGCGCCGAAGGCCGGTCGGCAGATCCTCGCCGGGATCATGATCGTCGGCCATGGTTCTCCCGGTCGGCCCGTACGGCGGGCGCGGCCGGGCGAGGATCGTGCGGCGGACGGACTGAAGTCTTGTCGATTCTCGCGGTGTTCTGGCGTCCGCGCGAGCCGGCGCGACGCCGCGCCCCGCGTCCGGACGCGCGATACGACGGTAGCGGAGGGATGCACTTAACCGCTTGCCAGCCGGCCCGCCGGGACACATTCAGAACCGGTGTCGCACCCTGCCCCCTCCCCCCGTCCCGCCCCGGACATGACGCAACCCGAACCACCCGCCGAACCCGCCGCCCGCGAGGGCCTGCCGCCTGCCCAACGCCGGCAGGCGATGGCCGCGGTGCTCGCCGGCGTGGCCCTCGCCACGCTCGACACCGCCATCGCCAACACCGCGCTGCCGACCATCGCGGCCGATCTCGGCGTCGATCCGGCGGAGTCGGTCTGGATCGTCAATGCCTATCAGCTCGCCGTGGTGGCGACGCTCCTGCCGATCGCGGCGCTCGGCGAGATCGTCGGGCAGCGGCGGGTCTACGTCGCGGGTCTCGTGCTGTTCACGCTGGCCTCGCTCGTCTGCGCCCTCGCCTGGTCGCTGCCGGCGCTCGTCGCCGCGCGGGTGCTGCAGGGCATCGGGGCGAGCGCGCTCATGGCGGTCAACGTCGCGCTGATCCGCTTCATCTACCCGACCCACGAGCTCGGGCGGGGCTTGGGGCTCAACGCCTTCGTGGTCGGCGTCGGCTTCGCGCTGGGGCCGACCGTGGCCTCGCTGATCCTGGTGGCGGCGCCCTGGCCGTGGCTGTTCGCCATCAACCTGCCGATCGGCCTCGCGGCCCTGGCCCTCGCCCGGCGCGCGCTGCCGGAGACCGGACGGGCCGGTCACGCCTTCGATAGTGTCGGCGCGCTCCTCAACGCCGCCACCTTCGCGCTGTTCGTGCTCGGCCTCGGCGAGGCGGCCCATGCCGGGCCGCTCTGGCGCGTGCTGGCGGAATTCGCCGGGGCGCTGGCCTGCGGCGCGGCTCTCCTGCGCCGCCAGGCCGATCACCCGGCCCCGATGCTCGCCGTCGACCTGCTCAAGCGCCCGCTCTTCGCGCTGTCGGCCGCGACCTCGGTCTGCTCCTTCGCCGCGCAGGGGCTCGCCTTCGTGTCGCTGCCGTTCCTGTTCCAGCACGCGCTCGGGCGCTCGCAGGTCGAGACCGGCTTCCTGATGACGCCCTGGCCGCTGGTGGTCGCCCTGATGGCGCCGATCGCCGGCCGCCTCTCGGACCGCTACCCGCCGGGCCTGCTCGGCGGGATCGGGCTCGCGATCCTGGCGCTGGGCATGGCCTCGCTCGCGGCGCTGCCGGCCGAGCCGAGCGTGCTCGGGCTCGCCTGGCGGATGGCGTTGTGCGGGGCCGGATTCGGCTTCTTCCAGGCGCCGAACCTGCGCGCCATCATGACGAGCGCGCCGCAAACCCGCGCCGGCGGCGCGAGCGGCATCGTGGCGACCTCGCGGCTCCTCGGCCAGACCACAGGGGCGGCCCTCGTGGCGGCCTGCTTCGCGATCGCGGCAACGCACGGCCCGGCCCTGGCGCTCGGGCTCGGCGCCGCCTTCGCGGGCATCGCCAGCGTGGTGAGCCTGTCGCGGCTGGTCGTGCGGCCGGGACAGGGGGTGGCGTGACCGCGTACCACCAAACAGGCACTCAAGGAGGAAACACCATGATCCACGTCCTCGCCATCATCACTACCAAGCCCGGCCAGCGGGACACGGTTCTCGACGCCTTCCGGGCGAACGTGCCCGCCGTCCATGCCGAGGAGGGCTGCATCGAGTACGGGGCGGCGATCGACACCGACGGGGTGGGGCCGATCCAGGCGCCGCTCGGGCCGGACACCTTCGTGGTGGTCGAGAAATGGGCGAGCCTCGACGCGCTCAAGGCGCATGCGGCCGCGCCCCACATGGCGGCCTACGGTGCGAGGACGAAGGAGCACATCGTCTCCCGCGTCATCCACGTGCTGTCGCCGACCTGAATCGCGAAGGGCGCCCTCACCCGGAGGGCGCCCGGACCTTGACCCCCAGCATCGCCTCGAAGGGCAGCACCATCGCGCCCTTGTCGCGCTCGCCGTGGCCGGCGAGCAAAGCCATCTGGTAGGTCGTCGTGGCGGCGGCCGTCACCGGCAGCGGGAAGCCGCGCGCGACCGAGACCGCGGCGGCGCTGACCAGATCCTTGTAGGCCTTGCCCAGCGGGTAGCCCTCGTCGAACTCGCCGCGCAGGATCCGCGGCACGAAGTACTGCGAGGCGTAGCTGCGGCTCGTGCCCGTCGTCACCACGCTCGCCAGTTGCTGCGGGTCGAGGCCCATCGCCACCGCCATCGGCAGCACTTCGGCGAGCGCCGCGATGTTGATGTCGTAGATCACGTTGTTGACCGTCTTGGTGAGCTGGCCGCTGCCGAGCGGTCCCATGTGCAGCACCTGGGCGCCGATGCGCTCGAGGAGCGGCTTCATCGCCGCGAAAGTCTCCGGCGTGCCGCCGCACATCACCGTGAGCGTCCCGGCCTCGGCCCCGGCCGGCGCCCCGGAGACCGGCGCGTCGAGGACGCACAGGCCCCGCGCCTCCAGCGCCCGGCCGAGGCTCACCGCCTGCCCGTGCGCGATGGTGCTGAGATCGACCACCGTCGCACCCGGCGCGAGGCGCGCGCTGAGCCCGTCGGGGCCGAACAGCATCGCCTCCACCACGTCGCCGTCGGGCAGGCACAGGAACAGCACGTCGGCGCCCGCGACCGCGCCCGTGTCGGTCGTGACGGCGATCCCCGGCTCCGCGAGGCCGGCGACGCGGCCGGGATCGGCATCGACCGCCACGATCGTCTCGGTGCCGTCGCCCTTGCGGGCGAGGTTGAGGGCGATCGGCCAGCCCATCTGGCCGAGGCCCATCACGGCGATGCGGCGGCTCATCGGACGTCTCCCTTGTCGTCGGCGGAGTCGATCCCGATCGCCTCCAGGAACCGCGACACCATGTTGTAGGCGCCGATCGTGGCGGTGAGCTCGACGATCGCCCGCGGATCGAAATGCTCGCGCAGCGCTGCGAAGGTCGCGGGCTCGACGTGGATGGTCCGGGTCATCGCGTCGCAATAGGCCAGGACCGCCCGCTCGCGCGGGCCGAAGACGTCGGCCGCCCGCCAGTCCGGCAGCGCGTCGAGCTGTGCGTGAGTCACCCCCTCGCGCAGGGCGATCGGCACGTGCTGCTCGGCCTCGTAGCGGGCGCCGTTCAGGTGCGCGACCTGCACGATGACCAGTTCGCGCACGTCGCCGGGCAGGTCGCAGCGCTGGCGGATCGCGGTCAGGAAGGCGAGCCAGCCCTCGGCGACCGGCGGGCTGTGCAGCAGCATCGCGTAGAGGTGCAGGATCTCGCCGCGCTCGGCGACGATCCGCTCGGCCAGGGCGGCCGTCTCGGGCCGGGCGGGGTCGGCGTAGGGGATGCGGGCCATTCTCTGTTGTCTCCTCCCTGGGGCCCGGCATCGGTACACCAGGAACCGCGCACGGCGCAGGGTGTCCGGCCCGTTCTTCCCCGACGCGTTGGCGGGAACCCGGGCGCGGTTCGCGGTTCGCGGTTCGATACGCGGGCAGCCTGCCCGGGGTGATCGGGGACCGATGCGATGAACCAGGGACCGCCGAGCCTGCAACGATCGCGCTGGCGGTTCAGCCTGTTCACGCTCCTCTACCTCTACCAGGGCCTCGTGGCCGGCTTCGGCCTGACGGCGCTCGCCAACCACTTCGCCGCCGCGGGCGCCTCCACGGCGGAGGTCGGCCGCCACCTCGCGCTGGTCGGCCTGCCCTGGGTCCTGCAGCCTTTGCTCTGGGGTCCGGTGATCGACCGCGGGGCGCCCCACCGCATGGGGCCGCGCCGCGCCTGGCTGGTCCTCGCCCTCCTCGGTGCGCAGGCGAGCCTCACCGGCCTGCTCCTCCTCGGCGCGGCCGCGAGCCTGACCGCGATCAGCCTCGTCCTCTCCCTGCACAGCCTCGCCGCGTCGCTCGCCGACACCGCCACCGACCGCCTGATCGCCGGCACCGTGCCGACGGACGAACTGGGGCGCATCAGCGCCGCGACGCGGGCGGGCGTCGTGATCGGCAGCGCCGCCGGGAGCGCGGTCTTCGCGTGGATCCTCGCGACGCACGGCTTTCGGGCGGCGGCCGGCGCGCTCCTCGGCCTGACGACGCCGCTCGCCCTCGTCGCCCTCCTCGTGCGCGAGGCACCGGGCGACGCGCTCCTCTCCCTGCACTGGCGGAAACCGGAGCCGGAACGACCCCGGGAGGTACCCGCCTTCCCGCGGCGGCTCCTCGCCTCGTTCCGGCGGCGCGATGCGGCGCTGCTGCTGGCGATGTGCTTCTGCATCGATCTCGGGCTCGCGCTGTTCCAGGTGCCGTTCGCCGTCGCCCTGGTGCAGGTCCATGGCTGGGACGCGGAGGCCCTCTCGCGCCTGCAGGCCCTGCTCGGGCTCCTCGGCGGCACCCTCGGGGCGGCGGGACTCGGCGCGACCGTCGACCGGATCGGGCCGGGGCGGGCCCTGCGCCTCCTCCTCCTCGCCTGCGCGGCGGCGTTCGGGATCGCCGGCGCGCTGATCGCCGCCGGGCTGGAGGCGGCGGCGGGCCCCGTCATCCTGGGCCTCGCCAGCGTGGTGCCGGCGCTGCTCTACGTCGCGCTGCTGCCGGCCGTGCTGCTGGCGAGCCGCACGGGCGGGGCCTCGGCGACGCAGTTCCAGATCTACATGGCGGCGATGAATCTCGGCGATGTGACTGGTGCGGCGCTCGCCGGCCCGCTCACCTCGGGCCTCGCCTCGACGCTGGTCGCGTTCGGCGTCGCGGGCCTGTTCCTGATCTGCGCGCGGGTCGCGCCTGCCGCGGAGAGCGGCCGGCCGGGGGGATAGTCCGCATCACCGCGCCGGACCGGCCGCCGGCGAGAGCCGGAAGGCACACGTCCCTACGGCCGATCGTCGAGCTTGACGACCACCGCCGAAAGACGCCTTCTGGGCCGATAACAACCATCGATCGGGAGGAGATCTTGATGTCCATGAAGCGGTTGCTCTTGTCTGCCGGATGCCTCGTACTGTCGGTGCTGCCCGCCCTGGCGCAGACCAAGGTCAAGATCGGCGTCCTGAACGACATGTCGGGCGTCTACTCGGATATCGGCGGCAAGGGCTCGGTCCTCGCGGCGCAGCTCGCGGCGGAGGATTTCGCGGCGATCAGCAAGGACGTCACCGTCGAGATCGTGGCCGCCGATCACCAGAACAAGCCCGATATCGGCGCCGGCGTCGCGCGGCAATGGTACGACCGGGACGGCGTCGATGCCATCTTCGACGTGCCGACCTCGTCCGTCGCCCTCGCGGTGAGCCAGGTCACGCGCGAGAAGAACAAGATCTTCATCAATTCGGGCGCCGGCACCACCGACCTGACCGGCCCGCAATGCTCGCCCAACACCATCCACTGGACCTACGACACCTATGCGCTCGCGAACGGCACTGGCGGTGCCATGGTCAAGCGCGGCGGCGACACCTGGTTCTTCCTGACGGCGGATTACGCCTTCGGGCAATCGCTTCAGAACGAGACCGCCGCCGTCGTCACGCGCAGCGGCGGCAAGGTTCTCGGCTCCGCCAAGGTGCCGTTCCCGGCGAGCGACTTCTCGTCCTTCCTGCTCCAGGCGCAGGCCTCACGCGCCAAGGTGATCGGCCTCGCCAATGCCGGCGGCGACACGATCAACGCCGTCAAGCAGGCGCATGAATTCGGCATCACGGAGGGCGGGCAGAAGCTCGCGGCGCTGCTGTTCTACGCGCAGGACGCCAAGGCGCTCGGTCTCGAGATCGCCAAGGGGCTTGTGCTCACGGAGGCCTTCTACTGGGACCTGAACGACGGGACCCGGGCCTTCTCGGAGCGCTTCGCCAAGCGTGCGAACGGCAACATGCCGAGCATGAACCAGGCCGGCGTCTATGGCGGGCTGATGCACTACCTGAAGGCGGTCGCGGCGACGAAGTCGAAGGACCCCAAGGTCGTCATGGAGTGGATGAAGGCCAACCCGACCGACGATCCGCTGTTCGGCAAGGGCCTGGTCCGGCCCGACGGCCGCACGATCCACGACATGTACCTGTTCGAGGTCAAGAAGCCGTCCGAATCGAAGGGCCCCTGGGACGTCTACAACAAGCTCGCCACGATCCCCGGCGACCAGGCCTTCAAGCCGATGAGCCAGGGCGGCTGCCCGCTGGTGGGCAAGAGCTGAGCGCGGACCGGCGGACGCGAGCGCGATCGTGCGACCGGACGGGGAAACCCGTCCGGTCGCGGCCGGCCCATCGCCATCAGGAGCAGGCGCAACGGACCATCAGGCGTTCATCCCGGGATCGTACCGCATGGACAAGCGCATGGGCGGCTTGGATGTCTATGCGGACGCGATTCGATCCCGTTGAAGCCATGCACCTCGAAGATCGTTCCGGTTCGATGCCGTCCGTCACCTCGAAGAGATGGGACGTCCTGGCCCTGCCTGCCTTTTCAGGATTCACGATTGACTTGACCTGCCTGTCGCACAGGAAATCCTCCCGGGCACGGCGTGTGACGTTATCGATGATCAGCCATCGGGATGCGCGCTATGCCCGGTCGATCCGTGGATACGTCAGTTGAACGGCTATCGCTCCGACCTCTCCGACGCGCGCTCTCGTGTGCCGGACCTCGTTGCCGTTGACCGGTTAGAGGAACTCGTCCGCATCGATGAAGGCGATCCACTCGACGTCTCTCGCGCATGACCTGATGGTATCGTCGTAGCGATCCGTTTGGGGCGGCCGTCTCGGGCCGGGCGATGCGATCCCTGTCGCGAAGCTAATCGACGATGTCGGTCGTCTCGTCCGTGCCGCCCTTGTCGATGCGGATGATCTTTGCGAAGCCGACGGCGCGGTGGAAAGCCAGCCACTCCCGCAGGATCGACGCTTCGTTTTCGACGGTGCAAGGTTTTCGACGGTGCAAGACATGGCGGCATAAATCATCGCGGCTCCTTGCGGTCACCGCAGTATCGCGCGTGCGCCGCCGTCCCTCCGGGTGAGCGACCGGATGCGCCCCGCGGAGCGCAGCGATTGGCACCGTCCCTCCTCCACTCGGCGGCGACCGAGGTCCTCCGGCCATCCTCCGTCGTGGTCTTCGCCATTCCCGCGATGGAGTATCCTCAATTAGAGATTGTAATTACCTGGACCTGAATGGCAAACGGTTGGAGATCGGTATCCCGCACAACGGACTTGGCTGGGTCCGGGTCCCGACCGCGAGGAAGCCCGTCCGGCTCCTGTCAGCGGTCTGGAAGACATTTCGGCGTTTTACCACTGCGCTCCGCCAAGTTTTTCTGTCGAATAACCACGATATATAATCTCAATATATAAATATTCGCAGCGTGCATTCACTCCCAAGAATCTTACATGTATTAATACGATATTTTAGAAATATATTTTTGATGTTTGAATATTAATTTATATTGGAAAATTATTAACTCGGCTGACTACATAGCGGATCACAAAGAAACGGCTTGACGGGATCCGGTGCATTTTGATCTAAGGTGCAATCTGATAATTAGAGTTGCGGAAATTCCTCCACGGAAAGAGGATGATTTCCCGGCTATTGTGTCGTCGAGGAATAACCAAGATGCAGCCCTGTGCCATTCTGCATTTTTGGTAGGAGCGTTGTAGATGGAAGCCAGTCACGTCCAAAAGGTCATAGATGTTCTGGGAGGTGAGTGGATCGCCAAGGACAACCGTATTTCCGCTGCCGTGCTGAAAAGCGGAACGATGGCGTTCATGGGCCTTCAAAATGCCCTTACTGCCGTCGAAGAAGAGACGAAGCTGGCGCGCACGACAGAGCCTCAGATGGCCAGCCTGTCGCCGCCACCGCGCAAAGTGGACTGGCGTGACAACAATGGAAATTATGTTACCGGCATCAAGTATCAAGGGGCGTGCGGCTCATGCGTAGCGTTTGCGGTGTGTGCGATGCTGGAGGCAAGAGTAAGAATTTTGCAAAACGATCCAAATTTGGAAATTGATCTCTCCGAAGCTCACCTGTTTTCATGCGGATGCACTAACTGTTGCGACAAGGGCTGGCACAACGAAAAAGCACTTAAACACGCCCGGAAAGGCATCGGATTGGAAAAAGATTTCCCCTATAAACCCGGAAACCAAAATTGCCCTAAACAGGCATTGTCACCATATTTAAAAGTGAGATCATATTCCGTCATCAAAGGCGAAGAGACACGGAAACGGATCATCGCGGCGAAAGGTCCTGTCGTCGCTTCGATGGAAATCTACGACGATTTCCGGAACTATGGTGGCGGAATATATAGTCACATGACGGGATCCCTCAAAGGGCATCACGCCGTCTGCATTATCGGCTACAATGACGACGACAAATACTGGATTGTGAAGAATAGCTGGGATACCGACTGGGGTGAAAATGGATTTTTTAAAATAAAATACAATGAGTGTGGCATCGACGAAAAATTCGCGTTTTACGACGCAGACCTCGTTCTGGTACCGGCGAATTTACCACCTGCAAACAATCAGGTAGCATAGTCTCTTGAGAAGGAGTCTGTCCATGCCTAGAAAACGGCTATTGCGTCCGATATCCGAGAGCACGAACGCATCGGCGCATGTCGGCCAAAATGTAGCTGTCGAATTACGTGGTGGAGGCGGCAGTGGATTTGCGTGGGAGCCAGTCTCGCCTTTGCCAAACGGCGTCAGTCTGAAAAAAGAATACAAGATCCCATCGTCGAAGACCAGCATTGGAGGAGCAGGAAGAGAAATATTGAATTTTATTTTTGATAAAAAGGGCCACTATGAGGTCAATTTAGGCTTTGTTTCGCCGAGCGGCCGTGAAGTCGTGGAGAAGAAAAAACTTAATTTTGACATAGACTAAATATTAGGGATTATTATCATATTGACAACCTTATGATACCGATGACAAAGCGAGAGTGGAGGCGGCAGTAGCAGGCAGATGTTATGTCAAATTTTTCGGTGTGCTGTCGGTAAAAGTTGTTAATATTGCGGAGATTTTTATCACTCAGCGCTGAAGAGTGAGAAATCGGGACGCAAAGGCATGCTGTGGGGAGCCACCGAGCGGCTCGAAGCCACGGCGGCGAGACCGACGAGGTCGTAGAGCGGGGCCGCCAGTCCGCAGCCGAGGGCGAAGGCCGCCACAGCCGCGCTCATGCAGGCGATCCGGCGCCGGCCCTCGTGCCCGGCCGGTACGTCGCGCACGAGGTCGGCGAGGCCGATCATGATCTACGTCGTGATGCCGGTCATCACGGTCGAGGGCGGCGCCTCGGGCAGATGCGCCCGGTGCGCCGCGTTCTGCACCGCCATCGCGACGACCAGCACCGCGCCGGTGAGGAGCGCCGCCGGACGATCGGCATCCGCGAAGGGCCCGAGCGCGATGGCGAGCGACGATCCGAGGGCCAGGAAGGCGCATTGGGCGGGGAGCGCGCCGGCGCAGGACCGGCCGGCCTCTTCCAGGCGGCGGCCGACGAGCCGGATCAGGCGGACCGCGACGTAGAACACCGGCAGCGCCAGGAGCCTCGCCCAGGCGCCTGTGGCGCCGTGCACCGTCGCGGCGCCGACCGCGCGACGTCGCCGCCGACGAAGCTCAGGATCTGGGCGAGGGAGGGGCGCAAGGGTTTTCCGTTCCGGGAAGGGGTGGCTCACCACGCGGTGGGCAGCTCGTCGCCGAGATCGGTGCCGTCCTTGCCCCCGCCCTCGCGGATCGTATCGCCGGCGGCGAATCGCACCGCCTCGACCGCGCCGGTCAGGCCGGGGGCGACGATGTCGTCCGCCCGCAGCGTTCCCGCAGGCGCCGCTCCACAGCCGCCCGCGCCCGGCACCGGGTTGCTCGGCTGCACGCAGGTCGCGTCGGCGTGGTCTGGCGCCATTGCAGCCCCAGCGCAGCGCTGACCGCGAGACCCGGGACCGGGCGCACCGTGAGGGACGGCCTGAGATGGAGGAGGTTGACGCAACTCGTGTAGCCGGCGCGCGTGACGCAGTCGCCGTTGGGACGGAGCGGGTTGAAGGTGCCCAAGGTGGAAGCGCCCCGGCGGGTGTCACCCGAGGCGGCGTCGAGGAAGCGGGTGCCGTCGCGCTCGTCGTGCCCTCCGGGCCCGGGACAGAGGCGAGATGGAGAGGTGGTGCGAGGTCGAAAGCCAGAGCTCGGACCGGCTCCCTCACACCGCGCAGTAGCGCGCCTGAATCTCCGGATCCGCCCGCAGCTCCGCCGCCGGTGCGTGGTGCACCACCGCGCCGCCATCGACGATGTAGACGCGGTCCGAGACCTCCAGCGCCAGTTCGACGTTCTGCTCGACCAGGAGGATCGTGGTGCCGGAGCGCTTCATCGCGACGAACTGCTCGAACATCTCCTCGACCAGGACCGGCATGATGCCCTCGGACGGCTCGTCGAGGAGCACCATCGTGGGCTCCGCCATGAGGGCGCGGGCGATGGCGAGCATCTGCTGCTCGCCGCCCGACATCGTGATCGCCTCCTGCTTCAGGCGCTGCTTGAGGCGTGGAAAGGTCTCGGCGATCGCCTCGATCCGGCGCGCCTCCTCCCGCTGATGGCGCGAGGCCAGGATGCCGAGGCGCAGGTTCTCCTCCACGGTCAGGCCCGGCACGATGCGCCGCTCCTCGGGCACGTAGGCGAGGCCGCGATGGAAGCGCGAATCGGGGGGCAAGGGCAGGATGTCCTCGCCCGCGAAGCTCACGCGGCCGGCGCGCCGGGCCACCAGCCCCATGATCGCCTTCAGGGTCGTCGTCTTGCCGGCGCCGTTGCGGCCGGCGAGCGTGACGATCTCGCCGGGCTGCACCAGGATCGAGAGGCCCTGGAGGACGTGGGAGTGGCCGTACCAGGCCTGGAGATCCTCGACCGCGAGGAGCGGCGCGGTGCGCCCTTGCTGCACGACCGCGCTCACGCGCTCTTGCCCAGATAGACGCGGCGCACCTCCGGATGCGCCCGGATGTCGTCGGGCGTGCCCTCGGCCAGGAGCTGGCCCTGGTGCAGGACGACGAGCCGACGGCACAGGCCCATGACGAGCTTCATCTTGTGCTCCACGAGGATCAGCGTGCAGGTCTCGGCGAGGCGCTGGACGAGGTCCATCATCGCCCGGGTCTCCTCCGGGCTCATGCCGGCGGTCGGCTCGTCGAGGAGGAGCAGGCTCGGCTCGGCGGCGAGCGCCACCGCGATCTCGAGCGCCCGCTGCTCGCCATGGGCGAGCTCGCGGGCGAGCCGGTCCAGGCGATGGCCGAGGCCCACCGCACCGAGCAGGGCCTCGGCCCGCTCGGTCAGTTCGGGAAAGGCCGAGCGGTCGCGAAACAGCGGGACGCGGACATTCCGCGCCTGGGCCGCCACGCGGACGTTCTCGCGCACCGTGAGATGCGGGAAGACGTTGGTGATCTGGAACGACTTGGCGATGCCCATCCGGGCGAAACGGTGCGGCGGGAGGCCCGTGATGTCGCGGCCCCGGAACAGCACCCGGCCCTCGCTCGGCGGGACAGCGCCGGAGATCAGGTTGAAGAAGGTCGACTTGCCGGCCCCGTTCGGGCCGATGATCGCCGTGATGCCGCCCTCCGGGAAATCGACCGTGACGCCCGACAGGGCACGGAACTTGCCAAAAGCCTTGCCGAGTCCCTGCGCGGAGAGGATCGGCGGGGCGGCAACGGGCGCCCGGGGGACCGGAATGCCGCTCACCATCCCGCCCTCCTGAGGCGCGCCAGCACCTCGCCCCAGATGCCGAGCGGCAGGAACAGCACGAAGGCGATGAAGATCGCGCCGACGAAGAGCTGCCAATGGCTGGTGAGCGTGGTGAGCCCGTCCTGGAGCAGCGAGAAGGTCGCCGCACCGACGAAGGGCCCGAAGAACGTTCCCATCCCGCCGAGCAAGGCCATCATCACCGCCTGGCCGGAGGTGGAGTAATGCATGGTCTCGATCGGCACGATCGAGAGATGGATCGCCTGCAGGGCCCCGGCGAGCCCGCACAGGGCGCCGGAGATCACGAAGGCGACGAGCTTCATCCGGCGCACGTCGTAGCCGCAGGCCTGGGCCCGGTTCTCGTTCTCGCGGATCGCCTCGAGGGCGGCGCCGAAGGGCGAGGACAGGAGGCGCGAGAACAGCCACACGGCCAGCCCCACCACCGCCAGAACGGCGTAGTACTTCACGGTGGGATTGAGCAGATCGAGGCGGAAACCGGGGAGCGACAGGCTCGGCACGTTGATGCCGCGCAACCCGTTCTCGCCGCCGGTGAAGGACTCCGCCTGGTAGAAGGCGTAGTAGACGCACATCGACAGGGCGAGCGTCGTCATCGCGAAGTAGATGCCGCGGGTGCGGATCGCGAGCGCGCCCATCGCCACCGCGATCAGGGTGGCGAGCAGGGTGCCGGCGACGAGGGCCAGCACCGGGTGCAGCCCGTAATGGACGATGGCGATGCCGCTTCCATAGGCGCCGCCGCCGAGGAACGCGGCGTGGCCGAAGGACAGGAGGCCCGTGTAGCCGAACAGAAGGTTGAACCCGAGGGCGTAGAGCCCGAGCACCAGGATGTTGGCGGCGAGCGCCTGGTAGGGGGCGATCCACGGGAAGACGACCAGGAAGGCGAGCGTCAGGGCGACCCGGTGGCGGGAGGCGAGCGCCAGCCAGCGCCCGGTCCGGCCCGCCCCCGGGCGCGCGGCAGGGGACGCGGCGGGGGACGCGGCGGCGCCGACCGGGGTGGTGGTCTGCGCACTCATCCGAGCGCCCCCGCCCGTCCGAGGAGGCCGCGGGGCCGCACCAGCAGCACCAGGGCCATCAGAGCGAAGATCGCCATCTTGGTCATGTCGGGGGCGATGAGCGAGGTCATGGCGACGACGATGCCGACGATCAGCCCCGCGAGCACCGCGCCGGCGAGCGAGCCCATGCCGCCCACCACCGTCACCACGAAGGCTTCCGCCAGGACCGGGATCCCCATCTCGGGGGTCACGCCCTGGAGCGGCGCGGCCAGGATGCCGGCGAGGCCCGCGAGCGCGCAGCCGAGGCCGAAGATCGCGAGCCAGACCCGCGAGATGCGGATGCCGAGCACCTGCACGATCTGCGGATCGCGGGCTCCGGCCCGGATGACGAGCCCGAACGAGGTGCGCTCGATGAACAGCCACAGGGCGCCGACCACGATTCCCGCGAACACGATCAGGAACAGCCGGTAGAGCGGGAAGTAGCCGATGCCGAGATCGACGGCGCCGCGCAGCTCCGGCGGCGCACCGAAGGGCAGGCCGGTGAGCCCGAAGGCGATGCGGACCGCCTCGATCATCACGTAGGACAGGCCGAAGGTGAGGAGCAGCGGATCGTCGATCCCCCGCCCGTAGAGCGGGCGGACCAGCACCCGCTCGACCGCGAGGCCGAGCAGCCCCATCGCCAGGGGTGCGGCGACCAGGCTGAGCCAGAAGCTGCCGGTATAGCCGTACAGGAACACGCCGACATAGGCGCCCATCATGAAGAAGGCGCCGTGGGCGAAGTTGACCACGTTCATCAGACCGAAGATCAGCGACAATCCGATCCCGACCAGCACGTAGATCGCCCCGAGGGCGACCCCTGTGACGACCTGCAGGGCCAGGAGATCGAGCGGGAAGCCGCCCAGGGTGAGTTCGCTCATGGCTGCGCTCCCGCTCGATCGCGCCTCACGCCTTGTGCCCGAGCTCGTCGCAGCTGCGCAGGAACCGCTCGTCGGGTCCCTCGGTGCCGACGATGGTGAAGACGTCGTCCGGTGTCTTCATGTCCTTCGACTTCGACTCGACGACCAGCACCGACTGGATCGACTGGTGATCGCATTTCCGGAAGCTCTGCGGCCCCTTGTAGAAATCGGCCTTCAGCCCCTCCATCGCCGCGACGACCTTGTCGGTCTCGACCGACTTCGCCGCCTTCACCGCCTCCAGTACCGAGCGAACGCCGGCATAGCCGAGCGCACCGTAATCGGAGGGCACGGCCCCGTTATAGGCGGCGCGGAAGCGGTCGTTGAACGCCTTGGCGGTCGGCACCGTGTCCTCCAGGCGCCAGTAATAGGAGGTGCCGCCGATCACCCCGTCGAAGGCCTCGCCGCCGGCCTTGCGCGATGTGAAGAGCAGGACCGGCGCGACGAGCTTGGTGGTGCGCTTGAGCCCGAACTCCGTCGCCTGCTGGATCGACACGACCTGGTCACGGCCGAAATTGCACAGGCACAGCACGTCGGGCTTGAGCGCGGCGATGCGGGGCAGGAAGGCGGAATAATCCGAGGCGCCGATCGGGTGGCGGATATCGGCGACGACCTGGATGCCGGAGGCCTCGCCGGCGCGCTTGAAGCCCCGCATCATCTCGTGGCCGTAGGCGTAGTCGGCGCTCAGGAAAGCGACCCGCTTGCCGAATTTCGGGAAGACGTGGCGGCCGACGGCGCCCGCGGTCATGTGCGGGTTCAACGCCTCGTGGAAGGTGGTACGGCCAAAATCCTTCGCCTCGTTGATCGCGTCGGACTGGGTGATCGAGTTGTAGATCACCCCGCGCTCGCGGGCGACGTTGTTGATCGACAGGGTCACCGCCGCCGACAAGCCGCCGACCAGGAAGTTGACCTGGTCCTTCTCGATCAGCTCCAGCGTGCGGGTGGCCGCCTCGCCGGGATTGAGCTTGTCGTCGCGCACCAGCAGCTCGGCCTGACGGCCCTCGAAGCCGCCGGCCTCGTTGAATGCCTTGATGGCGAGCTGAGCCGCGCGCACCTGGTCGTTCGCCTCGGCCCCGAAGGCGCCGGTGAGCGGCACCGGGAAGCCGATCCGGATCGGCTTGCCTTGCGCGGCCGCATTGCGCAGCAGCGCCGGGGCGGCGAGCGCCAAAGCGGACGCGGCGGCGCCGCCACGGAGCAATCCTCGCCTGTCGAAGCCGGTCATCTGCGCGATCCCTCTCGTTGAGTGTGGCGTTTCCTGGGTGGGGACCGGCCTCTTGGATGGACCGTGTCCCGTGGTCTTTCCTGACGCTGTTCGATCGCCTCGGGCTGAACTCATACCCACCGGGTCGTTCCGGGGCCGCGACAGCGGAGCCCGGAATGACCATGGAGAGCGTGAACCCCGTCCGCGAGATCAGATCACCCCCAGCGCCTCCAGCACCACGTCCGGCGTCACCGGCTGGCGCGCGACCCGGGCGTCGAGCGGGCGCAGGGCGTCGTTGATCGCGTTGACCACCGCCGCCGGGGCGCCCGCCGTCCCGGCCTCGCCCGCACCCTTGGCGCCGATCTCCGAGGTGGCGGTGGCCGAGACGACGTGGACGACGTCGATGTCGGGCATCTCTCCGGCCATCGGCACGAGGTAACTGGCCATCGAGCCGTTCAGGAGCTGGCCCTCCGCATCGTAGAGGCAGTGCTCGAACAGCGCCCCGCCGATGCCCTGGACGATGCCGCCGCGGATCTGCTCGTCGACCAGGAGGGGATTGAGCACCGTGCCGCAATCCTCGACGCACCAGTGCTTGAGGAGCCGCACGAAGCCGGTCTCGACATCGACCTCGACGTAGGAGGCCTGCACCCCGTTGGTGAAGGCGAAGGGATAGTCCTTCGGCACGTAGTGCCGGGTCGCGACGAATTCCGGCTGCAGGCCCGGCGGCAGGGTGTCGGGCCGGAAATAGACGATGCGGCCGAGCTCGGAGAGCGGCATCCGCTCGGTGCCGGTGGCCGCATCGACGACCGCGCCGTTGCGGATGTCGAGCCGTCCCGGATCGAGCTGGAGGATGGCACCCGCCACCGCCACCACGTTGGCGCGCAGCGCCTTGCCCGCCTGCCAGGCCGCCTCGCCGCCGATGCCGGCGCCGCGCGAGGCCCAGGTGCCGCCGCCATAGGGCGTGGCCTGCGTGTCGCCCGAGATCACCCGGACCCGCTCGATCGGCACCCCGACCGCGGTGGCGACGACCTGCGCGATGATGCCTTCCGTGCCCTGGCCCTGCTCGGTCACGCTCACGGACGCCACCACCCCGCCCTGCGGGTCGAGGCGGATCGTGCAGCCGTCCTGCGACGAGATCCGGGCGCCGCCGACGCCGTAGAACGCCGCCGAGGGATTGGTGATCTCGATGAAGGCGGCGAGCCCGATGCCGCGATGGATGCCGCGGGCGCGCAGAGCCGCCTGCTCGGCCCGTAAGGCGTCGTAGTCCATCATCGCCTTCAGCTTCGCCAGGGCCGCCTGGTGCGAGAGCTGTTCGAGCTTGATCCCCGAGACCCCGGCGCACGGATAGGCGTCGTCCGGGATGACGTTGCGCTCGCGGATCGCGAAGGGATCGAGCCCGAGCCGCGCGGCGCCGAGATCGACCAGCCCCTCGGCCACCATGGTGGCGATCGGATGGCCCACCGCCCGGTACTGGCAGGTCGGCGCCTTGTTCTGCAGCACCACCCGGGCGCGGGCGCGGTAGGCCTGATGCCGGTAAGGCCCGCCGGTCAGGTTCACGACCTGGTTGGCCTCGACCGCGCTGGTGCGCGGATAGACCGAGTAGGGCCCGATCCCCGTCAGGTCGTCGATTTCGAGGGCGAGAATGTCGCCGCTGTCAGAGAACGCCATCCGGGCGCTCACCCGGTGATCGCGGGCATGGATGTCGCTCTGGAAGCTCTCGAGCCGGTCGGCGACGAACTTCACCGGGCGCTTGAGCATGAGCGCCAGGGCGCAGGTCGCCATCTCGTCGGGATAGATGTGGACCTTGATCCCGAACGAGCCGCCGACATCCTTGCAGATCACCCGGACCGCGTGCTCGGGCAACGACAGGTGCTTGCACAGGATGTCCTGCATCATGTGCGGCGCCTGGAACGAGTGGTGGACGGTCAGGAGCCCGTCCGCCGCCGCCCAGTCGGCCAGGATCGCCCGCGGCTCCAGGCAGACGCCGGTGTGGCGCCCGAAGTGGAAGGTCTCCTCGACCACCACGGCCGCGTCCCGGAACGCGGCATCGACCTCGCCGACATCGAGGAGGCGCTCGAAGGCGAGGTTGTCGCCGAGTTCGGCGTGGATCGCCGGGGTGGCGGGGTCGAGGGCCGTCTCCATGTCGACCACCGCCGGCAGCGGCTCGAACGCGACGGCGATCGCGCCCAGCGCGTCCTCGGCCTCGGCCCGGCTGCGGGCGACGACGGCGCAGAACGGCTCGCCGACCCAGGCCACCCGGTCGACCGCCAGCGCGTGCTGGGGCGCCGAGCGCAGGCCCTTGAAATGGCCGAGCACGCCGACCCACGGGGTGCAGAGCGTGGCAAGCTCCGCCCCCGTCACCACGGCGACCACACCGGGCATCGCCTTCGCGGCCGTGGTGTCGATCGACAGGATGCGGGCGTGGGCGTGGGGGCTTCTCAGGAAGGCGACGTGGGCGAGGCGCGCCGCCGGCACGTCGTCGACGTAGGTCCCGCGGCCCTCGAGCAGGCGCCGGGCGTTCGGGCGCGGCACCGAGCGGCCGATATAGCTGTTCGGCCGTTCGAGGAAGGTGAGGCCGGCAGCCTCCATCGTGTCCCGGCTCATTCCGCCGCCTCCTTGCTGCGGCGAGCCTCGGCGGTGGTACTGATCGCGTCGACGATCGCGTGATAGCCGGTGCAGCGGCAGTAATTGCCCGAGATCGCGTCCCGGATCTCCTCGCGGGACGGCGCCACGGCTTCGGACAACAGCTCGACCGCGGTGACCAGCATTCCGGGGGTGCAGTACCCGCATTGCAAGGCGTTGCGGGCGTGGAACGCGTCCTGGAGGTCGCGGATGCGGCCGCTCTCGGTCAGGCCCTCGACGGTCTCGACCGTCGCGCCGTCGGCCTGGACCGCGAGCATCAGGCAGGCGCGCATCGCCCGCCCGTCGACCAGCACCGTGCAGGCGCCGCAGACCCCGTGCTCGCAGCCGAGATGGACGCCGGTCAGCCCGAACTCATGGCGCAGGAGATCGCCGAGATGCGTGCGCGCCGGCGCCCGGCAGCGCACGGATTCGCCGTTGAGCGTGAAGGCGATCGCGCGTTCGCGCTGCGGAGCCTCAGGCGCCATGGCGGCCTCCCTCGAGCATCCGGCCCGCGACGCGGCCGAGGATCACCCGGGCGAGGTGGAGCCGCGTTTCGGGCCGGGTCCCCGGATCCTCCGGCGGATCGAGCTCGTCCGCGAGAGCGACCTGCGCGCCCTTGAGGTCGCCGGCTTCGAGCGCCGCCGCGGCCCTCCGCGCCAGGACGGGCCGGTCGGCGAGGCCGAAGAAGGCGAGCCGCACCGCGGTGAGCCCGGGCCCGCGCCGCCGCGCGGTCGCCGCGAGCCCCGCCAGCGCGTAGTCGCCGCGACGGCGCGCCAGTTCGTCGAAGCCCCAGACCGCGTCCGGAGCCGGCACCGGGACCTCCACCGCGACCACGATCTCGCCAGGCGCGAGCGCCGTGGCGTAGAGGCCCTGGAAGAAATCCTCCGCCGCGACCCGCCGCTCTTCGCGAGGGCCGCGCAGAACGATCGTCGCCGCGAGCGCCAGGCAGCAGGCCGGCCACTCCGTCGCCGGGTCGGCGAGCGCCATCGAGCCGCCGATCGTGCCGCGGTTGCGGATCGCCGGATGGGCGATGTGGGGCATCGCGGCGGCGAGAAGCGGCAGGCGCGCCCGCACGATCTCGGCCACGCCGACGTCGCGGTGGCGCGTCATCGCGCCGATGCGCACGACATCGCCCTCCTGTGTCACGCCGGACAGGCCGGGGACCGCGTTGAGATCGACCAGCACCGAGGGAGCGGAGAGGCGCAGGTTGAGCGTCGTCACCAGGCTCTGGCCGCCGGCGAGCGGCACCGCGTCCTCGCCGTGCGCGGCGAGGAGCGCCAGCG
Organism: Methylobacterium frigidaeris; assembly: GCF_022179185.1. Taxonomy (GTDB): domain Bacteria; phylum Pseudomonadota; class Alphaproteobacteria; order Rhizobiales; family Beijerinckiaceae; genus Methylobacterium; species Methylobacterium frigidaeris. The sequence goes on along the minus strand of NZ_BPQJ01000052.1, from coordinate 21,729 downwards.
CCTCGTCGAGGGAGGCGGGGCGCGCATAGGCGAAGTCGGGCGCTTTCAAGCCCTCTTCCTCCCTGATGGGCTTGCCCGGACCGGCCGCGATGGGACAGGCTGGATGCCCTTGTTGATCGTTCGCTCAAGAGAGGACCAAACCGCGATGGTGTCAACTCATCCGTTGGTCGTCCCGTCGCCCCCCGCGCCGACCGGCCGGCGGCTCACGGCCGCGGAGCGCGAGCGGCAGATCGTCGAGGGGGCGATCGCCTACTTCGCCGAAGTCGGGCTCGACGGGCAGACCCGCGAACTCGCCCGCCGGCTCGGCATCGCCCAGCCGCTGCTGTTTCGCTACTTCCCCACCAAGGCGGCGCTGATCGAGCGCATCTACGAGGAAGTCTACCTGAAGCGCTGGGATGCCGGCTGGGAGGCGACGGTGCGGGATCCCTCGCTGCCCTGCCTCGAGCGCTTCCGCCGCTTCGAGATCGACTACCAGCGCACGATCGACAACTATGCATGGCTCCGGATCTTCGTCTCGGCCGGGCTGAAAGGCTTCGACCTGCCGAGCCGTTATCTCGGCATGGTCCGGGCCCGCATCTTCACGCCGCTCCTCACCGACATGCGCGCGGAATCGCGGTTGCCGAGCCCCGAGGACCAGCCGCTCGCCGCCGACGAGTACGAGCTGCTGTTCGGCATCCACGGCGCGCTGGTCTATGTGGGCCTGCGCTCGCTGGTCTACGGCATCGATGGCGGCGTCGACCGCGACGCGGTGCGCGCCGCGATGCTCGACGCCGCCCTGCCGGGCCTGCTCGCCACCCATCGCCGCGTCGTCGCGGCGCGACGCGAGACCGCTGCGTCCGGAGCCTGATCCCGGCCGGGCTTTCCGTGTCGGCACGCTTCGCCGACGACACCCGCTTCTGATGATCCGGAAGCGGCCGTTGCTCGGACATGTGCCGAACGACCCACCCTCTGCCGACCTCGCGGGCGAGAGCGAACGGATTCGCACTGTCTCGACATGGTTGGGAGTGCGGCAGGACGCCTGGATCGCCGTCGACGCTTCTAATGGGCCAGCTTGCTCAGTTCCCGGCCGAGTTCCAGAAGGATCATGTCCACGAGCCGGAGCAGGAAGGGCTTGCGCGCCGTCGCGATCACCTCGCGCGCCGAGATGCAGAGTTCGGCCGCCCGGTCGAGGGGATGGATGTTCGCGAGATGGTGATCGATCGACGGAGGCTGACCGTCACGCTTGCTGTTCGTGATGTCGATGATGATGCCGCGCGCCCGCATCGGACGCCCCTCCGCGTCGTGATAGTAGCGGGCGCGGACCAGGGCCCATTTCTCGACGCCGTCCTCGGGCAGCGTCCGGTATTCGGCGACCAGAATGTCCGCTCCCTTCATCGCCCGCTGGATGGCATCGTTCATCCAGTCGCGGTCACCCGGATGATGGCCGGACACGAACTTCTCGAGGCTGCACCCCGAGAGGCTGGCCGCTTCGGATTCGATACCGTACAAGCTTGCTACAATATCGTCACAGTAGATACGGTCGTTCGGTATATCCCAGTCCCAGCTGCCGACCGAATTCGGAATATCGACGAAGCGCGGCGGTGTGGCCTCGCTGGTGAGCAATCTCCCCGATGCGCCCATGTGTCCTCCGTGCCGGCGAGAAGGGTCGAGCATGCGTACAACCAATGGATATACCGCCAGCGGATGCATGTCTTCATATTTTTGCTGAAACTTAACATTCGTGAATGGCGACCTAAGGATTGTGCTATCTTGCGATTGCCTCCACGGTCTTACGATAACGAGATCCGGATATAATTCACACATGTGGGACAGCCCCAAATATCCAGTCTGCAAATCAATGGGCGCATACCTTTGGTTAGATGAAAATGTAACAACATAATCCTACCATAATTTTATACATATAGAAAGATTTAGTACCATTCAATATCATAGAAGAACTCTTGTCACGAACGATCGAATGCGGTCAATCCCATCGAATTCGATCAATAATTTTTAATATATCTGCGATTTCGCGAACAGGGCCACGAAGGACGTGGACCGATCAGCAAACATCACCGGTCTCTTGTGCAATGCCCGCACCTTTCCCTGGTGATAAATGATGACATGGTCTGATCCCTGCATCGGTGGCGAGCGTCGGCGCGGACGCAAGTGTCGAGAGCGGCACGCCTGTCGCCGGGTACCACTCCGGCGATCTCAGGTGCGGCAGGGCGCGCGCTCTTGCCCTGCCGTTCTCTCCGGTTCGTTGCGCCTCACGCCGCGAGGGCGCAACCGTCGACCGCAGGCCCGGACGCTTGCGAGGCGTAGACGCCGTCGCCGGTCCAGTGGCTCGCGGACACCAGCGCGACCTCGAGGGTGAGGTCGCCCTGCGCTCCGGCCCACAGGGCGGCCGGGAGCATGGCGCTGCCGTCCGTCCAGCGCCACTGGTCGCCCTCCTGCCCCGGCACGTAGCTCAAGCCGGCTGCGAGCGCCGGATCGTCGACCGCGACGTCCCGGGCGAAGCCCACCCTGTCGCGCATGAGCAGGCCCCGCAGCGGCACCCCGAGGCGGCGCCGGTCGCCCGACGTCGAATCGAGCAGGTCCGGGGTGTAGGTGCGCGACATCAGGCGCGCGCTGCGCGTTCCAGCGGGAAGCGAGAAGCGGGCGACGTCCCCGCTCACGACCGGCCGGATCACCGCCCCGTCCGCCACGAGGTGCAGGTCGGGATCGCGTGTGATGATCCAGCCGAGCACGGCCGCCCGGGTGGCGAGCTGGGCGCGCATTGCCGTCACCAGCGCGCCGCCCTGCACCAGGGGACGGCAGAAATCGGCGTGGCTGCGGGGGGCGAAGTCGGGGTGGAGCGTCACCGGGTCGCTGCCGTTCTCGAAGCCGGCGCGCACGCCGGTATCGAGGAAGCTCTCGGCGGGCAGGCCTTCGGCCAGCAGGATGTCGTGACCGTCGAGCTCGACATGCCAGTAGATAACCTCGTCCACCGGCACCTGCGCGATGGTGGCACCGTTCACCAGGTGCTTGATCGGGATCAGCACCTCCGTGACGACGCTCACGCAGACGGCATGGTCCGGCGAGAGCCAACCACCGCGCGACCCGGGAGAAGCACGCCCATGCGCTGCGGCGCACCTTCCCGGCGCGCTTCTCCCATCTCGCCCGCCTGGAGCCGGGGCGCGATCAGGTCCGTCTCGGCATCGACGGCGTGCAGGGCGACCATCGCCCGGCCGAATGGCCGCGGGTCGTGCTGCAACACGACCACGCGAAACGGGGGTGCGCCCGCCACCGCCTGCCCCGTCTTCGGGCGGGATATGCCCGCAATCCCGGCACGCCCCAGGCTTGCAATCGGTATAAAAATCTCGCCACTATCGCGCTCATGAGATTTTTTGATCATCTGGGCGAGAGAGCAGGTGGGAGGGCAGGGTCGTGACGGCCCCGCCCGACGACGCCTCGGTCGCGCAGCGCATCGCCCGCAGCTTCCCGAGCCTGAGCCAGTCGCACCGTGAGGTGGCGCGCTACGTGCTCGCCCATCCGCTCAAGGCGGCGACCCTGCCGGTCGCCGAGCTGGCGGAACTCGTCGGCGTCTCCGTGGCGACCGCCAACCGCTTCGCCCGCGCCCTCGATTTCGAGGGCTACGCCCAGTTCCGCGCCGCCCTGGTCCTCGGCTTCGAGGGCGCGCTGGCGCCGGTGGAGAAGCTGCGCGGCGACCTGGAGCGGCCGGCCGATCCGGCGAGCGTCTTCGACGCGACGTTCGCGGCGATCGCACGCAACCTGGAGGCGACGCGGGGCAGCCTCGATGCCGGGGCCTGCGAGCGGGCGGTGGCGGCGATCCGGGCAGCGCGGCGGGTCTACGTGCTGGGCTTCGGCAGCTCGTCCTGGCCGGCCGGGCTGCTCGCCCGCAATCTCGACCTCGCCCGCCAGGACGTCCACCTGCTCGCCACGGTCGAGGGCCCGGCCTTCGCCGCCCGCGCCTTGAGGCGGCTGACGGCGGACGACCTCGTGATCGTGCTCGCCACGCCGCGCTACTTCGCCGACACGGTGCGGCTGGCGACGCAGGGCCAGGAGAGCGGCGCGACGGTCCTGGCGCTCACCGACGGCCCGCACTCGCCAGTGGCGGCGCGCGCCACGATCACGCTCAGCGTGCGAACCGACAGCCGCTACTTCGCCGCCTCCGATGCCAGCCTGGCGGCCCTGGTCGAGGCCCTGTCGAGCGCCGTGGCGCATGCCTCGGGCGATCTCGTCGCCGCGGCGACCCGGCTCACCGAATCGGTCCTGCCCTGGCTCGACGGCGACTACGCCGCATGGCCCCCCCAAGGCGGCCTCGCCGCATGGCCCCCCCAAGGCGGCCCCGCCGCATGGTCCCCCCGCGGCGCTCCCTCCCCCGACCCGGATCCCGAGCCATGACCGAACCCCGCCCCGTCCTCGTCGTCCACGGCGGCGCCGGCACGATCGCCAAGCCTGTGGCCGGCAGCCCCGGGGAGGCGCCCTACCACGCGGCCCTCGCCGACATCCTGGCCGCCGGCGAGCGCTGTCTGCGCGACGGCGGCACCGCCCTCGAGGCGGTCGCCATCGCGGTCGACCTCCTGGAGGAGTGCCCGCTGTTCAATGCCGGCTACGGCGCGGTCTTCACCAGCGCCGGCACCCACGAGCTCGACGCCTCGATCATGGATGGCGCCACCCTGCGGGCCGGTGCGGTCGCCGGCCTCACCCGCGTGCGCCGGCCGGGCCGGGCGGCCCGCGCGGTGATGGAGGAGGGATCGCATGTCCTCCTCGCCGCAGCCGGGGCGGAGGAGTTCTGCCGCGCCCAAGGTCTCGAGATGGTCGAGCCCGACTTCTTCTCGACCGAGGCGCGCCGCCGGCAGCTCGAGGCCGCACAGGCCGGCGGGCGGGTCAGCCTCGACCACGACGAGCGCGCGCCCCTCGACGAGCGCCAGAAATTCGGCACCGTCGGTGCGGTGGCGCTCGACCGGAACGGTCACCTCGCGGCCCTGACCTCGACCGGCGGCATGACCAACAAGCGGCCCGGCCGCATCGGCGATTCGCCGCTGATCGGTGCCGGCACCTATGCCGACGACCGCACGGCCGCCGTGTCGTGCACCGGCACCGGCGAGGTCTTCATTCGCGCGGCCGCCGCCTACGACGTCTGCGCCCGCATGGCCTATGCGGGCCAGGATCTCGAAGCCGCCGCCGCCGCGGTGGTGCGCGACGCGCTGACGCCGCTGGGCGGGCAGGGCGGCCTCATCGCCGTCGATGCGCAGGGGCGCGTCGCCATGCCGTTCAACACCGCGGGCATGTATCGCGGCTTCGTCCGGGCCGGCGACGCCCCCACGACCGCGATCTTCTAGAGGCGCCCCCTGTGCCCCCCTCCCCTCCCCCGTCGCTGATCCTCCCCGACCGGCGCATCCTGTCGGTGTCGGACCTGAGCGTGCGCTTCACCACCTCCGAGCGGACTGTCGAGGCGGTGCGCCACCTGTTCTTCCACGTCGAGGCCGGGGAAACCCTGGCGATCGTCGGCGAATCGGGCTCGGGCAAGTCCGTCACCTCGCTGGCGCTGATGCGCCTCGTCGAGCATGGCGGCGGCACGATCGCCACCGGGCGCATGCCGTTTCGCCGCCGCTCCGGCGCGATCCTCGACCTCGCGACGGCCTCGAACGCCGAGATGCGGGGATTACGCGGCGCGGAGATCGCGATGATCTTCCAGGAGCCGATGACCTCGCTCAACCCGGTCTTCACCGCCGGCGAGCAGATCGCGGAATCGATCCGGGTGCACCAGGGCAAGGGCCACTCCGCCGCCCGCGCGGAAGCGCTGCGGATGCTCGACCTCGTGCGCATCCCGGAGGCCCGCAACGTCCTCACGCGCTTTCCCCACCAGCTCTCCGGCGGCATGCGCCAGCGGGTGATGATCGCGATGGCGCTCGCCTGCCGCCCGCAGCTCCTCATCGCCGACGAGCCGACGACGGCGCTCGACGTCACCATCCAGGCCCAGATCCTCGAGCTGATCCGCAGCCTGCAGGACGAGATGAGGATGGGCGTCGTCTTCATCACCCACGACATGGGCGTGGTGGCCGAGATCGCCGACCGGGTGCTGGTGATGTATCGCGGCGACAAGGTCGAGGAGGGTGCGGCCTCCGCCGTCTTCTCGGGCCCGCGCCACGCCTACACGAAGGCGCTGCTCGCCGCCGTGCCGCGCCTCGGCGCGATGGCAGGGAGCGACCTGCCGCGCAAGTTCGACCTGCTGCGGCCCGAAGCGCCGGAGGCCCCGGCCGCCGCCGAGGCACCGCAGGATACCCGCCGGCCCGGCCCACCGATCCTGCGGGTGCGCGACCTCGTCACCCGGTTCGACATCCGCGGCGGCCTGCTCAACCGGGTGCGCCGGCGCGTCCACGCGGTCGAGCGGATCAGCTTCGACCTTCAGGCCGGCGAGACCCTGGCCCTCGTCGGCGAATCCGGCTGCGGCAAGTCGACGACCGGCCGCTCGCTCCTGCGCCTCGTCGAGAGCCAGAGCGGCCTGATCGAGTTCGCGGGCGAGAACATCCGCGGCCTCGCCCCGAACAAGCTTCAGGCGCTGCGCAGGAACATCCAGTTCATCTTCCAGGACCCCTACGCCTCCCTCGACCCGCGCCTGACCGTCGGCTTCTCGATCATGGAGCCGCTGCTCGTGCACGGCACCCCGCGGCGCGAGGCCGAGGCGCGGGTGGCTTGGCTCCTGGAGCGGGTCGGCCTGTCGCCGGCGCAAGGGGCGCGCTATCCGCATGAATTCTCCGGTGGCCAGCGCCAGCGCATCGCCATCGCGCGGGCGCTCGCCCTCAACCCGAAGGTGATCGTCGCCGACGAGGCAGTCTCGGCCCTCGACGTCTCGATCCAGGCCCAGATCGTCAACCTGATGCTCGACCTGCAGCGCGAGCTCGGGCTGTCCTACCTGTTCATCTCGCATGACATGGCCGTGGTGGAGCGGGTGAGCCACCGGGTCGCCGTGATGTTCCTCGGCCAGATCGTCGAGATCGGGCCGCGCCGGGCGATCTTCGAGAACCCGCAACACCCCTACACGAAGAAGCTGATGGCGGCGGTGCCGGTCGCCGATCCGGCCCGGCGCCACGCGACGCCGCGCGGCCTCCTCACCGGCGAGATCCCGAGCCCGGTCCGGGCGCTCGGCGACGAGCCGGAGGTGGCGCCGCTGATCGAGGTCGGCCCCGGCCACTGGACCGCCCGCCACGCCGTCGGCGGCCTCGCGGCCTGACAGATTCCACAGGAAGGAAGCCCTGATGATCCTGCGTTCGCTCCTCGCCACCGGCCTCTTCTGCGGCCTCATCGCCCCGGCGCTGGCCGCCGGCGATCCCATTCTCGTCCTCGGCAACCAGCCCGAGACGCTCGATCCCTACAACACCAACACCACGCTCACGACCGCCGTCACCAAGTCGTTCTACGAAGGCCTGTTCGAGTTCGACAAGGACCTGAAGGTCCAGAACGTGCTGGCCGAGAGCTACGAGGTCTCGACCGACGGCCTCACCTACACCTTCAAGCTGCGCGAAGGCGTGAAATTCCACGACGGCACGCCGTTCGACGGAAACGCCGTGAAGGCGAACCTGGAGCGGGTGCTGAACCCCGAGAACCGGCTCGCCCGCTACAACCAGTTCAACCGGATCAGGACGATCGAGGTGGTCTCGCCTGTCTCGGTGCGCATCACCCTGAAAGAGCCCTTCGGCCCCTTCATCAACTCGCTCGCCCACGCCTCCGCCGCGATGATCTCGCCGGCCGCGCTCCAGAAATGGGGCAAGGACATCGCCTTCCACCCGGTCGGCACCGGCCCCTTCACCTTCGTCGAGTGGAAGCAGACCGATTCGGTCAAGGGCGCGAAATTCGCCGGCTACTGGCAGGCCGGTCTGCCGAAGGTCGACAGCATCACCTGGAAGCCGGTGCCGGAGAACGGCACCCGCGCGGCGATGCTCCAGACCGGCGAGGCCGATTTCGCCTTCCCGCTCCCCTACGAGCAGGCCAAGGCGCTCGGTGAGAACAAGAAGCTGAAGGTCATCGCGCAGGATTCGATCATCGGGCGCTACCTCAGCATGAACATGCTGCAGAAGCCGTTCGACGACCCGCGCGTGCGCCAGGCGATCAACTACGCCATCAACAAGGAGGCTCTGGCCAAGGTCGCGTTCAGCGGCTACGCGACACCTGCCAAAGGGATCGTGCCGGCCGGCGTCCTGTACGCCCACCCGATGAATGCCTGGCCCTACGACCCGGCCAAGGCGCGCCAGCTCCTGAAGGAGGCCGGCTACGCCAACGGCTTCGAGACCACCCTGTGGAGCGCCTACACCACCAGCACGGCGCAGAAGGCGATCCAGTTCGTGCAGCAGCAGCTCGCCCAGGTCGGCATCAAGGTGCAGACCCAGGCGCTCGAGCCCGGCCAGCGTGTCGAGTGGGTGCAGACCGCCCCCGACCCGAAGACCGCCCGGGTCCGCCTGTACTATGCCGGCTGGTCGTCCTCGACCGGCGAGGCCGACTGGGCCCTGCGGCCGCTGCTGTCGACGGAGGCCTGGCCGCCGAAGCTCAACAACACCGCCTATTACAGCAACCCCGAGGTCGACGCCCTGATCGCCAAGGCCCTGGTCACGACGAGCGACGCCGAGAAGGCCGATCTCTACGCCAAGGCGCAGGAGCAGATCATGAAGGACGCGCCCTGGGCGCCCCTCGTTGTCGAGCAGAACCTCTACGCCACCTCGTCCCGCCTGTCGGGCGTGGTGGTCATGCCCGACGGCAACATCGACAGCCGTCAGGTCGCGGTCGCGCCGTAAGGCCGCCTGGGGCGCCGCACAGCGGCGCCCGCCGCCGCGCAGCGGCGCCCCTCCCCTTCCCTCCCCGCCCCTCGCGCCATGCTGACCTTCTTCCTCAAACGGCTCCTCGGCCTCCTGCCGACGCTCGCGATCGTCGCCGTGCTGGTCTTCCTGTTCGTCCACATGCTGCCGGGCGATCCCGCACGGCTCGCAGCGGGTCAGGATGCCGACCAGCAGACCGTGGAGCTGGTGCGCGCCGAGCTCGGCCTCGACCGCTCGCTGCCCGAGCAGTTCGGCCGCTACTTCCTCAACATGGCGCGGGGCGATGTCGGCGTCTCGATCCGCACCCGCCGCCCGGTCGCGACCGAGATCGGCGAGCGCTTCATGCCGACCTTGCTCCTCACGCTGACCAGCATGGCCTGGGCGGTCGCCTTCGGGCTCGTCATCGGCATCGTCTCGGCGGTCTACCGCAACGAGTGGCCAGACCGGCTCGGGATGACGCTCGCGGTCTCCGGCATCTCGTTCCCGGCCTTCGCCCTCGGGATGCTGCTGATGCAGATCTTCTCCGTCGGCCTCGGCTGGCTGCCGACCGTCGGCGCCGGCTCGTGGAAACATTACATCCTGCCCTCGCTGACCCTCGGGGCGGCGGTGGCCGCCGTGATGGCGCGCTTCACCCGCGCCTCCTTCGTCGAGGTGCTGGGCGAGGATTTCGTCCGCACCGCCCGGGCCAAGGGCCTGAAGGAGCGGGTCGTCATCGCCAAGCACTGCCTGCGCAACGCGCTGATCCCCGTCGTCACCATGATGGGGCTGCAATTCGGCTTCCTGCTCGGCGGCTCGATCGTCGTCGAGGCGGTGTTCAATTGGCCGGGCGTCGGGCGCCTTCTCGTCGATTCCGTCAACCAGCGCGACTATCCGGTGATCCAGGCCCTGGTGCTGATGTTCTCGCTGGAATTCATCCTGATCAACCTCGTCGTCGACCTGCTCTACGGGCTGATCAACCCGACCATCCGCTACAAGTGAGCCGGCCGTGTCTGAAACCGCTCTCACCGCCACCGCCGCCGTCGCGTCCGTGCCGTCCGGCGTGCGCACCCCCTGGTCCGAGTTCTGGCGCAAGTTCCGGCGCCAGCACGTCGCGGTCCTGGCCCTCGCCTTCGTGGTGGTGCTGGTGGCGCTCGCCATCCTGGCACCCTGGATCGCCCCCTACGACGCGGAAAACTTCTTCGATTACGACCGGATCAACGAGGGCCCGTCCTTCGCGCACTGGCTCGGCGTCGATCCCCTCGGGCGTGACATCCTGAGCCGCATCCTGCTCGGCGGGCGGATCTCGCTCGCCACCGGCTTCCTGTCGGTGGCGATCGGCGGCCTCGTCGGCACGGTTCTGGGGCTTCTCGCCGGCTATTACGAAGGCTGGTGGGACCGCATCGTGATGCGCCTGTCCGACGTGCTGTTCGCCTTTCCCGGAATCCTGCTGGCGCTCGGCGTCGTGGCGATCCTCGGCAGCAGCCTCGTCAACGTTGTGGTGGCGGTGTCGGTGTTCAGCGTGCCGGCCTTCGCGCGGCTCGTTCGCGGCAACACGCTGGTCTTGAAGCGCGCCACTTACGTCGAGGCCGCCCGCAGCATCGGCGCCTCCGACCGCACGATCCTCCTGCGCCACATCCTGCCCGGCACGGTCTCGTCGATCGTCGTCTACTTCACGATGCGGCTCGGCACCTCGATCATCACCGCGGCGAGCCTGTCCTTCCTCGGCATGGGCGCACAGCCGCCGACGCCCGAATGGGGCGCGATGTTGAACGACGCCCGGGCCGACATGGTGTCCTCGCCCCACGTCGCCATCTTCCCGAGCCTCGCGATCTTCCTGACCGTGCTCGCCTTCAACCTGCTCGGCGACGGCTTGCGCGACGCCCTCGACCCGAAGCTCGACCGCGCGTGAGGGGCGCCATGAGCGAGACTTGCCCCCGCATCGGCACGCTGCCGAGCGGCCCGCGCGACGCGATCACCGACGTTCCCGGCGTCACCGTCGGCCACTGCACGCTGGCCGAGGGCGCGATCCAGACCGGCGTGACGGTGATCCGCCCGCATGCCGGCGACCTCTACCACGACCGCGTGCCGGCAGCGGCCGCCGTGCTGAACGGCTTCGGCAAGTCGGTCGGCCTGATGCAAGTGGAGGAACTCGGCGTTCTCGAGACGCCGATCGCGCTCACCAACACCTTCGGGGTGCCGGCGGTGGCCGCGGCCCAGATCCGGGCGGCGCTGGCGGTCAATCCCGGCATCGGCCGCGAACTGCCGACCGTGAACCCGCTCGTCTTCGAGTGCAACGACGGCCACCTCAACGACATGGCCCGGATGGTCGTGGCCGAGGCGCATTACCGTCAGGCGCACGATTCCGCCGATGTCACCGTGCCGGAGGGCGCGGTCGGCGCCGGGCGCGGCATGTCGTGCTTCGGGGTGAAGGGCGGTATCGGCACCGCCTCCCGGCAGGTCGAGGCGGGCGGGAGGGCGGTCACGGTCGGCACGCTGGTGCTGGCGAATTTCGGCCGGCCGTCGCAGCTGCGCGTCGGCGGCCGGGCGCTGGGGGCCATCCTCGCCGAGCGGCTGGAGACCGCGCCGACGGTCGCGAAACCCGAGAAGGGCTCGATCATCCTGATGGCCGCCACCGACGCCCCCCTCGACGCGCGCCAGCTCCGGCGCCTCGCGCTCAGGGCGGGAGCCGGCCTCGCCCGCACCGGCTCGGTCTTCGGCCACGGCAGCGGCGACATCGCCCTCGCCTTCTCGACCGCCTACACGCTGCCGCAGGATCCCGGCGCCCCGATGCCGGTGGTGGCGATGCTGCACGAGGCCCATCTCGATCCGCTCTTCGAGGCGGTCGCCGACGGGATCGAGCAGGCGATCCTCCACGCATTGTGGCGCGCCGAGACCGTGACCGGCCGCAACGGCCATACCCGCCAAGCCCTCACCGAGGTGCTGCCCGAAATCCTGTCCGACTCGGCCGCCCTCCCCTCTCGGACGACACCATGAAGGTCCTGATCTCCACCGACATCGAGGGCGTCGCCGGCATCGTGCATCCGGACCAGACCCGCCGGGGCGCGCCCGATTACGAGCGGGCGCGGCTCTGGATGGTCCAGGAGGCCAATGCCGCGATCGCCGGCGCCTTCGCGGCCGGTGCGGACGAGGTCTGGGTCAACGACTCGCACGGCGACTTCCGCAACATGCCGGCGGATCTCCTCGATCCCCGCGCCCGGGCGATCCAGGGCAAGCCGCGCGCCCTCGGCATGATGGCGGGGGTGGATCTCGGGGTCGAGGCGGCCTGCCTCGTCGGCTACCACTCCCGCGCCCACGGCCGCGGCATCCTCGCCCACACCATCAACGGCTTCGCTTTCGCGTCGATCGCGATCAACGGGCAGGAACTCGGCGAGGCCGGAATCTACGGCGCCCTCGCCGGCGAGTTGGGCGTGCCGGTCGCGATGGCGAGCGGCGACGACGTCTTCATCGCCGAGAACCGGGCGCTCTTCCCCGACACCGTCTTCGTCGAGACCAAGCGGGCGACCGGCTGCCACAGCGGAATCAGCCTCGCGCCGGAGGCGTCCTGCGCGGCGATCCGCGCCGGCGTCGCGGTCGCGCTCGGCCGGCCGCTTCCGCCGCCGTTCCGGATTCCCGCGCCGCTCAGTGTCGAGATCCGCGCCCAGAGTCCGGCTCTCGCCGATCTCTTCTGCCAGTGGCCGAGCCTGCACCGTCTCGACGGCAGCGCTTTCCGCTTCGAGGCCGACAGCGTCGCGAATGCGGTGCGGGTGATCAACGGCCTGTCGGCGATGTCGAGCCTGCTGCGCTGAGGGCGGTTCGTGCGTCCCCAGGCCCGACACTCACCTCTCCCTTTCCCGGACGACGGCAGCGAAGCGGAAGGAGATCCGGGAAAGGGGAAGCGCATCGGCCGTTGCACCCACCCCCACGCAGCCCAACCCTCACGCGATCGTGGCCTTGCGCTTGACAGACGGTCGTGTCCAACTCGACCTTGTGCGAACCGACGCCGGAGAGGCGAGAGCCACGCGGGTCGGCCACGAGACGAACAGCCCACAAAGGGCGACCAGATCGTCAGGGGAGGAAGCAGGATGACGGCGAGCAACGGATTGCGCCTCCGGATCGCGCGTGGCACCCGCGGCATGGCCGCCGCCCTCGTGGCGGCCGGGCTTCTCACCGGGACCGCCGGTGCGCAGGCCCTCAAGCAGTACGATTCGAGCGGCAAGGCGTTCTGGAAGAACCCGCCGCCGGACTGGTTCCTCGGTGACGAGACCTCGGCGCAGAAGGGCCTCGCGCCGCCCGCGAACCCGGCCCTGCCGGCCTCGGACGAGGAGCTGGCGGAGAACCTGAAGGCGGTGAAGCTGCCGCCGGGCTTCACGATCAGCGTCTATGCCAGCGGCGTGCCCGAGGCGCGGCAGATGGCCTTCGGCGACAAGGGCACGCTGTTCGTCGGCTCGTTCGGCGCGACCAACGTCTACGCCATCGTCGACCAGGGCGGCAAGAAGGTCGTCAAGACGATCCTCAAGGGCCTCAACATGCCCACCGGCGTCGCCTTCCGCGACGGGGCGCTCTACGTCGTGGCGATCGACAAGATCTTCCGCTACGACAACATCGAGGCGAACCTCGACAAGCCGCCGGAGCCGGTCGTCGTCTACGACGACATGCCTTCCTACGTGGCTCACGGCTGGAAGTACCTGACCTTCGACAAGGACGGCTGGGTCTACGTGCCGCTCGGCCCGCCCTTCAACATCGGCAACCCGCCGAGCAGCGTATCGCAGGTGCGCCGCGTCGACCTCAAGACCGGCGCCGCGGAGATCGTGGCGCTCGGCGTGCGCAACAGCGTCGGCGGCGATATCGATCCGCGCACCGGCCGCTACTGGTTCACCGAGAACGCCCGCGACTGGATGAGCGACGACATCCCGAGCGACAAGCTCAACATGATCTCCAAGGTCGTCGAGCATTTCGGCTATCCGTACTGCCACCAGGGCGACATGCCGGATCCCAAATTCGCGCAAGGCCGCACCTGCGCCGAGTTCACGCCGCCGGTGGCGAAGCTCGGGGCGCATGTGGCGCCGCTCGGCATGAAGTTCTACACCGGCTCGTCCTTCCCGGCCGAGTACAAGAACAACATCTTCATCGCCGAGCACGGCTCCTGGAACCGCCACAAGTACCAGGGTGGTCGCATCGAGCGGGTGATCGTCGATCCGGACGGCAAGAATGCCAAGATGGAGACCTTCGCCTCCGGCTGGCTCAAGGGCGACCGCGACTATACCGGCCGGCCGGCCGACATCCTGGTCGCGCCCGACGGCGCGCTCCTCGTCGCCGACGACTGGGCCGGTGCGATCTATCGCATCGCCTACACCAAGTGAGCGGGGTGAGCCCTCGCGCCCGCAAGCCGGCCCGGAGGATCTCCGGGCCGGCCCGCGCCGCGCTCGCCGTCGTCACTCTCCTCGCCTGCACCTCGGCCCGGACCACCTCAGCCCGAGCCGCGGAAGCGCCGGAAGTGGCCCAGGCCTGCCTCGCCTGCCACGGCGAGGCGCTCGCCGAAGGTGCGCCGCCCATCGCCGGCCATTCCAGCAACTACATCCAGCTGCAGCTGGTGTTCTTCCGCGCCGGCCGGCGCAAGAACGAGATCATGCAGGGCGTGGCGGAAGGCCTGTCGGACAACGACATCCGCGCGCTCGGCAAGTACTTCGCCTCCCTGCCCGTCCCGGACGTCAAGCCGCCGGCCGACACGCAGGCCGACCTCACCAAGGCCGGCGAAGCGGCGGCCCTCCAGCACCGCTGCGCCGCCTGCCACGGCGACACCTATCTCGGCATCCAGGCCGCCCCCCGCGTCGCCCGCCTGCCCGAGGCCTACCTCGCCAAGGCGCTCGGCGATTACCGGACCGGCACGCGCCCGAGTTCGGGCGGAGCGGCGATGACCGAGGTCGCAGGCTCGCTCTCGGATGCGGACATCAAGGCGCTGGCGCATTACTTGGCGGTTCTGCCCTGAGATCCGTCCCGCTGGGGTACCCGCCGGAACGTGCGGCAATGCGCCCTCCGGCCGTTGCGGGGCCCAGCGCGACCCGCAGCTTAGTTAGAGCCTGACATCGGTGCGGGAGACGCGAGAGATGACCGCTTTGCCACATCGGCGTTTGGGACGCGCCGGTCCCCTCGTCTCAACCCTCGGCCTCGGTTGCATGTCGCTCTCGGGCGTCTACGGCGAGGCGGACGAGTCCGCCTCGATCGATCTGATCCGCCGGTCGGTCGAGGCCGGTATCGACTTCCTCGACAGCGCCGACATGTACGGCTGGGGCCAGAACGAGGACGTGGTCGGCCGCGCGCTCAAAGGCCTGCGCGACCGGGTGGTGTTGGCCACCAAGTTCGGCCAGGTTCAGAATCCGGGTGGGCCCAACGGGGTGAACGGCAGGCCGGCCTACGTGCAGCAGGCCTGCGAGGCGTCGTTGAAGCGGCTCGGCGTCGAGGTGATCGACCTCTACTACCAGCACCGGGTCGACCCGGCCGTGCCAATCGAGGACACGGTCGGCGCGATGGCCCGCCTGGTCGCGCAGGGTAAGGTACGCTTCCTCGGCCTCAGCGAGGCCTCGCCGGACACGATCCGCCGGGCCCACGCCGTGCACCCGATCGCGGCGGTGCAGACCGAATACTCGCTGCTCTACCGCCAGGAGGCGGAGGCGACCCGGGTGACCACCCGCGAACTCGGCATCGGCTTCGTCGCCTATAGCCCCCTCGGGCGCGGCTTCCTCACCGGAATGATCCAGGATCTCTCGCAGGTCGACGGCCGGCGCGCGGCGCATCCCCGCTTCCAGCAGGAGAATTTCTCCGCCAACCGGGCCCTGGTGGCGCGGGTGGAGGAGATCGCCCGCGAGAAGGGCTGCACGCCCTCGCAGCTGGCGCTCGCCTGGCTGCTCGCGCAGGGCGACGACGTGGTGGCGATCCCCGGCACGCGGCGCTTCGACCGGGTCGAGGAGAATCTGGGGGCGCTGCGGGTGGCGCTCTCGCCTGACGACCTCGTCCGCATCGCGGCCGCCGTGCCGGCGGGCGCTGCGTCGGGGACGCGCTACCCGGCCGGCGCCATGGCGGCAGTGTACCGCGTGGGGGCTTGAGCGGGCTTTCAGCCCATCCGCTCCGCCGCCCAGGCGATGTGGTCGTCCATGAAGGTCGAGATGAAGAAGTAGGAGTGGTCGTAGCCCTCGCGCATGTTCAGCGTGAGCCCGATCCCGGCCTTCTGGCACGCCTCTTCCAAGAGCCAGGGGCGCAGGCCGTCATTGAGGAAGGAATCGGCCGTGCCCTGGTCGACCAGGAATTCCGGGAAGCGGTGGCCATCCTCGATGAGCGCGGTGGCGTCGTGGCGCCGCCACGCGGCCGCGTCCTCGCCGAGATAGCGCGCGAAGGCGGGCTTCGACCAGCCGGCGGTCGAGGGCTGGACGATGGGCGCGAAGGCGCTGCACGAGCGGAAGCGCTCGGGGTGGCGCAGCGCGATGGTGAGCGCGCCGTGGCCGCCCATCGAATGACCGAAGATGCCCTGGCGCCCCAGATCGACCGGGAACTCGCGGGCGACGAGGGCCGGCAGTTCCTCGGTGACGTAGGACCACATGCGATAGTTGCGGTCGTACGGCGCCTGGGTCGCATCGACGTAGAAGCCCGCGCCGCAGCCGAACTGCCAGTTGCCGGGCTCGTCCGGCACCTCCGGCCCGCGCGGGCTGGTGTCGGGGGCGACGATGGCGATGCCGTGCCGGGCGGCGGCGCGGCGGTACTCGCCCTTGTCCATCACGTTGGCGTGGGTGCAGGTCAGGCCGGACAGATACCAGAGCACCGGCACCGTTCCGGTCTCGGCCTGCGGCGGCAGGTAGACCGCGAAGGTCATCGGGCAGCGCGTCGTCTCGGCCTCGTGCCGGTACACGCCCTGGATGCCGCCGTGCGAGCGAGCCCTCGAGATTGTTTCCATGGAGACTGTTTCCATGACGCCGTGATCCCCCCTCGCCTCTCGGTCGAGCCCGGCGGCGCGCATCGCGCCGCTGGGCCGCCAGCCTTCAGAACACCACGACCGAGCGGATCGACTTGCCCTCGTGCATCAGGTCGAAGCCGTGGTTGATGTCTTCCAGCGGCATGGTGTGGGTGATCAGGTCGTCGATGTTGATCTTCCCCTCCATGTACCAGTCGACGATCTTCGGCACGTCGGTGCGGCCACGGGCGCCGCCGAAGGCCGAGCCCTTCCAGACCCGGCCGGTGACGAGCTGGAACGGACGGGTCGAGATCTCGCGCCCGGCCTCGGCCACGCCGATGATGATCGACTCGCCCCAGCCGCGGTGGCAGCATTCGAGCGCCTGGCGCATCACGTTGACGTTGCCGGTGCAGTCGAACGAGAAGTCGGCCCCACCCCCGGTCACGTCGAGGATCGCCTGCACGACCTTGTCGGTGCCGACCTCGTTCGGGTTGATGAAGTCGGTCATGCCGAACTTCTCGGCCATGGCCCGCTTGTCGGGGTTGATGTCGACGCCGATGATCTTGTCGGCGCCGACCATGCGGGCGCCCTGGATCACGTTGAGGCCGATGCCGCCGAGGCCGAACACCACCACGTTGGCGCCCGGCCACACCTTGGCGGTGTAGATCACGGCGCCGATGCCGGTGGTCACGCCGCAGCCGATGTAGCAGATCTTGTCGAAGGGCGCGTCCTCGCGGACCTTCGCGAGCGCGATCTCCGGCAGCACGGTGAAGTTCGAGAAGGTCGAGCAGCCCATGTAGTGGAACACGGTGTTCGCGCCTGGGCTCGCACCGGTCGATTCGCAGCGGAAGCGGCTGGTGCCGTCCGGCATCACGCCCTGGCCCTGCGTCGCGCGGATCGCGGTGCAGAGGTTGGTGCGCCGCGACAGGCAGGACTTACAATTGCGGCATTCCGGCGTGTAGAGCGGGATGACGTGGTCGCCGACCTTCAGCGTCGTCACGCCGGCCCCGACCTCGCGCACGATGCCAGCGCCCTCGTGGCCGAGGATCGCCGGGAACTTGCCCTCGGAATCGAGGCCCGACAGCGTGTAGGCGTCGGTGTGGCAGATGCCGGTGGCCATCACCTCGACCAGGACCTCGCCGGGCTTGGGGCCTTCGAGGTCGATGGTCTCGATGGTGAGGGGCTTCTTGGCTTCCCAGGCAACGGCCGCGCGCGTCTTCATATCGTCTCCAAAAGGATCGTCTTCGCGTGAGAGCGTGGTGCCCCGCATGGCGGGGCGGCGGCTCGGACCGCTCGCTGAGTGGCCCGATCTGTGCTGCGATTTGATGAAGCCCGCAACGGCACGAGAGAGCAGACTTTAGTCCAGAGTCGGAGACCTGTCCGCATCGGGGGGACGATCGCGCGTCACTCCCCGGGCCGGTCGCGGGTCTTCGCCTCCCGGAACGCGCCATAGAGCTCTTCGAGCCGGGACGAGATGTACTCGCCGAACGCGCCGGCATCCTTCGACGTCAGGGACAGGCTGAAGCTCTTCCCCGATCGCCGGCAGGTCGCCGCGACGGACTTGTCGGGCGCCGCCCAGGTGACGGTCTGCGGCTCCGGCGGCCGGCGGCCCGGGGGCTTTCGCCCGGCCTTGATCGCGGCCAGGAGGTGGCCGAAGCGCTCCGGGCCATCCTTCGCCAGGAAGTCGGCGGATTGCACCAGTTCGCGGGCGAGTTCGGCCTTGGCGGGCACCATCACCAGCTTCTTCAGCTCCTCCCAGCGGTCGCGGCCCACGCCCCGGGCGGCACCGAGCGCGTCGATCACCGGGGCCGGCACCGTCTCGGCCACCGACAGCATCCGCGACAGGAGCGTGTCGTCGACCGTCAGCGCCGCCTTGATCGTCGCCTTGCTCTGCCCCATGCCGGAGAGCTTGCGGGCGAACAAGGCCTTCTCGATGAAGGAGAGGTTGGCGCGCGCGGCGTTCTCCTGGCCTTGCGCGACGATGTGGGCGATGTCCTCGATCGTCCTGACGACGGCCCGGATCTCGCGCCCGAGCTCGCGCGCCACCCGCACCCGGCGGTGGCCGTAGACGATCATGAACCGCCCCTCCCGCTCCGGATGCGGGCGGACCAGGATCGGGGTCGATTGGCCGTGCTCGGCGATCGCGTCGCGCAGGCGCGCGTAATCCTCGTCGTCCTCATCGATCCGGTCGGAAACGAAAGAGGCGTCGATGAGCCCGGGATCGAGGCCGACGATCGCCTCGCCGTCCGACATCCGCCGGGTGTTCTCGGCCATCTCCTCGATCGAGCGGGTCATCGACCGGGCGGCGCCGCGCCGGGCGAAGTCGGTGCTCGTCTCCGAGACCGGTGCATCGAGGATGTTGGCGAGGAGGTTCTTACGCATCGCGCATGGCTCCTATCCTGTTGCGGCAGGGCGGAAATTCGGCGTTCTGCACGGCTGTCAAACCCGCCTCCCCCAGGCCTGGTGGATCAGCCCGGCGATCTCCTCGTTGACGGCGTTCACCGATTCGATGGCGCGGTCGTAGGTCGAGCGGATCATCTGCCCGCGCTCGACCTCGTAGAGCGACTGGTTGGTGATGCCGGCATCCGAGATCGCGGTCGATTTCAGCATCTGGTGCCGCAGCATGTTCTTGGGGAACAGCACCTGCATGAAGCCGACCATCTGGGCCTGCGGCCCGTCGGTCGGCTCGTAGCGGGTGACGAGGTAGCGAAACCATTGCAGGTTCACCGCCGCCCCGGCATCGGCGATCGATTTCAGGATGCCGCCCAGCATCAGCAGGAACTGGCTCATCGACATCACGTCGAGCATCTGCGGATGGATGGTGACGAGGACCGAGGTCGAGGCGGTGAGCGCCGTCAGCGTCAGGTAGCCGAGCTGCGGCGGGCAATCGATCACCACCACGTCGTAACGGTCGTCGACCTCCTTGAGCGCGTTGGTGATGCGGGTGAAGAAGGTGCGCCCCTCCGGGTTGCGGTTCGAGGCGGCGAGCGGCGTGTCGTACTCGTATTCCTGCAGATCGAGGCTCGCCGGCACGATGTCGAGGCCGGGGAAGTTGGTCGGCCGGATGATCTCGGAGATCGGCCGCTTCCTGTCGTCGTAGCGCAGGGCCTCGTAGATCGAGGGCGCCTTGTCGAGTTCCGGCTGGATGCCGTGCAGGGCCGAGAGCGAGGCTTGCGGGTCGAGGTCGATGGCGAGCACCCGGTGCCCGGTCAGCGCCAGGAACTGGGCGAGATGCGCCGCCGTGGTGGTCTTGCCGCTGCCGCCCTTGAAGTTCACCGTCGAGATGATCTGCATCCGCTCGCCGGCGCGGCGATGCGGCACGTAGTGCTTGAGGTCGGAGCGCCCGTGCCGGTCGAGGTAGGTCCTGAGTTCCAGCATCTGCTCGGCGGTGTAGGAGCGCCGGCCGGAGGTGGAGGTGGCCGGGACCGGCCCCTTGCCCTCGAGGTGGAGCTTCTTGACGTTGGACGGCGTGACGCCGAGGAAATACGCCACCTCCGCGAGCGAGAACGGCCGCAGGCCCTTGGTGGCGTTCGGCGGATGGTGCTCCATGCGGAGCATGCTCAGCTTGTCGGAGATGAGGCCACCCTGGCGGAGAATCGTCTCGTGGAAGCTGACCGCCTCCAGTCCCTCTGCTGGCACCGACATATCCATCCGCGCTTCACCCCGAGTAACGCTTTTCCGGGCCCATCCCCATCACAAGCGTTATTATGGGCGATTCCCACTTCGCGGCCAAGCTTTTTAAGGTTGACAAATCGTAAACGCTGGGAACCTGGGCGGTTCGCGGGCGGCGCTTCGTCGTGTCCGATTGGGCTGGAGATGGTGGTCCACGCCACTGGACCGCTCGCCATCCGCGACAGGTGTCCGCGAGCGTCGCGTACCATGGCGGGCGTCCGCCGCATCAACACCATGATGGATCACGGCTTTCGCCCGATCTGCACGGCTGTCAAGAATCGGCGCGCGGCCGGCGCGGGCGCCCGCGTCAATGATGGCGCGGCAAGCGGCCCGGCGCGTCGACGGAATTCCAGGGAGCGTCCGACGACGCGCCGTAATGCCGGCGCTTGGCCGCGTACATCCGCGCGTCCGCCCGGGCGATCGCGTCCCTGAGCGGTCCTTCGCCGGTCCAGGTCTCGGCGCCGATGGCGGCGCTGAGCGGGGAGGATCCTGCATCCCCGATCGTCGCCAGGATCCGCCGCACCAACGCGGCGGCCTCCTCGGGTCCGGTCCGCGGGAGCAGGACCACGAACTCGTCGCCGCCGATGCGGGCCGCGCTGGCAGGGGCCGGGGCGTGGCGCGCCAGGATGGCGGCGAAGGAGCGGATCAGGGCGTCGCCCGCCTCGTGGCCCCGGAGGTCGTTGGTTTCTTTAAGCCCGTTGAGGTCGGCCACGATCACCGAGACCGGCACGGGATGATCGCCCTCGAACCGATCGAGGTCCGACTCGTAGCCGGTCCGGTTGAGCAGGCCGGTGAGCGGGTCGGTGAGGCTCAAGGTCTCCAGGCGGGCTTCCTCCCGCCGACGCCGCTCCTCGCGCTCGGTGATGTCCTCGATCGAGATCAGGTAGCGGTCCCAGGCCGCCTCGGATCCCGGCAGCATCTGGCCGGCATAGCTCACGTCGATCACCCGCCCGGTCACGGTCCGGTTGCGGGTGACGAGCCGCGCCTGGGTCGCGCCGCTCCAGAGCTGGCACAGGACCTCGACGAGCGCGGCCGCGTGCGGGTCGTGGAAGAGGGTGGGGATGTGCGCGAACAGTTCGGCCTCGTCCCGCGCCTCGTAGGTCGCAAGGGTCTGGCGGTTGATCCTGACGATCCGGATCAGCTTCTGGCAGGTCAGCAGTCGTTCGGGATCGCGCAGCCAGTCGCGCAGATCCGTCATCCCCTCGCTCGCCCACCCGTCCAGGCACGTCTTCAGCGCGCTGAGATCCTGCAGCCACAACGACGTGGGTGCGAGATCGAACAATTGCATCGCGAGATCGCCACCCGGTGGCGTGGTCTGCATCATCGGAGCGGCGTGGTTGAGGG
>NZ_BPQJ01000051.1 GCF_022179185.1 Methylobacterium frigidaeris | reverse complement strand
GTTCGGGCTTGCCTGGCACCTTCGAACGCGTCCGTTCGAAGGCGCGGCGGTATCAAATCTGCAACACCCGAATGTTGTTGGTGTTGCCCGTGGTGTGGAACGGGATGCCGGCCGCAACGACGATGTGGTCGTTGGGCATCGCGAAGTTCTCGGCCTGCGCGTAATGCGCGGCCTTCGTGACCATCTCCTCGTAGGAGTTCACGTCCCCGGTCTGGACGCTGTGGGCGCCCCAGAGCAGGCAGAGCCGCCGCGCCGTCGCAAGGCTCGGCGTCAGCGCCAGGATCGGCGGCTCAGGCCGCTTGCGCGCCACCCGCGCCGCGGTCGTCCCGCTCGCCGTGTAGGTCACGATCGCCTTGGCGTGCAGCGCCTCGGCGAGCGTCGCGGTCGCGGTCGCCACCGCGTGCGGCGGCGTCTCCTCCTCGCCCGGGTCTGAGGCGGCGACGATCGAGCGATAGAGCTTGTGCCCCTCCACCGAGCGGATGATGCGGTCCATCATCGCCACCGCCTCGACCGGGTAGCGGCCGGCGGCCGATTCGGCCGAGAGCATCACCGCGTCGGCGCCGTCGTAGATCGCGGTCGCGACGTCCGAGGCCTCTGCCCGGGTCGGCGCCGGAGCGCCGACCATCGAGTCGAGCATCTGCGTCGCGACGATCACCGGCTTCACCGCCAGCCGGCAGGCGCGGATCAGCTCCTTCTGGCGGCCGGGCACGTCCTCGTGCGGGATCTCGACGCCGAGATCGCCGCGGGCCACCATCACCGCATCCGACAGGCGGATGATGTCCTCGATCCGCTCCAGCGCCTGCGGCTTCTCGATCTTGGCCAGCAGCCCGGCCCGGTCGCCGATCAGGGCGCGCGCCTCGACCATGTCGGACGGCTTCTGCACGAAGGACAGGGCCACCCAGTCGACGCCGAGCTCGAGCCCGAAGGCGAGGTCGGCGCGGTCCTTTGCAGTCAGCGGCGAGAGGTCGAGCAGGGTGCCGGGCAGGTTGACGCCCTTGCGGTTGGAGAGGACCCCGCCCGTGACCACCTCGGCGGTGAGGGACGCGGCGTCCAGGCCGGTGACGCGCACCCGCACGCGGCCGTCATCGATCAGCAGTTCCTGTCCGGGAACGACGGCAGCGAAGATCTCCGGATGGTGCAGGGGGATCGCCTGCTTGTCCCCTCCCCCGCCCTCCAGCACGAAGCGCACGCTCTCGCCCGCGTCGAGATCGAGGCGGCCATCCTTGACGGTGCCGATGCGGATCTTCGGGCCCTGGAGGTCCTGCAGGATGCCGATCGGGCGGCCGGTCTCCTGCTCCAGCGCCCGGATGGCGGCGTGGACCTTGGCGTGGTCGTCGTGGCTGCCGTGGGAGAAGTTGAGCCGGAAGGTGTCGACCCCGGCGAGGAACAGGGCTTTGAGCCGCTCCGGCGTGTTGCTGGCCGGGCCGACGGTGGCGACGATCTTGGCGTGGCGGTGACGGCGCATGACACATTCGGCCGCGCGAGAACGGCCGCCTTCCGGTGTGTGAGGTCGGGTCAGGCGATCAGGACCGCCCGGAAATCGTTGACGTTGGTGAGCGTCGGGCCGGTGACGACGGCGTCGCCCAGGGCCTCGAAGAAGCCGTGCCCGTCGTTGCGGGCGAGGCTCGCCGCCAGGGACAGGCCGAGCGCGGCGGCACGCGCCGGGGTGTCGGGGCCGAGAACCGCCCCGGCGATCTCCTCCAGACCGTCCACACCGTCGGTGTCGGCGGCGATGGCGTGGATCCCCGGATGCCCGTTCAGCGCGGCGCCGAGCGCCAGCAGGAACTCGACGTTGCGCCCGCCGCGGCCGTCGCCCCGCACCGACACGGTGGTCTCGCCGCCCGAGAGCAGCACGCAAGGCCTGGGCAACGGCAGGCCGTGAGCGGCGACGCTCCGGGCGATGCCGGCCATGACCTTGCCGACTTCGCGCGCCTCGCCTTCCAGGGCATCGCCGAGGATGCAGGGGGTGATGCCCTCGCGCTGGGCGAGGTCCGCCGCGGCCTGGAGCGCCATCAGCGGTGTGGCGACCATCCGCAGGTCGGGCGTGCCGAGGCGTGGATCGCCGGGCTTCACCGATTCGCCCGCGCCGCTCTCCAGATGGGCGCGGACCGCCACCGGGATCTCGATCCGGTGGCGCTCGAGGATCGCCAGCGCGTCGGCGCAGGTCGTGGGATCGGCGACGGTCGGGCCGGAGGCGATGTCGAGGGGGTCGTCGCCGGGCGTGTCGGAGATCAGCAGCGTCACCACCCGGGCCGGGTGGCAGGCGGCGGCGAGCCGTCCGCCCTTGATCGCCGAGAGGTGGCGCCGCACGCAGTTCATCTCGCCGATGGCGGCACCCGACGTCAGCAGGGCGCGGTTGACGGCCTGCTTGTCGGCGAGGGTGAGCCCCGGCGCCGGGAGCGACAGCAGGGCCGAGCCGCCGCCGGAGATCAGGCAGAGGACGAGGTCGTCGGGGGTGAGCCCGGCGACCGCCTCGAGGATGGCCTTCGACGCGGCCTCGCCGGCCGCGTCCGGTACCGGGTGGGCGGCCTCGACCACCGCGATCCGGGTGGTCGGGGCACCGTGCCCGTAGCGGGTGACCACGAGCCCGGAGATCTCGCCCGGCCAGGCCGCCTCGACGGCGCGGGCCATCGCGGCAGCGGCCTTGCCCGCCCCGACGACGATGGTGCGGCCGCGGGGCGGCTCGGGCAGGTGACGGGCGAGGCTGACGGCCGGATCGGCCGCCGCCACGGCGGCGGCGAAGAGCCGCCGCAGGAAGTCTCCGGGCTCGGTCACGGCGTGCCCCTTACTCGTTGTCGCCCTGGATCGCCGCGATGACGGCGTCGGTGACCTGACGGGTCGTCGCCTTGCCGCCGAGATCGGGGGTGTGCAGGCTCGGATCGGCGGTCACCCGCTCCACCGCGCGCATCAGCCGGTCGGCCGCCGGCTTCTCGCCGAGGTGCTCCAGCATCTGGCAGGCGGTCCAGAAGGTCGCGATCGGGTTGGCGATGCCCTTGCCGGTGATGTCGAAGGCCGAGCCGTGGATCGGCTCGAACATCGACGGGAACTTCCGCTCCGGGTTGATGTTCGCGGTCGGCGCGATGCCGAGCGAGCCGGCGAGGGCCGCGGCCAGGTCCGACAGGATGTCGGCGTGCAGGTTCGTCGCCACGATGGTGTCGAGGGTCTCGGGCTTGATCACCATGCGCATCGTCATGGCGTCGACCAGCATCTTGTCCCAGGTCACGTCCGGGAATTCCTGCGCCACCTCGGCGGCGATCTCGTCCCACATCACCATGGCGTGGCGCTGGGCGTTCGACTTCGTCACCACGGTGAGGAGCTTGCGCGGGCGGCTCTGGGCGAGCTTGAAGGCGTAGCGGATGATGCGGGAGACGCCGGTGCGCGTCATCATCGAGACGTCGGTGGCGACCTCCTCCGGGTGGCCCTGGTGAACGCGGCCGCCGACGCCCGCATACTCGCCCTCCGAGTTCTCACGCACGATCACCCAGTCGAGCTCGGGCCCCGAGACGTGGCGCAGCGGGCTGGTGATGCCGGGCAGGATCCGGGTCGGGCGGACATTGGCGTACTGGTCGAAGGGCTGGCAGATGGCGAGCCGCAGGCCCCACAGGGTGATGTGGTCCGGCACGTCCGGCGCGCCGACGGCACCGAAGTAGATCGCGTCGTGGTTCCTGATCTGCTCGCGACCGTCGGCCGGCATCATCACGCCGTGCGTCTTGTAGTAGTCCGAGCCCCAGTCGAAGTGGTCGAACTGGAACCGGAACGTGCCGGTCTTCTCGGCCAGCGCGTTCAGCACCTCGACGCCGGCGGCGATGACCTCGATGCCGATGCCGTCGGCCGGGATCGCGGCGATCTTGTAGGTCTTGGTCATGACGAGTCTCCGTGTGGGATGAGGGATCAAGGGGAAGAGGGTGTTCAGTGCGCGGCAGCGCCCGCCGCTCCGGCGCGTCGCCCCGCACGGGCGACGATGAGCGTCAGGACCGCGGACAGGATCAGCAGCCCGGCGACGAAGATCAGCCCGCCGGTGAAGCTGCCGGTCCGGTCCTTGATCCAGCCGATCGCCCAGGGCCCGACGAAGCCGCCGAGGTTACCGATCGAGTTGATCGTGGCAATGCCGACCGCCGCGGCCGAGCCGGACAGGAACATCGTCGGCATCGCCCAGAGCGGGGGCTTGGCCGCGCTGATGCCGATATTGACCAGGCTGAGCGCCGCGATCACGGCGGCGACCGAGGTGGCACCGCCGGCGAGCACGAGGCCGGCCGAGGCGACGAGGCAGGCGATGACGACGTGCCAGGTGCGCTCGCCGGTCTTGTCCGAGTGGCGCGCCCACAGGATCATCGCGATCACCGCCAGGGTCGGCGGCACGCCGTTGAGGAAGCCGACCGCCATGGTGGACAGGCCGAAGCTCTTGATGATCTGCGGCGCCCAGATGCCGAGCGTGTAGAGGCCGGCCGAGGTGCCGAAGTAGATCAGGGCGAGTGCCAGCACGCGGATGTCGGCCAGACCAGCCATGATGCTGTGCTTGGCCGCCGTCTGCTTGGCGGCCCGCTCCGCGTTCATCTCCGCGACGAGCCAGTCGCGCTGCTCCTCCGAGAGCCACTTCGCCTTCTCGGGCCGGTCGGTCATGTAGAACAGCACGACGACACCGAGCACGACCGCCGGAGCCGCCTCGATGAGGAACATCCACTGCCAGCCGTGCAGGCCGAGGATGCCGTCCATCCCGAGCAGCGCGCTCGAGATCGGCGAGCCCAGCACGACAGAGATCGGAGCCGCCGCCATGAACAGCGAGACGACGCCGGCGCGGTAGCGGGCCGGGAACCAGTAACTCAGATAGAGGATGATGCCGGGAAAGAAGCCGGCCTCGGCCGCACCGAGCAGGAAGCGCAGTGCGTAGAAGCTATACTCGCCCTTCACGAAGGCGAAGGCGCCGGAGATGATCCCCCAGGTGATCATCACCCGGGCGATCCACAGGCGGGCGCCCACCTTGTCCAGGATGATGTTCGAGGGCACCTCGAACAGGAAATATCCGAAGAAGAACACACCGGCCCCGAAGCCGAACACGGCTGAGGAGAAGCCGAGATCCTTGTTCATCGTCAGCGCGGCGAAGCCGATGTTCACGCGGTCGATGAAGGCAATGAAGTAGAGAAGGCATATGAAAGGGACCAAGCGCCATGATACACGGCGCATGGTCGCTCTCTCCAGCGAAGCGCTCATCGTTTCCTCCTGCTGCCTGGGCGCTCCATTCATTCTTGAGCGCTATCTTCCATGCAAGCTGGAATACCGTTGACAGGGGAAGACCACCCTGTCAACCCCGGTTCCGCGCGTTGCATGGAAGATGATATGCGTAGACCTCAAGGGAGGTGCGGGATGATGCGGGCTCAGTCCAGAGGATCAGAGGGTGAGAGGGTGCCCGGCGAGGAGACGGAGAAGCGCACCTCGCTCGTCGACGACGCCTACGCGGCGATGCGCGCGAACATCCGCGACGCGACCTTCGCGCCGGGCTACCAGGCTTCAGAGCAGGAGATCGCCCTGCGGCTCGGGATGAGCCGGACCCCGGTCCATGAGGCGGCGATCCGGTTGCAGGAGGACGGCCTCGTCCGCGTTCTGCCGCGCAAGGGCATCCTGATCCTGGCGCTCGCCCCGGACGACATGCGGGAGATCTACGACGTGATCATCGGCATCGAGGGCCGGGCGGCCGAACTGATCGCAGCCCTGCCGAGCGCCGAACGCGCCGCGGCGGCCGATGCCCTTGATTCCTGGACGACGGCGATGGAGGAGGCGCACGCCCGCGCCGATCTTCCGGCCTGGGGCGAAGCCGACGGCGCTTTCCACAACATGCTGATCGAGCATGTCCGCAACGGGCGGATGAGCCGGATCATGCATACGATCAACGACCAGTCACACCGGGCCCGAATGCTGACGCTCAACCTGCGCCGCGGCCTTGACGCGTCGATCGCGGAGCACCGTCAGATCGCCCAGACCATTCGCACGGGCGATCCAGACGCCGCGCTGGCGGCGGCTCGTCAGCACCGTCTTCGCGCCCGGGACGAGCTTCTGCCGCTTCTCGCGAGCTACGGTCTCAAGCATCTGTGATCCGCCGCATTGCCGTCCGCAACCATGCAGGGTGAATCCGGGCCGTGCGAGCGCGTCGCCGGATCGCGCCGCAATCGTGCGATCTGTGACGGGCGATCTCCCGGGCTGCCTGCGGCGGGGCGGGATCCACGCCCGATGCCGGGGGTGGCCTGGACCAGCGCGGTCACGCCCATGCCGGGCCGCGTCTCCCACATCTCGGCGGTCCGGCCTTGCCGGTGCATGTCGACGAAGCCAGTCTCGGCCTAAGCCGAGACCGGCCTCGTCCAGCCTGCGCCCGCCGCCTGAGGCCGAGTCGAGGCTGTGGTGCCCTCCCCTCCCCTCGATCGACCGCCGGGCGAGCGTATCGGGCATCCCGACGCGCCGTCGCATGGGCACCGCACTCACGCTTTCGCGGGGCGTGACGCCGGATCGCGCTTGATCCGATCGGCCTGCCGATCAGACACCGAGACGGGTCCTGCCTTCCTGTAAGAACGTGCGGCAGTCGTTCGATGACGAACCGCGTCCTGACGGCGTCGAGCCCCGGATCATTCATCGACGCTTCTGTGGGTGGTCATCGGACCTTTCTGCGGGCGAGCGCGAGGTCGATGCCCGCCACCGCCGTCCAGTTGCCGACCCGCGTGGCGAGAGGGATGAGCGCGACGCGCCGGACATGGTGAAGCAAAGATGAATCCGTTGGCCGCCCCCTCCCCCGCCCTGTCATCGATCTCGTAGGCCTCATCGCGCCGTGTCGTACTCGGACGCGGCACTCTCGCGCGACATCGCCGTGGCGCGAAGCACCGGGTTTGCTCTCGGCAGCCGGGATCTCGACACGACGGCGATGCGTCTGTTGGACTGTGGAGACGACGCGTCCGAAGCGGCCCATACTGGGCAGACGGTTCCCGCCGTGACGGCGGAGCGGGTCCGAGAACCGGTCCGTGTCACGCCACTGCGGGGTCCGTCGCGACCGGCGGAGTTCAGACCCCCGACAGGCCGGGCAGAGCGATTCCCGGAGGCCATCCGGAACTCCAGGGATCGGGCCTCCCGGACCTCGGTCCGGTGGGCCCCTCCTGACGGCGTCGCCGTCTCCCCTCCGTTCGAGGGAGGGATCGGGTCAGCCCCTGCCCTGCCGGTAAGCGGCAAGCATTTCGGGAAGGCGCTCGGCGAGATAATCGGCGAAGCCCGGCTCCGCCTTCTCGTCCAGCGTCACGCGCATGCCGTCGGAGCTCCGCTCGATGCGGGCGAACTTCACGCCTCTGGCATCCTTGACGGTCTCGGCCCGCGGCTTCGCCTTGCGCGGCGGCGGCGGCGCCAAGGCATTCAGGATCACCGTAAACCGCTCGTCGGAGGCCTTGCCGGCAAGCCCCGGGGAGACAAGGGCGGCATCGACCTGCTCCGATGTCGCGGCCTTGATCCGGTCGGCGAGCGTGAGCCAGCGAGGGCGCCCGACCTTCGGCGCCGGCCCGATCGCGGCGAGCACCGGCGCGGGTATCGCCTCGGCCACCGCCAGGTAGTTGGCGAGATCCGGGCGATGCACGCTCATCGCCTTGAGGATCACATCCCGGGCGATCCCGGCCTGCTCCATGTTCCGGGCGAAATGCGCCCGTTCGATGTAGGACAGGTCCTCCCGGGCGAGATTCTCGGACCCCTGCGCGACCACAAGTTCGGCATCGCTCAGATCGCGCACGACGGCACGGACGGGCGTGCCGAGTGCCTTGGCTGCCCGCGTCCGGCGACGCCCATAGGCGATCTCGTAATGTCCGGTCTGCCGGGGATGCCGGCGTACGAGGATCGGCGTGTGCTGGCCCTCCTCGCGGATCTGATCGACGAAGGCTCCGAATGTCGCATCCGTGACGTCGGGAACACGGTCCGCGATGGCGGACGGCAGGCACAGATCGGGGTCGAGATCGACGACTGCGCCGTCGACCTCCGCCGGAGCGGGTCGGGAGGCAGCCCACATGGCCGCCATGGAGCGCGCCGCCGCGGGACGCTTCTCGACGGCGGGAGCGTGAGGCGTAGCACCTGCTACAGGGGTGTAACCCATTGATGGTTCAGGTGAGGCCTGTGGCGGAGCATCGGCCTGAACGGGCGTGCCCATGATGGCACTGAGGCGCTTCTTCTGGTTCATGTGCGGCCCCATGCGCGGGTGATGAGCCCTTCGATCTCCCCGTTGACGGCGTCGAGTGCGTCCAGGGCTCGACGGTACGTCGATCCCGTGACCTCGTCACGTCGAAGGGGCGTCTCGTACACGGTCTGCCCGCGCAGGCCCGAATTCGAGACCGCCGCCGATTGAAGCATGGCCTTGGTCAGGACGCGCTCGCCGAACAGGCCGCGGAGCATCGCGACCACCTCGGTCTGTGGCGTGTCCTGAGGCTCGAATCGGGTGATGAGGTAGCGAAACCAATCATGCGTCGGGGCCGCGCCCTGCGCCCGCACGGGTTCCATGATCTCGTCCATCATGGTCAGGAACTGGCGCATGCTCGAGACGTCGAGCATCTGCGGATGGATCGTGATGAGGAGCGCGGTGGCCGCGCAGAGGGCCGCGATGGTCAGGTAGCCGAGGCGCGGGGGGCAATCGATCACGACGACGTCGTATCGGTCCGCCACCTCGGTCAGGGCGAGGCCCATGCGCGCGAAGAACGGCGGTTCCGGGTCGTTCGGCTTCCGCCGCGCCGACTGCATCGGCGCCTCGAACTCGAAAACCTCCAGCTCCAGGTCGGCGGCGACCAGATCCAGGCCGGTGAAGTACGTCTGCCGGATCACCTCGTCGAAGGGGCGCCGCTGGTCTCCGTAGCGGATCGCATCGTAGATGGTGGGGTAGGGCTCCCGCTCGTTCTCGGGCCTGACTCCGAGAAGGGTGGAGAGGCTGGCTTGCGGATCGAGGTCGATGGCGAGCACGCGGTAGCCGCGCAGGACCAGCGACTGGGCGAGGTGCGCGGATGTCGTCGTCTTTCCCGAGCCGCCCTTGAAGTTCACGCAGGCGATGACCTGGAGGTGCTCGCCTTTGGCAGGATCCCGGTGCGGGAGATACCGTCGGCCGACGCGGTCGATCTCATCGAGGTGAGCGCGCAGCGCATGGATGTCGGCCAAGGTGAAGAGCCGGCGGCCGCCCGGAGCGACCTCCGGTTCCGAGACGAGGAGACTGGGTGAGAGCTGCCGGATCCGGCTGTCGGTCACGCCGAGGATGCGGGCGACCTCGCCCGACGTGTACCGGCGCAGCGTCTTCGCTTCCGACGGCGAGAACACGACGGAGGCGATCTCGCGCAGCTTCGCACCCAGGATCTGGGCATCGCGGCCCGCCGTCTGGTTGGGCGCCCAGGGTCCGCTCGGCTGAGCGTGTTGAGTCATCTGTCCGGCCTCGTTCACGGTGAAACGGTAAATTCGACCATAACACCGCAAGCGAGAAGATAGGACCGATTCGGGACAGGAAGTCGAGCCCGTCGCAAGCCTCGCACAAG
This sequence comes from Methylobacterium frigidaeris, assembly GCF_022179185.1. GTDB lineage: Bacteria > Pseudomonadota > Alphaproteobacteria > Rhizobiales > Beijerinckiaceae > Methylobacterium > Methylobacterium frigidaeris. The sequence continues at coordinate 35,913 of NZ_BPQJ01000051.1, read as the reverse complement.
CTTGACCGCCGGACACGCCATGGAGGGACATCGCCCGTGCTTCCGGACTGGTGGGCACCGTCACAGGAACAGGGGCGGCCGCGCCGGACTGCGTCCCGCACCATCACGCTCCGGGACGAATGCGGGAGCCTCACGCAGGTCGCCCGCTCACGACGGGGAGCGCGAATGCCGGGAAGGGGAGGGCGGCTGCGATCCCGGCAGCGATGGGAGACGAAATCCTGCCCGGGGCCGCCCGATGCCAGGCGGGAGGGGAGACCGGATCGATATTGATGCGCCGAGGCCGAGGCGCCGGAGACGAATGCGCAAGGTGATGCTGTGCTATGGAAGCGCTTGAGGAACTGGTAGGCCGATGGCGAAGCTGCATCTCAAGACGCGCGAGGAGTTCGCCAAACTCTCGCTCCACGAGAAGAACGAATACCTTCAGGGTGTCGCACAGCAGGTCGCGCACCTGCGCGGGGACGAGTTCATTCCCCTGTCGAAGGACGGCCTCAGCCGCATCCGGCGCTTCTACAGCCGACGCTCGTTCGCGGATCTCAAGCTCGCGGAGTTTGGGGAGGAGGAGCCGCTCCGAAAATCCCTCACGATCCTGGCGGACGCCATCCGCTCCGAGGAGGTCGCCAAGATCATCGAGCACGAGGTGCCGCGCCAGCCCCGCGCCCTCGTCCGCCCGCCGCCGCTCGACGACGCCCAGCTGGCGTTCTTCGTGCCGACCGTTCATGACGCTCCGATCAAGGACGACATGAACCTGATGGACATCGCGCCCTTCGCCCTGTCGAAGACGACGGGGGAGGGGGTCATCCGCTACGAGCTGAAGGATTCCGTCATCACCGTCGAGGGTGGCGCCGAGGTCGGGCTCGCCACCGCCTACGACTACGACATCGTCATCAACATGATCTCGCACCTCGCGGAGCAGACGCGGCAGTACCGGATCGACGATTCGAAGGGCTTGCGGCCGTCACTGCCGCCCCGGACCTACCGACCCGCCGCGTCCGAGATTCTGAAATTCTGCCGGCGCGAACTGGGCGGGAAGCAGTACGAGGACCTCGAGCGCGCGCTGGACCGTCTTCAGGCGACCCGGATCAAGATCACCAACCTGTCGAGCGACAGGGCAAAGACGCGCCGCCGCGAGACCGAGGCGTTTCCGCTGATCGGCCGCTACAAGGTCGTGTCCCGGACCAGCGCCGACCGCATCGACCAGGTCGAGATCGATATTCCGGACTGGGTCTACGAGGGGGTCGTCAAGCCGGACGGCAAGCCCTCGATCCTCACCCTGAATCCGGATTACTTCCTGATCACGCGGCCGATCGCGAAGTTCCTGTATCGACTGGCGCGCAAGGCCGCCGGACAGACGGAAGCCCGGTACGGCATGACCGAACTCCACAAGCGGAGTGGGTCGAAGCTCCCCAAGCACAAATTTCGGCAGGCGATCAAGGAGATCGTCGACGCGGCGGTTCCCTTGCCCGATTACGACCTCAGCATCATCGACGGCGAGCGCGAGCCCGTGCTGCGGATGGTGAACCGGTCGAATGACAAATCCGCCGTACATGGGTCCGCCGATCCGTGACAAAACCGGCGGCGGAGGAGGTCGCGGAGGGGACTGCCAAAACCCCCGTATTTCGGTCCGCCCGGCTTTGCCAAAAAGCGAATCGGTCGGCCCCCGGTTTTGGCAGCCCCCGTACATCGGTCCTGCCCTCGGATGACAAAAACGGGTCCTGTGGACGGCTGTGGACAAGTCAGATTCGGACGTACATCGCTCCCGAATGGGCCGTACATCAATCCGTCAGAGGCGTAGATCAATCCGGCAAGGCCGTATTTCGGACTCCGGGGTTCGGAAATTTACCTTCACGGACAAGGCGTTGGAGTGGCCTTGCAGGCCTAAAACCTAGAATCAAAACTATAGAAACAGATTCTTGAAACGCCTGCGGCTGACAGATTTTCCGAATTTTCAGAAGACAAAAGGCGTAGCGTATTTCGGTCCGTCTTGCCTTGGACTCGCAACGGCAAAACGCATGTGGCAAACACGGTCGACTCATTGACTCGGTCAATCACCGTATGCCGGGTCTGGTCGATGTCGACGGCAGCGACGGTGGGCACCGATGCGTTCCCGGTGACGATCGGACCATCGGCGCTCATACCGGCCGCCGATCAGATGCATCCTTGTCCGGGCCATGGTGGAGCCATGGCGCCTTGACGGTTCAGAGTCGCCGGGCCGGCGGACAGAACCGGGAGGAGTTCGTCAGGGATGCTGTCCGGAAGCGCGAGCAGGCCGCAGGAGATTGCCCGGACGCCTCCGATCGATCGTCCGATCGATGCCGGAGGTGAGGCCATAGCAGATCGATGCGGGATTCTACCCGGTGGATAACCTCGCTTTCCAGGTAGAGACCCCGGACCTGGCGTCGTCATCCGAAGTTCTTCTGCCGGGCGTGGTGTCCTGGCAATGAAGGCTGCGAGTCAATGAGCACGCTCAGCAGACAGAAGCGAGACGAGCCGTCGATTCAGCAGGTGGTGGACAAGCCTGAGAGCAGCGGACCGGTGACCCGTTCGATGGTCCGCTGGCGGCGTCGCCCTGTGCGGTCGTGCAGCGGCGTTCGGCGCAACGATGATGGTCGGTCACCTCCGGATTGCCGACGCCTGCACGATCATGGCGCCGTCACGGGTCGCGCACGGAGCGCCTCGTGGAAGGTGCGATTCCGGGCGTCGGAGACCTGCCCGACGCTGTTCACCCGCGATGTCGTCGACGCGATGCGGGAGCGCGCATGCATGCGCGCGACGAGTTCCGTTTGGCCGCCTGAGCCGTTGAAGGGCTCATGGGCCGCGGACCGGAGCGTGTCTGCGGTTCGGACGGCCCCGGGTTGGATGACCAGAGCAATCCCACCCACGGTGACATGACGGCGGCGGGTGGTCGTTCGGGAGGGCAGGTTCTCACAACCTCCTCCCCCCTTTCCCGGGATCGCCTTCCACTTCGTTTCAGTCGCCCGGGAGAAGGGGAGGGGCCTGGCACGGCGATCCGCCCCTTGAGCATGGCGGCATCACGCGACGAGCGGTTCGCCTGTCCCCGTCCGAGGCGCCCTGCGGGCCCGGCCCGCGATTCCGGACGGGACCGCGTCCAGCAGCGCCGCGGTGTAGGCGTGACGCGGGTTGTCGAAGATGTCGGCGACAGTGCCCCCCTCGACGATCCGCCCGCGATGCATCACCGAGACGGAGTGGGCGAGCTGGCGCACCAGCGCGAGGTCGTGGGAGACGAAGACGTAGGTCAGCCCGAGCGCGGCCTGCAGCGAGAGCAGCACCTCGACGATGTCGGCCTGGACGCTGACGTCGAGGGCCGAGGTCGGCTCGTCGAGCACGATCACGTCGGGCTTGAGCACCAGCGCCCGGGCGATCGCCACACGCTGGCGCTGGCCGCCCGAGAGGGCGTCCGGCCGGCGCGGGAGCAGGTGGGCCTTGAGCCCGACATCGGCCAGCACCGCGCGGACCTGCTCCGCCCGCTCGGCCCGGGTGCCGATGCCGTACCGGTCGAGGGGCTCGCGCACCAGCGCCTCGACGCTCCAGGTCGGGTCGAGCGAGGTGAACGGGTTCTGGTAGACGAGCTGGAGCTGGCGCCGCACCCCACGCAAGGCCTCGTGCGTGCGGCCGGCGACCTCGTGACCGGCGACCCGGATCGATCCGGCATCCGGCGCCTCGAGGCCGAGCAGCAGCCTGATCGTCGTCGTCTTGCCCGAGCCCGATTCGCCGACCAGCGCGTGCGTGGTTCCGGTGGGCACGGCGAACGAGACGCCGTCGACAGCCGTGGTGATCCGGCCGTCGACCCGGAAGGTCTTGGTGACGGCGCTGACCGCGATCTTCGGGCTCGCATCCGCCTCGCGACGCCGGAAGCCGACATCGCGCGAGGCGGCGTAGCGGTCGGGGTTGAGGCTCGGCACGTCGGCGTGGAGCTTGCGCGCATAGGCCGAGGCGGGGGAGGCGAATACCGTCGCGGTGCGGCCCGCCTCCTGCACGGCGCCGTCCTTGAGCACCACCAGGGCATCCGCCCACTCGGCCGCGATCGCGAGGTCGTGGGTGATGAGGAGGAGCCCGATGCCGCGCTCCTCCCGCAGCCGCGACAGGAGGTCGAGGATCCGCTTCTGCACCGTGACGTCGAGGGCCGAGGTCGGCTCGTCGGCGACCAGCAGGGCGGGCTGCGGCAGGATCGCGAGGCCGATCAGCACCCGCTGGAGCATGCCCCCGGAGAGCTGGTGCGGGTACGAGTCGTAGACGCGCCGCGGGTCGTCGAGCCCGACCGCCGCGAAGGTCTCGAGGATCAGCGCCGTGCGGCGCGCCCGATTCGGCTCGTCGAGGAGCGCGGCCGCTTCCTCCCCTTGCGCGCCGACGGTGCGGACCGGGTTCAGCGCGTTGCCGGGATCCTGCGGCACGAAGCCGATCGCCCGGCCCCGCAACGGCCGGAACCGGCGCTCGGGGAGCCCCAGCACCTCGCGGCCCTCGAACGCGACCCGGCCGGTCGCGCGTCCGGTACGGGGCAGGAGCCGCAGCACGGCGCGGGCGATGGTCGACTTGCCCGAGCCGGATTCGCCGATGAGCGCGAGGCTCCCGGCCCGGCCGATCTCGAAGCCGACGTCCGAGACGACCGGCTGGCGGCCATAGGAGACCGACAGGTCCTCCACCCGGAGCAGGGGCGGGTTGCCTTGCGAGATCACGGTCAATCCGTCCGGCGGAGCCATCGGCTGATCCTGTTGAGTGAGAGGACGGCGGCGACCGTGACGAGGGCGGGGGCGTAAACCAGCCACGGCCATTTGAGGTAGTCCTTGCCGGTGGCGATCAGGAGGCCCCAGTCCGAGGCCGGCGGCGGGTCGCCGTAGCCCAGGAAGGCGAGGCCGGCGATCACCAGGATCGACAGGCCGACCTGCAGCACCGCGAGCGCCAGCACCGAGCGCGAGGCGTTGGGCAGAACGTGGCGCCACAGGACGTGCCAGCGCGAGCCGCCCTGCAGGAACGCCGCCTCGACGAAGGTCGCCTGCCGGGTCTTGATCACCTCCGCCCGCATCACCCGGGCGAAGACCGCGACCGCCGAGATGCCGGTGGCGATGGCGGTGTTGACGGTGTCGAAGCCGAGCGCCGTCACGATGATGATGGCCAGCAGGAAGCGCGGGATCGCCAGGAGCACGTCGACGAGGCGCGCGAGCAGCGTGTCGACGAGGCCGCCGAGGAAGCCAGCGAGCAATCCGATCAACCCGCCGGCCAGGACCCCGATGCCGACCGCGATGAGCGCGCTCGTCACCGAGGAGGCGGTGCCGTGGACGATGCGGGCGTAGAGGTCGCGGCCGAGATGGTCGGTGCCGAACCAGTGCGCGGCGCTCGGGCCCAGCAGCTTATGGGCGGGGATGCCGCGGGCCGGATCGTAGGCGGTGAACAGGCCGGGGGCGAGCGACCAGGCGATCACGACGGCGAGGATCGCGAGCGACAGGATCACGGTCGGCGGCAGCCGCAGGGCCGAGAGCCGGCCGGCCGCGAGGCGCGGGACGACGAGGAGCGAGGTGGTGCTCATCCGGCCACCGTCCGCAAGGAGGAGGGGGTGGCCTCGTCGGCGGTCTCGGGCCGGCGCTCCGGATTCCCGACGAGCTTCAGCCGCGGGTCGAGCAGCGGGTAGACGAGGTCGGCGGCCAGGTTGACGAGGACGAAGACCAGGGCCGCCAGCGCCACCACGGCCTGCAGCACAGGCAGGTCCTGCGCCGCCGCCGAGCGCTGCACCAGGCTGCCGATCCCGTTACGCCCGAACACCGCCTCGGTGACGAGCGAGCCGCCGAGCAATTCGCCGACCGTGAGCGCGATGACGGTGACGACGGGCAACGAGGACGGCTTGAGGAGATGCTTTCCGAACAGCCGCGCCGGCGAGAGGCCGCGGCTGCGCGCGACCGCGGCGTAGTCCTGGCGCGCCTCGTGGTCGAGGTTGGCGATCAGCACCTCGGCGATCTGGGCCGAGATCGGGATGCCGAGGGCGATCGCGGCGGACAGCGTCGCCCAGGCGCTGTCGGGCTCGATCACCCGAAAGAGGCCGAGCTGGAAGCCGAAGACGTGGATCAGCGCCAGGCCGATCACGAAGTTCGGCACCGACAGGAACAGCGAGGGGAAGGCCCGCAACGCGCTCCCGATCCGCCCCGGGAGGAACTGCGTGCCGTAGGCGACCGCGAAGGCGAGCCCGAGCGCCACGGCGAGCCCCGCGGAGGCGAGCGTCAGCGTCGAGGGCAGCGCCTCGGCGATCAGCGTCGCCACCGGCCGGCTCGAGCGCATCGACAGCCCGAAATCCCCCGACAGGAAGTGCGTCAGCGAGGTCCAGAGCTGGATCAGCAGCGGCCGGTCCAACCCTTGCGCGGCGATGATCGCCTGGATCTGCTCCTCGCTGAACCCGTTCTGGGGATCGCGCAGGACGTTGGTGACGGGATCGCCGGGCAGGATGCTGACGACCACGAAGGTGAACAGGTAGGTGAGCAGGATCACCGCCACCGCCTGGGCGAGGCGCTTGCCGGCGTAGATCAGGTAGGGGTGTCTCATGAGAGATCGTCTCGTGTCTTGGAGATGTTCGGCCTGCCCCAACGGCGTTGACATCCTCTGGTCATTCCGGGGCTGCGCAGCGGAGCCCGGAACGACGACGAAGGTTTTGAAGTCCGCCGGCTAGATCAAACAGGCCTGAGCGCCTCATGGCGGTCCGCCCACGGCTACTCGCCCTTGGTCGCGGTGTAGTAGCTGGCATAGGCGATGCCGTTGTAGGTCTCGCCCTTGAGCTTCGGCGATTGCACGTAGATGCGCTGGACGATCTGCGTGCGCGGGATGAAGTAGCCCTGGTCGAGGACGTATCTCTGCAGCTCGTCGAGGAGTGGATCGCGGGCCTCGATCGTCTTGGCCCCGGCGATCCGGTCGCGCAGCTCGTTGATCTTGGCGTCGCTGTCACCGAGGGCGAACCAGTTCTCGCCGTTATTGGCGTTGGTGAGGATGCTGGCGACGGTGCCGGCGTCGATGAAGCTGCGCGTCACCTCGTAGGCCGGGACCGCCGGGCCGCCGAACTGGACCTTCTGGCCGAACGTCACGACGTCGTAGGCGCGGATGTCGACCTTCCAGCCGAGCCGGCCGAGCTGCTGGGCGATCAGCTCGTCGACCGCCTTCGCCGTCGCGAGATAGGGGTTCGAGTAGAGCGTCAGCGTCAGCGGCCTGCCGCCCTTGGCGCGGATCCCGCCGCGCCCCTTGATCCAGCCCGCCTCGTCGAGGAGCCGCTCGGCCTTGTCCGGCTCGTAGGCGAGGCGCGCGCTCTGGTCGGTCGCGCCCGGCACGTTGCTCTGGATGAACGAGGTCGCGAGCTTCCAGTCCGGCGTGTACACGGTGTCGATGATCTCCTGGCGGTCGATGCCGGCCTGGAGCGCCCGGCGCACCCGCACGTCGTCGTAGGGCGCGAGCTTCGTGTTGATCGCCCAGCCGTTGACGAAGCCGAGATAGCGCGGCGTCGCCACCGTGAGCCCGGCCTCCTTGAGGGATTTCAGCTCCTGCGGCGAGGCGTTGTAGGCGATGTCGGCCTGGCCCGACTGGACGGCGGCGACCCGCAGCGAGGGCTCTGCCACGACCTTGTAGGTGATCGACTCGAGGCTCGCTGGTCCGGTCCGGCCGACCGCGGCCGGCCCCCAATTGTAGTCCTTGCGCCGGACCAGTTTGACGAAGTCGCCCTCCTTCCAGGCGGCGACGAGGAACGGGCCGCTGCCGGCGGTTTTTCCCAGATCCGCCTGCTCGGCGGCGGGCCTCGCCAGGGTCTTCGGCGAGATCAGGATCGAGCCGTGATAGCCGAGCGTCGGGATGAAGCCGAGGGTCGGCGCGTTGAAGACCACCTTCACGGTGCGCGCGTCGAGCGCCTCGGCGCGCTCGTAGGTCTTCGGGAACAGGCCGATCGGGTTGATGCCCTCCTTGATCCGGCCGGCATGCCAGATGTCGAGGTTGGCGACGACCGAAGCGGCGTCGAGCGGCGTGCCGTCGGAGAAGGTCGCGCCCTCGCGCAGGTGCAGGGTGAACTCGGTGGCGTCCGCGTTCTGCTCCCAGCCCTTGGCGAGCCACGGGCTGACCTTGCCGTCGGCGTCGACGTAGACGAGCTTGTCGGTGACGTGGCCCCAGATGTGGCCCTGGAAGCTCGAGATCGCGCTGTTGTTCGGGATCCAGGTCGGCCCGAGCGAGTCGATCAGGAAGACGACGTCGCCGCCCTGGCGCGGCTCGCCGCCCGCGAGGGCCGGGACCGTGAGTGCGAGGGTCAGGGCCGCGGCGGCCGTCAGCACGCCGCGGCGCGACGGAGAGAGGGAATCGGTCATCATGAGATCCTGAGAGTTTCGGGTGCCCCGGCGGGCGCTACGCGGCCGGCAGCCGGTCCGGGCGTGAGGTGTCGGTGACGGCCGCGAAGGCGCCTCGCCCGAGGAGGGCGATCACCGTGTCCTCCTGCGGCGCGTGGACGAGCACGGACTGGACATCGCGAAAATGCCGCTCCAGGGCGGTGTCCCGGCTCAGGCCCGGATTGCCCAGCGCGCCGACGGCGAGCTGCACGGCCTGCTTGATCTGCCGGCCGGCGAGGAGCCGGGCCCGCAGGAGCGTGTCGGGCGTGTCGGCGGCGTGGTCGAGAGCGCCGAGGATGATCTGGCGCGCACCGCTGACCAGGAGGTCGATCTCCCCGGCGAGCGCGATGAACCGCTCCGTGCGGGCCAGGGGATAGCCGAGATTGGCCGAGACCCTGTCCTCGGCGAAGGCCAGGAAGGCCTCCCGTGCGGCCTCGGCGACGCCGAGATAGAGGGCGGTGACCACGAGGGTGATCGCCGCATGGGCGCGGTTGTCCTGGCCGGCGATGTCGGCGGGGGTGAGCCCGATCACGTCGTCGCGGTCGATCTCGACCTCGTCGAAGACGACGTCGTGCGAGCCGCTCGCCCGCAGGCCGAGGCTGCGCCAGTTCTCGACGATGCGGATGCCCGGGGCGCCGCCCGGCACCACGAAGGTGCCGACCCGCTGCGGCGTCTCGTCGGTGCTCGCCCAGACGAGGATGTAGGACAGGCCTTCGCAGCCGGTGACGAAGCGCTTGGTCCCGCTGATCGACCAGCCGCGCCCGGTCCGGCGGGCACGGGTCCGCGGCAGCCCGCCCCGCGCCGGGGAGCCGAGCTCGGGCTCGCCCCGCGCGGCGTTGAGGAGCACCGGGCCGCGTCCGCCCTCCGCCAGGACGCGCCGATAGAGCGTGTCGGGCCAGAAGTTTCCGATCGCCTGCTGCCGGTGGGCGAACAGCGTCATCAGGCTGATGAGCGCGACGGACGGGTCGCCGCGCCCGAGCCCCGCTGCGAGCCGCGCGAGGTCGCCCAGCGGCAGCTCGCGGCCGCCGTAGCGCGCCGCCACCGCCCATTCCAGCAGGCCGGCCTCGTGGACCGCCCGGACGCCTTCGCGTGGGAAGGACGCGGCGGCATCGGCCGCCGGCGCGGCGGCCGCGAGCCGCGCGACGACGCCGGACAGGTCGATGCCGGCGACGACCAGATCGTCACGCATAGGCGCGGGCCTCGACGGCGTGGCGCTGCGCGAGTCCTTCGCGGACGAGGGGGAGCACGTAGCGGCCGTAATCGACCGCGTCGTTGAGGTTGTCGTAGCCGCGGATCGAGATCAGCTCGGCGCCGAGATCGACGTAGTCGAGGATCGCGTCGGCGACCGTCTGCGGCGAGCCGACGAGGGCGGTCGAGGCGCCGCTGGCATTGGTCGCCGTGACGGTCGGATACCACAGGGCGCGGTCGTGGACGTCGCCCCGGGCCGCGATGGCGAGCAGGCGCTGCGAGCCGACATTGGCCGGACGCGGGGCCGTCGCCGGCGCCTTGCCGAGACCCTTGGCACGGTTGGCGTTGAGCGCGTCGAGGGTGCGATGCGCCTTCGCCCAGGCGAGCTCGTCGGTCTCGGCGACGATCGGCCGGAAGGTGACCCAGATGCGCGGCCGGTCGGTGCGGCCGGCGCGTGCCGCCTCGGTGTGGATGCGCGCGATCTGCTCCCGGGTCTCGGCGAGCGGCTCGCCCCAGAGCCCGAAGATGTCCGCATGCGCGCCGCCGATGCGGTAGGCCGCATCGGACGAGCCTCCGACCGAGACCGGAATCGTGCCGGCGACCGGCCGGACGGCGTTCCGGAACTGCTTGAACTGGTAATACGTGCCGTCGAAGTCGAACGGCTCCGCCGAATGCCAGGCGCGGCGCAGGATGCGGATATATTCCTCGAGCCGCGCGTAGCGCTCCTCCTTGCCCAGGAAGTCGCCCTCGCTCGCCTGCTCGGCGTCGCTGCCGCCGGCGATGAAGTGCACGACGACCCGCCCGCCGCTCAGCTGGTCGAGGGTCGCGAGCGCCTTCGCGGCCACGGTCGGGTAGAGGGTGTTCGGACGCAGCGCAACGATGATCTTGATATTCTTCGTGTGCGCCGCAATCGTCGCGCCGATCGTGAACGGATCGAAGGACGAGGAGGCGTAGGGGACGAGCGTGTAGTCGAACCCGTAATCGTCGAGGGCGCGGGCGTAGCGCACAAGGAAATCGGGCTCGATCGCCGGATCGCGTACCGGATTGATCTCGTTCGACGAGTTCGTGAACGTCACACTGATGAATTCGGTCGTCACGTCCGCCCCATATCCATGTTTGCTGACCCACGCATGATACTGTGGGTCATGCGTGGAGGTAAGGCATGTTCTTTCTTTCTACGATATGGGGAGGGAAAGACTTTCCAAAATTCTTGCCTTTGGTGAATGGAAGCGGGGCCGGGCGACCGCGCTGCGGACCGAGCCTGCCGACTCTTGTCCGGCCGGACGGCGTCGTCGTGCGGGACCGCGAAGAGGGGAGGGGACCACCCACCCACGAACCTGAGAGCCCAGCTGCATCAGAGACCATGGCGGTCCTCGAAACGCTCGGTTCGTGCAATCAACGAGTTCCTTGCATGCTGGCGCGTAGAAAGTATAATTTATTAAAAAATTATGCGTCGGACCATGAAATCAAAACATGTTTACTGCGTAATCGAGATTGGCGACAGTGATTGTATTCTTGTTTCGGAAGAGATGCTGTGGACCGAGGAGATTTTTTCCGAGGGTGAGGGCTGCTTCGAGGGCGAGGAAGGAGACGATCCGCAGGATCCTGCCAATCGCCTTCCATGCGGAGGATGCCGAGGTGATCGCTGCCATCGAGGCGATGACTGAAGTCTGGGCAGACTTGCTTTGCCGAGCCGACACTTCGCCCGCTCGGAGGCTTGTTGTGTCATACCATCGCGCCTTGCCGTCGACGCGTCGACGGCAAGGCGTTCGGCGCGTCAGCGCCGACGCCCGTTCGGGCTTGCCTTGCGCCTTCGAACGCGTCCGTTCGAAGGCGCGGCGGTATCACAGGTTTACAAAACCGGTGACCGCTTTGACGAAGCCTGTCCAGGCGGCGTGGGTCGGATGACGAGCCGCCTTCCGCCGTTTCACGCTGCCCGGACGCGCGGAGCGGTGGCGGCGGTCCGGCCAGCCCATGGCACCCTGTGGACGTGATCTCTGTCCGACGACTTGCCCGGCGTCACGCCGCCCGGATCTGACACAACGTCGCCTTCGTCTCCTGCATGCCGGTGACAGGATCGAAGCCGTAGGTGGTGACGGTGTTGACGCTCTCGCCGAGCACCACCGGGTCTGTATCGCGCGGGTAGTATTCCCGCATGTCCTTGCCCTGGTACCAGCCCGAGTAGTGGAACGGCATGAAGGCGACGCCCTTGGCGACGCGGTCGGTGACCAGCGCCTTCACCTTGACCCGGGCGGTGTTCTCCGGGCCGTAGACCCAGACGAACTGGCCGTCCTTGATGCCGCGCTCGGCGGCATCGGCCGTGTTCACCTCGACGAACATGTCCTGCTGCAATTCGGCGAGCCAGGGATTCGAGCGCGTTTCCTCGCCGCCGCCCTCGTACTCGACGAGGCGGCCCGAGGTCAGGATGATCGGGAAGGCCGTCGCGATGCCGCGCTCCACCGCCGCCTGCTGCACCGAGAAGCCGACATTCGGCATGCGGAACTGGCGCTCGTCGGGTCGGGTCGGATACTGCGCCACCAGGTCGGGCCGGGGCGTGTAGATCGGCTCGCGGTGGACCGGCACCGGATCGGGCAGGTTCCAGGCATTCGCCCGCGCCTTGCCGTTGCCGTAATGCATCACGCCGTGATCGAGGCAGACCCGCTGGATGCCGCCCGACAGGTCGGTCGACCAGTTCACCGCATCGATGGCGTTGCCGCCGATCCGGGCGATGACCGCCTGCTCGTCCGCCGTCAGCTCCTTGTCCCAGCCGAGCTTGCGCATCACCGCCATGCTGAATTCGGGATAGCCGTCGGTGAGGTCGGAGCCGAGGGAGAAGGAATCTTCCGCGAGCAGCGTCTGGCCGTTGCGCTCGGTGCCGAACCGGGCCCGGAAGGTGCCGCCCCCGTCCTTCACGTGGAGGGCGGTGTTGTACAGGATGGCGCTGCCGGGGTGCCGGATCTCCGGCTTGCCCCAGCACGGCCAGGGCAGGCCGTAATAGTCGCCGCCGACCTCGGGCGCGTCCTTCGGCGCGCGCAAGGTGACGATGTCGAAGACGTGCTGGTTGCGGATATGCGCCTTCAGGCGCTCCGGGCTCTGGCCGCAATAGCCGGTCGACCAGCCGCCGCGGTTGATCTCCCGCAGCAGGTCCTCGGCGAGGGGGACGTTGTTCTCGACCTTGATGTTCTTGAACAGCGACTCCGCGAAGCCGAGCTTCTTCGCCAGCAGGTAGAAGAACTCGTAGTCGTTCTTCGATTCGAAGGCCGGCTTCACGATCTGCTCGCCCCATTGCAGCGAGCGGTTCGAGGCGGTGCGGCAGCCGTCCATTTCCAGCGAGGTGCAGATCGGCATCAGGTAGGTGTTGTCGCGGCGGGCATTCAGGGCCGCGAAGGTGGTGGGGTGGGGATCGGCCACGACCAGCAGGTCGAGTTTGTTGAGCCCGTCGAGGGCTTCCGGCAGGCGCGTGACGGTGTTGCCGCCGTGGCCCGAGATCATCATGGCGCGCAGCCGGCTGCGCTGGTCGACCTGGTCGCCGGGCAGGTTCACGGCGTCGAACCACCGGGTCGAGGTCAGGCCCGGCGTCTCCATGTTCTCCTTGCGCGAGCGCGCCTTGCGGCTGCCCGTGGCCGGCACCTCGTCGAAGCGCGACTGCAGCCAGTCGTACTCGACCTCCCAGACCCGGGCCCAGTGCCGCCAGCCGCCCTCGACGAGACCGTAATAGAGCGGCAGGCTCGTCACATCGAGGCCGAGATCGGTGGCGCCCTGGACGTTGGTGTGGCCGCGGAAGATGTTAGCACCGGTGCCGGGCTTGCCGACATTGCCGGTGGCGAGGCACAGGATGCAGAAGGCGCGGACATTGGCGGTGCCGACGGTGTGCTGGGTCGCGCCCATGCACCAGATCAGTGTCGCGGGCTTCTCCCTGGCGAAGAGTTCGGCGACGTGGCGCAGCTGCTCGCCCGGCACGCCGGAGACCCGCTCGACCTCGTCGGGATTCCACTTGGCGACTTCCTTGCGCACGTCCTCCATGCCGTAGACGCGCTGCGCAATGAAATCCTTGTCCTCCCAGCCGTTCTGGAAGATGTGCCACAGCATGCCCCAGATCACCGGGATATCGGTGCCCGAGCGGATGCGGACGTACTCGGTCGCGTGCGCCGCCGTGCGGGTGAAGCGCGGATCGATGACGATCAGGTTGGCCCGGTTGATCTCCTTGCCGGAGAGGATGTGCTGCATCGAGATCGGATGGGCCTCGGCCGGGTTGCCGCCCATGATGATCATCGTCTTGGCGTTGCGGATGTCGTTGTAGGAGTTGGTCTGGGCGCCGTAGCCCCAGGTGTTGGCGACGCCCGCCACCGTCGTCGAGTGGCAGATGCGGGCCTGATGGTCGACGTTGTTGGTGCCCCAATAGGCTGCGAACTTGCGCAGCAGGTAGGCGGCCTCGTTGGTGTACTTGGCCGAGCCGAGCCAGTAGACCGAATCGGCGCCCGATTCCGCCCGGATCGCCAGCAGCTTGTTCCCGACCTCCTCGATCGCCTGGTCCCAGGACAGGCGCTGCCACTCGCCGTTCACGAGCTTCATCGGGTATTTCAGCCGCCGCTCGCTGGTGACGAGCTCGCGGATCGCCGCGCCCTTGGCGCAGTGCGCGCCGCGGTTGATCGGGCTCTCCCAGGACGGCTCCTGGCCGACCCAGACGCCGTTGACGACCTCGGCCGTGACGGTGCAGCCGACCGAGCAGTGGGTGCAGATGTTCTTGCGGATCACCGTCTCGGCGGGGTTCGTCGAGGAACCGGCGGCCTCGGCCCGGCGCACCGCCCCGAGTCGCAACGTCCCGAGGCCCGCGAGCCCGCCCGCTGTCAGGCCGGAGCGGCGGAGGAAGCTCCGGCGGTCGAGGGCGGGCGTCCCGTCCTGGGGCACGGCACTCGGACGCTCCGTCGAGGATTCGTTCCCCCTGCCGCCGCCCTCGCGGCTTCCTTTGCGTCGCACCAGCATGAGCCTGCTCCCGAAGCGCGGTTTGCGCGCACGCGCGGCGGGACGCGGCCGCTCATCGGCGGCGCAGGGTCGAGAACCGTGAAGCGCATGGCCTCGCCAGCATCTCAGATCCCGGCGGAGGCGCGTTCACGGGCGTTAAAGCGAGGACGATTTCTTGAGCGAGAGGGAGTGGGCCTGTCCGGCAGCCGCGGCAGGCACATCTCGCGTGACCATCATCGAAAATCATCGATCCTGCTTAACATCCGTCGCATCGTCGTCCCATCAACCCAAATAGAATCAATGCACGGCATCGAAGCTCGCCGTCTTCCGTGTTCGGCCACACCGATCCGGGCGGACGACCGGGGCCGCGCGACGATGGCACAGCTGCGTCCACAGGAGCCACCGCGTGATCAGCACACGCCTCCACGCCGCCAGCGACTATGCCATTCCGGCACTCATCGCGGCGCTCGGCCGGACGAAGGGGCGCGGCTCCGGCACGCGCCGGATCATGAGCGTCGGACCGGTGTGGCACCTCGCCTACACGCTCCTCACCCGGCACGAGGGCGGCCTCCTGCCGGTGCTCTCGATGCGGGCGCACCTCGCCCTCGACGCCGCCAGTGCCCTCTCCTTCGTCGGCGCCGGTCTGCTGATGCGCGAGGAGCGGCGCGGGGACCGCGCCCTGCTGGTGGCGCTCGGCCTCGCCGAACTCGCGCTGGTGGCGATGAGCGACAGCGGGCCGGACCGGCCCGGTCCGGAATCGAGCCGCGCGGGCGCCCGCCCACGCACGGGCGCCCGGCCCCGCCCGAACCTGCGCGACTTCGATCCCTACACCGACCGCAACGGCCAGGATTTCGGGCAGGACAGCCCCCTCGACCTCGCCCGTCCCGACGACCTGCGGCGCCGGATGGACCGCGAGCCGGACTGGCAGGCGGAGGTCGTGCGGATCGCCTCCGACCGGGCGCGGCTCGACGCGGTGGCGGGCGGCAGCACCGACACGGTCGCGGCCACCGAGGCCGAGACGCCGCCGGAGAACCTGAGGCGCCTCGGCGGCGGTCCGCCGGCGCGGATGCCCGCCGCGGGCCCGCATGCCGACCCGCGCTACATGAACCCCGACGCGACGCCGGGCACCGGCGCCCTGCCGCCGATCGGGCCGAGCGACGATTCCAACATGCAATCGACGGGTTGAGCGGCGCGGTCGGCCCGCCGTCCCGGTGATCCAGCCTCGCGCGCCGCCGGCTCACAACCCAGTCGGGTACGTCTCGCTCTCGCCGGGCCGGATCTCGGCGGGCGGCAGCGGCGTGACGGCGCGCGACTCTTCCAGCCAGACATAAGCGTCGAACTGCTCCGGCAGCACCGCCTCGAAGTAGTGGCTCTGCAACTCCGTGTCCGGGCGGTAGACGACGCCGATCGCCCGCTCGCGGCGCGGCGCGGTCCAGGCCTCCCGCAGCGCCGCCGAACCCGGCTCCCGCAGATCGAGGAAGGCGCGCGGCAGGCCCGCCTCCCGGAACAGGGCCTCGTGGCTGTCCTCCCGGACCGGCCGCACGTCCATCACCCGCATCGGCTCGTCCCAGTCGTCGGCCGCCGCCATCGTGCCGCGATCGGTCCCGAAGCCGACGAGAACCGCCTTGTCGCCGTAGGCCGTCCTGGCGAGCTCACCGATATTGAACTCGCCCTCCCAGCCCATCGCGGTCGCGCCCGCATGGCCGATATGCCAGTTGTGGGCCCAGACGATCGCCTTGGCGCCGTCCGCCATCAGGTGCCGGAGCGTCTCGAACATGTGCCGGTCGCGGATGTTCCAGGACTCGACGGAGCCGCGGTACGTGATGCGGTTGCCGCCCTCGGCCCCGGCGCCGGCCCCGGCGAAGGCCTTGATCCAGCCCATGATCAGGTCCTTCGGCCGCCGCACCGGCTCGACGTTCGGCCCGTTCGCCTCCACCACCAGCACGTCGCCGTTCGGCAGGACGTACACTTGGCGCGGATGCGCGAGGCCGGTGGCGAAGGCCTTGATCCGGAAGCCCTCCGGCACGCGCGGCGTTTCAGGCCCGGACCAGCCGACGGGACCTGGAGCGCGAGAACGCGCGGCTGCGGCGTCTGGTGGCCGATCTCCCGCCGGAGAGGCAGGTTCTGGCGGAGGTCGCCGCGGGAAACTCATAGCCCCTGAGCGACGCCGGCAGGCGGTGGACGGCAACCGAGAGAAGTACGGCCTCTCGGAACGTCACGCCTGCCGGATCGTCGGCCAGCATCGGGGCACGCAGCGTTACGTGCCCACGCCGCCGGCCGACGAGGATGCGCTGACCCGCGCCATCGTGGCCCTGGCGTCCGAGTACGGACGCTACGGCTACCGCCCGTGTCACAGCCCTGCTGCAGGCAGCGGGCTGGCAGGTGGGCCCGGGCCGCTGCCCGCGCAGCTCACGGCAGCGGAAGCCCGTTGCGGCGGTGAAGCTCCCGGATGACCGCGCTGTGGTCGAGATCCCCGTCGCCCTGCGCGATCATGTCCGAGAACAGCCGATCGACGAGGGACAGGACCGGCAGCGTCAGGCCGAGCGTCGCCGCATGCGCGAGCGCGGTGCCCGTATCCTTGACTTGGTACTTGGCCGGGCCGCCCGGCGCGAAATCGCGCTCGATCATCCGCAGGGCGTGCTGCTTGAGGATCGTCGAATCGGCGAAGCCGCCGAGGAGAGCCTCGCGGACCTTGGCAGGATCGGCCCCGCCGCGCTCGACGAAGGTGATCGCCTCGGCCACCGTGACGATGGTCGAGGCCACGATCGCCTGGTTGGCGAGCTTGGCCAGCTGTCCGCAGCCCGCCGGACCGACATGGGTCGGGCGCCCCATCGCGGCGAGGACCGGCTCGGCCTTGTGGAACGCCTCCGGGCTTCCCCCGGCCATGATCGCCAGGGTACCGGCGACCGCGCCCCGCTCGCCGCCCGAAACCGGGGCATCGACGTAGTGGAGTCCGGCCTCCGCCGCGGCCGCGGCTTGGCGCTGCGCGGTCTCGACCGGGATCGAGCTCATCACCACGAGCAGGCCGCCGGGCGCCATCGCCGCGAGCGCGCCGCCGGACCCGAGCAGGACCTCGTCGCAGACCGGGCCGGAGCTCAGCATGCAGATCACGACGTCGGCGCCGTGCACCGCCTCGCCCGGGTCGGCGGCGAGGCTCGCCCCCTCCTGCGCGAGGGCGGCGGCCTTGCCGGGCGAGCGGTTCCAGGCGCGCACGGCGTGCCCGGCACGGCACAGGTGGCGCGCCATCGGCGCGCCCATGATGCCCGTGCCGAGGAATCCGATCGTCGACGGCGTCATCAGGACGGCTCCGCCCCGCTGAGGGTGCGGGCGAGGAAGCGCACCGGGCGCTCCTCCTCGATCAGGGCCGGGAAGCCGGCCCGGAACCGGGCGAGGTGCGGGGTCTCGAGATGGGCGTCGAAGGCGGCGCGGTCGTCGTAGACCTCGTAGAACACCACCGTGAGCGGGTCGCTCTCGCTCACCGCGACGTCGAAGGCGCGGCATCCGGGCTCCTGCGCAACCGAGGAGCGGGCATCGTCATGGGCGAGGTCAAGGAACGCGTCGAGGGAGCCGGGCCGCACCCGGAACTCGGCGATGACCACGAAGGGCCGGGAGGAGGACATGGCGGGCCTCGTCGGGAGGGAGTATGCGCGGCGCCGGACCGCCCGGCGCCGCCGCTCATCGGGTTCAGAGCCTGTTTGACTTGCGAGGATAATGCAGTCGGACAGCTTTCTATCCCACCCACCACCTCATCCTGAGGTGCGACCGTAGGGATCCTCGAAGGAAGGGCTCCAGAAGTCTGTGCGGTCCCTGGAGCCCTGCTTCGAGGTCAGTCGATCGTCGATCGACTGACACCTCAGGATGAGGTGGTGGGTGGGATAAAACCTACTGATCAGTCAAACAGGCCCTCAGGCCGCCTTGGATGTCGTCGCCTGCCGGGTCGTGTCCTCCATCTGGCGGCGCAGGGTCACCACGTCGAGGTCGTTGACGAGCTCGACGTCGTCGACGCTCACGATCTGGTCGCGGGCGACCGGGCGCTTGAGCTTGACGTTGTGGGCGAGCCCGATCGGCAGGGCGTTGCGGGCGAGGCTCTTCGAGGCGGGAATCGCGTTTGCCCACACCGCGTAGCCGCCCTCGCCGTCGAGCATCTCGCCGGGCTTGAGGTCGCGCTTGGCCGTCGCCACCGCGTCGCCGCGGAACTCTTTCGAGCAGCCGGTCGGCTCGTTGCGCAACACCGCCGAGAGCACGCTGACGCTGGTCTCGAGCCCGATCATGTGGAAGGGCCGCCACATCGAGCCGTACCAGCCGGACGGATCGGTGAGCAGGCCGTACTGCTTGAAGCAGGCCTTGGTGTACTCGCTCGTCGCCTTGAAGGTGACGAAGACGCCGTAGCGGATGTTGTTGAACACCTCGCGTCCGTCCGGCTCCTGGCTCGCCGCGATGTCGACGAGGCCCGAGCGCGGCAGCCGGCCGCCGTCGCTCACCGGGCGGAAGACCCGGGCGAGGTCGTGCAGGCCGGTCGGCGGGAAGGCGAGGCCGTCATCGGGACAGTCGAGCCCGGTGCCGTTGGCGACCGCCGCCATCTCGATCGCCGCCTTGGTGCCGTCGGTGAACGAGTTGTACATCTTCGGGTTGAAGTCGCCCTTCTTCACCTCCTCCTCGGACCAGCCGAAGAAGCCCCAGACGGTGTCGGGGGTGGAGTAGCGGTAGCGCGGCTCGAAGTTCATGCCCTTGCCGGCCGAGGTCAGCTCGAAGCCGCAGGACCGGGCCCAGTCGACGAGCTCGCAGATGATCGCCGGCTGGTCGCCGTAGGCCATCGAGTACACCACGCCTTGGCGGCGCGCCCGCTCGGCGAGCAGCGGGCCGCACAGCACGTCGGCCTCGACATTGACCATGACGACGTGCTTGCGGGCATCGATCGCCTGGATGGCGTGGCGGATGCCGGCGATCGGGTGGCCGGTCGCTTCGATGATGCACTCGATCTCGTCGCAGGAGCTGAGCGCGCCGGCATCGGCGGTGACGAAGGTGCGGCCGCTCTTCACGGCGTCGCCCATCGAGGTCGCGGCGTAGCGCTCCTCCGGCCAGCCGACGCGGGCGAGCGAGGCGCGGGCGCGGCCGACATCGAGGTCGGCGACGGCGACGACGTGCATCCCCTCGATGCGCTGGGCCTGGGCCAGCACCATCGAGCCGAACTTGCCGGCGCCGATCAGGCCGACGCGGACCGGGCGGCCGGACGCGGCGCGGGCGAGGAGCAGGGTGGAGAGATTCATCGGTTTCCTCCAGTGGGTCTCTTCTTGGGCCGACCGGCTCTCGCCGCCGGTCCTCGAAGGAAGGCGGGGCCGGTCTCGGCGTGATCCCGGCTGGCGCGTGCGAGCGGCCCGGCGGGATCCAACGGCCCGGACGCTAGAAGCCGGCTCCGTGAAGGACAATCCAGATTTCCGAGCCGACCATGTAGCCTTGCTTAAGGATGCTCCGCGTCGCGCTCCGCCGCCGCCGCCCAAGCATCGCGCTCGATCGCCCAAGCATCGCGCTCGTGGCGGATCCAGTCGAGGAAGGCGCGGACCTTGCGGTGGCGCAGGTGGTCGGGCGGGCAGGTCACCCACTGGGTGACGAGGGTGATCCGCGGCGGCGCGGCGAGCGGGCAGATCAGGCGCCCGGCCCGCAGGTCGCCCCACAGCATCAGGTCGCTCTCGAGCGCGATGCCGAGTCCGCCGGCGGCGGCGTCGATCGCCATGTGGGTCCGGTCGAACAGGAGCCGGCGCCAGCGCGCCGCCGGTGTCACGCCCGCGCGCTTGAACCAGTGCGCCCACTGCACCTGCGACTTCACCGAGTGGATCAGCAAGTGTCTGGCCAAGTCCTCCGCCGCGAGGCCTCCGGGCTCCGCGAGGGACGGGGCGCAGACCGGGCGGAAGCTCTCCTCCACCAGCCCCTCGGCGAACAGGCCGGGCCACCCGCCGGTGCCGTGGCGAATCTCGATGTCGACGTTCTCCTTCTGGAACGCCGTCGGCTCGTTGGTGCCGTCGAGACGCAGCTCGATGTCGGGATGCGCCGTGATGAAGCCGGCGAGTCGCGGCAGCAGCCACTTCGTCGACAGGCTCGGCGTCGCCCGCACGGTCAGCGTGGTCACCGAGCGGAAGCCCTGGATGCGCTCCGTCGCCTCCATGATCCGGTCGATCTCGGCCCCGATCATCTCGAAGTAGCGCTCGCCGGCCTCGGTCAGCACGATGGCGCGGCCGGCCTTGCCGACCAGCGCGGTGCCGAGGGCCAGCTCGAGGGACTGGACCTGCTGGCTCACCGCGGAGGGCGTGACGCCGAGATCCTCCGCCGCCCGGGTGATGCTGCCGGAGCGGGCAACGGCGTGGAAGACCGTGATGGCGCGGAGCGGGACCGACATCCCGACAGTTTAGCGCTCCTACACGAAACCGCAAATAATCTGGATTGTCCTACATCGACCTCGTTCCTACTCTCGGCGACCAAGCGAGACGAGCGGTCCCGGATCGAGGGACGCCGCAGGGGAGGATGATGGGCGCGAAACGCCGCGCGCCTTGCGCCATGCGCCTCCCTCCACGTCGCGATCGAACGATGCCGCACCGCGCCCCCTGCGCGGATGACGGCGCGCCGGAGGAAGCCGATGACATCCACGCCAGAATCCCAGTCCGCGGCCAAGCAAGACCTCTCGAGGCAGGCCCCCTCGCGCCGCCTGCTCCTGGCCGGCGCCGCCGCATTTCCACTCGTCGCCATCCGGACGGGCCCGGCGCGGGCGGCCGAGTTCACCTACAAGCTCGCCACAGGCCAATCCCTGACGCAGCCGATCAATGCCCGGCTCGACCAGGCCTGCCAGCGCATCCGCGAGGCGTCCGGTGGGCGGATGGAGCTGAAGTTCTTCCCGGCGAGCCAGCTCGGCTCCGACACCGACCTGATCACCCAGGTGCGCAGCGGGGGGATCGAGTTCCTCAACATCTCGGGCTCGGTGATCTCGACGGTGGCCTCCGGCGCGGCGATCACCAATGTGGGCTTCGCCTTCTCCGACTACGACCACGTCTGGCGCGGGGTCGACGGGCCGGTGGGTGACTATGTCCGCGCCCAGATCGAGAAGACCGGCCTCATCGTCGCGGCGAAGGCCGCCGATAACGGCTTCCGGCAGATCACCTCCGCCGCAAAGCCGATCAAGACGCCCGAGGACCTCAAGGGCTACCGCATCCGCGTGCCGGTGGCGCCGATCTTCACCTCGCTGTTCTCGAGCCTCGGGGCGAGCCCAACCTCGATCAACTTCAACGAACTCTACACCGCGCTGCAGACTCGGCTGGTCGACGGCCAGGAGAACGGCCTCGTCGCGATCGATGCCGGCAAGCTCTACGAGGTGCAGAAATACGTCTCAGAGACCAACCACATCTGGGATCCGTTCTGGATCGTCGCCAACCGTCGCGCCTTCGGAAAGCTGCCCGGGCCGCTCCAGGAGATCGTCCGGCGCGAGCTCGACCGCGCCGCGATGGAGGAGCGCGAGGACGTCGTGCGCCTGACCGGCACGCTCAAGGGGCAGCTCACCGCCCGCGGCCTTACCTTCGAGACCCCCGACAAGGCCGCCTTCCGCAAGGCCCTGACCCAGGCCGGCTTCTACCGGGACTGGAAGGACAAGTTCGGGCCCGAGGCGTGGAAGGCCCTCGAGGCCGTGACGGGAGACTTGGCATGAGCGCGCTCGCCGACGCCCATGGGCGGCCGGCGGCCGCTCCCTCCGCCGACTGGCTGTCCTCGGCCGAGCGGGCCTTGCGCCTCGCCGTCGAGGTGCCGGCGGCGGCTCTCGTCGCCGCCGAGGCCCTGATCCTGTTCGCCGGCATCGTCTCGCGGGCGATCGGGCACTCGATCATCTGGAGCGACGAGCTCGCCTCGATCCTGTTCCTGTGGCTCGCGATGCTCGGCAGCGTCGTGGCGGTGCAGCGGGGCGAGCACATGCGGCTGACCTTCGTGGTCGGCTCGCTCTCGCCCCGGGCGCAAGCCTGGTGCGAGGCGCTCGCCATCGGCATGGTCTTCGCCTTCCTGGCCCTTCTCATGCACGCGGCCTACGACTACACCGAGGACCAATCCTTCGTGGAGACGCCGGCGCTCGGCTGGTCGGGCACGGTGCGGGCGCTCGCCGTGCCGGTCGGCTTCGTGCTGGCGCTCCTCGCCTGCGCCTTGCGCCTCGCCCGTCACCGCGTGACGGACCTCCTCGGCGTCGGAGCGGTGCTCCTCGGTCTCGTCGCGCTCCTCAGCCTCGCTGCGCCGTGGCTTGCCGGGATCGGCAACTGGGCCCTCCTGGTCTTCTTCGTCGGCCTGCTCGGGATCGGCATCCTGGCCGGCGTGCCGATCGCGTTCTCGTTCGCGCTCGCGACGTCCGCCTACCTGCTCACCACCACCTCGACGCCGCTGACCATCGTGGTCGGGCGGATGGACGAGGGGATGAGCAGCCTGATCCTGCTGGCGATTCCCCTCTTCGTGCTGCTCGGCCAGCTCGTCGACGCGACCGGGATGGCCCGCGTGATGGTGGCGTTCCTCGCCTCGCTGCTGGGCCACGTGCGGGCCGGCATGTCCTACGTGCTGCTCGGTGCGATGCTGCTCGTCTCCGGCATCTCCGGCTCGAAGACCGCCGACATGGCGGCGGTCGCCCCGGTGCTGTTTCCCGAGATGCGCCGGCGCGGCATGAAGGACGGCGAATTGCTGTCGATCCTCGCCGCCTCGGGGGCGATGAGCGAGACGATCCCGCCCTCGATCGTGCTGATCGCCATCGCCTCGGCGACGGGAGTGTCGATCGCCGCCCTGTTCACCGCCGGGATCCTGCCCGCCCTGGTGCTCGCCCTGGTGCTGGCCGCAGTGGCCCGCTACCGCGCCGGCAAGGAGGAGGACGCGACCGTGTTCCCCCGGGCCCCGGCCTCGGTGGTGAAGAAGACGCTCCTGGTCGCCCTGCCGGCCCTGCTGCTGCCGTTCCTCATCCGCACCGCGGTGGTGGAGGGCGTCGCGACGGCGACCGAGGTCTCGACCATCGGCATCGCCTATTCGCTGGTGCTCGGCCTCGTGATCTATCGCGGCGGGCTCAAGCGCCGGGAGATCATCCCGATGCTGGCGCGGACCGCCTCGCTGTCGGGGGCAATCCTGTTCATCGTGGGGGCCGCGAGCGCGATGGCCTGGGCGCTGACCCAATCGGGCTTCTCGCACGACCTCGCCCGGGCGATGGCGGCGGTGCCGGGCGGCAAGACCGGCTTCCTGCTGATCTCGGTCGTCGCCTTCATCGTGCTCGGCAGCCTGCTCGAAGGCATCCCGGCGATCGTGCTGTTCGGCCCGCTGCTCTTCCCGATCGCGCATCAGTTCGGGATCCACGAGGTCCACTACAGCATGATCGTGATCCTGGCGATGGGACTGGGCCTCTTCGCCCCGCCCTTCGGCCTCTGCTACTACGCCGCCTGCATCATCGGGCAGGTGTCGCCCGAGGCGGGGATGCGCCGGATCTGGATCTATCTCGGCGCGCTGTTCCTCGGCCTCCTGGTCCTCACCTTCGTGCCGTGGTTCTCGATCGGGTTCCTGTGACGGGGCTCTGATCGACAGGCGTGAGAAGCCCGGAAAGCACGCTTTCCGGGCTTCGTCGCGTTCGTGCGCGCGGTCCGGGGACGGATGTCCCGCCGTCGCGCTTGGCGCAAAGGCGTCAAGGCGATGGCAGGCCGTCCCCGAACACGACGGCGTCGAGGGCGAGGCAGTCGCCGGGCTCGGTGCCGACCAGCATCGGATTGACGTCGAGGCTGGCGATCCGCGGCTCCATCGTCATCAGCTCGCCCACCGCCACCGCGGCGGCGAGGTAGGGCTCGATCGCCCAAGGAGCCTCGCCGCGCACGCCCGCGATCAGCGGCGCGATCCGCAGGCGGCCGAGCGCCCGCCGCACCTCCGCCTGCGTGAACGGCGGCAGCAGCAGGGCGACGTCCGGCATCGCCTCGACGTAGGTGCCACCGTCGCCCACCACCACGACCGGGCCGAAGAACGGGTCGCGATGCGCGCCGAGGACCAGTTCGCGCCGCCCGCGCGCCATCGCGGCGACGATGACGCCGGTGGGTGCGTGGCCGGCCTTCGCCAGCCCCGCCCGACAGGCCTCGAAAGCGGCGCGCACGGCCTCCTCTCCGCTCACCCCGAGATGGACGAGGCCGAGCTCGCTCTTGTGCGCGACCTCGGCCGAGCAGCCCTTGACGGCGACCGGACCGCCGATCGTCTCGGCCGCGGCCACAGCCTCGTCGGCCGTGCGGCAGCGGCGGTGGCGGACCACCGGCACGCCGGCCCGCGCCAGCAGCGCCAGGCTCTCGGCCTCGTCGAGAAGGCGCAGCGCCGCCTCGCTCGGCGGGGGAGGGGCCGGAGGGGGCGGCCTGCCCCCGGCCGCCGCGATCCGCTCGTGATGGGCGATGAACTGGTGCAGCGCCCGGACCGCCTCGCCCTCCCCGGAGAAGACCGGCAGGCCGCGCGAGCGGAACGGCGCGGCGACCAGCTCCTGGGGCGCGACGATCACCACCGGCTTGCCCGTCGCCGCCGCGAAGGCGGCAGTGTCGCGGCCGAAATCGTCGACCGCGTAGGCCCGGCCCGCCACCGGCACCCCGACCAGGAAGGCGTCGGCGCTCGGATCCTCGGCGATCACCGGCAGGATCTGGCTGAACAGGGCGGAGTTCGTCATCAGTGCCGCCGTGATGTCGACCGGATTGCGGGTCGCGGCGAAGCTCGGCAGGATCGCCCGCAGGCGCGCCTGCGTCTCGTCGCCCAACGGGGCGAGGTCGAGCCCCGCGGTCGAGGCCGCGTCCGCCGCCATCACGCAGGTCGCCCCCGAATTGCTGATCGCCACCATCCGGCGGCCCTCCGGGCGCCAGCCCTTCAGGTACAGCTCGGCGGCCGCGACGAGGTCGGTCGTGTCCTGCGCCCGCCAGATCCCGTGCTGCTCGAGGAAAGCGTCGACCAGCCGGTCCTCGTTGGCGAGCGCCCCGGTATGCGACCGGGCCGCCGCCTGCCCGGCTGCGGTGCGGCCTGCCTTGAGCGCCACGATCGGCAGGCCGCGATCGCGGGCGATCGCCGCGGCCTGCGCAAGGTGGTGCGGGTCGGGGATGCTCTCGAGGTAGAGGAGCAGGAGCCTCAGGCCCGGATCGGCCGCGACCGCGGCGGCGAGCTCGCATACCGTGACGTCGGCGTCGTTGCCGGTGGCGTGGGCGTGGCGCACGCCGATGCCGCGGCCGCGCAGGAGCCCGTAGGGAACGACGCTCATCGCCCCGCTCTGGCTGACGATGCCGACCGGGCCGTCCTGCGGCTCGACCTCCAGGAACATGCTGGAGAAGCTCGCCACTGCCCCGGTGCCGAAATTGGCGAGGCCTTGCGAGTTCGGGCCGATCATCCGGAGGCCCCGGGCCCGGGCGCGCGCCACCATCGCCCGCTCGGCCGCCTTGGCCTCGGGGTCCGCGGTCTCGCCGAAGCCCGAGGCCATCATGATCGCCACCTTGACGCCGATCTCGGCGCACTCGTCGAGGGCCGCCACCGCCGCCTCGCCCGGCACCGCGATGATCGCGAGGTCGGGCGCCCGCGACAGGGCCGAGAGGTGCGGCACCGTGCGCCGGCCCTGGACCTCGTCCCGCCGCGGGTTGACCGGCCACACCTCGCCACGAAACCCGAATCGCGACAGGTAGAGGAGCGGCCGGCCGCCGATCTTGTCGGGATTCTCGGAGGCCCCGATCACCGCGATCGCGCTTGGGTCGAGGGCGGCCTGGAGACTCGCGGTCATGGGGTGCCCTCCGGGGTGACGAACGGGACGAGGCCGGCCCCGAAGCTGCGAAACCGCGTGAGCACGGGATCGCCGATCGCGACGCCCTCAGGCGGACAATGCGCCATGAAGCGGAAGCCTTCCTCGGCATCGACGAGGGCGAGGCCGTAGGGGGCGTGGGCGCTGAGCTCCGGGGACGGCGCGCGGGCCACCACCGTGACGGCGTAGACCGTGCCGCGGCCGGAGGCCTGTTCCACGCCCAAGTCCTCGCTGCCGCATTCCGGGCAGAACGGGCGGCGGAGATACTGCACGTGGCCGCAGGCCCGGCAGCGCGCGAGCGCGAGGCCCTCGCGGCCGGTCGTCCAGTCCGGGATCTCCGCGCTCATCGGCCGTTCTCCAGGACGAGGCTCACATGGGAGGAGAGCACGCCGCCGTCGCCGTGCAGCAGCGCCAGCGGCGGCTCCGCGACCTGGCGCGGGCCGGCCTCTCCCCGCATCTGCCGCACGGTCTCGGCGAGGTGAGCCATGGCGCCGCCGACGCCGCAATGGCCGTAGCTGAGGAGGCCGCCATGAGTGTTGAGCGGCATCGCCCCCTCGGGGGAAAAATGCCCCTCGCGGGCGAGCCGCCCGGCGGCGCCCCGCGGCGCCAAACCGATCTCTTCCAAGAGGATCGCCAGCGTGATGGTAAAGCTGTCGTAAATCGCCGCATAGCGGATGTCGGCCAGCGCGACGCCTCCTTGCGCCAGCGCCCGGCCGGCGCTGTCGCGGGCCCCAAAGGCGGTCAGGGAGGACGCGGCGCTGACGTGCTGGTGGGTGTGGGCCTGCGCGGCGCCCCGGATCCTCGGTCCCGGCCTCGCGGGATCGGCGCGCTCGATGACGAAGGCCGCGCCGCCATCGGAGACCGGGCAGCAATCGAGCAGGCGCAAGGGGGCGGCGATCGGCTTCGAGTCCCGCACCATCGCGGCGGTGATCGGTTCGGTCAGGTGGGCGCCGGGGGTGCGGGCGGCGTTCGCCCGCATCAGCACCGCGAGCTCGGCGATCTCGTCGATGCCGTATTCATGGGCGTAGCGCGACGCGACGAGGCCGTAATAGGCGGGGATGGTGGGCCCGAGCGGCACCTCGTAGGTCGGATGGCCGACCTGGGCGAGCGTCTGGATCGCCGCGTCGCGGGATTGGCCCGACAGCCGGTTCTCCCCTGCCACCACCAGGATGCGCCGCGCCGCGCCCGCTTCGACCAGCAGATGGGCGAGCATCACCAGGGCGAAGCCCGTGGCGCCGCCGAGCTGCACCGCGTGAGCATAGGCCGGCCGCAACCCGAAATGCTCGGCGAACACCGTCGAGAGCATCAGGTGCGGGTGGGTGGTCGAGTAGCCGGTGATCAGGCCGTCGATCTCGCGCCGCTCCAGCCCGGCATCCGTCAGCGCGTCGGTGGCGGCGCGGCTCATCAGGTCGAGGGTGGAGGCGCCCGCGAGACGCCCGAACGGGGTGAGGCCGATGCCGGTGATGCGGCTCATCGGGTGGGCGCCACGGGGCAACAGGCACGCACACTCTTCCGCCTGGCAGAACCTTGCATCGGGCGTCCTCCGGGCCGGGCCGTCGCAGCCTCGGGCCGGCGACCTCTTCTCGGAGGATGGTTGCCTTCCGGCGAATAGCCTGTCAACACTAGTCCATGCCGGAGATCGATTGCATCTGTCGACGGATGGGGAGAGCCGACACTGACCGAATTGGTTCCGTTACACGGAACTGACCCATCAAGGGCGGCAGCATCGGGAACGCGTGAGAGGCGCCATGCACCCTCAGCCGGGTCTGGATTCGCGTGCGTCGCCGGGGGACGCATGAGGTCCGCCGACGACGCCCCACCCCCTTCGCCCGCCATGCCCGAGCCCAACGCGGTCCAGAAGGTCTGCGCCGTGCTGCGCGCGCTCGCCGCCCCCGCACCCCGGCGCCTCACCGAGCTCTCGGCCGAGACCGGGCTCAACAAGGTCACGGCCCTGCGCATCCTCGACACCTTGGCGCAGGAGGGCTTCGCCGCCCGCGCGGCCGACGGGCGGCGCTGGCGGCCCGGGCCTGAGCTGATGGCGCTCGCCGCCAGCGCCGGACGGCCCGACGACCTGCGGGCGCTGGCGCGGCCGAGCCTGGTGCGGCTGGCCGAGCTTTCCGGCGACACGGTCCTGCTCTCGGTCAGGAGCGGCGTCGAGGCGGTCTGCGTCGAGCGCGAGATCGGCTCCTATCCGATCCGGGCGAACTACCTCGATATCGGCAGCCGGCGCCCCCTCGGGGTCGGGGCCGGCGCCATGGCGCTGCTCGCCTGGCTGCCCGACCGGGAGGTCGACGCGATCCTCGGCATCGTGGTCCAGCGCCTCGGGCTCTATCCGCGCCTGAGCCAGGCGGAGATCCGCGCCCGCATCGCCGATTCGCGGGCGCGCGGCTACGTCGTGCTCCTCGATCAGGTCGTCGACACGATGGGGGCGATCGGCGTGCCGGTGCGCGACACGGCCGGCCGCACCGTGGCGGCTCTCAGCATCGCGGCGCTCACCACGCGTATCCGGGCACGCGAGGCGGAACTGGCCGAGGCGCTGCGCCGGGAGGCCGACCTGATGGAACGGGAGCGGATCCCGGCGGGGCAGGGGGGTGCGGGGTGAGAAAGACTTCGATTCTCACCTGCGACTCCAGGATGAGATTGTGACGATATATTCGATCGATCGAAAAGATTACGATCCAGGGAGATACGATTGAACATCGTCGACATCCAGTCACAGATCGTCTCGCTTCCCTTCGACATGGGCGGCCCCCCGGCCACATTCGCCGGCAAGGCCTGGACCCATCTCGACATCCTGCTGGTGCGCGTCGAGACCGACGAGGGCCTGGTCGGATGGGGCGAGGCCTTCGGCCATGCCGGCATCGGGGCGACCCGCGCCGCCCTCGACGGGATCGTGGCGCCGCTCGTCCTCGGCCGCTCGTCGGGCGATATCGCGGCGCTGACCCGCAGCGTGCTCCACGCCACGCATCTGCTCGGCCGCAACGGCCCGTTCGTCTTCGCCTACTCGGGAATCGAGACCGCGTTGTGGGACCTCGCCGGCAAGCGCGCCGGCCAGCCGGTGGCGCGGCTCCTCGGCGGTGTCCGCGAGCGGCTGCCGGCCTACGCCTCGCTGCTCGCCTACCACGATCCGGCGCTCGTGCGCCGCAACGTCGAGGCGGCCTGCGCCGCCGGCTACCGCCACATCAAGCTGCACGAGGTGACGGAGGAAGCGGTCGCGGCCGGCGCCGAGGTGGCGCGGGCGCACGGCGCTGCCCTGATGGTCGACGTCAACTGCGCCTGGAGCGTGCCGGCGGCGCTCAGGATGGCCGACGCCTTCGCACCCCACGACCTCACCTGGTTCGAGGAGCCGGTCTGGCCGCCGGAGGACGCGCACGGCCTCGCCCAGGTGCGGGCCCGCGGCATCCCGATCGCCGCCGGCGAGAACACCGCCGGCTTGTTCGGCTTCAAGGCGCTGATCGAGGCCGGCGCGATCGACGTTGCCCAGCCGAGCGTCACCAAGATCGGCGGCATCGGTGAGATGCTGCGGGTGATCACGCTCTGCGAGGCGCACGGGGTCCGGGCCGCCCCCCACAGCCCGTATTTCGGCCCCGGCCTCGTCGCCACGATGCACGTCATCGCGGCCCGCGTCGAAGACCCGCTGGTCGAGGTGCTGTGGCTCGACATGGAGGCCAACCCGTTCGATCCTTGGATCCGGGCCGAGAACGGCCACGTGCGGCTGCCCCCCGGCCCCGGCCTCGGCTGCGATCCGGATCCGGACGTGCTCGACCGCTACCGGGTCGGTGGCATCGTCCGCACGGCATAAGGGAGGACATGCCATGAAGGTCGACCGCGTCGAGACGCGTCCCGTTACCTTGCGCCCGGAGCGGCCGATCGGCTCGGCGCTCGGCCAGCTCCACTCCTTCGGCTGCATCCTGGTCACGGTGCGGGCGGACGGGCTCACCGGCGAGACCGTCGTGTTCACGTTGAACGACCGGCGCACCAAGGTGCTGCGCGCGCTCATCGACGAGATGGCCGACCTGGTGATCGGCCAGGATGCCGGCCACATCGCCGGCTTCTGGTCGCGGGCCTGGCGCGACGTCAACTTCATGGGCCACAAGGGCATGCCCGTCATGGGCATCTCGGCCCTCGACAGCGCCCTGTGGGACCTCGCGGGCAAGCGCGCCGGACTGCCGCTCTACCGCATGCTCGGTGGCGCCAGCGCCCGGGTGCCGGTCTACCATTCCGGCGGCCTGTGGCTCGACCGCTCGACCGACGAACTGATCGCCGAGGCGGACAGCTTCAAGGCGGCGGGCTTCCGGATGATGAAGATGCGCCTCTCGGCCGGCGATCCGGACTGGAACATCGTCCGGGTGCGGGCGGTCCGCGAGGCGATCGGCCCAAAGATCCGCCTGATGGCCGATGCCAACCAGGGCCTCACCGAGACTGACGCCATCCGCCTCGGCCGACGGCTGGAGGAGTTCGACCTGACCTGGTTCGAGGAGCCGCTGCCGGCCTGGGACGTCGAGGGGCTGGCCCGCGTCGCCGCCGCCCTCGACACCCCGATCGCCAGCGGCGAGACCGATTATACCCGCTACGGCTTCCGCCGGATGATCGAGCTGCGCTCGGCCGACATCCTGATGCCGGACCTGCAGCGGGTCGGCGGCGTCACCGAGTTCATGCGGGTCGGCCACCTCGCCGAGGCGCACGACCTGCCGGTCTCGAGCCATCTCTTCCCCGAGCAGAGCCTGAGCGTGCTCGGCGCCCTCGCGAATGCCCATTCTCTCGAATACATGCCATGGTTCTCCGAACTGTACTGCGAGAGACTGGACTTCGCCGACGGATACGCCATCGTACCGGAGCGGCCAGGCTTCGGGTTCACCTTCGACGAGGACCGGATCCGGCACTTGGAGCGGCAAGGCGCCTAGAACAACCGCGCCGGCCGAGACGACAACGGGAGGAGAACGCCATGGTGACGACGAACCGTCGTGCGCTCGTGATGAATGCTGCCGGCCTCGCGGGGGCGGTGGCCCTCGGGTTCCCCCGGCCGGCCCTGGCGCAGGGCGAGCCCTTGCGCGTCGGCTGGCTCGCGGCGATGACCGGCCCGAGCTCGGCCCCGACGGTCGGCTTCAACCGCGGCGTGGTCTTCGCCGCCGAGGCGATCAACGGCGCCGGCGGGGTCAAGGGCCGCAAGATCGAGATCGTCACCCGCGACTCGCAAGGGGATCCCACCAAGGCGGTCAACGCCGTCCAGGAGATGATCAGCCAGGCCAAGGTCCACGCCATCTGGGGCCCGACCAATTCCGGCGAGGCCCTGGCGACGACCCCGATCATGGCGCGGGCCAAGATGCCGAACATCCACCCTTGCGTGATCGACAGCCTGATCGACCCGGCGAAGTACCCCAACGCCTTCCGCATCGCCCCCTCCAACACCCAGTGGGACGACGCGGTGCGCAGCTACTGCCTCAAGGTGCTGAAGGTGAAGCGCGTCGCGGTCATCGGCGACACGACCGGCTACGGCGTCACCGCCGCCAAGGCCTCGGCCGCGGCGTTCAAGCAGGACGGGGCCGAGGTGGTCTATCTCGGCAACATCGACTCGACCCAGCCCGACATGACCCCCGACCTGCTGCGCGCCCGCAATGCCGGCGCCGAGGTGATCGTGGTCTGGAGCGTGTCGACCGGCATGGATGCCCGCCTGTTCAACACCCGCGCCCGGATGGGCTGGGACGTGCCGTTCGTCGGCCATCCCTCGATGGCCTCGGGCGAGATCGGCGGGCTGCTCGAGAAGCCGGCGAACTGGGACAAGGTCTACGCGGTCGGCTACCGCAGCTGCTCCTACGACGAATCCGGCAAGCTCAACGCCCGCAGCGAGGAGTTCGTGGCGCGGCTGAAAGGAAAGGTCGCGCTCTCCGACACCCTGCTGTGGTGGGTGGCGGCCGGCTACGACGCCGTGACCCTGATCGCCAAGGCGGTGGAGGAGACCGGCTCCAGCGCGCCCGACGCGATCGTCAAGCACTGGAACGGTCTCACGAAATATCCGGGCATCTTCGGCGATTACACCTACACGCCCAAGGAGCATAACGGCTACCCGACCGAGGACGTGGTGATGTCGGCGGCCAATAGCGGCCGCGACGGCAGCTTCCGGCTCGCCCCGGGCTATTCCTGACGAAGGGGAGGGGGAGCGCCGCCATGCTCGCCTCGATCCTGGCCTCCGGCCTCGCCGTCGGCGCGATCTACGCGCTGATCGGCATCACCTACAACACGATGTTCTCGACCTCCCGGGTGATGAGCTTCACCGCCGGGCAGCTCGGGATGCTCGGCGGCGTGCTCGGCTCGCTGTTCACCTTGCGCCTCGGGCTGCCCTGGCCGCTCGGGCTCCTGCTCACCCTCGCCTGCGGCGCGCTCGTCGGCATCGTCACCGAGTTCGTGGCGGTGCGCCCGGTGCTGAAGAGCCTCGACCAGCACCTCTACGTGCTCTCGACGCTGGCGCTCGCCTTGATGATCCAGCAGGTCACGGCGATCACCTGGAGCACCGAGCCGCAGCCCTTCCCGCGCCTCCTCGGCGGCTTCGGCGAGACCGTCCTCGACGAGAAGTTCTGGCTGCCGGTCGCCGCCTGCCTCCTCGTCGTCCTGGGCCTCGAACTTCTCTACCGGCGCACGCTTCTGGGCCACGCCTTCCTCGCCGTGGCGGAGGACAATTTCGCCGCCCGCGCGCTGGGCCTGCCCGAGCGGCGCCTGCGGGTGATGAGCTACGCGCTCGCCGGCGGCATCGGGGCGCTCGCCGGCTATGCCGGCGGCGAGTTGCTGCTCGCCTTCTTCGCCAACGGGCCGCATCTCAACTTCTACGGCTTCATCCCGGTGGCGCTCGGGGGCCTCGGCAACAACCGCGGCGCCCTGATCGGCGGCCTCGTCCTCGGGCTGTTCCAGCAGACCGCGAACTTCGTCGTCGGCGGCATCTTCGCCTCCGTCGCGGTCTTCACCCTGTTCATCGTCGTGCTGCTGGCAGCTCCGCAAGGGCTCCTCGGCTCGGCCCAGGCGAGGCGCGTATGAGTGTCCCTTCCGCTCTCGCGGCCTCCGGGCCTGCCGCCCGCGACCGGGCGGGGGCGCGCCTCGCCGCTGCCGCACCCTTCCTCCTGATCCTCGGCATCGCGCTCGCGGTGCCGCTCTTCGGCAACGATTACTGGACGCTGATCGCCACAAGGGCGGCGATCTACTGGATCCTGGTCTCCGGCCTCAACCTCGTCGTCGGCTTCGCCGGGCAGCTCGCCATCGGCTACGTCGCGCTGCTCTTGGTGGGGGCCTACACCACCAGCGTGCTCGCGGCCGGCACCGTCCTGCCGGCGTTTCCGGTCGTCGCGGCACTCGCCTGCGCCGGGATCGTCGGGGCCCTGGTCGGGGTGATCGTCGGCCTGCCGGCGCTCCGCTTGCGCACCTTCTACTTCGCCATGACGACGCTGGGCTTCGCCACCATCGTCACGCAGATCGCGCTCGCCTGGCAGGACGTGACCGGCGGCGGCATCGGCATCACCGGGCCGGAGATGCCGGCCCCGTTCGACTCGCGCCTCGGCTTCTACGGCCTGTGCCTCGCCGGCGCTGCCTTATGCACCTGGATGACCCTCAACGTCGCCGGCAGCCGCTACGGCCGGGCGCTGGTGGCGGTCCGCGACGCCGAGGTCGCGGCCGAGGCCGTCGGCATTTCCAAGCCCCGGCTCCTCGTCGCGGTGTTCCTGTTCGCCGGCTGCGTCGCCGCGATCGCCGGGGGGCTGTTCGCCTCGCTCCAGACCTACATCACGCCGGACGCCTTCACCTTCGACCTGTCGCTCCTGTTCTTCATCGCGGTGCTGATCGGCGGGCGCGGCTCGGTGCTGGGGCCGCTGATCGGCACGATCGTGCTCACCATCCTGCCGGAGGTGGCAGCCCCGCTCGCGGCCTGGTCGACCTTCCTCTACGCGGTCCTCCTCCTCGTCATCGTGGTGGCGCTGCCGGGCGGCATCGCCGACCTCCTCGACCGGAGCCAGCACCGGCCGCTCCCGGCCGAGCGCAGCATCGCCCCGCGCGCCGCGGCGCTGCAGGACCTCGCGGCAGGCGCATCGAGTGCTGAGCCGATCACGCTCACGGGCGTGCGCCTGAGCTTCGGCGCCGTGAAGGCGATCGACGGGCTCGACCTCACCTTGCGTCCCGGCGGCGTTCACGGCCTCATCGGCCCCAACGGTTCCGGCAAGACGACGACGCTGAACGTCATCTCGGGCTATTACCGGCCGCAAGCCGGGCAGGTGAGCTTAGGCGCCCGCTCGCTCCTCGCCGAGGCGCGGGAGGCGCGCGCCCTCTTGCGCATCGCCCGCACCTTCCAGACCCCGCGCATCGTCGGCGAGGCGACCGTCATCGAGAACGTGATGCTGGGCGGCAGCGTCGCGGGACGCGCCACCCTGGCGGAGGCGCTGCTGTCGTCGAGGCGCCACCGCGAGGACGAGCGCCGGTTGCGCGAGGCGGCCCGCCTCGCCCTCAGGGCGGTCGGGCTCGACGGCCTCGACGAGGTCCGGGCCGGGCGGCTGCAGCACAGCGAGTTGCGCTTCCTCGAGATCGCCCGCGCCTTGATGCTGCGCCCGGCCTTCCTGCTCCTCGACGAACCGGCGGCGGGCCTCTCGGCCTCCGAGATTCAGCGCCTCGGCGGGCTGATCCGGGCGGTGGCGGATGCCGGGATCGGCGTGCTCCTCGTCGAGCACCATGCCGACCTGATCTTCGCGATCTGCGACGAGGTCACGGTGCTCAATCTCGGCCGGGTCCTGGCCTCGGGAACACCTGCGGAGATCCGCAGCCACAGGGAGGTGGTCAGTGCCTATCTCGGCGCATGATCCAGGGAACCCGCCCCTCCTGCAGGTGCAGGGGCTGGAGGCGGGCTACGGCAAGATCCGGGTGCTCCACGGCGTCGACCTGGTGGTGAGGGCAGGCGAGGTCGTCACGCTGCTCGGCCCCAACGGCGCCGGCAAGTCGACGCTGCTGCGGGCGCTCTCCGGCTTGCTGCCGGTCCAGGCCGGCACCGTGCGGCTCGGGGGAGCCCTGCTCTCCGGCGCCGGGCCCCGAACGGCCGTGCGGGCCGGGCTGTCGCACGTCATCGAGGGCCACCGCGTCTTCACCGGGCAGACGGTGCGCGAGAACCTGCTGCTCGCCGCCTACGACCTGCCCCGGGCCGAGCGCGAGACGCGCATCGCGGAGGCCCTGTCGCACTTCCCCGAGATCGCCGCGAAGAGCCACGACAAGGGCGCCTCGCTCTCGGGCGGCCAGCAGCAGATGCTGGCGGTGGCGCAAGGCCTGGTGCAGCGCCCACGCCTCCTGATGCTCGACGAGCCGTCCGCCGGCCTCTCGCCGGTTCTGGTCGACCGGGTGCTCGAGGTGGTTTCCCGCCTGCGCCGGCAGGGCACCGCGGTGCTGCTGGTCGAGCAGCTGGTCGAGAAGGCGCGGGCCGTCTCCGACCGGGTCTATGCCCTGGCGCAAGGCCAGATCGTGCTCGCGGCCGAGGCCGGTGCGCCCGACTTGGCCGAGCGGCTGGAGCGGGCGTATTTCGGGAGCGGGGGCCCGGCGCGGACCAGCGCGGCCGTCTGATACCCTCGCGCCTTCGCATCGACGTGTCGATGCGAAGGCGAGCGGCGCATC
>NZ_BPQJ01000050.1 GCF_022179185.1 Methylobacterium frigidaeris | reverse complement strand
GCATGTTCCCCGACTACGAGGCGATCCTCGACGCCTGTTGCACCGCCTGGAACGCACTCACCGATGAGCCAGAGCGCGTCCGCTCCATCGCCAGCTTCAAATACATCACACGCGTCAATGCTTAAGCGCGGTGGTATTATGCGAATCCAGATGGTGCCGCTCTCCTCGCCCTACGGGATCGCAGATCCTCACCGGTGACCTCGTCACACTGTTCAAGCTGGCTTCGGCGTAGGGCCGGTGTCCTGATTGCAGGCATATGATCCAATCCGACCATTCGTCGTTCGCGACCATGAAGGCATACCCCAAGGGATGGTCACCACCGCGCACCAGCTCGGCCGCCTAACTCCGTACCGCGGCGCAAGCCTCAAGGTAGGCGCACTCGGCGCGCACGAGTTCGAGCCCGGTCTCGTCGGGTTCCATCGCTACAGTCGCAACCTGCAACGTAATACAGAGGTAACATGGGCGCCTTACCCCCTTATGACGCTTTCCCTGCTCTCGGATTGGGAGCATAACTCGCGCCCACTACGAGGCAGATTGCTCAACAAGGGTTGGATAAGCTCAAGCTTATGCCTGTGCTTATCCGCAAGGAGGCCACGTGGTTGAACAACAAAATACATCAACTTTCAGCAGAAATTTTTACCGCGACGAGCCAGCCTATCGGGCTTATCTTGTTGACGGCAATGGTAAGATCATTTGGGCAGAGTTGATCCCTGCCCATGATGATAAAGACGCCATGAGTCTCATTCGGGCGATGATAGAAAATCATGCGATTGAGCTGTGGGACCGCGCGCGCTTCATCACCAGGCTTGAGGTGTCGAAGGGGCTATGCGCAGTATAACCAAGAGTCCCAAAGTGTGTTGACGATTGGTGCGGAGAGATGGGTAGGCCTCAGGCCGTGGGGAGCCGTTAACCTACCTACCCACCAGCTCCGCCGAGGTCGAGACTGCTTCCGTCCACTGCACCGGCTTCGACTGCCGTCATAATGACGGAAGACCTGAGCCTGGTGGCCAAGATTGAGCTTGGAAGACGCGACGTGTTCTTCGCCTCGCTCTTCCTCGGCGCGATGCTGGGCAAGCTCATAGCCTTCGCGGGATGTCGCTGTTCTCGCTCCAGATCCCCACCATCGTGCTGAGTGTCGTCGGGATGAGCGCCATGGTGACGGCGATCCTGAGCGGCCCGCTCACCATAGCGTTCCTCGCCCTCGAGACCACCAGAAGCCTGCCCCTCACCATCGCGGTGCCGGCGGCCGCGGTGGTGGCTGAGGTTGCGATGGTCGGCCCGCCACATCCGAGCCCGACATCTCGCCATGAGGGCGCGCCGGTAATCCACCCTCCATCCGTCACCTCGTCATCGTTCGACCTCGTCGCGGGCGGCTCCTAAACGGCTCCCCCCCGAGGAACGAAAAGCGCCAGAGCAGCAATTCTTCCCACCAGCCAGCGTGGCCGTAAGGACTGCCCACCCATGACCCTCCTGATCATCCTTATCCTCCTGATCCTGCTCTTCGGTGGTGGTGGCAGCTTCTACGGCGGCGGCCGTTACCGCATGGGCGGCCTCGGCATCGGCGGCGTCTTGCTCATCGTCCTAATCGTCCTGCTGCTCACTGGTCGGATCAACATCTGACCTACCCTCGACCACCCGCCGTGGTTCGACCCCCGGCGGGTCCCATACCCTGCCCTGGATGGCCAGCGACGAGGAGCGCGCCATCGTCTGCGCCCTGCGTCGCTCGACCGGCTTTCCCCTTGACGACCTCACCTTCGTGGTCACCCACTTCCTGCACCACCTCAACCGTGACGCCGTCTACCGCATCCTCAAGGCCGAAGCTCTCAACCGTCTCCCGACCGCAAATCCGTCCTGCAGACCCCACGGCGAGTTCAAGGAGTACGACGTCGGCTTCCTGCACATGGACGTGAAGCATTTGCCCAAGTTGCGCGACAAGGACGGATCAACCCGGAAACGCTACTTGTACGTCGCCATCGATCGCGCGTCGCGCTTCGTGCATCTCGCGGTCAAGGACGACGAGACGACGGCTTCAGCTGTCACTTTCCTGGATGAGGCCGTGGCGTCTCTGCCCTTCCGGGTGACCTATCTGCTGACCGACCGCGGATCCTGCTTCACGGCTGATGCCTTCGAAGCCGCTTGCCGGCGCCACGAGATCGAGCACCGCAAGACGAGACCCTACACCCCGAAAACCAACGGCATGGTCGAGCGCTTCAACGGCCGGGTGCAACGCGAGGTGCTCGGCATCACGATCTACAGCCATCAGGATCTGGAAATCCTGCTGGCGGGCTTCAACGTGGCCTACAATGGTCGTCGACAGCGTGCCCTGAAAGGTCTCTCGCCCGAGATGGTCCTGCACCAACGCCTGAAAGACAAGCCTGGCCTAGCTCGCGCAGCAGCCAAGAAAGCCGATCTAGCCATCCTGGATCGAGCGCTCAAGGTTGTTGCAGATGCCAAGGAGGTCTCACAACCAGACAGCTAGTCCAAATTATCTTCATCCGTTCCATGACAAGCGCCGATGGCTGGGAGACAGTCGCTTCCACCTGCAAACGCAAGGGGGGCTGTCCGCGAGGCAGCGCGAGGCCATGCTGGCAGAGACCCCGGTGCTGCACGTGCTCTCGTGGCAGCGCTTCTGGGCGCCGCTCGTCGCCAAGGTGTACGACCTGCTGCTGGCCGTAGGCCCCCTGCCAAGATGGAGAAGCCGGTGCCGGGGAAAACCATCGGCATAGGCAACCTCCGTTAGAAACGGCGCCAGCGCATCGCTGCAGGCCGCCCGATGAAGGCTCGACGATCATTGCGACGCGACAATCGACCTCTGGCCCGACAGTAGGACGTTCGACGGCGAGGAGGCGGCCTGACCGTATTCGCTGACCGCCAGGGCCTCAACGGCCCGCGTCGGCGTCGATGCGCCGGCCGATGCATCCGTCCCCAGATGCAAGTCGCAGCCCGAGACTTGTCCGCTATCATAGACTGATGACCGCGGATGCTCCCATCGCTTTGAGTAGCAGGAAGTGCATCGTGCAACCAAGTCGCAACAAGACCGACGGGGCCCGAATGGCCGGCGAGATAAGTGACCTCCGGCTCTTCGTCGCGATCGTGGCGGCCGGCAACCTCTCGGCGGCGGCGCGGGCCCTGAGTACGTCGCCGGCGGTGATGAGCCGGCACCTCACGGCGCTGGAGAACCGGCTGGGCGTCCGTCTTGTGACGCGGACGTCCCGCCGCTTCGAACTCACCGACGAGGGCGCCTTGTTCCACGAGCGCTGCGTTGGGATCCTGGCCGAGATCGACGATGCGGAAGCCGAGGCTGCACAGGGGGCCGGACAGCCACGCGGGTCTCTGCGGATCAGCGCGCCCCTGCAATGGGACCGGCGCGTCCTGGCGCCAATTATCGCGGAGTTCAGCGGCAGGTTTCCGCGAGTCAGCCCCCATCTCGTCCTAACCGACACGAACCTCGACGTGGTCAGTGGCGGCCTGGACATCGTGATCGGCGCCGTGCCGCCGCAGGCCTCCGAGTTGATCGTCCGAAAGGTTCTGTCCGGCACCATGTGTTCCCGAGCGCAGTCGACCGCTACGGATTGTCCGAATTCGGCGCGACGGCGGCATCGTGCTGACCGCTGCGGGCTCGGGCGGCCGCGACGAAGCCCGACGCCTCCATCTCCTCGATGAAGCGGACCAGATGGGCCAGGGCCTCGTCGCGTCCTCTCGGGGCCGCTATCGCTTGCTTGATCGCAATGAACCGCCCGGGAAAGGCGCGCACAACCGCGTGATCGCGTGCGTAGAGCTCCAGCGGCTGCCTGACGGAGGCGACCACCTCCAGGCGATCCCGGAGAAGCAGCTCCAGGGCGACCTGCGAGGTCGGAGCGAAGACGCTAGTGTTTCTCCCCCGGCGCCGCACGCCTGCGCCGGTGCCCTCACCGGGAGACCGACGCGGCCCTACAGCAAGGCCCGCACCCGATCGGCGATCCGCGGTCCGCTGAGGCCCAGCGATTCGCGCAGCTCCGGCGTCGGGCCGATCGGCGGATAGGCGTCCTCGACGCCGATGCGCAGGATCGGAAAGGCGTGGCCGCGCTCCAGCACTTCGAGCACCGCCGCGCCGAGGCCGCCGATCACGCTGTGCTCCTCCACCACCACCATCGCGCGCACATGGGCGGCCGCGGCCAGGATCGCCCCGCGGTCGACCGGCTTGACCGTATGCATGTTCAGGACCTCCGCGGCGATCCCCTCCGGCCGGAGCAGGTCGGCGGCGAGCAGGCACTCCATGACCATCGCCCCATGGGCGACGAGGCAGACATCGCGCCCCTCGGTCAGGCGGGCTGCGCGCCCGATCGCGAACGGGTCGCCGGGCCGGGTGAACACGTGCTCGGGCCCGCGGCCGAGCCGCAGGTAGATCGGCGTTCCCGCCGGGTGCTCGGCGGCCGCCTGGAGCGCGTGGTCGAGCTCGACCGGGTCGGAGGGCGCCACCACGATCATGTTCGGGATCGCCCGCATGATCGCGATGTCCTCGTAGGTCTGGTGGGTCGGGCCGCCGACGCCGTAGCTCAGGCCGCTGGCGAGGCCGCAGAGGATCACCTTCAGCTCGTTATAGGCGCAATCGACCTTGGCCTGCTCCACCGCCCGCAGGGTGAGGAAGGCGGCGTAGCCGCAAACGACCGGCAGCTTGCCGCAGGCGGCGAGCCCGGCCGCGACGCCGGTGAGGTTCTGCTCGGCGATGCCGACATTGATCAGGCGGTCGGGATGGCGCTCCTTGAGCCCGGCGAGGCCCGTCGCGTGCATCAGGTCGGCGGTGACCGCGACGGCGTCGGGCCGCCGGTCCAGGAGCGCCGTGACGCTCGCGCCGAAGCGGGCGCGCACGTCCGCGCGCGGATGGGCGGCCCGGAAGGCCGAGACGTGCTCGTGCAGCCGGTCGGGATGATCGAGCAGGCTCATCGCAGCACCTCCCGCAACTCGTCCTGAAGCGCCGCGTACTGGGCCGGCGAGACCGCGTCGGCGTGCCAGCTGCGGATGTCCTCCATGAAGGAGACGCCGCGGCCCTTGACGGTGTGGGCGATCACCACCCGGGGCCGGCCGCTGCCGCCGAAGCGCGGCACGTCGAGGAGCGGGACGAGCGTCGGCAGGTCGTGCCCGTCGGCCTCGACCACGTCCCAGCCGAAGCTCTGCCAGCGGTCAGCGAGGGGTTCGAGCGGCAGCACCTCGTCGGCCCGCCCGTCGACGCACAGGCCGTTGCGGTCGACGATGGCGACGAGGTTGTCGAGGCGGTGCTTGGGCGCGAAGGCCGCGGCCTCCCAGACCGAGCCCTCGTGCAGCTCGCCGTCGCCGAGCACCGCGTAGACGCGGTAGTCGCGCCCGTCGAGGCGGCCCGCCAGCGCCATGCCGCAGGCATTCGACAGGCCGTGGCCGAGCGCGCCTTGCGAGGAATCGACGCCGGGCTGATAGCGCCGCGACGGGTGGGTCGCGAGCCTCGCGCCGACCTTCGTCTCGTATTCGGCGATCCACGTCTCCGGAATGAAGCCGCGCCGGATCAGCGCCGAGTAGAGCGTCGGGGCGGCGTGGCCCTTGCCGAGCACGAAGCGGTCGCGGTCGGGCCAGTCGGGCCGGGCCGCGTCGACCCGCATCACCGCGAAGTAGAGGGCGGTGACGATCTCGGTGCAGGAGTAGCACGAGCCGAAATGGCCGTTGCTGGCGGCCATGAACATGGCGGCGACGTCGAGGCGGTTGACCCGCGCCATCTCGCGCAGGTCGTCGAGGGAGAGCGGGGCGAAGCCGTTGTCGGAGAAGGCGCGCTCCATCACGCCGCGCCTCGCGCCGCCAGATCCTCGACCCGCCTCATGCCGGCGGCGACGTCGTCCGCCGTGATCGGGAAGGGGAGGTTCGGGATGTGCGGCGCCGTCATCGTCAGGCGGGCGATGCCGTCGATCTCCTCGGGCGATGCGCCGTCCAGGCCGAGATCGGCGAGGCGGACCGGCAGGCCGATTCCGCGCAGGAAGCCAATCAGGTCGAGGATTTCGGAATCGGCGTGGCGCTCGACGGCGCGCTGGACCACCACCGCGTAGGCGACCTGCTCGCCGTGCGGCACGTCCTTGGTGCCCCGCGCCTTGACGAGGCCGCGCGTCATCGCGTGGGCGAGGGACAGCCCGCCATTCTCGAAGCCGAGCCCGCTCATCAGGATGCAGGCCTCGACCGTGGCCTCGACATCCTCCGTGACCTCCTGGCGCTCGACCGCCGCGAGGGCCGCCGCGGCGTGGGCGCGCAAGGTCGCGTAAGCAGCGTCCGCGATGACGGCGCCGGTCAGGAGCGGCCGGGTGCCGAACGGCGTCATCCCGGTGCCGGCACGGCAGCCCCGCGCCTCGAACGCCTTGGTGATCGCGTCGCCGATGCCGGCGCGCAGGAACCGGGCCGGCGCCCGGGCGATCAGCGCCGTGTCGACCACCACCGCGTCGGGGTTGCGGCTCATCCGGTCGACCGCGACCATGACGTGGCTGTCGTCGTAGACCGCGTAGGTGGCGCTGGTCGGCGCGTCGTTCGACGCGATGGTCGGGACCGTGACGACCGGCACGCGAAGCCGCTCGGCCACGCCCTTGCCGACATCGAGGGCCTTGCCGCCGCCCGCCGCGATGACGAGGCCCGGGGCCTCGGCGCGCACCCCGTCCACGATCGCCTCGATCGCCGCGTAGGTGATCTCGCCCGAGAACGGCACGAGGCGCGCCGCGACGCCGGCCTCGCGCAGGCTCGCGGCGATCGGCTCGGCGACGATCCCGCGCACGCCCTCGTCGACGATCACGCAGGCCGAGGCGGCGAGCGCCCGGGCGATGCCGCCGATGCCGTGGATCGCGCCCGGCCCCTGGTGGTAGCGCGGCGGCGCCCCGAAGATTCGCACGCTCATGATGGTGTCCCTACCCATTCCGCGGATCGAGATCGTCGAGCGCGAAGGCGTCGCTCGGCGCCCCGAAGGCGCAGTAGCCGCCGTCGACCGGCACGGTGATGCCGGTGATGAAGCGCGCCCGGTCCGAGGCCAGGAACACCATCGCCTCGGCGATGTCCTCCGGCGCGCCGAGCCGGCCCATCGGCGTGCGGCGGCGGATGCGGGCGGGATCGATGCGGCCGGCGGCGATCAGGCCCTCGGTGAGGGGCGTCAGGATGTAGCCCGGGGCGACCGCGTTGACCCGGACGTTGTGCGGTCCCCACTCGCAGCCGAGGACCCGGGTGAGCATGCCGATGCCGGCCTTGGCGGCGCTGTAGGCGGTGCGCACCGGCAGGCCGAGGACGCCCGCGATCGAGTTGAGGTTGAGGATCACCCCGCCGCCCTGGCGGATCATCGCGGGGGCGACCGTCTTCGAGACGAGGTAGGTGCCGGTGAGGTGGACGTCGATGAGCCGCTGCCAGTGGGAGAGCGGCTGCTCGACCGTCGGCACGAAGCTGTCGGGCACCCCGGCATTGTTGACCAGGACGTCGATCCGACCGAAGCGCGCGAGCGCCGCCTCGACCATCGCGGCGACCTCGTCCTCCTTCGACACGTCGCCGCCTACGGCGCCGTGGCCCTCGCCGAGGCCGCGCGCCGCCGCCTCGGCCGCCTCCAGGCGCAGGTCGTTGACGACGATCCGCGCGCCCTCCCGGGCGAAGGCCGTGGCGGTGGCGAGCCCGAGCCCGCTGCCGGCGCCGGTGACGAGCGCGACCTTGTCCTTGAGCAGCATCCTTCGCCCTCTCGAATCCGGGGTGTCTCGGGTCGGCCTCACAGGCCGAGATAGGTGGCCCTGAGGTGATCGTCCTCGATCAAGGCCCGGCCGGTGCCGGAGAGCGTGACGCGGCCGTTCTCCAGCACGTAGCCGCGGTCGGCCATGGAGAGGACCTGGAACACGTTCTGCTCGATGATGAGGATCGGGATGGCGAGCTGGCGCACGGCGCGGATCGCCTCGAACAGGCGGTCGACCATGATCGGCGCCAGGCCGAGGGAGGGCTCGTCGAGGGCCAGCACCCGCGGCCGGGCCATCAGGGCGCGACCCACCGCCAGCATCTGCTGCTGCCCGCCCGAGAGCGTCGAGGCGGCCTTGTCGCGCCGCTCGGCGAGGATCGGAAACAGCGCGAAGACCTCCTCGATGGTTTTGCGCCAGCGCGCATAGGCGCGGGGATTGTGGGCGCCGACCATCAGGTTCTCGCGGATCGACATGCCGAGGAAGAGCTGCTTGCCCTCCGGCGACTGGACGAAGCCGGCCTCCGCCACCCGGTGGGGCGCCAAGCCGTCGATGCGCTCGCCGAAGAGCGAGATCGCGCCGCCTCGCGCCCGGACGAGCCCCGAGACCGTGCGGAGCAGCGTGGTCTTGCCGGCGCCGTTCGCCCCGATCAGGGCGACGATCTCGCCCGGGTCGATCCGGAGCGAGACGCCGTCGAGGACCTGGACGT
The DNA here is from genome assembly GCF_022179185.1 of Methylobacterium frigidaeris. GTDB lineage: Bacteria > Pseudomonadota > Alphaproteobacteria > Rhizobiales > Beijerinckiaceae > Methylobacterium > Methylobacterium frigidaeris. Next base: position 38,416 of record NZ_BPQJ01000050.1, on the reverse strand, counting down.
CGCCGTAGCCCGCCCGGAGATCGGTCGCCTCAAGCGCGGGCTGCTGCATATTGCTCCCCGAAATAGGCCTTCAGCACCTCGGGCTGGTTGACGACGTCCCGCGGCGCCCCGTCGGCGATCAGCCGGCCGGATTCCATCACGATCACCCGCTCGCTCAGCGCCATGATGACCTTCATCACGTGCTCGACTATCAGGATGGTGACGCCGCGGTCGCGGATGCGGCGCACCAAAGCCACCATCTCCTGCCCCTCGGCCGGGGTCGCGCCGGCCACGACCTCGTCCATCAGGAGCAGGACCGGCTCGGTCGAGAGAGCCCGGCCGAGTTCGAGCTTGCGCCGGTCGAAGGCGGTGAGGTGCTGCACCTCGGTGTCGGCCTGCCGGCCCATCCCGAGGAAGTCGGCGATCGCCTCGGCCTTGTCGCGGATGGCGCTTGCATCGCGCGAGCGGGCGAAGCCCCCGACCATCAGGTTCTCGATCACGGTGAGGTCGGCGAAGGGCTTCGAGAGCTGGAACGTCCGGGCGATGCCGGCCCGGCAGATGGTCCAGGGCCGCGCCCGGGCGATGTTCCGGCCCTGGAACAGGATCTCGCCGGAATCGGGCCGGGTGTAGCCGGCGATCATGTTGAAGGCGGTGGTCTTGCCGGCGCCGTTGGGACCGAGCAGCGCCAGGATCTCGCCGGCCTCTAACTGGAACGACAGGTCGCCGACCGCCTGGAGGCCGCCGAAGCGCTTGGCGATGCCGCGCACGTCGAGGAGGGGGCTCATCGCCGGCCTCCCCTGCCGAGGAGGCCGAGCCGGGCAAGCAGCGACCGCAGGGGCGCGATGAGGCCCTTCGGCAGGTAGAGGACCGCCAGCATCAGGATGATCCCGTAGACGACGATGTGGAGGCCGAGCAGCGAGCCGCCGAGATGGCCCCGGGTGATCTCGGCCAGCGGCGCGAGCAGGACCGCGCCGAGCAGCGGCCCGAACACTGTGCCCTGGCCGCCGATGATGCTCATCAGCGCCATGTCGATCGACAGGTCGACGCCGATCAGCCGCTCGGCATTCACGTAGCGGAAGAACTGGGCGTAGAAGCCGCCGCCGATGCCGGTCATGAAGGCGCTGATCGCGAGCGCGACGAGCTGGTAGCGGGCCGGGCTGATGCCGAGGCTCTCCGCCGCGTCGCGGTCGCCTCGGATCGCCTTGAGGTAGAAGCCGAGCTTCGAGTGCTCGAGCCACCAGGTCGCCGTGAGCGCCCCGGCGAGCAGGCCGACGATCACCCAGTAATACGGCGCCTTGCCGTTGAACTGGAGCGCCGCCAGGCTCTCGCCGCGCAGCGGCACGGTGAGGCCGGCCGCCCCGTTGAGCGGGATGCCCAGCACCGTGTCGGTGTTCTCGACCCAGATCCGGATCATCTCCGCGAAGGCGATCGTGGTCAGGGCGAAGTAGGGGCCGCGCAGCCGGAAGGTCGGGTAGCCGACCACTACCGAGAGCAGGGCCGCGAGGAGCCCGCCCACCGGCATCCCGAGCCAGGGCGACAGGCCGAGCCCGGTGAACAGCAGCACCGTGGCGTAGCCGCCGATCCCTGCGAACATCGCGTGCCCGATCGACAGCTGGCCGACATAGCCGCAGACGAAGTTCCAGGCGGTCGCCATGTAGGCGAAGAACAGCACGACGATGCAGGAATGCAGCAGGTAGGAATCGGTGACGACGAGGGGCAGCGCCATCGCCGCGAGCGTCATCAGGGCGATGAGCCCCAGCGTGCCGAAGCCCGTGCCCGCGTCGCGCGGGCGGCGCCCCGGTGCGGCGGGGAGGCTCGGAGCCCGGATCTCGTCGGGGCGGGGCACGGTGGGGCTCCTCAGTCGGTCGGGGCGGGCGGTGGTCATCAGGCGCGCCCCATCAGGCCGCTCGGCCGCACGAGGAGGATGAGGATGAACAAGCCGAGCGACAGGATCGCCGCCGATGTCGCCGGGACGAATTGCGAGGCCAGCGCCTCGAACACCCCGATGACGAGCCCGCCGACGATCGAGCCCGGGATGCTGCCGATGCCGCCGAGCACCACGACGATGAACGAGCGGATGCCGAAGCTCAGCCCGACCTGCGGGGTGATCGGGATGAAGGTCGCGAGCAGCGAGCCGAACAGGCCGAGCAGGGCCGCGCCGATGCCGAAGGTCACGGCGTAAATCATCGGCACGTCGATCCCCGACAGGACGGCGGCGTCGCGGTTCTGGGCGGTGGCCCGGATCGCCCGGCCGAGCCGCGTCGAGCGCAGCCACAGCGACAGGAGCACCGCCGCGAGGATCGCCGCCGAGAAGGCGATGAGCCGCTGCATGTTGACCGGGATCGGCCCGAGCATCAGCGGCGCCAGGGCGAGGCTCGTCGAGGCCGAGCGCACGTCGGGCCCGAAGGCCATCAGCGCCAGGTTGTCGATGACGAGGTAGACGCCGGCGGTGAGGAGGAGCGCACTCAGGGGCTCGACAACGAGCGCGCTCTCGCGCCGGATCAGTGGCGCGATGACGACGCTCTGGATCAGGAAGCCGACCGCGAACAGCAGCGGCACCGTCACGACCACGCTGGCATAGGGGTCGATGCCGGCGAGCGCCTGGAGCCAGAACGCCGCGTAGAGCGCCAGCATCAGCAGCGAGCCGTGGGCGAAGTTGACGACGCGCATCACCCCGAAGATCAGGCTGAGGCCGAGCGCGACGCCGCCGTAGATGCCGCCGATGAGGAGGCCGTTGACGAGCGCGAAGGAGAGGATCAGCGGGTCCATCGGATGTCCGTTGGGCCGTGCCTGCGGGTACCGGCGACGCGGGGCGCGCCGCCGTCCGGGACGACCGGATGACCGGGATGGCGGGGTCGAAAATCCCGCCTCAGCGTCAGGAGCGGGCGCCGAAGGCGGGCACCGGCCAGGCGGGCTTGGTGTCGGGCGAGCGGCTCTCAGCCGGCCACACCGTGCGGCGCTGGCCGTTCAGGTTCTGCGAGATCGCTCCGTGCGCGAAGGTGTTCTGGCCCTGCTCGTCGAACTTGATGCGCTGATAGCCGGCATAGAGGGCCGGGCCCGCGGTGATGTCGGTCGCCGCCACCGCGTCCCGCAGGACCTGTCTTTCGGCGCTGCGCGCCCGCTCCAGGGCGTCCTTGATCACGTACATGACGGCGAAGCCCTGCGCCCCGTAGGCGCTCATGTCGTAGCCGAGCTGGGCCTTGAACTTCGCCTCGACGTCGGCGAACTCGGGCAGGCGCTCGCCCTGGAGGGCGTCGACCTGGCGGTCCTCCTGCACGAAGTAGTAGGCGACGGCCTTGGGCGAGATCGCCTTGTAGAACGAGGGATCCTCGGTGCCGCCGCCGACCGAGTGCACGCCGTAGGGCAGGTTGAGCTGCTGCTCGAGCATCTGGCGCGACAGCAGCAGGTGGTCGGGGGTGTAGAAGGCGGCGATCAGCGCGTCGGGCTTGGCGGCGCGGATCTTGAGGAGCTGGGCCGAGAAGTCGACCTGGTTGGGCGGTGCCGCCTCGTCGAGGACGAGGGTGTAGCCGCGCTCCTTGGCGAGCTTGCGCACGTTGGCGGCGTGCGAGCGGCCCCAATCCGATCCCTCGTAGAACATCGCCAGGGTCTTGGGCCCCTGGCCGGTCTCCTTCTTCAGGAGATCGATGGCGTCGAGCTGCTCGCGCGCGTCGTAGGTCGCCTTGTTGTTGATGCGGAACACGTACTTGAAGTTGCGCTCGGTGATCTCGTCCTTCACCGCCCCCATCACGATCCAGGGCGTCTTGTAGCGCTCGGCCACCTCGGTCGCCGGGAAGGTCACGGCGCTGTTGAAGGCGCCGCTCATCACCGCGACGTTCTCGCGCTGGATCAGGCGCTCGGTCTCGGAGACGCCGATATCGGGCTTCGACTGCGAATCCGCGAAGACGAGCTTGAGCTTGGCGCCGTTGAGCGCCTTGATGCCGCCGGCGGCGTTGATCTGGTCGACGGCGATCTGCACGCCGGTCCGGGCCTGTTGGCCGATCGCCGCCGAGCCGCCGCTCAGCGGCAGGACCCAGCCGACCGAGATCTCGGTCTGGGATTGGGCTTGAACTTGGGCGGTGGTGGCGAAGGCCGCGGCGGAGAGCGCGAGCGCCCCGCGCAGGGCCACGCGTCGCGAGAACGAGGTCGTCATCGGGCGTTTCCTCCAGTTCTGTCCGGGCCGCTTCTCGCGTCCTCGTGGGATCGATGTCCTCTTGGGAGTAGCTTCGAAGACGGGGCGGGTGCTCCGCAAGCCACGTTCTGGGCTGGTGGAAAGACCACCTGTGCGAGCGGGCGTGGATCCTGGGGGCTGTTAGGGGACAGGAAGTGGCGCGAGCTTTCTCCTCTCCCCGCGGGCGGCAGGGCTGTCCGGGGAAATGAGTGGCGCGGGTTTCCCTCCCCCCTCTGCGGGGGAGGGTGCCCCACGAAGTGGGGCGGGAGAGGGGACTCCGCTTCCGGAGAAGTCGCGCACTTCATGAAGTGCGCCACCTGGAACAGCGTCGCGCTGCCCCTCTCCCGCCCGGCTCTGCCGGGCACCCTCCCCCGCAGAGGGGGGAGAGAGAAATCCGAGCCCCTCCTGTTCCCCGGACAGCCCTGCGCGGGCGGGGAGAGGAGAAGTCCCGCGCCTTTCTCCGGACAGCGGTGTGGATCCCAGGGCTGCTTCACGCTCCGGCGGCCCCGGCGAAACGCGCCCGCAACGCCGTCTTCAGCACCTTGCCCATCGGGTTCTTCGGCAATTCATCGAGGACGAGCCAGCGGCGCGGACGGGCGTAGTCGGCGAGGTGTGCGGCGCAGAACGCCGCAAGGGCATCGGTGTCGAGTCCGCCCGGCTCGCGCGGCACCACGCAGGCCGCGACGTCCTCGCCGAGCGCCGGGTGGGGCACGGCGATCACCGCGGCCTCGCGCACGCCGGGATGGCGGTAGAGCACCTCCTCGACCGCCACCGAGGCGACCTTCAGCCCGCCGCGGTTGATCACGTCCTTGCGCCGGTCGGTGAAGTACAAAAAGCCGTCCGGATCGAGATGCCCGACATCGCCGGTGCGGATGCCCCCGAGCACGAAGGCCTCGGCGGTGGCCTCGGGATTGCGAAAGTATCCCTTCGCGACCCCGGGCCCCCGAATCAGGATCTCCCCGGTCTCGCCGGGGCCGAGAGATCGTCCCGCCTCGTCGACGACGTCTATCGTGCAATGCGGCATGGCGCTGCCGATCGAGCCGAGCTTCGCCTCCATCATCGCCGGTTCGAGCCGGGTGCCGGCGGGACCGCTCTCGGTCATGCCGTAGATCTGCACCTGCTCGACATGCGGCCATTGCGCGGCGAGCCGGCGGATCACCTCAGGCGGCATCGCCGACCCGCCATAGCCGATCCGCCGCAGGCTCGAGACGTCGCTCGGGGCGCGGGCGAATTCCTCCATCAGGAAGTGCACCACCGAGGGCACGCCGTGGTAGTAGGTCGTGCGTTCCGAAGCGATCAGCCGGAGGCGGCCGCGATTGTCGAGGGGCTCCTCCAGCACCAGGCCGGCGCCGGCGATCCAGCACGACATCGCGCCGAGGTTGAGCGGCGAACTGGTGAAGAACGGCCAGCCGCCCTGGTAGAGGTCGCTCGCTCGCAGGCCCAGGGCCGCCCCGCAGGCGAGCCCGGCGCCGAGCATCGTCGCGTGGCTGTGCATCACCGCCTTCGACCGGGCGGTCGTGCCCGAGGTGAACAGGAGGCAGCCGAGGCGGTCGGGATCGGGCGCCTCCTCCGGCGCGGGCGCGTGCTCGACGGCGAGCGGTTCGGGCCAGGCTTCCGTGCCTCCCTCGGCCCCGTCGATCGCGAGGAGGCGCGCCCCGGGACAGAGGCGCGCGAGCCGCGAGGCCACGGCCTGCGTACAGACGATCGCCGCCGGCTCGGCGAGGGTAAGGGCGTGCTCGAGCTCCTCGTCGGAGGCGCGGGTGTTGAACGGCACCACCGCCGCGCCGATCCGCAGGGCGCCCAGCGCGGTGAGCAGGCATTCCCGCCCCGCCTCGTTGCCGAGCAGCACGCCGATCCGGTCGCCGGCCCGCAGGCCGAGGGCGTGGAAACCCGCCGCCACCGCGTCCATCCGCTGCACGAGCTGGCCGTAGGTGAGCCGGTCGCGCCAGCCGCCGATCGAGCGCGCCGAGAGCGCGATCCCGGGGCGCGCCTCCCGGGCCCGCCGCCGCAGGAGTTGCGGCACCGTGAGGGCGAGGATCTCGGCGGGATCTTCCATGAGGGCGCTGCCAGGCTTGCGGGTCGGGACGGCGCCATCTCGCCCGCGGCGGACGCGGCCCGTCAAAGCCCGGGTTGGTCTCGTCGGCGGACCAATGAGCGAATTGCGGCTCAGGGCTTCGAGGCTGCAGGTACGCAGACGTCACGGAATGGAGGCGGAGCGGTGCTGGCGATCGAGATGCGGATCGATGCCTATGGCGGGCCCGAGCGGTTCGCCCTGGCCGAGGTCGAGCTGTCGCCGCCCGGGCCCGGGCAGGTGCTGCTGCGCCAGACCGCCATCGGGGTGAACTTCATCGACGTCTATCACCGCCGCGGGACCTTTCCGATCCCGGCCCTGCCGGGCGCGGTCGGCGTCGAGGCGGTCGGGACCGTCGCGGCGGCCGGGGCGGGGGTGTCCCTCCGGCCGGGCGAGCGGGTCGGCTATGCCGGCCCGCCGGTCGGGAGCTACGCCAGCGCCCGGCTGATCGAGGCCGCGCGCTTGGTGCGGCTGCCGGATGCCGTGCCGGACGACGTCGCCGCCGCCCTGATGCTGAAGGGCATGACGGCCCACATGCTGTTCACCCGGGTGCGGCCGCTGCGACCCGGCGACGTCGTGCTGGTCCACGCGGCGGCCGGCGGGCTCGGCGTGCTGCTGACGCAATGGGCCCGGGCCGCGGGCGCGCGGGTCATCGGCATGGTCGGATCGGAGGCGAAGGCCGGGGTCGCCCGCGCCGCCGGCTGCGAGGCGACCATCCTCTACCGCCACCAGGACTTCGTCGCCGAGACGATGCGCCTGACCGGGGGCGAGGGCGTCGACGTCGTCTGCGAGGGCATCGGCGGCCGGGTGCTCGAACGCTCCCTCGACTGCCTCAAGCCCTTCGGGACCGCGATCAATCTAGGACAAGCCGGCGAGGCGCTGGCCGCGATCGACCTCGCGCGGCTCGGGCCGCAGCGCTCGCTCAGCGTGAGCGTGCCGGGCGTCTTCGCGCATCTGCGCACGCTGCCGGACCTGCAGGGCGCCGCCGACACGATGTTCGCGATGGTGGGGCAGGGGGCCTTGCGGCCGGAGATCGGCCTCCGCGCGCCGTTGCGCGAAGCCGGGGAGGTCCACCGCCGGCTCGAGGCCGGCGAGACCACCGGCGCCACCGTGCTTCTGCCGTGACGAAGCGCACCCTCGCCGAGGAGCCGCGGCTCGCCTGCCGCGCGCTCTTCCCGCATTGGCGCCCGGCGGTCGTGCGCCACTCGGACCTCGATCCGCACGGCCACGTCACCAACAGCGTCTTCGCCGCCTGGCTCGACGACGGGCGCTACGCCCTGCTGCGCGAGGTGCTGCGGCCGCTCCTGCCGCCCGACGACCTGCCGGCGCTCGCCTCGCTCACGGTGGATTTCTCCCGGGAGATCAACTTCGGCGACGCGCCCGAGATCGGGACCGCCGTGCTGCGGCTCGGGGCGCGGTCGATCGTCATGGGGCAGGGGCTGTTCGTTGGGGATTCCTGCGCGGCAAGCGCGCATTCGGTCACGGTCGTCATGGACGGCCGCACTCGCCGCGCCCGCCCGCTAACGGAGGCGGAGCGCACCGCCCTCGGACGATTCGGGGGCCGGCCCGAGTGACGGGGCCGGCGATTGGTCTTGAGGCAGGGCCAGCCGCCGCCTTGCCGACGCGGGCTTGAGCGGACGAACGTGCGGGCAACAGATCGGGGAGCGACGGGTGGACGCCTTCTTCACGGATGACGAGCGTGCGTTCCGGGCGGAGATCCGGTCGGCGATCCGCGCGATGCTGCCGGCGGACCTCGCCCGGAAGACCCGGGCCGGCATCCACCTGTCGCGCGAGGACATGGCGCGCTGGAACGCGCTCCTCGACGCAAACGGCTGGGCGGCGCATCACTGGCCCGAGGAGGCCGGCGGGCCGGGCTGGACGCCGATCCAGCGCTTCATCTTCGAGGCCGAATGCGCCGCCGCCGACGCGCCGCCGCTCAGCGTGTTCGGCATCTATCTCGTCGGCCCGACGCTCCACGCCTTCGGGTCGCACGCACAGAAGGCGCGCTACCTGCCGCCGATCCGCTCAGGAGAAGAATTCTGGTGCCAGGGCTACTCGGAGCCCGAAGCCGGCTCCGACCTCGCCTCGGTCCGCACCACGGCGCGACGGGTCGAGGGCGGCTGGGTCCTCAACGGCCAGAAGGCCTGGACCACGGAAGGGCACTTCGCCGACCTGATGATCTGCCTTGCCCGCACCAACCGGGAGGTGAAGCCCCAGGCCGGTCTGTCGCTGTTCATCGTCGACATGCGGGCGCCCGGGGTTGTGCTCACCCCGGTGATCACGATCGACGGCGGGCACAGCGTGAACACGGTGTTCCTCGACGACGTCCTGGTCGGCGACGACGCCCTGATCGGCGAAGTCGACCAGGGCTGGGGCTACGCCAAGTTCCTGCTCAACCACGAGCGCACCAACAACGCCCAGGTCCACCGCTCCCGCCGCGAGTTCGAGCGCCTGAAGGCCTTTGCCGCGGCGCCGCGCGCCGGAGGGTCGCCGGTCCTCGACGACCCCGCCTTCCGGCGCCGGTTCGCGGTGCTGGAGGCGAGCTTGTCCGGCCTCGAGGCGACGGTGCTGCGCGTCCTCGTCGATCAGACCGAGGGCCGCGAGCCCGGCCCTGAGGCGTCGATCGTCAAGGTGATCGGCTCGCGGCTGCAGCAGGCGATCAGCGAGCTGGCGATGGAGGTGATTGGCGAGGACGCGCTGGAGCTGCCGGAGGCGGCTCGCGATGAGGAGGTCGCCGGCTGGACCGAGCGGCACCTCTTCCGGCGGGTCGTGACCATCTACGCGGGCGCGAACGAGATCCAGAAGACGATCATCGCCCGCTCCACCCTGGGCCTGCGCTGAGGCTGCCATGCGGCGATCCCCCGACCAACGCGACGACGACCGCCTGCTGCGCGAGGGCGCCCGACGGTTCCTGGAAGAGACCTGCCCCTGGACGCCGTGCCCGCCCGACGAGGCGGCGCAGGACGCGGCGAGGCGCGAGATGGCGCAGCTCGGCTGGTTCGGGCTGGGCCTGCCGGAGGCGCTCGGCGGCGCCGGGGCGGACGCGCTGCAGGCCCTGGCGATCATCGAGGAGGCCGGGCGGGTGCTGCTGCGGCGCTCGCTCGCCGCGGACGTGCTGGTGGCGCCCCGCCTGATGCGCGACGTGGGCGGGGCGCTGGCGTCGCTCGCCCCGGGCCTCGCCGCCGGCACGGTGCGCTTCGCCCTCGTCCCGGAGAATCCGGGAACCGGGATCGGCGCCACCCGCACCGGTTCGGGCCTGCGACTCGACGGGCGGAGCGCCCTCGCGCTCGATGCCGGCCGCGCCACCCACTGGCTCGTCGAGGCCGGCGGGCACTCGCCGAACGGCGCGATGCTACTCTGCGTCGAGGCCCATCCCGCGGTGGTTGAGATGCGGCGCCTGATCGACGGGCGCACGGGCGCGGTCCTGACCTTCGACGGGCTCGCGCTCCCGGCTGAGGCCGTGCTCGCCACCGGTCACGAGGCCGTCGCCCGGATGGCCGAGATCCGGGACTGTGCCGTGGCCGCCCTGGTGGCGGATTCCTACGGGGCGCTCGCCGCCGGGCTCGACCTCACGGTCGGCTACCTCAACCAGCGGCGGCAATTCGGCCAGACGCTCGGCTCGTTCCAGGCCGTCCAGCACCTGATGGCGGACGCGTTCTGCGACCTCGAGACCCTGCGCTCGCTCCTCCTCTGGACGGCGGCCGCCCTCGACGGCGAGCCGGCGGAACGCCGCCGGGCGGCTCGGACCGCCAAGGTGACCCTCGGCCGGGAGGGGCTGGCCGCGGCCTCGCGCCTGATCCAGGCCAGCGGCGGCATCGCCATGACCGAGGAATACCGGGTCGGTCACGTCTACAAGCGCCTCCAGGTCGCGGCCGGGCTCCACGGCGGCACGGAGGCGCAGATCCGCGAGCTCGCGACAGCCACCCTGTCGCCGGAGGGGAGACCAGACGATGAGGCAAGTGCCGCTTGAGGAGCGTTACGAGACGCTGACGATTACGCGTGAGGGGCGGCTCCTCACCATCACGATGAATCGCCCGGAGGCGCTGAACGCCGCCGACGCGCTCCTGCACGAAGAGCTCGCCCACGTGTTCTACGACGTCGCCGTCGATCCGGGCAGCGACGTGATCGTGCTCACGGGGGCGGGCCGCGCCTTCTCGGCCGGCGGCGACATCCCGTGGATGCAGACTGCGATCGACCGCCCCGAATCCTTCGAGCAGACGGCGCGCGAGGCCAAGCGCATCGTCTTCTCGATGCTCGACCTCGAGAAGCCACTGGTCGCGCGGGTGAACGGCCACGCCACGGGCCTCGGCGCGACGCTCGCCCTGTTCTGCGACGTGATCTTCGCCGCCGACACCGCCAAGATCGGCGATCCCCACGTGTCGATCGGCTTCGTCGCGGGCGACGGCGGCCCGGCGATCTGGCCGCAGCTCATCGGCTATGCCCGGGCCAAGGAGTACCTGATGACGGGCGAATTGCTGCCCGCCCGCAAGGCGGCGGAGATCGGCCTCATCAACCACGCCTTCCCGCCGGACGAGCTCGACGGGGCGGTGGCGGCCTTCACGGGCAAGCTGCTCAGCGGCGCCACCAAGGCGATCCGCTGGAGCAAGACCGTGACCAACATCGAGCTGAAGCGCATCGTCCACGGCGTCATGGACGCGAGCGTCGCCTACGAGGCCTTATCGAACCGGACCGAGGATCACCAGGAGGCCGTCAACGCCTTCCGGGCCCGCCGCAAGCCGGACTTCACCGGTCGCTGAGGCTCTGGAGCATTTTCCGACGAAGTGGATACCGGATCGTCGAAGAAAATGCAGCAAAATCATAACTCTAGAGAGCTTCGCGATGACAGCGCGATCGTGAAGGGCTCTAGCGGCGGCCCGCCACGCGGGCCGCCGACCTCCTCTCTCAACCCACGGCCGGGATCCTGGGCGCAAGGTTCCCGGCCGCAAGGTCCGCCTCGAGGCCGCAGGGCAGCATCTCGCCCTCCGCCGTCAGCAGGGCGTAGCGGTCGCTGAAGGCGCCGCAATGCTCCGCCATCGCGCGTCCAGCGCCGACGGGATCGCGGGCGAGGATCGCCGCGACGATCTGAGTGTGGTGGGTGAGCAGCATGGCGTCGCGCCCCCCGCCGATTGCCGGGGCGGTGAGCGAGTAGTCGAAATAGGCCGTCATCAGGTCGCGCAGCACCTCGGTGATGTAGAGATGCACCGCGCTGCCGGCTGCCCGCGCGATGGTGAGGTGCAAGCGCAGGTCGAGGTCGATTCGGCGGCGCGGGCTGAGATGCGAGCGGCCCATCTCGGCGAGGATGCGGCGCAGGTCGGTGAAGTCGCGCTCGCTGCCGCGCTCCGCAGCGCGGCTCGCCGCCCAGACCTCGAGGTAGCCGCGCAGGCGCGACATCGTCTGCAGGTGCGACAGGTCGGCCGCGGCGAGCGAGGTCAGCGCGACCGGGGCATCGACCGAGCGGGTGCCGCTGCGCTCGTCGGCGACCACCGTCCCGTCTGCCTTGAGCGCGGCAAGGGCCTCGCGCACCGAGGCCCGGCTCACGCCGAACACCAGGGCGAGCCGCCGCTCGCTGAGAAGGCGGGCGCCGTCCCGCGCGTGCCCGGTCGCGATCATGCCGGCGATCTCGCGGGTCAACCGGTCCTTGAGCTGCTCGGGGCTCGCCACCGCCAGGTCGCGCAGGATCAGGTCGTCCTGCAGCGCCGGCTCGTTCCGCGGGTTGCGCTCACCGGCTTCCATCCCGGACCGGTCGAGTTCGCGAAAGGCGGCGGTACGGCTCGCGAGAGCGGATAGAGCCGCCGTCCTGTCGCGCCGTCCGATCGCATCCGCGAGGGTGCGGCGGCTGAGGGCGAGCTGGTCCGCCTGAGCGGTCCGATCCGTCGCGGCTGCAGCCCTGAGCAGGCTGCCGAACAGGCTGCGGATCCCGCGCGCGAGCTGGCGGACGATCATCGCGTAGATCGGACTGAGCGAGGCGTCGGCGAGCGCGAGGCGCCAGCCGACCTCGTCCTCCGCCAGCGCGTGGATGTCCCAGTACGGAGGCAGTGCCGCGACGCGGTCGGCGGCGCGGACGAGCGTCGCGCCGGAGGCGTCGCGCAGGAGCTGCTCGACGACGCACCGGTCGAGGAACACCACGAAATCCTGGAGATCCTCGAGGTTCTCCTGGTTGGCCCGAAGGAGCTCGATCAGCTGCCCGCCCCGTTCGATCGCGACGACCCGGGTGCCCGATCCCTGGACGGCCTCGATGTAGCCGTCGAGCTTGAGGCGGTCGAGGGCGCTGCGGACGCAGACCCGGCTCGCCGACGCCGCCTCGGCGATGCGCCGCTCCGGGGGCAGGCGGGCGCCGGGCGGCAGACGTCCGGACGCGATCAAATCCAGCATCGCCACCGCGAGGCGATCGGAGCGCACCGATTTTGTTTGAGTGCGCAAGTCGATCGCAGCCAGCCGACCGAAATCGGCGAGATCCAAAGGGCAGGCCGTCTCGCCCCGCAGGAGCGAGAGCTTGAGCCGCAGGGCTCCAGTCATGACGATCGTCCTCCCGGGGCCGGCCGGTTGAAGGGCCGGAGGCTTTTTGTAATCCTAGAGCGCTGTGCGACCGGTCAGCAATGGCGGAGTCGGCGGGATGCCGGGATACGACGTCGGCCGCACCGATCCGGCTCGTCCAGAGCTGCCGTCACGGCGCGCCTGCGGCAGGACTGGCACTTTCAGAACCCCACCGAACGAGCGGATACGAACTCCTGACCCTAAGCGGCCCCTCCAGGCCGATGCCGGGAATGCCCGGTCGCGAGGGTTTTCCGGTCATTTAATTTCCTCACACAGTTTCCTGACGCTCACCTCGCTGCCGGGCTCACGCGTCAAGCGCTTTAGCAGAAGCCGACTGCCGCGGTGTGAGGTTTACCGTCGTTTTTATTACATGAGGGCCCGAGCAGCGGAAGATCGCTCGGGGTGGAGAGCACACCACCGAGAAGACGGACCGCTATGGCCGGTCCCGGTCGTGCACGGACGGACGTCTCGCAGTTCGACAGCCTGATTGAGAGCTACCGCGCCTCCGGTTTCCTGCGAGCTTAGAGTCCGGGATTGTGAGCCGCGGTCAGCTCGCTTGACAGCAAAAAGCTAGGACGACACACGGGAGGCACGAAGTTCAAGACGTGCTTGGCCTTGGGAGAGTGGTCACCACCTCGACCTGCGCCAGTCACCCGGAGTTGTTCCCACTAGACCCTTGAATACCCTGGTCAGGTGGCTCTGGTCGGCAAAACCGCAAGCCAATGCGATCGCCCCGAGGGGATCGGAGGACGAGGACATGAGCGATTTCGCGTGATCAACACGCCTACGAAGCAGCCACTTATGAGGCGATAGACCAGTCGAAGCACGAAATTGCTTCGCAAAATAGCTCGGCGAGAGATCGACTGCTCTCGCAATTTGCGAAATATTTATATTTCCTCCTAGATTTGCATCTATCATCTCCTTGGCAATTCTAAGTTTATATTTAGGAAGTCCGGCATTGCCGGCAGGCACCAACGAGATGTTACCAAATTTGTCTAGTAAATGGGCACAGATAGCTAGTATGCAATGATCTACGAAGAGTTGGTTAGCTTCGCCGGGTCGCTCAAAGGCAGGCGCCAAAAGTTCGCCCAGGCTCTTTACCACGGCGTCCGAAAATCCTTGTCCGTTAATTATCTCGAGTTCCCCGTTGCCCGATAAACCATGCTCACTTGCCATGCTGACAAGGTGCATCCTTGGAATATGAAATTGCACGAAATCGAATTGATCTATAAGATTAGCATCTATTCTATGTCTAAGATCGTACAATACCGTATTTCCGCGCCTCAAGGACTTCTGAGGCGTATTTTTTCCATCCAGCCAGATCTCGCCTCTCTCGAAGTCGAGGAGTTCTAGAGAAACAGCGAATGCATCCTCAGGAGGGACGGTTTCCACGTAGCCGAAATTCGCCGCGCCTACGATCCGCGCAGCTGTAACAGGGTATCCGGTCGAATGGTTGGAGAGTTTTGCGAGGGAAGCGCTCCCGGCCCAGTGCGCCTCAATCCTGCGCCCATACGTCGACTTCTGCATCACCGCCCTAAGGTGCCCTTCGGCACTCGGTCTAGAACCTAAATTACCCTCCCCGCGTACGCTTGAGCATTTTTTCATGCCTCTTACACAAAGCTCATTCGCTCAGCCATGTCCCTGACGCAAAACGACCTCCGGCGGTCTCGGAGTTGGGGGATGCGTGCCGCAAACGTCGGCTTTCAGGCTTCCCATTCAACGATGAGCCCCCTCGTCCGCCTTTTTCGCCGCGGAGGTACGGAGACGATGCGGGGTGGGTAGAGACCGGCATCGCTCTCGATTTGGATGGCGGACGGGCACGGGGTCGCGGCCCGGCACCATCGGTCAGGCGGCGTTCGGATCAATTCCCAGCCCGTCGGTCGCCTCTTCGCGACGACCCGCGGGCAATGTCTCATCCCAGAATGCGAAGACCTCAAGCGGGACTGCGGCGCCGCGCGGGGGAAAGCAGCCCAACCGCATGAGTTCGTGTCTGTCGACCGACAGGATGTCGGCAAATGGAGCATTGCGGCACTTCAGGCTGCGCAACGTCGTAAACACGGCTCCCCTCTGCTACACCGGAGCTAGAACAAAGCTCAACAGCGGAATTAAGCAATCGCTGATAATTATTTTAGCAGCACTAACTAACAAGCATGACGAGCCAATCTATGCATCGAGGCAGTCTGAGGGGGAAAGATCCGAAACATATCGACGCAAATCATTTTAATATATAAAATTATAATCACAGTTGCACATTGAACTATCACGATTTATCGATGCGCTCAATCTCGTCAAGTACGGCATCAGGAGCAACATCTTGTCTGAGCTCATCAACTTCAGTATCGGCCTCTGTTTCGATGCCAAGCCGCTCTGTGATGGCTGACACCATCGCGACGAGCTTCGTCACCTCGTGCTCAGCCAACAGGCTGATGTGAAGATCGAGGTCCGCTCGCTTGTCAGCCGCCGCGGCCATACGGTTCTGGCTGATCAGCACGAAGGTTGAAAGGAAAATCGCCTCAACCGACGCCGAAGTGCCCAAGATCACGAAGGACTCGTCCCATTTCGGCAGGATTGGCACCAGCCCCGAATTTACGAGCGTCCAAAAACCGAAGAGCACGACATGCAGGTAGACGAATGCCATGCTGCCTGTGAACCACGTGATCGCCTCGGCCACCCGTTCCTGCGTGGAGGCGTTTCGCTCGGCCGCACTCCTGCGCTCTTGCAGGGTTTGGATATTGCGAATGAGGGCTGGAGCCAGTCCTTCAGGTTGAGGAGGCGGATAAGTCGTTCTTGCAGGGGGGCTTTTCCGCTGGTCTTGCCTCGGCATCGGGACAGGCCTCGGGAGGGGGCTGTCTGACCAACCGGTCTCTGCAATGGGGTGTTCCCGCTAAAGCGTCGCTAAGGGGTCGGGAGTTGCCCCTCGCACCGTGCTTGTTGTGGCCCGCCGTGCGGGCCGCCTTATTGCAACGCTGGTTCAAACGATGCGTGCCGGCAGTGCAGGAGCGCCATTTGATTTCCAGACACACGAACCTTACAGGTTTAAGTGGCTGAAAAACCGTCGTTTTTCTTACAGGCAGCCCTGAGCAGCGGAAGATCGCTAGGGGTTGGACGCCGCTGTCGGACCGTCCGCTAAGGGCGCACCCACTCAGCATGCCCGAAGCGAACCGGCTTACCGCGCACGGCGGAGCAGTTGCACTGTATCGTCCGTTGGGCTCATGTCCGCATGCTCGACTGTCCATTGGGTAAATGCGACCCCAGCGAACGGTTTCCCGGCCGACAGCGGTGGTATCCGCTGTGGTATACCCTTGCGGGCAAAGGCAGACAGTCAGCGGCCGATGGTTAGGCCCGACGGCTTAGATCCAAACACTCATCTTGACCTCTAACAGTTTGTCATCTAACGATGATGCACGCACGGCGGGCGCTGCTCAGCCTTCCCTCTCCGAGATCCCCGCCCATGCTCCTCACTCGTCCCGCCGCTCTTCGTGCCCTGGCCGTCACCGCCCTCAGCATGAGCCTCCTCGGCTATGCAAGCCTCCAGGTCCGGGCCAGCACACAACAAGCTCCCGCTCAGACCCAGCGCAGCGCCGTCGACCTGAAGAACGGGAAGGTCAGGACCGCCGCCCTGGCTGACAACTGCTACTACGTCGAGGAGAAGGTGGTCAGCCGCTCCGGCAAGACGGAAACCCGCCGCTCGCAAGAGTGCGACTGAGCTCCCAGCTGTAACGGCGCAGAGCCGGGAGGGACCTATGCCCGTGTTCACGGCCGAGGCGCTCGACGCTGATCCAGAGGCTCTGGCGTTCCTGCGCGAGGTCCTGGGCGAGGTTTCCCAGCCGAGTGGGCGTAAGATCGCTTCAAAGTTGAGCCGGCCAGCTTCTGTAGTTGTAATAAACAAGCTGGGCCGAAAGCCAGTCCAGATACTGCGGAACCGTATCAAGAGCTGCAGGTTAATCGCCGAACAGCCCACCCCAGCGTAGGGCTGAGTGGAGGTGCCATTGCAGCTGGTCCAGATCCGTCCCGCTCATCACCTCCTGCTCGTCCTCACCTCCGGCGGCCTGCTTCTCGGCACCTTCGGCCCGTCGCACGCCAATGAGGATAATGCTCTGGGCGGCTTCTTCCAGCAGCTGTTTTCAGCGCCCTCATCACCGGCCCCGCAGCCCTCTCCCCCTCCTGCCGTGCAGGACCCGACCCCGAGAGCCGGGTACGGGTACGCTCCCCGCCGGGCGTGGCGGCAGTTCGGACGTCACCACCTCTCACGCGAGGTGCCGGAGAAAGCTGCGCGGGTGAGACCGAAGATCCGGTACGTCGCTCTTCCCAAACCCGGGAAGGTCAGGGCTACGGTTGCAGAGAAGCCGAAGGTGGCTGACAGCAAGGCTGTGATGCTGGCCAAGGCTGGAGATCCTGGCTCAGCCTTGCTGCACGATGCGACCCTGCGCAAGGGCGACATCGTCATCATGGCGGATGGACCCAAGGTGTTCACCGGCAAGACAGGAGAGCAGCATCGCGCGGGCGAGTTCGAGGACGCGAGCCGCTCGTCGGCGCTCGACCGCAGGACGCGTCAGCTTCTAGCCGCGATGGTGCGGCCTGTCGGGGCTATGCCCGCTGAGGAGGCGCGCAAGTACCTGGCAAAGCTCAGGTCGCATCCGGTTCCCACGAACTCCGGTGCTCAGGCGAGCGCCTCTCCGGTTCGTGTCGTGTACTCGCCAGGCCAGCCTGAGGTAAACACTCCGTCGAAGTCTTAGCTGCAGCCTTCGGGCCGCCTCTCGCGAGGTTACAGCCCAAGCAGTTGTTGTGCAGCTGAATAGCGCTGCTCATGCCGGCTCTGTCGCGTTACAGACGCGCGAGGCTCACCTTGGACAGCCCGGACACGCCGATCGCGCGAGCTGCGGCGTTGGACAGGTCGATGACCCGGCCGCCCACATAAGGTCCGCGGTCGTTGATGCGCACGACGACGGAGCGGCCGTTGGTGCTGTTGGTCACCCGCACCTGAGTGCCGAACGGCAGGCTGCGGTGAGCGGCGGTCAGCGCATGCGTGTTGAAGCGCTCGCCGTTGGCGGTCTTCCGGCCATGGAAGCCAGGCCCGTACCAGGAGGCCACTCCGGCCTGCGGGCGGTGGGTGCTCTTGGCCTCAGCCCCGGAGGTCACGAAAACAGTCATGAGGGCGCAAGCGGCCAGCAGAGCCTTTGAGTGCATTACGAATTCCCGTTGTTGTTTTTCGTGATGCGCAATCTACCTGCAAGTACGGCCACAATGTGACTGGCGAAAATGAGGCTAATTACCGGCGGCAGAGATCGCGCTTGCTCTGGGGGCGCGCTGGTCTTCGTGCTCGATCGCTCTCAGCTCCTCGGCGAGGAGGTCAAGATCAACAATAAAGATCTGTGTGATGATGCGGGCAAGGGTGGCGGCATCGAGCGAGTGCTGGGCTCGTAGCTCGTCCAGCACGCGCCGGAGGCTGATCGCGTCCTGCAGCAGGGGAGGCGATCGACCTGCCTGCAGGTTGTCCAAGTCGGTCTGGGGGATGCAGGCACGAAGCTCTGCCGGCATGCTGCCGAGGCTGCGCTCAGCATGCCCAGAGCAGGATTGAGGGATCACGGAACACTCAGGAGCGCACGCGCACCTGATCCCTGATCCGCTCGAAACGAGCACGGCTGAGCACACGACGGCTCAGGAGTTCCTCGGCGGATTGGTAAGGCCGGCCGCGGACGATCGCCCGCCCGATCGCACCACCACCGCGCAGCCCGTTCAGTTCCGCGAGAGAAGCCGTGTTCAGGTCCACACCACTGCTCGTGCTCACCCGCGGCTCGGCCGAGGCCAAGACCGCTGTTCTGACCGGATCGCCGGGCCGGCTCCCGCCAGCAGGTGAACTCGCTGGAGCAGAGAGTGCGGCGACGGTCAGAGCCGCCGGCGCGCTCGGTGCCTGGGCGGAGCGGCTCGCCGTGGCGCGCAGCCCGCCGGCGAGGGCCTGCATCTCGGCAGGAGCAGAGGGCGTGGTGGTGCTCGGCGCAGCTTGTGCGCTCGCAAGAGCCTGAGGGGCAGAGCGGGCGGGCTGCAGAGCAGGCAGCGCCGGTGATGTCGCGTAAGCCTCGCCCAGCTCCAGCCGGCTGAGGGTCACGGCAACCAGACCCGCGCCACCCGCGAGCACCAGGAGCGCGAACAGACGCAGCGTGTAGACAAATCTCAGCATGGTGCCAGCCCAACGACGCGTGGGGAGCGGCAAAGGTCTGCCCGCGTCGCGACAGCCCTCGGAAATGAGGCGGGAGGGCTCAGGCGGCGAGATGGCCGAGCGTGAGCATGCCGAGGATCAGCAGGGCTGTCGAACCAGCAAAGCCGAGGCTGGCGCGCAGCCACTGCGGCCCGTGCGAGGTAGCCGGCATTGAAGCAAAGGCTGCGGTGGCGAGGGTGGTCATGGCGGCTCAGCGGGTGATCGGGCCGGGGTAGACGACGCGCACCGCGCGTTGGGTCTCACTGGAGCTGGTCACCTTGGGAGGGGTTTGGGGAGCCACCTGGATCGTGGTCACGACAGGAGAAGCGGCCGGCGAGGAATTAGCTGGCTCCGGTACAAGAGTGAGGCCGGCCAGGAGCGCGGTCAGGCTCCCCAATGCCGCGAGCAGGCCCAGTTGGATGGTGCAGTGCTTGGGACCTGAAGCGGTGCGAGTGATGCGGACCATGCTGGCCTCCCCAGGCCATTTTTGTTAGTGATCCAGTTATTAGAATTCTAACACTTAGCTCTCAAGATAGCACGAAGGCCTAGGCCATTCTGCATAGGCATGCGCAGGATCTTTCCTGCCCGGCAGCCGCGCACGAAAGGCTAATCTTTTATCTTGCCCTCTAACCGTTATTGCGCTATGCAACTAGAGAGATATTCTTCTATTATCAATTCAACCCAGTGAACCTGCTTATGAGCGCCCCTGACGATCCCCTCCGGCTCGACCACCAGCTCTGCTTCGCCGTCTACGCGGCCGCCCACGCCTTCTCGGCCGCCTACAAGCCGCTGCTGGAGCCCTTTGGCCTGAGCTATCCGCAGTACCTGGTGCTGCTGACTTTGTGGGAGCGGGACGGGCTGAGCGTGAAGGAGATCGGAGCGCGGCTGGAGCTCGACTCTGGCACGCTGACGCCCCTGCTGAAGCGGCTGGAGGCGTCGGGTTACCTGACCCGGGTGCGTGTGCCGGGCAACGAGCGCCAGTTGCAGGTGGGATTGACGGACACGGGGCGGAGCTTGCGCGAGCGGATCGGATCGGTGCGGGCGCAGATCGTGTGTGCGCTGGGCGACAGCGAGGAGCCGATCCAGGATCTCAGGCTGGAGTTGCGCCGCATCACGCCGCTCCTGCGCAACCTGCCCACCGGTGAGAAGGCAGCGGAGTAAGACAACCGCGGCGAACGCTGACGTTCGGATCGGGGGAGGCAAATCGCGGGTGGCAGCACCCACCATGCGCCCGCGCGCAGCACTGCCTGCCTGAGAAAGATCTTAGTTCAGGGTCAGACCGTCCCGATCACGCTGCTGGACCTGCTCGCGCGCCCAATCCAGTGCCTCAGCTGGCGAGGCGAAGCTTGAGTTGAGGGTGGGAGCCTGGCAGGGCCCGAACCCGGCCTCAAGGAACCAGCGTTCCCAGAGCTCGGGGTCAAGGTGCTCATCGCGCTCGATCCGGACGATGACGGCGAAGAGCTGGTCATTCACGAGGATGAGGCAGCCCTGCTGGTCAAGGCCTGCGGTGTTGACCAGGAGGGGCTCGCACCGTGAGGTGGGTTGCATGGTAGGTGCTTGCAGCTTGGGATAGGGCGCCCATCATAAAGCGATCAAACATTTTGCCTACTAACAATTGGTATGATTGCTGGTGCTGGATGCGTGGGCCCCTGGCTGTCCGTACGGGCATGCCCTAACGGATTGTGAGCGTCGTTTTAGGCAGCTTTCGACCCTTCTCGGAACCTCAGAGTGTCCGCTTGCTCGCAGTGTGATTTCCGTCGAGTAAGTTTAGCCCATGCTTATAGCACGCAGCTAAAGCGTGCTCAGCACGCCCCACCTCACATCGAGCTTGCGTTGTGGGCCATTTGAGCCGACATCGCCAAGACCGCAGCCGGGATCGGTGTCAGGAGTTCAATGCCAAATCCGGATCGTGCCGACGTGGCCCTCAGCACTGATGGCCGCTACAGGCTGCTCATTGAGGCGATCACCGACTACGCGATCTACATGCTGGATCGCGACGGTCACGTGACCAGCTGGAACCCGGGCGCCAAGCGCTTCAAGGGCTATGAGGCCGACGAGATCATCGGCCATCACTTCTCGACCTTCTACACCGACGCCGAGCGAGAAGAGGGAGTGCCGGCGCGGGCCCTGGAGGAGGCTGCTCGGACGGGGCGCTTCGAACGCGAGGGCTGGCGCGTGCGCAAGGACGGCACGCAGTTCTGGGCCCACGTGATCATCGATCCAATCCGCTCACCTCTCGGCGACCTCGTCGGCTTCGCGAAAATCACCCGCGACTTGAGCGAGCGTAGGGCTGCCGAGGCCAAGCTGAGGGAGAGCGAACAGCAGTTCCGGCTGCTCGTACAAGGCGTCACCGACTACGCGATCTACATGCTGAACGCGCGCGGCGAAGTCGCGAGTTGGAACGCGGGCGCCCAGCGGATCAAGGGCTATGCGCCGGACGAGATCATCGGCCGTCACTTCTCTGACTTCTATACGCAGGCAGATCGCGACATCGGCGTTCCGAAAGCGGGCTTAGAGACCGCCGCGCGCGAGGGGCGCTGGGAGCACGAAGGGCTGCGAGTCCGCAAGGATGGGACGACCTTCTGGGCGCACGTTGTCATTGACGCCATTCGGGACGATGCGGGCCAGCTGATCGGCTTTGCGAAGGTCACACGCGACATCTCCGAGCGCCGCCAGGCCGAAGAAGCACTCCGCGATGCGCAAGCGACCTTAATGCGGTCGCAAAAGCTCGAAGCCATCGGGCAGCTTACAGGCGGGGTTGCGCACGACTTCAACAATCTGCTTCAGGTGATTAGCGGCAATCTACAGCTGCTGAGCAAGGACATCGCCGGCAATCGTCGCGCTGAGATGCGGGTTCAAAGTGCTCTGGCTGGGGTCGCGCGCGGCGCGAAGCTCGCCTCGCAGCTCCTCGCCTTCGCCAGGCGTCAGCCTTTGGAGCCCAAGGTCATCAACATCGGCAGGCTCGTTCAAGGTATGGACGACATGCTTCGCCGCACGCTGGGCGAAGAGGTCGAGATCGAGACTGTCGTGGCGGGTGGGCTTTGGAACACTCTCGTCGATCCCGACCAGATTGAGAACGCCATCCTGAACTTGGCGATCAACGCGCGTGACGCGATGGATGGCCACGGCCACCTCACCATTGAGGTCGGCAACGCTTCTCTGGATGACGAGTACGCGCGGACGCACGACGACGTCGCGGCTGGCCAGTACGTACTCCTCGCGGTCACCGACACGGGCGAGGGCATCCCACGCGACGCGCTGGACCGGGTCTTCGAGCCGTTCTTTACGACAAAGCCTGAGGGCAAAGGCACCGGCTTGGGCCTTGCTATGGTCTACGGTCTGGTGAAGCAGTCCGGCGGGCATATCAAAATCTACAGCGAGGTGGGCTCGGGCACGACGGTCAAGCTTTACCTGCCGCGCGCGATGGAGAGCGAGGACGTTCTGGTCGTGGTGCCTCACGGCCAAGTGCGCGGTGGAGACGAGACCGTGCTGGTGGTCGAAGACGATGACGAGGTCCGTGAGGTCGCGGTCTCGATGCTCGGTGAACTCGGCTACCGCGTGCTGAAGGCGCGGGATGCCGCGAGCGCGTTAGCAATCGTGGAGAGCGGCCTTCCCATCGATCTGATCTTTACCGATGTGATGATGCCGGGCTGCGTGCGCAGCCCTGAACTCGCGCGCAAAGCCAAAGAGCGGCTGCCCAACGTCGCGGTGCTCTTCACCTCTGGGTACACCCGAAACGCCATTGTTCATGGCGGACGGCTGGATCCTGGCGTCGAACTTCTCTCGAAGCCCTACTCACGTGAGGCGTTAGCGCGGAAGATTAGGCACGTGCTGGCCAACCAGGCACAGCGCCAAGTTGCCCCTCCAGTCGTGACAAAGCCTTCCAGCCAAAATGCCTTGAAGGGCGCAGCCGTATTGTTGGTCGAGGACGACAACCTCATCCGGAGTACCACGGCGGAGATGCTGGCTGATGGAGGATGTCAGGTTCGACAGGCGAGGAGCGGGGAAGAGGCTCTCAAGCTGCTGGAGCTTGAGAGAGTGGATGTCCTCCTGACCGACGTTGGATTGCCCGGCATCTCCGGCCTGGAGCTGGCGAGAACGGCGCGGGAGCGCTGGCCTGACATCAGCGTGGTTCTTGCATCGGGTGATAGCGCCGTCTCGTCCGACGCCGCGTTCCTGCGGGCTTCGCTCGTCGTAAAGCCCTACACGCCGGAAAGTTTGAGGCAGACGATCGCCAAATCACTCTTCATGCGAGAGCCCTCAAAACAGCAACGCTAACTTGTGAATGCGCATCCTGTGCAGTGGATGAATACTTACGATTAATCTTATATTGTGTGAGTGGGCCAAAAGCGAGTTCGAAACCTCGGATAAATGGAATGTTCAAGATCGGAAATAGTCCCGAATGTTATCTGGCTCAACCTGTTACCGCAGGCGCAATGTAGCTACATGCAGTTGAGCGCGATGATCCAGGCGATTTTGTCCGACCCCATGTTTCCCGCTGACCCTAAGGGCGATTGACCAGGCGGCCCTGGAGCTGCTGCGCCGGCTCATCCTGTGCCGGTCTGACCTACCCCCTGCACGATCATCCCGTACCAGCCGAGGCCCCGGTAGGTCTCGTAGCCGGGCGTGCGGTGATAGGCGACGAGGCCCTTGCCGTCCCTCGACGGAACGACGCCGCTGACGGGGTCGTTGAGGTCGAACTCCGGCCGCTTTTTGAGGAGGCCGACCCCATCGCTCGCGGCGATAACCCTCTGCGCGGCGTCGACGAGCAGCACCCGCGTGCGGGCACGATCCTCGGGGGCGACCCGCACGCCCTGCACGATCGCCCGCGCCTGCGGCTCCCAGTCGAAATGGATCGCCAGCACGCCGAGGGGCCGGCCCGTGGCCTCGCCGTCCCGGCGCACGCTGGCGCAGTAGGTCGCCGCTTGCGCACCGCCGAGGCGGTTCTCAGCCCGGATATCAGCCGCGCTGTACTCGTCGCCCGAGGCGAGCGCGGCGGTCTGCCGGAACCAGGGCTCCTGCGCCACGCTCTGGCCGCGCAGGCCGGGGAAGCGGTCGGGCCGGCCGGTGGCGAGGATGCGCCCGTCGAGGTCGCACAACCAGAGATCGAGGTAGACCGTGTAGGCCGACAGGATCACCCCGAGCCGCTTTCCCACGAAGGCCGCCGCCTCGGCCGAGGGTTCGGCCGCGCAGGCCACGACCGCCGCGTCGGTCGCCCACCAGCGCACGTCGCAGGTCCGCTCGTAGAGATTGCGGTCGATCAGCTCCACTGCGTTGAGGGCGAGGTCGACTAGGCGCTCGCCCTGCGCCCGTGCCACCAGCCGGGAGACCTGCTCCTGCAGCCCGACGATGCGTCCGTCGACGTCGGCCTCCAGCTCCCGGGCGAGGCCGGCGATCGCCTCGCCGACGGCCCCGACCTCGTTGGCTACCACCGTGAAGCCGCGCCCCAGCTCGCCGACGCGGCTGCTCTCGATGCGGGCGTTGAGCGCCAGCATCTTCACCTGATGGGTGATGCGGCGGATGCGCTGCGTCTTGTCGTGGGCCACCCGGCGCAGGGTCGTCGCCGCCGCAGCGATGTCCGATAGGTCGCAATTCTCCCCTTCCGGATCCTTGCTCATCCTTTGGGCCTGTTTCGTCACGCCGATCTCCTCGTTCGGGTCGCCCCTGATATCGATCGTGATCTTTGAACTAAGATGATTAATAAAATTTATGCGAGAAGATGCAATTGTAAAATAACCTGCAGTTGTTACGATATGTACATTGAGCGAGTTAGAAGCATCCCTGGTAATTCGAGCAGGTATGTGATTTCCTCTCTGGGAGTGCGTATTGATGTACGCGATCCACCTCAACGCTCGCACCCCGCCGGCCGTGCGCTTCGACATCGTCCACTCTCGCGAGCCCTCTGATGTTCTCGCTCGCCGCCGCGGCATCTCCCATTGAGGCCGTCCGTTCGATGCTTTGCCGGAAAATAAATGTTCTCATACCGCCGCGCTTAAGCATTGACGCGTGCGATGTATGGGAAGTTGGCGATGGAGCGGACACGCTCTGGCTCAGCGGTGAGTGCGTTCCAGGCGGTGCAGCAGGCGTCGAGGACCGCCTTGTAGTCCGGGAACACGCGTGCCGAGAGGAAGCGCTCGCGCAGGTACAGCCAGATGCGTTCGACCGGGTTGAGCTCGGGGCTGTAGGCGGGCAGCCGCACCAGCGTCACGGTATCGGGCACGCGCAGATCCGTGGCGATGTGCCAGCCTGCCCCGTCCAGCACCACGACGGCATGCGTGTCCGGCTCGATCGTGGCCGCAAACTGCGCCAGGAACAGGCTCATCGCCTCGGTCGAGACGCGCGGCAGCACCAGACCGAACGCCGAGCCGGTCTGCGGCTCGACGGCGGCGAAGATGTAGGCGGACTGGAAGCGGCCGTCGCAGCGTCCCGCCGGACGCTGGCCGCGCATCCACCAGCGACGGCCGCTGCGCCCCTTCTGCCCGACCCGGGCCTCGTCCATGAAGAAGAGGCGGATCGGCTGGCCGGGATGGGCCTCGGCAGCGCTCGTCAGCGCCGCGCGGAGCCCCTTTTTGCGAAGGCTGCCGCAGCCTTGGCGTCGCGCTGCGGGTGAACCGGGCGGGTCTTCTGCTTCGACAAGCCCAGCCGGCGCACCAGGCGCGACATCGACTGGGGCAGCATGGTCTTGCCGAAGCGGGCCTCGATGAAGCGGCACAGGTCCGGCAGGGTCCAGCTGGCGGGCTCGCCCCGGTCGGGATCGGGCCCCCGCAGGATGTGGTGGACCAGCACCGCCTGCTCGCCCTCGCTCAGACGCTCTGGCCGGCGGCCGGGCGGGCGGTCGATCAAACCGGCGAGCCCCTCGGCGTTGAAGCGCTTGACGGCATCGCACAGCGCCTGTCGCTCGATGCCAGCGGCCCGCGCCGCTTCCGCCCGGCTCATACCATCGAGGGCGTTGGCAACAGCCAGCAGGCGCAGAGCTGTCCGCCGACGCGGCTCCCGCTTGGCTTGCTGCCGGAGCTCGGTGGCTGTGGCCACATCACTCCGGATCTCGACGGCACGCGTCACAGGCTCCTCCCCGGTTCAGGGAAGCAGTGAATCACCTCCACGAACCGGTGAAAACCCCGACGAGTCAAAGCCTAAGCGCAGCGGTATCAGACGTGGTCGGCCGCGCATAGCTCGCGCATGGCGCAGATCGTGCGAGCCGGTGCGAGGCCCAATTAGATTGGGGCGCTCGCCGCGAAGGACCTGAGCGTAAACGCCATCGCGGCGAAGCTCAGCATCGGCAAGGGCTCCGTGTACCGAGCCCTCGCGGCCGGAGGGCCGGCGGCGTGGCCAACCCCTACGGTCGGCATGTCCCTGGCGTCGATCGACATCCCACCATCTTATTGCTGAGGTCCAAGCGGATGGCCGACCGCTTGCGTTTGGGGCCAGCTACCTGAGGCTGAGGGGTTCATAATCCGGTGAGCTGGATGAAGACGGTACTTGACAGGTTCATCGTCAAAGGCCGCGAGACCAGCATCCGCGTGCGTCGGGAGCGAGCAAGGCAACGTGCCGCCGATCTGATGTCCACCATCAAGTAGATCCGGGCGAGTGGCGCGACGACGTTGCAGGCTACCGCCGATGCTCTGAACGCCCGTGGCATTCCGACATCCCGTGGTGGTTTGTGGTCGGCCGTGCAGGTGAGCCGGGTGCCCACCGGCCTCGCTGGAGGGTGGTCCGAACGACAAGGCACCTGCACTTAGCAGCAAGGCCGAGCGGCGATCCAGACACTCGTTAGGGTGTGGGTGCGGCGAGCAGCCGGCCACCCTGGTGCTCGCGTCGCAAGCCGCTGGCGGTGATGCCGCTACCCTCGTGGAAAGAGATGGCCGCGGCTTGGTCCAGCTGTACCGGTTGGACTTGCACAAAAATTATTTCAAAGATTTTTTGTCTGCACGATAATACCTGATGCGCACAAAATTCTTACGTGCTACAGATCATTGTTTAAAAAAATAAACCAATCAAATTTTACTTGGCTTCATCAGCCGCGGCATAGAAGTATCGTCGATAAGAGTGCCCCGGATGCTCAGGCTTGCCGACAGAGTTCCTCTCAAGCGTCAGATCAACCTGCTGGCTGGGGCCATCGGCCTCACGGTCGTAGGCGTGACGACAGTCGGGTCCGCCCTGCTCGCACGCGAGCAGGCTACCGGCATGGCTCAGGACGCCCTTCAACAGGTGGCGCGCTCCGTAGCCGACCGCCTCGACCAGGACATGGCCGAACGCCTGCGCGAGATCCGCAACGTCGCAGCCCTCGAACCCCTGCAGCCTCATTGGCTGGAGAACACCGGCAGCCTGCGCAATGTGCTCGCCGCGATGCAGAGGACGCTGCCGGACTACGCGTGGATCGGGTTCGCCGAACGCGATGGCCGGGTACGCGCGGCCACCGGCGGCATCCTCGAAGGGGCGAGCGTCGGAAGCCGCCCCTGGTTCGTCAACGGTATCCGGCAGGCCGCTGTCGAGGACGTTCATGCGGCGGTCCTGCTAGAGTCCCTGCTCAAGCCACGCGCCGATGGTACGCAGTTCCACTTCGTCGATGTGGCCGCCCCGGTCAGCGACAACTCGGGTCGGATCGTCGGCGTGCTCGGAGCCCATCTCAGCTGGCGCTGGGCCGAAGTTGTTCGGCACGAGGTGCTGTCCTCCCGCAGGCCGGAGTTGAAGGAGGACATCATCGTCCTCGATCGGTCTGGCCGTGTCCTGCTCGGACCAGACCTCGGAGCAGCACCCTATACGGCCGCGGAACTTGCTGCCGGTCGCTTCATGGATCGCCGCGCGGGCGGGGATCGGCTCGCTGCGGCAGCCTCCACCCATGGCCGGGGCGACTACGCAGGCCTCGGCTGGATCGTCGTCGCCTTGCAGCCGGTCGACACGGCGCTGGCGGGCGCCAACCACCTGACCAGCTTGATCCTTCTGCTCGGCCTCGGCGCCGCCTTGCTCAGCACAATCGGGATTGGGCTGATCGCCGGTCGGCTGAGCCGACCCCTGACGCGGCTGACGGAGGCAGTCGATCGCATTGGACGGGAGCCAGACGCACGGATGACGCACCGCGTGCACGGCTCTCCCGAGGTTCTGCGCCTGTCCACCGCGGTTCGGTCGCTCCTCAGACGTATCGGCACGGCCGAGGAGGACGCGCGGCAGATCCGGGCCGAGTCGTCGGACGCCGTGCATGCTGCGGAGGATCGCGTCCGGCGCCTCGGCGCCGATCTCCACGCCATGCAGGTCCTGGCCGACACCGACGGCCTCACGGGCCTGCTCAATCGGCGGGCATTCATGCCCCTGGCCAACGATGCGATGAGCTACTTCAAGCGTTACCAGCACGGCATCTGCGTCCTGATGATCGACATCGATCACTTCAAGCGCGTCAACGATCATTATGGCCACGCGGCGGGCGACGAGGTCATCCGCCAGGTTGGCCGGATCATCAGCGACGCGATCCGGACCACCGACAAGGTGGCGCGATTTGGCGGCGAGGAGTTCGTGGTCCTGCTTCGAGAGACCGATCTGCAAAGTGCGGCGATCTTCGCAGGCCGGATCCGCCAGACGGTCGCCAGCACCGTCTTCGAGCCGGAGGGGCAGTGCCTCAGGGCGACAATCAGCGTCGGCATGACCAGTGCTGAGTTGGCGGACGATGATATTGACCGCGTGATCGCGCGTGCGGACGAAGCGCTCTACGCGGCTAAGTCGAGCGGGCGCAACTGCGTGCGTATGTTCGAGGGCAAGCCGTCGGCCAGCCTGCGAGCGGCCGCCTAGTTTGTCGGTCACAGCTCTTATGAACCGGATGACACCGCACGCGTGACCTGGCCCCGCGCGGGTTGGGCATGCCTCCAGTGAACCACCCTTGAAGTGGTTCAGAAATTGCGGTCCAACCATCCGAACTGAACCCAGGGCATGTAAACTATCCGATGGGAACCAGTGCGGCTGGGCGTTCCAATGAGGCTAGATCCTGATGGACCGGGGCCAGTGCACCCGATGAATGATAGCCGCCGCTGAGGATCGATCATGACCCTTCGTGCCGGATCCCGGGTTCCATACGCCCCCCTTACGCGAATGGGCGAGGAGACTTTGCCGTAACGCAGACAGCGAAGCCTGAAGGTCCGGTGTCGGGCTACGAGCAGCCATTCGGACGACACGGACCGGAGGTCCGCAACTGGCGCACAGCCGACCAGGCGGCATGCGAACTGCTGGCCCCACGCGAAACTGCGATCCGCCGCCACCAAACGACCGCATGGGGTGGGAAGCCGGCATTCAACCTGGCGCCCACAAGGGACTGCATTGCCTCAGGAAGCGGACGTGGGCATTCGCAGCCTGAGCGTTGTGAGTTTAGGCTTCCCCTGAGCGACGCCGCTCCGGGACCAGCCACCAGCAGGATGCCGAGCACCTCGCAAGGACCATCAGTCCTCATAGCCAGAGTTAGAGGCACCGCCGGGATTGATCTGCGTTAACCTGCCGTTGGGGTCTGCTAACCGGCTCCGATGCGTCGGAGGCAGGGAAGCGATGGGCCAGGGTTGCAGGATCGTTGTGGTGGGAGCATCGGCCGGTGGTGTGCCGAGCCTTCAGGCGCTCGTCGCAGGTCTGCCGGCCAATCTGAATGCGGCCGTGCTCGTCGTCCTGCACATTGCCCCGTACACCAACAGCAATCTCGCTCGCATCCTGGATCGACATGGTCCGCTGCCAGCCGTGCACGCCCAAGATGGCGAGGATCTCCGACCGGGTCAGATCTACGTTTCCTCGCCAGATTACCACCTGCTCGTCGACGGCGACCACGTCGGCGTGAAGCATGGGCCCAAGGAGAACCGGTTCCGCCCCTCCATCGACGCGCTGTTCCGCTCCGCAGCGTACACGCGCAAGGAGCAGGTGATCGGCATCGTGCTCTCCGGCTTGCTCAACGACGGCACCTCAGGGCTGTGGAGCATCAAGCGCTTTGGCGGCACCACGATTGTGCAGGATCCCAGGGACGCCGCGGTCGACAGCATGCCGCTCAACGCCTTGGCAGAGGTCGAGGTCGACCATGTTCTGCCAGCAGCCGAGATTGGGCCGCTCGTCGGACAGTTGGTTCGAGGTCCGGTGAGTGCGACCGTGCAGGTGCCGTCGGATGTGTCCGAGCGCATGAAGGTCGAAGTGGCCGTGGCTGGCTCTGAGAACGGCTTCCAGCGGGGCATCATGCGTTTTGGCGAGCCAACAGCCTTCACCTGCCCTGAGTGTCACGGAACGCTGAGAAGGATCACGGAGGGGTCACACACCCGCTTTCGCTGCCACACCGGCCACGGCTTCTCGGCTGACGCACTTCTCTCCGGCATCACACACACGGCCGAGGAGGCGCTCTGGAGCGCGACGCGGGCGTTGGAGGAGGGCGTCATGCTGCTCGACGACATGGCCCGGCAGCTTGAAGGGACAGGCAAGCCGGATGAGGCAGCCCAGTTCTCACGCTCGGCTCGCGAGATGGAGCAACGTGCGCTGGTCCTCCAGGAGCAGGCCACGAAACAGAGGTCTATCAGCGCCGATACGTTGCGGGATTAGGCAGGCCGCTGACCCAGCAGAATGGAGGCCGGGTAATCAGTTCGGCCCGCTGGTCAGAATAAGCCGAGTTTCGGATCTGGCTGCGCCCAATCGCTCTCCAGCAGAGCCCTGATCGTCTCGGCTCTCTGCAGGGCCTCTTTGCGGGCTGCTTCAAGCGTGGCTGGATCCTGTCCCTGGGCCATGACGCCTTCAGAAAGCTGCCGGCACAACTCGGCGCGCTCATTCAGCAGCGAGAGCACTGACCCGAGCCGCATCTCCAAGACATTTGCCTGCGCCTCCAGCATCGCCGCTCCCGTAAGAATGTGCCCGATGTGGCAGCGGTACTGCACCATCGTGCCCGTCGCGGTGCGATGCATCGTACCACTGCACTCCGGGCAGCTGAGGGTGAAGGGAGGGTCGAGCTTGTAACCGTCACCCATGCTCCGCTCCAGTAATCTGGGGCAACGCTTCCTCTCCGAGAACAACGCTGTCTGCAAGCTTTGAGATCAGTCCCGGCATGGCTATCAGCGGCGCGACGTAATCGGCCCCTGCGTGTTGAAGCGCGCTCACGGGCATGTCGGGGCACACTGCCTCGACAGGATGTTGCACGATGGCCAGACCGCCCCGCTCTCTGATTTCATGTAGGCCAGCCGCGCCGTCGCTGAGGCGTCCGGTGAGTAGCACGCCGATCACCTTGGGACCGTAACCGCAGGCAGCTGAACGAAACAGTGGGTCGATGGCTGGTCGGGCGAAGTTCTCGCGGGGGCCGCGGGATAGGCAGATCTCGTGCTGTTTCAGAAGGAGGTGATGATCGGGGGGAGCGACGTAGATGTGCCCGGCTCGGAAGGTCTGTCCATTGCAGGCGTGCATGACTGGGAGCGCACAGCAGCGGTTGAGGATGGCCGGAAGCACACTGGGGTGGCGGCCGATGTGCTGCACGACGAAGAACGCCGCTGGCGTCCGAGGATTGAGCCCAGCAGCGAGTTCTTGGAGGGCATGGACACCGCCCAGTGAGGCGCCAATCACGACAATTGCGAAGCCACTCACCAGCACTCCTTCCTTGCGTGCTGGTATGTCAACGCGACCGCTACCGGTTTCGCCCCATGATGTTGAGGATTTCCGATAAGAGCTTGCCGTCGTGGAGCATCTCAGATGGCTGCCCAGCCCATGCCAAACGGATGGCTCAGAATTCTGGATTGCTCCGTCCCTTGAGCACGCGGAACTCAATGGAAAAGCTAAGCCTGCTTGTTGGCGCCGGCTGGCCTCCCTCGAAGGTCCGCTATGCATCCATCAGGAGCCCTTCTTTGCTGACGTATCGAATGGCTCCTCAGGGTCGGGAGCGGCGGTTCCGCGCCAGAGGGCCTCGGATCGGTTCATGCCGCCAGCCGGCAGACGAACTCCTGACCCTGAGCGGTCCTTCGCGGTTGATGCCAGGAATGTCCGGTTGCGCGGGTTTTCCCGACATTTGATTCCGTGATACGGTTTCCCGATATCCACCGCTGCGGGCGCGTCTCGCGCCATGCACGTCAGCCAAAACTGCTCGCCGGCGTGTAAGATTTTTGGTCGTTTTGTTGACATACGACGTCGCGCCCAAACGCCCGTGGCATGTCTCGCGTGGATCTAGAAGAGAGCTGGTGGGCTTCTGAAGGGCCGGCTTGTGTTCAGCGCCGACTCATAGTCGATGTCTCACGCCAGCGTCTCAGATGGGCATACCCGAGGGACAGGGGCGGGGCGTTCGGGGGAGGCGCGTCCGGGGCATAAACCCCACGCTCTTCGCTGCAGCATCCACTTGCGCTAGAATTTGATATTTTTTGCTAGCTATCCTAGCAATGCTAGCATTGATAGGATAGCTAGCTATTGCAAGCAGAAGCTCATACATGCAAGGGGAAGCTTAAGGTTTCTTCGCGAAGGTTCGTAGCGCTACCGCCAGAGGCTGCTCCCATGCCCGTCATCTCTGTCGCCAACCCCAAGGGTGGGGCCGGCAAGTCGACTACAGCGCTCGTGCTCGGCACGACCCTCGCTCATTTCGGTGGGACGGTGTCGCTCATCGACTGCGACCCCAACCGGCCGATCGCCGCCTGGGCGCAAGGCGGGAGCGCCACGGCGATGAGAGTGATCTCTGACGTCACCGAGAGCACGATCGTGCCGACGATTGACCGTGAGAGGGGAGGGCGCCAGTTCGTCGTCGTTGACCTCGAGGGCACCGCCTCGCGCATGGTCTCGCGCGCCATCACCCGCTCCGACCTCGTCCTGATCCCAATGCAAGCGAGCGCTGTCGACGCGGCCCAGGCCGCTCGCGCCGTCGACCTGGTGCGCGAGGAAGAGCAGGTCCTGAACCGCGAGATCCCGTTCCGGATCGTGTTCACCCGCACATCCTCGGCGATCCCGACCCGCAACGAGAAGATGATCGTCGAGGAGTTGCGCGCCTCCGGGATCCCAGTCCTCACGACGCACCTGAATGAACGCGCCGCGTTCAAATCTCTGTTCACCTATCGCGTTGCGCTAGCCGAACTCGACCCCATCCTCGTCAATGGCGTGCCGGCCGCGCAGGAGAACGCGCAGCGCCTCTCCGAGGAGGTCGTCGAGCTAGTCGCCACCCTCACCAAGAAAGCCCGCGCATGAGCCAGGACAAGAAGCCGTCCTTCGGGTTCGGCAGCAAGATCGCCGCGATCACGCCCGACATTGCCCCCGCCCCCCCGGCGCCCCCGCCCGAGGCCGACATGGTGGCCGAGCGGCACGGGTTCGTGGCGCGCGAGAGCGAGCAGCTCCTCAAGCTGCGCGAGCCGGTGAACGCCGCAACGGCGCAGATCAACGTCCGGGCTGAGGTCGCCGATCTCAACGTCTTCCTCGCTTGGTGCAAGGCAGAGCGCTTGTCCTATCGCGAGGCGTTCAAGAGGATCGCAGTAGCAATCCGCAAAGGAGCGGTCTAAGAGGGACTCTACCTGACAGCTGTCACTGTACTTCCACAGCGCGGACCGGCGAGGTCTTCGCTTGGGGCCAGCTGCATGACGATCAATTCCTCAAATACCCGAAAGGATGGTCAGTCCGTCAGTTCGTGGTGTCGCGTGCGCGGGCGCCCGCCGAGCTTGCCGTTCTCCCGGGCAGCTGTCGCCTTGCGCTCCGTCCGGGCGCTGCCACCCGCACGCCCGAGCTGCTGCGCCATCCATCGGCCAGACCCCATCACGCCCTCTATCAAGGCCGGCACGTACACATCCGCGTCGAGGCGCGGGAAGTGCAGGCCAAGGCCTGCGGGCGTTACCTCGATCTCGCGCAGATCCTCGGCCGTGGCGCCGCTGAGCCCTTCGATCAGGGCAACCGGCACGCGCAGTTCGGCCCCGGTGGAAAGCCCCACGACAAGGCGTGAGCCCGTCGCTAGGTAGCGCGCCGAGGTCGCGTACGGGCCCTCCTGCCGGACACGCGCGCCTTCAGCGGTAGCCCGCTCGAATGCCGCCTCATCCATGGATCTTTCTCCATTCCTCACAGAGGTGGGCGAGGTTCTCCTCGAGGGCCCGGGCGATCGCCAGGGCACGCTTGAAGGAGAACCCGTGGTTCTCCCGGATCTCGACCGGTCCGCTGGGGCAGTTGAGGTTGAATACCGCCTCGCAGCCCTCGCCGATGACGTGGACGTGCGGAGGACGGTGGTCGTTGGGGTAGATCACCACGCGAAGCGATCCGATCCGGAGAACCGTCGGCATGTCTGTATCAGAAACCCAAGCGCTTAGGAACGGATGAAGCGTCGCGTGGTTCCAGGCTCATGCTCAGGCTCCTGCGCGGCGCACTCCGATCCCTGCGGACCCATCCGGCAAGGTAGGCTTAACCGTACAGCGTGATAGGCTCCTCACACGACGTGAGAGCCCGCCCAGCCGGGGAGCAGGAATGCCGATCCGGCCGGAGCACCGCTTCTTCTATCCCATCGACTGGCCCCAGCTCTCCGACGCGATCCGCTTCCGCCGGGCGCGGGGCCGGTGCGAGGAATGCGCCCGTCCGCACCTGCAGCGGGTCTTCCATCTCGGCGACGGCCGGTGGTGGGATGCAGAGATCTCGGGCTGGCGCGATGGTCAGGGCCGCCGGCTCCGGACGCGGCTTCGCAACGAGGACCTGCTCGCCCGGATCCGCATCACGAAGGTGGTGCTAGCAGCAGCCCACCGCGACCACGACACGGCCAACAACGAGGACGCCAACCTGGCGGCGTTCTGCCAGCGCTGCCACATGCTGCACGACCGCGACGAGCATCAGCGCCGCCGCTGGCGCACCCTGTTCCGGCGCAAGGCCATGGGCGACCTGTTCCAGGGGTCGTATCCGGCGGCTTGAGGGCGTTCGGTTCGATCCGCAGGCCCGCAACGTCGGCAGCTGCGGGCCGCATCGTCCCGGAGCGAAACGGGCCCTATGTGCCGGTCTCCGAGAGGAGACGCCCATGCCCGACGAGAAGCCCAAGAACGAGGATGATCCGGAGAACGGACGCGGCGGCCAGGCGCAGGAGCCGCAGACCGACGACCGCATCGTTGATGGTCGCCTCGACCCTGACGCGCAATCGCCCGACGACGAGCGCGCCAAACCCTTCGACCCGAAGGAGAACGACCCGGACTGACTGGCGGTGCCGGGTGAGGAATAAAGAAAACCCCGCCAGCCCGAAGGCTTGGCGGGGCGTGTCGTGTCCACACGACGGGGAGCCGATACGCGACGCTGCTCCCGGGCAGGATGGCGGGGTGTGGTTACCATCCTCCCAAGGAGGCCGCTGGATCGCCTGTTCCGTTACAGGCCCATCAAGGCATTTGCGGTGCCGAACACGGTCATGACGAGGCCGCCGGCCAGGACACCGATCATGCCGTAGGACACGGCGCGCAGAAGCTTCATGTCGCTCATCGTCGAGTTCTTTCCATTCGGAATGGTTGGTCCAGATCGTCAGTGGCCGCGTCGGTCAGCAGCGATGTCCGCCCGCGGTCTGGCCGTATTGCTTGACCGGGAAGTTCTGCTGGTTGGCGTTGCCCTCTGAGGCCGAGCTCATCGGGCAGGCGCCGTAGAACGGCACGCTGGTGTTGGTGCGGCCACCGATCGAACCGGTGGTCTCGACGTCACGGGGCGAGGACGACGCGGACGGGAACTCGGGGCCGAATGCCATGGCGGACGAGATCGGGGCGACGCCAAGGACAAGCGCGGTGACGACGGCAGCGATGCGGGTCTTCATATGGTATTCTGGCTCCTGATGCTGTGCAGGCTTGTATCTACGACGCGCCTGCTTTTCGATGATTTGAATGTAGGGGACTGCCAACCAGCGCGATGTGTCCCTGCGCACGCTGCGCAAGGGAACGAATTTCTGCGCGCCACGGCGCGATCGATCATGCAACTGCCTGGCGCTCGCTCCTAGACAAGCGCGGCGGCGGGTGACCACACAGCCAGTCGACCTGCTTAAAAGCCGCTCCGCCCGAGCCAACTGCCATCGGAAGCCAAACAGCCTCGGCCTGTTCCAAATCAGCACTCAGAAGAAATATGTGCTGATGCTTCGTAATAAGGCTTGACCCGTCCAACCAAACATCCGTTATCTTATGGTAGCAAAATTACGAGCAAATCGGGCCCTACCCATGGATAATATCATACAGCAAGATGCCGATTTTATCGGTCTCGCCGCCGACATCGTCGGCGCCTACGTCACGAAGAACAACGTTCCGGCATCCGAGCTGCCGGGCCTCATCGCAGCAACCCATGCAGCACTGGCGAAGCTGACCGCACCGCCGGCGCCCGCGGTCGAGAAGCCCACACCTCCCGTCCCGATCCGCAGGACGGTGACCCCGGACCACATCATCAGCCTGGAGGACGGCAAGCCCTACAAGTCGCTCAAGCGCCACCTGACGACCCGTGGCCTCACCCCCGCCGAGTACCGCCAAAAATGGGGCCTACCGCCGGACTACCCGATGGTCGCGGCGAACTACGCCGCCCAGCGCTCTGAGCTCGCCAAGAGCCTCGGCCTCGGCCAGATCCGGCGCGATCGGGCGGCTGCACAGAAGGTGGACGCCGAGAGCAAGGCAGCCGAGCCTGCACCGGCCCGCCGTGGTCGGCCAAAGAAGGTCGCCGCTGCCGCTGCGGAATGACGTGAGCCCGGTCAACCCATAGCGGCCGGGAGCTGCGCGCACCCTACCGCTCAGGACCTTGAGCCTGATCGTCGCCGGCCTCGCGATCGCGCTCGTGGGGATCTTCCTCGCGCTCGAGGACGTGATCCCCACCCCATTCCGGTAATTTCCTCGTCACACCACAACCCAACGGATGTCTGTGCGACCGTCAGGCTTCGCTGCTAAGTGCAGGTGCCTTGCTGTTCCGATTACCCTTCAGCGAGGCTGGCGGGCTGGGTCTCCATCTGGAGGGAACGCCCCGGCCCGCCGCTCACCTTACGGGTGGCATCAGATCCGCCCCGACACCGATAATCCTGGCGCTGAGCCGCCGTCCCCTGTCGTCAAACAGGTGTTTTACGACACCCAAGATCGCATGCAACGATTGCATTGCCGGTCTGGGCCGGCCTAGATATCACCAGTATGAACAAATCAAAGGGGACAAGCATGCGTGACGGTGCAGCGGAGCATCAGAAGGTATCACCGTTCCTCTCACGATATGCAGAGCGTAGGACCGGCTCCGATCAGTTGCCCGGCAGGTACTGCTCCAAGAGCCAAATGTGGCTTGTCGATACAGATGATGGCCCGCGAGCGCTAATCGGCACTGCCAATGGTTGCGCGGCAACGGAGACCGTCACGCGAGTCCTCGCGGAGCAGACAGATAGCCCATACACCGCGCGGATGACTGGAACCCCGCCAGTTACAACGGTGACGGCCGTAGCCATGGAGCAGAACGATTGGGTGGCTGACCAGACCGCCCTGCATCGCCTCGCAACCATCACCGAAGTCGCTGCCGAGCAAATGGATAAATAATTTGATCCTGCTGGTCACCAACCGCACGGACATTACAACAGATCATGTTATCGCAGAACTTCGTCGTCGAGATCTGAAATTTTTTCGTTTAAATACTGAAGATTTGGCGAAAGCACAAATCAGTTGGCTATCGACCGACGTGCGGAATGGTTGGACGATCGCGACCGAGGAACAAGCTATCGATCTTACAAGAGTGGAAGCCGCGTATCTGCGTCGCCCTAGGTTGCCAGACTTGTCGATGGTCGCGCATACGGGCGAACGGGATTATGCGCTTGGAGAGTGGGCCGCTCTCCTCGAAGCGATCTACGCCGAACTTGATGACCGTTGGTTGAACAGTCCGACCGCCATCACCCGTGCGGAAAACAAGATCTGGCAGATCGTACTCGCGGGACGGCTCGGATTTCGAACCCCCGCCTCTCTCGTGACGAATGACCTCTATGCGCTCGATGCTTTCGTGAGTACAGCACAGAGTATCGTCAAACCTCTCCGCAACGGTTCGATCAGAGGACTCGACGAGTCGAGTGTCATTTTCACGACGCGCATACAGGGAAAATTGAGATCCGATGACAATGAAGCTGTAAAGGTCGCTCCATTCATTGCGCAGCATGAAATTCAAAAGGCTTGTGACGTCCGTGTCACAGTCGTGGGTGATATGACTTTCGCTGTCGAGATCGAGTCTCAACACACAGTCGAGACAGAAACCGATTGGAGGCGAGGGGACGTTCTCCAACTGCGTCATCGGATACATCTCCTACCCGATGAAACGCAGGCGCGGGCGATCCAACTTGTGCGTGTTCTGGGGCTTCGCTTCGGAGCGATTGATTTTGTGCTTGACCGTCATGGTACGTACTGGTTCCTTGAAATCAATCCGAATGGTCAATGGGCATGGGTCGAAACATTGACGGGGCTGCCAATCACCTGTGCAATCGTAGATAATCTTTTACGGATTTCGCGTGCATGATCAGGCGATTAACCTGATCGGCCCCCACGAGGTGGTCCAAGTTCAAAGTTAGTGCAGTGTCGGCGTT
>NZ_BPQJ01000049.1 GCF_022179185.1 Methylobacterium frigidaeris | reverse complement strand
CGGGGCCAGATCTCATACCCTTAGAGAACAGAAAGCAGCGCCCGGTTGCCCTGGCCCTTGCTCGCTCGTCTCTGAGGAAGTCCCGGAGGCAAGCCGTTCGTCGCGGCGCCCCGTCGGTGAGCGGTCGTTTAAGGGTAGCCGGCTCGCCTGTCAACCACTGTACCGATCGAAGGGAAGCGCCGACCCGGTCCGCGGCGATCAGCAGGTTTGGGGGCGGGGGATTGTCAGCGGCGTGACCGTGGCGCACGGCGCTACGATGAGGTATCCGACAGCGGGTGCAGATCCCTGACCATCTTCTGTGCCCGGGAGATGTTCACCTTGGTGTAAACCTCCGTGGTGCCGAGATCGGCGTGGCCCAGAAGCTCGCCGATCACCCGCAGATCCGCGCCGTTCTGCAGGAGGTGAGTCGCGAAGGCGTGTCGCAGCTTGTGCGGCGACCAGCGCGAGGCATTCGGAATCCCGGCCGCCGCTGCTGTCTCCTTGATTTCCTTCAGTGCGGCATCGATCGTCAGATGCTGCTCGCCGTTCGAGACCCTGTGGAACAGCCAGACGTCTGACCGCGATCCGTACCGGCCCGCCAGTTCCCGCCACAGCCCGATGGCCTCGACCGCCCGGTCGTGCAACGGCACCAGCCGGTCCTTGCCGCCCTTGCCCCGGACATGAATCATCCGGGTTCCGGGGCGCACCGCATCGGCTGGCCGCGTCACCGCCTCGGACACCCGCATCCCGCTCGCGTAGAGCGTTTCGAGCAGAGCTGCCCGCCGCGCGTAACCGGCCTGTCGGTAAAGCCCGACCGACCCATCCCGCGCCAGGCCGTGGGCGGTCTCGATCAGGCGGTCGACGGCCTCGATGCCCGGCGTGAACGGCAGGCGCTCGGGGCGCTTCATCGGCTGGAGCTCGGCGGCCGGATTGCCGGTCCCGAGGCCTTCCGCGACCATGAAGCGGTGAATGCCGTTGGCGACCGAGCGGCGCCGGCTGATCGTGGAATGCGAGAGGTCGCGCTGGTCGAGGTGGGCGAGATAGGCCACCATGTCCTGTCGCGTCACGTCGGCGAGCCGTCGCTCGCCCAGCCACCCGAGGTAGCACGCAATGTCGCGCCGGTAGGTCTTCAGCGACGATGCGGCGGTGCCGCGCTCGGCGGCCAGGGCCTCGAGCCAGAGTTCGATGATCTCGGCGTTGGTCATCTCCGAAGCATGCCGGGGTCCGGTTAACAGACCATTCTCTGAGAAACACCAGTTATGCGAACGAAGTGCCGGTGGCGCGACTCCGGTCGGTGCCGGTCCCACCGTGTGCCCCATCGGAACGGCCCGTCCATCCCCTCCGCACAATCCCCGCGGGGCCGTGTCGCGCGCGTCGTCGGACGACACGACGACCGACTCGTCGTCCCGGAGCGGCAGGACACGGCGTATGGCTAGTCTCCTGAGCGCGGGCAGACGAGCCGGTCCGTCCATGGCGGTCCGGTGTCCCGCGGCTTGACGCGTCGCGTCCTGGTCCGTATCTGGTATGACCAAGGTATGAAAAACGTGAACGGGATGGACATCGCTCGCCCCAACGAGGGTCAAACCGGCTTCGAGCTGGTCTTCGCGTTCCTGCGCGAGCGGTTGCTGGCCGGATCTCTGCGCCCGGGCGACCGCCTGCTTCCCGAGCGCGAGCTCGCCGCGCTGCTAGGCGTCAGCCGCCCCATCGTCCGCGAAGCCCTGCGCGCGCTGAACGCCCTCGGCATCGTGGAGATCCGCGAGCGGTCCGGGACCGTGGTCCGCACGCCCGACGTCACCGTTCTCAACGACTTCTTCGCATTCGCCCTCGCCCAGCAGGACG
Organism: Methylobacterium frigidaeris; assembly: GCF_022179185.1. Classification (GTDB taxonomy): domain Bacteria; phylum Pseudomonadota; class Alphaproteobacteria; order Rhizobiales; family Beijerinckiaceae; genus Methylobacterium; species Methylobacterium frigidaeris. The sequence goes on along the minus strand of NZ_BPQJ01000049.1, from coordinate 45,881 downwards.
GGCTCGGGGATGACGTGATGCAGGCGCGCATCGCCGTCGAATGCCAATCGATCCGGCTCGCCTGCGCGAATGCCTCGGTCGCCGACCTCGAGCGCTTGCAGCGCGCCCTCCAGCGCATCGTCGAGACGATCGACGACCACGAGGCGGGCGGCGCGGCGGATTACGCCTTCCACCGGGCGATCGTCACCGCGGGAGGCTCGCGCACGCTCGGCGTCCTGCACGACGCCATGGCGCATGTCCTGATGCGTTCGCACATCGCGCGCCGCGAACTCGTGCAGGTCGTCGCGCCGATGAGGGCCTACCTCATCGAGGACCACCGCCGGATCTTCGACGCCATCGCGGCCCGCGATCCGGCCCGGGCCGACGCGGTTCTGCGCGAGCACTTCGCGATCGGCGACGACTTTCGCCGGCAGGCGGCTCTGGCCGTCTCCACGCCCGCCCGCGCGACAGGGAGATGACGACGTGACGGATACCCAGCACGCAGCCTGCATCGGCTTCATCGGCCTCGGCACGATGGGGCGCGAGATGGCGCGCAACCTCCTCAGGGCCGGCCACCCCGTGCGGGCTTACGACGTGCGTGCGGAGGCCGTGGCGGAGCTTTCCGCGGAAGGCGCCGTCGCGGCGACGAGCCCGGCCGATGCGGCGCGGGGCGCGGAGATCGCCATCACGATGCTGCCCGACACGCCGCATGTCGAGGCGGTGGTCTACGGCGAGCACGGCCTCCTCGAAAGCCCCCCGGCCGGCCGCGTCGTCGTCGACATGAGCACGATCTCCCCGGTCGCCGTCCGGCGCATGGCGGCGGATCTCGCGAAGGCGGGCATCGCCTTCCTCGACGCCCCGGTCTCGGGCGGTCCCGTCGGGGCGAAGAACGCCGCGCTCTCGATCATGGTCGGCGGCTCCGCCGAGGCCTTCGCCAAGGCCCGCCCGGTCTTTCGCGCGATGGGGACCACGATCACCCATGTCGGCGCCCCCGGGGCGGGACAGGCGGTCAAGCTGTGCAACCAGCTCGTCTGCGGCATCAACATCCAGGCGATCTGCGAGGCGCTGGCGCTGGCCCGCGCCTCCGGCGTCGACCTCGAGCAGTTGCGGCACGTGCTGCTCGGCGGCTCCGCCGCCTCCTGGATGCTCGACCGCCTCGGGCCGCAGATGATCGAGGGCGACGCCTCGGCCGGCTTTCGCATCGATCTGATGCTGAAGGACCTGCGCCTCGTCCTCGAACAGGCCGGCGCGCTCGACGTGCCTCTGCCGGGGACCGCCCTCGTCACGAGCCAGTACATCGAGGCCCGCGCGCACGGCGAGGGGGCGAACGGGAACCAGGCCCTGTTTCGCGTCTACGACCGCATGACCGGCCGGATCGCGGGCTGAGAGACGGAGCCGCCGGCCGTGGCCCTCACCCTCGATTTCAGTGCCGTCCTGGAGCGCTGGCCCAGCTTCCTCGATGGCGCGCTGCTCACTCTCGAGCTCGCCGGCATCGCGACGGTCGTGGGCGGTGCGCTGGGGGGCGTCGCGGCGATCGGGCGGCGCAGCCGCCATGCCGCCCTCCGGCGGCTCTGCGAGGTCTACGTCGAGGCGATCCGCAACACGCCGCTCCTCGTCCAAATCTTCCTCGTCTATTTCGGACTCGCCAGCCTCGGCTTCAAGTTCTCGGCCGTGACGGTGGCGGCGCTCGCCCTCACCATCAACGTCGGCGCCTACACCACCGAGATCGTGCGCGCAGGCCTCGACGCCATTCCCCGCGGCCAGATCGAAGCGGCCGAGGGTCTCGCCCTGTCCCGGGCGCAGATCTACCGCCACGTCGTCCTGCTGCCGGCGATCGAACGGGTCTATCCGGCGCTCACGAGCCAGTTCGTGCTCCTGATGCTCGCCTCGTCCGTCACCTCGCAGATCTCCGCCGAGGAGCTGACCGCGGTCGCCAACTACATCCAGTCCGACACCTACCGGGCCTTCGAGACCTACATCGTGGTCGCGCTGGTCTATGTCGCCCTCTCCTTCCTGATGCGGGCCGGCTTCTGGACCTTGGGCCTCGTCCTGTTCCCGCGCCGGCGGCGCCTCGGCACACCCTTGTGAGGCGCTCGCGATGAACGGCTCGCTCAACGCCAACCACCTGCTCTTCCTCGGCCAGGGCGCGCTCTGGACGGTGGGGCTCTCGCTCATCGCCCTTATCGGTGGCGGCGCCGTCGGCTTCCTCGTCGCGCTGTGCCGCGTCTCGGGTGTCCGCGCAGTACGTGTCGCGAGCAGCGCCTACGTCCAGCTCATCCAGGGCACGCCGCTCCTCGTCATCATGTTCCTGACCTTCTTCGGCCTGCCGCCGCTAGGCTTCAGCGTCTCGCCGCTGGCGGCGGCCGGGGCCTCGCTCACGATCTATGTCGGCGCCTATCTGGGCGAGATCTGGCGTGGGGCGATCCAGTCCGTGCCGCGGCCGCAATGGGAGGCGGCCGAGGGCCTTGCCCTCTCGCGCACCCAGCGCATGGCGAAGGTCATCCTGCCCCAGGCGGTCCGGATCGCGACGCCGCCGACGGTCGGCTTCATGGTGCAGATCGTGAAGAACACCTCGCTCGCCTCCGTCGTCGGCTTCGTCGAGCTGGCGCGCGCCGGGCAGATCATCAACAACTCGCTGTTCGAGCCCTTCCTGATCTACGCGATCGTCGCGGTCGTGTACTTCGCCCTGTGCTTCCCGCTGTCGCGCCTGAGCCAGCGCCTCGAGCGGCGGGGCGCGCGCGGGCGCACCACCCTCATGCCGGCCTGACGGAGACGCTGCGCCATGCTCAACCAAGCGACCGGCACGCCCCCCGATCCCGTCGTCACGCTGCGCGACGTCCACAAGAGCTTCGGCCCGCTCAAGGTGCTCGAAGGCGTCTCCTTCGAGGTGCCGCGCGGGACTGTGACGGCGATCATCGGCCGCTCGGGGTCGGGCAAGTCGACGGCGTTGCGCTGCATCGACCGCTTCGAGACGATCGACCGGGGCGAGATCCGCGTCTGCGGCCACCGCGTCGATGCGCCCGGGCTCGACCTGCGGCGCCTGCGCCAGGACGTCGGCATCGTCTTCCAGAGCTACAACCTGTTTCCGCACCTCACCATCGAGCAGAACATCACCCTCGCGCCGACCGCGGTGAAGGGAATGCCGCGGGCGGAAGCCCGCGCGCTCGCCGCCGAGGTGCTGGCGCAGGTCGGGCTCGGCGACAAGCTCCAGGCCTATCCCGAGCAGTTGTCCGGCGGGCAGCAGCAGCGGGCCGCGATCGCCCGCTCCCTCGCCATGCGGCCGAAGGTGATGCTGTTCGACGAGGTGACCTCTGCCCTCGACCCGGAGCTGACCGGCGAGGTCTTGAAGGTCATCGAGGTGCTCGCCGCGTCGGGCATGACGATGGTCATGGTCACGCACGAGATGGGCTTCGCCCGCGGCATCGCCGACGAGGTGGTGTTCATGCATCGCGGCCGGGTCCACGAGCGGGGCCCGGCCGCGATGCTCGAAGCCCCGACCACGCCGGAGCTCAGGCAGTTCGTGGGCTCCGGACTCTGAGCATCATTTGCCGAACGGTCACCGGCTCGGCGACGAAAATGATGCCAAGCGAGAATCCAGGCAGGGCTGCGCCATGCAGCGCTGCTCGGAATCAAGAACTACAACGCAACAGGGAGACGATCATGGGACGCCCGCTTCTCGCCGCGCTCGTCGCGGCCGCCGCGCTGGCCGGTGCACACGGCACCGCACGCGCCGACCTCCTCGACGACGTCATGAAGGCGAAGAAGATCCGAGTCGCCACCGATCTCGCGATCCCGCCCTCGGGCATGATCGACGGGAACCTGAAGCCCATCGGCTCGGACGTCGAGACGGCCCAGCTCCTCGCCAAGGATCTCGGCCTCGAGCTCGACTTCGTCCAGACGACCGGGGCGACCCGCATCCCGAACGTCCAGACGAACAAGGCCGACCTCATCGTCTCGACGCTTTCCGTCACGCCGGAGCGCGCGAAGGTGATCGACTTCACCAAGCCCTACGCGGCGCTACAGTCGGTCGTCGGCTGCCTGACGTCGATGCAGGCGAAGGACTGGCCCGACCTGAAGGGCAAGACGATCGCGGTGTCGCGCGGCACGACGCAGGACACCACGCTCACGAACATGCGCGACCGCGACCTCAGAATCGCGCGCTACGACGACGACGCGACGATGGTCACCGCGGCGGTGTCGGGACAGGCCGACTGCGTCGCGACCTCGGCCACGATCGTGAGCCAGATCGGCGCGAAGAACCCCGCCCGGGCCTTCGAGCCGAAGGTGCCGATCACGACCTTCGACCTCGCGATGGGCGTGCGCAAGGGCGAGCCCCGGTTCGTCGAGAGGCTCAACGCCTGGATTTCCGACAATCTCCGGAACGGCAAGCTCAACGCGATCTACAAGAAGTACCACGGTTCCGAGCTGCCGCCCGAGATGCGCGGCTCGTGACGCCGCGGGCTGTAACCGCCAACCGGGCCGCGGCTGCTGCGCCGCGGCCCACCATCAAAGGAGTGACGTGACATGCGGCTCGTGATCGGATCGGACCATGCCGGCTGGATGCTCAAGGGAGCCGTGGTCGACCACGTGCGCGCCCTCGGGCACGAGGTCATCGACGTCGGCTCGTTCGACGAGAAGCCCGTCGACTTCCCCGACATCGCCCGCGAGGTCGCCCGGAAGGTGACCTCGGGCGAGGCGGATCGCGGCCTGATGGTCTGCGGCACCGGCGTCGGAGCCTCGATCGCGGCGAACAAGATGAAGGGCATCCGCGCCGCCGTGTGCCACGACATCCATTCGGCGCACCAATGCGTCGAGCACGACGACGTCAACGTCATGTGCATCGGCGCCCAGATCGTCGGGCCCTGGCTCGCGAAGGACCTGATCGCATCCTACCTCCAGGCTGAATTCTCCACCGACGCGGATTTCCGCCGCCGGGTCGAGAAGTTGCACGCCATGGACGCGGAAGGCTGAGGAGGGAGGGTCGATGATCCTCGTCTTCGGCTCGATCAACGTCGACCTCGTCGCCGAGGTCGCGGCGATCCCGCGTCCCGGCGAGACGGTCCTGGCGCCGGGCTACGCCACGCTGTTCGGCGGCAAGGGCGCGAACCAGGCCGTCGCCGCCGCCCGCGTCTCGGCACCGGGATCCGTGGCGTTGGTCGGCCGCGTCGGCGACGACGCCTTCGGCCGCCTCTCCCGGGACAATCTCGCGCAGAACGGCGTCGACGTCGCCGGGGTGGCGGCCGGGCCGGAGCCGACGGGCTGCGCCTTCATCACCGTGGACGCGCAGGGCGAGAACGCCATCACCGTGGCGAGCGGCGCCAACGGGGCGCTGAGCGCGGCGGCCCTCCCGGAGATCCCCGCTTCGGCGACGCTGATCCTCCAGATGGAGGTGCCGCTCGCCGCGTCCCGCGAGGTCGCGCAACGGGCGCGGTTGTCGGGCGGGCGCGTGATCTGGAATCTCGCACCGGTGCCGGCGTCGCTCGCCCCCGACGACCTGCGCGCGATGCTGGCGGTGACGGACGTCCTCGTCGTCAACGAGCACGAGGCCCGCGCCGCGGCCGCATGCCTCGGGCAGGCGGAGGCGAGCAGCGAGGCTGCGGCCGGACTCCTGGCCGAGGCGGGCGGCGTGGTCTGCGTCCTCACGGCCGGTGCCCGCGGAGCCGTCGCGGTCCATCCGGGCGGCGCCAGAACGGTCGCCGCGGCCAAGGCGATCCAGCCCGTCGACACCACCGGGGCAGGCGATACCTTCGTGGGCATTCTCGCCGCCGCCCTCGACGAGGGGCGCCCCTGGACCTCGGCACTGGCCCGGGCCTGCCGGGGAGCCTCCCTCGCCTGCCTCACGCCGGGGGCGCAGACGGGCATGCCGACGGCGGACATGCTGATGTCCGACACCGTCGAGGCCTCCGGGCTGACTTGACCACCGGCCGGGGAGATCGTGGCTTTCCAGACGGGTGAAGCTTGCAGGGATCCTGGGCGGGATCAGGGAATGGACTGATGGCTGTCGAGGACGGCCGGACGCTGGTGGACCAACGAGACCGACGCGTCCCACACCGCCGGGACGGCCGAGGGTGACGCTCGCGCACATCAATGCCGCGCGTCGACGATGATCCGGATGCGCAGGGGCAAGTCGCGTGAGCGTAGCCGGACGACGCGCAGCCAGGCTGGACCCGCGCCGAGGGAGGACACGTCACGTGGTCGATGTGCTCGACGGCCCCTGGCCTCACTTCACGCCTCGGTCGGCGGAGCCGTCCGGCGCGCCGCGTTCCCTGTCGCGCAGTCTCGCGCTCGGAGAGCCGCCCGGGGGTCAGCCCGCGGGATCGCTACAGACCGATACAAGGATGCGGGGTGCCGCACACAGGCGGGACATGCGGGACTGGTGAAAGGGGGAGCCCGGAACAAGGAGCCTCGCCCGTGACCCTCGCCCTCGCCGCCTATCTTGCGGGCGTGCTGACCATCCTCAGCCCGTGCATCGTTCCGGTGCTGCCCTTCGTCCTCGCGCGGGCCGACCGGCCCTTCCTGACCGGTACGCTGCCGCTCCTGGCCGGCCTCGGCGCGGCCTTCGTCGCGGCCGCCGGGCTCGCCGCGGTCGGGGGCGAGGTCGTAGTGCGGCTCGGCGCGGCCGGCCGTATCCTGGCGTTCGGCCTGCTCGCCGTCTTCGCGGTCTCGCTCGTGTCGCCACGCGCCTCGGCGTGGCTGCACCGGCCGCTCGTGCGCCTCGGCGAAGTTCTGTCGCGGCGCGCGGCCGGGCCGGCCGGAGCCGTCCTGCCGCGCGGGGTTCCGGGGTCGTTCTGCCTCGGCGCCGCCACGGGCCTCCTGTGGACGCCGTGCGCCGGACCGGTCCTCGGCCTCGTCCTCACCGCCGCGGCCCTGAACGGGGCGGGCTGGCAGACGACGGCGCTGCTGACAGCCTATGCCATGGGCGCCACGACGGCACTGGCCGGCGCCGCCCGGCTCGGCGGCTCGGTCGTTGCCCTGATCCGCCCGCATCGCGGGCTCGGGGAGCGGCTGCGCCGGGTCGTCGGAGCCGCCATGATCGCGGTGCTCGCCGCGACCGCCCTCGGGGTCGATGCGGACCTGCTCGCGCGCTACCCCGCGGTGGGCACGGTCGCGGCGGAGGACGCGCTCCTGACGGCGCTGCGGATCGATCCCGCCAGGGCCGATCCCGCCAGGACGGATCCCGCCAGGACGGATCCCGCCACGGCCGGGCCGGCCGCCGCCCCCTACCGCAGCGGCCTGCCGGTCGAGGGCCACCTGCCGAGCCTCGCGGGCGCCACGCACTGGCTCAACGGCGAACCGCAGACGGTCGGGGAGTTGCGGGGCCGGGTGGTACTGATCCATGTCTGGACGTCGTCCTGCATCAACTGCATCCGCACCCTCCCCTTCCTGCGGGCCTGGGCCGAACGGTACCGAGCGCAGGGGCTGGCGGTGATCGGCATCCACGCGCCCGAATTCGCCTTCGAGCACGACGTCGGGACCGTGTCCGCGGCGATCCGGCGCTTCGCCCTCCCGTATCCGGTGGCGGTCGACAACGCGTTCCGGCTCTGGCGCGGGTTGCGCAACACCGCTTGGCCTGCCCTGTACGTCGTCGATGCGGAGGGCCGCATCCGGCATCACCAGTTCGGCGAAGGGGGCTACGACCGCTCCGAGGCGGCGATCCAGGACCTCCTGGCCGAGGCCGCGGGGCGGCGTGCCGCCGCCGACGGCACGACGCGGACGTGCGCCGCCGGGGTCGAGGCCGCTCCCGATCTCGCGCATCTGCAATCCGGCGAGACCTATCTCGGCTCCGACAAGGCGGCGAACTTCGCCTCGCCGGAAGGGCTGGCGCCCGGCCCGCGCAGCTACTCCCCCGGCCGGCCCCGGTCGAACGAGTGGTCGCTCACCGGCGCCTGGGCGGTCGAGCCCGACCATGTCAGCCTCGTCGCGCCGGACGGCGGCGTGACGGTCCGCTTCCGGGCGCGCGACCTCCACCTCGTCGTCGGGCCTGGACCGGACGGGCGGCCCGTGCCGTTCGAGATCACCCTCGACGGTGCGCCGCCGGGGGTGGATCATGGAGCGGATGCCGGTCCGGACGGCGGCGGAGTGATCACGGAGACGCGCCTCTACCAGCTCGTCCGCCAGTCCGACCCCGCCCGCGAACGCCTGTTCGCGATCCGCGTCCGGGGACCCGGCGCCCGGGTCTACGCCTTCACCTTCGGCTGAAGGCATCCGGGCGGGCGACGGACGCCCCGCTTGCGTGAGCACCTTGCGTTAGCGCTTGGCACGCGCGCATAAGCCTGGGCGTGGAGGTCCGGGAGGCGATGTCATGGGTGCACATGATGTCATGGGCGCACATGGGCCCGCGCATGGGGGGCCCGCGCATGGCGGGCCCGGGTACGGGGGCGCCCACGGGCTGGTCCGGCTCCTGGCCGCCAACGCCTTCTTCGCCGAGCTGGGCGAGGACGCGATCGCGGCCATCGCGGGCCTTTGCCGGACGCGCAGCCTCGCCCGGCACGAGACGCTGTTCCAGAAGGGCGATCCGGGCGACGCCCTCTACGCCGTGCGCCGCGGCCAGATCCGCATCGGCACCGGCACCGACGACGGGCGGGCGGTGACGCTTAACCTCCTCGGGCCGGGCGACGTCTTCGGCGAGATCGCCCTCCTCGACGGGCACCCGCGCACGGCGGAGGCCGTGGCGCTCGAGGCGACGGAGCTGTTCGTCATCGAGCGGCGGGACTTTCTCGGGCTCCTCGCCCGCGACGCGGCGACGGCGATCCGGATCATCGGGTTCCTGTGCCAGCGGCTGCGCTGGATGAGCGAGCGCATGGAGGAGGCGACGCTGCTCCCGCTCGACACCCGGCTGGCGCGGCGCCTGATCATGCTGTCGGAGGATTACGGGGCAGAGATCCAGGTGACCCAGACCGAACTCGCCGCTTTCGTCGGCGCGGCGCGGGAGAGCGTCAACCGCGTCCTCCAGGACTGGCGACGCGCCGGCATCATCGACCTCGGCCGCTCGCGCGTGACCGTGAAGAATGCCCGTCGGCTGGCAGCGCTCGGCCGGCTTTCGCAGGTCTGACCCCGCGAAAGGACGGAAGTCCCAAGGGCAACGGCTCCAAGGGCAACGATTCCAAGGGCAACGATCCCATGAGGCTCGACATGAGACATCGTCTGCGCGCAGCGGGTGCCCTCGCCGCCATCCTCGCCGCGAGCGTCTCCTCGGCCCAGGCGCGCTGCGCCGAGGAGACGCGGTTCGATCCGCCCCTGCGCGTGCTCCGCTGCGCCGACGGGCTCGTGCTCGAGACCGAGCAGGGGAGCGGGCTCCGGCCGATCGACCGGAACGGCGACGGGCATCTCGAGGGCGCCGAGCTCGGCGGACGCGCCGTCCTTGTCACGCTGCCGCCGGGCCGGCGCGTCCGCCGGGACGGCTTCCAGATCCTCACGCCCCACGCGATCGCCTCGGTCCGCGGCACCGTCTATGCCGTCGACGTGACCGGCGAGCGGACGTCGGTCTTCGTGGAACAGGGGCGCGTCGCCGTCGCGCGGCGGCGCGCACCGGAGACGTCGGTCACGCTCGGACCGGGCGAGGGCGTCGACGTCGACGCGGATCAGGGTGCCCTCGAGGTGCGGCGCTGGCCCCAGGCGCGCGTGAGGGCCCTGCTCGAGCGCTTCGGGCGCTAGATGGCGACCGCCGGGCCGGGACCGCGCCGCCGGACCGAACGGCTCTTCGCGCTCGTCGCGCTCGCCGCCGCGCTCGGTTGGAGCGGCTGGCTCGCCCACCTGCACGTCACGGGGCGCGCGACGCCCCTCGACCGCGTCGAATCGGCCCTCACCGACCTGCGCCTGCGCCTGGCCGGACCACGCCGGCCCCCCGCCGGCATCGCGATCGTCGCCATCGACGACGAGACCGTCCGGCGCGAGGGCGGGTTCCCGGTCTCCCGCGCGGCGATGGCGCGGCTGATCGGGACGATCGCGGCGGCCCGGCCGCGGGCCCTCGCGGTGGACGTCCTCTTCCTGGAGGCCGGCCGGCAGCCGGAGGCCGACCGGGCGCTCGCCGCGTCCCTCGCCAGGCTGCCGACGGTCCTTGCCGCTGCGGCGGTGTTCGACGGCGGCGCGAGCGAGGACGGCATCCCGGTCGCCGCCGCCCTGCACGCACCGACGCCGGAGATCGGCCGGGCCACGGTGTCGGGCCTCGTCAACGTGTCGGAAGATGCCGCCGGCGTCCCGCGCCACCTGCCGCTCGTGGTACGGACGGGCGAGGCCATCGCCGCCTCCTTCGCGCTGCGCGCGGCATCCCTCGCGGCCGGGCGCGATCCAGTGGTGGGTGAGGACGCGGTGCGGATCGGGACCACCACGATCCCGCTCGATCTCGGCCGGCACCTCCCCTTGCGCCCCTACGGGCCGCGGCGCACGATCCCGACGATCAGCGCCGCAGCCCTCGCCGACGGGACGGTCCCGGCCTCCGCGCTGACCGACCGCGTCGTCGTGGTCGGCGTCACGGCGCTCGGCGGCGGCGACACCTTCGCCACCGCCTTCGACCCCGTCATGCCGGGCGTCGAGCTCCTGGCGACCGGCATCGCCCACCTGACGACCGGCGGCGGCCTCGTGCGCGACGCGGGCGTGCGCCGGCTCGATGCCGTCGCGGCCGTCGTCCTCGCCGCTGCCGCCGCGCTCCTGATCGCGCTCGCCCCGCCCGGCCCGGCTTTCCTCCTCGTGCTCCTTCTCCTGGCGGGATGGCTGGCCGCGGGCGCCGTCGCCTTCGCCTGGGGGACGTGGTGGAGCGCTGCCCTGCCGCTCGCGGCGGCCGGGCTTCCGGCCTTGCCGTGCGTGGCGGCGCGGCAAGCCCTCGACCGCCGCAGGGCCGCGGCGCTGGCGCGCTCGGAGGCGGCGTTGCGCCGGCTCCAGCCCGCCGCGCTCGCGGACCGCCTCGCCTGGGACCCCGCGTACCTGGCCGAACCGGTCGCCCGCGACATTCCGGTGCTGTTCATCGACCTCACAGGGTTCACCCGCCAGAGCGAGCGTCTCGGCCCGGGCCGCACCCGTGCGGTCCTCAAGTCGTTCCACGATCTCGTCGACGAGACGGCGGCCCGACACGGCGGACTCGTCGTCAACTTCATGGGCGATGGCGCGATGATCGTGTTCGGCGCGCTCGATCCCGATCCCGCCTCGGGCGTCCACGCAGTCGCGGCGGCGGAGGACCTGATCGCCCGCACCGCGGACTGGATCGCGCGCGAGCCCGAGCTGGCCGGCGCCGGACGCGCGCTCGACGTGCGCATCGGTGCCCATCACGGGCCGGTCATCCTCTCGCGGCTGGGCAGCGACACCAACCAGCACATCACGGCAACGGGCGACACGGTCAACGTCGCGAGCCGCCTGCTCGCGGTCGCCTCGGAGGCCGGCGCGCGCCTCGCCGTCAGCGCCGACCTCCTGGCGGCGGCCGGGATCGCGGCACCGGGCGACCTGTTCGACGCGCACCGCGCGACGGCGATCCGCGGCCGCGCCCGGACCCTGGACGTGTGGCTGGGGCGGCGCCCGAGGGCGCTTTAGGCCGCCTGCGGACCTCGCCCCGGGTCTGTGTGACCTGGATCACGGATCGCGGGCGGGATCGGGCCCAGGGTGGCGTCACCCCAACAGGGAGATGCACCATGACGACGATCGCGACGAAGGTAATGATGGCGGCCGGTATCGCCCTGGCGACGCTGGCCGGCGGGACCGACAGCGCGGAGGCCCGCGGCTTCGGGCACGGAGGGTTCGGGCGCGGCGGCTTCGGCCACCACGGCGGGTTCGGGTATCGCGGTGGGTTCGGATATCGCGGCGGCTTCGGCCATCACGGTCGGTTCTACCACCGCCATGTCCGTCACCGTTTCGGAGGCTTCGGCTACCCCGTGGGCGTCCTGGGCGTCTATGGCGGCGAGTGCCGCTTGGTGCTCAGTCCCGCGACCGGCGGCTACGCCCGCATCTGCGGCTGACCGCAACCCACGCCGCCGGTTCGCGGAGCCGGCGGCGAAGGGCCCGGCCGCGGCGTCCCGCCCGCAGGCGCGGCCGGCCTCCCTGCCCTCTCCGGCTCGCGCCCACCCGCATGCCGGTCGGACGCGGACCGCTCCGGCCTGCGTCAGTGTCCGCCGCCTGGGCGCGTCATGGCCCGACCTGACCGTCACGCCGGCCTTCGCCTCGCGCATCGCCGCGCAACCCCAAGGACACGACGCCTCCGAGAAAATCGGTGTGGTTCAGAGTTCCGCCGGAATGGCGCGCCAGGCGCCGCCGCCGTGATGTCACTGGGGGGATCACCGAAGAGGGCGCGGCGCAGCTCCCGGGACGGCGTCTTGCTCTTCGGTCGGCAGGCCGCGATCGGCGGTTTCAGCCCAGTCCCTCATGCGTCGATCGGCATTGAGATCCGATGCACTATCAAATCGTACGCAATTCATATAAGGGGACGGTGCTTCGCCGTTCCCCCGTTCGGCGGGGCCGGCGGGCCGGGCCTATCCCCGAAGGTTCTGGCCCGCCGCCATGACGTGTCATGCAGGCCCCCGAGGCTCCGACGACGTCAACGTCACGTCGACTGCCGCAGGACCATCCTGGACGAGATGGACGTTCTTCGATCGAATTCAGGAAGTGGATAGGATCCACCCTCGCCGCTGACGCTGACCCTCGAAGGTCGAGACGCCGCGCGTCGGCGTCAGAGACCGCGCGGCGCAGCCTCCTCGACGCCGATCACCGAGCGGGCACCGTCGAGGAACAGCCGCACCTTCATGGTGACGATCTCCGGCACGTCGTCGACCGGCATGTTGTACACGAACTTGCGCACGCCGAGATAGAAGATGCCGGCGTGCAGGCTCCAGATCGCCTCGATCTCCAGCGGGGTGACGGGCAGGTCCGCGATCGGGGGCCGGCCGAGTTCGTCCCGAAGCTGCGCGATGATCAGGGTGAAGACCCGCTCCTTGAGCAGGTCGAGGTAGCGGGTGTTGAAGTCGAGGCCTTTCAGGCCGGCGAACATGAACAGGCGGATCCACTCGTAGGTGAGGATCACGCTCGCGTAGTCGGTGTAAAAGGCGGCCAGTCGCTCGCGCAGGGGCCGGGAGGCGTCGCGGATCGTCTCCTCCCAGAACGGGTTCCAGCGGCGCAGGAACACCTCCTGGTAGACGCGCTCGACGAGCGCCTCCTTGGTCGGGAAGTAGCGGTAGAGCAGCGGCTGGGTGACGTTCAGGCGTCTGGCGAGTTCCCGCGTCTGGCCCTCGAATCCGAACTCGGCGAAGAAGCCGACCGCTTCGCGCACGATCTCCTCCTCGCGCTGGGCGGGAGTCAGCCGTCGCCGCGCCGCCTCGGATGGTCCCGCGGAAGCCGGGGGCGCGCGGCGGGGGCCGGTCACGAATTTCGTCGTTGCATCCACGCTCACGGCTTATCACGCGGCATCGCCGATTGGCCACCGCGCGGCGCGATCGCGCAGTGACCATGCGAGAGGAAGCGGGTTCGGAGTGATCGCATGATCACTCCGTGGACACCTTTATGCGGCGCGCGCGAGCCGCAGGGGCGGGTTGGCGCTGTCAAGGAACTCGACGGTGGTGAAGACGAGTTCGGTCTCGCCGATATTCTCCAGGTCGTGGATCATGAAGGCGCCCGCCTCGTAGCGGTGGTGCTGCGTATCGCCGGGGGCGTAGGTCACCTCGGCCACGCGGCCGTCGGCGTAGTGCGACCGCGCCCGGCCGCCTGTCACGGCGGTCCAGAAGTAGTCGAGCACGTGGGTGTGAAAGCCGATCCGCTCGCCCGGCTTCAGGCTGAGCAGCCAGACCCGGACCCGGTCCGTCTCGGAGACGAGCCGGCTGCCGACCTGCCCATTGCCGGCACGAGCGGCGAATTCCCGGCGCAGGGATGCGGGCCAGGCCTCGGGCGGGGTCGGCCAATCGTAGGACGCGGTCATGGGATCCTCCTTCGTCAGTGGGCGGCGACGGGGCGGGGCCGGTCGCCGCCGGTCTGGGCGGCGACGTGCTGGGCGCGGAAGGCGGCGCGGGCGGCGGCGGCCTCCGGAGTACGGTCGAGGCGCGAGACCGCGATCGCGGCCAGGAAGGCGATCGGCACCGAGAACAGGGCCGGGTTGTCGTAGGGGAACGGCGCCGTGCCGAGGCCGAGCACCGCGGTCCAGATGCCGGGCCCGAGGATCATCAGGCCGAGCGCGCCGAGCAGCCCGGCGAGCGCGCCCGCGACGGCGCCCCGGGTCGTCAGCCCCGGCCAGGACACCGACAGCACCAGCACCGGGAAGTTGGCGCTCGCCGCGATGGCGAAGACCAGCCCGACCAGGAAGGCGATGTTCTGGTTCTCGAAGGCGAGGCCGAGGGCCATGGCGCACAGCCCGATCGCCACCGTGGCGGCTTTCGAGACCCGCACCTCCTCCGCCTCGCCCGCCCGGCCGCGGCGCAAAGCCCGGGCGTAGAGGTCGTGGCTCGCCGCCGAGGCCCCGGCGATGGCGAGCCCCGAGACCACCGCCAGGATGGTCGCGAAGGCGACCGCCGAGATGAAGCCGAGGAGCGGCGCGCCGCCGAGCCGGTCGGCGAGGTGCAGCGCCACCATGTTGGGTCCGCCGATGAGCGTTCCGGCGGCGTCGGTGAAGGCCGGCTCGCCGAGCACCAGGGCGATCGCCCCGAAGCCGAGGACGAAGAGCAGGGTGTAGAACACCGTGATGAAGCCGGTGGCGACCAGCACCGAGAGCCGGGCCTGGCGCGCATCCGCCACGGTGAAGAAGCGCATCAGGATGTGCGGCAGGCCGGCGGTGCCGAAGATCAGCGCGACGCCGAGCGACAGGGCCGAGACCGGATCGCGCACCAGGCCGCCCGGCGCCATGATGGCGTGGCTCTTCGGGTGCAGGGCGACCGCCCGGGCGAACAGGGCCTCCGGACTGAAGCCGAAGCGGGCGAGGATCAGCCCCGCCATCAGCGCCGTGCCGGCGAGCAGCAGGACCGCCTTGATGATCTGCACCCAGGTCGTCGCCCGCATGCCGCCGAAGGCGACGTAGAGCATCATCAGGACGCCGACGAGCGCGACCGCGGTGGCGTAAGGCAGGCCGAACAGCAGCTCGATCAGCTTGCCGGCCCCGACCATCTGGGCGATCAGGTAGAGGAGCACGATGACGAGGGTGTTGAGGCCGGCGACCAGTCGCACCGGCACCTCGGACAGGCGATAGGCGACCACGTCCGCGAAGGTGTACCGGCCGAGGTTGCGCAGGGGCTCGGCGACGAGGAACAGGATCATCGGGAAGCCGACCAGGAAGCCGACCGCGTAGATCATCCCGTCATAGCCCGAGCCGTAGACGAGCGCCGTCACCCCCAGGAAGGTGGCGGCGGAGGTGTAGTCGCCCGCGATGGCGAGCCCGTTCTGGATGCCGCCGAGCGAGCCGCCGGCGGCGTAGAAGTCGCTCGCCGTGCGGGTGCCGCGCCGGGCGGCCTTCGCGGTGATGGCGAGCGTGAGGGCCACGAAAGCGAGGAAGAGCCCGATGGCGATCGGGTTCACGCCCTGGCGGCTCGTCGGGCCCGACAGGGCGTCGGCCGCGGCCGGCCCCGCCACGGCGAGCGCCGCCAGCGCGGTCAGGAGTATCCGGGCGATCATCGCAGCTCCTCCCGCAGGCGGCGGCTCAGGGCGTCGAGCCGGGTATTGGCGACCGCGACATAGATCGCCGTCAGGACGAAGCCGAGGGCGAGGAGGCCCACCCCGGCGACGATGCCCCAGGTCGTGGCCGCCCCCTCCGACACCGGCCGGCCGAGTGTCCCCGGGCGGAACGCGATGGTGAGGATGTAGGCGAAATAGGCTCCTGCCATCGCCATCGCGAGCCCGCGCCCAAGGCAGCTGCGCTCGAAGGCGAGGCGGCGGAAGACCGGATGGCCCTCGATCCGCTCGATCTCCATGGTCGTCGTCCTCCTGCGTCGATAGTGAGCCGGCTTCTTGGGGTTCAGGCGGCGAGCCCGGTCGCCACGGCCGTCTCGGCCATGACTGCCTCGGGCGTCCGGTGGCGCTCGGCGAGCGCCCGCTCGCGGGCGTCGAGGATCTGCGCCTGCATGGAGGCGCCGAGCTCCCGCGCCCGGCGGACGACGGCACGGCCGACGGGAAGGCGCGCGGCCTCGAACTGCCCGAGCGCGGCGGGAAGGTCGTGCGGATGGGCCACGAGCGCCCGCGCCAGGGCATCGGCGTCGCCCGCCGCCTTGGTCACGCCCATGCCGACATGGGGCCGGGCCACGAAGGCGGCATCGCCCAGGATCACGGTGCGGCGGCCGAGCGCCATCCGGGGCGCCTCCAGGTCCTGGATCGCCTGCAGGAACGGCTGGGCGGTGCGCTCCACCACCTCGGCGAAAGCCGGCGCCAGGAGCCGGCGCGCGTCGGCCCGCATCCCGGCGATCACCTCCGGGCGGATCCGGTTCGGCGCGATCGAGAGCGGCTGCGCAACGCCGTCGATGTCGGTGAGCAGCGCCTTGAGGTCGGTCCCGGCGGCGGCCGGTCGGTACCAGACGAAGTTGAAGCGACGCCCGCCCCTCCCCTCCCCGGCGACCGGATAGCCCAGCATCTGCTCGCCGGGCGGCAGGCAGAAGCTGAAATGGTCGCAGAGGGCCGCGCGGGTCCCGTCCGTCAGGTCGACCTCGTCGACGAGCCCGCGCCAGGCGACGTAGCCGGCATAGAGCGGGACCGCCTCGGGCAGGAACTGCCCTCGCACGGTCGAGCCGATGCCGTCCGCCCCGATCAGGAGGTCGGCGCGGGCGGTGCTGCCATCCGCGAAATGCGCCGTGACGGCGTCCTCCGCCTCCTCGACACGGACGAGGCCGCGACCGGAATGGGAGGCGCCCGCCGGAAGCGCCTGGTGCAGGAGGCCGTGCAGGTGGCCCCAGGCGGTGAGCACCTGCGGCAGGGCGCGCTCGCCGAGGAGCGCCCCGTCGGCGCCGAAGACCCGGCGCCCGCTCACCGCGGCGCCGACCTCCGCCCTGCTCCGCGCGATGCCGGCGCGAGCCAGTATCTCGAACAGCTCCGGATGGGTCACGATGCCTGCGCCGCGCCCGGACAGGTCGCCGGCCACCCGCTCGTGGACCTCGACCTGCCAGCCGGAGCGGCGCAGCAGCAGGGCCGCGAACAGCCCCCCGAGCGAACCTCCGACGATGATCGCCCGTCTGCCCGCGGGCTCCGCCTCGACTGCCATCAGCGTCCTCCCCGGCGGCCGGGCGCGTCTTGCGGCCGGCTGCTCCGTCTGCAAATTATCGATCGATAATTTGCACTGCGAGCGGACGTACGTCAAGCACTGTTTATCAATCGAACATTAGCGTGGCATCACTCCGCCGGTTGGTGGGTGAGGAACCGGATGACCCGCCGCGTCGTCCGTCCGGCCGAGGAGCACGGTGAAGAGCCGGTGCCCGACGAGGGACTGGAGCGCGGCCTCGACGGCCGCGAAGGCCGCCTCCGGGCGCGCGTCCCGTACCAGCGTCTCGGCGACGCCCGTGAGGGGATCAAGCCAGTCGTTCATCGGGCGGGCGCCTTCCTTCGTCTCGTGCCGCTCGAAGAGGCAGCCCATGTCGAGGTTCTCGGCGACGGTGAGCGAGGCGAAGACGTTGCGCTCGAAGACGTTGCGCTCCTGCGGCACGAAAGCGGGCCCGGGCGAGCGCCCGGCGAGGTCCGCCCGGCGAGCCGGACGGTGCCCGCCCCGAGGGCTTGAGCAGGCCGGAGACGAGCTTGAGGGCGTCGACTCGCCGGCCCCATTCGGACCGATGATCGTCACGATCTCGCCGACATCGGCGCGGAGCGTGACGCCCTTGACGATCGGCCCGGCCGAGGCATAGCCGCCGACGAGATCCGAGGCATCCAGCAGCATCAGCGCCGCCCTCCGAGATAGGCGTCCTGGACCTCGCGATTCTCGCGGACCTCGTCGAATGGTTCGCGCCATCTCGTGAAGCCGGGCCGTGCTGGCCTGCAATTGGTGCCGAATCGCCGAGATGACGATATCGTCCTTCGACGTGACATGATGGTTGAGCGCCCCGCGCGATACGTCAGCGCGGTCCGCAATCTCCGCCGCGGACATGCGGTAGAAGCCGCGTTCGTAGAGAAGGTCGATGGTGGCGCGCAGGAGCCTCTCGCTCGTGTCGGCCGATCTCTCCCGCTGCGTTCGACGTCTGCGGGCTTCGCACACATCAACGAACCGGCCTCCGAAGCCGATACTTCATCCGCCGCAAAGAAACATGCGAGCATGTTTGTACATGACTGCATGTTTACTTATTTCGGCATCGTGTCCGGGGGAGGTGCCGCGGCGCCTTGCGCGGCCGCAGGGTCGGCGACACCCGAACGGGGCGCGACGGCGGCGACCTGTAGGGCAATGCGGCCGCAGCCGTGGCTCACGTCCGGATGTGTTCGTGGGGGTGCGGATCCGGCCCGTGGCGATGGTCACCGACCTCGATCCGCGCCGGAATGATCGAGAGGCTGTCATGGCGGACGCCGCGCTGGGTCGCGACCTCGTCGGCGAAGGCGAGGATGTCCCGCACCCGACCGCGGACGAGGAGCGTATGCAGGCTGGCATCGTGGTCGAGGGGAACCTGAACCTGGGCGATGACGAGGTCGTGCCGCCGCTGCTGCACCTCGGCCAGGCGCTGCCCCAGCTCCCGTATGCCGGCCTCGGCCACGAAGGTGAAGGTCGCGATGCAGGACAGGTCGGGGTCGAGCTGGCGGCGCGTCTCGGCGAGCCCGCGCCGCAGCAGGTCGCGCATCGCCTCCGAGCGGCCGGCATAGCCGCGCTGCTCGACGGTCCGGTCGACCTCCGCCACGAGGTCGGGATCGAGGGTGACGGTGATCCGCTGCATCAGCGCGCATCCCCGGGAGAGGCAGGCAGGACGGCGTCCAGCAGCTCGCGCGAGGCCGGGTGCGACAGCGCGAGGCCGGGCTGGCACGGCGCGGCATCCACGATCCGCCCCTCGCTCAGCACCACGACACGGTCTGCGAAGCGGCGCGCCAGGCGCACGTCGTGGGTGATGAGGAGAAAAGCGGTCCCCTGCTCGCGGCGCAGGCCCGCGAGCCGATCCAGGATCTCGACCTGGCGCGGCGCATCGAGGTTCGAGACCGCCTCGTCGAGGACCACGAGGCTGGGCGATGTGGCGAGCGCCCGGGCGAGGCCGATCCGCTGCACCTGTCCGCCGGAGAGCTGGCCGGGCAGCCGTTCGGCCGAGGCGGGAGCGAGGCCGACGAGGTCGAGGAGTTCGCCCACGCGGGCGCGCCGCTTCGCACCCGGGAGGTCCGTCAGGTGGCGCAGCGGCTCCGCGAGGATCCGCCCGACTGCGTGACGGGGGTTCACCGCCGAGAGCGGATCCTGGAGCACCATCTGCACGGCGGCCCGGAAGGCCCGGCGCCCGTCGCGGTCGAGTTCGGTCAGGGCGGTACCGCGGAACAGCACCGCCCCGGCATCGGCTGGTTCGAGGCCGAGCAGCAGGCGGGCGAGCGTGCTCTTGCCCGAGCCGCTGCGGCCGATCAGGGCGACGCACTCGCCCTCGGCGACGGCGAGGTCGATCCCGGTCAGGACGGCACGACGCCCCCCGGGCCGCCAGCCGGCGCCGCCATATCCCTTGCCGAGGCCGCGTGCGGCGAGCAGGTCCGTCATGGCAGGAGATCCGTCACGGCGGGAGGTCCGTCCGGCGCCACCTCGTGCAAAGCTTGGTGGGCGGCGAGGAGGGCTTGCGTCGCCGGTTCGGACGGGCGGGCGAAGATGGATTTCGCGGCGCCGGTCTCGACGATCCGCCCCTCGGCCATGACCGCGACCCGGTCGGCGAGGCGGGCGACGACGCCGAGGTCGTGCGTCACGATCAGGAGTCCGAGGCTGCGCTCCCGCACGAGGTCGGCGAGGAGATCGAGGATGCGCGCCTGGGCGACGAGGTCGAGGTCGGTGGTGGGCTCGTCGGCGACGAGGAAGGGCGCCCGAGAGAGGAGCGCCAGCGCGATCATCGCCCGCTGCAGCATCCCGCCCGACATCTGGAACGGGTAGAGGCCCGGCACCCGCGGATCGTCGCCGAGCCCGACCGCGGCGAGGGCCTCGCGCATCGCGGCCCGCCCCGCGCCGCCGCGGAGTCCCGCCACCGCGAGGGTCTCGCCGGCATGGTCGTCGATCGTGCGCAGCGGGTTGAAGGCGGTCCGCGGCGCCTGGAGCACGCTCGCGACCGCCCGGCCGCGCAACGCCGCGGGTTCGGTCTCCGCCCCGTCGAGGAGGATCCGCCCGCCCGTGCGCCGCGTGCCCGGCGGGAGCGTGTCGAGAAGGGCCGCGCAGGCGAGGGACTTGCCGGACCCGCTCGCCCCCACGAGGGCCAGGACCTCGCCGGTGCGCAGGTCCAGGCTCGCGTCGCGCACCAGGGGCACCGGCTCGCGGCCCCGCCGCGTCGCGCGCCAGGTCTCGACCGCGAGGCCTCCGGCCCGGAGCGTCCGGACGGTCACAGGCCGCGCCCCGCGACGAGCGTCGGGTCGAGGCGGTCGCGCAGGGCGTCGCCGAGGCGGTTGAAGGCGAGGACCGCGAGCGCGATCGCCAGCCCCGGCCAGATGACGAGGAGCGGTCGGGTCCAGAAGAAGGCGCGGGCGTCGTTGATCATCACGCCCCATTCCGGGGTCGGCGGCTGCACCCCGAGCCCGAGGAAGGACAGCCCGGCGACGTGCAGGGCCATGTGGCCGATGTCGAGGGTGGCAAGCGCGGCGAGCGGCGGCACCACGCCCGGCAGCACGTGCTCGACGAAGATGGCGAGACGCGGCGCGCCAGCGATCCGTGCCGCCAGCACGTAGTCGCGGGTCTTCAGCTCCAGGACCAGGCCGCGTACGATCCGCGCGTACCAGGCCCAGTGCGACAGCACGATGGCCGCGACGACGTTGACGAGGCCGGTGCCCAGCGCACCGATCATGAACAGCGCCAGCACGAAGGTCGGCACGGTGAGGAAGACGTCGCACAGTCGCATCAGCACGGCGTCGATCCGGCCGCCGAGCATGCCGGAGAGCCCCCCGACCGAGAGGCCGAGCGCCAGCACGAGGGCGAGCACCACCAGGACCGAGCCGAGGGTGGTGCGGGCCCCGGCGATCAGGCGAGAGAGGATGTCCCGGCCGAGGTGATCGGTGCCGAGGAGATGCGCGAGGGTCGGCGCCTCGAAGCGGTGCGCGAGGTCGACCGCGAGCGGGTCGTGGGGGACGACAAGCGATCCGAGGAGCGCCAGGAGGACGAAGCCCGCGGCGAGCAGGCCCGCGATCGCCACGGAGCGGGAGCGCGCGGGGGCGCCGGCGGGTGTCATGCCGCCTCCCGCCCGAGGCGGATGCGGGGATCGAGCCACGCATAGGCGATGTCGACCGCGAGGTTGCACAGCACGAACACCACCGTCATCACCAGCGTGAAGCACTGGATCACGGGGTAGTCCCGGTCGTAGATCGCGGAGACCGCGTAGCGGCCCACGCCCGGCCAGGCGAAGATCGTCTCGACCACCAGCGCGCCGCCCAGCAACTCGCCGACATGCATGCCCGTCGCCGTGACGACGGGCACGAGGGCGTTGCGGACGACGTGCCGGCGCATCACCGCCCCCTCGGGCAGGCCGCGCAGGCGGGCGTAGAGCACGTGGCGCGAGCCCGCCGCCTCCAGCATGCTCGCCCGCAGGAGCCGCGCGTTGACCGAGAGGGACATCAGGCAGATGGCGAGCGCCGGCATGACGAGGTGCAGGACCGTGCCGCGACCGAGCGGCGGCAGCCATCCGAGCCCGACCGAGAAGACGACGACGAGCAGGAAGGCGACCCAGAAATTCGGCAGCGAGACGCCGAGCACCGCGATCCCGCGCACCAGCCGATCCTGCCACCCGCCCCGATGCCCGGCGGCCCAGGCGCCGAGCGGCAGGCTCAGCGCGAGGCTGACGGCGAGCGCCGTCCCAGCGAGTTCGAGCGTCGCGGGCAGGTAGCCGAGGAGCTCGGGCAGAACCGGCCGGCGGGTGGCGTAGGACAGGCCGAAATCCCCCCGCAGCGCCCGCCACAGCCAGTCGAGGTACTGGACGGCGAGCGGCCGGTCGAGGCCGAGCATCGCCCGCGCATCGGCGAGCGCGGCGTCGGTCGGCGGGACCTGCGACAGGCGCAGGTAGTCGAGCGCGGGATCGCCCGCGCCCAGCCTCAGCACCAGGAAGACGAGGAGCGAGACGCCGAGCAGCATCGGCGGGATCAGCGCGAGGCGCGCGGCGACGAAGCGGAGCATCAGCGTCCCGCCCCGATGCCGGCCGGGCGCATCGCGGCGAACGGGATCTCGTTGAGCGTCGCGCCGAAGCCCACCCCGGCGATGGTCGAGCGGTGCACCTCGATCGCCACGGCGTGGGAGATCGGCAGGTAGACCGCGGCCTCGTGCAGGGTGCTCAGAAGGTGGGCGTAGAGGCGGCGGCGCTCACCGGGGTCGGGAGCGGCGAGCGCCGCCGCGATGGTGGCGTCGATGGCGGGCTTGTCGGGCAGGCCGCTCTGGGCCTGGTAGTCGGCGTGCGAGGGCGTCCGCATCGCGCTGACGAAGGAGGCGGGGTCGTAGGGCGGTCCCCAGGTCTCGCCGAAGATCAGGCCGAAGCGCCCATCCTTCTGGCGCGCGAGGATCGCGCTCTCCTCCTCGCCGACCAGCCGCACCGCGATGCCGACCCGGGCGAGATCGGCCTGGATCACCTCGGCGATCGCTTTCTGCTGGGCGTTCGTGCCGACGAAGGCGAGCTCGACGGAGAGCGGGCGGCCCGCCTTCGCCCGCACGCCGTCGCTCCCCCGCACCCAGCCGGCCTCGGCGAGGAGGCGCTCCGCTGCGGCCCGGTCGAAGCCGTGGGGCGTCAGGCCGATATCGGCGTACGGCACGGTCGGCGCGAACAGGAAGTCGGCGCGGGGCTCGATGCCGTCGAGCACGGTGCGCACCAGGGTGTCCTTGTCGACCGCCCGGTTGATCGCCAGGCGCACCGCCCGGTCGTCGGTCGGGAAGCGGGCGGAGTTGAGCGCGAGGACGCGGGTCGCGAGCGGCGCCGAGACCGCGGCGGAGAAGGCCGGCGCCTGGTCGCGCAGGCGCAGGAAGGCCTCCGACGGGATCTGGCCGGCGGCCCCGTAGACGAGATCGACCTCGCCGGTCTGCAGGGCGATCGCGCGGGTGTTGGGGTCCGGGATGACCTTGACCACCAGCCGCTCGAAGGCGGGTGTCCCGCCCCAGTAGGTCGGGTTCACCGCGAAGGTGTCGGAGACGCCGAGGCGCGTCTCGACGAGGCGCCAGGGACCGGTGCCTACCGGCGCCCGGATTCCGCCGGCGGTGGTGCCGCCCTCCCCCATCGCAGCGGGTGAGACGAAGCGGAACGGCCGCGGCAGCGAGAGCTCCTTCAGCGTAGGCTCGTGCGGCTCCTTGAGGACGAGGCGGAAGGTCAGGGGGCCGACGACCTCGGTGCGCGCAATCTGCCGGGCGAGGTCGAGCCAGGCGTGGCGGGGCCGGTTGGCGAGGATCGCATCGAAGTTGGCCTTCACCGCAGCCGCGTCGAACGGCGCCCCGTCGCTGAACGTGACGCCGGGGCGCAAGCTGAACTCGTAGATCCGCCCGTCATCCGAGACCGTCCAGGCGGTTGCGAGCCAGGGACCGACGCTGCCGTCGGGGCGGTACGTCACCAGCGGCTCGTAGACGCTCGCCTGCGCGAACATCTGGTTGGGCGCGTAGAGATGGGGGTTCAACGGCCCGACATTGGTCGGCCAGGAATAGGTGAGCGGCCGGCCGGATGCCGGGAGGGCAAGCGCCGTCAGCGCAGCAGCGGCGAGGCTCGCCAGCTTGGACATCGGGGTGCTCGAGTATGATGAACGCTTCGAAAGCTCCTACGCGTTGATAGGGGAGCGGCCCGGGCGACGCCAGCGACGATCGACCGGGGCTGTCACGTTTCGCCGGGCACGGCGTCGCGCCCGGACGGCCGCGGGCGGCCGGTCCCACGCCGGCGCGGCGATGGTCTCCCGG
The DNA here is from genome assembly GCF_022179185.1 of Methylobacterium frigidaeris. GTDB lineage: Bacteria > Pseudomonadota > Alphaproteobacteria > Rhizobiales > Beijerinckiaceae > Methylobacterium > Methylobacterium frigidaeris. Next base: position 21,979 of record NZ_BPQJ01000049.1, on the reverse strand, counting down.
GTTGGGAGATGAGACGTTCCGGAAAGCCAGGCTCTCTGTCCGACGCAGGTCGGGCGGCCGTCTAAAACGATGATGACAGCCCAACCGATCGCGTCGGCAGCCGAGATCAATCAGATATCAATGCCCGACCAGTCGACGCCGGATCCACTCCTGTGCCTCGTCCAGGTCGGCAAACTTGGGTTTGACGGGATCATCGGCGCCGTCGAAACCCGCTTCGAGAAACCACTTGCCGGCATCCTCCTCGTGATCGTCGGAGAGGCGGACCAGCACGGCGACAAGGAGATCCGCGGCGAAGACCAGATGCCCTTCCGTATCGTCGCTGCCCGTCCTCACACGGACGGGCTCGAGGTGGACGCTCATGCGGTTCGCCGTTCCAGATGCAGATACGCAGGATCAAAGTCGCATGAGTCGGCAAGTTCCTGCCATTTGTAAATTTCCAGCGTGCCGCCATGCAGCGTGATCAAGTCCTTGCCGCGCAATTCCCTCAGCGTGCGATTGACGTGGACGTTCGACAGCCCGAGCGCGTCACCGAGGTCCAATTGCGTGAGCGGCAGCCGGTAGGCGTAATCCCGCGCGAGGCCCATCGCCTGGAGCTTGAGGTACAGCTCACAGAACAGGTGCGCGACGGCCTCGCAGGCCGTGCGTCGCCCGAGCCCGGTCATCCAGGCCCGAAAGACAGCCCCGTCCACCAGCGTGTCGCGCCAGAGGATCGCCGCGATCGCAGGGAAAGCCGCCGTCAGATCGAGCAGAGCCTCATGAGGGATGAATGCTACGACGGCGGAGCTCAGCGTGCACACGTTGTGGTCCATGACACGGATGTGCAGGCTCTGCAGATCGGGGATGTCGCCCGGGATATGGAACGAGAAGATCTGGCGTTTGCCTTCGCTGAGGAGCTGGTAGCGGCAGGCCCAGCCCTCCAGCAGCAGGCAGCACTGGGACGGTCGATCCTTCTCGCGGACGATGTCCTGATGCGGGCCCAGTGGCCTGACCGTGACGGGCAAGTGCGCGATGGCCTCCCTCTCCTCGTCGGAGAGCCGCGCGGCCCCGCCCAGCTTGCGAATGAACATGTCCGTGGAGTGGTTCGGTGTGGGGGCCACAGCGACTCCCCCTTGCTTTGCAGGTGGAAGCGCCCGCCTCTCCCAGCCATCGGCACCTGGCTCGACGCAACCGATGATGACTCGAGATATGTCGTGGGCTATGATTGACAACCATCATGCGTAAAGAAGTTGTGTTTGGTGCGCTGTCGAACAAAGGCCATGCCAGAAAAAAGCGTTGGACCGCAACGGGGTGCACGGCTACTTCCCAAGATATCGGCCCAAGATATCGGCTGTTGAGCATCGAAACCCGGCATCCCGCATCAGTCAGACCCGTCACATAGGCGAATGACGCGCGGGTCGTGCGGTGCAAGGCACATCGTCCAACCGCCCACGGTCAGGCTCCGGCCCGATGCGGCAATCGGGATAGTCATGACCCACCGGTTCCAGAACCGCCTTCTCCGGACGCTGCCGGACGCCGATCTCGCGCTGCTGACGCCCCACCTCGTGCCCGTTCCCCTCGAGATCGGAGCGGTCGTCATCGGGATGAACGAGCCGTTCACCCACGCCTACTTCCCGGAGAGCGGCCTCGCCTCGGTCATCTCGCGGACGCACGACCAGCGTAACCTGGAGGTCGGCCTCTTCGGGCGGGACGGCATGGTGAGCACGGCCCTCGTTCTCGGCGCCGACCGCACGCCGCACGAAACCTTGGTTCAGGTGGCCGGGACATGGCTGCGCATCGAGGCCGACCGCCTGCGCGAGGCGATGCGGCAGAGCCCCGCCCTGACCGGCGTGCTGATGCGCTACGTGCAGGCCTTCCTGCTCGTTCTGTCGCAGACCGCGCTCTCGAACGGCAGCTACACGGTGGAGGAGCGCCTCGCGCGCTGGCTTCTGCTGGCGCACGACCGGCTCGACGGGGACGAGCTTCCGCTCACGCACGAGTTCCTGTCGCTGATGCTGGGTGTGCAGCGCGCCACGGTGACCCTGGCCACGCACATGCTGGAGGGAAAGGGCATGATCCGGGCGAAGCGAGCCCGGATCATCATTCTGGACCGCGCCAAGCTCGAGACGGCAGCGGGCGACACCTACGGTGTGGCCGAACGGGAATACGAACGATTGATCGGCCCATTCAGGAAGATCGAGACGAAAGACAATTCACAGCCATCGAGCGAATTCTGATTTCATCAATCCGCATGATACCCAAGACCCAGGGCGTGTGCGTCTGTCTCTGGCAGTACCGACATCCGCACGCTCACTCCGGGATCGCGCGACGGAGCCCGGAATGAGCGTGCGGGTATAAAGTTCTCGGTAGGCAATCAGGCAGGCGCTCAGTTGTGGCGCGGACCTGATCAGGACCGGTCCGCTCTCCGGCGCAGGGGCGCGATCAGGCGCTCGTACTCAGCCTCGGCCGGTCCATACGCGTCCCCGGCGGTGCCCTCCAGGCCGGCACGGTCGAGCACGCGGATACGGCCGCGCCGGGCCTGGATGAGGCGCGCGCCCTCGAGGATCTGCAGCGCCAGCGTGACGGTGCTCCGGCGCGTGCCCAGCATCATCGACAGGAACTCGTGGGTGATCGTCAGCTCGTCGCCGTCCTGACGGTCGTGGTACATCAGGAGCCAGCGTGCGAGCCGTTCCTGGACCGGGGCGCTGGCATTGGCGTGAGCGGTCTGGGCCGTCTGAACCAGGAACGTGTGCGTGTAGCGCAGCAGAAGGGCGCGGAACGACGGACTGGCATCCATGATCGCGCGGAATGCCTCGGCGCCGATGCGGTAGCCGTGGCCTCCCGCCTGCATGAAGGTCTGCTGCGGGATCCGATCCGAACCGAGCACCAGGGCCGGACACGCGAAGCCGTCGCGGCCGAACAGACCGACTTCGATGCGACCGCCTTCCTCGGCGCTCACGATGACCGATCCCAGCCCCGCCTCGATGAAGGTTGCGTACGCGATCGGCTGGCCGGCCTCGATGAGGACTGCGTTGAGCGGCAGGCCGACCGGCTCCAGGTGCAACCGGATCCGGGCGAGATCGGTCTCGGACAGGCTGGCGAGCAACCGGTTCTGGTAGGAGGACGCAGGCACAGGCAGTCGATCTGAACGTGGTCGGCGAGAGATCCTGCCGCATACCGGATCGATCGACGGAAACGAGAGAATTGTCGACGGAAGGCGAGAACGGTTTGGAACCGCACAGTTTCACATTGAAGTGTGTTTGATCCAAGTTAAAGTTCGCGGGATTTGACCGACCGATCTTATTCGCTGCGTACGGCATCCGACGCAACCAGGGCGCCCGGATCGTCGCAACCCACGCAGCGCGATGCGACAGGCCGAGAATACGGCCCTGCGCAGTCCGGCCGTTGCCTTGCGCGCAGCCATCGAGGGGAGCCTGGCCCCGTCGGCCAGGAGCAGGCTGGCCGTGGCGCCGATCCGCGGAGCATCGCCTCATACCTGCGCATCATACCTGCGTATGAGCACGCTTGCGGAAGGTGTGATCGCGCTCAGACCACCCGTCGATATCGCGGCCGGGCCGGATCGCTAGAATGATCCTCGTCGCCGGTCAGGGGAGCGATCCACGGGCCAGGCGCTCCTCGAACCAGCAGCACGACCCATCCGCCCCGTCCGGCGCTCGCCCGCCGGAGATCGCGGGGTCGTGGGCGACGGAAAGCCCATCCCTGCCCGACCGGCCCGGATCCGGTCGTCCGGCACTCTCGCATGGAGACGAAACGATGCAACTCACCGGCAACACGATCTTCATCACCGGTGGCACCTCGGGCATCGGCCGCGGCTTCGCCGAGGCCTTTCACCGGCTCGGCAACCAGGTGATCGTCGCGGGCCGCCGCCGCGCGCTCCTCGACGAGGTCACGGCGGCCAATCCCGGGATGCGGTCGATCGAGCTCGACATCGCCGATCCGGCGGCGATCACGGCCGTTGCCGCGACGCTGGTCTCCGAGTTCCCGAGGCTCAACGTGCTGTTCAACAACGCCGGCATCATGCCCTTCGACGACGCGTCCGGGGTGATCGACGATGCGGTGGCCCAGGCGATCCTGACCACCAACCTGCTCGGGCCGATCCGGATGACCTCCGCCCTGATCGAGCACCTGAAGGCGCAGCCGCGGGCCACGATCATCAACAACACCTCGGTCCTCGCCTTCCTGCCGCTGGCGAGCACGGCGGTCTATTCGGCGAGCAAGGCGGCCCTGCACGCCTACACGCTTTCCCAGCGCTTCATGCTGCGCAACACCCGCGTCACGGTCCAGGAGATCGCGCCGCCCTGGGTCGATACCGACCTGATCAAGAAGAGCGGCGATCCGCGCGCCATGCCCCTCGACGCCTTCATCGCCGAGACGATGGCCGGGCTCGGCACCGAGGCCGAGGAGGTCGTGGTCGAGGCGGTGCGCTCCGTGCGCGACAATCCGGGCGCCAAGGAGCACGCGATGGTCAACGCCTTCAACGCCGCGCTCGTCGCCAACCCGATCCCGGTCTGAGCCCCGCGCCCCCGGGCGGGCCGTCGAGGCCCGCCCGTTACCGAACCGCTTCGAGGAGGACGTGCGATGAGCGAGCAGTACGACGCCGTGGTGATCGGCAGCGGCGAGGGCGGCAAGTTCCTGGCCTGGGACCTGGCGAAGGCCGGGCAACGAGTCGCGGTGGTCGAGCGCCGCTGGATCGGCGGCTCCTGCCCCAACACCAACTGCCTGCCGAGCAAGAACGAGATCTGGAGCGCCGAAATCGCCCACCTCGCCCGGAATGCGGGCCGCTACGGCGTCGAGACCGGCCCGGTCCGGGTCGACATGCGCCGGGTGGTCGAGCGCAAGCGGGCGATGGTGGCCGGCCTCGTCGACATGCATCTCGACAAGTACCGCGACAGCGGCGCCGAGCTGGTCATGGGGAGCGCGCGGTTCACCGGACCGAAGACGGTCGCGGTCGCGCTGAACGCGGGCGGGGAGCGGGTGCTCACCGCCGACACGATCGTCCTGAACCTCGGCACGCGCCCGGCCGTCCCCGGGGTGCCGGGCTTGCGAGAGGCGGAGCCGCTGACCAACATCGAGGCGCTCGAGCTCGACGCGTTGCCTGACCACCTGATCGTGCTGGGCGGCGGCTATGTCGGCCTCGAACTGGCGCAGGCCTATCGCCGGTTCGGCAGCGCCGTCACGGTGATCGAGCGCGGCGACCGGATCGCGGGCCGCGAGGATCCGGACGTGGCGGACGAGCTGGCGCGGCTCCTCGCGGCCGAGGGAATCACGCTCCTGACGGGCACCGAGGTGGTACGCGTGCGCGGCCGCTCGGGCGACGCCGTCGAGGTCGCGGTGCGCTCCGGCGAGGGCGAGGGCGTGGTGGCGGGAAGCCACATCCTGGTCGCGGCGGGGCGCACGCCCAACACCGACGGGATCGGGCTCGACCGTGCCGGCGTCGCGGTGACGGAGCGCGGCACGATCCAGGTCGACGACCGGCTCGCCACGACGGCGCCGGGCGTCTGGGCGATCGGCGAATGCGCCGGCAGCCCGGCCTTCACCCATGCCTCGGCGGACGATTACCGGGTGGTGCGCGACGCCCTCCGCGGCGGTCCGCGCTCGACCGCCGGCCGGCTGATGCCCTATTGCCTGTTCACCGACCCGCCGCTCGCCCGCGTGGGTGCGAGCGAGACGGAGGCGCGGGCGGGCGGCGCGGAGATCCGGGTCGCCAGGCTGCCGATGCGGGCGGTGCTGCGCACCCGGACCACGGGCCTGACCGACGGCTTCATGAAGGCGGTGATCGGCCCGGACGACCGCATCCTCGGCTTCGCGATGCTCGGGACTGACGCCGGCGAGGTCATGGCGGCGGTCCAGGTCGCGATGCTGGCCGGCCTGCCCTACACCGCGTTGCGGGACGCGATCCTGGCGCATCCGACGACGGCGGAGGGGCTGAACGCCCTGTTCGCGGCCGTGCCGCCGCGCTGAAGCGCTCAGGCCTCCGCGGCGGCCGGCTCGGCCGCCGCGGCGCCGGCCCCGTCGCAGAGCGGCAGCTCGACCTCGAAGGTCGCGCCTGTATCCTCGTTGTTGCGGCCGCGGAGCGTGCCGCCATGGGCCTCGACGATGGCCTTGCAGATCGACAGCCCGATTCCCATCCCGTCGCGCTTGGTGGTGAAGAACGGGCTGAACAGCTTCGGGAGCTGGTCGGGCGCGATGCCGGTGCCGCGGTCGCTCACCGACAGCCGGACCCGGTCCGGCGACGGAGCGGAGAGCGCGATCCGAAGCTCCCGCCGGGCCTCCGGCACTGCCCGCATCGCGTGCAGGCCGTTCGTCACCAGGTTGACGACGACCTGCTGCAGCTCGACCCGGTCGGCGAGGACGCGGACCTCCGGCACCGAGACGTGCATGCGCACCATCGCCGCGGCGGCGGAGATCTCGCGGTCGAGGAGGCTCGCGGCCTCGGCGAGAACGAGGCGCAGGTCGACGATCTCGGGCTCGCGCCGGTCGCGCCGGAGCTGCTCCCGGGTCCGCTGGACGATCTGGCTCGCCCGCATGCCGTCGCGCACCGCCCGCTCGGCCGCTCGCGCGGCCGCCTCGAGGTCCGGCGTCTCGCGCCGGAGCCAGCGCAGGCAGGCCTCGGCGCTCATCACCATCGCGCCGATCGGCTGGTTGACCTCGTGGGCGATCGAGGCCGAGATCGCCCCCACCGTCGCGACCCGTCCGGCCCGCGCGAGCTCGCTCTGCGCGGCGAGGAGCGCCTCCTTGGCGCGCTCGCGCTCGGTCACGTCGATCATCGCGCATGGAACCCGGTCGTAGCCCGAGGGCTCGTCGGGCAGCGCCATGACCAGGATCACGATGACCTCCCGGCCGTCGGCTCGGACGAGCCGCGTTTGCGTCTCGAACCGGCCGCTGCCGTGGACGAGCCGTGCGAGGAGCGGTTCCAGGAGGTCGTGGCCCGGCGGCAGGAAGCGGTCGATCGGACCGAGCACCGCCTCCCGCGAGGCGCCGCCGAGGAGCTGCACCGTCGCCTCGTTCGCGTCGATCAGGGTGACGAGCCGCGCGCAGGCCGCGAGATGCGCACGATCGGCCACGATGACGTTCCCGCCCTGCGGGGCCGCCTGCTCGTGCGCCGCGGCGAGGTCGATCTCGCACAGCGCGACGTGGGTCTGCTCGAATAGCGAGCGGTAGCGCCGCTCGCTGCGGGCGAGCGCCCCGAGGGCGCGCTGGCGGGCGCTCACGTCGAAGGCGATCAGGCTGATCCCGCCGGTCAGGGCGAGGTAGAAACCCACGGCGGTCAGGCCGCTCTGCTCGGCGAGTCCTTGCGCGATCATCGGCGAGAACGCGCCGCCGACGATGCCGCCGACGTTGAAGGCGACCGAGGTGCCGGAGTAGCGCACCCGCGGCGGGAACAGGCTCGGCAGCCAGGCCCCGAGCGGCCCGTTGACGAAGCCCATCACCCAGAGCGCGAAGGCGAGGAACACGAAGGTGGTGACGAGGGACCCGCTGCCGAGCATCGGCGCCAGCAGGATGCCGGAGACGATGGTCCCGGCGCAGCCGACGATCAGGACGCGGGTCGGGTCGATGCGGTCGGACAGCCAGCTCGCGGTGACGATCGCCGCGGCCATGAACAGGATCGCGCCGAGCTCGACCACCAGGAACGAGGCCCGGGAATGGCCGAGCATCGTCGTGCCGTAGCCGAGCGCGAAGGCGGTCGCGGTCCAGAACAGCGAGAAGCAGGCCACCACCCCGAAGATCCCGGCGACGACCTGGCCGGAATGCAGGCGCAGCAACTCGACGAGCGGCGCCCGCGGGGGCTTGGCCTCCTTGAGCGAGGCGGTGAATTCCTCGGTCTCGCCGAGATGGGTGCGCACCCACAGCCCGAGCCACACCAGGGGGGCGCTGAGCAGGAACGGCACCCGCCAGCCCCAGTCCGCGAATTGCTCCGGGGTCAGCGTCAGGGTGAGGATCAGGAAAAGCCCGTTGGCGACGAAGAAGCCGAGAGGCGCACCGAGCGGCGCGAACATGGCGTAGCGCGCCCGCCAGCCCGGCGGCGCGTTCTCGAGTGCCAGGAGGGCGGCACCGCTCCACTCGCCGCCGAGCGCCAGGCCCTGCCCGAAGCGCAGGAGGCAGAGCAGCACGGGCGCGAGCCAGCCGGCCAGCGCGAAGGTCGGCAGGAGGCCGATGGCCGAGGTCGAGAGCCCCATCAGCAGGAGCGAGGCGACGAGCGTGGCCTTGCGCCCGACGCGGTCGCCGAAATGCCCGAACACCGCGCCCCCGATCGGCCGGGCCACGAAGGCGAGGCCGAAGCTCGCATAGGCGCTGATCAGCTCGGCCGATTGCAGCGCGGCCGGGAAGAACAGCGGCCCGAAGATCAGGCTCGCGGCGGTCGCGTAGATGTAGAAGTCGTAGAACTCGACGGTGGTGCCGATCAGGCTGGCGAGGAGCACCCGGGCCGTGGTCTGTCCGGAAACCGGCTTCACCGACACCGTCATGCGCTCGCCTCGTCCCTTCGGTCCCTGGCCAGGGCCGTCCGGCAGCGCGATCCTCGCCCGGGATCGCTGCGCCAAGCGACGGCGTCCTGACGGCATGCGTCGTTGTTAGCTCATAGCTCGACCATACGTCGAGGCCCTCGCTGCAGTGCACATCCCCCTTGGCGACGCTTGATCGGCCGGCGACGCAGCCTGTAAGCACGACCATTGGGGTCGCCGACCGGAGAGGCACGCGAGGGCTCGTCGATGACGGTGGCAGGCAACATTCGAGGTGCGTCGGCAAAGCCGGCCGCCGACGCGACAACTCCGCTGGTGGTCATCGTCGAGGATGACGAGGGGATCCGTGAGGGGCTGCAGGACCTGCTGCGGTCGGTCGGTCTCGACGCGATCGCGTTCGGGTCGACCAGCGACCTTCTCGCGGCGAGCCTGCCGGACCGGCCGGGCTGCCTCGTGCTCGATGTCCGGTTACCCGGCGCGAGCGGGCTGGACCTGCAGTCGAGGCTCGCTGCGACCGGCAGCCGCCTGCCGGTCATCTTCATGACCGGCCACGGCGACATCCCGATGAGCGTCCGGGCGATGAAGGCCGGCGCGCTCGATTTCCTGACCAAGCCGTTCCGCGACCAGGACATGCTCGATGCGATCGCCGTTGCGATCGAGCGGGACAAGGCCCGGCGGGCCGAGAGCGCCGGCACGGCCGAGCTCGCCGGGCTCGCCGCGACCCTGACCGCCCGGGAGGCCGAGGTGATGCAGCACGTCGTCGAGGGGCTGCTCAACAAGCAGATCGCCCACGCGCTCGGCATCAGCGAGATCACGGTGAAGATCCACCGCGGCAACGTCATGCGGAAGATGCAGGCAGGCTCCGTCGCCGACCTCGTGCGCAAGGCCGAGGCGCTGAAGGCCCTGGCGGGCGGCTGACCGCGCCGAGGCCGGCGGCGTTCGGTGCGGCCCGCCGGAGGGCCGGACGATCGGGTCGTACCACACCATCGTATGATTCCGCCGACGCGGCAGCCGGCTCATCTGAGGGGCGAGAGAGCGTGCCCGCGCGGGGCACCGGAAAGGGCGCCCCTTGTCCGTCGGGAAGACAACGGTTGCAGTCGTCGACGACGACGAGGCGGTGCTGGACGCGACGTCCGGCTTCCTCGAGTCGCTGGGCTACGATACCGTCGCGTTCAACTCGGGCACGGCGTTCCTGGCGTCCGAGGTGTTCCTGGCCTCGGGGGCGACCGGCCGCGTGGCCTGTCTCCTGACCGATGTCGACATGCCGGGCCTCAACGGCCTGGAGCTGCAGGAGCGCGTGCGGCGGGTCCGCCCCACCCTGCCGATCATCATGATGACGGCTTTGTCCGACGACTCGCTCCGTCGGCGCGCCCTCGCGGGCGGCGCGCGGGACCTCCTGCGCAAGCCCCTCGCGGCCGACGACCTGATCCGCTGCCTCGAGGGCACGGTCGGGTCCTGACCCGGCGATCCAATCTCGGTGACGCACGCCCGAGGCGGTCCGCGGGCGCCGAGCCGGTCGGGCGCAGCACGACCGGGGCCGGCCCATCTCCCGGCTCGCCGCCCCGAGGACCGGTAGGCGGACGGGATGTCCTGTGCCGCCGGCGGCCGCCACCGGGAGACGCGCGCAGAGCAGGTGCCGTCCCGTTCCGTACCTCGTCCCGATCGGGGTGAGCCTTCGTCGTCGTCGGGGGCGAGACAGAACGATCGAACGGCGGACGGCCGGCAGTCAGACGCCCACCTGTCGTCACGATGACGGCGAACAATTCCATCATACCGCAGGACAGGCTGGCGGACGCCCGCGCCCGACGACACCCGACGCTTCGGGTCGTCGCGGCTTGCGACGTCTCCGACCGCCCCGGGGCAAACCTCCGTATGATTTCGCTCCTTACGGCCACGATGCATGGTCCGGCCCATGGATGCGGCGCCCCGGATCGGGGCCGGTCGAGACGGCGGGGATGGGAGCGATGGTGGCGATTCCGGCAGGTGGCGATGCCCTCACCCGTGCCGAGGCCGGCCGCAGCGCCATGGCCCGGCTCCTGGCCGTGGCCGGGCACGATCTCAAGCAGCCGCTCCAGGTCGCCCTCATGGCCATCGAGCGCGCCATGTCCGACGGCGTCGCGCCCCGGGCGGCCGCCCGGCTCGGCTTGGCCAGCGACGCCCTGGTGCGGCTTGGCCGCGAGCTCGACGACCTCGCCCGCACGTCCCAGGTCGGCGACGCGCCACCGCGCCTCGGTCCGGTGCCCCTCGGTCCCCTTCTCGCCGCGGTCGCCGCGGAGTGGCAGCCCTATGCCGAGGCGGTCGGCGTCCGCTTGCGGGTGCGCCCCTCGGGGCTGCGAGTGGAGAGCGAGGCCGCGATGCTCGCGACGATCCTGCGCAACCTCGTCGGCAACGCCGTCAAGTATGCGGGCCGGGGCGGCCGGGTGGTCGTCGGGTGCCGCCGGCGGCGGGGCCGGATCGCGATCGAGATCCACGACGACGGGCCGGGCATCGCGCCGGAGCGCCTCGCCGGCATCTTCGAGGCCTTCGACCGAGCCGGTCGCCGCGACGGGGCCGGGCTCGGCCTCGGGCTCCACATCGTGCGCCAGACCGCCCAGGCGCTCGGCCACCCGATCGGCGTGCAATCCCGCTGCGGCCGGGGATCGGTCTTCGGCGTGACCGTGGACCGCTCGGTCCACACGACGCCGGAGGGGATCGTCCTGCACGGCTGAGCGGTCCGTACAGTGCGGGACCGTCCGCTGCGGGGGGCGCAAGACGCAGCAGACACGGTTTCGCAAGCCGACGCCGTGCCCGTCTATATTCTTGTTTTTTCGCACCTTATCGTGGCAAAATCGGCATTCATGTAAATCTTGTTATTGGCTGAGGTCCGGTTGACCGACTCGGCCAGTATCGACGCCCTGTTCATCATGCCGGGGTCGCGCAGCGGATCCCGGGATCCATCACCGCCGACAGGTCAGGATAAGGCAGACCCCGGTCGTCGTGTCTCGGAACGTCCGCGGTCATGGATCCCGGGTTCCCGCCGAGGCCCATGCCGGTGATGGGGAGAGTTCTTGGCACGCAGAGGCATGCCGGCTTTGTTGCTGCATCAAACACATACCCATACCCTGGCGCCCTCGCATCGACGTGTCGATGCGAAGGCGACCGGCGCATCAGCGCCGGCGCCCGTTCGGGCTTGCCTGGCACCTTCGAACGCGTCCGTTCGAAGGCGCGGCGGTATCAGGTGGACGATGACTAGGCGGAGCGCTGCCCGCTTTGTCATTTGCTTCCTGCGGTTCCGGATTACGTCTCGCGCCCGTAGGGCATCAGCTCTGTCGGGGCTGATCAAACAGGCGGCAGCATGTCGGACGAAAAAGGCGCGGATCGTCTTTCCACCGGTCATGCGATTTCCGATTGACTGCTTGGCAATGTAGAAATCGGCTTCAGCCAGGCGCCGCGCGGGCTGCTGAGACGAATTCTGGAAGGAATCGTCCGGAACTCGTCTCAGCCCTGAATGGCACGCCACGACATCTCCGCCGATCCCATACCTTCGTATGGTCTGAACAGATGAAAGTAGGCGCCAACATATATTCGTTGGCGATACGCTAATCGCGGCAATTATTTATATTCGACATAGGCGCCGCACCTGGCAGGCGGCGCAATATCGGAGATAGTCAGATGATGTACCGGTTGATCGTCGCGGCCGCCCTCCTCGCCGCGAACGGCAGCGCTCTCGCGCAGCAGACGCACACGATCGACGTGTGGGGCGCGCGGATCGAGGTGCCCGACCAGGGCCCCGGTGGCCTGCTCGGCGACGGCGCGATGCGCGGGCGCGAGACGGACATCGTGACCGGCGCGACGATTCTCGGGGGCTCGGCAGCCCGGCCCCTGGCGCACACCGCTCCGGCCCGTCTGGGCACGGGCGGGCAGCGGCGTTGAGCCTGGGCCGAAAGCGTACCCCGAGCCGGCGGGACGCCGGATCGGTTCTCGACCGGCGCTGCACCGATGGACGACCGGTTTAGAAGAAAATCCGATCATAGCGATTTGAACTATGCGCTTACCGGATTGATCCCGGGCCGGCATTCTCGCCTCGTCCCGATCGTCGCGGACGACACACCGCCGCCCCTCGAGGTCGGCGGGCTCGCCGAACATCGACGACCGCCATCCCCGACGAGGGCCGTCATGTCCGCCTCAGCCATCGACCCGTGCCCCACCTCCCCCGTCCTCCCGGCCGCGTCGCGCGACGGCGCCTCCGGTGCCGCCGCCGGGGGGCCGGTACCGGGCGGGCTGCGGGCCCGGTACGGTCCCGCTCTCCTCCTCGGCGGCGCGATCCTGCTCTGGGGCGCCAACTGGCCGGTGATGAAGGTGGGCCTCGGCCACGTCTCGCCGCTCTGGTTCTCCGCCTCGCGATTCACCTTGGGCGCGGCCTGCCTGTTCGCCTGGCAGGCCTGGCGTGGGGAAGTGCGGCTGCCCGAGCGGGCCGACCTGCCCGTCGTCGCCTCGATCGGCCTCCTGCAGATGATGCTGTTCACGGCTCTCGGCGCCGTGGCGATGACCCATCTGCCGGCCGGCCGCTCGGCGATCCTGAGCTACACCACGCCGATCTGGGTTCTGCCCGCCGCGCTCCTCCTGTTCGGCGAGCGGATCGGGCGGCGGCGCTGGATCGGGATCGGCCTAGCTGGCCTCGGCGTCCTCGCGCTGCTCAACCCGCACGCGATCGACTGGCGGGACGGGCCGATCGTCGGCGCCAACGCGATGCTGCTCGCCGCGTCCGCCGCCTGGGCCCTGTGCATCCTGCACCTGCGCTACGGCCGCGCGGCCTCCCCGGCGATCCGGCTCGCGCCCTGGCAGATGCTGCTCGCCGCGGCGGTGCTGACGCCGCTCGCCCGCGTGGTCGAGGGGCCGTTCACCGGCGACGGCACGGGCACGCTCTGGGCCTGCCTCGCCTTCGTCGGCCCCGTCGCCACCGCCTTCTGCTTCTGCGCCGTCAACGCGGCGAGCGCCCGGCTGCCGGCGAGCGCGATGTCGACCCTGATGCTGGCGGTGCCGGTCGCCGGACTCGCCTTCTCCATGGCGGCCCTGCGCGAGAGCCCGGGCCCGGACCTGATCCTCGGCGCCGCCGCGATCGTGCTCGGCGTCGGGCTCAGCGCCCGCTCCTGATTCCCCCGACCGAAGAGAGGACCAGACCCATGAAGGCCGTCGGTTTCCACGCCTCCCTGCCGATCGACCACGACCAGGCGCTCGTCGATCTCGACCTCCCGGTCCCGGTGCCGGGGCCGCGCGACCTGCTCGTCCGGGTCCAGGCCGTGTCGGTCAATCCCGTCGACACGAAGGTCCGCGCCCGCGCGACGCCGGCGGAGGGCCGGCCGCAGGTCCTCGGCTACGACGCGGCCGGCGTGGTCGAGGCCGCGGGCCCGGACGTGCGCCGGTTCCGGCCGGGCGACGCGGTGTTCTATGCCGGCGACCTCGGCCGGCCGGGTACCAATGCCGAATTGCACTGCGTCGACGAGCGGATCGTCGGGCACAAGCCGGCCTCGCTCACCATCGCGGAGGCCGCCGCGATGCCGCTCACGGCGATCACCGCCTGGGAGGCCCTGTTCGACCGTCTCGACGTGCGAAAGGCCGTGCCGGGGGCCGCGCACGCGATCCTGATCATCGGCGGAGCCGGCGGCGTCGGCTCGATCGCGACCCAACTCGCGCGCCGGCTCACCGACCTCACGGTGATCACCACTGCCTCGCGCCCGGAGACGCTGGCCTGGAGCCGGGGGCTCGGCGCCCACCACGTGGTCGACCACCGCAAGCCTCTCGCGGCCGAGGTGGCGGCCCTCGGGCTCGGCGCGCCGGGCTTCGTCTTCTCGACCACCAGCACCGACCGGCACCTCGCCGAGATCGCCGCGCTGATCGCGCCCCAGGGCCGGTTCGCGCTGATCGACGACCCGGCGAGCCTCGATGTCCTGCCGTTCAAGCGCAAGAGCGTCTCGACGCATTGGGAGTTCATGTTCACCCGCTCGATGTTCGCCACCGCCGACATCGCCGAGCAGGGCCGGCTCCTCGACGAGATCGCGCGGCTGGTGGATTCCGGCACGCTGCAGACCACTTTCGCGGAGAGCTTCGGCCCGATCTCGGCCGCCAATCTCCGCCGCGCCCACGCCCTGATCGAGAGCGGGCGCGCCAAGGGCAAGATCGTTCTGGAGGGATGGGCATGAGCGGCGAGGCGATGATGGATCGGCGCGCGTGGCTGGCGGGCGCCGCGGCCCTGGTGACGGCGGGCCCCGCCCACGCGGCCGAGCCCGCTCACCCGGCCAAGCCCGACCTGACGCTCGCCTTCGCGCTGCCGGACGCCGTCACCAACGGCGTCGCGGTGACGCCGGAGGGCCGGATCTTCGCCGCGCTCGCGCGCATCGACGGCAGCGCCGGTCCCCGCGTCGTCGAGATCCGCGACGGCCGGCCGGTGCCGTTCCCGGACGAGGGCTGGAACGCCTGGGCGGAAGAGGCCGACCCCGCCCGCACCCTGGTCTGGGTCAACTCCCTCCGGATCGGTCCCGACGGCGACCTCTGGCTCGTCGATACCGGCTCGCCCGGCTTCGGCAAACCGATGCGCCCGGGCGGCTGCAAGCTCGTCCAGGTCGACATCGCCGGCGCCCGGGTGCGGCGGACGATCCCGCTCGACGGCGTGGTGACGAGCAAGAGCTTCATCGACGACGTCCGCTTCAACGGCCCCCTCGCCTATCTCACGGATGCCGGCGCCCCGGCCCTGGTGGTGCTCGATCCCGCGACGGGCCGGGGCCGCCGGGTCCTCGAGGGCCATTCCTCGGTCACCGCCTCGCGGCCGATCTCGGCCGAGGGGCGCATCGTGCGCGGACCGGACGGCAAGCCGGTCTATGTCCATGCCGACCAGCTCGAAGTATCACCGGACGGCGCGTCTCTCGTCTACCAGTCCTGCACCGGGCCTCTGTTCCGCGTGCCGACGCGCCTGATCGACGATCCCGGGACGTCCCCTGCGGCGCTCGCCGCCTCCGTCGAGATCGTCGCCGACACGCCGCCGACCGGCGGCACGGCGATCGCCGCGGACGGCACCCTGTTCGTCAGCGACACCGATGCGCAGCGCATCCTGCGCATCGCCCCCGACGGCACCGCCTCGACCCTGATCCAGGACCCGCGCCTGCTGTGGGTCGACGCGATGTGGATCGATGCCGGCGGGAGGCTGTGGCTGCCGGCCGCCCAGCTCAACCGCCTCGCCCTGTTCCAGGGCGGCCGGAGCCAAGTGCGCTTTCCGGTCGAGGTCTACACGCTCCAGCTCGGTGCCGGGCCGGCGCCCAACGATCACCGCTGAGGAGAGAGGCCATGGCCGAGACACGGAAGACCGGGCGCTTCGACCTCGCGGCGATCGCTGCGGCGCTGCCGGACCAGGCGGAGACCCTGCTCGTCGACACCTACCTGACCGATCGCGAGGCGGCGAGCGCCCGGGTCTTCCGGGTCTACCGGGCGACGCCGCCGCACTATCACGCGACCTGCGACGAATACCTCCACGTGCTCTCCGGCCGCGGCACGTTCTGGATGGGGGATGCCGGCACGGAGGCCGAGTTCGGGCCGGGCGACCTGCTGTTCTTCGAGCGCGGCACGGTGCACGCCCTGCCAAGGATCATCGCGGAGCCGGTCGTCTTCCTGTCGGTCGACACGCCCCGGCGCGTCCCCACCGACATCGTGTTCGTGAACCCGCAGGACGGCAGCCCCGAGACCTTCATGGCCCGCAACGCGCCGACGCGCTGAGCGCCGCCAGGCGGCTCGCCGGGACCGGTGCGGCGACCCTTCCGCCGGCCTCCGCAACCGCCGATCAGGTGATCCTGCGGAGGGTTTCGATGGCGAGCGGCTCGGCGAGAAGCTCGTCGAAGCGGGCGGCGAGCGCACGGAAATTCACGCCGTCGGCATGGGCGTCGAGGGTGGCTTGGCTTTCCCAGCTCTCGACCATCACAATCGTACCGGCCCGCTCGCGGCTCTCGTGGGCGGTGTAGGCGAGACAGCCGGGCTCACCGAGCACCGCGGGCACGATGGCCGCCACCGCCTGCGCCAGCGCCGTCTCCTGCCCCTGGCGGGGCACCAGGCGGGCGATCAGGTGGACGTGATCGGACATGGTCTGCTTTCCTTCGCTTGCGCGATCCGGCAACGCCGGACCTTCGTCTCGGCGCGCCACGCGCCGGATTGCCGGGTGGGCTCAGGCCGCGATGGTCAGCGCATCGTGGCCGGCGAGGCTCTGGCTCAGGAACGTGATCAGCGGCTCCACGAGATCGGGCGCCCTGTCCTCGCCTAGAACCGTCACCTCGGTCATGGGAAGAGCCGGCCAGAGCTCCGGCGCCCGCAGGATCTGCATGCCCTCCTGCACGAAGGAGCGGCCGAGCAGCGTCACGCCGAGTCCGCCCGCGACCGCCGCCTGCACGCCCATCAGGCTGCTCGCCGTGCAGGCGGCGATCCAGTCGCGTCGCACGGAATCCAGCGCGGCGATCATCGACTCGCGGTAGCTGCAGGGTGGCGCCAGCATGACGAGGCGCGCCGGCCGGGTGAAGTCGAGCTGGTAATCCGCCGCGGCGAGCCACACGAGCGGCTCGCGCCAGATCACCCGCCCCCTCGCCTGCCCGCCGCTGCGCTTGGCGATCACCGCGTCGAGCCGGGCGGCATCGTAGGCCTCGAGCAGGGTGCAGCTCAGGCCGGTCATCAGCTCGATATGGACGTCGGGGTGGAGCCGACCGAACCGGGCGAGCAGCTTCGGCAGCTGGCCGGGGATGAAGTCCTCCGACACGCCGAGCCGCAGCGTGCCGCTGGCGGGAGGCTCGCGCCAGGCGCGCAGGACCCGGTCGTTGAACTCCAGCATCTGGCGCGCGGCGACGAGCAGCCGCTCGCCGTCCGGCGTCAGGGCGAGCGCGCGGCTGGTGCGGTCGAAGACGCGCCGCCCCAGGATCTCCTCGAGCCGCAGCACCTTCTGACTCACCGCCGATTGCGAGCGGTGGACCACGTCCGCCGCGGCGGTGAAGCTGCCGGTCTCCGCCACCGCCACGAAGGCCCGCAGAAGGTCGATCTCCAGGTCCGGGTAGCGCATCGTCCCGCCCGCTCCACTGCCACGACGCGGGTTCGTTCCCGCAAAAACCGCACCGCCCGTCAAGATCCGGACCGGCCAGCCTCCCGGGACGCCGTCCGCGCGACGGGCGTCTCGGCGGGCTCGACATGCTCGTCGGCCGGCAGGACGACGACCCTGGTCTCGACCGGGACCCGGCCGTAGAGGTCGATGATGTCCTGGTTGAACATCCGGATGCAGCCCGAGGACACGTCGGTGCCGATCGTGTGCGGCTCGGTGGTGCCGTGGATCCGGTAGAGCGTGTCGCGCGGGCCGTCGAAGAGGTAGAGGGCGCGCGGCCCGAGCGGGTTGCCCGGGCCGCCGGCCATGCCGTGGCGCCAGGGTCCGTTGCGCTCCGGCTCGCGGGCGATCATGTCCGGCGTCGGGGTCCAGCGCGGCCACTCGGCCTTGCGCCCGACCCGCGCCGTCCCGCTCCAGGCGAGCCCGGCCCGGCCGACGCCGACGCCGTAGCGCAGGGCCCGTCCGTTCTCGCGCACGAGGTAGAGGAACTTGTTGCCGGGATCGACCACCAGAGTGCCCGCCGGCTCGGCCCGCGGATAGGCGACCTCCCGACGGAAGTAACGGGGATCGACGTCGCCGATCTCGGTCGCCGGCAGGGCGAAGCGCTCCCCGGGCCGGGCCGCGTACATGGCGGCGTAGCCGGCCGTGAACGCCGCGGACGGCGCCGGTGCGACGGCCTCCGGCGGTGCTCCGACCGCCATGCAGCCGCCCGCGAGAAGGGCGAGAGGGACGAGCCGGACCAGGGCCCGAAGGCGCGAGCGGGCCTCTGCGGAGGTGAGCTGGGGCGATCCCGGTGCGAACATGACGACTCCCGGCCGTCGCGAGGCGCTGCCGCGGCGATGCGCAGGCTCCGTCGCGAATGCGATGCCGGACACGCTGCACCCGCGCGGACAATGAGGGAAACGCATAGTTCCGCTAGATCCTAGCAGCGACTCGAATACGCCCCGGTCCCGTCGGCGTCCCGGACCGGTCGGTGTCCTCGAGGACGAATCGTCGGCTCCCCGGAATCCGGATCGCTCGACTGTCGCCGTTTCCCTCCCGGAACGGTCATCAGGCGGCGGATTGCGGACCATCGGCAACAGGTCCGGGCTGCGTGAGGAATGACGTGGGACGCACCGAGGATCACGAGCAATCGTAAGGCCGCGGTGCACGGCCGAACGGCACTGTCGTGGGCCGTGGGCTGCAATCGAGCGATACTCCATACCTTCGATCACCCGGCATTTCCCGCAGCGAATCAGCATCTGCCCTGTCGGAGAGCAGCCGGACTTCAAAGAATGCTCGCAGCCGTCGTCATCGCACAGGTTTTCACTTTTCCTGACACCTCATCGACGATCTTCTTTGCCTCGTCCAGACTCTTGTGAAAGGTATCTCGCAGGACTGCCTCCACGTCCTTGACACCTGAGATGATACCGTCGGCGACAAGCTTGGCCCACCGCTCAGCGTCTTTGAGAAAATCCAGCAACGCGGTCTTGACGAGGTCAAATACGTTTGCGGCGAGTTTGGGGAGAGACTCCGTCCGCGTGTCGAGGTCGAATCGCGGCAGGGTGAGGGTCTGTCCGGCGAAGGCGAACGAACCGGCGAACCAGGCCCCGATCGCCTCCCCGACGACTCCGACCCGGAACTCTCCGCCCGCCCCCGTCGTGATGGTGATCTTGCCAAGCGGGCCAAGGTCGAAGGTGTCCAGCCCGACGTTGAGATGCCCCCCGATGTTGAGCGCCTTCAGGCCTGTGAACGTGCCGTCGAGGTCGGCGTCGAGCAGCGAGGCGATGGAGCCCTTCAATGTGAACAGGAACCCCTGCTTCGTGACCGAGACGGAGACGGCCCGCTTGATCCCGAGCAAGTCGAGGCTGCCGTCGACGATCAGGTGCGGAGAGCGCCGGGGCTCCGGCAATTGCGGCTGCGCGAAGGTCGCACCCGAGACGACCGGCCCCGTCTTTCCATCCAGCGACGAGACGCAGAACAGGGTCTCGGTGCCGATGACGATCTTGTCCATGGCGCCGTCGATCAGGAGGCCCTGGCTCGGCCGGACCATCACCTTTGCCTGCGCCTTGAGAAACAACAGTCTCAGGCCGGTATTGAAGAACAAGCCCTGCGGAAAGGTGATCGCGCCGAGCATCGTCTGTTGAGGCGCAAGGTAGATCTGAGGATCCAGCTTCACGACGATCTCGCTCCCCTGGAGCGACAGGTCGTAGTGCAGCATGTTGACGAGGTCCGTCACCGCCCATCGCCCTCCGCCGGGCAGCGCCACGACGAGCGTGTTCTGCGAGGCAGTGGCGAGCGTCACTCCGCCCGTCTTTAGGGCTGCCGCGACGGCGGTCAGGTCCAGATTGTCGAGGGACTGCGCGAGCGAGGACGGGACGCGGAACGGGTCGGTCCCCTCGAGGGCGATCTGGTCGAGGACGTCGTCGACGGTCGACGGAAGGACTGCGCCGGCGAACTTGTCGATCACGCCCTTGAGCGTGATGTCGCTGACCGATCCGGCGAGCAGGCTGCGGCTCGGATCGGTGGAGTCGAAGAAGACCGCGACGGAGGAGTCGAGCCCTTCGATGTCGAGGGTCGCGGCCAAGCCGAGGCTCGGGAGGCCCTCCCAGTCGGTCCCGATCACCAGGGCGAGGTTGGACAGCTTGAGATCGCCGAAATCGAGGGTGCCCTGCATCGAGCCCGACAGGAAAGCGCCGTTGGCCACGAACATGAGCGTCAGGTCGAAGCGCGTCGGCCTGCCCTGGATCGGCACCTGAAGAATCCCGGTGAGGAACAGCTCGATCTGCCCGCCCGCGATGGCCCCCCCGAACCGGCAGGCGAAGTCGAGATTACGGATCTTCGTCGTCATGGAGACGAAGAGCCTGGAATTCGCCGCCGGATCCGCGCCGACCTGCAGCGTGATGTCCAGAGAGGCGTGCAGCCCGAGCAGGTTCTTGAGCAGGGTCTGCTGCTTCGACGCGTCGAGGGTCCAACGGGCCGAGACATTGAACCCCCGGATCACCCCGCCGCCGAGGGCCTGCGCGGGCAGGTTGACATTGCCGGTGCGCAGCGTCGGCCCCTGGAAAGCCGCCAGTGCCGGGAACGTGAAGGCCGGGTCCGCGAAGGACGCGACCACGACGATCAACTCGGACAGCTGGAACACGTCCTCGAACGGTTTGAGACCGTCGAGGCCGGGCAGGCGCGACAGCCGCAGGCCCGTGAGGTCGATCCCTGTCGCGATCCCCCAGGTGCCACCCCTAGCCGTGGTGCGCCGCACTTCGAGCACCACGGTGCCGAGGCTCGCCATGGTCGTGGCGACCTGGAAGCTGTAATCCGCGCCGGCCTTCTCGATTCTGGCATAGGTGCCTTCGAGATCGATGTCGAAGCCGCTGGGCAGGGCCAGCCCGTCGTCGGTCAGGGTCGCAACGATGGCGCTCAGCCTGACGCTCGGGATCTCGCCCCGGAACACGAAGTTGCCCGGCGATTGGTAGCGCCCAGCGAGCGAGAAGGCGGTTCCGAACGCGATCGTGCCGTTGATCGCGACGGAACTCGTGCCCGAACCGCGACTCGCCACCACGGTGACGTCCTTGACTGTCAGGGGGACAGGCCCGAGGTCGATGCTCCATCCGGGCGCCGGGGCCAGCGCGGTGGCGAACCCGAAAGCGCCAGCCTTGTCGGCGGAGACCTCCAGTTCCGCCACACGCAGCTGACCGACCCCGATATCCGAGGGCATGCCGATGCCGGCCTCGTCGAACAGGGACGAGAGCGATATGGCGGCCGGCCGGGTGAGCCGAGCGACCGCGGCGACCTCGGGCAGCGTCACCATGACATCGAAGGGTGCACCGAGCAGGGTCAGGTCGCCGCCGAGCGTCGCATTCAGGGATCGCGCGGAGCGGCGGTTCAGCGGGTCGGCGACGTCGAAGGTCGCGTTCAGGGCGTCGATCGTGAAGCCCGGGACGACGGTCATGTCGATCTGAGGCATCCCGACCGTGATGCTGACGTCGTCGAGCGACACCGCCCCACCCGGAGCGCTCAGGCCGAGGCTCATCGCGTCGAGGGACAGGCTCCCGAGCTTGACGCGCAGGTCGTCCGGGAGAAGCCTGGCGAGATCCTCGCCGCCGGACAGGTCGGTCAGCTTCGCGAAGTTGGCGACGCTGAGGCCGTCGAACAGGCCGAACAACCACAGCCTGTCCCGGATGCCGATCCCCAGGGCCGTCAGGTCGAGCGTGAGCCCGGCGCTCCGGATCTCGAGCTTGGCGGCCGCCGCCGCGATCGGGGAGAAGCTGGGATTGGCCTGCGCCCATCCCCTGGTCGGCGGGCTGTAGATCCGCAGGCCGACATCGGACAGACGCAGCCCGCCGACCGTCTCGTCGACCCCGAGATCCGCCGCCAGCGACAGACCCGGGGGTGGTCAGCCCCCATCGGAGTGGTCCGCCCTGAAGTATGGCTTTGAGCCGACGGA
>NZ_BPQJ01000048.1 GCF_022179185.1 Methylobacterium frigidaeris | reverse complement strand
CCTCGGTCTCGGCCTATTTCGGCGGCCTGCACTTCTGGTGGCCGAAGATCACCGGCCGGACCTACCCCGAAACCTGGGCTCGCTTCGCCGCGATCCTGATGTTCTTCGGCTTCAACCTGACCTTCTTCCCGCAATTCATTGCCGGCTATCTCGGCATGCCGCGGCGCTACCACGTCTACCCGCCGGAATTCCAGATCTGGAACGTGCTCTCATCGGCCGGCGCCGCGGTGCTCGCCGCCGCCTACCTGATGCCGCTCGGCTATCTCACCTGGTCGCTGCTGTTCGGCGAGCGGGCGACGAACAACCCGTGGGACGCGAGCGGGCTCGAGTGGCGCACCACCTCGCCGCCGCCGCGGCAGAACTTCTTCGGCTCGCCACGCGTCCAGGGCGGGCCGTACAACTACCATCCGGAAGGCGTCGCCCCGGTGCACGACCAGCCGCGGCTTCCCTCGCGAGGGTCGCTCACATGAGCCGCGCCGACGCCGAGGTCCGCCTGCGCGAGGGTCAGGCCAACGTCGAGGCTCGCCTGCGCGAGAGTCAGGCCAACGTCGAGGCTCGCCTGCGCGAGCCCTGGAGCGAACTCGCGACCGACAGCGAGACCGCCTTCGCGCGCCAGCGCGGTGGCGCCACCTTCGGGATCTGGGTCTTCCTCGCGAGCGAAGCCCTGTTCTTCGCAGCCCTGTTCCTCACCTACACGGCGGCCCGGCTCGCGAACCAGGAGGCCTTCGCAGCCGCCGGGCGCGAAACCAACATCGTCTACGGGACCCTCAACACCGCGATCCTGCTCACCAGCAGCCTCACCATGGCGGTTGCCTCGCAGGCGGCCGAGAAGGGGCTGTTTCGCCGCTTGACGCTCTGGTGCCTCGCGACCACCGCCGCCTTCGGCCTCGCCTTCCTGGTGGTCAAGGGCTTCGAGTATCGCGAGGACATCGAGAAGCGCCTGGTGCCGGGCGCGGATTTCGCATTGAGCCAGGCTCCCGCTCAGATCTTCTTCGGCTTCTACTGGGTCGTCACGGTGGTGCACGCGATCCATCTCAGCATCGGCATCGGCCTGGTGACGCGCCTCACGATCAAGGGCTGGCGCGACGTCGGGTTCCTCGCCGAGAATCCGCAGGTGGAGGTTGCGGCCCTTTACTGGCATCTCGTCGATCTGGTCTGGGTCTTCCTCTATCCGATGCTCTACCTGCCGGGACGATCCGGATGAGCGAAGGAGCCGGAACGCCAAGCACCGAAGCGTCGAGGGCCGAGACCCCTGGCGCCCTGTGGCGCCGCAACCTGTGGGTCTGGGCCGCCCTGATGGCGCTTCTCGCCCTGAGCGTCTGGGCCGCCTACTGGCCGTACGGACGCATCGACACCGCCGTGGGGTTCGGGATCGCCGGTGCCAAGACGGCGCTCGTCGCCCTGGTCTTCATGCAATTGAAGCACGCCAGCGGTCTCGTCCGCATCGTCGCCACCAGCGGCCTGTTCTGGGCCGCGATCCTGTTCACGTTGACGCTCGCCGACGTGCTGAGCCGGATGGCGAACCGGTGACAGCGTCGCGCATCCGCATCAGCGCCGGTGACCGTGCGGACTCAGGGTGACCAACGACGCGTCACGATCGGCCGGGTCGGGCGTCGGGCGGGTATGGCGCCGTGCGCCGCCAGGTGGTGGGTGCCTTCTTGTCGACGAACTGGCCGATCGTCTGACCTCCCGGTCATGCGGCCTCCCGTCGGGACAATCCCCCAAGCGCTTTGATCGTGCACCGATGTGCGAGCAGGAGCTCCGGCTGACGAGGCCTCCATCGTCGCCGATTCGATCCTATGTTTGCGCCGCGACCGGTCTTTGCCGCTACGCAGGATCGTCTCGCTGTCCCGACGCGCTTCAGCCGGGCCGGCAGGCCGGGTCGCCCACGTAGTGCCGCAACGGCCCGTGGAGGAGCCGGTCGCCGCATCCGCGGCAGGGCCCCGACCAGGACCGCGATGCCGCCCGGCTTGCGAGGAGCAGCCATGACCGAAGCCGTCGCCGATTTCGTCTGGACGCGTCTCGCCGCATGGGGGGTGAAGACGATCTTCGGATACCCGGGCGACGGCATCAACGGCCTGCTCGGGGCGCTCCAGCGCACCGACCTGCCCTTCGAGTTCATCCAGGTCCGCCACGAGGAGATGGCGGCCTTCATGGCCACGGCCTACGCCAAGTTCACCGGCGAGGTCGGCGTCTGCCTCGCCACCTCGGGCCCGGGAGCGACGCACCTGCTCACCGGCATGTACGACGCCTATTCGGACCACGTCCCGCTCCTCGCCATCGCCGGCCAGCAGGCGCGCAACGTCAACGGCGCCCACTACCAGCAGGAACTCGACCTCACCAGCGTCTACAAGGACGTGGCGGCCTACGTGCAGCAGGCGGCCTCCCCGGCCTCGGTGCGCCACATCGTCGATCGCGCCATGCGCATTGCCAAGGCCGAGCGCAAGGTCGCGGCGATCATCCTGCCGAACGATCTCCAGGACGTCCCCTACGAGGCGCCCGTGCGCAAGCACGGCAACACCTTCTCCGGCGTCGGCTGGACCGCCCCGAAGGTCGTGCCCTTCGAGGTCGATCTCCGGCGGGCGGCGGACGTGCTGAATGCCGGCGAGAAGGTCGCGATCCTGATCGGGGCCGGTGCGCTGCACGCCACCGACGAGGTGATCGCGGTCGCGAACCGTCTTCAGGCGGGCGTCGCCAAGGCGCTGCTCGGCAAGGCAGCCGTGCCGGACGACCTGCCCTTCGTCACCGGCACGATCGGGCTTCTCGGCTCCAGGCCCTCGTCCGAGATGATGGCCGAGTGCGACACCCTGCTGATGATCGGCTCCGGCTTTCCCTGGGCCGAGTTCCTGCCCGAGGAGGGCCAGGCCCGCGGCGTACAGATCGACCTCGCGCCCGAGATGCTGTCCCTGCGCTATCCGATGGAGGTGCCGCTCCAGGGCGAGTCGGCCGAGACCCTGCGCGCCCTGTTGCCGCTCCTCCAGCAGAAGACGGAGGGCGGCTCCTGGCGGGCGGGCATCGAGCAGGGGGTCGCGTCCTGGTGGAAGGAGGCCGAGGACCGCACGATGGCCGAGGCCAGCCCGGTCAACCCGCAGCGGGTGACCTGGGAACTCTCGCCGCGAATGCCCGACCGGGTGATCGTCACCTCGGATTCCGGCTCCTGCGCCAACTGGTACGCCCGGGACCTGAAGATGCGGCGCGGGCAGATGTGCTCGCTCTCGGGCGGCCTCGCCTCGATGGGTGCGGCGGTGCCCTACGCCATCGCCGCCAAGGTGGCGCATCCGGACCGGCCGGTGATCGCGCTGGTAGGGGATGGCGCCATGCAGATGAACAACATGGCCGAGCTGATCACGGTGGCGAAGTACATGCACCGCTGGCCGAACAAGACCTGGATCTGCTGCGTCTTCAACAACGAGGACCTGAACCAGGTGACGTGGGAGCAGCGGGTGATGGAGGGCAACCCGAAATTCGAGGCGAGCCAGACCATCCCGAACGTGCCCTACCACAAGTTCGCCGAGCTGATCGGGCTGCGCGGGATCTACGTCGACGACCCGGCGAAGGTCGGCCAGGCCTGGGACGAGGCCTTGGCGAGCCCGGTGCCGGTGGTGCTGGAGGTCAAGACCGACCCCGAGGTGCCGCCGCTGCCGCCGTTCTTCACCTTCGAGCAGGTGAAGAACTACATGTCGATGCTCGGCAAGGGCGATCCCCGGGAGCGTCACCTGCTGGTCGACACCGCCCGCCAGGTGCTGAGTTCGGTCCTGCCCGGCAGCAAGACGTGAGGACCGACCCGCGTCACGCTCATGTTCGTGGTGCGCCACGGCAAGGCGGTCGCCCGGCACGCGTTGACGTTCCTGCGTCAGGCCCCGGAGGCGGCGGGCGGCCGCGAGGTCTGCGACCAGGGCGACGACACCTGCCGCCGCAACGGCACCGCCAGAATGGGCGACGACAAGCGGACCTCCGTGGTTGATGCCGATTGCCGCTCCTGGGACATCCCGAACCTGTGGATCTGCGACGGCTCGGTGTTCCCGACGGTGGGCGGGTCTACCCGTCGCTGACCATCCGGGCGATCGCCCTGCGAACGGCAGACCGGATCTTCGCGAATGGGGCATGAAATCGGCCAAGTCACGCGAACGGCGCGAAGTGCCGAAACGATGAGCTGCGCCGAACATCGTCACGACGGACCAGGGATCTCCCATGGTCAGAAATCTGACGAAGACTCAGATCTTGATGCGTCAGGTCGAGGTCTGCCTGCGTGCCGCGCAGGTGCACGCTAACCTTTTGCAATTGACCTCGAGTAGCGGAGCCGGCTCTCTGCGTCCATGAGGCGACCACAACCGCAATGGCTTCGCATCGACAGCGAGATGGCCCACCGCCTCCATACGCACGACTGGGCAGCGACGCCGCTCGGGCCGATGGAGGCGTGGCCGGCCGAGCTTCGCTCGGCTGCGGCCTTCGTCATGGAGAACCGCTTCCCCGCGGCGCTGGTCTGGGGCCCGCACCTCGTCACGATCTACAACGACGCCTTCGGGCCGATCCTCGGCGCCAAGCCCGAAGCGCTCGGCCGGTCCTTCGCGGACGTCTGGAGTGAGGCGTGGACCGAGATCGGCCCCATCGTCGAGCGCGCGATGTCAGGTCGGTCGACGTTCATCGAGGATTATCCGCTCCGGATCGACCGGTCGGGCCACGGTGAGGACGCCTTCTTCACCTTCTCCTGCAGCCCCGTCCGCGGTGCCGACGGAGAGGTGCTCGGCATGATCGACACGGTCGTGGAGACGACGGCGGCCGTCCGTGCACGCAAGGCCCTGCTGGAGAACGAGGAGCGGCTGCAGACCGTGCTCGACGGCATCGGCGAGGCCTTCTACGCCCTCGATCGGAACTGGCGCTTCCTCTTCGCCAGCCGGTCCGCGCTCAGCGCGTGGGGCAAGACGCCGGACGACATCATGGGGCGCCCCTTCCTGGACTGCTTCCCGCAGGCGGCCGGCAGCGCGCCCTACGAGGCGCATCGGCGCGTCATGCGGACAGGCAAGGCCGAGACCCTGGAGACGATCTCGCCGGTGCTCGACCGGTGGATCGAGGCCGATCTCGCTCCGACGCCGCGGGGCGGCCTGTCCGTGGCGTTCCGGGACATCGACGGGCGCAAGCGGGCCGAGCAGGCCCTGCGCGACAGCGAGGCGCGCCAGCGCGTCATGGTCGCCGAGCTGCAGCACCGCACCCGCAACCTCCTCGCGGTGGTGCGCTCGATCGCCGAGCAGACGATTCGGACGAGCGACAGCCTGGAGGGCTTTCATGCCGGATTGAACGACAGGCTGTGCGCCCTCTCCCGGGTTCAGGGCCTGCTGTCGCGCTCCCAGGAGGAGCCCATCACCATCGAAGCCTTGATCCGCACCGAGCTCGACGCGCTCGGCGCCGACGAGGTGGCGGACCGCATCCTGGTGCACGGGCCCGAGATCCGCCTCCACGAGGGCGCCGTGCAAACCGTCGCGCTGGCACTGCATGAACTGGCCATCAGCACGCGGGCATACGGTGCGTTGCTGGATGCGAATGGTCGGTTGCGGATCACCTGGCGGTCCTACGCGGACGAGGCGAGGCAGCGTCTCGCCCTGGAGTGGCGGGAAAGCGGGTTCGGGGCTCGGGGATCCACGACGGCACGGGGTGGCTACGGGCGCGAACTGATCGAGCGGGCGCTGCCCTACGTGCTGCAGGCACGGACGACGTACGATCTGGGCGAGACGGAGCTGGTCTGCACGATCGACTTGCCGATAGCGGATATGAATGACTTTGAGGCATGAGATCTGACGCGGTAGCCGTCGAGCGGACATCGTGTGGTTCCGGATCGATGGAGCGGTGCTCGGCATCAACCTCCACGACGTCATGGCCCATGTCCGTAGGCGTCGCGCGAACGCGCCGCGCCGTTCGTGTCCGCTACCGGCTATGACCGAGCGGTGGTCCCGAATCGCGTCTCGGATATGCGGCGCTGCGAGAAACCGGTCGACATGCGGCCACTCGTCCACGCGCTCCTCGGCTGCAATGGAAGCTGACCGCAGTCGATCATGACCGCCGCAGCCTTCTCGAGCACCCGCGTCGGGACGGGTCGTCGATGAAGCACGCCGTGGATGGCAGATCGTCGGCCACCGGCCCGAGCCGACGATGATCGCGACGGGCGCGCGGGGGAACGAATCCCTCGTGCGAGCGCAGATCCCTGCATCGACCCAGGCCTCCGCACGTCGGTGATCCGGTGCGCGGCCCGTGTCCTTCTGGGCGCCCGCCGCTGCGAGGACGCGGAGACGCCCCCGGCTTCCAAAAAATCGGGTCTCCCGATCTCACTTCGCCCTCACTTGTCAGGGATCGGACATCTTTGCGCCGAGAAGTCCGCTATTGGACAACTCGATCGCCGGCTTCCCTACGGTCCTCGTGAAAACCTCCTCCCTTCGCTCCATCGACGGCAACCTGCTGCTCGAAGCCCTCGACACCGCCGACCGCGCCCTGCTGGCCCCCCACGTCGAGCGACGCGAGGTCGGGCGCGGCGACGTCCTGTTCCGGGCCGGCGACGACGTCAGCCACGTCACGTTTCCGGCCCAGGGCTGCGTCGTCACGCTGGTGGTGCCGCTGCGGGACGGCAAGTCGGTCGAGACCGCCACGGTCGGTCGCGAAGGGGCCATCGGCGGCGTGGTCAGCCAGGGCTACCTGCCGGCCTTCGGGCAGGCCGTGGTGCAGGTCGCCGGCCCGATCATCCGCATCGACGCCGACCGGCTGGCCGAGGCCAAGCACGCCTCGAAGACCATCCGCGACCTGTTCGTGCGCTACGCCGACTGCCTCCTGGCGCAGGTCCTGCAATCGGTCGCCTGCAACGCGTCCCACACCATCGAGCGCCGCTGCCTGCGCTGGCTCCTGACCCTCCAGGACCGCATCGGGACGCCCGACCTGCCGGTGACCCACGAGCTCCTGGCCGACATGCTCGGCGTGCGCCGTGCCTACCTTACCGAGGTGCTCGGGCGCATGCAGCGCGAGGGCCTGATCGCGATCGGCCACCGGCGCCTGACGCTGCCGGACCGCAAGCGCGCCGAGGCGGCCTCGTGCGAGTGCCACGCCGCCGTGCGGCACCACTTCGCCGAGGTGCTCGGGGCGGTCTACGCGCCGGGCGGCCGGATGGTCGCGGTCGACGCCGCCGAGCCGGACAGGCTGAAGCCGCCCTCGACGGCCGTCACGCTGCGGGATCTGGCGCCGTGAACCTCGGCCTCCCCCGCCCGTCCGCCGTCGAGGACGAGGCCCGCCTCGACGCGCTCGCCGCCTTCGGCATCCTCGACACGCCGCCCGAGCGCGGCTTCGACGATATCGTGCATCTCGCCCGCCGGCTCTGCGACGTGCCGGTGGCGCTGGTCAGCCTCGTCGACCGCGACCGGCTATGGTTCAAGGCCCACTCCGGCTTCCCGGCCTGCGAGACCGACCTCGACCGCTCGGTATGCCAATTCGCCCTCGCCGAGCCCGGCATCCTCCAGATCCCCGACCTGACGCGCGATCCCCGCACCCGCGACAACCCGCTGGTGACCGGCGCGCCGCATCTGCGCTTCTACGCGGGTGCCCCGCTGCGCACGCCTGGGGGTCACGCGCTCGGCAGCCTGTGCGTGATCGACCACGCCCCCCGGCCCGGCGGCCTGACCCCGGCGCAAGCGGAGGACCTGGAGGCGCTCGCGCGTCAGATCATGGACCAGCTGCTGCTGCACCGCTCGCTGGCCGAGCGGGACGCCCTGATCCGCGAGCGGCGCGCCTCCGAGCACCAGCGCGACGTCCTCGGCGCCACCCAGGCCGGCGTGGCGGGGGCCGGCGGCGAGCAGGAGGTGGTCCTCGGCAAGCTGCTCGACGGCGCCCTGGAGGCGGTGCCGACCGCCGACGGGGCGGCGCTCGAACTCGTCGACGGCGAGGCGCTGGAGTACCGCGCCGTCCGCGGCAGCCTCGCCGCGCATCGGGGCCTGCGGGTACCGCTGGAGGGGAGCTCCTCGGGCCGGTCCTTCACCACCAACGCCCCGCTGCTCGTCTCCGATGCCCGAGCGGACGCGCGCGTGCGGCAGGACGTCGCCCGGGCGCTCGACCTCGGCTCGGCCATCCACGTGCCCATCACCCGGGGTGACGCCGTGCTGGGCGTCCTGAAGCTGCAGTCGCGTCACGCCCGGGCATTCGGCGAGCGCGATGTCGGGCTGCTGCGGATGTTCGCCGCCACGGCCACGGCCGGCCTGACGCAGGTCAGCGAGGCCTCCGCACGGGCCGCGATGAGGGCCGGCGAGGCGCGCTACCGCGCCGTGTTCGAGAGCATCATCGACTACGCCATCGTGGTCATGGACCTCGACGGACGCGTCACGGACTGGAACGCGGGCGCCGAGCGGATCCTGGGCTGGACGGCCGGCGAGATGCGGGGCCGGCCGGCGGACGTGTTCTTCACGCCCGAGGACCGCGAGGCCGGCATCCCGGAGCAGGAGATGCAGGCCGCGATGACGGAGGGCGCCGGCAACGACGAGCGCTGGCACCTGCGCAAGGGCGGCGAGCGCTTCTTCGCGCTCGGCGAGATGATGGTCCTGCGCGACGAGGCCGGGACGGCCACGGGCTTCGTGAAGGTGCTGCGCGACCGCACCGAGCAGCGGCTCGCCGAGGAGCGGCTGCGGCAGAGCGACGAGCGCCTGCAGACGGCGCTGACGGCCTCCGGCGGCGTCGGGTTGTGGGACTGGGTCGTCGAGACCGACCTGCTGCACGGGGATGCCCATTTCGCGCGCCTGTACGGGCTCGATGCCGACGAGGTCGCCGCCGGCGTCACGATGGAGCGCTACCAGACGTTCGTCGTGCCCGAGGATGTCGCGCCGCTGCGGGCGGCCATCCGGGACACCTTCGAGCACGGCGCCGATTTCCGGGTCGAGTACCGGCTGGCGGTGCCCGGTCGGCCGCTGCGCTGGGTCGAGTGCAAGGGCCGGCTGTTCCGCGACGAGGCGGGCACGCCCCTGCGCTTCTCGGGCACGGCGGTCGACGTCAGCGCGCGCAAGGCGGCGGAGGCCGAGGCGCGCAAGCTCGTGGCCATCGTCGAGCAGTCCACGGATTTCATCGGCTTCGCCGCGCCCGACGGGAGGATCGACTTCGTCAACGAGGCGGGGCTGCGCCTCGTGGGCCTGCCGGACATCGCCGCCGCCCGGGCGACGCGCATCCTCGACTACTTCGTGCCGGAGGAGCACCCGCGCCTCGTCGAGGAGGTTCTTCCGGCCGCCGGGCGCGACGGCTTCTGGGAGGGTGAGCTGCACTTCCGCCACGTCGCCACCGGCGCCGCCGTGCCGGTGCACTACACCATCTTTCCTGTCCGGGACGCCGCCGGCAGCCTGCTCGGCTACGGCACGGTCACCCGCGACCTCACGGAGGAGCATCGGAACCGGGAGAGCCTGCGGGCGAGCGAGGCCTCCCTGCGGGCGGTGCTCGACACCGTCCCGGTCGGCATCCTGTTCGCCCAGGCCCCGTCCGGACGCATCGTCGGCGGCAACCGGCGGCTGGAGGAGATCTTCCGCCATCCGGTCCTGCCTTCGCCCGACGCGGAGAGCTACGGCGAGTGGGTCGCCTTCCACGCGGACGGCCGGCGGGTCGCGCCGCACGAGTACCCGCTCAGCCGGATCATTCGCGACGGTGCCGAGCACGCCGCGCTCGAATGCCACTACCAGCGCGGCGACGGCAGCCGGGTCTGGGTCGAGATCGTCGGCGTGCCGATGCGTGACCCCGACGGCCGCCTGACGGGAGGCGTCGTCGCGGTCGCGGACGTCGATGCGCGCAGGAAGGCGGAGGCGCACCAGGACCTGCTCAACCACGAGCTGTCCCACCGCATGAAGAACCTATTGGCGATGGTGCAGGCCATCGCGGCATCGACCCTGCGCGGCGCCACCGACGTCGATGCGGCCCGCGAGGTGCTGGGCAGCCGCCTCATCGCCCTCGGCAAGGCACACGACATGCTGCTGGGCGGCACGGCCGAGAGCGCGCCGCTCTCGGCCGTCGTGCGGGAAGGTGTCGGCGTGCAGGAGGTTGCCGGTGCACGGGTTTCGTTCCGGGGACCCGAGGTCGCCATCGGCGGCAAGGCCGCCTTGTCCCTGGCGCTGACGCTGCACGAACTCACCACGAACGCGGTCAAGTACGGGGCCCTGTCGGTTCCCGAGGGACGGGTCTCGGTCACGGCCTCCTTGGTCGATGCGGAGGGCGGGCCCGCCTTGCGCATCGCCTGGACGGAGAGCGGGGGACCGCCGGTCGTCCCGCCCTCGCGAAAAGGGTTCGGGTCGCGCCTGATCGAGCGCGGATTGGCCGCTCAGGTCGGTGCCCGACTGGCCCTCGACTTTCCCCGTGAGGGCGCGACCTGCGTCATCGAGGCATCGCTGGCGAATTTCCAGGCGGTGCCGTGACGACGGCCGCAGCGACGGATCCAACGTGGCCGTCGCCGCCGGCCATGATCGATGACGCCCCCCACACGGATGGCACCGGCGATACTCGGGCGGTGGGTGAGATTACGTCCCTGTTGCGGCGCATCACGGCCGATCGAACGGTGTGTGAGGCGATGGACGGCTGGCAGCGCTCTATCCGCAGGATGGCCGTCGGGCCCGGACCCGCCATAGCCGTTGTTGCAATCGTGCCGGACCTGCCGGATACCGTCCTCTCCCGGCGGGTCGATCTGCCGGATGGTGCAGGCCTCAAGGCTGGTCGCGCTGCGAAATTCTCGTCGCCGGCCAGCGAGACCATCGTCACCGCGACGGCCTCGCTTCCGGTTCGCGGCCCGGCGGGTGCGTCCGGGACCGGCTGCGCGGCCGCCGCTGTGACGGGCTCTCTCAGGTGGAGCAGCGCCCAGTCGTCGGTGATGTGAAGCGCCTCCGCGCCGGGCCGGACGCCGAGTTGCAGGCTCTCCGGCTCGGAGTCGTAGCTGCGGCCGGTGATTTGGAAGTAGCAATCCGCCACCGCGCGGGTGACCTCGAGCCGCCGGCTGCGGAAATTGTGGGCGTTGAGCATGACGATCCGCGTCCGGCGATCAGCCACGCGGCCGCGGCCCGCTTCGGCACGCCCGAGGTGTCGCGGCAATAGAGGATACCTGCACCGGAAAGAGGATACCTGCACCGGAAACCGCACGAAGTCCGCGCCAGTCCGGGCCCGGGCTGTTCGACGCTGCCGGCCATCTGATCGCGATGCAGAGTGCGTCCCTGTCGATGAACTCCCGCCGCGCCTAATACCCTCGCGCCTTCGCATCGCCGTGTCGATGCGAAGGCGACCGGCGCAGCAGCGCCGGCGCCCGTTCGGGCTTGCCTGGCACCGTCGAACGCGTCCGTTCGAAGGCGCGGCGGTATAAGACGGCGAGTTCCATTGCGGCTCGGCCCTGCTGCTCGAGGGCGCCCTCGTCGAGGTTCTGCGCGAGGCGGTCCGCCGCACCCGGTGAGCGGTCAGCCCGGTCCGATCAGGCGGGACCCAGCAGGCCCGCCACCACCGTCCCGTTCGGGCCGAAGCTCTCCTGCGCCCGGCGGCGGCTCGCCTCCGGGTCCTTAGGCGGCCGAGCGGACCAGCGGCTCGCCGTGGGACAGGGCCGCGAGATCGGTGCCGAGCCGTTCCACCACCTCCCGGAACCGGGCGTAATTGACAGGCTTCGGGCTTCCGGTGGCCTCGGCCGCCGTGAGCACGAGGGCGAGCAGCGGATCGGCATGGACGATCAAGGCAGGCTCCTTCCGTCGTGGCGGGATCGATGCGGCACCGCGTCCCCTCGGGCGACGGCGAAGCGGATCAGGTCTGCGAGGTTGGCCATGCCGAGCTTGCGGCTCATCCCCGTGCAGAGTTCGGCCAGAGCCCCGGCCCCGAGCCCGAGATCGCGGGCGATGCACGCGCAGGTCCGACGCCGCGCGAGGAGAACGAGGATCCGCCGCTCGCGCCGGGTGAGAGGCGCGAGAGGCTGCGTCGCCGCTGCCGTGAGGGCGTCCGCGAGGCCCCCCGGCAGCGTCGAGGGGCGCGCAGGCGAGGCCGGCCTCGGCGGCGAGCCCGCGCAGGTAGGGTTCGCGCACCGCGGACAGGTGCTCC
Organism: Methylobacterium frigidaeris; assembly: GCF_022179185.1. Taxonomy (GTDB): domain Bacteria; phylum Pseudomonadota; class Alphaproteobacteria; order Rhizobiales; family Beijerinckiaceae; genus Methylobacterium; species Methylobacterium frigidaeris. Next base: position 35,956 of record NZ_BPQJ01000048.1, on the reverse strand, counting down.
TGGCCGGGGGCGGACCGTGCTCGGCGCGCGGCTCGAGAGGCCGACCGGCCCGGTGATGCGGATCGCGGGCATCGGCATCCGCGCCTCCGATCTGCACCCGTATGAGGGCCGGTCGCCCGCATCGTCAGGCGATCGTGTCGGCCGCTGCGACGGCCTCAGGTCCGCTACGGCATCGACACGGCATCAAGGAATGAACACGGATCGGACGCAGCCATCCGTCTTGTGCTTGAACATGGCGTATCCGCGCGGTGCGTCTTCGAGCGAGAAGCGGTGCGTTGCCAGGAACGACGGGTTCAGTTCGCCCTTCTGAGCGTGGTCGAGCAGGCGGTCCATGTAAGCCTGGCCGTGCTGCTGCGCGGTGCGTACGGTCAGGCCCTTGTTCATGATCGCTCCGATCGGAAACTTGTCCATCACGCCGTAGACGCCCAGGATCGACAGCGTTCCGCCCTTCCGGCAGGCCAGGATCGCCTCGCGTAACGCCTGGCCACGATCCGTATGCATGAACGCGAGCTGCTTGGCGCGGTCGTAGGCGTATTGCAGGCCGGTGCCGTGCGCCTCCATGCCGACCGCGTCGATGCAGGAATCGGGACCCCGACCGCCCGTCATCTCCCTCAGCACCTCCAGCACGCTGTCGACCTCCTCGTAGTTGATGGTCTCGGAGCCGACATGCTCGCGGGCCATCCGCAGCCGTTCGGGCATGCGGTCGATCGCGATCACCCGCTCGGCCCCCATCAGGAACGCGCTCTTCTGGGCCATCAGGCCGACGCCGCCGCAGCCCCACACCGCGACCACATCGCCGCGCCGGATGTTGCAGAAATCCGCCCCCATGTAGCCGGTCGGGGCCGCGTCCGAGAGAAACAGCACCTGCTCGTCCGGCAGGCCGTCGGGCGCCTTGAAGCAGTCGTTGTCGGCGAAGGGCACACGGACGTACTGGGCATGAGCCCCCGCGTAACCACCGAACGCGTGAGTGTAACCGTAGATACCGGCGGTCGGATAGCCGAAGACGGGCTCCTGCAACTCCGGTTTGGGGTGGGTGTTGTCACACAGAGAATGAAGCTTGTTCTTGCAATACCAGCACTGTCCGCAGGTGATGAAGGACGGAACGACGACGCGGTCCCCCTTCTTGACCTTTCTCACCTCGGGGCCCACGTCCTCGACGACGCCCATGAATTCGTGGCCGATGACATCCCCGGCCTTCATGGTCGGGATGTAGCCGTCGATGAAGTGCAGGTCCGAGCCGCACGTGGTCGACATGGTGACCCGCAGGATGCAGTCATGCGGGTTGACGATCTCGGGATCCTTCACCGTCTCGACACGCAGGTCGTTGACGCCGTTCCAGATGAGCGCGCGCATGAGAGCCTCCTCGTCAGCGGGGGTCGCGCCGAGCCGCAGGCTGGCGTTCGGTGGTGGGAATCTCGCCGGTCTGGACGAGGGCCTTGAAGTAGTGCAGCGACTTGCTCGCCAGCACCGCCGGTACCGCACCGCCCAGCATCCGTGCCGCGACCCGGCCGAGCATGCCGCCGGGCGGATCGAGGCTGGCGCGCAGGGTGACCACGGTGCCTCGATCGCCGGCAGCGGGGCGGAAGCGCACCGATGTTTCCCGGACCAGCGCGCCCTCGCCCTGCGCCTCCCAGCGCAGGAAATCGCCGGGCCGATCGTCGACCACGCGCATGTCCCACGACCCGAGATCGTGGCCGGCGCTCCATCGCGTCTGCCCGTCACCCGTGGGCTCGACATCGGCAAAGGGGGCCATGACCCGGCGCAAGGTTTCCGGATCACGCCAGCGCCGATACAGCTCGTCCGCGGACACATCCTCGATCGTGATCGAGCGCTCGATGTCCGGCTCCTGTGCCATGGCCGACCGACGTCGGTTCGGTCTCGTCCCGGCTTGGCTCGCAATGCCCGTTTGGGCACCGATCAGGCCGATGACGGCGACACCGGCGGCGGCGGCGAGGGCAAGCCCGACCAGGCCGGGGGCGGAACGACCACCGAGAACGTCGTGCCCGCCTCGTTGCGGGCCGGCCCATGACCGCGCGCCCGCCATGGCTCGCGCACCGGCCGGACGATCGCTGCGATCCTCTGTGCGGAGCCCATCGTGTTGGTCCGTCATGGCACACCTCAGACGCGTCGAAGGAGCCGAGAGCCCGTCAGAGAGTACGTTCAGCCCAGGGGTTATGGTGGCTCAACGCCCTCGATATTTACGATAATTTATTCTCAGGCTTCATAATCGGGTGGGATTATAACGAGTCCTGGCTTGGCGAGATCAGAGCTGGTCATGTGGCTCGGAGCAATAACATGCATCAGTTCTTTCATATCGGCTCTCGACGTGACGAATGCCGCACGTATGATCCTGCCGCGTGTGAAGGCGTCCGATGGCGGCGAAGGGACGGCCTTCCGCCACGCACATTTCAGCCCGGTCAGAAAACTCAGCTCGTTCGACGAGCCTGCCCGGCCTGCCGCCTCCGCTGCGATCGGCCCCGTGATCGCCGGGTCGTGCTTCCTGCCCGCCGAACCGATAAGTCGATTGGCGCAGAAAATCTTCGGAACGAGCAGGCCGACATCTATGTCTCGCGATCTGCGTAAATCCCCGGCACTCAGCTCTCTCAGCTCCGCGCAGTGCCCATCCATGGCCGATCATGCGGTGTGCCTGCGAAACTTGTTCAAAAACATTCATGAAAGCATTGCTTGATGCGCAAGTCGACAGCCCTCAAGTCTGTGCGGTAACGGGCAGGCAAGAATTTACGGCAAACATATTACTGATGCCACAATTGCCGCGATGCAACAATGATGGATGCTACATCATTATTTTCTTAGAAAAATCAATTGTTAAAATAATAATCTTCTTATTGCTTTTTATATGATATGATTCATTTTGCGATTGCATCAAGAAAAACAACTCATCGAACTGCCGCATCATCCCGATCAGGCGGGAAGACATCAAGATTGTCAGCCGCCAACGCAATTGGAATGAGTGAACGTAATAATTTCCTTATAAGAAAGCCAACCGAGAACTATCAAAGGCCAGATTAAGAAATTTTGACCGCCCTCTCGCCGGGTTAACATTCCTCATCGCGCGGACACGTTCGGCCTCACGGCACGATCGCTGCGGAGACGTGGAACGCTGAGCCGATCGAGACCTGCGCCGATTTCGCTGCCCTCGACGACGTCCTCGCGGGGCTCGACTGGCGCATGGGCTGGGAGGGGACAGCCCGCCGCAGGCCTGTTCCGGGCGATCGGGCTGGCGGCGGATCTCGGCAGCGACCTCGTCTTCGTCACCGACGGCCACGAGGTGCCGCCCGTCCCGGCGCGCGGCGGTGCGACCTTCGAGGGCAAGCCGGGCGCGGTGCGGAGCCTGATCGTCGGCGCCGGCGGACACGCCCCGTCGCCGATCCCGCGCTACGACGACCGCGGTCGCGAGATCGGCTTCTACGGGGTGGAGGACGTGCCGCACGAGAACCGCTTCGGCCCGCCGCCGCCGGACGCCGAGACGCGTGAGGGCTACAACCCGCGCAACGCGCCCTTCGGTGCCGCTGCCGCACCGTGGTGGCGTCGCTCGATCTGTCACAGGGCGGCGCTCAAGACGGTCTACCGACCTGACGCCGCGCAGGCGGTAGGAGCATGTCATGCGGCCCGCCGGCGCGCGACATGCGGCGCGACCGGCGGCCTTCATCGTGGCCCAGCGTGAACCTCGATCGAGAGTTGCCGCAGTGTCAGAGTCGCATGTATTGCGATGACCAACCTGCACGCAACGGCGTGAGTGCGCACAGGAAGCCGCTCCCTGGACGCGATCCAACCCAGCACTTCGTCATGAGACGCGCTGCAAGCAAGGATGATCGCCGCCGCGCATCGTCATCACCGCGAAAAATAGCAGATGCGATGCGGCATGATCGCGCAATTTGCACGGGAGACACGCAGTTTTACGGCTTCTCTTGAATGTATCATAAACTTCGGTGCCCGACTGTATAATCAGACATCGATTGAGAAAGATATGATCGATCGATGTAAGAATTCTTCCGGTCGGTTTGGCCAAAGAACCAATGCTCAACCATGAGAGACAGAACGATCCCCAGCGATACACGCCTTGTCATTTTGCACGACATTAATCACGTTTAGCGCAAAATTATTATCCGTTCTCTTGCGAGATACGACGAAATAGGGGTCGGTTGTATTGACAACAATCATCTATTTATCCTTTTTACAACATAAGTAATTGCAACTTCGTGGAGCTCCCATTTCGGATTGGGCCCCGAAGGAGGTCGCCGTGGACCATGGACATTTCCTCGCCGGTGGCGGTCAGAGTGCCATCCGCATTCGAGAGTACGACTGGCGATCCTCGCCTCTCGGCCCCTTCGACACGTGGCCGCACGCGCTGAAGTACACGTTGAGCGGAATGCTCAACTCGGCCTTTCCAACCTACCTCGCCTGGGGGCCCGACCTCATCAGCTTCTACAACGATGCCTATCGGCCCATCCTCGGCAGCAAGCCCGAGGCGCTCGGACGCCCCTTCCCCCAGGTCTGGCACGAGTCCTGGGACCAGATCGGACCGGTGACGGACCGCGCGCTCCAGGGTGAGGCCAGCTACCTGGAAGACTATGCCGTGACGGTCAATCGTGACGGATCGCGGGAGGACACAAGCTGGACATTTGCCTACTCGCCGGTTCGGGACGAACAAGGGGATGTGCGGGGTGTGCTCTGTCATGTGCACGAAACGACGGCACGGGTCCGCACGGAGGAGCAACTCCGATCCGCCTTGCGGGAGATCGAGGCGCAACAGGCGCGCTTCGGTACGTTGATCGAGCATCTGCCTTTCGCGGCCGGGCTCTTCGGAGCCGATGGGCGAGCCCTGCTCACCAACCCGCTCTGCCGGCGATTTCTTCCCCACGGCATGGCGCCGGCGGTCGATCCGGACGTGCAGCCGCAATGGACCGGCTTCGACGCGGAGGGCCGGGTCGTGAGCCCGTCCGATTATCCCTTCGCGCGGGCGATGCGGGGTGAGGTCGTGCAGGGCATGAACTTCCTGCACCGATCCCGGGAGGGCGACGAGAGCTGGATGCGGGTCAGTGCCATTCCGGTGTGGGAGCGCGACGGCGGTATCCAGCTCGCCATCGTCGTCATGCAGGACGTCGATCGGGAGAAGCGCACGGAAGCGGCCCTGCGCGAGAGCGAGGAGCGCTTCCGGCGCTTCGCCGAGCATTCGGCCAATGTGCTCTGGCTCGCGGACCTGGAGAGCGGGCAGCTCGATTATCTCAGCTCCTCCTTCGCGCAGGTCTGGGGCATGCCCGCCCGGGACATGCCGGACCTCGTGGGCTGGCTCGCCAGCGTTCACCCGGAGGACCGCGACGGTGCGGCACAGGCGCTGGAGCGGGTGGGCGGCGGCGAGACGCTGGTGCTCGGATACCGGATCCTGCGCGCCTCGGACCAGGGGGTGCGACGGATCCGCGACACCTTCTTCCCGATCCCCGGGCGCAACGGGCGCATCCGCTTCGTGGGCGGGATCGCGCAGGACGTCACTACCGATACCGGCCTGCGCGTCTACGTTGTCGCAGCCGGGGATGATGCCCGGCATCGCATCGCGGGGGCTCTACAGGCCGCCGGTTACGAGGTGCAGGCCTTCGCGAGCGGCCAGGCGTTCCTCAAGATCGCCGGCTCCCTGATGCCGGGCTGCGTCGTGCTCGACCTCGAGGAGGCCGGCGGCTTCGGGGTGGCGAGCGCGCTGAAGACGGACCGTGCCCACCTGCCCGTGGTGGCGATCGGCGCGAGCGGAGGCGACACCGGCTTCGGGGTCCGCGCGATGAAGGCGGGCGCGGTCGATTTCCTCGAAGACCCCTGGGCGCCGGATGGGCTGCTGTTCGCGGTCAGCTCTGCGCTGGCCGAGATCCGGGACGTCGCGGACCGGAACCGCGAGAGCGACGCGTCGCGTCATCGGATCGCGGCGCTCTCGGCACGCGAGCGGGCCGTGCTGGAGGGCCTGCTCGCGGGCGGCACGAACAAGACCATCGCCCGCACCCTGGGCCTCAGCCCGCGAACGGTGGAGATCCACCGCGCGAAGGTCATGGAAGCGCTCGGTGCCCGCACCCTGCCCGAGGCGGTTCTGATCGCGACCGCGGCCGGCGTGCGCCCCGCCGATCCGCCCGATGCTTCAGGCCGCGCAGCCCAGGATCTCCTCGACACCCGGGCTGCCATGGCCCCCGAGGTGGCCGGCGACCGCCGGGCATGAATCCGCGTCGGCTCAGCTCACGGGGCAGGCCGTGCCGCCTGTGCCCTGGACCGGCCGAACAGCGCGACCATCTCGCGGTTGAAGGCCGGGATGTCGTCCGGCATCCGGCTCGACACCAGGTTGCCGTCCACGACGACCTCCTGGTCCAGCCACTCGACGCCCTGGGCCTCGAGATCCGTCTGCAGAGACGGCCACGACGCCATCCGCCTTCCCTTCAGCTTGCCGGTCTCGATCAGCGTCCACGGACCATGGCAGATCGTCGCCACGGGCTTGCCGGCATCGAGGAAGGATTGCGCGAACGCGATGGCATTCTCGTCCATCCGGAGCGTGTCCGGGTTGATGACCCCGCCAGGCAGCAGGATGGCGTCGAAGTCGTCGGGCCTCGCCTGAGCGAGCGGAACGTCGACGGGCAGCGCGTCGCCCCAATCGGTGAAGTTCCACCCTTTGACCCGGTCGGGTTTCGGCGAGACGAGACGCGTCTCGGCCCCGGCTTCGTCGAGGGCCTTGCGCGGCTCGGTCAGCTCGACTTGCTCGAATCCGTCCGTGACGAGGATCGCGACTCGCACGCCGTTCAGTGATCCGTGAGCCATAGGGTTCTCTCCTTCCGCCAGGATGGCGATGCAGGGCAAATCGGACGGGGATATCGGGACGCAGACGCCACGGCCTCACGGACCCTGAGCAGCGCCTGCCCGGCACGAGGGCCGGGCAGGCCAAGGCTGCGGCAGGACGCGAACCTGCCGCACCGGTCAGGCCAGGCTATCGCGTGCCCGACGCGCCCTGTCCTTCGCCGCTGCCCTGTCCGGCGGGAGGGCTGGCGCTCGTGGCGCCGCCGCTCGTGGCGCCCTGGGCGGACGGGCCCGAACCGCGTGTCGACGAGACGGTGCCGGTCGTCTGCGGATTGGGGTTGCCCGCCGCGTTCGCGTTGGCCGTCATGCCGGCCATGAACTCGCCCCTCTGCCAGCGCGGCATGCCGATCGAGGCGAGCAGATTCGTGGTCAGCGTGCCGGTCGGCTCGAGTTCCTGCGCCTGCTGGAAGTGGGTCGCGGCGAGCGCCGTGTCGGTGTTCCAGTTGCCGTCGAGATGACCGGCCGCATAGCCGCGCTGGTTCAGCACCTGCTGGATCTGGCGCACGCCGTCGGAATTCATCCAGAGCGGCTCTCCGGGGCTGTCGGCGCGCTCCACGGCGATGCGCTGGTTGTCGACCTGCCGATCGCCTCCCGTGCCGGCCGCCTGGCTCGGTTGCGGCCGGGCTGACGTGAAGCGGGATGCCGCGGCTGTTCGCGCGCTCGACGACGACGCGCTGATTGTCGGCCTGCTTGGTCCTCTGGTCGCCGGATTGGCCGCCCTGCGCGCCCGTATTGCCCAGGATGATGTCCTGGTCGAGACCGAGGCCGTAGACGAGCGGGATGGTGAGCGTGCCGGTCGGCTCCATGGTCTGCGCCTGCTGGAAGCTGCGCGCCGCCGCCGCGGTCTGCCCGTTCCAACGTCCGTCCACGTTGCCCGTACTGTAGCCCTTCTGGGTCAGGGCCTGCTGGATCTGCCGCACCCCGGCCGAGCTCACGAAGATCTGCGTGGCCTGTCCTTCCGATTGGTTGTGTGACGTGCGCTGGTTGCTGGCCGCCGATTGCTGAGCTTGCGCGTACCCACCCGCCAGCGCGGCAAGCACAGTGCCCGCGAGAAAGGCTTCTCTCAACGCCATGAATACCTCATGCCCATGCGGCAATACCTGAGCCCATGCGGCGTAGATCCGAACCATGACCGGCAACCGCCGTTCCTAAGGAGGATTCCTCAGGAAATGTCCGGGAGAAGCTTAGGTACGACGAGGTTTGCCTCGTGGGTGCGCCCGACACCGGCACGGAGTGTCCCGACTCGGTCCGATGCGTCCGCGGAGATGGCCGCTCGACATCATCGGCCCCTCGCGAGCGACGGGGCGGCCGATCTCCGCTCAGAGCATCGGGAAGACATCGACGAGAGGCCGGGCTGAGGGCTGAGCCGACGATCCGCTTTTCGCCGTGGAGCCCAACCGCGCACCACCTCACGTGGATGCTGGTCGGCGGCAGCGTCGATTTCGGCTCGGGACCATCCGGTGGTCGATGCGGGCCCCCGTGCGACGGGTGCCCGGGCTGCCACGGCGAATGCGGCGCCCGCATCAGGTTCCGGTTTGCTGGACAAGGAACCGGCGCGTCGGGCGTCGGCAGGCGCGCGATCAGGCGAGGCACGATCGCACGGCTCGTCGGCATGTGGAGGTCGGCGGACGCCTCAGCGGTGGTCCGGCGCCGACAAGCCAGGTCGAGGGAAGCAAGATCGAGGCAAACAAATCGAAGGAGCCGGGTCGAGATAGGAGAACTGCCGCACCTCGATGCGCCGCGCGGTGGGTGAGGTCGCTGCCGGCATCTCGGCCGGATGGCGGGGGTGGCGGCCGTGGATGGAACGGCGCCCTAGCCGCAGGCAGGGTACCGACCATTCGCCGCGGTCGAGCGGCACCGGGATCGCGACGGGAATGTCGATGTCATCCACGATGGGGAGGGCGTGTCGGGCCGTCACCGGCCGATGCCGGTCCACCGCCATCCGCGCAGGGTGAGCAGGAGCCTCCTGTCCGGAACGGTCCCACCTACCTGTTCGGCCGGGGTAGAGGATGCCAAGCCTGGACGCTCAGCGAAGCTGCAGTCGCCGGCCTTCTCAGAGGTACCCGGCCTCGAACTCCGCGAACTCGCGCAACCGCCGCGGTGCGAGGATCCGCAGGCGGTGCCCACCCAAGGAGATCAGCTTGTCGCGCCGCAGGGCTTGCAGCACGCGGTTCACATGCACGCTGGACAGGCCGAGTGTATCGGCCAGATCGGTCTGCGTGAGCGGCAGGTCATACTGACCGTCCGTGACCTGGCCGACGGTGCCCAGACGCTCCATCAACTCGCACAGGAGATGCGCCATGCGCTCGGTACCCGAGCGCATGCCGACATTGGCCAGCCACTCGTGCGCCGTCGCCTCCTCCGCGAGCCTCGCGCGCTGCAGCGCGAGCGCGATGCGGGGATGCCGGCCGAGCAGGTCGAGGTAAGCCGTGCGCGGGACCTTGGCGACTAGGCAGTGCATGAGGGCCTCGATCGTGTGGTCGAGCGAGTAGTCGTGGAGGACACCGCGGTCGCACAGGTCGCCGGGGATGAGATAGGCCACGATCTGGCGACGGCCGGACGCGCGGCGCTTGTCTCGGCTCGCGAACCCGGCAAAGACGATGATCGCGTGATCGGCCACGCTGTCCTGCTCCACGAGGACGGTGTGCCGCTCGACCGGCCGGACATAGCCGATCAGGTCGGCGAGCGCCGCTCGGTCCTGCTCGTCAAGCGGGGCGAAGCCATCGAGCTTGCGCGCCAGCGCACAGGCCGAGCGGTCCCGTCCGGGCGCCGGAGCCGCTTGTCGTGGTCCGCGGGCGAATCCAGAGATGGCGGGATCCATCACGGCGGTCGTGGCGAGTGTCCCCATCGAGCTTCCTCCATTATAGGACCTTATTCACACATCGCCGCGGGGCGAACACATCCGGCCTGTTCCTTAGGATTTCTCCGGTCCATGCGCCTCGATGTCCTCGCTCCGGTAGGCCATCGCGGGAGCCAGCCGCGCGATGTGCGGCCACCATTGCGCACGCAGGTCGAGATAGGCCTGCGCGGCCGTCTCCTCGCGCGCGACCGTGATGCCGGCTTCGGCGAGCCGCGATGCGGCCCGCTCCCGATGGGCGCGCCAACGCTGCCGCTCGCGAGGATCGACGGTCGTCGCGACCGGCGGATCGCCCGTCAGGAACGCCGTTTCGAGCGTGACGACCAGCATCTGGGCCACGCGCCAGAGTTCCTCGACCGCGGCGGCCTCCTTCAGCCAGGCCGTGTCCTCACCGGCGAGCGTGCTGCGGATCAGCGACGCCGTGTCGAGCGCGAGGTGGGCTTGTGCCGAGACCGAGTAGTAAGGCTGCCGGAACCGGAAGTAGAACAGCACCGGGTAGAAGTGATGGGCCTCCTTCATCGCCACCATGGCCTCGCCGAGCGAGACGAGGTGACTGTAGCCGGCGCTGAACTGGCCGCGAGGTCCGAGGCGTGCCAGCAGCTCACCGGCGTCCGAGGTCTCCCCCGAGAGCAGGTGGAACTGCAGCCCGAGCGCATTGCGCTGTCGCAGGGCGCCGTAGACCTGCATGACGTAGGTCAGGACGAGTGAGGTCACCGACATGCCGACCAATGAGTTAGCCAGGTAGACGGCGCGGTAGGCATCGGTCGTGGGCCGGAAGTCGCTGGCACCGACGATCGCCATGCTGCTGCCCCCGGCATAGAGCGCGGTGAGGAAGTCGGTGGGCGTCGGGCCGCTGCCCGCCTGCACCCCGGTCCCGAGACCGGGATGGATGATGAGCCCGGCGCCGAGCGTCAGGCCGCCGGCCCAGAGCAGGACGTAGAGAAGGAGGATCATCGGGCCGCAGAAGGACAGCACCACCCCACGTCGCGCGTCGGCCGCCCCGGCGGCCCGGCGAAAGGCGATCCAGGTGAGATGCGCGGCACGCTCGGCGATCAAGCCGGTGCCGATGCGGGCGTAGAGGACGGTGAGAAAGACGTCGAGGAGGACGATCCCCATCACGAGGGCCCCCGACGCGCGTTCGAGGAAAGACACCATGATCAGCCTGCCGCGAGGCTCCGTGCGCCGCAGGCGCCACTCCCGTCGCGAACCGGCCGCTGCTGAGCCCGTTCCTGCGATCGATACGTAGGACGGTACCGAGTGGGCCTACGCCGGCAGCCGGACGTCCAGGCTCGGCCCTGGTGCCGCCCCGGCGGGCTGCCCATCGGCATGAGCCTCCGATCGATAGAGCCTGTCGACGGCGGCCCAGAAGGCGCTCCTCATCTCAGGGGACAGCCGGTCGAGCGCCGCCTCGAGCGTCGCGGTGGCGTCGCGCGCGCAGGCGTCCCGGTCGGCGTCCGCTAGAAGATCGGTCACGGCATGTCTCCGGATCGGCGGGCGGCCGGGCCGCCCTCGGGCCCGCGACCGTGACACCGCTCATCCCGCCGGGCGACAGGGTCTGTCCTTAGGTGTGACACGGGATCCGTCCCAGGCGCGCAGGACGCCCTCTCCCGATCCGGGACACCGGCTCGCACCGGAGGTCTCCTACGGATTCATCCGCGGGAACGCGGCCTTTGTCGTCCCGGTTCGCCACATCGCAGTCCCGACCATCATCCCCGCGAGAGCTTGAGGCCGACAGGGCTGTACGGCTTCGAGCCCGGCTCTCGCATCTCGACCGACGGGAGAAGAAGGCGATGCGAGCCCTGGTTTGGCATGGGAAGGAAGACATCCGCTGCGACACCGTCACCGATCCGGACATCGAGGACGGGCGCGACGTCATCATCAAGGTCACGAGCTGCGCGATCTGCGGCTCGGACCTGCACCTGTTCCACAACTTCATTCCCGCCATGCTGCCCGGCGACGTCATGGGTCACGAGACCATGGGCGAGGTCGTCGAGACCGGGCGCGGGCTCAATGGCAAGCTGAAGAAGGGCGACCGGGTCGTGGTGCCCTTCACCATCGTCTGCGGCGAGTGCGACCAGTGCAAGCGCGGCTACTTCTCCGTCTGCCAGAGAAGCAACCGCAAGAAGCACCTCGCCGACAAGGTCTTCGGCCACACCACCGCCGGCCTGTTCGGCTACACGCATCTCACCGGGGGTTATCCGGGCGGCCAGGCCGAGTACCTGCGCGTGCCGTTCGCCGATTCGACCGTCCAGAAGGTGCCCGAGGGCATTCCCGACGAGAAGCTGCTCTTCCTCTCGGACATCTTCCCCACCGGCTGGCAGGCGGCCGTCCAGGCCGACATCCAGCCGACCGACACCGTGGCGATCTGGGGATGCGGGCCGGTCGGCCAGATGACGATCCGCTCGGCCGTCCTCCTCGGCGCCGAGCAGGTCATCGCCATCGATCACCTGCCCGAGCGGCTGGAGATGGCCGAGGCGGGCGGCGCCATCACCATCAACTTCGACGAGGAGAACGTCGTCGAGCGGCTGAACGAGCTGACCGGCGGCGAAGGTCCCCAGAAATGCATCGACTGCATCGGCATGGAAAGCCATGTCACCCCCGCCATGCCGGACACGGTCTACGACCGGGCCAAGCAGATCTTCCTGGCCGAGAGTGACCGGCCGCATGTGCTGCGTGAGATGATCTATGTGTGCCGGCCCGGGGGCCTGATCTCGATTCCGGGCGTCTATGGCGGCCTGGCCGACAAGATCCCGATGGGAGCGGCGATGAACAAGGGCCTGACCTTCCGCATGGGGCAAACCCACGTCCAACGGTGGACCGCCGATCTCCTCCGCCGGATCGAGGAGGAGCAGATCGATCCCTCCTTCGTCATCACGCACGAGGTCCCGCTCGACCGAGGGCCGGAGATGTACCGGACCTTCCGGGACAAGCAGGACAGTTGCATCAAGGTCGTCCTCAAACCCTGATATGTCGAGAGAAAGATCATGACGAAACTCTCCAGCATCACGGGCCTCTCGAACATCGCGCGGTCCGAGGGCGATCCGAAGGTCCTTCACTCCGGACCGAGCTCGCGCGGCGTCCCGGACAGCCTGGCCCGAGGGCTCGGCTGGTTCAGCCTCGGCCTCGGCCTCACCGAACTCCTGGCGCCCGGGCGCATCACGCGCGCGCTCGGCATGGAGGGCAAGGAGGCCCTGGTGCGCGTCTACGGCGCCCGGGAGATCGGCAGCGGCATCCTCTCGCTGTCGGTCGACAAGAAGCTCGGGCTCTGGAGCCGGGTCGCCGGCGACGGCCTCGACATCGCGACCGTCATGACGGCGCTTCGACCGGACAACCCGAAGCGCGACAACGTCGTCATCGCTCTGGCGTTGCTGCTCGGCATCACGGCGGTCGACCTGATCGACGCCCAGGCCACCACGATGCGGCACAGCCGCAGCGCGGGCCGGAGGAAATCCTACCGGGACCGCAGCGGATTTCCGCGTGGCGTCGCCGCGTCCCGCGGCGCGGCGCGGGACTTCAAGACCCCGCCCGACTTGCGGCACGCCCCCGCCCTCGCTGCGGTCTCCCAGCGTCCGTCCGTCGCTTGAGGCAGCCCTGATCGGGCGGAAGAGCGAGCACTCACGGCGCGGACCCTGTCCCCGCGAGGACAAGGATCGACGTCGCGCCGGACACTTCGATGGACCGGCCGGCGCAACGCGCCTCCCGTCGGCAGCAGATGCTGCTGCGGGAGGTGCGTTGAACACCCCGCCACTCACGCTCGGCCGATCTGCCGGCGCTCGGCAGTGCCGTCTCTGGATGATGCGTCATGGACGTGCGCATCGCCCTAAGACCGTGATCCCCGACCCGTCGAGCGGTTGGATGTCTGAGCCCACCGGATCAGGCGGCCGGGGACGGCGTGAGACGTTCAGGGCGACACTGGAGGGCGCGATGCCAGTTCCCATCGCCGGATTGCGACCTGCACGCGTGGCGCGGCCTGCACGCGTGGCGCGGCCTGCACGCGTGGCGCGGCCTGCATGCGTGGCCGGATGATCGAGCCTCGTGCGCGACGGGTCGCGATATGTCGGGTGTGCTCGCAAAGCCGATAGATTGTGCCGTTTCGGCCGATTCACGCATGGCCGAGCGCTCTACATGAGGCTCATGATGGCTCGCGTTGTCCCCAGAACAAAAATATGGATCTTAAGTTCGTGCCTGTCAGCATTGCCGTACGTGGAAGCGTAGAAGGGCACCTCGTTTTCCTCGCAGACAGTCTCGTAGCCGTGCTTGTCTTGCTGGGAGATCTACACGAAGACAATGCAGGGAAATTTTTTCTGGAGACCGCATTTCACGAGAAGATCATCAATAATGGCCGCATCTTCGATAGCATGATCGGGGCAGAGAGCTGGATCAGGGATTGCCTGGCATCATAGCACAAGCAAACTGATCGTATCCGCTGTAGAAAGCCAAGTCGGACATGAGCAGCAAGGGTGAAGCCGACATAAAGGATTCCAAATCGATTCTAGAAAAGATTACGCTTGCTCTCGGCATCGTCTCGCCAAGAGATCACTCCGTTGGTGAAATGTCGGAAGCTTTGGGTTGCATGCGACTCTGGTTCGCCATCCGAACCGATGACGGCCGAAAGCGCGCTCTGGAATGCCTGTCCCTGATCGTGGAGGATGAGCAGCGTTAGCCGGTCTCCACGGACACGCCTGCGTCACCCTTCGCACGGCCGAGCCGAAAGGGTTCGAGTCCCAGCGGCCTGCACCAGGGCTACGTAGCCGGATGGACGCTCCGAGAGCCCGAGCCTTTGCACACGAAAGCTTCCGACGCTGGCCCAACTGGAATTGGCCGATCCCGATTGTCGAGAAGATTCGGAGCCGAGGCCCTCCCTGCCGTCCGGACTTGACGATGGCGCATGCCTTCGTCTGACTCGATCGGCTATCGTGGTGCACGGCCATGGGAAACAGGATCGGCTCGGTGCGCCGATTTCGTCGATCGGCCGGCAGGGCCGCAGGGAAGGATAATGGAGACGGTTTTCACGACGGACGACGTTCACCAGCGCGACCGGTTCGATTACTGGCATGAGGTCGCCTGTCGCGACGTCGTCGACCACGATTCCAGACCGGATTGCAGGGGAACGTTCCGGGCAGAGCTGCGTGCGGGATCGATCGGCTCACTCGATCTTGTCCGCTTTCAGAACTCGGGGATGGCGGTCAATCATGCGACGCGGCATCTGTCTCGCACGAATCACGACGAGATTTTCTTATGTCGGCAGTATCGGCAGCGCCTCACTCTCGAGCAGAATGGCCGGCAAGTCGTGCTGGAGCCGGGCGATATCGCGCTGATCGATCCGAGCCTGCCCTATCGGGGGCAGTTCTCGGACGGCTCTGAAGTCCTCGTCGTCAAGGTTCAACGCACCCTTCTGGAGAGCCGTCTCGGGCAGATGCGAGACCTGCTCGCTCACAAGCTGGCAACGCCGGAAGGCCGTCTGGCATCCGCCTACATGGCCATGTTGCCGTCCCATGTCGACGTCGCGGGCTCGGCCGAATGCCTGGTCGAGGCGCATCTGCTCGATCTGATCGCCCTCTCGTTCGGGAGAGCGGCGAACGAGATGACGCCCCGCCGTTCGTCCGCCCGGTCGCTCATTCGCATGCGGCTGCATATCGAGGTCGAGGCGCGCCTGGCCGACCCCGCGCTTCAGGCCAGCGCGATCGCCGATGCTGCCGGCGTGAGCGTGCGGTACGCCAACGCCGTGCTGGCCGACGAGGACACCTCGCTCACGCACCTCATTCAGACACGGCGCCTCGCGCGCTGCCGGCAGGCTCTGGAGGATCCCGCGCAGGCGCATCGCACGGTGAGCGAGATCGCCTATGGCTGGGGGTTCTCGGACATGACGCATTTCGGCCGGCGGTTCAAAGCCGCCCATGGCCTGCTGCCCAGTGAGCGCCGCCGGTCGAAGACAGCCTAACTGGAACCTGCACTGTCCCGACACCGTGTCGAGAGCCGAACAACGAACAGCTCCTGTGCCGCCTCGTCGGCAACGGTCAAACTCCATGACCCGCTCGACCAAATGTCGCTCGCCGCATTGTCAATCATCGACTTGCCGGCAATCGTCATAGCCTCCCTCTTGGCTGCATCGAGCCCCAAGAGATCGACTCCCTCCGTGTCGATGTGGTGACGCTTTTCGTCGATATGGAAAAAATACCGAGGCATTATCTTTGAACCGCGCTGGGGCAAGCTGCTATAGAGCACCTGGTAGTGATCCCATCGGCCTAAGCGGCACAATCCGTCGGCTATTTGTGCAATTCGCCGCCGAAGCGAATGGATTGCGCCCTGACGCAACCTATTTTATGCAACCAATGCAATCCCAACGGCGCATCTGCTGAGCCAAATATCGCCAGTCTGACATTATTTGACGAGATAAAATTTTATATTTTTTGTTAAATGCCTCATGCTACCCAGGGTAATTTTATAAACAAATAAACATATCACATCCTACCCCTGATTGCATCTTGGGAGATTGATGAAAAGAGTGTGAGATCGGTAAATGGCCTTGAAGTGAGGAATCGGCACCGCGCCATTACCACGTATTACCCTCAGGTAAGCTTGCGTGTTGCGAGACATACCTTTACCAGCACGGGTCGCCGCCCGTCGGAGGGTCACGATCAGCACCGCACCCCGTCGGATTTCGGCGAGGTGCACGGACTGAGTCGCCCACCGGCGCGGCAGGCCCTTTGCCGTCCGCAGGTGTGTCCGTATGACGCCAGTGTCCTCGCAGCTCGAGCCGAAGCTTCTCCTCAAGAGCCTCCGGGCCTTCCGGAAGGGGGACTTCTCGACGCGCCTGCCCCTCGACCTGACGGGCATCGACGGCGAGATCGCCGAGGCCTTCAACGACATCGTCGAGTTGAACCAAGGGCTCGCGCGCGAGCTCGACCGCGTGGCGCGCACCGTCGGCAAGGACGGCAGGATCGGCGAGCGCGGCAAGCTTCCGGCGGCGACGGGCGGCTGGGTCGAGTGCGTCGACTCGGTCAACGCGATGATCGGTGACCTCGTCCAGCCAACCACGGAGGTCGCACGGGTCATCGGCGCGGTGGCCAAGGGCGATCTCGGCCAGACCATGCAGCTCGAGATCGAGGGGCGCCCGCTCAGGGGCGAGTTCCTGCGTATCGGCAAGGTCGTGAACACGATGGTCGATCAGCTGAACTCCTTCGCGAGCGAGGTGACGCGCGTCGCCCGCGAGGTCGGCTCGGAAGGCAAGCTCGGCGGTCAGGCGCAGGTCAAGGGTGTCGGCGGCACCTGGAAGGATCTCACCGACAACGTGAACCTGATGGCGGCGAACCTGACCGGACAGGTGCGTAACATCGCCGAGGTCACCACGGCTGTCGCCCGGGGCGACCTGTCGAAGAAGATCACCGTCGACGTCAAGGGCGAGATCCTCGAGCTGAAGAACACCATCAACACGATGGTGGACCAGCTCAACTCCTTCGCCTCCGAGGTGACCCGCGTCGCCAAGGAGGTCGGCACGGAAGGCAAGCTCGGCGGGCAAGCCCAGGTGAAAGGCGTCGGCGGCGTCTGGGCCGACCTGACCGACAACGTCAACATGATGGCCGAGAACCTGACCGGCCAGGTCCGCAACATCGCCGAGGTCACCACGGCGGTCGCCCGGGGTGACCTGTCGAAGAAGATCACCGTCGACGTCAAGGGCGAGATCCTGGCCCTCAAGCTGACCATCAACACGATGGTCGATCAGCTGAACTCCTTCGCCTCGGAGGTGACCCGCGTCGCCCGCGAGGTCGGCACGGAGGGCAAGCTCGGCGGTCAGGCCCAGGTCGAGGGCGTCGGCGGCACTTGGGCTGATCTCACCAACAACGTGAACCTGATGGCGGCGAACCTGACCGGACAGGTGCGCAACATCGCCGACGTGACCACGGCGGTGGCGAACGGCGACCTGTCGAAGAAGATCACCGTCGACGTCAAGGGCGAGATCCTGGAGCTGAAGAACACCATCAACACGATGGTGGATCAGCTCAACTCCTTCGCCTCGGAGGTGACCCGCGTCGCCCGCGAGGTCGGCTCCGAGGGCAAGCTCGGCGGTCAGGCGCAGGTCAAGGGCGTTGCGGGAACCTGGGCCGACCTGACCGACAACGTCAACCTGATGGCGGCGAATCTCACCGGACAGGTGCGCAACATCGCCGACGTAACCACGGCGGTGGCGAACGGCGACCTGTCGAAGAAGATCACCGTCGACGTCAAGGGCGAGATCCTGGAGCTGAAGAACACCATCAACACGATGGTGGACCAGCTCAACTCCTTCGCCTCCGAGGTGACGCGCGTCGCCAAGGAGGTCGGCTCGGAGGGCAAGCTCGGTGGCCAGGCCCGCGTGGAGGGCGTGGCCGGCACCTGGGCCGATCTCACCAACAACGTGAACCTGATGGCGGCGAACCTGACCGGACAGGTGCGCAACATCGCCGACGTGACCACGGCGGTGGCGAACGGCGACCTGTCGAAGAAGATCACCGTCGACGTCAAGGGTGAGATCCTGGAACTGAAATCCACCATCAACACGATGGTGGATCAGCTGAACTCCTTCGCGAGCGAGGTGACGCGCGTCGCCCGCGAGGTCGGCACGGAGGGCAAGCTCGGCGGCCAGGCCCAGGTGAAGGGCGTCGGCGGCGTCTGGAAGGGCCTCACCGACAACGTGAACATGATGGCGGCGAACCTCACCGGCCAGGTCCGCAACATCGCCGAGGTCACCACGGCCGTCGCCAACGGCGATCTCTCGAAGAAGATCACGGTCGCGGTCGAGGGCGAGATCCTGGAACTGAAATCCACCATCAACACCATGGTGGACCAGCTCAACTCCTTCGCCTCGGAGGTGACCCGCGTCGCCCGCGAGGTCGGCATCGAGGGCAAGCTCGGCGGCCAGGCCCAGGTGAAGGGCGTCGGCGGGACCTGGAAGGACCTCACCGACAACGTCAACATGATGGCCGAGAACCTGACCGGCCAGGTCCGCAACATCGCCGAGGTCACCACGGCCGTCGCCAACGGCGACCTCTCGAAGAAGATCACCGTCGACGTTCGCGGCGAGATCCTGGAGCTGAAATCCACCATCAACACGATGGTGGACCAGCTGAACTCCTTCGCCTCCGAGGTCACGCGCGTCGCCCGCGAGGTCGGCACCGAGGGCAAGCTCGGCGGGCAGGCTCAGGTGAAGGGTGTCGGCGGGACCTGGAAGGACCTCACCGACAACGTGAACATGATGGCGGCGAACCTGACGGGTCAGGTGCGCGGCATCGCCAGCGTCGTGACGGCGGTGGCGCAGGGCGATCTCAAGCGCAAGCTCTCGGTCGATGCCAAGGGCGAGATCGCGGCGCTCGCCAACACCGTCAACGAGATGATCGAGACGCTCGCGACCTTCGCCGATCAGGTCACGAACGTCGCCCGCGAGGTGGGCGTCGAGGGCAAGCTCGGCGGCCAGGCGCGGGTGCCCGGCGCCGCGGGCCTGTGGCGCGACCTCACCGACAACGTGAACCAGCTCGCGGCGAACCTCACGACCCAGGTGCGCGCCATCGCGGAGGTGGCGACCGCGGTGACCAAGGGCGACCTCGCCCGCTCGATCGCCGTCGAGGCCTCGGGCGAGGTCGCGGCGCTGAAGGACACGATCAACGAGATGATCCGCAATCTGCGGGACACGACGTTGAAGAACGCCGAGCAGGACTGGCTGAAGACCAACCTCGCCAAGTTCACCCGCATGCTGCAGGGAGAGCGCGACCTCGCCACGGTTTCGAACCTGATCCTGTCCGAGATCGCGCCCCTGGTGAACGCCCAGCGCGGCGTGTTCTACATGGTCGAGGACGAGGCCGGCGAGCCGATCCTCGACCTCGTGGCGAGCTACGCCTTCACCGAGCGCAAGAACCTCTCGAACCGCTACCGCCTGCGCCAGGGCCTCGTCGGGCAATGCGCCTACGAGAAGAAGCGCATCCTGCTGACCAACGTGCCGGGCGACTACGTCACCATCGGCTCGGCGCTCGGCGAAGCGACGCCGCTCAACATCATCGTGCTGCCGGTGCTGTTCGAGCAGGAGGTGCGCGCGGTGATCGAACTCGCCTCGTTCAATCGGTTCAGCGAGACGCACCAATCCTTCCTCGACCAGCTCACCGAGTCGATCGGCATCGTGCTGAACACGATTGCGGCGAACATGCGAACGGAAGGGCTCCTCAAGCAGTCCCAGTTGCTGACGGGCGAGCTGCAGAGCCGCCAGGAGGAACTGAAGAAGACCAACGACCGCCTGGAACTCCAGGCCGCCTCGCTCCAGCAATCCGAGGACCTGCTCAAGAGCCAGCGCGAGCGCCTGCAGCAGACCAACGAGGAGCTGGAGGAGAAGGCGCGGCTGCTCGAGATCCAGAAGCGCGAGGTCGAGGGCAAGAACCGCGAGGTCTCGGTCGCCAAGACGGCGCTCGAGGAGAAGGCCGAGCAGCTGAGCCTGACCTCGCGCTACAAGTCGCAGTTCCTCGCCAACATGAGTCACGAGCTGCGCACGCCACTCAACAGCCTGCTGATCCTCTCCAAGCTCCTGTCCGAGAACCGCGACGGCAACCTGACCGACAAGCAGCGTGAATTCGCCAAGACGATCAACGCGGCCGGCACCGACCTTTTGTCGCTCATCAACGACATCCTCGATTTGTCGAAGATCGAATCCGGCACGGTGTCGCTCGAGATCGGCGACGTCGCGCTCCAGGACCTCGTCGAGAACCTCGACCGGACCTTCCGCCAGGTCGCCGAGGAGCGTCACCTCGCCTTCGGGATCGAGGTCGAGCCGGGTCTGCCGCGGTCCGTCCGTACGGATTCGAAGCGGCTGCAGCAGGTCCTGCGCAACCTGCTCTCCAACGCCTTCAAGTTCACCGAGGCGGGGAGCGTTTCCCTGCGGATCGGATCGGCCGAGGGCTCGCCCCTGCGCGCCGGGAGCCGGTGGATGGCGTTGTCGGTGACTGACACCGGGATCGGCATCGCGGAGGACAAGCAGCGCATCATCTTCGAGGCGTTCCAGCAGGCCGACGGGACCACGAGCCGCAAGTACGGCGGCACCGGCCTCGGCCTCGCGATCAGCCGCGAGATCGCACGCCTGCTCGGCGGCGAGATCGTGGTGGAGAGCCGTCTCGGCACCGGCAGCACCTTCACCCTGTTCCTGCCCTGCGAGCCGCCGGTGCAGACGGTCACGGGCCGCGCGCCGGATGCGTCCGAGGCGAACGGGGCCTCGGCGCCGGTCGGGCGCCAGCCCAGCGCCGCGATGGCGCTCTCGGCCTCGGCCGACGACCGTCACGCGATCCACGCGGGCGATCACATCGTGCTCATCGTCGAGGACGACGCGATGTTCGCCTCGGTGCTGCTCGAGCTCGCCCGCGAGCGCGGGTTCAAGGGCCTCATCGCCCAGGACGGCGCCGGCGCGCTGAGCCTCGCCCACCGCTTCAAGCCGCACGCCATCACCCTCGATATCGGCTTGCCCGACATGGACGGCTGGGCGCTCCTCGACCTCCTGAAGAACGATCCCCGCACCCGGCACATCCCGATCCACGTGATCTCCGTCAACGACGAGAAGAAGCGCGGCCTGCGCGCGGGCGCGTTCGGCTTCCTGGAAAAACCGGTCGACCGGGAGGGCCTGCTGCGTGCCCTCGAGCGGTCGAAGGACTTCATCACCCGCCCGGTGCGCAATCTGCTGCTCGTCGAGGACGACGAGAACCAGCGCGCGAGCATCACGGCGCTCCTCGGCGAGGAGGATGTCAGGATCTTCGCCGTCGGCACGGCCGCGGCCGCCCTGGAGGCCGTGACGGGCGGGCGCTTCGACTGCGCGATCATCGATCTCGGCCTGCCCGATCTCGGCGGCGCCGAGCTGATCGAGCAGATCCGCGCCTCGCAGGACGGGGAGGAACTGCCGATCATCGTCTATACCGGCCGCGAGCTGACGCCGGCCGAGGAGCAGCAGCTGCGGCACACCGCCTCGACGATCATCCTCAAGGACACGGGTTCGTCCGAGCGGCTCCTCGACGAGACCGCCCTGTTCCTGCACCGGGCGATCGGCAGCGCCAGGCCGGAGGACCCGATCCTCGTCGCGGGGGCCGACGCCGCGAGCCTGCAGGGCTGCCAGGTCATCCTGGTCGACGACGACCTGCGCAACATCTTCTCGCTGACGAGCGCCCTGGAGGAGCACGGGCTCGAGGTCCTGTTCGCCGAGAACGGGCAGGACGGCATCGCTCTCCTCACCGCCAACCCGACCGTCGACGCGATGCTGATCGACATCATGATGCCAGGAATGGACGGCTACGAGACGATCCGGTCGATCCGGGCCATGCCGGCCTTCCGCCGCCTGCCGCTGATCGCGGTCACCGCGAAGGCGATGAAGGGCGACCGCGAGAAGTGCATCGAGGCCGGCGCCTCCGACTACGTCTCGAAGCCGGTCGACGTGGACCAGCTCCTCGCCGCGCTCCGGGTCCAGCTGGAGCGGCGCGGCGCCGCGCCGAACGGCGCGGCCGTGATCAGGGAGGGCGCGCGGGCACCGGCGCAGAAGCCGCTGTGACGTCGCCGTCGGACGGCCCGCTTCCGATGGACGCCGATATCGGGACTTGCCCAGGGACGGCGCCCCCGGATCCGCTCCCGGTCCGGGCCAAGATCCTCATCGTCGACGACGATCGGCGCAACCTGCTCGCCGCGTCCGAGATCCTCGCCGATCCGGCCATCGATCTCGTGCTGGCGGACTCGCCCGAGGAGGCCCTGCGCCGGACCCTGCGGGAAGAGTTCGCCCTCATCCTGCTCGACGTGCAGATGCCGCGCATGGACGGCTACGAGGTCGCCGCCCTGATCCGCAGCCGCCCGCGCACCTCCCGCGTCCCGATCCTGTTCCTCACCGCGCACAACAAGGAGGACATGCACATCTTCCGCGGCTACTCCGCCGGCGCGGTGGACTACGTCTTCAAGCCGATCCAGCCCCTCGTGCTGAAATCGAAGGTCGACGTCTTCGTCGACCTCTACCGCAAGACCGAGGAGATCAAGCGCAAGGCGGCCGCCGAGAAGCAGCTTCTCCTCGAGAACCTGCGCGTGCGCGGCGAGAAGCTGGAAGCCGAGCAGGCGTTGCGTCGGCGCGAGGAGCATCAGGCCGCCGTCCTGCGGGGGCTGCCGATCGCGCTCTACACCTCTCCGGTCGGGGTCGAGGACCGGCGGCTCCACTTCACCAACGACAGCATCGAGCGCATCACCGGCTTCTCGCGCAGCAGCTTCGCGTCCTCCGATCTCTGGGAATCGCGGCTCGAGCCCGAGGACAGCGAGCGGGTTCTCCAGGACCTGCGCAACCTGACCGAGACCGGCGCCGCCGCCCTCGAATATCGCTGGCGCAACGCCGACGGCACGGAGCGGCACATCCTCGACCAGGTCGTGGTCAACCGGGCCGAGGACGGCGCGGCGGCCGAGCTCTTCGGAATGTGGTTCGACGTGACCGAGCGCAAGGAGCTCGAGCTCAGCCTGCAGCACGCCTCGAAGCTGGAGGCGGTGGGCCGCCTGACGGGCGGCATCGCGCACGACTTCAACAACATGCTGAGCATCGTGATCGGCAATCTCGATCTCGCGAGGGGATCGCTGCAGGACAACGAGAAGGCTCTCCGCCGGATCGAGAACGCCATCGAGGGGGCGCATCGCTGCGCGGAGCTGACCGGCCGGCTGCTCGCCTTCTCGCGGCGCTCGCCCCTGCAGCCCCGGGCCCTGGACTTCGCCAGCTTCATCCCCGGCCTGACCAAGCTCCTCGCGCGAACGCTCGGCGAGCGGATCACCATCTCGGCCGAGCTCGACGACGGGCTTCCGGAGATCTGCGTCGACCACGCCCAGTTCGAGGCGGCCCTCATCAACCTCGCGGTCAACGCGCGAGACGCCATGCCGGACGGCGGCACGCTCTGCATCCACGTCCAGGGTCGCGAGGTCCCCGCACCGGAGGGCGCCGAGAGCACGCGCTGCGTCGACATCACCGTCGCCGACACGGGGACCGGCATGCCACCCGCCATCCTCGCCCGGGTGTTCGAGCCGTTCTTCACCACCAAGGAAGCCGGCAAGGGAACCGGTCTCGGTCTCAGCATGGTGTACGGCTTCGTGCAGCAGAGCGGCGGAACCATCACGGTCGACAGCAACCCGGGCCAGGGCACGCGCTTCGTCGTGACGCTGCCCGCGCTCGACAGGCGCAGCCTTCCGTCGGAGAGCACCGACCGACGCCCTCCCGATGACGCGGCGAACGCCGTGAACGGTGCCGGCAAGGTCGTTCTCGTCGTCGAGGACGACGCCGATGTCCGCTCGACCATCATCTCGACGCTCGAGGCGCTCGCATTCACCGTCCTCAGCGCGCAGGATGGCAGCGAGGCTCTCCGCATCCTGGAGAGCGAGCGGAACATCGCTCTCGTCTTCAGCGACGTGAACATGCCGGGTACGATGACCGGCATCGATCTCGGACGCGTCATCCGCCGGCAATGGCCGGAGATGCCAATCCTGCTGACCTCCGGCTATCTCCAGGAGCATCAAGATGCGAGCGACTTCGACCTGCTGTTCAAGCCTTATCGCACCGACGAACTGATGGAGAGTCTGAGGACGTCGCTGTACGGCATCGGAGCGGCGTGACGCCGGTCGGATGCCGACTTGATCGAGGATGCAGACGACCTTCTTGTTCACCGTTCCACCGTGCAGGGTGATGACGTTGCCGTCGCTCGTCGCTCCGCGTTTGCTGGCCTCGCCCTCGTGCCGCTCCCGCACCGGCATGACCCTGCATCCAGGAGCGGTCCGCCACTCGGCCTCGCCGACTTCCGCCGCAGCCAGGATGTGGTGCATCGTCGACGCCGCATCGATTTGCTCACGTCGGTGACCAAGCCTTGGCCGCCTGACCCAAGACAAACAGCCTCCGAAAAACCCGGAGCGGTTTAGTGGAAAGAACCGAGTCCGTGACAACGCTGCCATCGTAGAACTCCTTGTCTTCGCGATCTTGACTGGCGTTCTGCGTTGCCGGAACCTTGCTGGGATTGTTTGGTTCGCCTGAACGCACAGCGTCAAATCCGCATCATGTACGTTACGATCTCTGCTCATAAAGGCAATTATTCAGTAATACGGTCAATATATCCAGCAGTATTAGGATATGTAAAGGTAAAAAATTTCCATATCCAAGCTAAAATTTGGATTTCATAAAAATCGTGCAGGTGCCACGAAAATCGAAGCGAACAGACTGCTTGCGGGTGGCTCAGGCCCCCGGGACGCGGCTGACGGCTCGGCCAGCCTCGAAGCTCAGCGGCCCAGGCCTTCGGGAGGTCGTCTGCTTTCGGGCAGCCTGATTGGCCCCGAATGACCGAGCCCGGGCGAAGGCAGAACGGCGAATCTTGGGCGACAGACTGGGCAAAACGGACGTCCCCGTTCAGCCCTGCTCATGACGATACGTTATCGCAAGCGATGTTCCAATAGACATTGCATACCGTGCACTTCCGAGATGAAACGGGACCGCTGTCCCATTCGGTCAAGCCGCCCTGCTCAGCCTCGGTATGCTGCTGCGCGCCGCGATCCGATGTGGATCTCCGCGATCCGATGCGGATCTCGAAGTATGCCCTCGTCGTGCTGACGGTTGGCGGAGCCGGTCCGATCGGACCCCGATGACCATCGAGGGCTCCATCCGGCGGGTGTCGCAGGGAGTGGGGATTTTGCTGAAGCCGCCTGCTTGAGCGGGCACATCGCCGGAGGCGGTCATGGATGTCACGAGACGGATCTTCGCGGCGGGCGCCGCAACGCTTCCCGTCCTCGGCGCGGGCCTGCCCGACGCCCGGGCCCAGAGCACGGTTCAGGATGCGCCGCTCATCGGCAATACCGCGGTGGCCGATCCGCTGGAGCTGGCCGTGGAGGCCTACATCTACGGCTACCCGCTCGTCACCGTGGAGATGACCCGCCGCGTCCTCACCAACGTGGCCACGCCCGAGGGCAAGAACGCCCCGATGGGTCAGTTCGCCAACCTGCGGGCCTACCCGGACGCCAAGTTCCGCGCCGTCACCGCGCCCAACGCGGACACGCTCTACTCCAGCGCCTTCCTCGACCTGGGGAGAGAGCCCTATCTCCTCAGCCTCCCGGACGGGGACGGGCGCTACTTCCTCATGCCGATGCTGAGCGCCTGGACGAACATCTTCGCGGTGCCGGGCAAGCGCACGACCGGGACGGGGCCGCAGACCTACTTCATCGCGGGGCCCGGCTGGAGTGGCAGCGTGCCCAGCGGCGCCAAGCTCATCCAGGCGCCCACCAACCTGATCTGGATCCTCGGGCGGACCTACTGCACGGGCACGCCCGAGGATTACAGGGCGGTGCACGCCGTCCAGGACCAGTACCGGCTCGTCCCAGCGAGCGTGACCGGCCGGGCCTACACCCCGCCCGCGGGCCGGGTCGATCCCGGCATCGACACGAAGACGGCCGTGCGCGAACAGGTCAACCGCATGACCGCGACGACGTACTTCAACCTCCTGGCCACGCTGATGAAGGACAACCCGCCGGCCCTCGCGGACGGTGTTCCGGTCGCCAAGATGGCCTCCCTCGGCATCATGCCCGGTCAGCCCTTCGATCCGGCAGGCCTGCCTCCCACCGTCCGGGCGGCCGTCGAGCAGGCACCGAAGGAGGCCATCTCCCGCATCATGGGGCACCTGAAGGCGACGGGTCAGCGCGTGAACGGCTGGACCTTCACGACGGACGGCGGCGATTACGGCAAGGACTACCTGCAGCGCGCCCTCGTCACGGCGGTCGGGCTCGGCTGCAACCTGCCGCAGGATGCCGTCTACCCCCTGACCACGGTCGACGCCGCGGGCCGGGCGCTCAACGGCGCATCCAAGTACGTGATGCGTTTCCCCGCGGGCGAGCTGCCGCCCGTCGACGGCTTCTGGTCGCTGACGATGTACGATGCGGACTATTTCTTCGTCGACAACCCGATCAACCGGTACTCGGTCAGCCCGCGCAATGATCTCCAGGCCAATCCGGACGGGTCGGTGGATCTCTTCATCCAGACCGAGAGTCCCGGCGCGCCGCGGGAATCGAACTGGCTGCCGGCCCCGAGAGGGCCGTTCGCTTTGATGCTGCGGACCTACTGGCCGAAGGACGCCGTGCTCAACGGATCATGGTCGCCGCCGCCGGTCACCCGCATCACGAGTGCCACGCTCTGAGGCGCCCCAGGAGGGATGCGGGTCGGGCAGTGGCGATCCGAAACGCGCGGTCCGCGGCTGGTGCCGATGGTCCGAACGCAGTGGAGAGACGGGAGGCATGCATGGGCTTCACTCGCATGGCCGCGCTCGTCCCCATCCTCATCGCTCCCCACGCGGCGACTGCGGATATCAAGCGCCACAAGGCTGTCCCGGACGCGTTCCGGGGCGAGTGGATCGCGGCCCGACGAATCTGGGGCGGTCGAGACGACCTAGCGGTCAAACAGCTCTAGCCGAGGGCGAAGTCGAGGTGCACCGCGATCTCCTGACTGAGCTCGGCAAGCTGGTCGGCCCGTACCTCGATCTGGATGCCGTCCTCTCCCGCCGCGTGCCAGATCTCCGCGTCTTGATGGACGTCGACCGCCTGGCGCACAAAGAGGCCGAGGCTGACGTCGTAGAGATCATCGAGGCTGTCCTCGACATCAAGGCTGACAATGACGTCCTGTGCGACCTCGACGTCCTGGACGATGGCGGCCTCACTCCTGCCGTCCCCGTCATCGTTCACCAATACGCTGGTATCCTGATCGATCCAGGCGCGTTCGACCACTGCCATGTCCACGTAGAGGGTGCCGTTTTCCTCGGTGAGAGCGATGGATAAGGAAATATCCTGATCTACCAAGAGACCCTGATCCACCCTCACGTCGTACGCGCTGTCCCCGTCGACGAACACGGTCATCGCAAAATCCTGGTCGAGCGCGAGATCCTGGTCGAGGGTGATGCGTGTGACGACCCGCCCATCCCAGCCCGTCACGTCCACGTCGACCCTGGCGTCCTGCCGGATGGAGAAATCCAGATCGCCATCCACCGCGAGATCCGCTGAGCCCGGGAATGCTTCCCCGTCGGTGCTAAGACCGACGGAGCCGTCCTGATCGACAGTAGCGTCCTGCACAATGGTGACGTCAGTGGCCCCACGGCTGATCCAGAGTGCCAGAGTGGCCGTCTGGCACAGGCCGGCATCCTGTTCGACGAGCGCATCCCGGAGGTCCCCGGGTGTGGGGCCGGCCTCGGCCCCGTCAGGGTCATCTGTATGGGCTTCTCCGGATCCCTCGAGGTCGTCCTCACTACCGCCGTGGCGTGGTCCGCCGGCCTCTGTTCGGTCTTGCTCCGCCGAGCCCGCGGAGATGCGAGAGGGGTCGTCACCGTCAGCGGCCCTGGCGACGTTGTTGGTGACGACCTGGGGGAGGATGGATGCCTCCGCGGCTGCGGGTCCGCGCACAAGTGCTACGTCGGCTTCCTCCATGGCTGCCGGCATTGCGCCCGGAGAGGCAGCTCCCGGAGCAGGCGTATGTGGCAGCTCCGTTCCCTCCATCGGTTTCTCAAGGTGCGTCACGATCCCATGATTGGTCTGGGCAGGCTGGGACAGCAAAGTCTGCGGCGGAGCGGTCGTCGCCTGAGTGGTGGGGCTCGATGACCAATCACTCGCTTGGGCGCCCGAGGCGGGCGCCTGCAGAGCATCATCCGATCGCATTGCACTCGGATGGTGCTCTCGATCCTCGATGTTGCCGCGCTTCCTGGAACGAACAGGCATCCACTCCGTCGGTAAATGCGCGAGCAGGATAGGCAGGAGATCGCGGAAGCCTCGGTCGGGCGCGCTCATCGGGGTCCCTCGCGACAGCGACGACCTTGGCAGTGTTGAGCATTGCGGCGACGCGATCCATTCGCCCGAACGGGTGATGGCCGAGCGCCGTTTCAGGATAGGCAAATACTTGATTACAATCTCGGAGGAGCCGTATTCAAAAATAACCTACGCTAACAAAGACGCCCACCATCAGGAGCTCGACTCTGCCTGCGGTGCGCGGCCGCACATGATAAGCCACAAGCCTCGAATATTCCAAGCAGGGGGTACCCACTCGCTGTTGATTGTGCCATTATGCTAACTTGGTCTGGCCTCCCTAGACAGAGGCAGGAGCCGTGATCCGAACCGGCTCAAGCCCGCCTGCCCCGGCAGGTCAAGCATTTCCAGTGCCGTTATCTGCTTCAGCGCCAGTACAAGTTCAGTTTTCTAGACGGAACATGTATTCAGAGCGGTCAGCAGCAAGGGGGGAGTTGCATGCCGTCATCGCCATCCGGGAAAGACTCGCCGTCCTTCAGTCGGGATCGAGGCATATTCCTCGTCATCGACGAGCACGCCTTTTCGCGGGGTTGCACAGCCGAGGTTCTCAAGAACGCCTTCCCGGACGTCGAGGTACTCGGCCTTAGGCGGGCAAGCGAGGTCGATAGAGGCCTCGTACCCGTTATCATGTTCGTGGCGATCCGATGGGACGGCCACGCAGCCAAGGGGCCGGCGCTCGGGCAGGTCCTCGACGATGTGGAGGCCCTTTTCGCGCGCACGCCTAAGGTCCTTATCACTCAGCTTGACGACGAGAGCACTGTTCAAGCCGCGATGAGGCACGGCGTGGATGGGGTCATTCCGAGTACAGCCTCGGTCGACGTTGGCATCGCCGCAGTGCGGCTTGTCTTGGCGGGGGGAACATACTATCCGCGCCCATTGGAGCCCACAATGCGGTTAAGGGCAGATCCAGCCTCACGGAAGCTCATCCCTGAGCCCGTACTCCTGGGGCACGCGGCGAGGTCGCCCCGGCCCGATGTCGCAGAGAACGACCGGGTGCACTTCACGCCGCGAGAGATCGAGGTGCTGGGCGTCCTCCAGCGCGGGCGCTCCAACAAGCTGATTGCCAACGACCTGAACCTCTCCGAGAATACGGTCAAGATCTACATACGGCACATCATGCGCAAGCTGAAGGCAAGTAACCGCACCCAGGCGGCGATCATGGGGCAGCGCTTGTTGCCAGACCTCGTGGTGTCAGCGGATAATGTCCACGCCTCCGCCGCGAGGATTGTGAGGGAGGAGACCAATATCAGGCGTCTCACGCTGCCGCGGAGATGACCCGAGCACCGCCTCCGCCGTTTCCGGGCGGGCATAGAGCCGGCCCGAGCCGTGGCCGAGGCCGCCCACGATGACGAGCTTCCAGCCGAAGGCCCAGTCCCGCCCGGCTGCGGCCCGGCGCGCGGCCTCGAAGGTGCTCATGGCGCGTTCGCGCCGGGTCTGGCCCTGGCGCTCTGCGCCGGGAGTCTTGAGTAAGCCGGCTCGCCCGACATCGCGCTCAGCCGCGATGATCACCAGAGGCGCCGCCAAGTAGCGTCGCAGGGCCCCCTCACCGCCCGGAGGATCAGGGATCCCGCCGAGGCCGTAGGGAAAGCGCACTGCGAGATCAGGCGTGACGTGACTGCCGGGATTGGCCACCACGATGCGGCTTGCCGCGTTTTGCTCCAGCGCTGCGAAGCGGCTGAGGAATTGCGCCCCCGCGGAGTGTCCCAGGAGCACGTAGGGTATCCAGGGACGTCCCGCCTCGCGGCGCAGGTGATCGACGAGAGCGAGAACCAGCGCTCCGGTGGTCGCATCGGGTGGGCGGAAGCGGAATCTGCGCCGACCCGCTGCCTCTACGACATCGCCGACGCCGCCGAACTGGTAGGCCCAGCGGCCGAAACGCTCCGCATCGAACAGTGGCGCCACGATCAGGGCGCAGCCGGCCTCCGCGATGGGAACGGCATTGTCGCGCGCGAGTACCGGGTTCCGGTCCGAACCGTGGAAGACAACGATGAGGCGTTCGATGTCCCGGCAATCGGGGCGGTAGACTGCCACCCGCATGACGCGGTCGGCAACCGCGACCTCTCGGTCCGACCGGCCCAAAGGCAACGGCTCTGCCGCGCTGGGGCGGACCAAAGCCGTCACGAGCGCCAGCACGACGGGCACAGATGCCCGGGATAGTCTAGTTATCGCGGAAGGACCGATTGAAACTGTCGATGATCGGCGCAAGCATGTAGGTTGCAATTGTGAACTCCCCTGTCTTGATCAGCACCTCTACCGGCATGCCCGGGACGATCTCGACATCCTTGAGCTCCCGCAGTCTGTCCTCGTCGAAGACGATGGTTGCGGCGTAGTAGGGCTGCTCGGTGCGCTTATCGACGAGCCGGTCGGCCGAGACATAGGTGAGGGTTCCTTGTACGGGCGGCACCCGGCGCAGCTTGTAGGCTGTCAGCCGCACCTGGGCGGTCAGGCCGGGTCGCACGAGGTCGATGTCCTCGGGGCGAACCTGGGCCCGTACGATGAGGCGGTCCTGCTGCGGGACGAGTTCCATCAAAGGTTCGCCGGCGGCGACCACCCCGCCCGGGGTGTGGACCCGCCGACCCGTAATGACGCCGGCTTCAGGCGAACGCACCTCGATCCGGGAGAGCACGTCGGAGGCGGCCTGCAGGCGCTCGTCGAGCTGGTTGATGAGTGCCTGGGTCTCGCGCAGGCTCTGCGCGATCTCCGCCTGCTCGTCGCTGCGGAGCTTGAGGATTTGCGCCTCCGACTCGCCCATGGCCTGCTCGGCGCGCGAGATCTGCGCGAGCGCCTCGCCCTGGCGTCCGAGGATCTCCGCCTCTTCCCGCTCCAGCTGCATCAGCTTGGGCCGGGTCATGAACCCCTTGGCCACCAGCGGAGCGATTGCGGCGTTCTCCTGCCGGACGATGTCGAGGCGCTTGACCGCGGCGGCTTCCTGGTGGCGGAGTCCTTGGATCTCCCGCTCGGTTTGGGCCTTGCGCTGCCGGATCACCTCGATCCGGGCGGCGGTGAGCTTGCGACGGCTATCAAAGATTTTTCGTTGGCCGGCCACCACCCCGGCCACGGCGGGCTCCCCTCTGGCAGCGAGGATGACCGAGTCAGGGAATGCGATCGCGTTCCGCTCGTCGCGCTCGGCGAGGAGACGTGCCTCGCGGGCCTTCGCCTCGAAGAGCTGGCCCTGCAGCGCCGCCAGCGTGGTCCGCGCCTTGGTGTCGTCGAGGCGCACGAGCACCTGCCCGGCCGTGACCGTGTCGCCGTCGCGCACCAGAATATGGCCGATGATGCCGCCCTCGAAATGCTGGATCGTCTTGCGATTGGTTTCAGCCTCGACGGCGCCGCCCGCGATGGCGGCGCTTTCCAGAGGAGCCTTCACCGACCAGACACCGAAACCGACTATGAATATGCCCACGACGAGGAAGGCGATGAAGGCCGGCCAGCGCAACCGCTCGGCCGGGGACTTGCTGACCTGCGGAGTCACGTCGCGCAGGTCGTAGGCGAGGATGGGCTGAGTTTTCATCAGGCGATCCTCAAGGGCGGCATGTCGGCGCGGGGCATCTTGGGCTCGTGGGCCGGAGCGGCCTCTCGCTTCACAGTGTTCTTGATGTCGATCACGTCCGGCTTGCGTACCGGGATCGCGGTGCGCCCGTCCTTGATGCGGGCGACCACGTCGCGCCGGGCGCCGAAGGCGTTGACGCAGCCGTTATCCAGCACCAGCACCTTGTCGGCGATGTTGAGAATGCCGAGCCTCTGGGCAATCAGCACCACCGTGGTGCCGCGCGTACGCAGGGTCACGATGGCCTCGCGCAGCGCGTGCTCGCCCTCCGGATCCAGGGAGGCGTTGGGCTCGTCGAGCACCACGAGGCTCGGGTCGCCGAAGAACGCGCGCGCCAGCCCCAGCCGCTGCTTCTGCCCACCCGACAGGCGGGCTCCGTCCTCACCGAGGTGGGTGTCGTAGCCTTGGGGCAGCCGCATGATCGTCTCGTGCATGCCGACCAGGGCGGCGGCGGCGATCACGTCCTCCGCGTCTGCCTCCCCCAGGCGTGCGATGTTCTCGCACACGGTGCCAGCGAAGAGCTCCACGTCCTGGGGCAGATAACCCAGGTGCCTGTGGCCGCCCGAGGACAGCCAGATGCCGATATCGGCGCCGTCGAGGCGAACGTGCCCGCCGCTGGGCTGGATGGTGCCGGCGATGAGCCGCCCCAGCGTGGACTTGCCGGCGCCGGATGGACCGACGACCCCGAGCACCTCCCCGGGCTCGACCGCGAGCGTGACCCGGCGTAGCGTCGCGGTGTCGCTCCCCCTGGGGACGTAGCTCACCTGCTCGACCGAGAGCACCCCTTTGGGCTTGGGCAGCCTCATGGGCTTGGGACGGGGTGGCACGGCAGCGAGAATCTTCTGCAGGCGCCCGTAGCCGAGCCGGACCGTCGTCACCGCCTTCCAGGTCCCGATGGCGTTCTCGACCGGGCCGAGCGCGCGACCGAGCATGGTCGAGGCAGCGAAGATGGCCCCGGCGCTGAGATCGCGGCCGATCACCAACCAGGCGGCGACGGCCAACATCGAGACCTGGGTGAGAAGGCGAACGAAGCGGGCGCAGGCCTGGATCACCGAGGCGCGCCGCCCGGCGCTGCCCTGGGAGACTTTGGCCTCGTCGTGATCGTCATGGAGCGCACGGGCTACGCCCGGAAGCATGCCCATGGCACTGATCGCCTCCGCGTTGCGCAACATCGCCTCCAGGCGGTGCTGGCTGGCGGTGGTGGTCGCGGAGGCTCGTGCAAACGGCTTGCGCGTGACCAACTCGTTGATCAGCGCCAGCAGGAAGAGGGCGAGCGATCCGACGAGGCCGACGACGCCGAGGAGCGGGTGCACCAGCACCATGGCGACGATGAAGATCGGGGTCCAGGGAAGGTCGAACAGAGCGATGACGGCGCTGCCGGAGAAGAAGGTGCGAACGTTGCCCAGGTCGCGCCAGGCCTGCGCCGCGGCTGTGGGATCGCCCCGCATGGCGGCGGCCACCGCTCCGGTCATCACCGCCGGCTGCAGGCGCTCCTCGAGCCAGTCCCCGATGCGGGTCAGCATTTCACGGCGCAACGCCTCCAGCACCGCGTGTACCGCCAGGGCGACCACCACGATGAGCGTTAGGTTGACCAGGGTGTCGAGGCTGCGGCTGGACAGGACGTGCTCGTAGACCTGAAGCAGGTAGAGCGGCACGGTCAGGGCCATCAGGTTGACGAAGAAGCTGAGGCAGAACACCAGGGCGAGGGACGGGCGGCATGCCTGGAATGCCGTCTCGACCTCGGTCCTCGGGCGGGAGGCTGTCCGCAGCAGCGACATCGCGGGGGCTCCGGGCTGGTCGTTCGGGGGGAGGGCCAGGCGGCCCTCCCGGAGCACGCGGGCGCTCAGTCGATGTCGATGTCGACCGTGCCGGTCTGGTCGGTATCGGCAGTCTGGTCGATGGTCACGTCGACGTTGGCGTCCTCGGAATCGTCGATGTCGACGTCCGTGTCCGTGTCCTGGTCGGTGTCCGTATCCTGGTCGATGTCGCTGTCGACGTCGGCGTCGTCGGAATCATCGATCTCCACGAGCGAGATGGCATCCTGGTCGTTGTCCACCGTCTGGTCGGTGTCGAGGTCCACGTCGGCGTCGTCGGAGTCGGTGATGTCGACGTCGTTGTCGATCTCCTGCTCGATGTCGTTATCCTGGTCGTGGTCGACATCCACGTCGGCGTCGTCGGAGTCGTCGATGTCGACGTTGCTGCCGGAGAACTGGTCCGTGTCGGCGTCCTGATCATCGTCGATGTCCACGTCGGCATCGTCGGAGTCGGAGATGTCGACGGTGGTGTCGTCGTCCTGGTCGACCTCGGACTCCTGGTCCACGTCCGTGTCCACGTCGGCGTCGTCGGAATCCGTGACCACCACGTTCGAGTTGTCGGTCTGGTTGGTGTCGTCGTTCTGTTCGAGGTCGAACAAGACGCGGGCGTTGTCTGAAGCCATAGGGTGATCTCCCCTTCTGCCGTGCAGGGCACCGGGGCTCGGGCGTCCCCGGCGTTCTCGGAGCTCCGGTCGCCCGGAATTCGCCTCCGACGCCGTGACCATGGCTCCAGGACGGTGAGCAGCAAAAGCCACGACTTGGCGTGTATCCGTCAGGATATCACCCGCCCGCGAGAGCATATCCGGAGGGGTATCGCTACTTCAGACAGGATCCATACCCTGGAACGCACAGAAACGGGCCACCGGGAAACCGGCGGCCCTGGAGCTCGGGGTGGTATGATACGGTCAGGCGACTATGAATACGTCCACATGGACGCCGACGTCGGCATCGGCCTTCGAAAGGGCATCGACCCACGCGCCGTCGTCGGAGAGGTCCACCTCCAAGCTGTCCTCCATGTCGGAAGCGACGAGCTTGTCGATGGTGACCCTGATGAAGGCGCCGTCGAGGTCGTCGTCGCCATCGACACGCACGTCCGACTCGTCAGTCACACGGGTATTCTGGTCGATCTCGGCCTCGACGTCGTCCGCCTCGGCATCCTCCTCGATGTCGATCTCGACGTCGGATTCCTCCTCAACATCCGTATCGATCTCGATCTCGACCTCCAGGCGCAGCACCCCATCGTCGTCCTCCAGGTCGACGAACACGTCCGTACGCTGGTCGATATCGAGGTGATGCTCGATGGAGGCCTCGACTCCCGTTCCTCCATCGCTGGCCCCGTCATCATCGGCGTCCACATCGGCGCGCTGGTCCGCCTCGTCCCTCTGTGAGGTCCGAATGCGCATGTCGACGGCAACCGGGCGGTCCGCCACCTCCACGTCGACCGAAGACAGGTCACCGGCTGCACTGTCCTGATCGAGTCTGACCGTGTGGTCACCGTCACCGTCGACCATCGATCTCTGGCCGATGTGCTCGCGCTGTTCGACCTGCACGTTAAATCCCCCTTCGCCGCCCACGTCCACATCTACGACGCTGTCTTGGTCGGCTTCAGCGTCCTGATCCACACGAAGTCGGTCCGTCATGGTGCTGCCTCTCTGCTGCATGGGCCGCGCACGCTGCTGGGTGTAAACCCGGGAACAGGACACAGAACCAAGGCCAAACCTTCGGCGATAGTCACCAAGGCGGGTGGGGGACGATGCCCGAACGGATGCATCCGGATTGGGAGGGCGCTTGCCTCGCCCAGAAAACTCAGGATTGAAGCAGATCGGACGGGGGCGCGGAAAACCCGAGCCAATCGATCTACCCCAATGCTCCGCCGGCATGCCGTAGAACGCCAGCAGAGCTTCGTTGTCTTTCGTCAGGCGTTCGGTCGCACGGGTGTACTTCACCCCGTACTTTTGGATGAAGACCGCGAGGGTTCCGCCGAAACGGGGTGCGGGCGGCCGCGCTAGCCCGGTCGGGCAGCCCCGCCATGACGAGGAGGCCGATAAGGATGCCGAGATCGGTGACGAGGAT
>NZ_BPQJ01000047.1 GCF_022179185.1 Methylobacterium frigidaeris | reverse complement strand
TGACCCTGCTCCTGGTCTTCGCCGAGCGCACCTTCGGGCTGCCGATCTTCGATCCCGCCCGCGGCGGCGACCCGATCCTGTTCCAGCACCTGTTCTGGTTCTACTCGCACCCGGCGGTCTACATCATGGTGCTGCCGGCGATGGGCGTGGTCTCGGAGCTGATCACCTGCTTCGCGCGACGAAAGGTCTTCGGCTACACCTTCATGGTCTACGCCCTGGTGGCGATCGCGGTGATCGGCTTCTTCACCTGGGGCCACCACATGTTCACCTCCGGCATGTCGCCCTACGCCGCCCTGGTGTTCTCGTTCCTGTCCTTCGTCGTGGCGGTGCCGTCGGCGATCAAGGTGTTCAACTGGACCGGCACGCTCTATCGCGGCCAGGTCGGGTTCGAATCGCCGATGCTCTACGCGCTCGGCTTCGTCGGGCTGTTCACGCTCGGCGGCCTCACCGGCCTGTTCCTCGCCTCGATCCCGATCGACGTCCACGTCCAGGACACCTACTTCGTCGTCGCGCATTTCCACTACATCATGGTCGGCGCCTCGGTCTCGGCCTATTTCGGCGGCCTGCACTTCTGGTGGCCGAAGATCACCGGACGGACCTATCCCGAGACCTGGGCCCGGTTCGCCGCGATCCTGATGTTCTTCGGCTTCAACCTGACGTTCTTCCCGCAATTCATCGCCGGCTACCTCGGGATGCCGCGGCGCTACCACGTCTATCCGCCGGAGTTCCAGATCTGGAACGTGCTCTCGTCGGCCGGCGCCGCGGTGCTGGCGGTGGCCTACCTGATGCCGCTCGGCTACCTCACCTGGTCGCTGCTGTTCGGCGATCGGGCGACGAACAACCCGTGGGACGCGAGCGGGCTCGAATGGCGCACCACCTCGCCGCCGCCGCGGCAGAACTTCTTCGGCTCGCCCCGGATCCAGGGCGGGCCGTACAACTACCATCCGGAAGGGGTCGCCCCGGTCCACGACCAGCCGCGGCTTCCCTCGCGGGGGTCGCTGACATGAGCCGCGCCGACGTCGAGGCCTGCCTGCGCGAGGGACACCCCGACATCGAGGCTCGCCTGCGCGAACCCTGGAGCGACCTCGAGACCGACCATGCGACCGCCTTCGCGCGCCAGCGCGACGGCGCCACCTTCGGGATCTGGGTCTTCCTGGCGAGCGAGGTGCTGTTCTTCGGCGCCCTGTTCCTGACCTACACTGCCGCGCGCCTGGCGAACCAGGACGCCTTCGCGGCCGCCGGGCGCGAAACCAACATCGTCTTCGGCACCCTCAACACCGCGATCCTGCTCACCAGCAGTCTGACCATGGCGGTCGCCTCGCAAGCCGCCGAGAAGGGGCTATTCCGCCGCTTGACGCTCTGGTGCCTCGCGGCCACCGCAGTCTTCGGCCTCGCATTCCTGGTGGTCAAAGGCTTCGAGTATCGCGAGGATATCGAGAAGCACCTGGTGCCGGGTGCGCATTTCGCCCTGAGCCAGGCGCCGGCCCAGATCTTCTTCGGCTTCTACTGGCTCGTCACGGTGGTGCACGCGATCCACCTCAGCATCGGCATCGCCCTGGTGACGCGCCTTGCTGTCATGGGCTGGCGCGACGTCGACTTCCTCGAGGAAAATCCGCAGGTCGAGGTCACGGCGCTGTACTGGCACCTCGTGGATGTGGTGTGGGTTTTCCTCTACCCGATGCTCTACCTGCCGGGACGGTCCGGATGAGCGCAGAGGCCGAATCCAAAAGCACCGAGACCCCCGGCGCCCTGTGGCGCCGCAACCTGTGGGTCTGGGCCGGCCTGATGCTCTTTCTCGCCCTGAGCACCTGGGCCGCCTACTGGCCGTACGGACGCATTGACACCGCCGTGGCATTCGGGATCGCCGGGGTCAAGACCGCGCTCGTCGCCCTGGTGTTCATGCGGCTCAAGCACGCCAGCGGCCTCGTCCGCGTCGTTGCCGCCTGCGGCCTGTTCTGGGCCGCGATCCTGTTCACCTTGACGCTCGCCGATGTGCTGAGCCGGATGGCGAACCGGTGAGAGACACTGAGGTGCGTCGTCGCTGGGACGTAACCGCGGGTGCATCATCATGCCCTGCATCTCTGCTCACTCAGCGCTGGCTCCCGGGTCGATGGCTCTACGGGTCGCCGCCGGTCGGCCTCGGCGTGCGGCGCGCCACAGGACCGAGTCGCGAGGGCACGAACAAGCGTAGTTGATAACAGTTGTCGCGTGAGGCCGCGACGGCGCGCCTCGCCGAGAGACCTGATCGCCGAGAGACTGGATTGCGAGGGCTCATGACCGCCGAACCCGCCTCGACCCTGCTGCGTCGGCCCGGTCCGCCGGATCTCGTCTCGGATGTCGATCCGCTGAAGGCCTTCGATCCGCGCTTCGCCGAAGCAGTCCCGCCCCATGCCCGCCTAGCCTCGCTCTACGGCCAAGCGGTCTTCAGCGAGGGTCCGGTGTGGTGGTCCGCCCGAGAGATTCTCATATGGTCGGACATCGAGGGCCGCCGCGTGCTCGGCTGGCATCCGGATGGCTGCGTGCGGGTGGTGATCGACGCCACGCCGTTCATCAATGGCCACACAGTCGACCACGGCGGCGATTTGATCCACTGCGAGCACGGCAACCGCCGCTTGTCCCGCACCACGCCCGATGGACGCTATTCCGCGGTCGTCGAGACCTACGAAGGCCGTCGCTTCAACGCGCCCAATGACGTGGTCTGCGCCGCCGACGGTGCCCTGTGGTTCACCGACCCGGCCTACGGTCTGCGCCAGCCCCGACAGGGCGCACTGGCCGACTCGGATCTCGGCCATCACAGCGTCTATCGGGTCGATCCGGTGACCGGCAGCGCGCGCCGCATGGCCGATTTCGGCCAGCCGAACGGCCTCGCCTTCGCGCCGGACGGGCGGACGCTTTATGTGAGCGACACTTCGCGCACCGAAGGCGGCGGCGGACATACGATCCACGCCTTCCCGGTGCACAGCGACCATAGCCTCGGTGCGCCGCGCGTCTTCGCCGAGATCGAGCCGGGTGTGCCCGACGGCTTCCGCGTCGACCGCCGCGGCTGGATCTGGACGAGTTCGGGATCTGGGGTTCAGGTCTTCTCGGCGAAGGGCGAGCGGCTCGGGCTGATCCCGACGCCCCAGACCTGTTCGAATTGCTGCTTCGGCCCAGGCGAGCGGCGGCTGTTCATCACCGCCCAAGCGCACCTTTACTCCATCGATCTCGCGGACGTGTAAGCCGGGCCTTAAACCGCGCGCCGCGCATTCCATGTCCAACGGGAGCCTCCCTGCAACGTCCGGAAACGTTCCGGCCAGGAACCTCCCTGGGGTATGCCGGTTAGCTCAGTGAGAGAGGTAGTGCCCCAAGGGCACGTGGGAGAGCCGGTCGCCGCATCCGCCGCAAGCCTCCCGACCGCGAGGGCTCCCGGCCGGGATCGCGATGCCGCCCGACCCCAAGGAGTAGCCATGGCCGACGCCGTCGCCGATTTCTTCTGGAAGCGTCTCGCCGAATGGGGGGTGAAGACGATCTTCGGCTACCCGGGCGACGGCATCAACGGCCTGCTCGGCGCGCTCCAGCGCAACGACCTGCCGTTCGAGTTCATCCAGGTCCGCCACGAGGAGATGGCGGCCTTTATGGCGACCGCCTACGCCAAGTTCACCGGCGAGGTCGGCGTCTGCCTCGCCACCTCGGGCCCAGGGGCGACGCACCTTCTCACCGGCATGTACGACGCCTATTCCGACCACGTGCCGCTGCTCGCCATCGCCGGCCAGCAGGCGCGCAACGTCAACGGTGCCCACTACCAGCAGGAGCTCGACCTCACGAGCGTTTACAAGGACGTCGCGGCCTACGTGCAGCAGGCCGCCTCTCCGGCCTCGGTGCGCCACATTGTCGACCGGGCGATGCGCATCGCCAAGGCCGAGCGCAAGGTCGCGGCGATCATCCTGCCGAACGACCTCCAGGACGTCCCCTACGAGGCGCCGGTGCGCAAGCACGGCAATACCTTCTCCGGCGTCGGCTGGACCGCCCCGAGGGTCGTGCCGTTCGAGGCCGACCTGCGCCGCGCCGCCGACGTACTGAACGCCGGCGAGAAGGTTGCGATCCTGGTCGGCGCCGGCGCGCTCCACGCCACCGACGAGGTAATCGCGGTGGCGAACTGCCTTCAGGCCGGCGCCGCCAAGGCGCTGCTCGGCAAGGCGGCGCTCCCCGACGACCTGCCCTTCGTCACAGGCACGATCGGGCTGCTCGGCTCCAAGCCGTCCTCCGACATGATGGCGGAGTGCGACACGCTCCTGATGATCGGCTCCGGTTTCCCCTGGGCCGAGTTCCTGCCGCAGGAAGGTCAGGCCCGCGGCGTGCAGATCGACCTCGCGCCCGAGATGCTGTCCCTGCGCTACCCGATGGAGGTGCCGCTCCAGGGCGAATCCGCCGAGACCCTGCGCGCGCTGCTGCCGCTCCTGGAGCAGAAGAAGGAGGGCGGCGCCTGGCGCAAGGGCATCGAGAAGGGTGTCGCCTCCTGGTGGAAGGAGGCCGAGGACCGCGCGATGGCCAAGGCCAACCCGGTCAACCCGCAAAGGGTGACCTGGGAGCTGTCGCCGCGGATGCCCGACCGGGTGATCGTCACCTCAGATTCCGGCTCTTGCGCCAACTGGTACGCCCGCGACCTGAAGATGCGTCGCGGCCAGATGTGCTCGCTCTCGGGCGGCCTCGCCTCCATGGGCGCGGCGGTGCCCTACGCCATCGCCGCTAAGGTGGCGCATCCGGACCGGCCGGTGATCGCGTTGGTTGGGGACGGCGCCATGCAGATGAACAACATGGCCGAGCTGATCACGGTCTCGAAGTACATGCATCGATGGCCGAACAAGACTTGGATCTGCTGCGTCTACAACAACGAGGACCTGAACCAAGTGACGTGGGAGCAGCGGGTGATGGAGGGCAATCCGAAATTCGAGGCGAGCCAGACGATTCCGAACGTCCCCTACCACAAGTTCGCCGAGCTGATCGGCCTGCGCGGCATCTACGTCGCCGACCCCGCCAGGATGGGCGCGGCCTGGGACGAAGCGCTGGCGAGCCCGGTGCCGGTGGTGCTGGAGGTCAAGACCGATCCGGAGGTGCCGCCGCTGCCGCCGTTCTTCACCTTCGAGCAGGTGAAGAACTACATGTCTATGCTCGGCAAGGGCGACCCCAAGGAACGCCACCTCCTGGTCGACACCGCCCGCCAGGTGCTGAGCTCGGTTCTGCCCGGCGGCAAGAGCTGAGATCGGGCGCGACTACAACGTGGGATGATCCGGGCGGTGCAGGCAAGGCATACACCGTTCCCACCGACGCGCCCGAGTCGGACGGGACTCGCCCATGCCTGAGACAGGACGACGATCGTCGTCGCCTATATCGAGACCGAGGGCGAGACCAGCCTCGGCTATAGCGACACTGATGCCGACGTCGCTCGTCTGAACAGAGACGATGCTGGCGCCGCGCTTCTCCGGCCTTGAGACAACGACGAGGCGTTCAATCGGCTTGCGTCCAAGTTCATTCGCCAGGCTCGTTACCGATGACTGGTTGAAATCCCCCTATCGCTCCAAGCCGTTGAGGCAATGACCGCTATTAAGAGCGCCTAACAGAACCGTTGGATCTGGTTGAGTGTGATGAGGCTGGCCTGGATGAGGGTGAAGGCCTCGTAGATGTCGGCGCGTCGTTCGTAGCGGACGGGCAAGCGACGGGCGCGGTTGAACCAGGCATGGCTGCGCTCGACCACCCAGCGATGCCGTCCGAGCCTGTCGCTTCTCTCGATGCCGCGTCGGGCAATCCGCGAGGTGATCCCACGCGCCCGGCACTCCTGCCGCCGCACTCTCGCATCGTAGGCCTTGTCGGCATGTAGCTTGTCGGGGCGCCGGCGCGGACGTCCACGCCGCCCGCTGCGCAAGGGCGGGATCGCGTCCAGCGTCGGGGCCATCAGCGGGCTGTCGTGGCAGTTGGCGCCCGTCAGGACGAGGCCGAGCGGCGTGCCGCGCGCGTCGGTGACGAGGTGGCGCTTGGTCCCCGCCTTGCCGCGGTCCGTCGGGTTCGGGCCGGTGGCAGGCCCCCTTTTTTCGCCGGCACGCTCGCGCTGTCGAGGCTCGCCCGGCTCCAGTCGATCTCGCCCGCCGCATGCAGGCGTTCAAGCAGTACCTGATGCAGGCGCCCCCACACGCCGGCCGCTTGCCAGTCGCGCAACCGACGCCAGCAACTCATGCCGCAGCCGCAGTTCATCTCGGCCGGCAGCATCTCCCAGGGGATGCCCGAGCGCAGCACGAACAGGATGCCGGTCAGAGCGGCGCGGTCGTCCACCCGGGGACGCCCGCCCTTCGGGCGAGGCGGGTGCGGCGGCAGAAGCGGGGCGATCGCAGCCCAGAGATCGTCAGGGAGAAGCGGGCGAGCCATACCACCCCAACGCCCAACCGACCCGATCGTGCCGTTCTGTTAGGCGCTCTAAGTCACGGGGTTCACACCAACGCCGGAACTTCAGTTAGAAAAATAATGTGATGGTTGCGGTTCCTAAGTTCGCTACTTCCTACTCAGCGGACATTCAGACCGTCAAGCTGATATGTCTGTTAGGGGTGGAAAGCAGACGCTCCGGATCAGGTTGTGCTTCGGAAAGGGCCGATCAGCCGCTCGTATTCCCGTTCAGCGATGCCGTAGGTTTCTCCTGCTGCGGTCTCAAGCTTGGTGCGATCCCGAACGATGATCCGCCCCCGCTTCGCCCAGATCATGCCTTCCCCCTCAAGCGTGTGGGTGGCCAAGGTCACCGTGGCGCGCTGCACCCCCAGCATCGGCGACAGGAACTCGTGCGTGAGGGGAAGCTCGTCTCCGTCGAGCCGATCGTGCGCGAGCAGCAGCCAGCGCGCGAGCCGCTCCTCGACCGTGTAGCTGCCGTTGGAGAGTGCCGTCTGCGACAGGATCAGCAGGAAGACCTGGACGTAGCGCATCAGCAAACTGGTTAGGACGGGGCTCTGCCTCATGGCCTCGCGCAGGCGTTCGGCCTCGATGCGTAGCCATGTCCCAGCCACCTGGATCTCGGTTTCGTGGGGCGTGCGGTCGGCCCCGAGAACCAGGGCGGTGCTCCCCATCCCCTTCCGACCGAAAATGCCGACCTCCAAGTTCCGCTGATCCTGGGTCTTGGAGATGATCGAGGCGAGGCCGCTCTCAGGGAAGTAGGCGTGGGAGAACGGCTCGTCGACGCTGATGGCGACCGCCCCTCGCTCGAACGACACGGGCACAAGATGAGGTGTCAGCAGCGCGAGATCGGCAGGCGGCAGGGCTTGCAGGAGGCGGTTCTGCAACTGATGGGTCATGGCCATCCCGATTGCCGCATCGGGCCAGTGCCTGAGCGTGAGCATTTGGAAAGCGTACCTCGCATCACCCGATCAACGCGTCATTCGCTTAGGTGAACGGTCCGCTTGGGGTCCAGGCTGTGTGAAAACGCAAAGGCCGCAGAAGGATCTCCCCCTCGTCTAACCTGGGCAGCGGCCGCATAGGCATCCCGAGGGCACTCGGCTGTAACCCCGGGTCCCTGGACGGCGGCAGCGCAGAAGATTATTCTACAAATTCGGGGTGCGCCTGAGTTTTCACACACCCTCGGTCGGGAGCGGCGGTTCAGGGCCTCTTGGCCCAGGGTCGGCTCATGGCGCGTTGCCGAACAATCTTGGAGCCGGCGTCACATCCTTGTCAGCCGTAGCCGGCCGCTCGGGTCCCCTCCCCTGCTACTCCAGAGAACAGCCTACATGATTTCGGGCTGTGTGAAGCTTGCCGTGTACCACTGCGGGCCGACGTGCGGCCGGCTGGGCCGCATGAGGTTTGCTATTTTCGGCGTCGATTTCAGGCGTCCTGTCACCGTCGCAAACAGCTTGTCCCCGAAGGAGCCTCGCGCGCGGTCTGTCACGTTCGCGCGCACTTTGTCACCGCGCCCGGCCTCACGGCCCGGGCTGGATGACATCGGGAAGGTAGGCGAGCGGGTCGTAGTCAGGAACCGCCGGCTCCAGCACGGCCTCGACCAGCTTCAGCTTCGGCTCCGACCGGGGCGGCATCGGGGGGGCCGAGCCTA
This sequence comes from Methylobacterium frigidaeris, assembly GCF_022179185.1. Lineage (GTDB taxonomy): Bacteria > Pseudomonadota > Alphaproteobacteria > Rhizobiales > Beijerinckiaceae > Methylobacterium > Methylobacterium frigidaeris. The sequence continues at coordinate 42,155 of NZ_BPQJ01000047.1, read as the reverse complement.
AGCCAAGTATGATGCAGGCGAACCCAGCCGTCTCCCTTCGCGAGGACCTGCTCGGTCTGCGTCCAGCCGTCGATCTGCCGGGGATGTCCTTTAAGATGCCTCATGAGGAACGGCCTGGTCTCGCCCCGCGGCATGTACTCGATCCAGTTGGAGAGCGTAGGCGCACCGGCGAGATCGTCGTCGGACGGCATCCAGCCAGCGGCCAGGCGGGCCAAGTCGGCGTTGCGCCGGTGGTTGAACCGGGCAATCTCGGCAAGCGGAAGCGGCTTGTACCTCATAGTGGGACATTCCTCGAAAACGCGATGTTGATGCACCGCCCGAGTCTCCACAACCCAATAGAATAGCACCAGGCCTACGTGCCTTCCTCGCCCTCTCGGTTGATCCCCGACGGCGGGAGGTCGGCCGAGATTTAAGGTCGTCAAGCGTGTCCCGGTTCGCGCGGCTCCAGGGTTAGAGGAGCTCTACCGGCTCGACGAAGCGCGTCCCGAGGGCGGTGAGGCGGTACTCGACCGCCTGGGCACCGCGCCCGCCACGTGCCGAGTGATGAGGCCGCTGCCCTTTATCTCGCGCAGTATCTGAGTGAGCATCTTCTCGGAGAAGTTAGGCAGGCTGCGATGGAGCACGCCCGTCCGGTAATTGCTCAGGGGGTGCGCTCGATCACGGCGTGCGACTGGAGTGACCTCGCACGGCGGCGACGAGGGCACGAGCAAGCCACGGATCCGGGCGATGTTGGCCGTCCACCTGCCGCTGGAACAGACCGTAGTGCCGGACGCGGTGGAAGCTGTCGGGTAGCACGTGCAGCAGAAAGCGGCGGATGAACTCGTCCGGAGCCAGCGTCAGGGTCTTGATTCCCTCGCGGCCCGGCGTCCCGTCTCGCGCGCGGTAGTCCTTCCAGCGGAACGTGACGCCGCGCTCGTCGAGGGCCAAGCGCCGGCTGTTGGCGTTGGCGACGCGGTGGGTGTAGCGCGACAGATAGGCGAGCACGGATTCTGGCCCGGCGAAGGGCCGCTTGGCGTAGACCACCCACTCGGTCCGCCGCATCGGTGCCAGATGGGTCGCGCAGGCATCGGCGTCGGCGAGAGCCGCCAGCTCGCCGTGGAAGGCGAGCCGCCCAGCACGATGGGCCTCGGCCAGTCGGTCGAGGAACAGCCGGCGGAACAGGCGGGAGAGCACCCGCCAGGGCGCGCAGCCGTTGACACAGATCTGCGTTCTCACCCCGGCTGCTGCGGTAACGGGCCGAGGTCCGGTCAAAACCAAGAATGGCGCACGCCCGCCACTCCGAGAGGTCGAAGCCCGCCCGCGCGTGCGCCACGGCCTCTCTCCTGGTCACGGGCGTTACCACTTTTTTGCAGTGACATCCCGCAGCACGGCCATATTCAGCATGGCCTCGGCGAGCAGCTTCTTGAGCCGAGCGTTCTCGTCTTCGAGCGCCTTCAGCTTGCGGGCCTGCGACACGTCGAGGCCATCATACTTTGCCTTCCACTCGTAGAACGTCGCGCTGCTGATCGCGTGCTTGCGGCAGACCTCCGCTGTCGCGATGCCCGCCTCCTGCTCGCGCAGGATCGCGATGATCTGCTCTTCCGTGATGGTGTAGCTGACGGTGCCGATATCAGTCATATCGGTCTCGACCGTGACCGTGCCGTCGGCTGCCAGTCGCACCCGCGCGCCGGACTTCATCACCATGTTGTTGCGGAACGGCGGACTACGCGGCCATCGAGGCGGCCAATGCCGAACTCGCCGACCCGCAGGCGTCGGAGTTCTGGACGGCGGTGAACTACAGCGTGATCAACTGCCTCGCGCCCTAACCCGCGACGGAGCGGTAGCCTGCAAGTCGGGACAGCCGCCCGTGCCCGGGGCGGTTTGGGCGGCCTCATACCTGCCCGACGTGCTGGCGCGCTCAACGAGGGTAGGCCTGATCAGAATTTCGCGGGGCCCGCTCGCGTCCGCCTCGATCATCTCGAACGCCTGTGCAGCGACTTCGGCGAGGCCAACGTCCACGGTGGTGAGGCCGTAAGGCGGCCAGGCCGACGCGGCGACGTTGTCGTAGCCGGCGACCAGCACGTCCTCCGGGCACCGCAGCCCGAACTCGTGCCGGAGCGCGTCGATGGCGCCCATCGCGGTCAGGTCGTTCAGGCAGAACAACCCGTCAGGCCTGGGACCCGAGGCGTAGAGCGTTCGCGCCGCCTCGTAGCCGCCACGGTGGTGGTGGTCGCCCTGCGCCCGTGCGTAGCCGTCGACGCCAAGCGCTCTCAGCCCGTCCCGGAAGCCGGCCTCGCGGCGCTCCTGGGCCAGCGTGCCCGGTGGTCGGCCGGCGACGTAGCCGAAGCGCCGGGCGCCGCGCGCGTGCAGCAGGCGCGCCACCTGGGCGCCCGCCCAAACATCGTCTGTCGCAACCGTGCGCACCCACGCGTTGGTCTTCGAGGAGTTCATCGTGACGACGGGCATGCCGAAGCGCGCCAAGGCCTGCGCCACGTCCGGTTCGTTGACGGACAGCGAGGTCAGGACCGCGTCGACCTGGTAGCCGGAGAGCGGCTCGACCGCAGAGGCGAGCGCCCACTCGTCCTCCACCTGCACCAGCATGACCTGGCGCCCGGACCGCTGCAGACCTCCCGCAAAACTCTCCAGCGCCATAGCGTGGAACGGATTGGACAGGCCGCCGACGGCCACCGCGACGATGCCGGAGCGGCCGGTCGTGAGCGAGCGCGACAGCAGGTTCGGCCGGTAGCCCAGGCTCTCGGCCGCGGCGAGCACCTTGGCGCGCGTCGCCGCAGAGACGATGCCACCCGGCGTGAAGGTCCGCGATACCGCCGACTGCGACACGCCAGCCAGGTGCGCGACCTCGACCGAGGTGGGTTGCCGCCTCTTGCTCACCTGCCCCGCCTCCGCGCCAGCCATTGCCGCCGGCGCACACCCCCTATGTGCGCCGGACTGCATGCGCATGCAACATTCTCAGCGTGAACAGGTTGAGGTCGCGAGGGCCGGATGTCCTCCAGCCCCCTCAGCATCGCCTTCCGAGAGCCCGCATCATGTCGGAACGTCCCGATCCGTCTCGCCGCCTTCTGATCGGCGGCCTCACCACCGGCGTCGCAGCAGCGCTTGGCGGGGCAGGCCTCGGCGTGAGGTCCGCCGCCGCCGATACCCCGACGGTGGCGCCGAACCCGGCCGCCTCGTACCCGAAGCCGCCGTTCCAGGATCAGCAGCAGCCCTGGCCGGGTCTCGCCGCCCGCATGAACCCGCGGCCCGACCACGGCGAGATCAGCTACAAGGGCTCCGGGCGTCTCGCCGGCCGCAAGGCCTTGTTGACCGGCGCCGACAGCGGCATCGGCCGGGCGGCCGCCATCGCGTTCGCCCGCGAGGGCGCGGACGTCGCCTTCAACTACCTGGCCGAGGAGGAGGAGGACGCCCGCGAGGTCGTCGACCTGATCCGCAAGGCGGGCCGCAAGGCCGTGCCGCTGCCCGGCGACATCCGCGACAAGGCCTTCTGCCGCAAGCTCGTCGACGATGCGGCCCGCGAACTCGGCGGCCTCGACATCCTGGTCAACAACGCCGCCTACCAGAAGGCGGCCAAGTCCATCACAGAGATCTCCGACGAGGAGTTCGACCGGACCTTCCAGACTAACGTCTATGCGATGTTCTGGATCACCAAGGCCGCCATGGCGCACCTGAAGGCGGGCGCGGCCATCATCAACACCGCCTCGGTCAACGCCTACGAGCCGTCCGAGACGCTGATCGACTACGCCGCCACCAAGGCAGTCATCGCGAACTTCTCCAAGGGCCTCGCCAAGCAGCTCGCGCCGAAGGGCATCCGGGTGAACGCGGTCGCGCCGGGCCCATTCTGGACGCCTCTTCAGGTCAGCGGCGGCAAGCTGCCGGGCTCCCTGCCGCAGTTCGGCGCCGAGACGCCGATGGGACGGCCAGGCCAGCCGGCGGAGCTCGCCGGCATCTACGTGCTGCTGGCCTCGAACGAGGCGAGCTACTCGACGGGGCAGGTCTTCGCCGCCGTCGGCGGACGCGGCGGTCCCTGATCACGCCGGCGCCTGCCCGCACCGACAATCCCCCAACCTCCATCCCATACGGAGACCCGCATGAGCCTCGCATCCGCCCTCGGCCTGAGCTCGGGCAAGAAGGTCCGCTACGCTTTCGTCGCGCTCGGCGACATCACCCAGGAAGCGATGCTGCCGGGCGTGAAGCACACCGGCAACTCGGAGGTGGTCGCCTTCGTCACCGGCGACCCAGAGAAGGCCCGCGGCGTCGGCGAGCAGTACGGCGTCACCGACAGCTACGGATACGAGCAGTTCGGCGAGCTCCTCGCCTCGGGCAAGATCGACGCGATCTACCTCGCCACCCCGAACTGGCGCCACGCGGAGTTCGCGATCCCCGCCTTGAAGGCCGGCATCCACGTGCTGGTCGAGAAGCCGCTTGAGGTCTCGACGAAGAAGTGCCGCGAGATCCTGGAGGTGGTCAAGACCTCGTCGGCCAAGCTGATGGTGGCCTACCGCCTGCACTTCGAGCCAGGCACGCTCGCGACCATCGACCTGATCCGCTCGGGCAAGCTCGGCGAGCTCCTGACCTTCTCCTCGACCTTCACCCAGATGGTCTCGCCCGAGAACCACCGGGCGAAGAACGGGGTCGAGGCCGGGCCGATCTTCGACATGGGGCCCTACCCGGTGAACGCCGCCCGCTATGTCTTCGGCGACGAGCCGACCGAGGTTGTCTCGGCCGTGGGCGTGCGCCATCCGGAGGCGGGCCTAGGCGACTTCGACGACACGGTCGCGGTGACGCTGCGCTTTCCCGACAACCGCCTGGCGCAGTTCGTGCTGTCCTACTGGGGCAATACGCTCGACACCTACGCGGTGGTGGGCACCAAGGGCAGCGTCGAGGTCAATCCCGGCTACATGTACGGCAAGCCGCTGGAGCACACCGTCACGCTCGGGGAAGCTAAGAGCCACGAGAGCTTCAAGAACACCGACCACTTCGGTGGGGAGCTCAAGTATTTCTCCGACTGCCTCCTGAACGGCAAGGATCCCGAGCCGGACGGCGAGGAGGGCTACGCCGACGTGCGCGTGCTGGAGGGCATCGTGCAGGCCATCAAGACCGGCGGCTCTGTGAAACTGGAGCCGTTCACCCGCACGAAGCGGATCGACACGAAGGCTCAGCGCGAGACGCTGAAGGCCCAGAAATCACCGGAGCTCGTCAACACCTCGAACCCCGGCAAGGGCAAGGAGAAGGTGCCGAAGAACTGACGGCCATCCCGGAACCAGCGCCCGAACCCCGACCCGGCAGGATCATGAGCGAGCAGACGAGCGCCGACCCCGGCGCCACGCAAAGCACCCGGCTGCCAGGCTCGGAGTTCCCGATCCAGGACTACGCCGCCCTGGGCGACGGGCGCTCGGTCGTCCTCGTGGCATCGGACGGTGCCGTGGCGTGGTGGTGCGTGCCCGAGATGGACTCGCCCCCGCTGTTCGACAGCTTGCTCGACCCGCGAGCCGGCGGCTTCTTCCAGGTCGACGCCGAGGGGGGCCGAGTGGTCGAGCGTCGCTACCGGCGGGACAGCAACGTGCTCGACACCGTGCTCGCCTCGGACACGGGCCGGGGGCGCCTGACCGAGTCCCTCAACAGCTCTACCGCCGGCCGCCTGCCCTGGTGCGAGCTGGCGCGGCGCGTCGAGGTTCTGTCGGGCACGATGACCTTCCGCATCCGGGCTGTCTTTGGCACGCGCGGCGACACCGCCTCGCCCTGGCTGCAGCCCAACCCGAACGGCTGCGTCTTCCATGTCGGGCCAGTGCTCGGGATGTTCCGATGCAGCCACAACGTCCGGGTCACCGAGGAGGAGGACCGCACCATCGCCGCCACCGTGACGCTCTCCGAAGGCGAGCGCGCGACCGTAGCGCTGCTGGCGGGCGAGGACGAGCCGCTCGGCGTGTCCACGATGGAGGAGGTCGACACCCGCATCGACGTCAGCGACGAGGCTTGGCGGCGCTGGGCGGAAGGCCTGCGCTACGACGGCCCGCACCGCGACGCGGTCCGCCGCAGCGCGCTCGCCCTCAAGCTGCTGCTCTACTCGCCTTCGGGCGCCATCGCGGCGGCCGCCACGACCTCGCTGCCGGAGGGCATCGGCGGGGAGAAGAATTACGACTACCGCGACGCCTGGATCCGGGATGCGGGTTACTCGGTGGCCGCCTTCCTGCGGGTCGGGGCGATGCCGGAGGCGAAGGCCGCCTTCTCCTGGCTGATGAAGCGGCTCGACCAGCACGGACCCCGGGTGCTCTACACCCTCTGCGGCGACGTTGGGCCCGACGAGCGCGCCCTGGAGCTGCTGGGCTACCGCGGCTCGCAGCCGGTCCTGGTCGGCAACGCCGCGGCGCTGCAGCACCAGCACGGCATCTACGGCGACATCTTCGAGACCGCCAGCCTGTTCGTCGCCGACGGCAACGTTCTGGACCAGAGGAGCGCGGCGACCCTGTCCGCGCTCGCCGACCAGGCCGCCGACCGCTGGCGCCAGAAGGATGCGGGCATCTGGGAACTGCGCGAGCCGCAGCATTACACGATGTCGAAGATCAGCGCCTGGCAGGGGCTGGCTCGGGCCGTCGAGCTCGCCGAGGCCGGGCACCTGCCCTCCACCTGCGTGCCGCGCTGGCAGCGCGAGCGCGACCGCATCGCCGCCTGGATCGAGGAGCACTGCTAGTCGGAGCGGCGCCAGGCTTTCGTGCTCCACCCCGGTACCGAGCGGCTCGACGCCTCCCTCGCGCTCGCGGTCCGGTTCGGCTTCGACGGCCGGGACAGGCTGTCTTCGACCCTCAACGCGATCCGCGAGGAACTCGGTCGCGGGCCCTTCTTCTACCGCTGTTCCGGCGCCGAGCAGCATGAAGGCGCGTTCCTCGCCTGCTCGTTCTGGCTTGCCGAGGCCCTGGCCGAGCTCGGTCGCGAACTGGAGGCGGAGGAGATCCTCACCGGCACGCTCCGCGCCCTGCCCGAGGGTGTCGGCATCTCAGCGAGATGGTCGACCCGGACACGGGCGACTTCCTCGGCAACACGCCGCAGGGCCTCAGCCACCTCGCCCTGATCCATGCCGCCTGCACGCTTCGTGGCGACCGGAACCGTCCTGTAAGATCTGCCTGATGACCCTTGTCGATCTGCCTGAAACCGCTCCGCTTATAGGCCCGCACGAGTATTGCAAAACGATGCGGCGCAACGGTCGCTTTTTGCTGAGTTCCCTCCTCACCGAACTTCGCTCTCGATTTTGGCTTGTAAAGCCAACGCCGCGGGGCTTGCGTGATTATGGCTTCCTCTAAACTGAGTCGAGTCACATCCCTCGGAAGGTGGGAAAGATCGATCTCCACTGCTGCAATATTCAGGTCGGCAATATCTGCAATTTTGACCGTGTCGCAGGGGTGGGATACGCGCAACTCTACGAGCAGGTCGCGTTCGCCCTTATGCACAATCACGTTGGGAACGATGGTAGCGAGACGATGCTCGAGCAAAGCGGCATCGAAATGAAACATCTCACCCAAGTATCTGGCTCTCGCAGAGGTCCCAACTGCACGCTCAACCGCCGGGAGGAAGAGTTCGAGGCGACGGGCGAGGCAATCCTTCGCAAATTTGTGCAGGGCAGTCTCGGCACCAGTCTGACATGCCGGTGTTTCAGCCGTTCCGTAGTGGCCGAAGTGATGGTCCTTCAGATCTCCCTTGCGTGCCACCAGGGGCGCCTTGCAGCCCGGGCAAGCGCAGTTGCAGGCAAGGCCCGAGCACACCTCGGAAATGTGGAGAATCGTACCATCGGGTCTTTCGCCGAACACAAGGCTGTCCGAGCCAGCCCATCCCGTCGCATGCATGCCAACCGGATCCGATCGCCTGCTTATTACCATCCAGAAATGCTCGGACGTATTCAATCACGAAAGTTGTATTGCGACACTGGCCTGCTCGCCTCCAGCGAGTGCTGTAGCACACACGCAGATGAGCATCGGGTTCCTACATGATGTTCATCCTCATCGCAGCCCCTGATCATTTCAGGTGATACGAACAAAACGATGGTGCTGTCATGTTGCTCCGTCTCTCGTCCATGGCCGTTGCGCTCCTCACGACCGCCATCAGCCTCGGGCTGTTAGCGATCGCTGCTCACGGCTGAACCCACCCATCTAGTTGAAGTAGGCTTGCTACGGTCGGCCACTGGCACGCGTGTTTCAAGCAAACACGACCTCTACGCCCGGCAGCGGCAGGCCCTCGAACCGCGTGCTCCAGGTCTCACCTGCCGAAATGGGCAGAGCCCGGGTGAGGGTTCCGGTCGTAATCACCTCGCCGGGCGCGAGTGGCGGGCTCTCCGGGTCGCGGGCAAGCACCTCAACGAGGTGCTGTAGGGCTGCGAGCGGGCCGCGTCCGAGCACGTTCTCGGCCCGCCCACGATCTGCCTCAATGCCGTCCCGCGATAGCGTGATCCTGAAGCTCGCGAGCCACTCATGCCAGGACTCGATCGTCGCGGGCATGACTGCGGTTGGCGGGCCGATCAGGAGTGCGCCGTGAAGACCGAAAGCTGCCACCGTGTCGGCGGCCGTGAAGCGCCAACCGGGAAAGAGGGACTGTACCACCTCAAAGCCGTGTGCCACCCACTCGATGCAGGAGAGGAGGGAACGCTCGTCCATGTCGGGCTCCGGTGACCGACAGAGGCCAAAGACGATTTCCGGCTCGATCCGCGGCTCGACAACCCCAGAGAGATCAAACGAGCCGCGACAGTCGGTAAGGCGGTGCAGGGTTATGTCGTAGACATAGCCCCAGATGGGCGCGTGGACAGCGTACTCGTCCCAGATCGTGGTGTTTGTGAAGCCGATCTTACGTCCGACCACGCGCGCGCCTCGCGCCTCGCGCATCCGGCGAACAGCCGCGGTCACCCGGTACGCTTGGTTCAGGCTGAGACCCTGGTCCTCCGCAACGATCGACCGAATCTGGCGTCGTTCATCAAAGGCTGCGAGTACCTCGCGAGCCATGTCGTCCGCCAAACTCATATAGCCCTCCTGAACTCTGCCATCTCGCCCACCGCAGATCGATCCCACGAGGTGCCATGACCCTCTACCAGAACACGCCGACCGTCGTCGTTGTCCTCGTTCCCATCGGTGGCGGCCTGCTGATGATCCGCCGAGCGCTTCCAGGCAAAGGACAAGGCAAACTTGCGTTGCCCGATGGCTACCAGATGCTCGGGCAGAAGTGGCAGGCGGCAGGCGCCGCCGAGGTATTGGAGGAGACCGGGGTCGCGCTCGATCCGACATCGCTCCGGCTGGTAACGATTGTGACCACGCCAGAACTCCGCCAAAACCTGCTGTTCTACCGCAGTCCATCAGTGGCGCGCCCCGGAACATTCGCGCATGACGATGAAGTGTCAGAAGTTCTGATGATCCACCAGCCTGTCGAAACGGCCTTCCCGCTGCACACCGAGCAGGTTCGCACGTTTTTCGGAGTGCCGTAACTACCTCCTCCGCTCACACTGCGACGAGCGCTGGGCTGGTTGGTGGGCACGAACAGCGCGATGGGCAGCCATTGCTCGTGCGACACCCACACCCACACCCTCGTCCTACCTCTCTCCTCGCTCACGTCGCGCGTTTCTACAGGGTTTGAACAGCCGCGTTGGAGCGTGCAGCCCCGGGTTGTGCATTCCTGCCAAGTTTGGCAGCTTGGAAGCCGTTTAGAACCCGGCGCGGGCATAGTGCTGCTAGGAGGCTAAATGCTGAGCCCCCTCATCCAGAAGCTCGGAATACGCTCCCCTCTGTCAGACCACGACAGGAAGGCGTTGCAGCAGGTATGCGGCAGGGTCGTCTCGGTCGGCGCTCATCAGGATTTAATTGAGGAGGGCGACGCCTCCGATCACGTCACCTTCATCCGGAGCGGCTTCGCGTGCAGGTACAGGATCCTTCCTGACGGCGAGCGGGCCATCATCGCCTATCTCGTTCCGGGCGACGCCTGCGACCTCTACGCTCCGCTTCTCGGCCACATGGATCATGCCGTGGCCACCCTCACGCGCTGCGACGTGGCGGTCGTGTCGAGGCAGGACTTCGACGTGCTCACGTCGGATTATCCGGCCATTGCAGGCGCGCTGCACGTCTCGGACCTCGTGGATGAGGCGATCTCACGCGAGTGGCTGGTGAGCATGGGCCGCCGCTCGGCGGAGAAGCAGATCGCTCACCTCCTCTGTGAGTTGCTGGCCCGACTTCAGGTGGTCGGACTGGCGACCTCCGACAGCTACGACTTCCCGATCACACAGGCGGATCTAGCCGACGCTTCTGGTCTTTCAGTCGTTCACACCAACCGCGTTCTTCAGACACTGCGTGCCGAGGGACTAATTTTGCTGAGGCATAAGAACCTCTCCGTTCCTGACCTGAGCCGCCTGCACGCATTCGCCGACTTCGACATCAGTTATCTCCACCTCCGTTCAAGTCCGAACCGTTCCGCGCCCATTCAACTCAGGTCTGGCCCAATCCGGCTTCAGTGAACATTTCCGTCGTGGGTTGCATGATCATGTTGGGAGAGAAGCTTCCCGACTTGGAACAGGGTGATCTCGATCATCTGCATCAGCACGATGTCTCGCGCAGCCTGGGCAGCACTGTGTGCCAGCATGAGATGATCGGCAACTCGGTCGAGTGGACTGAGCGGCTCGAACCCGGGTAACGGCTCTGGAGGATCGAACACATCAAGCTGTACGTCCGCTGCTGTCGGCTGGTGCTCGCCGCCACTGCTCAATGATCCGAGATACCCGAGAAACACCGATGTGTTCGGACAGAACAACGGGATCGCGCTGCTGCGGACCCATATGTACTCGAACGCCCTGGATTGTGGATCGGCGGCGAAGTCGGACCCCGGGCTGGATCAGAGCGAAGCCTTCGAAGCGATGTTGGAAATTGCCGTTGATGCGGGGTCCCGATCGGCGCCGATTGGGACCCCGCTCAGAAATCATCTTCTAATTTCAAATCAATGATTTGGGCCGATCTCCCAAAGGGGAGCCACTTCGGTGCTGATACACACTGTAGATCATCTCACACGCACAGGCTGGAGGGCGGATGTGCGCTCGGACCGGCACCGCACGGTCCCGCGCGCCCCTAGCCTGTGCGGTTCGCTCGCCAGCCACCAGCTGCGTGAGGGTGCAAGCTTAACCCGGGCACCCCCTCCCGATCCCATGCCCCTGGCGTCATGGGATCGGGGGCCATGGGAGATGGGAATTCCCCCATCAGGAACGGCCCGCCCCCATCGCCAGCGAGATTCCTGGGGTGCCCCGGGCAGGAGGGCGTGGCGGGCGTCCAGGCGCCTTGGCGGGGCATGCGAGAAACCTGTGGCGAGGCCGAAGATTCCTGCGGCGGGCCCATGGCGGCCCATGGGGAAGGCCTCGCCGGGGCGGCCTGAGCCCCGCGCGGAGCCCAGCTAGGACCGAATCGCCCGTCCTAGGCCAACGGCCGAATTGGTTCCCCTGCGTTACCGTGCGCGGTCCCGCCGCGTCGCGATCATCGAGCCTGCACTCACCCTGAGCTGGAGCCCGCCCGCAGCGTCTACTGCGTCGCCTATCGCCTGCCCGGCGGCACCGACCCGATCTACGCCGGCCGCGCCCCCACCGACGCGGACTACGAGGCGGCGCGGGCGGATCCCGTCACCGTCGCCGTCGGCCTCATTTGCGAGGACCTCGCGGCCCGGGGATAACTGTCCCGGGCCGCTTGCGTTTGGACCCCAGGGTCTCAGGCTCGCTGGCATGGATCCGCACGCCCAGCTCGCCCTCGTCATCGTCGCCGGCCTCCTCGCCTTCGCAGGACTCTTCCGTCCTGAGGTCCGGAAGAAGCTCGGCGACTTGCGGGCCCTGACCTTCCCGGGAGGGTCTGCGGACCTGACCGGCGGCGAGGCGGCCGCCCAGATCGAGGCCCAGAAACAAGCGCCCGAGGCCGAGAAGCTACCGGTTCCTGCACCGGAGCTGGGCGCCGTGCTCCCGGACCTGCCACCGCCAAGCGGGGTCTACGGCCCCATCGAGGCCGACCTCCGGCGCCGCATCGAGATGATCGCGCCGGGCAGCCTCGACGCCCAGATGGCGTGGGCCGTGCGGGTCGCAGTCGCTGCACAAGTCGAGCGCGATCACGAGGCCACATATAGGCTCATATTCGGGAGCCAGATCGCCGCCCTAAAGGAACTCAACGTCCGAGGGATCTTGACGATTGCACAGGCCAAGGAGGTCTACAATCTGACGGCAGTCCGCAACTACCCTGATGTGTTCAAGCCCGAAACCTTCGAGGCCTGGGGCGACTACCTGCTCACGAGAGGGCTGGTGGCCGTGGAAAGGCAACCGGTCGACGACGACACCAAGGCGATACTGACCCCACTCGGCAAAGACTTCCTGATGTTCGTGACCGGGCGGGGGTTGACCGAGCACAAGTGGGGCTGAGTGTAAAAACGAAACGATCGCTTAGTTCGAGGGCGTTCAGGGCCAGAACTAAGCGATCATTTCGTTCGGTGGCTTGTGAGGGCAAAACTAAGCGAGCGCTTAGTCGCCGGTCCCCAGGACGGCCGCGCCTGAGGCGCATGCCGGCGAGTTGCTGGCGAGGTCGCCGTCCGGGAACAGGACCATCCTGCCCAGTGAGCCGGCCTCGATCATCACCATGCCCGCGCTCCGGACGGCAACGCCCGACCCCGTGCGCGCAGTCCACCGCCCCGTCCGGCCGTCGCGGGTCTCGCACCACGCCCGGACGCGCCACTCGCCCGGACCCGTCCTCTCGAAATCGAGCCCGGTCGTAACGGTCACGGGGCCGCGGCGTTGGACCGTTCCGGCGGACCACCGGGGCTGCTCCATGACGCCGGCGACCGCGGGGCCGGCCGCCACCAGGGCGACCGCGAGGAGAATGACACGCATGGTCAGACCTCCAGGACCAAGGCGGGGTTGAACGAGGGGTTCTCCGGCTTCAGCCTGGCCGGCCTCCCCCGCGTGGCGGCGATCTCCTCGACGTAACCACGCGGGTTCGCCACGACGCGCGTGCCCCCGACGCGGTAGTCCCGGGGCTCATGGATGTGCCCATGCACCCACAGGTCCGGTGCGTTCGGCCCCTCAAGGATTTCCGTTAGGTCGCTCGCGTAGGCCGCGTCGAGCGGCGTCTGCCACGCGCCGCCCCGCAGGCTCGCCGGGTGCGGCGCGTGGTGCGTGACGACGACGGTCGGACCGGCGAACGGGACTGCCAGCGCGGCCTCGATCCGGTGGCGTTGCTGCCTGTGCAGCTCCCCGGAGTAGCGGGGCAGGAACTTGCTGTAGAGGCCAGGGCCGCGCCGCCACTTGATGCGCCGCACATCTTGCATGCCGCCCCGCTGCTCGCACGCGTCTGACTGCGCAGCCGCCCGCACGGTCGGTTCGAGGTCCCAGTCAGTCCACAAGGTCGCGCCGACGAACCTCACGCCCGCAAGCACGGCCGTCTCGCCCTCGGCCAGAAGGGTAACGCCAGCGGCCGCCGCCAGCTCGCGAGCCTCCGGCAGGACGTCCTGATATGTCGATCTCCAGTAGTCGTGGTTGCCCGGCACGTAGACGACGGGGCCACGTTGCGAGAGCCCCCTCAGCCACGGCAGGACGCGGTCGCACAGGCGCTCACCGACGTCGCCGGCGATGACCGCGACGTCGTATTCGGGGGGCTCAAGGTCGAGCGGGTGCACGTCGAGGTGCAGGTCCGAGAGGACCCAAAGGCGCGCGGTCATGGCAGGAATCCTCCGGCCGGCGCTACAGGAGCGCCCAGGCCGCTTCGGTGTCGGGGAATACTGTGAACATACAGGGCAATACTTACGAAAGCCCTGGCCGGAGGGCGCGATCAGCGCTCGGCCCACGCGATCCCGTCGCCGCCATACGTCTCCAAGATCAGGACACGGCAGGCGGCCATGGGCTGGCCCCAGCCGTCGACGAAGGCGTCGTCCCGGAACGGGCTGAACCGGAGCGGCTCCTCGCCGCCCCACAGCGCCCGCGCCGGGACCCGCCGGCCGGACGCCCAGGCACACACCTCGCGCTGTCCCCGGAGCCGGATCCGGGCGACGGCGCCGGGCTTCACGACGAGCGTCACGTCGACGAGGCAGACCCGGGGGGCGTGCGCGACGACGCGGCCGCCCTCGCGGATGGACCAGAGCCGCCTGCGCGTGTGCCAGTAGACCTCAGTCACGCCAGCCTCCGAAGCTGGGCAGCGGCGGGAAGCAGAGGGCCAGGGCCTCGGCCTCCAGCGCCATCCTCAGGGCGTCGTCGGGCGCCAGGCGGCCGGCGGCCTCAAGGCGGATGATGCGGCCGACGCGCAGGCCGGCCGCCACGGCGATCAGGCCGCAGACGCGACGCATCGCCCACGCCGTCCGGATGCGGTCCCTGACCGCGGAGAGGGTGTCACGCTGCATCGCGGGCCCCCCGGCGCTCGGCCTCGATCAGGGACGTGAGGAGCGCCGTGATCGAGGCGAGGTCCTCGGGCCGGATGGCGCCGTCGCGGACGAGGCCGATGGCCTGGGCCCCGAGGGCGAAGAGGGCGAGCTGCCGCTCGGTCGGGGTCGCGTTCTGAGCCATGATCCCCTCCCTCAGTGGCGCGGCGCGAGCGCGTCGCGCGCGGCCAGCACGGTCTCGACGAGGCGCTGCAGGCGCCGCAGGCTCCCCCCGGCCCAGTGCCGCTCCAGGACGGCGGCCTCATCCCGGTCCAGGATCGCCTCCGCCGGGTGCAGGCCGAGCCTAGCCGCGACCTCGGCGGCGACCCGCGGGGCGAGCGCCGCGAGGTGCTCCGGCCCCGGCAGCGGCGCCTGCAGCACGCGGGCCCGGTCGAGGAGGGACCGCGGGATCCCGGCCAGACCGTTCGCCGTGCACAGGTAGAGGACGCAGGACAGGTCCACGTCCGCCTGCGCGACCGGATCCCGCCAGCGCGCCGACGTCTCCGGCGACCACAGCCCGTGCAGGCCGTCGTACAGCTGGCCCCCGACGCCGTGCGTGGCCCCGCCCGCCTTGTCGAGCTCGTCGACGAGGATCGCGGGGTTCGCCAGCCCCGAGGCCGCCATCGCGGCGGTCGGGACCGCCGGCTCCGCGCTGCTCCAGCGCCGCGGCGTGCCGCAGAACGAGGAGTCGGTGCTGGCGTCCGCGTTGAACGCCGTCACCGGGAGGCCCAGGGCCTCGGCCACCCGGCGCATCGCACGGCTCTTGCCCGAGCCAGGCGGCCCCACCGCGACCAGGGGCGGACCGCCCACGGACCGGCGCCGCGTCAGGACCCGCAGCGCCTCCCGGATCAGGGCGGCGAGGTGGGGCGCCTCCGCGACGAGCTCGGCCTCGATGGCGAGCAGGTCCGCCGGCGAGGCGACCAGCGGGATGGCGCGGCCGGCGATCCGGCCGAGCATCGCCTTGGCTTCCTTGACGGCAGACCCCGTGCTCTGCTGCCCGATCCCGGCGAGGACCGTCCGGCGCTCGCGGCCGTCGGCGTCGTCCGCCCACGGGCCCTCGTAGTCCTCGTCGCGCGGGTCCATGCCCGTGTCGTCCCGGACGGGGCTGGCCAGCGAGCGCAGAACGAGGGCGGCCGCCGCACGAGACTCCTCCGCAGCGAGGGCTCTGACCTTGGCGCGCGGGTGCGAGATCCGGGGGCCGCGCTCTGCCCGCAGGGCGAACTCCACCTGCCCGATGTACAGGGCCCGGGCGTGGTCGGGGCTGTCCCAGGAGGCTCGGGCGAGGCGGCCGGCGCGGTGCTCGGCGTGAAGGCACGAGACGGCGTCGCCGAGCAGCGCCGCGGAGACGCGCACCCGGTCGGCCAGTCCCTGCACGCGGACGGCCTCGTGCGGGTCTCGGGCGGCCGCGGCGGCGCGCTCCAGGGCAACGGCCAGGGCGACGGCATTGCCGACGGACGGGTCGCGGTTCGCCCGCTCGGCCGCCGGGCGGGCGCGGGACGGGATGAGGCCCTCTGAGAGGAGGATCCCGAGGAGCAGGGCGAGGTCCTGGCCCGCGTCGTCGGCGAACAGGGTGGCCTCGCTGAGGATCTCCTCGGCCGTACGGGCGGGTTCTTGAAATGCGTCGCGCGTGATCGCGTCCGCGCGCCACCGGCGGGCGGCATCGTCGTCGGTCATGGACAGTCTCCATCGCCCGTGCCGGCCTATGCCAGCGGGGCAGCCACCCGGCCTACGCGAGAGGTGTTGCGATCCGGTTAACGATGCTCGGGATTGATGACGCGCAGGCCGCGGAGCTGTACGAGGGCCCGTGTGGCCCCATCGAAAATGGCGGGCGCTGCCACGTAGCGATGGACGTCGAGATACCGGGCCGTCGCCCGGACGACGGCGGCGAACTCCCGAGCATCGGGGCGCTGCGCGATCCGGACGACGGCGGCGAGCGCGAAGGGCGGCAATCCGTGTTTTCGGACGCGGTCGCGGGCGGTGCTGCGGCGGTTGATGCCGGTCAGCTCGGCGACGGCGGACGACCAGTCGTCCCCCCAGACCTCCCCGGCCAGCGCGTCGAGGGCCTCGACCAGGGCGGCGCCGTAGGCCTCACGCGGGATGGGGATGCGGCCGTCCGGACCCTCCAGGTACGGTTCGCGCCCGACGTAGACGAGGTCGCCCTCGCGCCCGTCCAGCCACGCCCGCCCAAGGCGCAGGTCGCCGTCTTCGGGCTCCCAAGTGGCGACGAGTTCCAGGCGGACAGCGGGCGTCATGGACGGTCTCCAGGCGGGGGACGGCCCGGCGCCATCACCCGCGCCCCGTCGTGCCCGGCCCGGCCCGGCGCGGTCAAGCCGCGTGGCGGCGGCCGCCACCCGTAAAGCAGGGCCGGCAGCCGGCGTGGACGAATCCGCGAGGGGTGCTTCGATCTCCCGCGAGCCCCGGCAGCTGACCCGGTGACAGCGCCCGACTGAAAATCGGGAGAGGCACGTTCGACTCGTGCCCGGGGCACCAGACATCCGGGGGGACCGGCGTGACCGAGATGGACATCGAGGACCTGGCGGCGCGCGTGGCCGCCCTGCAACCGGAGGAGGCCGAGACCTTCGCGCGGGTGGTCTCCGGCCTGCGGGCCGAGCGGGCCCGGGCCGAGGAGGCGCGCATCGAGGCGCTCCGGGCCATGACGGACGAGCAGGCGGTCGACTTCATCCTCAGGGCGGCCCACCCCGACCCGGCGGTGGCCCTACAGGTCCTGCGCGACGCCGGGTTCCTGCGGGGCGAGGCGCTGCAGGAGCTGCTGCGCGAGGCCTACCCGCTACGGCTTCCGCGCCTCGGGCCCGGACTGGCAATCCCAGCGGCAGGGGCGCGCCGTCTTCGCAGACGAGGACTTCCTCCGGCGGATGCACGAGGCCCTGGCCATCGTGCAGGAGCGCTGAGCCATGGCGACCGACGAGAACCCGCACGCCTACTGCACCTGGTGCGGCAGCGCCCCGAACCGACACCTCGGGGAGGTCGAGTGCAGGTCGCGTGCGCAGGCCCTCGACTGTGCCTGGCTCAACGGCGTCGACCGCCTGCTCGCCGAGGAGCCGCGGGCCGCGGACCCGACGCCAGGTCGCGCCGCCGATCTTCCGCCGGCGGGACCTTCCATGGCCGAGAAGAGCCCGCTCCAGATGGTCCAAGAGGCCCGGAACGCTGTCGCCCAGGCGGCCGCCCTGCTGCTCGGGCACGCGGAGGGCCTCGCCATGCTGCGAGGGGTCGTGCTCACGCCGGACCCCTCGCCGGCGCCGGCGGTCACGCCCGGCCGCCCCTACCTCATCCCCGACCGGCAGGCCGAGCACGCCTACCGGAGGGCGGTCATGGCGGCCGCCCTGTTCGCCGGCGAGCACGCGGCGTTCGACCAGGTCGTGGCCCCCCGGGCCGCGGCCCTGCGCCGGGCCGTCGAGGAGTTCGTCGGCCCGAGGCGGGGCATCCTCCCCCCGCACGCCTCCAGCCTGCGGGAGGACGTCGAGGCCCGCTACGGCGCGGAGCCGGGGAGCGTCGTGGCCCAGGCCTGGCGCGACCACCTGGCGGCGCTGGCGGCGGACTACCGCCCGCAGCTCGTGAGGATGCGATGACCGACCACGAGACCTACGTCCGCCACTGCCTCGACCACATCGCGAGCCTGGCCGACCAGGCCTACGAGGACATGACCGGGGACTGGCGAGAGACCTCGGAGGCCTACGAGCTCCTCAAGGTGGATCTCGCCCGGCACGAGCGCGAGCGGGCGGCGTGGCGCGTAGCCCTGGAGCGGGACTACCTCGACCCGCTCTGGCGCCGCCTCGTCGACGCCCACCTCGACGGCGAGGCCCGGAAGGCTGCCCGCCCCGCGCTATGGAAGCCCCTGTCCCCGCCGGGCCCGGCGCCGGAACCGCGGCCGCGTCCGGCAGGCCAGGACCGCCCTGAGGCGGCTCCACCTGGGGCCCGTGCTGTGGGAGTGGCGCCAGACCCCGAGGGGATTCACACGCTCGGGTGAAATTCCCCCGGAGGCCGGAGGATTCATCCGAGCGTGTGAATGGCCGGCCGATCAGGCCGCGCGGGCGGCCGCGCCCTCGATGAAACGGCGGTGGTCCGGGCGGATGGCGTTGCCGTACCAGCCGTTCCTCTGCCCCGTGACCAGGCACCCGACCAGGGTCTCGACGCGCCCGACGCGGGTGCGCTCGCGGTCGCGCGGGTGGAAGGGGCGCAGCAGGTCGGCGTTGTCGCGGTGCAGGGCGCGGCCCTCGCACAGGGCGACGATGGCGGCGACCTCCTCCTCGGTGGCGCGGGGCAGCGCCTCCCGGACGAGGGCCTCGATGGCGGCGATGTCGACGGTCTGCATGACGGGGCTCCAGCCCGGCGCGCGGCGCCGGGGCGATGACGGGGAGCCATCAAGGGGATGCGGGAGGCCGACCGGCCGGGGCCGATCTCCTATGACAGGGATGATGCCCCTCGCGCCCGCCGGCGGCAAGGCCGGGGTGTGTGCGGTTTTCGCACAGAGCCGGGGCGGACGAGGGGGCGGCGGGACGCGCGGCTTGTATCAGGCTTGTATCAGGCGCCCTGGCGATACAAGCGGCCGACTCTAAGTGCCTGAGAAGTATGGAGCGGGCGATCGGGATCGAACCGACGACATTCAGCTTGGGAAGCTGACCGAACAACAAATTCGCGGGAGCCGGCCCGCCGTTTCATTTACCCTGGCATAGCATATCCAGTGACTTAGACCACCCCTCCGTACATCGCCCCCTTGCCAGCGCCATCCAGGCCGGCTGGTATCCACCCTGGTATCCACGGCTGAAGGATGGGGCATGGCGAAGGCGCGAAAGTCACGGGGCACCTACCTCCGGGAGAGGGTGCGGATCACGGCCGATCACACCCGCAAGGCGACCGCCTTGATCGCCTCCGGCAAGGTCGAGGGCCGCGGCCTGGAGTTCGCGGACGTCGGCTGCCCGGGCCTGATCCTGCGCGTGACGCCCCTGAGCGCCGGCTGGTTCCTGAAGACGGAACGCTCGACCGTTCGCTTGGGCGACATGGACGCCCTGCCGGTGGCGGCCGCCCGCGAGGCGGCGCTCCGGTCGCGATTGGCGCTAAAGGACGGTCGCCGCCCGGACGAGGACCTCGCCCTGTTCGGGCAGGCGCTGCAGCAGACTGGCGACGTAGACGCTGCGGCGGACGCCGCGTTCCCCGTGGAAGTCCACGAGCCTCCGTCGGCCGAGCATCGCCGGAAGCACGGACCGTGGACGTGGGCCGACCTCGTCCACGAATTCCTCGCCGCGCAGCTCCCGCGGAAGAAGTCGAGCTGGGCTCCTCAGTTCGAGCGGCACCTGCGCTACCGGGGATACGGGAGCATCGAGAACGAGCGGCTCGAAACCCTGCGCGTCGAGGACCTGGAGCGGGTGCGGGACGCCATCGCCGACGAGGTGGCGATCTCCTCCGTGGCGAGGGCCGTGCACCAGAGCAAGGCAGCCCTAGACTGGGCGTGGAGGTACAAGCGGCGCCAGAGCCGGCTGGGCGCCGTGGCCTGGTGGGAGAGCTTTGACATCGAGTACAGCTCGGGCACGCGGGATCACGTGCCGACGCTGGCCGAGCTCGGGCGCACCCTGGCGCTGGCGGAGCGGCATCGCGTGCTTGGCACGACGGGGCAGGAGACTACGCCCGGGACGCTCGCCGCCCTGTGGGCGACGGTCCTGACGGCGCAGCGCACGGGGCCCCTCGGGGGCACGCGGCTCGACCGGATCATCCCCATGGAGGGCCGGCCAAGCTGGCAGGTCTGGACGTGGAGCGGCAGCGACATGAAGGGCGGCAGGTCGGGCGGCCGCCCCCACGCGCTCCCGATCCCCCCGGCCGCCATCGAGATCCTCGCGCGGTTCGAGGACCCGGAAACGGATAGCCCATATCTCTTCCCGTCCCGCGTCGACGGCCGGCACGTCACGAGCGAAGGCATCGCGGGGCTGCTCGACCGCCTCCAAGGCAGGAGCAAGCCCAGCCGCGCCCCGAAGCCGGGGAAGACGCCCCGGGCGCCGACGCCCCGGACGAACCTGTTCGAGAAGCATGGCATCCGATCATGGGTGCCGCACGACGCCAGGCGCTCGCTGGGAACCTTCTTGGACGACGAGGACCTCGGGGGCGCCGCCAGCGCGATCCTGGCCCACAAGACCGGCAAGCGGGACGACGAGCATGCCCGCCTGGAGGACGTGACCCGACGCGTCTACGCGAAGGCCCAGCGCCTCGAACTGAAGGCCCGCGGGATGGAGGCGTGGGTCACGGCCGTCATCGCCGCCTACGAGCGCGAGGTCGCCTCTCTCGACCGCGCCGCGTCCCGGCCAGGGAAGCGGTAACGTCTTCATGCTACCGTCCAGATTCTTGCCGGAGGCCTCGATGCTCCGAAAACCCGTCCCCGCCCCGCCCCTCTCCCCCCTTTCCCCGGAGGCGTGACGCCGCGCGCGCAGCCTCCCTCGCAGGAGTCTGCCATGCCGGTTTTTTTCACCGCGGACTTGCACCTGAACCACGGCCACCTCTTGAGAGCCGACGTCGCCCGCCCCCGCCCGTTCGCTTCCGTCGAGGAGCACGACGAGGCGATCATCTCCCGCTGGAACGCGACCGTCCGGAGCGCCAGCGACGACGTCTACGTGCTCGGGGATTTCGCCCTCGGGCTGGACAGCGAGGGCCTGGAACGGGTGTTCCGCCGCCTGCGCGGCAGGAAGCACTTGATCGTGGGCAACCACGACCCGGCACGGACCGTGCGGCTGCCGTGGTCCTCGAAGCCGGCGGACCTGCGCCGGGTGGCCGTCGACGCAGGGGGGCGCCGGTATGACGTCACGCTCTGTCACTACCCGATGCGCGCCTGGAACAGGATCCATCACGGCGCGCTGCACCTCTACGGCCACACGCACGGGAGCCTGCCCGGGACGCGCCGGTCCTGCGACGTCGGGGTGGATTGCTGGGATTTCCGGCCGGTCGCCCTGCCAGAGATCCTTGACGCGATGGCTCTCTCGGACGTGTGGCCCGAGGAGCTGGCGGGCAGCGACGAAGCCCAGGCCTAGCGCAGGTCGTCCAGCACGGCGGCGTCCTCGCCCTCGGGCTGGGCGCCGGGATCATGCTTCGCCGTTGGGTCGGGGAACTGTATGAACGCGTTCCGCAGCGCTTCCCCGCGCGTCGCGGCACCACGCATCACGGTGAGATTCACGCTCACGATGACCCAGGGCCGAGTGGCCGTATACCGCTCGGTAGCGTGCTCCCACTGCGCCGCCGCGAGGCGCCGACAGCAGCGATACGGCTGGTGATACCTGTCTGTCGGATCGGGATCGAGCCTGATCATCAAGCCCAAGTCGGTCCCGTCCAACTTGTGCACTGTCATCCCGACTCTAGGGCGTCGGTGCTCCCTAATATCCTCCGCGAGCTTACTCTTTCGATACAGAGGATGACCCCACGGATCACCCACCGGGTCGATTAGCACCCGCGACGTACCCAAGACCTCGCTGTATCCACCCATCGTGAGATGGGGATCAAACGGCACGACAAACGTGAATTCGAACACCCGCACGACAGACCTCTTTTCTAAGACCCCGTTTCAGAACGAGTGTGCAAGCTTGGGCATTGGGTGAGCGGCAGGCGTCGCGGGTGTTGGGGGAGTGTCTGACGCTCACCCGAGAGACCCGATGTGGACGCCCGCCGCCCGTGCCGAGCTTGTGCGCGAAACCCTGCCGTATGCGACCTGCCTGAGCGACGCCGAATGGGCCGTGCTCGCGCCGCTGCTGCCCGCCCCGGCCCGGACTGGCCGCCCGTGGCTCTGGTCGCAGCGCGCCGTCCTCGACGGCATCCTCTACGTCCTGCGCACCGGCTGCGCCTGGCGCCACCTGCCGCTCGACTTCCCACCCTGGGGAACGGTGTACCGCTGGTTCCTGCGCTGGGCCGAGGCCGGCGTGTTTGAGCGGCTGGCCCATGCCCTAACCCTGGCTGATCGCGAGCGGGTCGGGCGCGAGGCCGGACCGACGGGGGCGATCCTGGATGCGCAGGCCGCGCGCTCGGGTGGCGTCGGGGTCAAGGGCGTGCGCGGCTACGATGCCGCCAAGCGCGTCGTCGGCCGCAAGCGCCATGCGCTGACCGACACCGACGGCCGCCTGCTGATGGCCGCGGTCTCGCCCGCCGACTTGCATGACAGCCACGGTGGTGTCGCGCTCCTGCGGGCCTCGCGCCAACTCTGGCCGTTCCTCGCCCACTGCTTTGCCGATCGCGCCTATCGGGGAGAGCGGGTCGGCACGTCCACCACCATCACCGTCGAGATCGTCGAGCCCGAGGACGGGCAGACAGGTTTTGCGGTGCAGCCAAGACGCTGGGTAATCGAGCGCACCCTGGGCTGGATCAGCCGCTGCCGCAGGCTGGCGCGCGATCACGAGGCCACCGTCTCCTCCGCGCTCGCCTTCTTCGTGCTCGCAGCCGCCATGGTTCTCGTCAGGCGTCTCGCACGAGCCTTATGAAACGGGGTCTAAGAGCGCCTGGATACCAGGTCCGCCTGAAGTATTGGTCAGGCATTTATGTCAAATACCACGGACATTCTTCACACATCGTCAGCCGGCGGCACGGCGATGGCCGCCATGCGCCTGCCCATCTCGGACCGCTCCCAGACCGCCTGCCGCTCGCGCACGCGCTTCAGAGCGGCGTCGAGGTAAGCCTTCGAGGAGGCGTATTGGATGGGCTCCGGCCTCCACGCTGCGCCCGGGTTGCGGAGCCCCGCCCTCGGGTCGCCCTGCCCCCTCGCCGTGACGACGACCGAGTGGACCCTCTTCGCCGGCAGCCCGACCGCCCGCGCGATCTCGGGCGACTGCTGGCCCGCCGCCCAGGCGTCGAGGACAGCCTCGCGGACGCGAATTGTGATCAGCGACGTCCTAGGCATCGGGCAGCTCCTTCGCGCGCCCCTCGGCCTCCATGCGCTCGAACCAGGCCCGCTGCTCCGCGGTGGCGATCCTCACCGTCGCGCCGGCGGCCTCGAACGAGTAGCCGAGCGTGTCCCCGGCCGTGAGCCGCTCCTCCCGGATCCGGCTGATGCGGGGATCGAGGCTGAACGCCCGGTAGGTCTCCCTGTCCACCCAGTAGATCCCCGGCTCGATGGCGCCCGGGACCGGAAAATCGGTCGCGGGGTCGAGCTCGCCTTTCAGGTAGCCGTTCTTCATCCACACAGTGCCGGCGCTAGCCATGGCGCTCATCCTCAAGGT
This sequence comes from Methylobacterium frigidaeris, assembly GCF_022179185.1. Lineage (GTDB taxonomy): Bacteria > Pseudomonadota > Alphaproteobacteria > Rhizobiales > Beijerinckiaceae > Methylobacterium > Methylobacterium frigidaeris. Next base: position 18,573 of record NZ_BPQJ01000047.1, on the reverse strand, counting down.
GCATGGTCTCGATTTTTTCGCGAGCTCGCGGAGTTCCGCCCCAAGGGGCGGCAGCGTCCGGGGATCGGCGAGCGGGGATTCCTGCACGGCCGCGCATGCGACCCGGCGGACGGCAGCCGCCTCGGCCGGGGCGAGATCGGGAGCGGCCGCCGGGGCGGGCTGCTGTGGCGCGGGCATCAGGCGGCGCGCCCCCGGAGCGCCTGCGCGAGGAGAGCGTCGAGCTCGTCCTCTGCGAGGGCGTCGCGCGCCTGGGCGATGGCCTTCATCAGGCCGTAGCGCGCCTGCGCCTCGGCGAGGCAGTTGACCGCCTTCCTCGTCGCCCGGCTGGCGGCGAGAGCCTTGCGCCAGCCACGGATGCTCAGCAGGGCGTCCCGGACCTCGCCCTTGGGCAGGCGGCTCAACTTGGCGACCGCGGCCTGCTGGGCGATCAGCCACCGTTCAATGTCGGCGAGATCGTAGATCGGCCCCTGCAGCCCCGACCGCTTGAGCCACTGCCGGGCGGTCCTAAAGCCGATGCCCGCGACGTGGGCGAGCCCGTCGGCCGTGACGCTGATCGAGCCCGTGTCCTCATCCTGCAGGACGTCGTCGGGCTCAATGCGATCGGCCTCGGGATCGTCGACGCCCCACCGGATGGCCGCCCCGATGGGCGTGCCCTCGGGCTCGGAGCGGTCGTCCTCCTCAGCGACGGCGAGCGGCTCCTGCAGGCGGGGGTCGCGGGTGTAGTCGTAGACCGCGTCGCGATTGGCCGTCGGCTCGTCCGAGGCGATCTTCGTGCCCCGGGGCACCGGGATCACGTCGCCCGCCTGCAGGGTCCGCTCCGCCTGTCGGGTCGCCTGCGCGACGTCGAAGAGGTGCCAGACGTTGCCTGCCGCGCCGTTCGCGCCGTCTCCCGACAGGGCCGTGGCCACGGCAGCCGCCGAGGTCTCGCCGGCTTCGATCATCTCCAGCGCGTGGTGATAGGGGCTGCTGGGCAGAACCACATCCCCCTCGTTCCAATCCGAGAGGGACTTCTTGTAGGAGCGGAACTCACTGGGGGTGAGCTGGGCCCAGGAGCCCTGGGCGATGGCCTGGATGAGGCGCTCGCCGTTGCGGGTGAGCACCTGGATGTTGCCGATCTTCATATCCGTCACGGGTCCGATTCCTGTCGTTGGATATGCGGCCGTGGCCTGGCCGCGAGCGCGAGGAGCTTGGGGGACCGAGCCCTGCGGGGCGGGGTCACCACGGGATGTTCGCGTCCTCCGGGTCGATCGGCGGCGGCGGCCGGTGGGGGCCGTGCATCCCGCGACTGCCCCGAGCCAGGGCTGTCCGCGTCGCCGCCCGGCCCTCCGGCGACAGCCCGTCAATCGGCGCCTTCCGGGACACCGGCGGCGGGGGCGGCTGCCGGCGCGGCGCCGGGGCCGCGGCGGCAGGCTCCGGCTGCTCCGGCGCCTCCGCCGTCGGCCGCTTCAGGGCACCGAGCCGGCTAGCGGGGGCCGGGGTGGTCGGAGCCGGCGGGGCCGTGGACGGCCGCGGCGGGACGCGGGGCGGGATCGCCATGCGGGGCAGCGGCGTCGGCGGCGGCACCGGGTTCGTGGGCGCGGGCGGGGTCGCTGCCCGCGCCTCGATGCCCCGCACCATCGCCGCGATGGCGTGGCGCATCGCCGTGTGCAGGGCACGCGTCGCGGCGTCGGCCTCGGCCTCGGCCCCAGCGGCATGGGCGGCATGGCGCGCCTCGGCGAACCGCGCAGCAAGCTCACTGCCAGTGAGCCCTTCGAGACCGGCAAGGAGGGGGTGCGTGGTCATCAGGCAGCACTCCGGAACATGTCGAGCTGGAGCCCCCACTGGGGCCTGCAGGGGCCGATGCGGATCCCGGCGCGGGCGGCACAGACGTGGACGGCCGCGCGGGTGACGCCCAGGCGACCGCAGACGTCCCGGACTGTCTCGCGCCCCTCGATAACGGAGAGGACGTCGTCGAGCGTGACGCGGGCACGCGAGGCCGGCGCGATCCCCAGCCCGCGCAGGTGCTTCAGGATCGTCGTCTCGGTCCAGCCTTCCAGGCGTCCGATCTGGGCGGCGGTCAGACCTTCGGCGACGTAGCGCTCGCAGCGGGCCCGCGGGACGCGGCACACCCGCGCCGTCACGACCGGACCTCCGCAGCCACGAATCGCTCGACGCGCCGGACGCCGAGCGCGGCCAGGATCACGGGGCCCGGCGCGCGGCGGCCGTGCAGGACGTCAGCGACGTACTGCGGGGAAAGGCCGACAGAGGAGGCGTACGCCTGCTGCGAGCCATTCTCAGACACCTGGCGCCTCAGCAGGCCCAGAACCTCGTCTCGCGTCAGCTCCACCACCTCATCTCCTCCGCAAATCGGCTGATGTGAAATGGTGGGGCGGGGCCCCCAAAAATTCCAGAGCCTTTTTACCGCTCCCACCAAACAATCCTTCGAACACCGTTCAAAACTAGAAGGTCTCGCCGCCCCCTTCACCATTTCCCCAACAGGGCGATACGATTTAACCAACGGATTTTCCCCACCCCTGTTGGGGAAATCGTTGGGGGAATACATGCTTGGATGGCGGGTGTCCGGACCCTATACTCGTGGCAGGTCAGCCGAGCAGCGGAGGAGCACATGCCCGAGAGTGTCGAAAGGGAGGTCGAGGTGGTGCCGGGGTATCGCGGACCGCCTGCCGTCTGGGGGCTGCAGTGGAGCAGGCCGAAAATCGTCGTCACGCGCCGCGGGGAGCGTCAGCTCGCGAAAGCGCCCGGGACGCCCGAGTTCGAGGAGGCGTGGTCGCTCGCCCACGACGACCTGAGCGAATACGGGTTCGCGTGGGAGTGCATGGGGACTGTCGGGTTCTGGGAGCGCCGCGATCTCGATCACAGCGTCCTCCGGGACGTGATCGATTCGCTGCCCGACCGCGCCGCCCGCCGCGAGGCCGAGGCCCTGCGGCGCGAGGAGGAGCGCCGAGAGGAAGCCGCCCGGCGCGAGGCGGAGCAGCGCGAGCGGGACCGGGCTTACATCGAAGGCGCGCGTGAGGCGGCCCGGGCGTCGCTCAGGGGCCGGCGGTGGTCGTGGGCCAAGACCTCACTGATCGACGAGGCGCAGGAGCTCCTCGCCCGCCCCGAACTCGACCGGGCCCACGCTGGCCGGCTCATCCTCCTCGTCGATCAGGCCGCGACGAACGTCGGCCGCTCGGAGAAGCGGACGTCTCAGGCGCACGAGCCCGAGATGCGCCGCGCCGACGACCCCGCTGTGCAGGCGGCCGCGCTGGAGGGCGTCCGCCACATCACCCTACACGACGAGGACTGGGCGTCGGTCCAGAATGGCGTGGGGTGGAGCCGGTCGACGACGTGCGACGGGCACGTCCTCGCCGGCCTCGACCGGCTCACCATCGAGCAGACGTCGCACGCGCTGCGGCTCCTGCGCGTGCACCGGAAGCAGTTGCCCGGCAGGATCTTCCTCGCCTTGTTCGCGCTCCGGCTGCCGGCCGCCCAGGCCACGTTGTCCCTTTCCGACGCGGGGTGAGGATGGAGGGCGGCCACCGAGCCAGAAAGGATCACCCTGTCATGCGCCTCCTCCTCGCCCTCTCCGCCGCCCTCCGGGCCGTCCTCCTCGTCCCCGTCATGGTGTGGGAGAGCGGCCGCTGGGTCCTCCGCGTCATGGCGGGCGTCCGCCCGGATCCCGTCCTGCCCGCGACCGCGGCTGCCGCGGACTACCTTGACGCGACCGCAACGACCGCCCCGGCCCCGCCCCGCCTCGCCACCGTCGACGGCGTGCCGGTCGCGAGCCCCACGGGCGTCACGCTCGTGCTCCATGCCCGCCACCTCGCGCAGGGCGGCCCGGCCGTCGACCTCGCGGATCTCTCGGATGAGCTCCAGGTCTGGCTAGGGAGCCTGTCGCCCGCGGAGATGAAGCGCCTTGCCGCGACGCTCCCGGCCCAGGCCGAGGCCCTCGCCGCCGGCGCGGTGATCCCCAGCCTGCCGCCCCTCCGGCAGGATGTGTCCGCAGCCCCGGCGGATGTGTCCGAGGACGAGGAGCCCGTCTACGTGTGGCCCCATGGTGACCAGCCGGCCGACGCAGCCATGCGGTCGCTGTTCGAGCACGTCGAGCGCCAGCGCCGCCGCCTCGCCTGAGCCCACCGCGCCGAACAGACAAGGGGCCCGCCGGCCATCCCGGCGGGCCCTCTTTTTTCATCCGAAACCTGTTGACCCTTTCCCCGTGCTGCCTCGCTGCTACCGCGCGAGGCCTGCGTGCGACCTCCTCAGGCCGCAGACCGGCGCCGGAGCCCGAGAAGCTGGCCCTCCGCGCGGCAGGCGCGGGAGCGCTGTGCCTGGGCCTCTGCCCGGAGGGCGGCGATCTCCTGAAGGAGCTCGCGCTCGCGGGCCTGGGCGCGGAGCAGGCGCTGCCCGAGAGCGTGCACGGCGTCCTCCGCCGCGGCGTCAGCCCGTGCCCAGGCAGCCTGTTCCCGTGCCGCCCGGGCGGCGCCGTCGGCCGCCAGCAGCGCGCCGAACAGGCCGGCACCGACTTCGCCGCACACCGCGCTTCCATGTCCCGCCATCGCCGCCTCCGTCATCTCTCCCGCCTATAGATTCAGACCGAGAATCCGGGCGCAACGACGGTCTGTGCGTAGGGTCAACGATCTCCTGGCCGGGTGTGGAAAACAGGCGCCGGACGGCGACAAATCCGGGCTCAGATTTCCGTTGCTAACCTGAAGATTGCCGACCCAATTCATAGGAGTAACGGGGGGGCAAATCGCCGACCGAAAAAGTCGCCTCCGGACGCGGGCTTCCCGGTTGCACGGCTCCGGGCGATCCTGCCGGCATGCAGGGCATCGACATCGAGGTCGAGGACCTCGACCTGGGACTGGCGGAGGAGCTCAGGCAGACCCTCGTCGGGGCGCCCGACGACCTGGCCAGGATCGCCCAGCATCAGGTCACGGAGGCCCTGCCGGTCTACCTCGACAGGCCGACCCGAACGCCACGGAGCCCGAGAGCGTCGTCGACGTCCTTCCTCGCCGGCTAGGTCAGGAATAGGGAGACGTAGCCCGACCACGCGGAGTGATACGGCCAGCCGTTCAGCGGCAGGCCCGGACCCGGCTCTCCCAGGCGTGTAGGCCTGCCAGGTCGCGCCCCCGTCGAGTGTGAATTGGTTTACGCTGACCGTCGCGCTCGGGAGCCCCAGGGCATCGGCGCACGCCAGGTGGAACCTGTAGCCCGAGCCGGTGGTGGAGGCCTCGGCCACCTGGGCGTGCACTCAGGAGTAATTCCCGAGCGTGCTCGTGCCCTGCTACCCGAGCGGGCGGGTCAGGCCCGCCGGGCAGGGCCGGCAGTCGACGTAGCGCCGGCGAGCGTGTAGCGGTCGATGTAGGTCTGTCAGACCGCGAGCAGGTACGTCTGCTCCAGGACACCGGGTATGACGCCGGCTGAGGACCAGGCGGCCGCTCCCTTGGCATTCCCCTGCAGGTCCCGAGCGTCTGTTGCCAGCCGGTCCGAGAGGACGGTCGTACCGATCAGGGCGTTAATCCGGGTCCCGTCGGTGAAGGTGCACTCGTAGGGCCCATCGTCCCGGTCCCATAGCAGCGCGTCGCTCTCGCGGCGCTCAACGTTCTCGTAGAGGTTCACGTATCGAACTTCCTTCACCCTAACGCGCATGAACCCGAGGCGTTGAGTCGTGAGGAACGTCATCACGGCCGTGCGGTACGTGGCGCCCGAACCGTTCGCGACGGTGCTGGTGACGGGGCCGGTCTCGAACTCGTAGATGGTCGCGCTGTGCGGGATCAAGGACTCAAGCCCCATCTCCCTCCCCGGCTCCCATTGGGGGGCTTGGGAACCCGCGGGCAGCTTTGAGGGCGGACCGGAAGCCCGGGACTGGCTGGCGGGAAACGGAAAGGGCGACCGCCTGGCACCCCGTCTCGCACCAGGCCTGCCCAGCTCGCCCTCCCGAAAGAGGGGCCGGGTTGCCGCGATCCCCTAGTCAAGCACCTCATCGCGGCATCAACCGCACGCCCAATTTCCGGGCCTGCCGTGCAACCGACAATCACGCCCGCCATCGGCCCAACACGCCGATGGGGTGCGGCCCTCATCATCGGTCCATCTCGCCGACGACTGCCGGATCCCGGGCCCAGACACGGCAAGACCCGCCGCTGGCGACGTGGCGGGCCTCATGGGTGGCGGGTCTCACCTGGCCGCTGGTGTCGCGCGACCATGCTATGCAGGCGTCAGGCGCCTCGGGGCGGGTCAGTCCGGCATGGGGATGAGGCGGTTGGCGATGGCGCTGTGCATATTGGCCCTGTTGAGCGGAATGCCCTTCTGCCTCCGGTCGCGGAGCGTCTCGGCCGAGCGCTTCAGGATCTCCTTGAACAGGGCCATCTCTGCTGGGGCATGGATCCCGCCCTGGTCGAGGATGGCATCCCGCAAGGCATCCACGATGGCAGCGTCCAGCATGCGCTGGTCGGGGATCCCGGCCTGACGCATCTCCTCCCGGTCGCGGCGCTTGCGATCCCGGTCGTCAGCCTTGCGCTTGGCCTTGGAGGCGGCGGGGGGGTGGGTCATGGTGATACCGGCGAACATCTTGGGCACAGCCTGCCGAGCCCCCTGGCAAGGGACTAGCGGTGCCTGAAACGACGACGCCCGCCAGGGGGTGCCTGACGGGCGTGTGTCTGGTCGACGATGTGGCGCATCTAGACCAACAGAGGATCTCTCGACCCTAGAACCTAGTGTAGGCGGCTTTCCGGGGAGTGACAAGGCAGGTAGGGGTACGGATCAATACCTGCAAGGCGGAGACGTTGACGGATCTTCGCCTCGTTGCGCGGCTTGAGACCACCCGGGTAGAGATGCCGCTCCGCCAGCAACTCGTCTTGCAGCATCATCTGGGCACAATCCATATCGTCCCACTCGGTGCACCAGTTCGAGCTCCAGTCGCGGTTCTCACGCCGGGAGGCGACGGTGCAAGCCCGGAGGTGCTCGTAGAGCGCCAGGAGGCGCCGGAGAGGGCCGTACGTCAGCCAGGTCTGGGTCTCGGTCTCGGGTGCAGCCTTGCCGGACTTGGCCTTGCAGAGGAGCTTCCCGGGCTTCGCCGCGGGCAGGTTGGCAGGGGCGGCCTCGGTCGAGGGCTGGGCAGGGGGCTGGTTCCCCTGAAGGGCGGAGCCAGCCGATAGATAGCGTGACGGACTTGTCAGGGTGCAGGCTTCCACGAACCCATGGAGTTCGGCGTCGGACACGTCCTCATCCGGCAATTCGAGTACCACCGTGACCCGGTCAGCCGACCCCGCGAACAGGGCATTGACGGCGCGCTCGACGGTCCGGGTGCAACACCCGAACAGCTCGGCGATGTCCTCGGCCTCCAAGCCCACGCCCATCAGGTCGAGAATGAGCGTCGCCCGGTCCTGCTGTTCCTGCTCCACGGCCGCCCGCTTCCTCGCTCCCAGCCTCTCCCGCCGGGCCGCCTGCCTCTCGGCCGCCGTCAGGGCCTTCCTGTCCTCAGCCTGGGGCGTCAGGATCCTGAACCCGAGTTCGGCTGCGAGATGGGCCGTCACCTTCAGCTCCCTCGCGACGCGCCCGACGCCGTATTCGAAGAGTGGCGAGACCTCGCGCGGCTCGCCGCCGGGGGGCGTGTACCACACGGTCTCCCCGGCCTCGTGGCGGCGCAGGTTCCTCTCGACTGGCTTCAGGTAGCTGGCGAGCCGGCGCTCGGACAGCTTGGGCCCGCACAGCATAGGGGCCAGTTCGGCCGCCCAGCCCCGCGCGTCACCGCCTCGGCCGGAGAGCGCCCAGGCGCAGCACAGGTGGTGAGCGAGGAGGTTGCGCAGGCCGAGTTCCGGGGACACGGCGCTGTTGCCGGCATGGTGCCTGATCAGGGCCTCGATCTCGGTCGCAATGACGGCCCAACGGCCGGGCCGGGGGGCACGCGCGAATCCCGCGACGGGGCGGCCCTCGGCCTCGACCCGGGCTTGGCGGGCGGCGCGGGCCGAGGCGCGCTCCTTCTTATATGCGCTGGTCTCCTCGCGCGTGAACGGGAGGACGGCGAGGGCGAATGCCTCGAAGTTCGACCGCCGCACGTCGGCCCACGAGGCCGGCCACACGAGACGAACCATCTCGCCCGAGCGGTCGTTGATGCTGCCCGCGAGTCGGTGAACGCGGCTCATGTCGCCGACGGACCAGTCAAGCTCGCCGCCATCCCACAGGCCCCGCATTGCCGCGGCCCTAGCCACGACGTGTTCGGTGCCGGCGCCGCGGCCGGTCTTGATCTCATCACCCCAGTAAGCGCGGGTCGCCTTCAGGACGCGGCTCCTGGCCTGAGGCGGGATGAACCCGTCGGCGAGGTAGACGCACCACAGGCCGCGGCCGCTGAATGTCACGTAGGAGGGACGCGGGACGCCGGCGGCATCGTGGCGCGCGAGGATGATGCCGGCGACCACCTCGGGGGTCACACCGTAGAAGGTATGCCCCTCGCGGATTTCGAGGTCGGCCCAAGCGTAGGCGTTGATCGCTACGAGTTCGTCGGACCGGCAGCCCATGGCGTGGCGCTGGAGCGAGACGTAGCCGGCCTCGGGCAGCATGCCGGAATGGGCGAGCTGGATAGGGTGCCGGGTGACGCGATGCCCCGGGTTGGCGCCAGTCAGCGTGGCGCGCCCCTTCACGGGGAGAGGCTTTCGGGCCGCCACGGGAAGCTCGGGCCCGGTCCGCTTCCGGCCGGCGCGCTTGCCGTAGAGGTTCGTGTGGGTCGGGTGCAGGACGGCGAGGTGGGCGGCGCGGGCGGCGACGGCCGCGGCCTTCTGGGCGCGCGCGCGGATCTCCGCGGCGAGAGGGCTATCTTCGAGGAGGCAGTCCGGCGTCTCGGGGATGACGTAGTCAGTAAGGGGGAGCATGCGTCTCTGTCGGTCGCCGCGGGCGCCACACTCGCGGACCTGATCAGTCTGGGGCGCGTCGCGCCCTGGCACAAGCGTGGCAATACGGCCCCGAGGGTCGGCGGTTAACGGCTGTAAACCCGCCCCGTGCGAGGCCGCGAAACCCGCCCCGCCAAGGCGCCTGGATCGCCGCCACGCCCGCCCGCGTGAGACACACGGTAGGGGAAGCCCTTACATCCGGACTAGACCCACCCCGGGCATTCAGAGGCATTGCAGCCCCGTCAACAATCGCTTGAATAACACTTCGGGGGGCCCGAGGTGCTGCAATACGCGGACGTGCCAGCGGGTGAACCGCCGGCCTTAAAAAGCCTTGCCCCTCAGGGCTCGTACAGAGCTGAGCCTTCGCGGCGTCGGCGACCGCCTTGAACGGGGCGTCCTCCCGGCGGAGCATGATGGCTTAGAGCTCGGGCTTCGAGCGCGCCTCACCGGAGATCTCGAACGCGTCCGGCTTCTTCGCGTCGGCGACCAAGAAGGCCAGCAGCACGTCGTCCATCACGAACGCCGCCGCCCGCCCGTTCTGGACCATAAGGAACGCCTCGGCATGGTCGACCGCGGAGCAGGATCGTCAGCCCGAGCTTGCGCGCCGTGTTGGCCTCGTTGATCTGCCGCAGGTTGATCGTGCCCGAGGTCGAGACGACGGTCTTACCCTTGAGGTCGTCGATGGTGCGCAGGCCGGCGTTCTTCTTGGCCACATAGCGCGTGGCCGTGAGGAAGTCGGTGTTCGTGAAGGCGGCTTGGTTGCGGCGCTCGAAGTTGTTCGTCGTCGAGCCACATTCCAGGTCGATGGTGCCGTTGGTGATGAGCGGGAGGCGCGTGGCCGAGGTCACGGCGTTGAGGTGGACGTCGAGCTTCGGCAGTCCGAGGCGCTCCTTCACCGCGTCCGCGATGCGGTAGCAGATGTCCAGTGCATAGCCGACGGGCTTCTGGTTGCCGTCGAGGAAGGAGAACGGCACCGAGGCGTCCCGGAGGCCCAGGGTGATCGCCCCGGTGTTCCCGCACCTTCTTCAGCGTGCCCGTAAGCTCCTCGGCCCCGGCTCGGGTCGTCGCGGGGCTTGAGGTAAGCATCATCGTCGCGGCGAGTGCCGCACTCGTGAAGGTCTGCATCGTAGAGATCCTCGTCCTTGCCGACCGGCCAGGGTGCCGGTTCGGAACATCGGTCGGTCAGGTCACGGCGAAGATCGCGTCGATCTCGACCGAGACGTCGCGCGGCAGGGCGTTCGTCCCGACCGCGGTGCGGGCGTGCCGCCCGTTCTCGCCCAGCGCGAGCACGAGAAGGTCGGAGGCGCCGTCGAGCACGCGCGCCTGTTGCGTGAGATCGTCCCGACAGCGAACGAACCCGCCGATGCGCAGGCAGCGTGCCCGGTTGAGGTCGCCATCTAGCAGCCTGTCGGGTTTAGGGGTGTTGAGTGTTTTGGGTTGGCGCTCACAATCTGTGGCGGTAGGCGCGGTGCGGCGTCATGCGGCGCAGAGCCTGGCCATCCGCTTGGCGTTGTAGGCGAGGGCCACCAGGGTCCATTCGGCTTCGACCGCCGCCAGCCCACGCCTCAGGAACTGGCGGAAGCCCATCGCCGCCTTGACGATGCCGAACACCGGCTCGACGGTCTGCTTGCGCAGCCGGTACAGGGCTTTGGCCGGTTCGGTGTTCATCGTGGCCTGCATCGCCAGCCTCCAGGGTTCCCTGACCGCACGGTCGGGCTTGGGTGCGACCGGCGGTGGCCGGAAGTCGTAGGGGCGCTCCCCCTGCATCGCTCGAACCGCCACCAGGGGCTCTATGCCCCGGGCCTTCAGGGCTTCGACCGGCGCCCGGCCGGCAAAGCCTGCGTCGGCCAGAACCGTCCGGGGCAGCCCGATCCCGGCCTCCATCGCCAGGATGGTCGCCGCGAAAGTCGGCTGGTCGCCGGGGGTGGTCGCCAGGCCGGTCGCCACGATCAACTGGCTGCCCTCGGCATCGACCACCGCCTGGGCGTTGTAGGCTTGGCGGTACTCGTGCCGGGCGGACTTGCGCATCAGGGCGCTGTCGGGGTCGGTCAGGTTGCTCTGCCGCTCGGGCGCGGGCGGCGGCCCGTTGCCGTCCGGCCCGTCGTCCGGCGGCACCGGCGGCTTGCCGCGGCGTCCCGTCCGGGCCGCGTAGGCCGCCTGCTTGGCCTCATGCTCGGCCTTGGCCTGCCCGTGCGCGGCGAGGGCCTCGGCCTCCAGCCGGGCGCAGGCGGCGTCGAGCTTGGCCTTCAGGGTCTCCCGCCGGGCCAGTTCCCGCGGCAGCGCCTGCGGGTCGGGTGCGTCCTCGGCATCGGCCGCCTCGGCTCGGGCCGTCAGCGCCGCGATGTCGGCCGCGAGCTTGGCCCGCAGCGCCTGCATCCGGTCATAGCGCACCGAGCGGATCTTCGAGGCGTTGGCGTCGATCTTGGTGCCGTCGATCGACACCGTGCCGAGCTTCAGGAGCCCGCTCTCGCGCGCCAGCAGCAGCACCTGCAGGAACGCCGCCTCGAAGGCGCGGGCGTTGTCCCAGCGGAACGCCGCGATCGTGTCGTGGTCGGGATGCTGGTCGGCGGCAACGAACCGCACGCCGATGTCGCGGTAGGTGGCCCGTTCGAGGCGCCGCGACGAAAAGATGCCGTTGGCGTAGCCGTAGATCAGCAGGCCGAGCATCAGCCGGGGATGGTACTGGGCCTTGCCGGTGCCGCGGTGGTTGATCTTGAACGCGTCGAGCGTGACGCGTTCGACGGCGGCGATGACGAAGTGAGCCAGATCGTCCTCGGCCACCCAATCCGCAAGGTCGGGGGGAAGGAGGAACCGCTGCTCGCGGCTGTAGGATCGCAGGACGGCCATGGCCGCACTCTATGCCGACCGGGCCGGAAGCGCCCTCCAAAACTGCTTGAACTCCTGTGAAGTCAACAGCTTGCCAGATCAGAACGACGACCGTGTCACGTGGCCAAATCCGACAGGCTGCTAGTGCAATGACTCATTCGGATAGTGCAGCTTTGCCATTGACGGCATTGAGGATGGCGGTGGTCGGCTTGGTCCAGACGAAGGGCTTCGGCCTGTCGTTGCGCTCGGCAATGTAGCGGTTGATCGCCGCTTGCAGGTCGACGATCCCGCTGAGGCCGCCCCGTTTCAGCCTTCGCCGGGTCAGGGCCGAGAAGAAGCCCTCGACAGCGTTCATCCACGAGGCCGAGGTCGGGGTGAAGTGGAAGATCTAGCGCGGATGCCGAGCCAGCCAGGCTCGCACCTTCGGTTGATTGTGGGTGGCGTAGTTGTCCAGGATCACGTGGATCAGCTTGCCCGCCGGCAGCGCCGCCTCGATGGTGTTGAGGAAGCGCAGGAACTCGTCGTGGCGGTGACGCTGCATGCAGCGGCCGATCACGGTGTGAAGCCGATGACAGCCTGGTTCGCCATCATCCTCCCCTCCCCCTGCTTCTCGTGCCGTGGAACCTGGCACGGGACAGTGACGCCGGCCCGCACGCATCCGCTGAGCAGCGGCGGGATCAGACCATCCCGGCCAAAGGCGGACGGCGGGGCATTCCGAAACCGGAGTGCGAGGTGTCGGTCTTCGAGACAGTCAGGATGCATTCTGTCGTTGCTAGAGACAGAATCCTCTCTCACTCCTTGGTGCGATGGGTTGGCACGGCACGTGTTACGTCTGTCCATGAGGCTGCATTCGACGAACGAGGGCAGCAGGAGTCAGGTCGGAACGATGAAGGCTGCAGTGGTCAGCGAGATCGGCACGCCGGGCGGAGCGGCGTACGCCGACTTCCCCGATCCCGTGCCGGGGCCGGGCGAGGTCCTGATCGACGTCGAGGCGATCGAGACCAACTATCCCGACATGCTGGTCGTCGAGGGACGCTACCAGGTGCGCCCGCCGGTGCCGTTCGTGCCCGGCAAGGGCGCCGCCGGCCGGGTCGCGGCCCTGGGGCCGAACGTGAGCGGCTTCGCCGTCGGCCAGCGCGTCGCGACGCAGGTCGAGTACGGCGCCTATGCCGAGAAGCTCTGCGCGCCGGCCGCGCTCTGCTATCCGATCCCCGACGCGGTCAGCGCGGTCGAGGCGACGGCGGCGGTGCTGGCCTACCAGACCGCCTGGTTCGCCCTGAAGGACCGGGCCGCGATGGCGCCCGGCGAGTCGGTGCTGGTGCTCGGCGCCGCCGGCGGGGTCGGCATCGCTGCGACGCAGCTCGCCAAGGCCCTCGGCGCCGGGCTCGTGATCGCAGCGACGCGGGGCACCGCGAAGCACGAGGCGGTCCACCGCAGCGGGGCGGACGCGGTCGTCGACATCGCCCAGCCCAACCTGCGCGACGCGTTGCGCGACGAGGTGCACGGCCTGACCGGCCGGCGCGGCGTCGACATCGTCATCGACCCGGTCGGGGGCGCCGCCTTCGAGCCGGCCCTGCGCTGCCTCGCCTGGCGCGGCCGCCACGTCATCATCGGCTTTGCCGGAGGTGACATCCCGGTCGTCAAGACGAACTATCTCCTGGTGAAGAACATCACGGTTGCCGGCCTCCAGGGCTCCGACTACCGCGACCGTCGCCCGGCCGAGACCGCCGCGGCCCAGGCCGAGATCTTCCGGCACATCGCCGAAGGTAGCTTCCGTCCGGTGATCGGCGACGTGCTGCCGCTGGCCGATTTCCGCCGGGCGCTCGACACGCTGCGCGACGGGGACGCCGTGGGAAAGATCGTGCTGACGACGGAAAGGAACCACGCGTGAGACCGCTCGAGGGAATCCTGGTTCTCGACTTCTCGACCCTGCTGCCGGGCCCGCTCGCGACCCTGCTGCTGGCTGAGGCCGGCGCCGAGGTGGTGAAGGTCGAGCGTCCCGGGCGCGGCGACGAGATGCGGACCTACGAGCCGAAATGGGGCCGCGACAGCGTCAACTTCGCGCTCCTCAACCGGGGCAAGAAGAGCCTCGCCGTCGATCTGAAGGATCCGGCCGAGCGCGAGCGGATCATGCCGCTCGTGCGGCGCGCCGATGTCATCGTCGAGCAGTTCCGGCCCGGCGTCATGGCGCGCCTCGGCCTCGACTACGACAGCGTGCGCGCGCTCAACCCGAAGGTTGTCTACTGCTCGGTCACCGGCTTCGGGCAGACCGGGCCGAAGCGCGACGTCGCCGCGCACGACCTCAACTACATCGCCGATACCGGCCTCCTCGCCCTGTCGATGGGCCCGCCCGAGGCGGCGGTGGTGCCGCCCGCGCTCATCGCCGACATTGCGGCCGGCGCCTACCCGGCGGTGATGAACGTGCTCCTGGCACTCCAGGCCCGGGAGCGGAACGGGGAAGGCTGCCACCTCGACGTGGCGATGACCGACAACCTGTTTCCCTTCATGTACTGGGCCCTCGGCGCCGGCGAGGCCGCCGGTGCCTGGTCGGGCAACGGCGAGGACCTCGTCACCGGGGCGACCGCCCGCTACCAGCTCTACGGCACCCGCGACGGGAAGGTCATCGCCGCGGCGCCGATCGAGCAGAAGTTCTGGGACGCGTTCTGCGCGATCATCGACCTCGATCCCGCCCTGCGCGACGACGCGGCCGACCCGGCGGCGACGCTCGCCCGGGTCCGCGCGATCATCGCGGGCGAGAACGCCGCGACATGGGCGGAGCGCTTCGCCGGCAAAGATTGCTGCTGCAACGTCGTGACCTCCCTGCGCGACGCCGTCCAAGATCCGCACCACCGCGCCCGCGGCCTGTTCGACCACCGGATCGCCGGGGGCGAGCGCGGCACCATGACGGCGATGCCGGTACCGATCCTGCCCCTGTTCCGCGGAGACGCGGCGGTGGCGGTGGGAACGCCGCTCCTCGGCGAGCACGACGGCGAGCTCTCCTGACACGACGCCCGCCGAGGCGAGCGCTTCGGCGGGCGAGACCGGATCACGGTTGCGGCGGACCCGGCGAGTGCCGCTCGCGCCGACGGGCGGCCGCTCGCCGGGGCGGTCGATCGTCCTGCATGACGCTTGTCTGCTCATTCTCGGCCCGGATCCGGCCTGCACGATTGGGACTTCGGCGGAAGGCGATGCGGCTGTGCATGCCGCACAGGTGCAGAGAGGCGATGGATTGCCGCTTCGTCTCGTCTTTTAAAGTCAATATTCAAATATTATCAATGTGTCTATTTATATATCTTAAAATTGTGATCAATAATTGAATTGTTAGAAGCAGCAATACACGGATGTGCAGCATGGTGATCTTCAGTCTGATTCGAGCCATGGCCGGTGCCATGACGGATGGGACATCGAACGGGATGGATGCGCGATGAACGGATTGCCAAGGTGGAGCGTCGTCGGCGTGGTCGGCGCGGGCGCGATGGGCGCGGGCATCGCGCAGGTCGCCGCCCAAGCCGGGCATCGGGTCCTGCTCTACGACGCGACGGAGGGCGCCGCGTCGCGCGGGCGTGGCGGCATCCTCGCCGCGCTCGACCGGCAGGTCGAGAAGGGCCGTCTTGCCGTGAGCGAGCGCGAGGCCCTCGCCGGGCGGCTCGCGGTCGTTCCGGACCTCGCCGGCCTCGCCGAGGCCGGGCTCGTGGTCGAGGCGATCGTCGAGAACCTCGAGATCAAGCGCCGGGTGTTCGCCGCCCTCGAGGAGGTGGTCGCCCCGGAGGCGATACTGGCCACCAACACCTCTTCCCTGTCGGTGACGGCGATCGCCGCCGGGTTGCGGCGCCCGGACCGGGTCGCCGGCCTGCACTTCTTCAACCCCGCGCCGCTGATGGCGCTGGTCGAGGTGGTCGCCGGGCTGGCCTCTGACCCTTCGGTGCTCGACACCCTGGTGGCGACGGCGCGGGACTGGGGCAAGCAGCCGGTGCGCGCCCGCTCGACGCCGGGTTTCATCGTCAATCGCGTCGCTCGTCCGTTCTACGCCGAGGGGCTGCGGCTGCTCGAGGAGGGCGCGGCGGACGCGGCCACCCTCGACGCCGTGATGCGCGAGGCCGGCGGCTTCCGCATGGGCCCGTTCGAGCTGATGGACCTCATCGGCCACGACGTGAACGCCGCCGTGACGAAGTCGGTGTTCGAGGCCTATTCCGGCGACCCGCGGTTCCGCCCCTCGCTGGTCCAGCAGGAGTTCGTCGCCGCGGGCTGGCTCGGGCGCAAGTCGGGCCGCGGATTCTACGCCTACGGCCCGGAGGCGGCGCGGCCGGCGCCGGGCACGCTCGCACCCGGTCCGGTGCCCCGCGCCGTCGTCGTCGAAGGCGATCTCGGTCCGGCCGAGCCCCTGGCGGCGGCGCTCGCGGAAGCCGGCGTCGCGTTGACGCGGCGTGGGGGCGAGGGTCTCCTGCGCCTGGAGGGCGCGAGTCTCGCGCTCAGCGACGGGCGCAGCGCCACCGCGCGGGTCGCCGCCGGTGCCCCCGCCGACCTCGTCGTGTTCGACCTGTCCCTCGACTACCGCGCGGCTCCCCGGATTGCGGTCGCGGTCGCCGATCAGGCGCCGGACGGGGCCGGCGCCGCGGCGGCGGGCCTTTTTCGCAGCCTCGGCACCGCCGTCTCGCTCCTCGACGACGCACCCGGCCTCGCAGTGCTCCGCACCGTCGCGATGCTGGCGAACGAGGCCGCCGAGGCGGTGCTCCAGGGCGTCGCCTCTGCCGACGACATCGACCGCGCCATGACCTTCGGAGTCAACTATCCGCGCGGTCCCCTCGCCTGGGCCGACGCGGTCGGGCCGGGACGGATCCTCGCCGTGCTCGACGCGCTCCAGGCTGCAACCGGCGACGACCGCTACCGGCCCTCCCTCCTCCTGCGCCGGCGCGTCGCCACCGGTCGCAGCCTCCACCCCGAGCCCGCCCGCTGACGGCCGGCACCACCTCCAGGAACCGGATAGACCATGACCGACGCTTTCGTGTGTGATGCCGTGCGCACGCCGATCGGGCGCTACGGCGGCTCCCTCGCCGGGGTGCGGGCCGACGACCTCGCGGCGGTCCCGATCACCGCCCTCGCCGCCCGCAACCGCGGCGTCGACTGGGAGGTGCTCGACGACGTGATCCTCGGCTGCGCCAACCAGGCCGGCGAGGACAACCGCAACGTCGCCCGCATGGCCGCGCTCCTCGCCGGGCTGCCGGTGGCTGTGACCGGCTCCACCATCAACCGGCTCTGCGGCTCGGGACTCGACGCGGTCGGCACCGCGGCGCGGGCGATCAAGTCCGGCGAGGCCGCACTGATGGTCGCCGGCGGCGTCGAGAGCATGTCGCGGGCGCCCTTCGTGATGGGCAAGGCGGAGACGGCGTTCTCCCGCAATGCCACGCTGACCGACACCACGATCGGCTGGCGCTTCGTCAATCCGCGCATGCGGGTGCTGCACGGCGTAGATCCGATGCCCGAGACGGCGGAGAACGTGGCGGACGATTACCGGATCTCCCGCTCCGACCAGGACGCCTTCGCGCAGCGCAGCCAGGAGCGGGCCGGACGGGCGCGGGCAGAGGGCCGGTTCGCCCGCGAGATTGTCGCGGTCGAGGTGCCGCAGCCGAAAGGCGAGGCGAAGCGGGTCGAGGTCGACGAGCACCTGCGTCCCGACACGACGCGCGAGGCGCTCGCCCGGCTCAAGCCCATCGTGCGTCCCGACGGCACCATCACGGCTGGGAACGCCTCGGGGATCAACGACGGCGCCTGCGCCCTCATCCTTGCCTCCGAGTCCGCCGCGCGTCGGAGCGACCTGATGCCCCGGGCCCGGATAGTCGCCACGGCGACGGCGGGCGTGCCCCCGCGCATCATGGGGATGGGCCCGGCCCCGGCCACGCGCAAGGCGCTCGCGCTGGCCGGCCTGTCCTTGTCCGACATGGACGTCATCGAGCTCAACGAGGCCTACGCCTCGCAGGCCCTCGCGGTCCTACGCGACCTCGGCCTCCCGGACGATGCGGAGCACGTCAACCGCTACGGCGGCGCGATCGCGCTCGGCCATCCGCTCGGCATGTCGGGGGCCCGGCTCGTCGCCACCGCCATCAACCAGCTCGAGGAGACCGGCGGGCGCTACGCGCTCTGCACGATGTGCATCGGCGTCGGCCAGGGCATCGCGACCATCCTCGAGCGGGTGTGAGGCCCCCTCCCCTCCGGCTCTCGCGCCCTGCGGCGGCAGGAGGGGGGGCACGGACCTTGCTCACGGTCCGCCTCGGACGCGAAGCGCCGCATCGAGAGTTCGCCGCAAGGAGCCCCGACCGAGGATCTCGCCCAGTCCGCAGTCCCGACGCACGCCTGGGACGGGCGCGGCCGCCCTTCAGGTCGCCGCCGCGGCCGACGCCGCCGTGGCGGGCATGATCGACGGCCTCGGGTCGCCGGACTTTCCCGCCCTCTTCTTCGATGCGCTCCTGCGGATCGTGCCGTTCCATCTCTCGATGGTGAGCGTCTACGACGGGCGGGCGCTCGTCTCCTACGACACCGCGGAGCGCAGCCCGCTCGGCCACAGCGGCTTCCTCGCGCTCTACCGGCGCTCGACGTTCCGTTATACCGCGGCGCTTAAGCATTGACGCGTGCGATGTATGGGAAGTTGGCGATGGAGCGGACGCGCTCTGGCTCAGCGGTGAGTGCGTTCCAGGCAGTACAGCAGGCCTCAACGATCGCCTCGTAGTCGGGGAACACGTGTGCCGAGAGGAAGCGCTCGCGCAGGTACAGCCAGATCCGTTCGACCGGATTAAGCTCAGGGCTATAGGCGGGCAGCCGCACCAGCGTCACGGTGTTGGGCACGCGCAGATCCTTGGCGATGTGCCAGCCTGCCCCGTCCAGCACCACGACG
>NZ_BPQJ01000046.1 GCF_022179185.1 Methylobacterium frigidaeris | reverse complement strand
GACCTCCTCAGATCGGTGCAAGCTTAGCAGATCGGGGCGTTTTCACACAGCCTCGTCATGAACCGGACCATCGCCTGGGCCGCCAGGCTGTCGGTCGGCCGGATGCGGAACATCCACGGATTGCCGTTCTCGGCGACCGCGTCGGCGCCGCCGGCATACATCACCGGGATCGCCGCCTTGGCGACCTCCGGGGCGACGGCGAGGTTCTGGGTCGAGTAGCTCGTCAGGAAGGCGAACGGCGGCTTCGTCTCCTGCGCGAGCTTCACGAAGGCCGACACGGCGGTGCTGTTCGACGCGCCCGCATCCTCGATCACGAGCCTGATCGGGCGCCCCTTGATCCCGCCGGCCTTGTTGATGTCCTCCGCCGCCATCGTCAGCGTGTTGAAATAGAGCTTGCCCGTGAGGGAGAGAGGTCCCGTGGTCGGCACGGTCGCGCCGACGGCGATCGGCTCCTCGGCCGCCCTAGCCGCCCCGGCGGCCAGCAACGCGGCGGCCGCGAGAGCGAGCGTGGTCCTGCGTGTCCGAGCCATGTTTCGACCTCCGGGCGCTTCACAAGGCCGAGAATTCGGCCTATAAGTTCCGATAAACGGGAATTAGTTCCGTATTCCGGTTTTGAGGGTACGATGGCACGGGGGATTGTCAACCGCGCTTCGGCGGGCATTTCGCGACAAACGGTAGGCATTGTGCCCGATTCAGCTTCACCGACCGGGGCGGGGCGCGCAGCCGAGACCGGCGGCGAGGAGGGACAGGGGGCTGGGCCGCTCGATCGCTACATGACGGTTCTCGAACTGGTCGCGAGCTTTCCCGGCGCGATCACGATGAGCGACGTCTGCACGCTGCTCGACATGCCGAAGACCAGCGCCCACCGGCTCCTAGCAGGCCTCCTGCGGGCCGGGCTCGTCGAGGGCGGAGGCCGACATCGGACCTACAGCCTCGGCACCCGGCTGGTCCGGCTGCTGCACATGTCGGCCGAGGATTCCTGGATCATCGCGCTGGCGCGTCCGGCCCTCGAGGCGCTCACGGCGGAGAGAGGCGAAACCTGCTACCTGACGCGCCTCGTCGGGCACGGGGTGCGAGTCGTCTTCAGCGTCTCGCCGGAGGTGCAGTGGCGGAGCTACGTCCAGCCCGGCCTAGAGATGCCGCCGCACGCCGCGGCCACCGCGAAGGCCATCCTGGCTTTCCAGGAGCCGGCTCTGATCGAGAAGGCGTTGGAGCGTGATCTCATCGCTCTGACGACCCAGACCCGGACGACGCGCGACACGATCCTGGATGAGTACGCCGAGGTCCGCACGAAGGGCTACGCCACCTGCATCTCGGAGATCGACGAGGGACTCGGGGCCCTCGGCTTTCCGGTGCGGCTCGACGACGGATCGATCCTCTACAGCGTCGGCCTGACCGGGCCGGTCCAGCGCGTGTTCAACGACGATCTTCCGGTTCGCATCGCCAGCCTGGAGAAGGCCGCCGCCAGCCTGAGCCGGGTGCTGTCACATGGCTCGCGGATCGCGAGCCGCGCGTAGGACGTCGTCAGGCGCGGATCTCGTCCTCGATGGTGCGGGCCTGGAGCGCGATGCCGACCGCTTCGCGCGCCCTCCCGTTCCTGCCAGGACCTCGCTCATTGAGTGTCGTACAACGCCAGAACCTCGTGGCCACCTCGACCGCCGATGCCGCAACGACGGGGGCGCTCGGGAGGAGAGCGGCCAACCCAGCGGCATTGGCCGAAGATCGGGACGTGGTGCGACGCGAGACGCTCGCAGGCTGATCTGGACCCGTGCCTCGGCCGCAGCCTCAGACCGGGTGCACCCGACCAAACTCCCGCTGCGCCGAGGCTGCCACGGCGAGCGACGAGGGCGGTCGGGATCGCGCAGCAGGTCCGCCATCCCGCCACTTCGGCCCGGCGCCGCCCTCCCGACGCGAAGGTGACCGGCAGCAGCGCGCTCTCGCGCTCGGCCGGGTCTCGGAGGTGATGCTCCTCAACGACCAGCGTTGCCGCTTCTCGGAGGAGAGGGGAGGGGAGATCCGTTGGACAGACGTCCGGGCGGCTCGCAGTCCGTCGCCGAGCCCACCGGGCGCGAGACGGGCCGGGAAGCCCCGTCCTGCGGGTCAATCGAAATGCCCGACCCAGCGCACCGTGTAGCGCTGGCCTTCCGGACGGCTCTGCGCGCCGAACTCGTGATAGGCGTTGAAGAACAGGAAATTGTCCTTGTTCAGCGCCAGCAGCGCCCCCGGACCGAGGGCGAAGACGCGCTCGCGCCGGCCGGGCACCGCGACGCCGTTGGCAAGGGTGTCGCTGATCTGCTGCAGCCAGTACCCGTTGACGCCGAGCTTCAGCTCCTTCGTCACGCTGTATTCGCTGGCGAAGTTCGCGTGCAGGGCCTGTCCGGCCTGGGTCGAGACCACACCCATCGGCATGCAGACCAGGTCGCCGGCCCTGGCCTTGAGCCATTCCCCGTCGAGGTAGAGATCGAAGGTCCCTTCCAGGACGTAGATGAACTCGTCCTGCGTCGGGTGGACGTGCGGCGGCACGAAGGTTCCCGGCGGGTCGTAAGTCTCGAAGGAGAAGGCGCTGTCGCAGTTCGCCTTCAAGTAGTAGGTATGGCCGAGGATGTTCCAGACCGTTCCGTCGATGCCCTCGCCTGCCCTTGTGATACGTGCAGGGAGCGGTCCATTTTCGCTCATCATTTCCTCGCTGTGCTGATTTTTTGACCATAGTGGCGCGGTTTGTTCTGCGCCTATGCTGTCGAATACTCAAGCCTTGTGCGGTCTCGGGCTATCCGCCAAACGTTTGCGTTATCCACTTTGCGCAGGAAACGGAGTGCCGGCAGCGATCGGGCCTTGTGCAGGTTTTGCCGCCACAGGCATTCTCCACGTCTCGGGCCTGGACGACCGGTTGGGCCATGGACGACGAGCAGCCATCCGATCCGCACCCTCCCGTGGGACCCGCCCCGCCGCTGGCGCGCTACGCCCTCGTGGCCACGCGGGATCCCGACCTGGCGCGCGAGCAGATCGGGCGGATCTTCTGCCCGCACGGCCTGATCCTCTCCGGACCCGGCGGCGCCTCGCGGTTCGAGGCGCGGCACCATTCCGCGGCCTTCGGCGGCCTGACGATCAACTTCGTCTCCTACGGCACGCGGGTCGAGATCGATCCCGGCTGCCTCGACCGCTTCTTCCTGCTCCAGATCCCGCTCGCGGGTTCGGCGCTGGTGCGCACCGGCCCGCATGAGGTCCTCGCCGACGTCGACCGCGCCACCCTGCTCTCGACGGCCTGCCCGACCCGCATGGTGTGGGAGACGGGTTGCGAGAAGCTCATCGTCCTGGTGCCGCGAGGATTGCTGGAGGAGCACGTCGTCCGGGTGCTCGACCGGATCCCGCGCCCGTTCGACTTCGATCCGGCCATCGATCTCGCGCAGCCCCGCGGCGCCGCGATCCTGTCTCAGGCCCGGCTGCTCCAGCACCTCGCCGAGAGCCGGCGACGGTCGGCCCCCGGCCCCCGGCCCAGTCGAGCGGGAGCTCGCCTCCGCCTTCGTCACGCTCATCGTCGGGCACATGCTCGAGCGGGGCGGGGGAGGGGGAGCCCTGACGTCGTCACAGCGCGTCTCGGTGGCACCGGCGCATGTCCGCCGGGCCGAGGAGTACATCCGGGCGCATCTGGATTCCGTCTTGAGCCTGCCGCATCTCGCCGAGAAGGCCGGGAGCAGCATGCGCTCGCTTCAAGAAGGCTTCCGCCAGTTCCGCGACAGCACGATCTCCGACTTCATCCTGGCCCAGCGCCTCGACCGGTGGCGCGCCCTGATCCTCGCCTCCGACCCGGAGGCGAAGGTGGGCGACCTCGCCCTTAGCGTCGGGCTCGGCCATCTCGGGCGCGCCGCGGCGGCCTATCGCGACCGCTTCGGCGAGGCCCCGTCCCAGACGTTGCGCCAACGCCGGCGCTGACCGGCCGCCCGCCGGTCCCTCCTCGTCGACGGTCCGGGCGCCGCGACCCGAGGCGCGCGGCGGCCGGTCCGGCGGGCCGTCTCAGGCCGCGTGCGGCGTCCCGACGGCCCGCAGGCCGAGCGTCAGGCCGGGCTTGGCGACCTCGCTGGCCTGGTAGGCGGGGGCGCGGGCGAGCAGATCGGCGTAGACCGGCGGCCGGAGGGGCGCGAACAACGCCGTGATGGGGTTCGCCTCGCGGGTCGGCACGCCGATATCGGCCAGCAGGCTGGCGAAGTGGCGATTGTGGTACCGCGCGATGCACAGGCCGCCATAGCCCTTCGCGGAGGGACGCTCCGTCTGCCGCCACGTCCGCATGCGGGCGATCTCCGCCTCCATCTGCGCCCGCGTCGGCTGGCGCGCGAGTTGGCCGTCCATGTACCGCACCAGCCAGTTGGCACCGAGTTCGGCCGACAGGTTGGTGGCGAAGCTGGAATTGAAGCTCTCCGCCGCCAGCCCGGCTGGTCTCCCCACCCTCGTCGAGGATCCGGATGGTGCAGGAGACCAGGAAGGGGTGCCGTCGCCAGCCGGGCCGCCCGTCGACGCCGCGGACGGGGAGGAGGATCTCGCGGACGTCGACGAGGTTTTCTCAGCCGAACTCGCCGGCATCGACGCCCTGATCGCTCGCTCCAGCCGCGTTCTCGCCGACACCGGGGCGGCGAGAGAAAAATCGCTTCTCCTACGATCCGGCTTGGGGCGAGACCGGCCGTCTCGCTGCATGGCGCGACGTCGTCGCCGACACCCGCACTCTGCCGCCGGTCCTCGCCGCCACCATCGCCTACGATGCCTGGACCACCCTCGAGCCGCTCCAGCATCGCGCCTGGCTCGGATCGCTGCTTGCAGCCGATCTCCTGCGTGCCCGGGGCAAGGCGCGCCACCATCTGCCCGCCCTCGCCAGCGCCGCGCGCCGCGTGCCCTGCGACCGCCGGCTCGTGCGCGATCCGCAGTCCCGCTGGCTCGCCGTACTCGGCGCTATCACCGCGGGTGCCGAGCAGGGGATGCGGGATCACGACCGCTGGATGGTGGCGCGGGACGCCTTGCTGCTGAAGGTGAGGGGCAGGCGGGAGAGTTCCAGCCTGCCGCGCCTGGTCGACCTCGTGCTCGCCCGGGCTCTCGTCTCCGCAGGAACGATCGCGGACGAACTCGGCGTGACGCCGCGCGCCGCCCAAACCCTCGTGGCAGACCTTGGGCTGCGCGAGCTCACGGGGCGAGAACGCTATCGGGCCTGGGGCATCCTGTGAGCCGCAGGATTTGGCCGGGCGTGGAATTTACGGCATTCGCGGCCGCGGGAATCGCCGCGAGCGTCCGGCACGACGTCATGACGTGCTGACGAAAGAGACGATCCTTCACATGGCCGGGTATTACATACCGGAAAACGTTGAACCGGGCTGCGTCATTTCCGATTGCTCGATAAGAGTCGAGGGCGGTCGACGGTGCAACTTGCTCAAGCGCAATTTCTCGACCTGCAAGCCGAGGGGGCGCTGGTTCCGCACCTGCGCGAGTTCGGGCGTGACATCGCAACCATGGCCTTGTGCCACGACGAGTGTCGGCCAGTCCCGGAGCGGCACTGCCCACCAACTCTGTCACCTCCACGTTCCGCTCGCGCGTGATAGCGATCTCGTCTTCGTCGTACTTGTTCCTCCTCAGAGTTTCGCTCCTCTGCCGGGGGGCTTGCAAAACCGGAACCCTCCCTATTCAGGCCTGATCGAAGCCCCGGGCACACCGCTCCCGGGAGATGTCATCCCGGAAGTGGCTTGAGGTACGGGAGGGGCTCCGGCCGCGATCCGCACTTGACCGCCTGGAGCCGTGCATTCGCGCGCCCCAGCGAGGCGCGCAGATGAGCCTCGAGCGCGACAGCCGCGTGGGCGGTGTCGCCCGCGTCGAGGGCGCGCAGGATCTGCCGGTGCTCCGGCAGGAACGGTTCGGTCGGGTAGGGCGCCGGGTTCCAGCGATAGAGGAAGCTGTGGGCCACCAAGAGCGACTGGTAGAGGCGGACGGCGTCGAGGAGCGCGCGCTGCGGACAGTAGCCCAGGATGTCGCCGTGCAGGTCCGCCTCGAGGGCGTCGAGGGCGGGGCCGTCCAGCGCGTCGGCCTGCGCGACCGCCGCCTCGATCCGGTTCCGGGCACCGGCCACGACGTCGCGCGGCACCAGGGGCGCCGCCTTGGCGAGCGCGAGCGGCTCGAGTGTCCAGCGCAACTCGTAGAGCTCGGCGACGTAGCCCGGCGTCAGGCCCGGGGCGTACCAGCGCGACCGCTCGTCCCTGCGGATCACGCCGCGCTGGTGGAGGCGCGCGACCACTTCGCGGGCGACGGTGCGGCTGACGCCATGGTGCTTGGCGAGGTCGGCCTCGACCACCCGCCATCCACACAGCGCCGTGCGCGAGACGATGTTCAGCTCGACCTCGCCGTAGATCCGCTCCCAGCTCGCCGTCGAGGAGAGCCGGACGGGCGGCGGCGCGGCGGGCGCGGAACCCGACCCGGCCTCGACGGCGCGGACGACGTAGCCGCGGCCCTCGCCGCGGGAGACGAGACCGGTCTCGGCGAGGGCGGCCAGCGCCTGGCGCACCGGGGCGCGGCTGACCCCGAACTCGGCGGCGACGCGCGACTCGAGCAGGCGTGTGCCGGCCGGGAGCCGGCCCGTGCGGACGCGCTCCGCCAGGACGTCGAAGGCTTGGCTGTGGAGCCGCGCGGCTCCCCCGCCCGCACCCGGGGCGTCACGCCGCCGGGCATCGTCGTTCGCAGTGATGGGCGTGCTCCCGCGCCTGGCCCCCTCCGTCCAGCTTCGCCGGCCCGGGGAGGATTGCCAAGAACCCCTCGGTGCGGTGTGATGGCGATGTTGAATGTATGCACTGGACATTGATTGGGAGGGTCGGATGGTCGGTCGTCTTGCGGGCTGCCCCGTTGCGGGAGGCCACCCGGCCTCGGGTGGGGGAGAGCGGCGATGAGCGGGGAGCCAGTTCCCGGGGCACCCGCCGCCCCGCTCTTCGCCATGCCGGATCTGGCGGCCTTCGCGCAGGCCGTGCTGGCGGCGGCCGGCGCCGATGAGGAGAGCGCCGCCGCCGCCACGCGGGCGATGGCTCACGCCTCGCTCCTCGGCGTCGACAGCCATGGCATCCGGCTCCTGCCGCACTACGCGGCCGCGATCGCGGGCGGCCGGGTGAACGGCCGCCCGCGCCTGCGCTTCGAGGAGGACGGGGCCGTGGCGCGGCTCGACGCCGACCACGCGCAGGGCGCGCGCGCCACCTACGCGGCGATGGCGCGGGCCGCCGAACTCGCGGGCCGGCACGGCATCGGCGCCGTGACCATCCGCAACTCGTCGCATTTCGGAGCGGCGGGCGCCTTCGCCCTCGCCGCCGCGGAGGCGGGCTGCATCGGTTTCGCGACCTGCAACTCGGACAGCGTCGTGCGCCTGCATGACGGCGCGGAGCGGTTCCACGGCACCAATCCGCTCGCCGTCGCGGTCCCGGTCGAGGGCGGTCGCCCGTGGCTCCTCGACATGGCGACGAGTGCGATCCCGTACAATCGCGTGCTGCTCTACCGCAGCCTCGGAACGGCGCTCCCGGCCGCCACCGCATCGGACGCCGAGGGGCGCGACACGACGGATGCGGAGCGGGCCGAGATGCTCGCTCCCCTCGGCGCCGCCTTCGGCTTCAAGGGCGCCGGCCTCGCGGGCCTCGCCGAGATCCTCAGCGCGGCTCTGTCCGGCATGCGCCTGAGCCACGAGATCGCCCCGATGGCCGGCCCGGACTTCACGCGGCCGCGGGAGATGGGCGCCTTCGTGCTCGCCCTGCGGCCCGCCGCCTTCGTCGATCCGGGCGTGTTCCGCGCCGGAATGGTGCGCTACCTCGCGGCCCTGCGCGGCTCGCCGGTCGCGGGCGGTCCAGTCATGGCGCCCGGCGACCGCGAATGGGCCGAGGCCGAGCGGCGGGACCGTGACGGCGTCCCGGTCGATCCGACGACGCTGGCCGCCCTCGCCACCCTCGCCGGCCAATACGCGCTGCGGATGCCCGATCCTCGCCCGGCCGCCGGATGATCCGGTCCCCGCGACGCCTCGCACCGGCGTGTTAGTGCTTGTCAGCGCCGGCGCGCTCTGCTGAGATGCGAATGGACAATGTATGCACCGGCCAAAGAAGCCGGGCGCGCAGCGGCTGCGGCGTTCGATCGGGCGTCCAGCGCGACAAGTCCAGGGAGGACGCGATGAGACACCCACGGACGCTGACACGCCGGCACGCGCTCGGCGTCGCAGCCGGTGCGCTGGCGGCGCCGGTCGTCGCGCGGGCGGCCGCTCCGGTCACGCTGACCTATTCCGACTGGCACCTTGCGGAGCCGGTCTGGGGCCGGTCCCTCGCCGAGGCCTTCGCCCGGTTTGAGAGCGAGAACCCGGACGTGAAGATCCGGCCCGAGCCGGTGGCCTACGGCCAGCGCGACGTGCGCTACGCCACGGCCTTCCGCGGCGGCCGCGGGCCCGACGTGTTCGCCCTCGACTCCAACCCGGTCAAGCAGTTCATCCGCGAGGGCTGGCTCCTGGACCTGACCCCGTTCCTCGAGAAGGAGGGGGGCGCGGCCGCCTGGGCGAGCCAGTTCTACGAGCCGACGATCAAGGTGGTGGGCGAGAAGGGCGGCGTGTTCGGCGCGCCGCAGACCTACGTGCCGATCGTCCTGTTCTACAACAAGCCGATGCTGGAGAGCGTCGGGGTCGCGAATGCGCCGGGAACCTGGGAGGCGTTCCGCGACGCCGCGAAGCGGCTGACGGGGCCGAGCAAGCCCGGAGGCCCGGTCGACCGCTGGGGCACCACGATGGTGCTCGGCCAGGGCGGCTTCGACCTGCGCTTCCCCGTGGTCCTGCGCGGCTTCGGCGGGGACATCCTCAGCCCCGACTACACCCGCTCTCGCCTCGACGAGCCGGCGGCGCGCGAGGCGTTCGGCTACGTGGTCGGGCTCATCAACGACGACAAGGTGATGCCGCCCGGGGTGCTGCAGGTCGACGCGAACGCGGCCCGCCAGTTCCTGGCGACGCGGCGGATCGGCATGGCCTTCGAGGCCGCCTGGGCCTACCCGATCACCGCCGAGATGAACAAGGACCTCGACGCCTGGAACACCCTCCAGGTCGCCCCGGTGCCGATGAAGCAGGCGGGCGCGAACCACATCCGCACCACGCTCAACATGAAGTCCCTGCACATCAACCCGAAGACGCCGAACGCCGAGGCGGCCTGGCGGCTGGTGCGCTTCCTCACCGACCGGCAGCGCGCGGAGAAGTGGTACCTCGACAACAACCTCCTGTCGCCCCGGCGCGCGATCAACGCGGAGTTCCCGAGGATCCAGGAGAGCGCCTCGGCCCGGCTGATGACGCAGGAGCTCGACCACGCCGCCTTCATGCCGCTGATCCCGCAATGGCCGGAGATCAACGAGACCTTCCGTCAGAGCCTGCACGCCGCCGTCACGCGGACGAAGACGCCGGACCAGGCCCTCGCCGACGCGCACCGGCAGGTCGAGACGATCCTGCAGCGCAAGACCTGAGGCGCGCGATGCGGCCATCATCGGGCGAGGACGCCCCCGGCGCCGACCGCCGGGAGCGCTGGCTCCCCTTCCTCTTCGTCGGGCCGGCGATCCTGCTGCTGCTCGCGGTCCTCGGCCTCCCGGCCGTGACGGCGGTGCTCCAGAGCTTCAACCTGGTGTGGGTGCGCGAGCCGGGCTTTTCCCTCGACGCCTACAGGCAGCTCGCGACCGATCCCCAGTTCGCCACGACGCTGTCAACGACCGCGCTCTATGTCGGGCTCGTCGTGTCGCTCCACCTCACCATCGGGCTCGCGGTCGCCCTGGCGCTGAACGCGGACCTGCCGGCGAAGTGGCTGTTCCGGGTCGCGGCGATCCTGCCCTGGACCGTGCCGGACGTGATCAGCGGCATCATCTGGCGCTTCGTCTTCGACACCCTGCCGGGGATGGCGAACGCGATCCTGCTGCGGCTCGGCGCCGTCGACCAGCCGGTGGACTGGCTGGGCTCGCCGTCGCTCGCCTTCTTCGGCGTCGTCACCGCCGAGGTCTGGCGCGGCTATCCGTTCGTCATGCTGATCCTGCTGGCCGGCCTTCAGGCCATTCCGGCCCACCTCTACGAGGCGGCGGCGATCGACGGGGCCGGGGCGTGGCAATCCTTCCGCTACGTGACGCTGCCGGCCTTGCGCAACATGGTCATCGTCGCCCTGGTGCTCGACGTGATCTGGGAGGCGCGGCTGTTCGGCACCGTCTACGGCATGACCGGCGGCGGGCCGGGCGACGCGACGCAGCTCGTCTCCACACTGACCTTCCGCCAGTACTTCGAATTCTTCAACCCGGCCTACGCCTCGGCCATGGCCGTCGTGCTGGCGGTGACGATGCTGATCGTCGCGATCCCGTACCTGCGGGTGACGATGTCGAGGAACGCCTGACGATGACCCGCCCGCGGCGGCCCTTCGTGGCCCTGATCCTGGGGCTGATGCTCCTCTACAACCTCGCTCCCTTCTACTGGGTGGTCTCGTCGTCGCTGAAGCCGCCGCTCGAGGTGATCGACTTCCCGGCGACGCTCTGGCCGCGGCAGGCCACGGTGGAGGCCTACGCCAAGATCTGGCAGCAGGAGGGCTTCCCGGTCTACTTCCTGAACAGCCTGATCACCTCCTCGGGCACGGCCCTGATCTCGTCGCTCGTCGGAGTGTTCGCGGCCTACGGCTTCTCGCGCTTCGCCTTCCGGGGCAAGCTCGCCCTGATGGCCATTCTCCTCACCAGCCAGATGCTGCCGGGCGTTCTCCTGGTGGGACCCTACTTCGAGCTCCTGAGCCGCGCGGGCCTCTACGACACGCGGCTCGGCCTCGTCCTCGCGCTCTCGACGATCACGCTCCCGTTCAGCGTCTGGATGCTGAAGGGCTACATCGACACGATCCCGCCCGAGATCGACCAGGCGGCGATGCTCGACGGCGCCTCGCGGTTGCAGGTGCTCACGAAGGTCATCCTGCCGAACGTGATGCCGGGTCTCGTGGCGACCGTGACCTTCGCGTTCCTGCTCGCCTGGGGCGACGTGCTGTGGGCCTTGTGCCTGATCCAGGACCAGGCCCGGCAGCCGATGACCCTCGGCGTGCTCAAGATGTTCGGCCAGTTCCGGGTGGAGTGGGCGCAGATCATGGCGGCCACCCTGGTCGCGACCGCGATCCCCTCGTGCCTCTACGTCCTCCTGCAGCGCTACCTCGTGCAGGGCTTCGCCGGTTCCGCAATCAAGGATTGATCCCATGCTCCCCGTCGGCTCGACCTCCCTGTCGCTCTCCGGGATGACGGCCCTGGTGATTGGCGGCTCCAGCGGCATCGGCGAGGCCGTCGCCCACGGCTTCGCGCGCGAGGGCGCCCGGGTCGCCATCGCGGCACGCCGTCCGGGCAAGCTCCGGGCGGCCCTGGCGCGCCTCGAAGCCGTCTGCCCCGCGGCGCGCGCCTACGAGGCCGACGTGACGGATCCGGGCGCCGTGCAGGCGTTGGCCGAGGGGGTGCTGGCGGATCTCGGCACCGTCGACGTGCTGATGAACTGCCAGGGCATGACGATCATCAAGCCCGCCCTCGACTTCACGCCGGACGAGTTCGCGCAGGTGATCGCCACGAACCTCACCAGCGTGTTTCACGCCTGCCAGGCCTTCGGGCGGGCGATGGTGGCGCGGGGCTCCGGAACGATCCTCAATGTCGCCTCGCTCGCGGCGCATCGCGGCTGGCCGAATGCCTGCCCCTACGCGGTCGCCAAGCATGGCATCATCGGGCTCACCGCCTCACTCGCCGCCGAATGGGCGCCCCATGGCGTGCGGGTCAACGCGATCTCGCCCGGCTTCTTCATGACCGAGCTGAACCGGGAGAAGATGCCTCAGGCGCGCAAGGACGCGGCGCTGACACGCTCGCCCGCCGGCCGCTTCGGCGAATTGCAGGAACTTGTCGGAGCGGCCCTCTACCTGGCGTCTCCGGCCGCGAGCTTCACCACGGGGACGGTGTTGAACGTTGATGGAGGCTACCTCGCGGGCGGGATCTAAGAGACTTGCATCGGCAGGCCAACGTTTCGTCCGCTTGGGCCCCGTTCCAGAACGGGGCCGCGAGCTTAGCGGTTGCGTGAGCGACGGGCGTCGGGGTCGTGGGTGAGCGCGGCTACGATCCCGCCACGCGCGTCGTCGGCCGCAAGCACCATGCCCTGACCGATACCGACGGCCGCCTGCTGATGGCCGCGATCTCGCCGCCTGACCTGCATGACAGCCATGGCGGCGTTGCCCTCCCGCGTGCCTCGCCCCCTGCTTTGCCGACCGCGCCTACCCGGGGCGAGCGGATCGGCACGGCCACCGTCGAGATCGCCGAGCCCGAGGAGGGGCGGAGGGGCTATGCGGTGCAGCCGAGACGCTGGGTGGTCGCGCGCATCCCTGGGCTGGATCGGCCGCTGCCGCAGGCTGGCACGCGATCACGAGGCGACCGCATCCTCCGCGCTCGCCGTCCTCGTCCTCGCCGCCGCCGTGGTCCTCGTCATGCGCCGTGTCAGAGAGCCTATGAAGCGGGTCTTAGATGACACACTGATCGGACGCGACTGATGGATCGGCGGCTGCACTGCACCGTGCCTCGCGGGTCGAGATGGCCCGTGCTCACGTCGTCGATCGGCGGCGGGAGCAGGGACTGGCATGCTCAAGCGCGGGTGTATCTCCTGGCGATACGAATGGAGCGTTCTGCGCGACGAACGGCTTGTAACGGGGCCGTTCGCTGTTATCCTGGCCTAGACCTTGCAGGTTCCTCGACGGATTAGGCCACTCGCGGGAGGGCTCATTTGACAGGGCTTGAGGACGAAACGGCAGCGATCGGCATGCGGGCCGAAGGAGGTCCTGCGGCGCCTCGGAGCAGCCGGCGCCGGCCGGCCCGGGCACGGCGAGGCTAGGCGCCGATGCTCCGCAACGTCGTGCAACGGCTGCTCCTCGCCGTTCCCGTCCTGCTCGGCGTGCTGCTCGTCGGCTTCCTCTTGATGCAGGTCGTGCCCAACGATCCGGCGGTGGTCCGGGCCGGACCGACGGCGACGCAGGACGTCATCGAGGCGATCCGGCGCGATCTCGGCCTCGACCAGCCGCTCTGGATCCAGTTCCTGATCTATCTCGGGCGCCTGCTGCGGGGTGATCTCGGCGTCTCGATCATCAACAACATGCCGGTGATCGAGGAGCTCGGGAACACGATCGGGCCGACGCTCGAACTGATGCTCGCGTCGCTGATCTGGTCGGTGCCGCTCGGCATCCTGCTCGGCACGGTCGGCGCCTACTGGCGCGGCCGCTGGCCCGACCGGCTGGTCGTGGCGGCCTCGGTGGCCGGCGTGTCGGTGCCGGTCTTCCTGCTCGGCCTCGGTCTCGTCTGGCTCCTCGGCTTCCACTGGCAGCTCCTGCCCTTCACCGGCCGCACCGGGCCGCTCTGGACGCTCGAGGGCATCCAGGGCGTGATCCTGCCGGCGGTGACGCTCGGCGGCGTCTTCGTCGGGCCGGTCGCCCGCATGACGCGCAGCTCCGTCCTCGACGTCCTCGGGGCCGACCACGTCCGCACCGCCCGTGCGAAGGGCCTGACGGAGCGGGCCGTCGTGCTGCGGCACGCCCTGCGCAACGCGCTGATCCCGGTCGTCACCCTGATCGGGCTGCAGATCGGCTTCCTGCTCGGCGGCGCGGTGGTGGTCGAGACGATCTTCAGCTGGCCCGGCATCGGGCGGCTGGCGGTGGGCGCGATCCTGTCGAGCGACGCGCCGATGGCGCAGGGCACCATCATCGTGCTCTCGGCCGGCTTCATCCTGATCAACCTGGTCGTCGACATGCTCTACGCCTTCCTCGATCCCCGCATCCGGGAGGCCCGATGAGCAACCCCGTCGCGCTCACGCCCGAGGCGAGCCCGCACGCCGCCTTCGCGGTGACGGCGCGCCCCTCGGTCGTGCGCTTCCTCCTGCGCGAGCCTGCGAGCGCGGTGGCCCTGGTCGTCGTCGTGCTGCTCGTGCTGGCGGCGCTCTTCGCGCCCTGGCTCGCACCGACCGATCCTTACGCCGGCGACCTCGCCAACACGCTCAAGGCTCCGGGGGACGGCTTCCTCCTCGGCACCGACGGGCAGGGGCGCGACATGGTCACCCGCCTGCTGTTCGGCCTGCGGATGACGCTCATGATGAGCCTCGTCGCCGTCGTCATCGGCTGCGGCCTCGGCGGCCTCGTCGGCTTCGCGGCGGCCTATTACCCGCGCCTCTCCGGGCTCCTGATGCGCCTGATGGACGTGCTCCTGTCGTTCCCAGCGATCTTGTTCGGCCTCGCGCTGACGGCGATCGTCGGGCCCGGCCTCACCGCCGTCCTCGTCGCGCTCTCGATCGCCACCATCCCGCTCATGGCACGGGTCGTGCGCGGGGCCGCGATCGTGGTGCTGCAGCAGGATTACATCGAGGCCGCCCGCGCGCTCGGCATGGGCGATGCTCGCATCCTGACCAAGTACGTCCTGCTCAACTGCCTGTCGCCGATCTTCGTCTTCGTCACCCTGCGCTTCGGCCAGGTGATCCTGCTCGGCTCGCTCCTGTCCTTCATCGGGCTCGGCGCGCAGCCGCCGACGGCCGAGCTCGGCGCCATGGCGTCGGACGGGCGCAACTTCCTGTTCTTCGCACCCCACGTCTCGGTCCTGCCGAGCCTGCTGATCTTCGTCGTCGTGCTCGCCTTCAACGTGCTCGGCGACGGCCTGCGCGACGCCCTCGACCCCCGGATGCGCCGCTGACGATTCGAGAGGATTTTTTCTGATGACGATGCTCGCGCGGACCGCTCTGGCGGCCGGCCTCTCCCTGCTCGGTCTCGTCCCGGCGCTTGCCCAGACGAAGGCGCCGCTGACCATCCTGCGCGTCATCGATGCCGACCGCTACGATCCCGTGCGCTCGACCGCGACCTCGGCCTCCGAGGTGCTGTTCATGCTGGCCGACACGCTGGTCAGCCTCGACTTCGACATGAAGACGGTGAAGCCGCTGCTGGCGAAGTCCTGGACCGCATCCGCGGACGGCCGGACCTACACGTTCGACCTGCGCCAGGACGTGAAGTTCTGCGACGGCCGGCCGATGACCGCCGAGGACGTGGTCTACTCGCTCAAGCGCTGGATCGATCCGGCCACCCGCTCGCCGGTCGCCAGCCGCGCCGGCAAGGTGAAGGACATCCGTGCCACCGACGACCACACGGTCGTCTACGAGCTGCAGGAGCCGTTCAGCGACCTCCTGTACCAGCTCACGCAGTCCTTCGGCTCGGTCGTCGACAAGAACACGGTCGAGAAGCTCGGGCAGAATTTCGGCGTCCAGGGCTTCAACGCCACCGGGCCGTATTGCTGGGTCAGCTGGACGCCGCGCCAGGACCTCGTGCTGAAGAAGAACCCCCATTACAATTGGGGTCCGCCGATCTACAAGAACCCGAAGCCCGAGATCGACCAGATCATCTGGAAGGTGGTGCCCGAGGCCAACACCCTCATGGCCGCCATGCAGGCGCGCCAGGCCGACATCACCTACTACCCGCCGCTGTTCTCGATCGACACGATGCAGCGCGTGCCGGGCCTGAAGGTGCAGCAGCAGAAAGACTACATCTACGACGTCTTCTTCGCCTTCCGGGTCAACAAGCCGGTCTCGAGCGATCCGGCGATCCGCCGCGCCGCCAACATGGCGGTCAACAAGGATGCGATCGTCAAGGCCATCTATTTCGGCCGCGGCACGCCGCTGCACTCGCTCCTGAGCCCGACCGTGCTCGACTACGACGCCAAGGCGGCCGCGATGATGCCGGCCTTCGACCCGGCCGGCGCCGCCAAGGTCCTCGACGAGGCCGGCTGGACCCCCGGGCCGGACGGCATCCGCGTCAAGGACGGGCAGAAGGCCACGTTCGTGGTCTATGGCATCCGGGACGACCAGAACCCGCGCATCTCCGAGGCCATGCAGGCGGACCTGCGCAAGGTCGGCATCGACATGCGGATCCAGCTCTGGGACGCGACCGTCGCCTGGGGCAAGCTCGCGACGCAGGAATTCGACGCCTTCATGCTGTCCTATCCGTACGGGACCGCGACCGAGGCGCTGAACCTCTACTTCAAGAGCACGCAGGCGCCGACGCCGAACCGCATGAACTGGAAGGACGAGAAGACCGACCAGCTCATCGACGCGGCCGCCACCGCGACCGACCCCGCCAAGCGTAAGGAGGCGAATGCCGAGACGCAGCGGCTCCTCACCGCGGCCAACGTCTGGATCCCGCTCGTCACGCGGCAGATGTGGGTCGTGTCGGGCGACCGCGTCGAGGGCGTGCGGCCGCACGGGCTGTACGGCGCCGGCCTCTACAAGGGCCTCGACCTGAGCCTGAAGCGCTAGGGGGGCGGCCTTGCCTCTCGCCGCCGCCCGCCCGACCCTGAGCGCGGACCACCCGACGGCCCCGCCGCGCGGCGCCGCCGCACCGGACCTGGCGCCGATCCTCGAGGTCCGCGACCTCGTCACAACCTTCGCGACCCCGCGCGGCGCGATCCGTCCGGTCGACGGCGTCTCGCTCTCGGTGCCGCCCGGGCGCACGCTTGGCATCGTCGGCGAGAGCGGCTGCGGCAAGAGCATGCTGTCGCTCTCCCTGATGGGGCTCGTGCCCGCGCCCGGGCGGGTGACGGGGGGCTCGATCCGTCTCGAGGGGCGCGAGCTCGTCGGGCTGGCACCCGGCGAGTTTCGGCGCCTGCGCGGCAGCCGCATCGCCATGATCTTCCAGGAGCCGATGACGAGCCTGAATCCGGTCCACACGATCGGCTACCAGATCGTCGAGGCCCTGGCGGGACACGAGAGGCTGCCCGCCCGGGCGCTCAAGGAGGCGGCGATCGCCGCTCTGCGACAGGTGCGGATCCCGGCGCCCGAACGGCGCTTCGACGAGTACCCGCACCAGCTCTCCGGCGGCATGCGCCAGCGCGTGATGCTCGCCATGGCGCTGGCCTGCCGCCCGGCGCTGCTCATCGCCGACGAGCCGACGACGGCTCTCGACGTGACGATCCAGGCGCAGATCCTCGACCTCCTGCGCGAGTTGCAGGCCGAGACCGGCATGTCGATCATCCTGATCACGCACGATCTCGGCGTGGTCGCCCAGGTCGCCGACGAGGTGGCGGTGATGTATGCCGGCCGCGTCGTCGAGCGCGCCCCGGTCGCCGCGATCTTCGACGATCCCCAGCACCCCTACACGATCGGGCTGATGGGCTCGATGCCGCGGATGGAGGACGAGCGCGACCGGCTCGTCGTGATCGGCGGCACCGTGCCGCCGCCCTTCGCGCTGCCCGCGGGGTGCCGGTTCAACCCGCGCTGCCCCTTCGCCGGGGAGGAGTGCCGCTCAGGCTACCCGCCGCCGGCGGATATCGCGCCGGGCCACACCGTCGCCTGCTGGAAGGCTCCCGTGGAGGCGAACGGATGACGGTGCCGCTCCTCGAGCTCGACGACGTCCGCAAGCACTACCCGGTGCATAGGGGCCTCGTCCTGCGCCGTCAGGTCGGCGCCGTGCGGGCGGTCGACGGCGTGTCGCTGCGCATCGCGGCCGGCGAGACGCTGGCGGTGGTGGGCGAGAGCGGCTGCGGCAAGTCCACGCTCGCGCGGCTCGCGCTGCGGCTGATCGAGCCGAGCGCCGGCGCGATCCGCTTCGACGGCCGCGACGTCACCCATGACGGCCGCTCGGCGTTGAAGCCCCTGCGCCGGCAGATGCAGGTGATCTTCCAGGATCCGTTCGCGAGCCTCAACCCGCGCATGGCCGTCGAGGAGATCCTGGCGGAGCCGATGCTGGTCCATGGCATCGGCGATGCCGCCTCCCGCGCCGCGCGGGTGCGCGAGCTCCTCGGCCTCGTCGGCCTCGCGAGCTATCACGCCGACCGCTTCCCGCACGAATTCTCCGGCGGGCAGCGCCAGCGCATCGGCATCGCCCGCGCCCTCGCGCTGAAGCCCCGATTGATCGTCTGCGACGAGCCGGTCTCGGCCCTCGACGTCTCGATCCAGGCGCAGGTGGTGAACCTGCTGAAGGACCTGCAGGCGGAGTTCGGCCTCGCCTACCTGTTCATCTCGCACGGACTGGCGGTGGTGAAGCACATGGCCGACCGGGTGGCCGTCATGTATCTCGGCCAGGTCGTCGAGACCGCCCCGGCGAAGGTGCTCTACGCCCAGCCGCGCCACCCCTACACGCAGGCGCTGCTCGCCGCCGCGCCGGTGCCGGACCCTGCCCAGCGTCATTCGCGCCCGACGCTCGGCGGCGACGTGCCGAGCCCGATGACCCCCCCCGCCGGCTGCCGCTTCCACACCCGCTGCGGCTTCGCGCAGGCGCGCTGCCGCGAGGAGGCGCCGGGCTTGCGGACGATCGGTCCTCAGCACGAAGCGGCGTGCCACTTCGCCGAGACGATCCCGGCTTTCGCCCGCTTCGGTGGGGGCGCCCGCCACGAGCGGCTGCAGGCCCGGCTGGCGCTCTACGAGCAGAAGCGCGCCGCCATGATCGCGGCCGAAACGACAGCGGCCTGACCCGACAGAAGGCAGAGAGACAGATGGCGGCGCTTCCGAAAGCCGATACGATCCTGACCAACGGCCGCGTCTTCTGCGGCCTTGAGGAGGGCATGGCCGAGGCCGTCGCGCTCTGGGCCGGCAAGGTGCTGGCGACCGGCACCGCGGCCGAGCTCGCTCCGCTGATCGGGCCGGGGACGCGGGTCGTCGACCTCCGCGGCCGGCTCGCGACGCCGGGCCTCTACGACGCCCACATGCACCTCCTGCCCTACGGGCTCGGCATGCTGGACATCGACGTGACGCCGGCGGCGGCCCGCACCCTCGATGCGCTCCTCGGCAAGATCCGCGAGCGGGCCCGGGCCCTGCCGCCGGGCCGCTGGATCCTGGCGCGCGGCTACGACCAGTTCGAGCTCGACGTGAAGCGGCATCCGTTCCGCGAGGAGCTCGACGCCGTCGCGCCCGACCACCCGGTCTCCCTCGTGCGCGCCTGCGGGCACGTGACGATCGCCAACTCGATGGCGCTCAGGCTCGCCGGCATCGACGAATCGACGCCGGTGCCGCAGGGCGGCGCGATCGAGCAGCAGAACGGCCGCCTGACCGGGCTCCTCGCCGAGACCGGCCGCGACCGGTTGAAGGCCGTGCTGCCCAATCCCACGGACGAGGACCTCGTCGCGGCGATCAAGCGGGCGGGCGAGGCGTGCCTGTCCTATGGCATCACCAGCGTCATGGATGCCGGCGTCGGCATGCGGGCGGGCTACCGCGAGGTCGCCGCCTACCGAAACGCCCAGCGCAGCGGGCGCCTGCCGGTGCGGGTGAACCTCTGTCTGCTCGGCGGGCCCGGCGGCATCGTCGAGCAGGCTTTCGCCGACGGCGTGATCACCGGCACGGGCGACGACATGGTGCGGGTCGGGCCGGTCAAGATCTTCACCGACGGCAGCGCCGGCGGGCGCACTGCCGCCATGTCGCAGCCCTATCTCGGCGAGCCGGAGACCGTCGGGCTGTCGCTGCTGACCGACCCCGAGATGGATGCCTTCGTCGCGGATTATCACGCCAAGGGCTACCAGCTCGCCGTTCACGCGATCGGCGACGCCGCGATCGAGCAGACGCTGAACGCCTTCGAGAAGGCCCTCGTCGCCATGCCCGATCCGGCACGGCGCCACCGCATCGAGCATTGCGGCTTCAACAGCCCGGCGCAGATCGACCGCATGGTGCGACTCGGCGTCGAGCCGGTGCCGCAGCCGGTCTTCATCTACGATTTCGGCGACCTCTACGTCTCGGTGCTGGGCGAGAAGCGGGCGGCCGCCTCCTACCCGATGAAGACCTGGCTCGACCGCGGCCTCGCGGCGGCGGCCTCCAGCGACGCGCCGGTCTGCGACATCGACCCGTTTCCGAACCTCTACACGATGCTCACCCGCAAGACCTCGCGCGGTACCGTCATCGGCGGACCTGAGCGGCTGTCCATCGCCGAGGCGCTGCACGCCTATACGGCGCTGGGCGCATACGTGAACAAGGCCGAGGGGCATCGCGGCCGCCTCGTGCCGGGACTGGCCGCCGACATCGCGGTGTTCTCGCGCGACATGACGAGCGCCGTGCCGGAGGAGATCCTGTCCGACACGCGCTGCGACCTCGCCATCCGCGGCGGTGCCATCGTCTACGACCGCGGCGGCGAAGCCGCCTGAGCGAAGCGATCTGACCAAGAGAGACGAGAGAAGGGGAGGGGACCGTGACCGAGCCCGCCGGAGCGACGCTCTACCGGAACTGCGACTGGATCGTCGCCTGGGATGCCGAGGCCGGCTCCCATATCTACCTGCGGAACGCCGATCTCGCCTTCGCGGGCAAGGACGTCGTCTTCGTCGGCCAGAGTTCCTCGGGCAAGGGGTATGACGGCCCGGTGACGCGCGAGATCGACGGCGCCGGGCTGATGCTGATCCCGGGCTTCGTCGACATCCACTCGCATCCCGGACACGAACCCGGCTGGAAGGGCATGCTCGAGGAGCTCGGCAGCGCCAAGCTCGGCCAGAGCTCGCTCTACGAGTTCATGCCGGTCTTCAACATCGGGCCGGGCTACGCCAAGCACGCCCGGCGCGTCGCCGTCTCGGAGCTTCTGAAGAGCGGCGTCACGACGATCTGCGACCTCGGCCAGCCGACCCCCGACTGGCCGGAGCACTATGCCGAGACCGGCATCCGGGCCGTGCTCTGGGCGATGTTCCGCTCCGGGCCCTGGAAGACGACCAACGGCCACTCGGTCGAGTACGACCTCGATCCGGCCCGTGGCGACCGCCTTCTGCGCGAGGCGATCGACCTGATGGACGAGGCCGGCCGCCACCCGAGCGGCCGCATCTCGGGCCTGCTCTGCCCGGCGCAGATCGACACGGTGACGGAGGGCCAGATCCTCGAGGCGCTGGCCGCCGCCCGCGACCGCGGCCAGCCGATCCAGATCCACGCCGCGCAGAGCATCGTCGAGTTCCAGGAAATCCTGCGCCGCACCGGCGAGACGCCGATCGGCTGGCTCGACAAGATCGGCGCGCTCGGGCCCGACCTCGTCATCGGCCACGGCATCTTCCTCAACGACCATCCCTGGTTGCATTTCCCGCACGCGAACGACTTCGAGCGGCTGCGCGACAGCGGCGCCGGCGTCGCGCATTGCCCCGTCGTCTTCGCGCGCCGCGGCATCGCGCTGAACTCGCTCGGCCGATATATGGAGGCGGGCATTCCCTGCGGGATCGGCACCGACAGCTTCCCGCACAACATGCTCGATGAACTGCGCATGACCTGCTACGCCGGCCGCATCCGGGCGGGCAGCTACACCGCCGCAACCACCGCCCAGGCCTTCTCGGCCGCGACGAGCGGCGGCGCCGACCTGATCCGGCGGCCGGATCTCGGCCGGCTCGCGCCCGGCTGCAAGGCCGACTTCGCGGTGATCGACATGAGCAACCCCTACATGCAGCCCGATTACGAGCCGTTGCGCAGCCTGATCTACTCGGCCAACGACCGCGCGGTGCGCGACGTCTACGTCGACGGCGTCCAGGTCGTGCGCGACGGCGAGGTGACGACCTTCGATATCGCCGAGGACATCGCGATGCTGCGGCGCGGCCAGGCCGAGGTCATCGCCGGCGCGCCGAGCCGCGACTGGGCCGGGCGCAGCCTGGAGGAGCTGTCGCCGCGCGTCTTTCCGGTGCGCGGGTAAGGGCGGCTGGAACGGGCCAGGATCGTGCCGTAGCGTCCGGCAGGACGTCCCGTGGCTCGCGGCCCGGGCGGACCGGACGCTGCGTCACATCGCCTGACGATACGGCCGTCTTGTTTTCGCGGGCCCCTGGTGGTGTAGAACGGCCGCTGACGCGAGGGGCGGCCGGGCGCATGGGGATGGACGACGAGGGAGACGGCGAAGCGCCGCCGCGGAGCGGCGGGGTCGACGACCGGTTGTTCCTGCAATCGGTGGCGCGTGCGCTCGACGTGCTCGAAGCCTTCGCCGCCAGCCCGCGGCCGATGTCGCTCGGCGAGCTCGCGCAGGCCGCCGGGACGAACAAGAGCGCGGCCCAGCGCATCGCGCAGACACTGCTCAGCCGCGGCTATCTCGAGCGCGGCCGCGACGGCGGCCTCGTCCCGGGGCGGCGCATCCTCGACCGATCCTTCGACTATCTGCGCGCGAACCCGCTCATCGAGCGGGCGATGCCGGTCCTCGTCGAGCTGCGCAAGGCCGCCAACGAGCGCGTCGATCTCAGCCTCTTCGACGATCTCACCACGATCTACGCGGTGCGGCTGCAGAGCAAGCGCGAGACGTTCTATGCCACGCTCGCCGGCCGGCGCGTGCCGACCTTCGCCTCCTCCGGCGGGCGCGCCTGCCTGGCGCAATTGCCGGACGAGGCCGTCGACGACATCCTGGCGCGCTCGGACCGCAAGCCGCTGACGCCCAAGACGCTGCTCGAGCCGGCGAGGATCTGGCGCAAGGTGAAGGAGGCGCGCCGCGACGGCTATGCCTACGCCACCGAGGAGGCGCTGATCGGTGAGGTCGTGCTCAGCGCGGCCGTGCTCGCGGGTCCGGGCCGGCCCCTCGGTGCGGTCCACATCGCCGGTTCCCTCAGCGAGTGGACGCCCGACGAGTTTCGCAAGCGGTTCGCGCCGCTGGCGATCGAGGCGGCGCGGGCGCTGAGCGGGTAGGATCCGCATCCGATCGGCCGGATCGTGCGATGGGCTGGAGCTGGGCGGGACGCGGACCGGGAGGCCAGGCGCAGCACGGTCTGGGCCCCTTGAAGTGGTCCGGAGTGGGAGCGGTGCCGGCAGCAGGGGGCTTTGAGGCGGCGGGAGGAGTTCCGGCCGGGGTCGGCCGGTTGATGAGACGAGGCGGGGCAAGCCGAAAGCGGGCTTCCCGCTGAGGCCGGTGCGTGAGAGCGGGACAGCAGATCCCGTCCGCGCCATGAACCCGGCTTTGCAGCAAGCTCCTGGCTCACCGGTCCGGCGCTCAGCCCGCTCCCGGTCCGGCCGCTGGGACCTGCGCCCCGGATACGGCCGGGAGGACGCAGAGGTTTCGCGTCCGGAAGGCGAGGTCCGGCAGGCTATCCAGCCGGTCTCCCGGCGCGCAACGCTCGACGAGGTAGGCGATGCCGTTCGCCGCGGCGTAGGCCCTGCGCTCCGCGACCGTGCCGAGGGCCGCGACCGCCCGCGTACGGCGAC
Organism: Methylobacterium frigidaeris; assembly: GCF_022179185.1. Lineage (GTDB taxonomy): Bacteria > Pseudomonadota > Alphaproteobacteria > Rhizobiales > Beijerinckiaceae > Methylobacterium > Methylobacterium frigidaeris. The sequence goes on along the minus strand of NZ_BPQJ01000046.1, from coordinate 30,066 downwards.
GCCACTCTGCGTAATAGGCAGGCTGCCACATGACGGCGGCGCCTCGGCCGAAATCAACCCACACCCGGCGGTGTGCGGCGAACTCGAAGCGCGAGGTGCCGGCCTCGTGGACCTCCCGCGGGACGCCCTTCAGCGCCTCGGCAAAGTCCGGCGAGCCGGCGACCGGCACCAGGAAGATCGCGTCCGGCGCCGTGCTGCTCCGGGCCCAGAGGCCGACGGTCTCCCATTCCGCGGCGACGGAGGAGAGCCTGCGGTTGTGCCCCCAACTCTTCACCGTCAGCCCTGCGATCAGGGCGGCGACGCCGACGAGCATCGCCAGGCCCGCCGCCCGCGCTGCTCGCTGCGGCAGCGCGCGCTCCTGGAAGAGACGCCGCCAGAACCGCGGCGGACGGTGCGGCAGGAGCAGCACGGGGGCCAGCAGGGTGAGGGGCCGCACCGTGCAGAGGAGGCAGAACAGCAGGAAGGCCGTCGCCCGCGCGTGAAGCGGTCTGCGCCGGTGCAGCATCCGCGTCAGCAGCGCGAGGCTGCCGAGCGCCGCCAGCAGATGAAAGAAGGTGCTGACGCGCAGGAGGTGCAGGTTGAGAACGGCAGGGCTACCCGTGAGCAGAGGTGCCACCATGCCCAGCGCGTAGACTGCCATGTAGCCCCACAGGACGAGCAGGAAGGGCTCGGCCCGGCGGCGCATCCGCCAGAGGCTGAGATTGGCGAGGAGCAGCAGGGCCGCGACCGAGACGATCTGCCCGGCCGGGATCTCCCCGATCAAGAAGTGGTGCGGGTAGAACTCGCGCAGGAAGGTCGGGTAGTCGAAACCTGCAGGCCGGCCGAAGCCCGGATTGGCGAGAACGTTGAGGATGACGGGAAGGGCCGGGAGGCTCGCCAGGGCGAGGCCGAGCCCCGCGGAACGGGCCAGCCGTACCCGGTCGATGCGGCCGGTCGCGAGGCTGAAGCCGCAGAGCAGCGCGACCGGTACGACGTTCCACACCGCGACGAAGGCGTTGACGAAGAACACCAGCCCGTTGAGCGCAAGGCCAGCCGTGACCCGGCCCGTGGCAAGGCACCAGATCATCAGCAGCGAGAGGCCGTTGGCAATCTCCGAATGCGTGAACACGTTCAGGAACAGGCCGCCTGCTCCAGCATAGGATACGCCGCGCAGCATCGGCGCGAGACAGACCAGGGCGGTGAAGACGATCTTCTGGTTTCGGCTGCGCACTCCGAGCAGTCCGGCACAGAGCAGCAGTCCCAGGATCGTGAGGAACCGGGAGAGGAGGTGGAGGGCGAGGAACAGGCCGTAGGTGTCGACCTGCGCAGCCGAGCCGCGCAGCAGAAGCCAGATGCCGGAGGCGAAGAAACGCAAGGACTGGACGAAGGCGTCGGCGCGGAACTGCGGCTCGTCCGGCAGGCCCGCCACGATCGGCAGATGGAAGATGTTGTTCGACGCGCCGAGCACGAAGCCCGTCAGCGCGACCGAGACGATCGCCCCGACCGCGGAGAGGGCCAGGGTGTCGCTGCGCAGGCCGCCCGCGACACTCTCCCGGATGCGCGCGGCCCGCGCCTGGAGGTCGGCCCGGCCCGGGATCGGAAATCGGCCGGATCTCCCGGCGGGCAGGCTGAGCGGGGTGTCGAGGGTCATCGCGGCCTCATCGTCTGGCGGTTCCAGGTCAGCGGGCGGCATTCAGGTCCGCCGGCCCGGGGAAGGTGAGGAGGCGGTGGCCGACATAGTTCGCGACCGCCCCGACCCCGATGCCGAAAGCGTGGCCGATCCCTTCGGCGAAGGGGACGGCGAGGCCGAGGCCCCGCGCGAGCACCGCGGCGGCCGCGAGACTCGCCATGAGGACGATGCCGGCGCTCACCGCGTTGACGGCCAGGAAGGCGGCGAGCTGGCGGCGCAGGGAGCCGTTCGCGGCCTGGAACACGAAGACGCGGTAGAGCCAGAACCCCGCCGCCATGCCGACGCCTTGCGCGAGGATCAGGGCCGTCCCGAACGGCAGCACCTGAGAGAGCATGAGGCGCGCCAGCCAGTTGACCGCGGCGGCCGAGCCGCCTGCGATGAGGAAGCGGAAGGCGGGATGATCGATCATACGGCGATGCCCGGGACGCCGAAGGCGGCGAGCGCGAAGGCGGCGGCGGCCGTGCCGGCGAGTCCCAGGCTTGTCCGGTCGCGGATCGCGAAGGCCACCGGATCGTCGTTGAGCTCGTCCCGGCCCGCGAGCAGCCAGACCCGACTCATGAACAGCGCCAGAATTGGCGGGAAGCTCCAGAGCAGGAACGGGGCCGCCAGGGCTGCGTGCCGGAAGGCCTCGTTGGCGAGGTAGAGGATGAAGATCACGATGCTGGCGAGCCCCGCCGCGATGCCGAAGGCGAGCACCACCGGCTCGTCGGCCGTGTGGTAGCCGCGGCCGGAGAGCTTGCCGCTGCGCATCCGCTTCACCGCGCCTCGCAGCTCCGTGTGACGCTTGGCGAAGGAGAGCGAGGTGAACAGGAACATCGAGAAGGTGAGGAGCCAGGGCGACCACACCACGGCGACCGCGGCCACGCCAATGACGAGGCGCATGGTGAACAGGCTGCCGAGCGTCAGCGCGTCGAGCATCGGGACCCGCTTCAGCGCGAGCGAGTAGGCGAGGGTCAGGGCGAGATAGGCGAGCACGCCGGCCAGCACCGCCGGCCTGACCGAGGCGGCCAAGCCTAGCCCGACCGTCAGCCCCACGGCGACGGCGCACAGGGCGAGGCCCAGCGACAGACGACCGCTGGCGAGCGGCCGGTTGCGCTTCGTCCAGTGCGCCCGGTCGTGCGGCAGGTCCCAGAGGTCGTTGAGGAGGTAGGTCGCAGAGGCGATCAGGCCCAGCGCCAGGAAGGCGGCCGACGCCGCCAGCCAGGCCTCGGGCTCGCCGGCCCTGCCGCCGAGCACGAGCGGTACGGCGACTAGGGCGTTCTTGGCCCATTGGTGCAGGCGCAGGCCCTTGAGCAATGCGCGGGCGCGCGACGAGGCGGCAGCCGCGCCGATCTTCTCCACGGGCCGTCCGAGGGCGCGCAGGGTCTCGACGAGGTCCGGCCGGGCCTCCGCGACGATGGCGCGGCGCGCCGCAGCCCAGATGGGCAGGTCCCCGCCGGCCGACCCCACGTAGTCGAAGCCTTGGGGCAACTGCTCGGCGAGGCGTGCGGCCCGAGCCGCCGAGGAATCCGCCGCATCCCCGGTGGTGATCACGCCGTCTACCAGGGAGAAGCGCTGTGCCAGCCGGTGAGCGAGGGCCGGATCAAGCGTCGTCGCCAGGACGATCATGCGTCCCGAGGCCTTCCGAACCGTCAGGTCGGCAAGCAGAGTCTCGTCGACCGGCAGCGTCGCAACGTCGAGTGCCGGGTGCGCGAGGACTCGGCGTCGGAACGCAGCACGGCCGCCCAGCAGCCAGCCGAGCAGCCGAAAGATCGCGAGGGCGTCATGACGCAGGATCGCGAGGATTGCCTCATGGACAAGGTTCGTGCGCAGGAGCGTTCTGTCGAGATCGACGACGAGCGGCACCGGATCGAGGCCGGCGTCGACAGCCGGAATTGGACAGGCGGCCTGCGCCTCGATGTCATCGGCAAGGGCCAGCGGAGCGAGCAAGGCGGTCATCTGCACGAATGTCCCGGTTCCATGAATTGATCTTGGGAGGCCTGCCGCAGCGGCAGGCCGACGAGGGGATCGTGGCTGACTGGGCCGAGGTCATCGTGCCCGACACTGTGGCGCATAGGCTCGAGGGCGCTACGCACTGAAATTCTTAACCAGCCTTCCAACACCGTCACGCAGGCCAAGAGATCTTGGCCTTACGCCGGAGCTGCTCGGGCGAGCGGCCCAATACCGTGCTCGCTCGAACGATTTGAGCCATCTCGAGCCATTCGGCTGTTTGGCAGACGTGCAAATCGTTCCCAGACATGTCTTCTTCGGTCCAAGACTAAAATCTCTAGAGCAGGTGAGGACGAAGTTTTTCAGATTTTCGTGCGATTGCATAGCCAGATTTTACTTATAATTTGATTTAAATTATCTTGATTAATATCCGGAATAATGATTGCGGCAGAAATCATATTGACGAGCGCTGCGGTAGACTTATAAAATATTGATTTTTGCATATTAAAATCAAACAATGGTGCGATATTTATCTTTGTTAAGGCTTTTTCCGAAATATTATATGAGTTAATGCAAATAATATTCAAAATATATCGGCAGTTTTGTTGATTTCATCCCGGAGCGAAAATGCACTGGCAGCAGCCCTAGGACGATATCTCTGTCGCTATGTGGATACTCGACCGATTCCAACGTGTCATGACTCGTATCATTCTCGCCTTCCGCGGCTATGCCGTTTATAAGGCTCCCGCATTGATCTACATACCAAAGATCAATAGTGCAATTACGTAAGTATCGGATATCCACATCTGTGGTCGCCGAGAGCGGAGCCTGGTTGGAGCGGGAGGTGAGGCGGTGACCACTCGACGCGGCGTCCACGGCGTCAGGACCTTGTGGAACAGGTGCTGGCGCCAGCCCTGCGGCCGGGCGACACGGTGATCCTGGACAATCTGTCGGCCCACAAGGTGGCCGGGGTCCGCGAGGCACTCGCTGCGGTGGGAGCGCGGCTCCTGTACCTGCCGAAATACTCGCCGGACTTCAACCCGATCGAGCGCGTGTTTGCCAAGATCAAGGCGCTGCTGCGCAAGGCGGCGCCGCGAAGCGAGGCGGCGCTACACCAGGCGATCCGGCGGGTCCTGCGCTCCTTCAAACCGCGAGAGTGCCGCCGCATCATCGCAGCAGCCGGCTACGACGCAACCTCAGCCATGACCGGCACCATTTCTACCTGAAAGAGAAATGCTCTAATACTACAACCGGGATTGTGTGTTGCCATGGTGGAGGTGTGCCATGACGAGGGTGACGCGAGCGGATGTGGCGGACTGGGCGCAGGGCCTCGATGAGGTTCTGGAACGGATCGCCGCCCGATTTGGGCGGGCCGCGCCGCGCCGGCGGGCGGGGGCCTATCTTCGGGGCCTGCTGGCACCGGTGGAGCGAGCGAAAGGCCTTGCCGAACATGTCCGGCAGGGTCTTCTCGTAGCGCGCCAGCATCTGCGGCTGGCTCGCGGCAAGTTCGGCGCGCGGGGGGCATCGCCGGCCCCGAGGCCGCCCCGACCGGTCCGTCGATACAGCGCATGTCGAGGCCGTATTCGCCGAGGCCGAGCAGATCGCGGCACGCTCTACCGGAGACGTAGAAGGCCGGACCGGGGTCGTTCTCCCGCAGCGGCAGCCCGACGCGGACCCCATCCATGAACGCGGCGCCGGCCGTGGCGACCACGGCCTCCATCTCGCGCGCCCGCGGGACGCTGAGCGAGGCCACCCAGAACAAGCGGATCGACGCCCTCCATCTCGCGCGCCCGCGGGACGCTGACCGCGTTGCAATCGACGAAGACCGGCGGGGTCCTGGTGTTGCGGATCGACCGGGCGAACCGCAACGCCAAGGACGCGGCCTCGGACGCCGGCAGGATCGACAGGAGGACCTGCGCTCAAGCGGTGATCGTCTCGTCGTCGACGAGCACCATGCCTCCGCCCTCGCCCGGCTCGCGGCGATGCGGTTCTCCGCGCCTGTCTAACCGGGCGAGACCATTCGCGGGAAAAATATGGCGGGACGGCTCGTTCCGCGCCAGCGTTCCGGCCCGCGAGCCGCTCGTCATCTCCAAAGGCCACGCCACTTTCGGTTCGGCGACCCTGAACACTTGATCGACGGATCGACCCATCATGGGCATGCGGGACGGCAAGGTCGCGCTCGTCGGGGGCGCTATCATCCAGTCGTCGAATCACGCTATCGCGCTGCATGGAGCGGCTGGCGAGGGCCGAAAGCGGCGCGTCACACCGCGCTGCCTTGAGTTTCGACCTCGTGCCCGATCAGGGCCGATCCTCCGGCACCAGCCGGATCGTGACCACGCTCGCCGCGTCGACAGCCCCCCGGCTGTAGAGCATCGGCACGTAGTCGCCCCTGGCCCAGAGGGGTGCGAGGTCGCGGTAATGCGGTGAGCGCGGGTCGCCGGACTGGCCAGGGGCGTTGATGCACACGCTGTTGTCCCAGTCGCCCACGTCGATGACGAAGCGGACCGAGGCCCCGTTGGTGACGCGGAAATCGGCGCTCCGATAGGCGGCGTGCATCACCGTCGAGGCGCTGCCGGGCTTCTCCAGCGGCCCGACATCGAGCGTGCTGCGCAGATCCGCATCGGCGGCCGGGCTCGCCGCGTGCTCGAAGAAGCCATGGTGCAGGTCGCCCCAGCGCCAGCGCGCGGGGTCCCCGCCGTAGCGTGCACTCGCCTCCGCGAAGGCCGCCGCCAGGGTCTCGGCCAGCAGCCCGTCGCGTGCTGCCACGGGATCGTCGCCGAAACGGGAGTCGGGCGCCTCCAGGGCCTGCAGGATGCCCTCGACGTCGCCCGGCAGCATGAGGGTGCGCACGGCCGGGTCGTCGATCAGGAGGGCGAACAGGGCGGGCTTCAGGTGGCGCGTCCACCAGAGTTCGGAGAGGAGCCCGGCGCCCGAATCGATCGTCAGCCTGCCGTCCCAGGAGAGAAGCAGCGCGCGCCCCGGCCCGGCTGGGCCCGATCCCGGAAGGCGCTCCAGCAGCGGGCTCAGCCGCCGCGCGGGCATCGAGACGACATCCGTCTGCAACGCGGCCGAATCGGCGATGGCGTGGCCGGCGGCGCCCGACAGCACCGCGCGGATGCGGCGGGCGCGGCTTCCCTCCAGCCACTCGTAGCCGACCTGCCTCTCGGCGTGCGGCCAGTCGGCTGGCATGTTCGCCTCGTTGGCGCTGGCGACGAAGCCCTCGGGCGGGTTCTCCAGCCGCGGCATGGCGTCGAGGTCGTGGAAGCCTGCCCATTCGAAGCGGCCATCGCCCGGGACCGGCAGCAGGCCGTCCCAGTTCGGCCGGTTCGGGGTGTAGCCGGCCGGGAACCAGGCGATCGTGCCGCCCGTGTCGGCGTAGACGTGATTGAGCGAGGGCGCGCCCCAGCGCTTCGCCGCCGCGCGGTACTCGGGCAGCGTTCGCGCCCGCATGGTCGACAGGCTGGCGAGGTAGGCGGCCGAGCCCGGCTCGAACCACACCGAGCGCAGCGCGATGGCGCGGTTCCCGGCCGGATCGGCGTGGATGACCGGGCCGTGCCGGGTGAAGCGCAGGCGCAAGGCCTGGTCCGGCGCCCCCTTCACGGCGACCGTCTCCTCGACGATCGTCATCGGCACCCACTCGCCCTCGTAGCGGTAGCGGTCCGGATCACCCGGCTTCGTCTCGTAGACGTAGAGGTCCTCCTGGTCGGCACCGAAGATCGTGATGGCGAAGGCCGCCTCGCCGTTATGCCCCATGCAGAGTCCGGGCACGGCGGGCTCGCCGGCGCCGATCGCGTCGAAGCCCGGCGCGCTCAGGTGCACGAGGTAGCGCAACGACGGCACGGCGTGGGCGCGGTGGGGATCGCCCGCCAGGATCGGGCGGCCGGTCGCCGTGCGCGTGCCGGCGACGGCCCAGTTGTTCGAGCCCTCCCAGGCCGCATCGCGCACGACCTCGCCGAGATCGGTGACGCGGGTCCAGGCCTCGGCGTCAGCGAGGGAGGCGGCGAGGCGCTCCTTCGTGAACAGGACGCCGGCCGTCCCGAGCTTGAAGAGGTCGAGCGCGGCGACCGGGATCTGCGAGAGGTCGAGACCGCCGGGATTGCCCGGTGTGACCCGCGGCTCCAGGTTCTTGCGCAGGAGGTCGGTCGCGTCGCCGTAGCGGGACGCCACGTTGGCACGCAGGATCTCCGAGAGGGCGTTGCGCGTGAGGCCGTGGCTGCGGATGCGCACGACGTCCTCGGGCGCCCAGAGGGCGGGCTCGGTACCGAAGAGCCGGAACTCGTCCGGCAGGCGCTCCGGCTCGCGCCGCGTCAGTGCCACGTAGGCGTTGATGCCGCGGGTGAAGGCCTCGACGATCGCGCGGGCGTCCGGGGCGTAGCTCGTCCACTCGGCCGCCATGTCGCCGCGGTAGAGGAAGGCGCGGGAGGCGCGGTCCTGCGCGAGGTAGCCGGGTCCGAAATCGGCCGCGAGCCGCCCGAGCCCCCGCTTGCGCCAGAGGTCGATCTGCCAGAGCCGGTCGCGGGCGGCGTTGAACCCCTGCAGGAAGAACAGGTCGTCCAGGCTCTCGGCCCGCAGGTGGCAGATGCCCCAGGGATCGATCCGGATCTTGGCCGGCCGCGTCAGGCCGGCGATCGCGATGACGTCTTGCGTCGGGTCGGTGCCGCTCATCGGGACTCTCGTATCGGCTTCGTGCGTCGGTCGTGGCGGAAGGGGCCTACAGCCGCCCCCCATCCACCGGGATCACCTGCCCGGTGATCCAGCCGGCCTGCTCGCTGGCGAGGAACATGACCGCCGCCGCGACGTCCTCGGCCTTGCCGAGGCGGCGGGTGTGCAGCGAATCCAGCAGGCGCTGCTGCCCCTCGGGACCATACGCCTCCCACTGCGCGTGGGTGGCGGGGTTCGTCAGGATCAGCCCTGGCGCCACCGCGTTCACGGTCGTGCCGTGCGGCCCGAGTTCCCAGGAGAGCTGGCGGACCGTGCCGACGAGGGCGTGCTTCGACGCCGTATAGGCGTGGATGCCGGTGAGGCTCGGGCGCAGGCCCGCGCTCGAGGCGACCGCCACGATGCGGCCCCAGCCGCTCTGCCGGAAATGCGGCGCGGCTCCTTGCGCGAGCCAGAACGCGCCGTCGACATTGGCCTGGAACAGGCGGTGCCAATCCTCCTCCGTGACCTCCTCGATCGGCCGGCCGACCTGGCCGCGCACGCCGCCGGCGGCGAGAGCCAGGATGTCGAGCCGGCCTTCCTCGGCGAGGATGCGCGCGACGAGCGCGTGCGCTGCGGCCCGATCGGCGAGGTCGCAAGGGTGGGTCCGCGCCTGCAGGTTCTCGCCCGCCACCGCCAAGCCGTCCGCGTCGAGATCGGTCAGGTGGATGCGCGCGCCCGCCTCCCGCAAGGAGCGCGCGATCGCCTGGCCGATTCCTTGCGCCGCCCCGGTGACGAGGGCGACGCGGCCGTCGAGCCGGATCCGCATCAGGCCGCGTGCTCCCGGGCGTAGGCCGCGACCTCGGCGTGGGTGGCGAACCACACGTCCTTCGCCTTGGCGTGGCGGATCAGCTCCTCGAGGATCCAGATGCGCGAGCGCGGCGTGATGATGTGCGGGTGCATCGTCAGCTGGAACAGCCCGCCCGCCTCGTAGGCCGCGTCGAACTCGCGCGTGAAGATGTCGAGCACGTCGGCCGGCGGCGTGTAGGGCCGCAGCGACTGGAAGCGGTTCATCATGAAGTAGACCGCGTCGTCGCGGATCCACTCCACCGGTACTTCGACGATGCCGGTCTTCTCGCCGTGGAGCTCGAGCTCGTAGCAATCCTCGTCGGCCATCAGCGAGGAATCGTAGAGGAGCCCGAGCTCGGTCTCGATCTTCAGAGTGTTGGGGCTGAAATCCCAGGACGGCGTCCGCAGGCCCACCGGCCGCACGCCGGTGATGCGCTCCAGCGTGTCGGTCGAGCGAAACATCAGGTCGCGCTCCGCCTCGTAGGGCAGGATCGAGTTCAGCTCGTGGATCCAGCCGTGGATGCCGATCTCGTGGCCCTCGGCGACGATGCGGCGCTGCTCGTCCTCGTAGAGCAGCGCCGCCACCGCCGGCACGTAGAACGTCGCCTTGACGTCGTACCGGTCGAGCAGCGCCAGGACGCGCGGGATGCCGATGCGGTTGCCGTACTGGCCCCAGCTCATCCGCCCGATCGACTTTCCGCCGTCGCGCAGCTCGTTCGTCTCGTGGTCGCTGTCGAAGGACAGGGCGACCGCGCAGCGGGCGCCGTTCTTCCAGGAGGCCGGACGGTAGCTGCGCCCGGCGCGGACCTGCCCGACGAGGTGGCGCCACTGCGCCTCCGGCCATTGCCACGGCTCGAGCTTGCTCATGTCGGTCATGGTTCAAGTCCTATCGCAGGGGCTCGAAGGCGGTCTCGCGGATGCGCAGGGTCACCAGGAAGGTGATCACCGCCGCCGCGACCATGTAGTAGCCCGGCGCCAGCGTGCTGCCGGTGAGCTGGATCAGCCAGGTGCAGATGAAGGGCGCGAAGCCCCCGAAGATCGCCACCGCGGTGTTGTAGCCGACCGAGAGCGCCGTGTAGCGCACGCGGGTCGGAAACAGCTCCGAGTACACGGCCGGGCAGGGGCCGGAGAAGAACGACAGGAACACGATCATGATGAGCTGCGCCGCGAAGGCCAGCGCGACGCTGCCCGAGGAGGCCATCATGAGCAGCGGGAAGGACAGGATGATGTAGCCGCCCGAGGACAGGAGCATGAGCGGCTTGCGCCCGACCCGGTCCGACAGCGCCCCCCAGATCGGGATCAGGACGACGAAGACCGTCAGGCACGCGGTGCCGATCCACATCGCCGCGCTCGCCGTCAGGCCGCCCGCCGTGCGGATGTAGTTCGTCATGTAGACGATCGGGATGTAGTACGAGACGGTGTTGTGCAGCGTCAGCCCGAAGATCGTGAAGGTGGCCTTGCGCTCCGTCGTGAAGGCCTCGACGAGCGGATTCTTGGCAACTTCGTTCTTCTCCTCGATCTCGACGAAGGCCGGCGTGTCGTCCAGGCTCCAGCGCAGGTAGGCGCCGACGAGGCCGACGGCGATGCCCATGAAGAACGGGATGCGCCAGCCATAGGCGACAAGGTCGGCCGGCGACAGGATCTCGGCGATCAGCGCCGCGCTGAGCGAGCCGAGAAGGAAGCCGGCGCCGACGCTGACCTGCTGCCAGGAGCCGATGAAGCCGCGCTTTCCTTCGGGCGCGAACTCGACGAGGTAGGCGGTCGAGCCGCCCCACTCGCCGCCGGCCGAGAGGCCCTGGATCAGGCGGATGAGCACGAGGAGCAGGGGCGCCCAGATGCCGATCTGGTCGTAGGTCGGCAGGAGGCCGATGGCGAGCGTCGAGAACGCCATCAGGAAGATCACCAGGCTCAGCGCGGCGCGCCGCCCGTAGCGGTCGCCGTAGATGCCGAAGACGATCGAACCAAGCGGCCGCATCACGAAGCCGACGCCGAAGACCCCGAAGGTGAGGAGCAGCGAGGAGAGCGGGTCGCTGGTCGGGAAGAACAGCGCCGAGATCGTCGCCACGAAGTAGCCGTAGACCCCGAAATCGTACCATTCGAGGATGTTGCCGATGACGCCCGCGACGATCGCCCGCCTGCGCTGGCTCTCGCTCTGGACGGCACTGTCCGCGCCCAGGCTGACCGTTGTCATGTGCCCTCTCCGTATTTCACGGTTACGACGATCATAAATTCTGCATGTGTAGGCCGACGGGGCCGAGTATCCGGAACATCAGTCCGAATGCCGGAGTATTTCGCAATGAACGGGCCAGCATAGATGCTCATTATTGCATGGCAGGTCTACGAAAAATCACGTTGTTAGACCCTGGCGCGGAGCGTCGTCTCGTGCATCCCGGCGCCGGTCGCGTGTCCCTGGGAGGCGGATCGCTCCGAGGCCTATGTCAGCAGCTGCGCCGGCTCGCACACCATCGTCTTCCGCCCGCGCTTGAACGCCGCGACAGGGCGGCGGATCTCGGCGATCGCGGCCTCGGGCGAGGCGGCGTCGATCACCACGAGGTCGGCCGGATTGCCGACCGCGACGCCGTAATCGGTCGCGTTGAGGAGCCGCGCCGAGCGGCGCGTGATCATGTCGAAGCAGTCGCAGAGATCGGCCGGCTGGCTGATCTGGAGGACGTTGGCCTGCAGGTTCGCCATCCGGATCAGCGAGCAGTCGCCGAAGGGCGTGGCGGGGTTCAGCACGTTGTTCGAGGACAGCGAGCAGTTCACTCCTTTCGCCAGCAGGAAGTTGACATCGGCGACCCCGCGCGGCACGGCGTGATCGTGAGTGCGCCCCATCAGGTAGAGGTCGGTCGCCGGCAGCACCGTGACCGCCACGCCGACATCGGCGAGGCGCCGCGCCACCGCCGCGACGGCGTCGGGCGGCATCAGCGAGAGCTTGGCCATGTGGCCGACCGCGACGCGCCCGCCGAGGCCGTACGCTTCCGTCAGCTCGGCCACGAGGTGGACGTCGAGATGGTCGGCGGTCGGCCCGACATCGAGGTGCAGGTCGACGTCGCAATCGTACTCCCGGGCAAGCTCGAAGATGCGCCGGATCTGGGCCGGCGCGTCGGTATCGTAGCGGGGGGCGCCGCCGATCACCCGGGCGCCGCGCTCCAGCGTCTCGACGAGCAATTCATCCGTGCCGGGGACGTTGGTCAGCCCGTCCTGCGGGAAGACGCAGAGCTGAAGGTCGACCGCCCAGGCGTAGTCGCGGGACAGTCGCGCCAAGGCGTCGTAGCCCCTGAGCCCGATCTTCGGGTCGATCTCGACATGGGTACGGATGCGCGTCGTGCCGTGCAGCAGGCATTCCCGCAAGGTGGCCTCGGCGCGTTCGTAGACGTCGTCCTCCGAGATGTCGGGCTTGAACGCCTCGACGTAGCGCACCGGGTTGATGGCGCGGCCGGGCTCGGCCGGGCAGCGGCCGAGGAGGCGCGACTTGTCGAGATGGATGTGGGTCTCGACGAGGCCCGCGCAGGTGAGCCGGCCGGCCGCGTCGAACACGGGAGCGTCCCCATCGATCCGGGGCGCGATGGCGTCGATGAAGCCGCCCGCGATGCCGATATCCACCAGTTCGCCGCGGGGGCGGTCCTGGAGCTGGGCGCGCCGTACGATCAGGTCCATGGTCCATCCCTTTCGATGCCGAGGAGCGTGCAAGCCACGTCAGGCAGGTTCACGGTTCGCCGCCGCGATGGCCGAGAGGAGCGCCGCACCGGTGCGGATGCCGTTGACGAAGCAGTCGAGCCGCAGGTTCTCGTTCGGGGCGTGGTTGGCCTCGTCGGCATTGGCGTAGGGCAGCACGAAGGCGGGCACGCCGAGGATCTTGGTGAAGACGTAGTCGGGCAGGCTGCCGCCGAGCGAGGGATACTCGTAGGGCTCGACCCCCTGGGCGGCGAGTACCGCCTGCCGGATGGCGGCGCCGAAGGGGGAATCGACCGGCGTCTTCGACGGCAGCATGCCGTGCTGGCGCACGAGCGTGACTTCAGGCGCGTGGCGGCGCACGTGGGCCTCGACCTTGTCGAGCACGTCCTCCGGCGTCATCGCCTCGACGAGGCGGATGTCGCATTTCACGGTCGCCTCGCAGGGCAGCACGGTCTTCGAACCGGGACCGCCATAGCCGCCGTGGAAGCCGTTGATGGTGAGCGTCGGCCGGAACATCAGGCGCTCCGCCACGCTGCGCTCCAACGGCGCGTCGAGCCGGTCGAGGCCGAGTTCGGCCTTGATCGCTTCGGGATCGAGCGGCAGCTTGGCGGCGATTGCGCGCTCCTGGTCGGTGGGCGGGACGACGCGGTCGTGCAGGCCGGGAATCGTGATCTCGCCGGCGGCGTTCTTCATCGTGCCGAGCAGGTGGACGAGGGTCCAGAGCGGGTTCGGCACCACGCCGCCGAAATTGCCCGAATGGACGTCTCGGGCAGCGTGCCGGCAATGCAGCTCGAAATTGACCATGCCGCGTACGCCGTAGGTCAGGACCGGGCGGCCCGACGGATGGATCGGGCCGTCGGCGGTCACCACGAGATCCGCCTTCAGGCGATCGCGATGCGCCGCGACGAACTCGGCGATGTGCGGCGAGCCGATCTCCTCCTCGCCCTCGAGCAGCACGACGACGTTGCAGGGCAGGCGGCCGTGCACGGCGAGGTGGGATTCGATCGCGAGCAGCTGGGCGAAGTGCTGGCCCTTGTTGTCGCCGATGCCGCGGGCGTAGATCCGGCCGTCGCGGATCGTCGGCTCGAAGGGCGGCGATGCCCAAGCCTCCAGCGGATCGGGCGGCTGCACGTCGTAATGGCCGTAGAGCAGGATCGTCGGCGCGCCGGGCACCTCGTCCCGGCGACCGAGCACCATCGGGTGACCGGCGGTCGCGATCGCCTCGGCCGAGAAGCCGAGGCCCATCAGGTGATCGACGAGGAGCCCGGCGACCTCGGCAATGCCGATGTTCTGCGCGCTGATGCTCGGGTGGCGGACATAGTCCATCACCCGCGCGACGAAGCGATCCTCGTTCGCCGCAATGTGGTCGAAGACCTGTCGGAGATCTTCGTCTCGGCTGGGCGTGTCGGTCACGTGCGGGTCTCCCTGGGCTCGTCTGTCCGGGTGAGAAGGAGGGCGCCCGAGGCGTGCACCTCGCCGTGCCAGCCTGGCGGCACCAGGGTGGTGGCGTCGAGCTGCGCGACGACGGCCGGGCCCGCGAAACGATCGCCGGCCCCGAAGAGGGCGCGGTCGAGGAGCGGGACGCTGGCCGGTCCGGTCTCGAGATGCACGGTCAGCTCGCCCCGCGGGACGATGCCCGACCCGGGCGGCAGGGTCTCGCGCGGCGCCGGCGGCATCCGGCCCGTCGCCTCGACGCGCAAGGTGACGAGCTCGATCGGGGCGTCGAGCGAGAAGCCGTAGAGGGCGTCGTGCGCGGCCGCGAAAGCCGCCTGGACGTCCTCCGCACCGCCCGACCACGGCACCACCAGCTCGCCGCCCTGGCCATGGTAGCGCAGGAGCGCGACCCGGACTTGCCGACGATCGACCTCGGCCACGCCTTCCGCTGCGAGCCAATCCTCGGCCTGCTCGCCCAGCTCGGCGAGGATCGCCTCGGCCACCGCGACGTCGATCCGGCCGGCCCGAGGCAGGGTGCGGCTGAACTCGGCCTTGAGGTCCGCGGCGAGCAGGCCGTCGGCGCAGAGGACCCCCGGCGCCGGCGGGACCAGGACGCGGCGGATGCCGAGCAGGTCGGCGAGCGCGCAGCCATGAAGCGGCCCGGCGCCGCCGAAGGGCACCAGCGTGAAGTCGCGGGGATCGTGGCCGCGCTCGACCGAGACCACACGCAGGGCCCCCACCATGTGGTTGTCGGCGATCGCCAGGATGCCGCGCGCGGCCGCTTCGAGGGAGAGCCCGAGGGGTTCGGCGACGGTCGTCGCCACGACCTCGCGCGCGGCCGCGAGGTCGAGCGCCATGCGGCCGCCGAGCAGCTTCTCCGGCAGGTGGCCCAGCACGACATGGGCATCGGTGACCGTCGCCTCCCGCCCGCCGCGGCCGTAGGCGGCGGGGCCGGGATCGGCGCCGGCGCTCTGCGGCCCGACGGTCAGCGTGCCGCCGGCGACGCGGGCGATCGAGCCGCCGCCGGCGCCGATCGTCACCATGTCGACCATCGGCAGCGGCAGCGGCCACTCGCCGACATGGCCCGCTTGCGTGAGGCCGATCCGGCCGTCCTTGATCAGGCAGATGTCGGCGCTGGTCCCGCCGAGGTCGACCGTGATGATGTCCTGGATGCCGCAGGATGCCGCGACCTCGCGCGCGCCGACCACGCCGGCGGCCGGCCCCGACAGCGCGGTGAGGGCGGGGGCGCGGCGGATCGTGGCGGCGCCGGCGACGCCGCCGTTCGACTGCATCAGGAGGAGCGGGGCGGCGATCCCGGCCTCGCCGAGCCGTCCTTGCAGCCGCGACACGTAGGTCGAGACGCCCGGCATCACGACGGCGTTCAGCACGGTCGCGAGCGAGCGCTCGTACTCGCGCACGACCGGCAGCACGTCGGTCGAGGCCGTCACCGCGAGGCCGGGCAGTTCCTCGCGCAGGATCGCCGCCACGCGCCGCTCGTGATCGGGGTTGGCGAAGGCGTGCAGCAGGCACACCGCCACCGCCTCGACATCGGCGGCGCGGCAGGCCGCGGCGGCCGCGCGCACGCTCGCCTCGTCGAGGTCCTCCAGCACGGCGCCGCCGGGCCCGATCCGCTCGCGCACCTCGAAGACGCGGGAAGCGGGGACCGGCCGGGCGGGCTTGACCCAGGAATAGAGGTTGGCCCGGCGCGGGATGTCCTGCCGGCCGATCGCCAGCACGTGGCGGAAGCCCGCGGTGGTGACGAGGGCGGCGCGCGCGCCCTTGTCCTCCAGGATCATGTTGGTGGCGACCGTGGTGCCGTGCAGCACGCGCCCGAGATGGGAGGCCGGGAAGCCTGCCTCCTCCAGCGCGAGGCCGACGCCCGTCATGAAGGCCCGGGAGGGGTCGCCCGGCACGCTCGGCGTCTTGGCGCGCCAGACGAGGCCGGAGCGGGGATCGTGCAGCGCGATATCGGTGAAGGTGCCGCCGATATCGACCGCGACGGCGAGCTGAGACTCAGACGAGGGCATCGACGTACTCGTGACGGTGGAAGGCGCGGATCTCCGGGCGGGCGGCGCGGGCGATCCTGGTGGCGGTCTCGTCGAGCGCGCCGTCGCGGATCATCACGCCGTAGAGGCGCGCGGCCGCCCCCACGGAGACGTAGCCGCCGAGCACGTCCTGCAGGACGGCCTCGGCCGGCCGGTCGAACGGATGGCCGTGACCCCCGCCGCCGCCGGTCTCGATGCGCAAAGTATCGCCGCGCTTGAGCCGGTTGCCGTCCGAGAGCGGGGCGAGCACACGCTCCTGCGGCGTGCCGGCATTGACGACGGCGCGGCCGACGCCGCCCGCCATGCCGCCGCCGATCCCCCAGGGCGGGTTCTCGACGCCGTCGATGCGCAGGGCCAGCACCGCCTCGTCGGCCAGGATCTCGTAATCCCGCACGATGCCGCAGCCGCCGCGGTGGCGCCCCGCCCCGCCGGAATCCGTCACGATGCCGTAGGCGCGCAGCCGGACCGGGTAGCCGGTCTCTAGGAACTCTACGGGATAGTTCTCCTGCGCGACGAAGTAGACCGCGTCGATCCCGTCGGCGTGAGGACGCGCGCCGTAGCCGACGCCGATCCCGTCCGAGAGCAGGAACGGCTCGGGCTCCCCGGCCTCGGTCCGGGACGTGCCGCGCATCAGGATGATGACGTAGGCCGAGTGCGCCGCCGGTGCCCCGCCGCCGGCGACGTTGACGAGGCCGTTCAGCCCGGCGAGCACGCGCATCATCGTGAGCCCCCGCATGCCGAGCGGTGCCGGGAAGCGCGGCCAGAGCAGCGAGCCCTCGCGCAGGCGCACCTCGTCGAGCGCCTGCGGCCCGCCGGCGTTGCAGACCTGGGCCGGATCGCCGCCGAGATAGTAGAGCCCGAGCGCCATGCCGGGGACGCCGGGATTCATCAGGAAGTTCACCGGCCCCGGCGCCTGGTCGTCGGTCTCGGTGGCATCGAAGACGAAGCGGTCCTCGCCGTCCTCGGCTTGGGCGCGGGTGAGGGAGAAGCGCATCCGGTAGGGACCGCCGCCATGGCCGTCGGAATCGATCGCGTCGGTGAAGCGGTGAGTGCCGTAGGCGAAGGTCGCGGCCAGCTTCTCGCGCACGCGGTCCCGGGTGCGGGCCAGCAGCTGGGCGAGTGCGTCGGCCACGACGTCCGGCCCGAATCGATCGAGGATCTCGCCGACGCGCCGCACGCCGAGATCGACGCTCGCCATCAGGGCCCGCATGTCGCCGAGGCTCTGGGCCGGGAAACGGGAGTTGCGGTGGAAGATCGCCAGCGCCGCCTCGTTGGTCCGGCCGCCGTCGATCAGCTTCGTCGGAGGCACGATGATGCCCTCCTGGAAGATGTCGGTCGCGTCCGGGCTGATCGAGCCCGCGCGCAGGCCCCCGATATCGGCGAAATGCGCCCAGGCCATCACGAAGGCGCAGAGCCGGCCGCCGCGGAAGACGGGGGCGAGCAGCACCTGGTCGTTCGAGTGCGAGACGGCGCCGCGCGAGCCGTAGCAGTCGTTGTACCAGTACAGGTCGCCCGCCCGCATCGTCTCGGGCGGGAAGTCGCGGAAGACCGGGCTCGTGATGTCGCCGAAGATCGGCACGTTCGAGCCGACCGCCATGACGCCGTCCGCGTCGAACAGGCCGGTGTAGAAGTCCTTCTTCTCGCGGATGAAGGCCGAGATCGCGGTGCGCTCGATCAGGGCCTCCATCTCGGACTGGGCGGCCCGCACGGCACCGCGCACGATCTCGAGCGTGACGGGATCGCAGCGGCCCTCATGCGCCGGCGCGGCCTCAATCGAGCGGAGCATTGGTCGGATCCTTGATGAGGAGGAGCGTCACGGCGCTGATCAGCGCGGAGGCGACGACGAAGAGCGCCGGCGAGAGCGGGCTGCCGGTCTCGCGGATCAGGAAGGTGGCGATGAAGGGCGCGAATCCGCCGAAGATCGTGACCGCCAAGCTGTAGCCGATCGAGAGCGCGGTGAACCGGACCCGGGTCGGGAACAGCTCGGCCAGGACGGCGCAGAGCGGGCCGGCATACATCGCGAGCAGGAAGGCCGCGATCGACTGCGTCAGCACGAGGCCGAGGCCGGTCGGATGGCTCACCACGAGGGAGAAGAGCGGGTAGCCGAGGACGACGTAGCCGAGGGCCGAGATCAGCAGCACCGCCTTGCGGCCGATCCGGTCCGAGAGGTGGCCCATCACCGGCGTGAACAGCGTCAGCACGACCGCCGCGACGGCCGAGGAGGTGTAGGCGGTGCCGGGCGCGATGCCGAGCTGCCCGGAGGCGAAGCTCGGCATGAAGATGTTGAAGGTGTAGTTGCCGACCGTGCCGACGATCGACAGGCCGAAGGCTGCCAGCACCGGCCGGCGATAGACCGTCAGCGCGTCGCGGACCGGGTGGGAGGCCACCGCGTCCTGCGCGACCGCGCGGTCGAACGCGGGCGTCTCGGACACCTTCGAGCGCAGATAGAGGCCGATCGGCGCCAGCACGAAGCCGCAGATGAAGGGGATGCGCCAGCCCCACGACGTCATGGCGGCGGGGTCGAGGGTCGAGTTGAGGATCGCGGCCATCAGCGTCCCGGCGATGAGCGCGAGGCCGACGCTGAATTGCTGCATGCTGCCGATCAGGCCGCGCCGGCCCGGAGGGGCGTACTCGACCAGGAACGCGGCCGCCCCGCCCCACTCGCCGCCGGTCGAGAAGCCCTGGACCAGGCGGCAGGCGACGAGGAGGAGCGGCGCCGCGATGCCGATCGTGGCGTAGGACGGGATCAGGCCCGTCAGCGCCGTCGCGGTCGCCATCAGGCCGACGGTCAGGATCAGGGCCGCCTTGCGGCCGCGCTGGTCGCCGTAGGCCCCGATCACGATCGCGCCGACCGGCCGCATCACGAACCCGACGCCGTAGGTGGCGAAGGTCGACAGCAGCGACACGACGGGATCGCCGGCGGGAAAGAAGTTGGCGCCGATCTGGGCCGCGAACAGGCCGAAGATCAGGAAATCGAACAGCTCCACGAAGTTGCCGACGGCGCAGGACACGATCGCCCGGCGCCGGATGCGGGCGTGATCGGAAGTCAGCTCGGACCCGGATACGGATACGGGTTTCTGCACCGGCCGGGCCGCCGGCGCGCTGATGGCCGTTCGCGACATCTCTTCCTCCGCTGTCAGGCCGGCCCCGGCGGGCAAGCGCCCTGGTTCTGCAAGCCGTGCACCAAGCGCGAACACGCACCGCCTGCAGGGGAGCCGTCTCGTTGGGCCTGGCTGGCCTGCCGCGGGAAGCGGCAGATGCTGCCTTTTTGTCTCCTTGTCAGACAAGATTGCGCAGAGCGCCCTGGCTGTCGAGGGCCTGTTTCGTGGCGCATGGCCGTGCGCCGCGCCGACATGCTATCGCGTGACACAGGTCGAGGAGGGGGCATGATCGCCGGAGCGCTGGACACGCTCGCGCCGCCGCAGCTGGTGCGCGAGCGCGCCTTCGAGGAGGTGCGGGACGCGATCATCGCGGGCCGGATCGCGCCCGGCGCGCGGCTCATCGAGCGCGAGCTCTGCGCAGCGCTCGGCATCAGCCGGGCCTCGGTGCGCGAGATGATCCGCCGGCTGGAGGCGGAGCGCCTCGTCTCGGTCGAGCCCCGCAAGGGGCCGACCGTGATGGCGCTCACCCGCAAGGACGCGGCCGAGATCTACGAGGTCCGCGCCCTGTTGGAGGCCTTGCTGATCGAGCGCTTCACCGCGGTCGCGAGCGGGGACGAGATCGCGCATCTCGAGCGCATCTTCGCGCAGGTGAGGGCGGCCGCCGCGACCGACGCGGTCTCGGAGATCGTCGCGCTGATGCTGCGCTTCAACGACCACCTCGTCGACGTGGTCCGGCACGACGTGGCCCGCGACCTGCTCCGGCAGCTCAACGCCCGGATCAACTTCCTGCGCATCCGGGCCATGGCGAAGCCGGGGCGGATCGCCGCGAGCCTCGAGGAGATCGGCGCCATCCTCGACGCCGTGCGCGGCCGCGACGGCGCCCGCGCCGGCGCGCTGATGAAGGCCTCCGTGGAGCACGCGCGCGACGCGGCGCTGGAGCAACTGGCCACCCAGGATACCGATCGGCCCTCCGGCAAGCGCCGCGGATCGGCCGCGTCGCGCCGGCCCACCGATCACCAAGGGTCACGCTGAGGCCGCGATCTCCGTTCGGATCCCGCGAAAAACGGCGCGATCGCATGCGGACTCAAGGCGCCGCTCGCGCTCCGAGCCCGGGCCCCCCGGAATGCGTGAAGGCGTCGGCCATCGGGGTCAGGGTGAGGCCCGCGCCGCCCGGACCTCCGCCAGGAACGCCCGCGCCAGGCGCGACAGCGGCTCGGCCTCCGACCACAGCATGAAGGCCTCGACCGGGGTGCGCGGTGCGAAGGGACGTACCACCACCGGATGCGCACCGCCCTGCGAGGGCGAGAACGGGTCGACCACCGCGACGCCGACGCCGGCCCCGGCGAGCACGCAGGCGGTGTTGCAGTAGCGCACCTCCACGGAGGCGTCGAACGGCACGCCCGCCCGCGCGAAAGCATCCCGCACAGCCTCGCCGAGGCGCGTGCCGCGCTCCAGCCCGATAAAGGGGTGGCGGGCGAGATCCGACGGCGTGATGCTCGCCCTCAGGCTCAGGGGATGGTCGGGAGCCATGACGCAGACCATCTCGCCCCGGTGCACCACCTCGTGGGCGATGCCGACGTGGTTCGACAGGCCGAGCGCGAAGCCGAGCTCCGCGACCCGGCTGCTCACGCCCTCGATCACCCCCTCGTAGCGGCGCACGTCGAAGAACAGCCGCGTCTGCGGCCGCTGGCGCACGAAGGCGGCGAGCGCCCGTGGCAGCAGGCCGTAGGCCAGCGGCGGTGTCGCCATGATGGCGAGGTGCCCGTGCCGGTTCTCGCGCAGGTCGCGCACGCGGCCTTCGAGCTTGGCGTGGAGCGCGAAGATCGCCTCGCTCTCCCGGTAGAGCGTCATCGCCTCGGCGGTGGGAAACAGCCGGTTGTTGATGCGGTCGAACAGCGGAAAGCCGACCTGCGCCTCCATCGCCTTGAGGGCGTTGCTCACCGCCGGCTGCGACACGGCCAGTTCCTCGGCCGCCGCCAGGGTGGTGCGATGCCGGACCACCGCCCGCAAGATCTCGAGCTGCCGCAGGTTCACTATCACTCCATCTTATAGTCAGGTGGAATTTATCATAGGCGTCAGGATTGTGAAGGCGTAAGGGATATGCATGATCGGGGCATGGACGTGGGCCAATACAGCGTAATGCTTGTGGCTTAAGCATGATGCCCACTCAGAGGTCATGATGTCTCGTATCGTCACCGTCGCCGCGGCCCAGATGGGGCCGACCCAGCGCGCCGATTCCCGTGCCCACACCCTCGACCGGCTGATCCGCCTGCTCGAGGACGCAGCAGCCCGCGGCGCGACGCTCGTGGTCTT
Source organism: Methylobacterium frigidaeris (assembly GCF_022179185.1). Taxonomy (GTDB): domain Bacteria; phylum Pseudomonadota; class Alphaproteobacteria; order Rhizobiales; family Beijerinckiaceae; genus Methylobacterium; species Methylobacterium frigidaeris. The sequence continues at coordinate 8,413 of NZ_BPQJ01000046.1, read as the reverse complement.
CCCCGAGCTCGCCTTCACGACGTTCTTCCCGCGCTGGCTCCTCGAAGGCGAGGAGCTCGACCGGTATTTCGAGCGCGCGATGCCCAATCCTGCGGTCCAGCCGCTGTTCGATCGCGCCCGGGAGCTGGGTGTCGGCTTCAACATCGGCTACGCCGAGCTGACGCCGGAGGGCGAACGCTTCAACAGCACGGTGCTGGTCCAGCCGGACGGGTCGATCCTCGGGCGCTACCGCAAGGTCCACCTGCCGGGCTCGGTCGAGCCGCGAGCAGGTGCACGCTTTCAGCAGCTCGAGAAGCGCTACTTCTCCTACGGCAACACGGGTTTCCCGGCCTTCCGGGCCGGCGAGGCCTGGGCCGGCGCGATCATGGGCATGATGATCTGCAACGACCGGCGCTGGCCCGAGGCTTGGCGGGTGCTCGGGTTGCAGGGGGCCGAGCTCGTCTGCGTCGGCTACAACTCGGCGGCCTACGATCCCAATGGCGGCACGAGCGAGGACGCGGCCTTGCGCACCTTCCACTCGACGCTGGTCGCCCAGGCCAACGCCTACATGAACGCCACCTGGGCGGTGGCGGTGGCAAAGGCCGGAGATGAAGACGGGTCGGGCCTGATCGGCGGCTCCTGCATCGTCGATCCGGACGGGCGGATCGTCGCCCAGGCCAAGACCCTCGGCGACGAGGTGGTGGTGGCCGAGTGCGACCTCGAAAGCTGCCGCCAGGGCAAGGACAAGATGTTCAACTTCGGCCAGCACCGCCAGCCGGCGCAGTACGGTCCGATCACCGAGCGGGCCGGCGTGGTCGAGCCGGCGCCGCTCGCGGCGGAGTGACGGCGATGCGGCGCGCCCTCCTCATCGCCTGCCTTGCCCTCGCGGCGAGCCGCGCCGCCGCCCTGCCGGAGGAGATCCGCCCGCGCGGTACCCTGCGGCTCGCCGTCAACGCCACCTACGCACCGATGGAGTACCGCGACCCCGAGACCAACACGCTCAAAGGCCTCGACATCGACCTCGCGGCCGAGATGGCGAAGCGTCTCGGGGTGGGCATCGCCTGGAGCGAGGTGCCGTTTGCCGAGCTGATCCTGTCGCTGCAATCGGGCCGGTCCGACTTCGTCATCAGCGGCATCTCGGACCGCGCCTCGCGCCGGGACAAGGCCGATTTCATCGACTATCTGACGACCGGCGCCCAGTTTTTCGTCCTCGCCGGCAGCCCGGCGCAAGTCCCGGCGGATCTCTGCGGCAAGCGGATCGGCACCACCCGTAGCACCTCGTTCCCGGCCCAGATCGAGGAATGGAGCGCCAAGACCTGCGCGACCGCGGGCAGGCCACCGGCGATCGTCGCGCCGGGCGAGAACAGCATCGACGTGCGCAACCAGCTCAAGCAGGGCCGCATCGACGCCGCGGTCCAGGGCAGCGAGACGCTGCCCTACGCGCAAGGGCTTGAGGCGGGACGCTACCGGGTGGTCGGAGCGCCGTTCACCAATGGCTATCAGGGCATCATGGTGCGCAAGGAGGATGCCGCCCTGCGCGAGACCCTGACCGCGACCCTGCGGGCGATGATCGCGGACGGAACCTACGGCACGATTCTGGCCAGATACGGCCTGTCGGCCAATGCCGTGCCCGAGCCCCTCCTGAACGCGAGCGACCAATGAGCAGCGGACGCGCCCTGGCCGAGGGCTTTCCTGATCTCACCGGCCTGCCCACCGCCCGGCGAACCCACTGGGGCCGCTGGACCGCCGCCGGCCTGATCCTCGTCGTCCTGGCGTTGATCGGGCGCGCCTTCGCGGAAGGCCAGATCGAGTGGTCTTACGTCGGCCGCTTCTTCACCGTGCCGGTGATCCTGCACGGCATCGTCAACACCCTGGTGATGGCGGTGCTGGCGATGAGCCTCGGCATCGTGCTCGGCCTCGTCGTCGCGGTCATGCGGCTCTCGCCCAACCCGGTGCTGAAGGGGGTGGCCGCCGGCTACACCTGGCTGTTTCGCGGCACGCCGCTGATCCTGCAATTGCTGCTCTGGTTCAACCTGGCCCTGGTCTTTCCGGTGATCGGGATCCCGGGCCTGTGGTCGGCGAAGTCGGTCGAGGTGATGACGCCGTTCCTCGCCGCGCTCCTGGGCCTCGGCATCAACCAGGGCGCCTACACCTCGGAGGTGATGCGCGCCGGCCTGCTGTCGGTCGATACAGGGCAGTACGAGGCCGCGCAGGCGATCGGCATGGGCCGGCTGAAGGCGCTCTACCGCATCATCCTGCCCCAAGCGATGCGGGTGGTGCTGCCGCCGCTCGGCAACGAGTTCATCGGGATGGTCAAGGCGACCTCGCTCGCCAGCGTGATCCAGTACCCGGAGGTGCTGCACGCCGCCGAGAACATCTACTACGCCAATTCCCGGGTCATCGAGCTGCTGATCGTCGCCGGTCTCTGGTACCTACTGGTGGTCTCGATCCTGACGCCCTTGCAGATGCTGCTCGAGCGGCGCTTTTCCCGCGGCACCGCGAGGATCACCCGATGAGCGCGCCGCCCCTCGTCGCCTTCCGCCGCGTCTCGAAGAGCTTCGGCACCTTCAAGGCCCTCGATGACGTCTCCCTCGACGTCCATGCGGGCGAGGTGATGTGTCTGATCGGTGCCTCCGGCTCGGGCAAGACGACGCTGCTCCGCTGCGTCAACCAGCTCACCCGGATCGATGCCGGCGGCATCTGGCTCGACGGCGAGCTCTTGGGCATGCGCGAAGCCGGCGGGCGGCTCCACGCCTTGAGCGAGCGCGAAGTGGCGCGCCAGCGCCTCAAGACCGGCATGGTCTTCCAGCGCTTCAACCTCTTCCCGCACAAGACCGCGCTCGAGAACGTCGTCGAGGGCCCGGTCCACGTCCAGGGCCGCCGGCCGGCGGAGGTGCGGGACGAGGCGGTGGCGCTGCTGGCCCGCGTCGGCCTCGCCGCCAAGGCGGGCAACTATCCGACCCAGCTCTCCGGCGGGCAGCAGCAGCGCGTCGCCATCGCGCGGGCGCTCGCCATGAAGCCGCAGCTGATGCTGTTCGACGAGCCGACCTCGGCCCTCGATCCCGAGCTCGTCGGCGAGGTGCTGGCGGTGATGCGCGAACTCGCGCGCTCCGGGATGACCATGATGGTCGTCACCCACGAGCTGGGCTTCGCCCGCGAGGTCGCCGACACCGTGGTGTACATGGACCAGGGCGGCATCGTCGAGGCGGGCACGCCGGCAGAGGTTCTGGGCGGACCGCGCGAGGCCCGCACCCGCAGCTTCCTCTCGGCGGTGATCGGCTGAGAGTTTTTCCAAGAGTTCACGAGGAGGTTTTGGTGAAGCGCCTGATCGCGATTGGTCTCATGAGCCTGTCCGCCACGGTGGCCGCCGCGCAGGATGCGCCCAAAGCCGCCCTGCCGCCGGAGGTGGTCAAGAGCGGCACGCTCAAGGTCGCGATCGTGCCGAACTATCCGCCGATGGAGTTCAAGAACCCCGAGACCGGCCAGCTCACCGGCTTCGACGTCGATCTCGGCGACGCCCTGGCGAAAAAGCTCGGGATCAAGCTCGCCTGGCAGGAGACGAGCTTCGACCAGATGATGCCGGCCCTCGCCACCGGCCGGGTCGACGCGATCCTCTCCGGCATGACCGACCTCGCGACCCGGCACGACACCGCGACCTTCGTCGATTACCTGCGCAGCGGGCCGCAATTCTTCGTCCGCAAGGCCCGCGAGGCTGAGTTCACCAGCATGGACTCGCTCTGCGGCAAGAAGGCCGGGGCGAGCCGGCGGACCTCGTTCCCGCGCGAGATCGCGGCCTGGAGCGATAAGAACTGCAAGGACAACCCGGTGGTGTTCGTCGGAACCGAGGGCTCGGCCGATGCCCGAACCCAGCTCAAGCAGGGCCGCATCGACGCCGCCGTCCAGGGCAACGAGACGCTGCCCTACGTGATGGGGCTCGAGCCGAACACCTACATGCCCCTCGGCACCCCGATCGCCCTCCAGTACACCGGCATCGCGCTCCCGGTGAAGGAGACCAGCCTGCAGCAAGCCATGGCCGGCGCCCTCGACGCGCTGATCGCCGACGGGACGTACAAGGCGCTCCTGGAGAAGTGGAAGCTCACCGCGAACGGCATCGACAAGGCGCTGATCAACGGGGCGAAGTAGTCAACCGACAATCGTCGGACATCCAGCACAGCATAAAGCGCGGGATCCCCTCTTCCGCCCGCGGGGAGAGGAGCAATCCCGCGCCTCCTCTATCCCCGTATAGCTCTGCCAAACGGGAAAGCGGGCGCGACCGCCTTCGAGCCGGCGCCCCGGAATCCGTGTCCAGAGCCCTTAAAGCAAGCCACCCACACGAGACCTCCCATGAACCGCGCCGCCCTCGACAGCATCCCGCTCACGCCCGCCAACCTCGCCCCGCCGGCTCCGGACTACCCCTGGCCGGCACCGTACCGCTCGGCCATGTTCCTCTCCTTCGACGTCGATGCCGAGAGCGCCTGGACCAGCAAGGATGCGGGTCACGCCGAGCGTCTGGTCACCATGAGCTACGGCGCCTACGAGGCCCGGGTCGGTACGCCGAAGCTCCTCGAGCTCCTCGATCAGCTCGGCCTCAAGGGCACCTTCTTCATCACCGGCTGGGCGGTCGATGCCTATCCGGCGATGGCCGAGGCGATCGTGCGGGCTGGCCACGAGATCGGCCATCACGGTTACCACCACCTGATGCCCGATCCCGGTGCGCCCTTCATGGAGGAGGAGATCGAGCGCGGCTTCGAGACCCTGAAGCGCCGCCTCGGCGTGGTGCCGACGGGCTACCGCGCGCCCTACGGCGAGTTCACGGAAGGCCTGCGGCGGACCCTGGTGAAGCACGGCATCGTCTACACCTCGTCGTTCCGCGACGACGTGCGCCCCTATCGCCACGTCCTTCGCGACGGCACCCCCGGACCGATCGAATTGCCGGTGACGGCGAGCTACGACGACTGGATGCACGGCCTCTCGACCCGGTTCAGCCCGCGCTCGATCTTTCCCAAGGAGCACGTCCTCTCGCTGTGGAAGGACGAGCTCGACGAGGTGCGCGACTGGGGTGCGATGGTGACGACGGTGCTGCATCCCCAGTGCAGCGGCCGGCCGATGCGCCTGCGCCTGCTGCGCGAGTTCCTGACCTATGCCAAGGAATGCCCCGACCTCTGGATCACCACCGGCGAGGCGATCGCCGGGAACTTCCTGCACCAAGAGAGGGCGGCGTGACCACGGTCGCGATCTTCGGCTCCTGGCTCCTGACCCGCCGGGACGGCGCGCCGCGCATCGAGCGCGACCGCTGGGTGCTGATCGAGGGCGGCCGCATCGCCGCGGTCACGCCGGACCGGCCGGCGGCCGACGAGACCTACGACCGGCCGGGCCGCCTCGTGCTGCCGGGCCTCCTCAACCTGCACAACCATTGCTTCAGCGAGGCGATCGCCCGTTCGCACACCGAGGACGGAAGGGGGCGGACAGGCGGGAAGAGCATCGTCTACACGGTGCTGCTGCCGCTCTCGAAGACGGCGTTGATGGTTTTGTCGCCGCAGGAGCGCCTGGCCGCCGCGCGGCTCGGCATCCTGCAACTCCTCAAGGGGGGCGCGACGACGGTGATGGAGCCGTTCCGGAACGGCATCCCCGAGATGTTCGAGGCCGCCGAGGAGATGGGCCCGCGCTTCTACGGCGCGCCCTACCTGTTCTCCACCGCCGACGCCAAGGCCGGCCCGGACGGGCGCGTCACCTACAGGGGCGACGACGGCGAGGCCGACCTTGCCGCGTGGGACGCGCTCCACGCCCGCTGGGAGGGCAGGGCGGACGGGCGCATCCGCCTCGCCATGAGCCCGCACGCCACCGACACCTGCGGCCCGGACCTGCTGCGCGCCTGCGCCGCCCGGGCGCGGGAGCTCGGCGTGCCTATCACCACCCATCTCGCCCAGAGCGACGACGAGGTCGCGACCATCCGGGCGCGCCACGACGGGCGGAGCCCCGCCGAGTACCTCGACTGGCTCGGCCTGCTGGCGCCGGACCTGCTCGCGGCCCACTGCATCGCCAGCAGCGACGACGATCTGCGCCTGATGGCGGCGCGGGGCGCCACGGTGCTGAACTGCCCGCGGGTTTTCGCCCGGGCCGGCCGCACCGCCGCCTTCGGCCGCTTCGCCGCCCATGGCATCCGCACCCTGGTGGGCACCGACGGCTACAACATGGACCTGCTGGGAGAGCTGAACGCCGCCTCGCTGATCTCGAAGATCGCCGCCGGCCGGGCCGAGGTCGCGGACTCCGCCGCCCTCGTCGATGCCGTGACGAGACAGGCCGCCGCGGCGATCCGGCGCCCGGATCTCGGCGTGATCGCGCCCGGCGCGGCCGCCGACCTGACGGTGGTGGACATGACCCAGCCGCACCTGCAGCCGCTTCACGATCCGTTGCGCGCCCTGATCGCGCTGGCCAACCGCGCCGACATCGTCCAGGTGATGGTGGACGGGAGGCTCCTCGTCGATCAGGGCCGCTATCTGGCGGGAGACGAGGCAGCGATCATCCGCGAGGGCGCGGCGGCGATCGGGCGGATCTGGGACCTGCCGGAGGCCCGCGCCGCCTTCGAAGAGGCGTGAGTCCGTCGACGATTGCGCGCCCGGTTCAGCTCCGCCACTCATTCGACGACCGGTATCCGGTTCGTCGGAAGCTGCACCTGGGGACCGGCGAGTCGAACTTCTCTGAGAAAATCCACTCAGAGCCTGTTTGACTGACTGGCGCAGTTGCGCGTTGAGGTCGGCAGGAGGAGCCGATGTGGACGCAAGCTGATCGCGATCTCTACAAGGACGACGGGCGTCGCTATCTGAGCGACCTGACGGAGGCGCAATGGGCGCTGATCGCGCCGATGCTGTCGGGCTATGATCCGCTCAAAGTCGATCTGCGCGAGATGGTCAACGCCTGCCTGTACCTGGAGAAGACCGGCTGTCCGTGGCGCTACCTGCCGAGCGACTTCGGGCCCTGGGCGACGGTGCGCACCTGGCACGACCGGTTCCGCGCCGACGGGATCTGGTTGGAGGTCGCTGCCCTGCTGACGCGGGCGGTGCGTCCCCAACGAGGCCGGCCCGCCGAGCCCTCGACGGTGATCCTGGACTCGCAGAGCGTCGTGTCGGGCCCGCAGGCGGGGATCCGCGGCACCGACGGCAAGAAGAAGGTGCGGGGCATCAAACGCCACGTGCTGACGTGTTCGCGCGGCTTTGTCCTGGCCGCGGTGGTGACGGCCGCCAACGTCCACGACACGCAGGCGGCAGGCTGGGTGCTGGACCGCGCGGCTGATGCGGGCTGGGCGCCAGTGCGAGTGAAGGCGGATGGGATCTACACCGGCGCACGGATGGACGAGGCGGCTGCCCGTCACGGCGTCGAGGTGCAGATCTCCACCCGTGAGGCGCAGGCCAAGGGCGTCCAGCCGGTTCCGCTGCGCTGGCGCATCGAGGCGACGTTCGGCACGCTCTCGACGCGCTACCGCCGCCTGACCCGCCACTGGGAGCAAAGCCCAGCGGCGGCCGAGGACAGCATCAGTATCGCCAATTGCCACAGGCTCATGCAGGCCTATGAGCGACACCAATACAGATACTCATAAGCAAACAGGCTCTTATGCGAAAGAGGGTTGTAGGTACGAATTTAAAATATCTTACCTGAGGCAAGTAGGAATGGCATACTCCCCCGTTTTGCGGAACGCGGGAGGTTGCCATGGTGTGGGTCCTGATAAGTGTATATCATAAACTTGGAGCGCTGCTTGCCGGAATTGTCGAAGACGACAGCCGATTGGAGCCAGCTGCGTTTTTGGCCCGCTCGATCCAGATGGCGCGCTCCTCCGGCTTAGCGCACAGCACGATGCCGCCGAAGCCATTCGTCTCGGCCAGCAGCCGAGCCGACGTCGAGCTCTTTTTCGATCCGCTGCCGCTGAGGATCTTCGTCCCCATTGTTGCATGCTCGAGCGAGAATATATCTTGCAGTGGCACGCGAAATTGCGACAAATCCATAGGAAATCTCTTCTGCAAAAAAGGTAGCTGCGCCCGAGTGACGCTCACCAGAATCGATTTCTTTTTGCAATGTAACAAGCATATGATAATCTTGATCATAACCGAAACACTCGAATATTGATTTATTAATTAGAAATGAACAACGGAGTGGCTTCAACCGAAAAACCCAGCGGCTCATTTCTCGGCACTATGGCAACCGCGAGCGGCGTGGCGTTCAAATTGTCGAAGTCGCTGGGTGGCATGGCGGTAGACGCGGCCTATGCCATCGGCGGGGAACTCGTCCGCAATGCTGGAGCGGAGCTCGTCGATCGCGGCTGGTTCGGCCGCGACGTGGAGCAGCCGGCCCTAGTGGTCTGAGTTAGAAGAGGTTTGACAGTTTATCCGGGTGGGCGGATCGTCGGGTGCTTCCTGATGGAGGTGCGCCATGTCGCGTGGCC
>NZ_BPQJ01000045.1 GCF_022179185.1 Methylobacterium frigidaeris | reverse complement strand
ATCAGCGCCGGCGCCCGTTCGGGCTTGCCTGGCACCGTCGAACGCGTCCGTTCGACGGTGCGGCGGTATTATTCCATTAATCGCAACGATGAAGTGCGAACAGCGCGCATTCTCGGCGCTACCCGATCGGATCATCGTGCTCCTGCGGTTCGGGACGACGCCCGTCCCGCCGATCAGGACGCACGATCATGAAGCTCTACCATCATCCCCTGTCCGGCCACGCGCACCGGGCGCGCCTGTTCCTCTCGCTCGTCGGCGTTCCGCACGAGGCCGTCGTGGTCGACCTGAAGGCCGGCGCGCACAGGACGCCGGAGTTCCTCGCCCTCAACCCGTTCGGCCAAGTGCCGGTGCTCGACGACGCGGGCACGGTCGTCTCCGATTCGAACGCCATCCTGGTCTACGTCGCGAAGAAGCTCGGGCGGACCGACTGGCTGCCGGAGGATCCGCAGGGTGCGGCAGCGGTCCAGCGCTGGCTGTCGGTCGCGGCCGGCGAGGTCGCGTACGGCCCGGCCGCCGCACGGCTCGTCACGGTGTTCGGCGCCGCATTCGATCCGGAGGAGGTGATCGGCCGGGCGCACACGCTGCTGCGGCGTCTCGAAGCCCATCTCACAGGCCGGGACTGGCTGGTGGGCGGGCGCCCGACCATCGCGGATGTGGCGCTCTACAGCTACGTGGCGCGCGCGCCCGAGGGCAATGTCGACCTCGCGGCCTACGCGAATGTCGGCGCCTTCCTCCGCCGGATCGAGGCCCTGCCGGGCTTCCTCCCCTTCGCCCAGACGCCGGCCGGCCTCACGGCCGCCGCGTGACCACGCGGCTCCGGGCGCGCCATCCGGCGCGCCCGCCAGAGAACCGGATCGGAGGATGACGCCATGAGTGATGGTCTGGCCCTGCCGAAGCCCTCGACGCCGAAGCTCCCGACGCCGAAGCTCCCGACCTGGCACCCGGGCGAGAGGGCGATCCAGGAACAGGTCGGCGTCGCCGACCGCATGGAGGAGGTCGGCCGGCGCGTGGTGCGGGACTTCATGCCCGACCAGCACCGCGCGTTCTTCGCCCAGGTTCCCTTCATCGTGGCCGGCAGCGTCGACGGATGCGGGGATGCCTGGGCGACGCTCGTCGCAGGGGCTCCCGGCTTCATCGCCTCGCCGGATCCGGCGACCCTCACCCTCGCGGCGCGGCCCGATCCCACCGATCCGGCGAGCGCGGGCCTGCGCGACGGCGAGGCCGTCGGGCTCCTCGGCATCGAGCTGCACACCCGCCGGCGCAACCGCGTCAACGGCTTCATCCGCGGCGCGGCCGACGACGTCCTGCGCGTCGCGGTCGACCAGAGCTTCGGCAACTGCCCGCAATACATCCAGCTGCGCGACGTCGCCGTCGCCCGCGACCCGCGGGTGGCCTTCGCGGGCGACGTCGAGGAGAGCGCCGGGCTCGACGCGGCGGCCCGGGCGATGGTGGAGGCGGCCGACACCTTCTTCGTCGCCTCTTACGCCACGCGCGAGGCGAGCGGCCAGATCCATCGTCAGGTCGACGTCTCGCATCGCGGCGGCAGGGCGGGCTTCGTCCGCGTCGGCCCCGACGGAACGCTCACGATCCCGGACTTCGCCGGCAACCTCTTCTTCGCGACGCTCGGCAACATCCTGCTGAACGGCAAGGCCGGTCTGGTCTTCGCCGATTTCGCGACCGGCGACCTCCTGCAGATGACCGGCGATGCCGAGGTCGTCTTGTCCTCGCCCGAGATCGCGGCCTTTCAGGGCGCCGAGCGGCTGTGGACGTTCCGGCCGCGCCGGGTCGTGCGCCGGCGCGGCGCGCTGCCGCTGCGCTGGACCTTGCGGACGGACGGGTGGTCGCCCAACTCCCTGATGACCGGCGACTGGCGCGAGGCGGCCGACCGGCTCCGCCCCGCCGACCTCGCGACGCGGTGGCGCCCGTTCAGGGTCACGACGATCGTCGACGAGAGCCGCGCGATCCGCTCGTTCCACCTCCTGCCGGCGGATGGATCCGGGCTCATCCCGCACCAGGCCGGGCAGCACCTTCCGATCCGCCTGACGCTCCCCGGCGCGGACAAGCCCGTCATTCGCACCTACACCCTCTCGGTCGCGCCCTCGGACGCGGTTTACCGGATCAGCGTCAAGCGCGACGGCGCGGTGTCCGGCTACCTGCACGACACTCTTCGGGTTGGGGACACGATCGAGGCGCGAGCGCCGGAAGGCGGGTTCACCATCGACCCCCATGCGGGGCGCCCGGCGGTGCTGCTCGCCGGCGGCGTCGGCATCACGCCGCTCCTCGCGATGCTGCGCCACCTCGTCTACGAGGGCCTGCGGACCCGGAGCATCCGGCCCACCACCCTGATCCAGGCCGCCCGCACCCGGGACGACCGTCCCTTCGGCCAGGAACTGGCGGATCTCGCGGCCGCGGCGGGCGGCGCGGTCCGGATCGTGCGCGTGCTGAGCGACCCGAGGGATGCGGTGGCGGGCGTCGATTACGACGCTGCGGGCCGGATCGACACGGCGCTCCTCACCCGCATCCTGCCCTTCGGCGACCATGACTTCTATCTCTGCGGGCCGCCCGCCTTTACCCAGGCGCTCTATGACGGCCTGCGCGGCCTGAACGTGGCCGACGAGCGCATCCACGCCGAGGCGTTCGGGCCCTCGTCGCTCGTGAGGAGCGTCCCGACCGCCGCGCCGGCACCGGCGCTGCCCCCCGCTTCTGCCGAGCCGGTCGCGGTCGCCTTCCTGGATTCGTCCAAGGAAGCCCGCTGGACACCGGAATCCGGTACGCTGCTCGAACTCGCCGAGGCTCGCGGCCTCAGCCCGGACTTCAGCTGCCGGGCCGGCACCTGCGGCACCTGCAGGACCAGGCTCCTCGCCGGCGCGGTCACCTACCGGCGCACGCCCACGGCCCCCGCCGCGACCGACGAGGTCCTGATCTGCTGCGCGATTCCCGCTGCGGGAAGCGGCCCCGTCCAGTTGGCCCTCTAGCCGGCGCGAAACCGTCCCTGACGCGGCCCACGAGATCCGTCACGTCGTTTCGGGGGATCACAACGGGGAACGCGAGACCTGGGATTGCCCCGGACGGAGACGGCCGGCGAATCCTTCCGGCCGGCTACTGCGTTGCTGGAACGAGGCAGATCGCTGTCGGCGGAGGATCGCCACGTCGCTGCATCCCGGCATGGGGACGCTGTCGCCGGGCGTGCGGACCCGGCATCTGCGGCGGGCCCGCCATCTCGGACCGGCCAAGGTCCACCGCCGGCATGTGCTGACCGCCGCCCTCACCATCGGCCGGATCGCCGACCGGCGGGCGGGTGAGACCGTCGCAGCGATCCGCCGCTCGCCCTTCGCTCGCCTCATCAGCCACGCCGCTTGAGCTGCAGACTCCGCCGGCATTATCCGATCCGGGGCAATCCCAGAACCCGGCGCAGCGGGTGGGCAGGCCGGGCATGGCGGTGTCGCCGTGAAGGCAGGCACGTGCATGCAGGTTCGGACCGCGCCCCGATGTCAGACGGTGTTCCTTCGAGACGATCGTAGCCACCAGCATCAGCGCTTCGCAGACGACGTCGACCGTGGCGTGTCCCGCAACCCCAAGCCTCGTGCATGGAACCCGTCGCGGGTGTGTGGGGGGGGGCGGCAGGCCCGTCACCTTCCGGACAAGCTTCGCCGCTCGCCGTTGCGCACAGGATCAGATGAACGCCGTCCTGGAGGCCTGATCGCACGGCGTCCCAGGCTTTCCGGACCAATCAACCATCGATGAACCCTGACAACGAGGCCTGTCCGGCAGCTTCCAACACCTGTCTGAATCACGTAAGCTTCGATGCTGCTCCAGCTTCGAGGACGGGACACCCCCTGTTGTGGTCGGTCGACCCTGCTCAGACCCGACTCGCGTGCCGAGGTCCGCCGCGCCCGTCCCTGTCGGCCTCCTGGGCGTCATCCTGACCGTGGGAGGGAGTCCGGCCCTCGCCTCACCCGACGCCGCCGATTGGTCCGAGGCGGTGATCGAGCCTCTGGAGCGCGCCGCGGCGGCGTTCTCGACGGGGCTGCGGGAGCGGCTCGCGCGGATGGGGGCGGCCGGTCTCGATCTCGACCTCCTCTGGTCCACGCTCGCCGCCGCCGGCTGGCCTCCGGCGAAGCTCCTGGCCGGGATCGTCGCCGTCGTGGCCGCGGGCCTCGCGGCCCATTGGGCGACGGCCCGCGCCCTCGGTGCCGCAACCCGGAGGCGCGACACGTCGATCGTCCGCGCTGCGGTCTCGGCGGTCGCCGCGTTGGGGGTGGGCCTCGTCGTGGCCTACCTCGTCGCCGGGGAGGCCGAGGCCGCGCGTCGCACCTTCCGCACCTGGGCATTCGTCATCCCGTTGGCCGCGCTCGCCTCGACCCTGATCGGGGCGACGATCGTGGCGGCGTCCCCCGCCGCGCGCCGCAAGCGCCTCGCCCCGCTCGCTAATGGGCTGGCCGCGGCCGTGGCCTGGGCGCTCGGCGGCATCGCCGTCCTGAGAACCCTGGCCGCCTGGGGCGCCGGAAGCGGCCTGCAGGATCTCGTCGGAACGGCGTTCGTCGCGCTGCCGACCGCCGGCCTGATGATCACGGCCTATGCCGGTTCGCGCCGGCCGCTGGCGGCCACGCTCGCGGGCCCTCGCCCCCGATCGCGCCGGCGGCGCTTCCTGGCCCGCCGCTGGCCGGCGATCGCCGTCGGCATCGTCGTCGTGACGGTCGTCGTGCTGCAGGTGGCGACGACGCTCGGCCGCCCCCTGCCGTCGCTCGCCACCCTCGTCACGCTGATCCTGGCGCTGATGTGGCCCCATGTCGACGGCCTGATCGTCGTCTGGGCCGAGCGCGGCTTCAGGGCCGAGACGGTGTCGGCGGCCTCGGTGGCGGCCCGCCGCACCACCCGCCTGGCGCTCGCCGCACTGATCGGCGCGGCCCTCGCCGCCATGTGGGGAGCCCCCGCCGCGTCGGGGTTGGGTATCCAGCTCGGGACGCTGGTCCGGGTCACCCTGGGGATCACCGCCGTCGCGCTGGCCACCGCCTATCTCTGGAACCTGGTCGGCGTGGCCTCCGACCGCCTTCTGAGCGAGGAGAGGGCCGCGCAAGGAGGCCACCACGCCGATGAGGAGGCCGACCCGGCCCCGCACACGCGGCTCGGCACGATCCTCCCCCTCGTGGTCGGGGCGTCGAAGGCGGGACTCGCCACACTCGCGGTGCTGTCGATCCTCCTGGCGGTCGGGATCAACGTGTGGCCCCTGGTGACCGGGTTGTCGGTCTTCGGTCTCGCGATCGGCTTCGGCTCGCAATCGCTGGTGAAGGACGTGGTTTCGGGCTTGTTCTTCCTCGCGGACGACGCGTTCCGCCTCGGCGAGTACATCGAGACTGTGGGCGCCAAGGGCCGGGTGGAGAAGATCTCGATCCGCTCGGTCTCGCTTCGGCACCCGCGAGGGGCGCTCGCCACGATCCCCTACGGGCAGATCGGAAAGGTGCAGAACTACAGCTGCGACTGGGTCATCGAGAAGCTGGCCTTCCGGGTCGCGTTCGACACCGATGTCGACAAGGTGCGCAAGATCTTCAAGCAGATCGGTCAGGACATCGCAGACAATCCCGATCTGAAGCCCGACATCCTGGAGACGTTCAAGAGCCAGGGAATCGCATCCGTCGACGAAGGAACGCTCGTCATTCGCGGGAAATTCAAGGCTCGTGCCGGCCACCAATTCGCGATTCGCAAGGCGACGCTCGCTGCCGTGCAACAGGCCTTCCAAACCAACGGGATCAGTGCGATCGCGCGGCCGATCGTCACTTACGCACCACAGAATCAGGATAAATAAGGCTGATCGTACGGAGCCAAGGCGACGAGATGCGGCGTGAACGCGGCCGTGCGACCGATCCACGCCAGGATCGGGGCCGGAGTCAAGACGCGATATTCGCCCGCTCGCGACGGTCTCGGCGCCCCGGTATCCGTCCCTCGCCCCGGCTCCCTCACCCCACCCATGCGACGCTCGATAGTACAGGACCTCGGGCATCACGTTGGCCCGGATGCCGCCGTCGGTGATGAGCGTGCGCGCCACGTAGTCGAGGTCGTAGTTGCCGACCGCCGCGGGCTGGGCCCAGCCGTTGACGATGACGCCGGGCAGCCTCTCCAGGTCGAAGGCCGGAGTGACCGGAATGTCGGGCAGCGTCGGCGACCCGGTGGTGCGGAGCGTGAACCGGTGCTGGAGGCGCACCGCCTCGTCCGGATCCGAGCCCAGCCCGACACGCAGCAGGACGCGGGAGGATCTCACCGGCAGGTCGATGCGCTTGACGTCGGGGAGCAACGGCACGTTCACGCCCCGCAGGCAGATGGCGAACTCGCCGTCGCGTCGCCGCGGGAAAACACGAAGCCGCAGATCAGGGTGGCCAAGCTTCCAACCGCGACGGCCTGCGCCCAGGGATGCCCGCGCCGGCGCGCGATGCGCCCGGGCATCGGGGCATCGCCCCGAGGGCGACGACGGCCGCCACGAGCGTCAGGGCGACGACGGCGAGGACGATCCAGGCGACGATGTCGATGAACTCCATCGGCGGCTCCTCACGACCTGAAGGCGGAGCGGAAGGCGCGTCGCAGCCGCTCATCCCCGCCCGGGCGCACGCGCAGGTGGGGGCCGATCAGCCTGCGGAAGGCGAAGGCGACCTGCGCGTATTCCTGGCCGCAGCCCTCGGCCCGCTCCTTCGGCAGGACGTCCTTGGCCACGATGGTGCGAAAGCGCCGCTCGTCCGAGCCGTAGGCCATGCAGGTCAGGTTGTAGAAGCGCTGCCAGGACAGGCCGTGCACGTCCGCGAAGGCGCCCCTGTCGACGGGCTCGTCCCTCGCGGTCGTCGCGAAGTAGTAGCCGCTGCCCATCACCACCATGCGGGCATCGGCCGGGGAGAGGTGCAGCAGGATCAGCGAGGCGATTTGGTCGGCGGCGTCCTCCTCGCGCCCGAGGATGGGCACATCGAGAAGGTCGAACAGGGCGTGGCTGCTCTCGTGCAGCAGGATCTGGAAGACCGGTCCCCGGATCGCCTCCTGTCGCGTGACGCCCGCCGGCGACTTCGTCCGGGGAGCGGCCTGCGCCACGCTGGCGAGGAGCTCGTAGCAGACGGTGACGCTCCGGCTCTCGGGCGCGTACCAGGCGTTGAGCTCGCCGGCGCATTCCTTGAGCCGGTAGGTCAGCCGGGTCGGCAGGCGGACGAGGCCGATGACGGCACCGACCCGCTCCAGGACGCGGTGCTCCCGCATCTCCCGGTAGATGCCGCGATAGGCGGCCGTCCTCGGAGCCTCGTAGACGACTCGGACATGCCCGCCGTCCTGCATGCTCGGTCCGGCCGTGCTCGCCCAGGGCAGGATGCAGGCCGCGAGGATGAGGGGCAGGAGGCGCGCCCGGGCGTTCATCGGCGGGCGCCCGGGCCGGGAGTGTCCAGCCGCTCCATCGCGGACACCGTCGCCCGGTCGTCCATCGCGACGAGACGGCCATCCCGTTTGGACAGGCGGTAGAACGGGAGGGCGATCTGCCCTCCGCCCATCAGGCGACGGACGCGGATGATGGCGGCCTCGTGCATGCCGTCCGGCGTGGTGCGCACGTCGATGATGCGCCCGACCGCGTGGCCGTCTGAGGAATAGACCGTCTTGTTCAGGCCGAGCTGCCGGAGCTCCTTCGCCATGATCTGGTAATAGGCATTGTCCCAGCCGTCCGACGGGTCGAAGGGGATGGGGGCCTGTGCCCGGGCCGGGACTGCCCCCGCGAGATGCAGGAGCACGATGACGAGCGTGGTCGCCGTCCCGGCGACGTCTCGTGGCTGGCCGGTCATGGCAACCTCCTCATGGGCTCCCGGATCATCCTCGGCGGGACCGAGGAGCGGACGGCAGGGTTGAGCGGCGGCAGCCGCGTCGCATCGCCGGTCGGTGCTGCCGCCGCCAAAGCCGCCTCGCGAAGCTCGCCGAGCCGGGCGCCGAGCCGCCCTGCATCCGCGGAGGTCCACGACGTCGGCGAGGCTCCCCCGAACAGGACAGCGGACAGGCGGCCGGCGGCGGCGTCGATGGCGGCGTCGGGCATCCGGCTCGCCCCGATGGTCTCCCCGAGGCGGCTCCGCCACCGATGCAGGGCGGCGTAGGCCGGCCGGGGATGCGGGCCCCGGCACGCGCGCCGGAGGCGGCGGAACGCCGCGCGCTCGGACCGGCGCTGCGCCCGTCGCCAGGCGAGGATGGCCTTGGACGTCCGTCGGCCGGCCCAGAGCAGGGCCGCGAGCGTGACCAGAACGAGGGGGTAGGCGAACCAGGTCAGGCGCCCCGCCCTCTCGAGGACGGGGGCTCTCGCATCCGGCGGCCGGGCCTGGACGTGCACGCTCGCGCCGGGGGCCTCGGCCTGGCGAAGGGTTTGGGCGCCGAGGTCCCACCAGGGCTGGCGCAGGGCGGGAAGCCGGAACTCCCCGGCCGTCTCGAACACGTAGGTGATCCGGTCGAGCCGCCGTCCGATCAGGGTGTCGCGATGGCTGCGATCGTCGGCGTCCGGCGGATCGGAATAGGCGCGCACGCCCTCGGGCATCGGGCCGCGCAGGTCCTGCATCGCGAGGGCCGGCACGTCCTCGGCCTCGCGGATGATGATCCGCCTCAGGGCACCGCCGGCCGCGATGCCGCCCGGCGGCGACGGCTCCCAGCGCTGGTCGAGGCTCAGCCGGGTGGTCGCGACCACAGGCCGGGAGGCATCAAGGCCCGGCGGTACCCGGACCGCCAGGGCCGCCGCCTGGCCGGAGAGAATTCCTGCCGCCTCGCGCTGGCGGTCGAGCAGGATCACCTCGGCAGGAGGAACGCTCAGGGTCCCGCCGCGGCGGGGGAACAGGGCGAACTCGAAGCGCTGGCCGGCATACGGGCTCCCGTTCACGCGGTCCTCAAGGACGGTCGCCTGGCTCTCGAACCGAAAGACCTGCGCGCCCGGCACCTCGGGCAGCCGGACCTGCGGCGGGACCGGCATCTCGCCGGGGAACAGCACGTCGACGAAGACCGACACGCGCTGGCCGACGACCGCGCTGGCGGGCCGGACGCCCTGGCGGACGACCACGCCGCCGGCCTCTTCGGCCATGGCGAGCGGGCAGGCGACGACGGCCGAGAGGAGGAGCAGCCCAAGGCGCGTCATCGCCGGCGCTCCTCAGGGTCAGCCGCGGGCGCGTTCTGCAGCTGGTAGGAGAACTTGGCTCGCAGGAAGTCGCCCGGACGGGTCTGGACCCGCCGCAGCCAGAGAGCCCGGGCCGCCTCGTCGCTCATCGGCGCGCCGCCGGCCACCTCCGTGTCCTCGCCCTCTCCGGCGCTCTCCTTCGTGCGGTCATAGACGACCGCGTCGGCGCGGGACTCGGTGTCGCCGGTCTCACCGCCCTCCGTTCTCATGCGGGCGGCGCGCAGCTGCGCCAGGGTGCGGTTGGCTTCGGCGTCGGGCCAGTCCGGGCGGAGCTCCAGCGCGCGGGCGTAAAGCTGGGCCGCTCGATCGTACTGTCCGAGCATCACGAGGGCGTTGCCGTGGTCGTATGCCGCCTGGGCGGTGCCGAGGCCGCCGAGCACCTGCGCAGCCTGCTTGAACTCACCGGCCCGGAACAGGGCGATGCCGCGCCAGAGCGGGTTCTCGAAGGCGGCCGCCGCTGCCCGGAAACTCCCACGCTCGACGTGCCACCGGCCCCGCTGGTCCGGCGAGGCGAACAGGTCCGCCGGACCGAGCCGGGCGGCGGCGAGCCCCAGACCCAGCGCGGTCGAGGCCGCCACGACGGCGTAGGGATGCACCCGCGCCGCGTCGCCGAGGCGCCCGAGCAGGGAGGCGAATCTCCGGAAGGCCATCGAACCGCTCCTCAGCTCGCCAGGACCCAGCCGCGCCGGAACCAGCCCGCCACGAGGGCGGCCAGCAGCGGCGTCAGCCAGTAGCCGGTCTCCGCCCAGCGCTCGCTGGCCGGGTCCCCCACGGAGGCCCGGGCGACGTCCAGGCGGCGGGCGATCCGCCGGACATCGGCATCGTCGGGCGAGAGCGGCACGAGGCCGGCGTCGAGGGCGGCGGCCGCGCCTTCGAGGGACACGGTGGTTTGGTCGGGGGGAACCATCGCCAGCAGCGTTATCGGCGGGGCGCCGGCCCCGCCCGCCGCCCGCAGGAGCGCGTCCTGAGCCGGCGCGACCGCATCGGCCAGGACCAGGATCGAGCCGCCCTGACCCCCGCTCGCGAGCGTCCGGGCCGCCAGGGAGACGGCCTCGGCCAGCCGGTCGCCCTCGACCGGCATCACCTCCGGCGAGAGGGCGCGGAACGACGACAGGAGCACGGAAGTGTCGGGCGTCGGCGGCAGGACGAGGTGGGCCGAGCCGCTATAGGCGACGAGCCCTGCCGCCGCCCCCTCGCGCAAGGCGAGCAGATCGGACGCCTTCTGCCAGGCGCGATCGGCCCGGGTCGGCGCCACGTCGGCGGTCTGCATGGACGGCGTTACCCGGAGGACGAGCATGACCGGGGGCTGGGGCGCGGCGAAGGGGACCGGCTCGCGCGTCCAGGTCGGCCCGGCGACGGCGACCGTGCCGAGGATCCAGGCGAGCGCCAGCATGGCCGCCGGAGTGATCCGGCCCCGCTCGCCGCCGGGGGCGGTCAACAGCGGGAGCAGGTCGGGCGCGATCACCTCCCGCCAGCGCATCGTCGTGTCCGCCCGCGCCCGCGTCAGCCACCACAGGGCCGCGGCCGGGACCAGCAGCACGAGGGCCCAGGGCCGCAGGACATGGAAATCCGCGAGCACCCCGGTCATGCCGCGCTCCCGGAATGCGGGGCCGCCGGCGATGCCGGCCGCGAGGCGAGCGCCAGGCCGAGGCCTTGCGCGCCCATGCTCAGGAGGAGCGCGAGGCCGAGCGGCACCCAGTAGAGGTCGGTCCTCGGGCGGAACGACACGGTCTCGATCCGACGGGTCTCGACGGCGTCGAGGCGCCGGTAGATGCCGGCAAGGGCCTCGCGGTCGAGCGCGCGGGAGAAGTCGCCGCCGGTGGTCGCCGCGACCTCCCGCAGGGCATCCTCGTCGAGCTTCTCCTCCCCGATCGCGGCCGGATCCCCGATGGCCACGGCATGGATGACGATACCCTTGTCCCTGGCGATGCGGGCCGCCTCCGCCGGGGGCACCCGGCTCGCCGTGTCGTTCCCGTCCGTCAGGGCGATGATGGTCCGGGCGCGGGCGCGCGATGGGTCGAACAGGGTGATGCCGAGGCCGATGGCGTCGCCGAGCACCGTCCGCGGCCCGGCCATTCCCACGGCGGTCTCACGGACGAGCTCGCGACAGAGCGCGAGATCGGTCGTGAAGGGGACGAGGACGAACGGGTCGTCGCCGAACACGATGACGCCGACCCTGTCCCCCTGCCGCCGTGCCAGGAAGTCGTCCAGCACGCCCTTCACCGCCGTCAGGCGGTCGGTCGGCCGCCCAGAGGCGTCACGGAAGTCGCGGGCATCCATCGAGCCCGACAGATCGACCAGGAGGAGGAGGTCGCGGGTCGGCTGGTCCTTGTGGAGCGGCGCCTCGATCCGCTGCGGGCGCGCGAGGGCGGCGAGCGCGAGGAGCCAGCAGGCGGCGAGCACGCCGGTGCGCCAGCGCGCCCGGCTGGCGACGACTGCGCCGCTCTGCGGGCGGGCGCCGGTCAGGGCGACCAGCGCGTCGAAGAACGGCACGGACAGGCCGGCGCGCCGCTCGGCCCGGGGCGGGGCCAGGCGGGACACGAGCCAGGGCAGTGGCAGGAGAAGAGCGACCCAGGGATAGGCGAAAGTCAGCATCGGTCCGTCCCCTCCGACCGCCCATCCCACCGCCCATGCGCCCGGACCCAGGCCCGCGCATCCCGGAGCGCCGCCTTGAGGGCCGCCGCGGGGACGGCACGGTCCCCGGCGAAGGTCCATTCCGCGATCCCGCGCGCCGCACCATCGGTGAAGGCGGTGGTGCGCCCGGTCCGGTCGAGGAACCCGAGCCAGGCGGGGCCGGTCAGCGAGGCCACCGCGGAGCGGGGATAGGCCGCGAGTGCCGTCCGCTTCAGCACGACGGCCAGCTCGGACGCCGCCCCCGCGCACCGGCCGGCCTCGACCCGGCGCGCGATGGCGTCGAGCTGCCGCCGCGCCTCGCGGCGATAAGCGTTCGCGCGGTAGCGCCGCCACGACCGCCATCCCGCCACCAGGGACGCGGCGGCGAGGCCGGCGGCCAGGATCGACCAGCCGGGCGCAGGCGGCCAGAGCGGGACCGGCGGCGGCAGCGCGAGGTCGCGCAGGTTCTCCAGGCTGGCGGGGTCCGGATTCATCGTCCAGGCCGTCCCGCGAGGGCGGCCCCCGTCCGCCCGCCGTCCCGGCGACGCCCGAGGATCTCCCGGACCTGCTCGGCCGTGTCGCGGTCCGTGCTCACGGGAAGGACCGGGATGGCGCGCTCGCGCGAGAAGGAGTGCAGGCGGCTCCGCCGCTCGGCGAAGGCCTGGCCGAAGCGGTCGCGGAGGTCGCGCGATCCGGTATCGACCTCGACCCGGCGCTCGCCATCCGCCACGACGACCCGGCCGAGCGCGGGCAACGTCTGTTCCAGCGGGTCGTAGACGAACACCGCCACGACGTCGTTGTGGGCCGTCAGCGCCGTGACGAGGTCCGCCGTCTCGTCGTCCGTGCCCGTCCCGTCGGAGATGAGGCAGACCAAGGCGTCATGCGGCGCCATGCGGGCGGCCCGGCGCAAGGCCTCGTTCAGGTGCCCGCGCGCTTCCACCGCTCCGCCCGGCGCGGGAAGCAGGCGGTTGGCGCGGCACGTCGCGTCGAGGATGCGCCGGACGGCGCGCTCCCGGGGCTCCGGCCGGATCTCGGCGATGCCGGCCGGCGACAGCACGACCGCGCCGACGCGGTCTCCAAGCGAGGTGACCCGCCAGGCGGCCAGGGCCGCGACCTCCGCGGCGACGACCGACTTGGTCGCCCGCCGGCTGCCGAAGAACATCGCCGGCCGCTGGTCGACGACGAGGATGACCGGGCGGTCGCGCTCCTCGCTGTAGACCCGGACGATGGGCTTGCCGAGCCGGGCGGTGGCGCGCCAGTCGATGGCGCGGGTGTCGTCGCCCTCGGCGTAGCCGCGCAGCTCCTCGAAGCTCAGCCCGCGTCCCCGCAGCCGCGAGGCGTGCCGCCCGTAGAGCAGGCTGTGCACGGGCTGGCGCGGCAGGAAGCTGAAGCCCGTCGCCTTGTGCCTGAGCCGCACGAGGTCGGCGAGCGCGACGGTGGCTTGCGCCCGTCCCGCCGGGATGCCCGCCGCCTGCGGGACCTCGAGGGGCGTGACCTGGAGGGGCAGGACCTTGAAGGGCATGTCGGTCCTCCTTCCGGCTCAGGCGGGCACGGCGACCTGGGCGACGATCTCGTCCACGATGTCGTCGACCCTCACGCCGTCGGCGCCGGCCTCGTAGGAGGGGGAGATCCGGTGGCGCAGACAGTCATGCGCGACGGCCTGGACGTCCTCCGGGACGACGTAGGTGCGGCCGCGCAGCCATGCGACGACGCGGGCCGTCCGGTCGAGGGCGAGCGAGCCCCGCGGACTGGCGCCGAGCGCAATCCAGCGGGGCAGCCTGTCGCCGTACTCGGCCGGGCGCCGGGTCGCGGCGATCAGGGCGACCATGTAGGTCTCGACGGCCGCGACCGTGGTGACCGCGTCGATCTCCCGGCGGGCAGCGAAGACGGCGGCTTGCGGGATCCTGGGCGGGGGCGGCGCCGTGCCCGCCCCCGCGGCCTCGGCTCGCACGAGACGCATCACCCGCACCTCGTCGGTGTCGCTCGGGTAGTCGATGGTGACGTGCATCAGGAATCGGTCCATCTGCGCCTCGGGCAGCGGATAGGTGCCCTCCTGCTCGATGGGGTTCTGTGTTGCGAGGACCATGAACAGGTCGGGCAAGGGATAGCGCTTGCCGGACACCGTGACCTGCCGCTCTTCCATCGCCTCGAGGAGGGCCGACTGCACCTTGGCGGGGGCCCGGTTGATCTCGTCGGCCAGCACGAGGTTGCCGAAGATCGGGCCCTGCCGGAACTCGAAGTCGCCGCCGCCCGCACCGTCGCTGCGGTAGACCTCGCCGCCGGTCACGTCGGAGGGCAGCAGGTCGGGCGTGAACTGGATGCGGCTGAACGCGCTCTCCAGGTTCCTCGACAGGCTCTTGATCGCCCGGGTCTTGGCGAGGCCGGGCAGGCCTTCGAGCAGGACGTTGCCGTTCGCCAGGAGCGCGACGACCAGCCGCTCGACCACCCGCTCCTGGCCGATGATCGACGCGTTCACCCGGCTCTGCAGGTCGAGGACGGCCTCGCGGGCGGACGTGTCCGCCGCTTGCGGGAGCCGGAGCGTCGCGGGCTCGGTCTTGCCTGCCACCATCGCGATCCTCCTCAGCGGCCTTCCGGCCGGGCGGCGGGAAAGACGGTCTTCCAGTCGCGGGCCATGTCCACGACGACCCAGCCTCGCCGGTCGGCCTCGTCGAGGGCGTCGTCGAGGCGGCCGAACGGGGATTGCCGGTCGTAGGCGAATTCGCGTTCGGCGTCGGTGTGATGGACGAGGCCGAGAAACCGTGGTCCGGACCCGCCCGCGCTCCATTGCAGCATCTGCAGGTCGCCGTCCGAGTTGCCGAATGCCAGGATCGGCCGGCGCCCGAAGACGGCGATGCGCCCGGCAGGCGCGACGTAGTCCTGCGTGCCCGGCGTGGTCACGCGCCCGACGAAGACCGTGATCTCGCGCTTCGCCCGCCCCTCGTTCCACGCGTTCAGCGGGTCGGCTTCCGCGGCCGACATCACCGGCGCGCTCGGTGCCGCGATCAGGATCGCGGCGCCGGCGAGGACCGCACGGCGAGGCGGAGTGACCACCTTCATCGGCATGCGAGGGCTCCACGAGGTGAGGCGGGCCGACGGCGCGGCTCGCCGCCGGTCACTGGTTCTGGGTGTCGAAGGCGCGCTGCATCTTCTCCACGAGCTGGTCGATGCTGAAGCTCGACGGCCGCTGGCTGGGCGGATACTCCTTGAAGCTGGCCAGGAACGCCCCGACCACGGGCGGAGCCGCGATGAACACGCCCGCACCATCGGACATCAGCCAGTCGTAGTAGGTGTTCGACGTGATGTCCGCGCGCTCGAACGGGTCGGCCCGCAGGTTGAAGAGCTTGGGGACGCGCAGCTTGGTGAAGGGCTCGGCCCAGATGCGCAGCGTTCCCGGCGCGCGCTGCTCCTCGAAGACGACCTTCCAGTTGCCGTAGCGCAGCGCGACGAGATCGCCGTCGTCGTTGAAGTAGATGAACTCCTTGCGCGCGCCGTTCGGCTGCTGGCCCGTGAGGTAGGGAAGCTGGTTGTAGCCGTCGAGATGGACCTTGAAGGTCTTGGTGCCGGCGCGATGACCTTTCAGCAGCTTGTCCTTGATGTCGGGATCGCCCGCGGCCGCCATCAGGGTCGGCACCCAGTCGAGGCCGCTGACCATTTCGTTCGACACGGTGCCGGCCTGGATGCGTCCCGGCCAGCGGATCAGGCAGGGCACCCGGAAGGCGCCCTCCCAGTTGGTGTTCTTCTCGCTGCGGAACGGCGTCGTGCCGGCATCCGGCCACGAGTTCTGATGCGGGCCGTTGTCGGTGGTGTAGAGCACGATGGTGTCGTTCGCGATGCCGAGGTCGTCCACCGCTTTCAGGATCTGGCCGATGGTCGCGTCGTGCTCGATCATGCCGTCGGCATACTCGGTCCGGGAATCCAGTCCGGGCCTGTCTCGGTGATCCGCCCGCACGTGGGTGCGAAAGTGCATCCGCGTGGAATTGAACCAGCAGAAGAACGGCTTGCCGGCCCTAGTCTGCCGCTGCATGAAGTCGATGGCCGCCGTCGAGGTCTCGTCGTCGATGGTCTCCATCCGCTTCCTGGTCAGCGGTCCCGTATCCTCGATCCGGCCGTCCACCGAGGTCCTCAGGACGCCGCGCGGCCCGAAGCGCTTCCGGAACTCGGGACTTTGCGGGTAGAAGTGGTTTTCCGGGTCCTCCTCGGCATTGAGGTGGTAGAGGTTGCCGAAGAACTCGTCGAAGCCGTGGTTCGTCGGCAGGTACTCGTCGCGGTCGCCGAGGTGGTTCTTGCCGAACTGGCCGGTGGCGTAGCCGAGCGGCTTGAGCAGCTCGGCCAGCGTCGCGTCCCGCGCCTGGAGGCCCACGGTCGCGCCCGGGATGCCGACTTTGGACAGGCCGGTGCGCAGCGTGCACTGCCCGGTGATGAAGGTCGACCGCCCCGCCGTGCAGCTCTGCTCGGCATAGTAGTCGGTGAACATCATGCCGTCCCGGGCGAGCCGGTCGATGTTCGGCGTGCGGTACCCCATCAGCCCGAACGAGTAGGCGCTGACGTTGGTCTGGCCGATGTCGTCGCCGAAGATGACGAGGATGTTGGGCGGCCGGCCCGCCGCCCCCGACCGCGCCGGCGCGCTCGGCTGGGGCTGCTGGGCGTGCGACCCGGTCGTGCCGCCCAGGGCCGCCGCGACCGCGGCGCCCCCCTGCAGCAGCATGGCCCTGCGGTTGACCGCCACGGGCCGATCCTCGCCGGTGGCATCCCGGGACGGCACGGGCTCGGTCATGCCCCACTCCTTCTGACGCAGCGAAAGCCGATGTGGCTCGTGGAGGTGTCGACCGGGTGCGGATGGCGCGCGGCCGGCCGATAGCGGCGGCAATAGTTCGGCGCGCAGAGGTGCGAGCCGCCCTTGACCACCCGGCGGGGGATGCGGATCGCGGGCTGGTTCGGGTCGTAGCTGTCGTCCTCGCGGCCGCCGCGCGGGTTCTGCGGGATGCAGCACGCCTTCGGGGCGTCGGCGGGGTGGCGGGGGGTGAAGAAGTCGGTCGTCCACTCCCAGACGTTGCCGATCATGTCGTGCAGGCCGTACCCGTTCGGCGGGAAGGCGGTGACGGGCGACGTCCGCTCGTAGCCGTCCTCGGCGAGGTTCTGGTGGGGGAACGTGCCCTGCCAGGTGTTGGCCCAATGCCGGCCGCTCGGCGTGAATTCGTCACCCCAGGCGAACTCCGCCCCGTCGAGCCCGCCACGGGCCGCGAATTCCCACTCGGCCTCGGTCGGCAACTCCTTGCCGGCCCAGGCCGCGTAGGCCGCCGCGTCGGCGTAGGCGACGTGCACCACCGGGTGGTCGTCGAGCCCGGCGATGGAGGAGCCTGCTCCGTAGGGCCGCCGCCAGTGCACGCCGGCCCTGAACCGCCACCACGCGCCGGAATCGCGCAGGTCGACGGGCCCCTTTGGCGGCCGGAAGACCAGGGAAGCCGCGCGCAGCCGGTGCGGCAGGGCGCCCGGATAATCCCCCGCCTTTGGCTCGCGCTCCGCGACCGTCACGTGGCCCGTGGCCCGCACGAAGGCCCGGAACTGGGCGTTGGTGACCGGCGTGCGGTCGATCCAGAAGGCATCGACCGTGACGCGGTGGACGGGCGCCTCCTCCGGGTAGTGCCGGTCCGACCCCATCCGGAAGGTCCCGCCGGGGACGAACGCCATGCCGGGATGCGCACTCGCTTCCGTGTCCCGCCGTTCGACGCTGGGCGCATCCATCATCGGCTGCTCCTCGACGGTGACAAGAAGACTACGGGCAGCACTTCCTGCTGCCGACCGCCCGTCCCGGGCGGCGCACGGTCTGCACGGTCCCGGCGACCCGGACATTCACGCGGAATCGGATCGCTCCGGGCGCCGCGATGCCGTTCATGGCGTCGGCGACCGGGTCGGCGATGGGGTTTAGGCTCGAAGGAGCGGACCGCGCCGGCTCGGGGACCGACGGGGCGAGAACTGCGAAGGTCGCGAGGCAGCAAAGCTCGACGGCGCAGCCGCATCTCTACCTCCCCCAGGGTGCGACCGGCTTTCACACGCCGTGCTCGGACGCGCGGCCAGCGGAATTAACCTGTGACAGATTAAACACCGAAGACAGTCCGTCCATCGGGGAAAACCCCGATTGGATCGGGTAGAAAACCCGAAATGCGAAACAAGGCGCCTTACGGCTCGATCAACTTGTTCCTGACCGCGTAGCGGACCAGGGCGGCCGTCGTGCTCAATCCCAGCTTGTGCATGGCGGAGGCGCGGTGGGTCTCGACGGTCTTCAGGCTGATGGCGAGCGTCTCGCTCACCTTCTTGCTCGACTGCCCTTCCGCGATGAGCTGCACCACCTCCCGCTCGCGCCCGGTCAGCAGATCCAGCTCCGAGGACCGGCCCGGATGGGCGAGGTAATGGGCGAGCAGCGCCTCGCTCACCCGGCCCGTGAAGTAGGGCTGATGATGGGCCAGAGCGTTGACGGCGGCGATGAGCTGATGGTCGGCGTCGGACTACAGGAGGTATCCACGGGCGCCCGCCGCGAGCACGTCGCGCACCAGCGCCTCGCTCTCGTGCATGGTGAATACCAGAACCTCGGTTCCCGGGCTGGCCTCCCGGATGCGCCGGGTGAGCTGGGACCCGTTCATCACGGGAAGCGAGTAGTCGATGACGGCGACCGTGGGCTTGTGCAGGGTGGCGAGCTCGAGCGCCTCGGCACCGGTGCTCGCCTCGGCGACGACCTCGAAGCCGTCCCGCGTCTCCAGGATGGCGCGGACGCCCCGGCGGATGGCGCCGTGGTCGTCCACGATCAGGATGGTCACCGGCACGGGCTCCGGCCTCCCTCAGCAGGTCTTACAAAAGTGGCCGCCCGATTGGCGACCAAAACCATAGACAGGACATGAATTCCAGCAGACGTGCTGTGGCAGGCCAACGCAAGTCTGATGAGTTCAGACCCTGGACATGGCAGAGGCCCGGTCCCCGAAGGTGGGTGCCGGGCTGGCTTCCATGGTGCACCACATCGTCTGCCTTCGCGGGCACGTATAAATCGCGTTACGTCTCCCCCATCCGGGTCGTGCTCCCGCCCCCGTCAGGATTTCGTGGCGGTGGGCCTCGGCTCCGGGGCGGCCTTCGGTGCGACCCAGAGCGGGAACGACACCTGGAAGAAGCCGATGGTGCCCTGCAAGCGGTTCTCGACCTCCACCTCGCGCAAAAGCTTCAGGCGAACGGTGACCGGGATCGTCCCGACTTCGCCCGTGATGCCGATGGTGCCGCCTACCGCCGTCATGCGCCCCTTGAACGGCCCGAGCCGGGCGCCCGGGCCGCTGTCGCCGGTCAGCTGCTGGTAATGGGAGGCGATGACGCCGACCGAGACGTCCTTGGACAGGAATTTCGAGGCCGAGACGTCGACGTGGAACTCGCTCCCCGTCGTGTAGCGCGTGGACGGGTTCGTGCCGTTGAGCGTGACTCCGACCGCGGCCGAGAGCTCGTAACCCAGCGTCGGATCGAGGTAGGTGGCGGCGGCGGAGACATCGCCCACGGTGCGGTTGAAGGCCACGTTCGAGAGCTCCCCGGGTTCGTAGCCGCCCGCCGGGATGCTGAGCACGCCGGCGATCTTCCAGTGCCAGGGGCCGGAATGCCAGCCGAGCGTCGCCGACAGGATAGGATCGCCCGGATTGAAGTCCCTGTCGGCGACGGATGCTCCCGCGGGGCGGCCGAGCGCCTGGTTCACGAGAGGCCCGTTGAGGAGGATGCCGGCGCGCAAGGCAGGCTCTCCGAACGGCATGACGAAGGCGACGGCGAGGCTGCCGCCGCCGATCTCGACCGGCGTCACCCATAGAGCCGTCGCGAAGTCGGCCACGATGTTGGCCCTGACATTGGCGACGACGTTGCCGCCGAGCTGGGTGGTGCGGTTGCCGCCGATGCTGGCGCTGTAGAACCAGGTGGTGCTGTCGAAGTACAGGCCGGGCGGGGGCACGATGCCGCCGAGCGGCAGGGCCTGCCCCGCGACGTAGAAGCTGAGGCCGCCCTCGGCTGCCCGCCCCGGCATAGCCTGGACGGCGACGCTGGCGAGACACGTGGCTCGGACGAGGTGACGCGCGACAGGTCCCATGGCCGCCCCCGGCTGTGGCTGGGGAGGTACATTCCACGGGCGCCCGGCCATTCGGCAATCGGGAGAAACCCGTAGTCAGACAGGTGAAAACCCTGATATACAACAATGACTGTCATCGATGCATGCTGGAAGCCCGCCTCGACAGAATCCGTGCGAATCTGATAGAGTCAGTTTCGTGTCGATGTTGAGCAGTCGGGAGTGGGTGCCGTTGGTTTGTTTTGGCACAGCGCCCTGTTCTGTCATTATCATGGCGGCACACTTGCCCGGCGGCGAACTCGTGTTGAGTCATTCGCCCGGCCGTCGCTACGGGAGTTGATCGACGAAGACGTGGGGGCACGATCGGGAGGGAGCTCTCGCATGGAATGGGGCCGAGCGGGATTCGAGGGGAGCGCGGGAACCGGCCGGGCTGGAATCGGGCGCGCACGCCGCAGGCTCGGGACCACACTGCTCTGGACGGCCTGGGCTGCCTGCGTGCTGGCCTTCGCGGGGCCTGCAATGCTCTGGGCGCAACGCTCCCGCGAGGCGGCCCTCGCCGCGGCCGGCAGGGACGTCGCCCACCTCGCCGAGGCCGGCAAGGGGGCGATGGAGAACGTGTTCGGCTTGACGGACGTGCTGCTGCGGAGGTTGTCCGAAGCCACGGTCGAGGGGGATCTCAGCGGTCCCGCCATCGACAGGCTCTGCCCGTCCTTCCTCTGCTCGACCAGCCGACGGTTGTCCCCCCATATGCTGATGGCCGTCACGCGTGCCGACGGGGGCGTGCTCGTCCAGGACAAGGAAATGCCGCCCCGGAGCCTGGCCGATCGGGACTACTTCACCGCGCAGCGCGAGGGGGATCCCGGTCTGTTCGTCGGCGCGCCGAGGCGCACGGCGCTGATCGACGGCCTGTTCGTGCCGATGAGCCGGCGCGTGACGCTCGGGGACGGGAGCTTCGGCGGCATCGTTGCCGCCGCCATCAACGTCGACCTGTTCCGGGCCGTCTTCCAGGGGCTGGGCATCGGGCGGGCGGACCGCGTCGCGCTCCTGGATGCGGATGGCAGACCGTTGATCGAGTGGTGGTCAGGACGCGGTGCCGGCCCGGCGGGTCCGGTCGAGCGTGACGACTCGGTCGCATGCGGGCCGGACGTCCCGGACGCGGCATCGGGGAGGCTGGCCGCGTCGCGGGCGCTGCGCATCGGAGGCTTGTCGGTCGAGGTCTGCCGGAGTACCGCCAGCGCCCTTCGCTCCTGGCGCAACCAAGTCCTGACCGTTGCAGGCGCCGGCGCCCTTCTGCTGCTCGCGCCCGTACTGGGCTATCCGCCGATCAGCCGGCTCTTGCGGCGTCAGGCCGGTCTGCAACGGTTGGTCGAAGGCCAGTCCGACCTCCAGTTCATCGTCGCGGCTCGGCCCGACGGACGGTTCGTGCTGGAGGCGCTCACGTTCAGCCGGCGGGACGGTGCGGAGAGCCCGGCCGCGGCGAGCCTCGTCGGGCGGACGGCCCGGGAGTTCATCTCTCCGGACGATGCGGATCTCGTCGAGGCCGATTACCGGGCCGTCCTCCTCTCGGGGGAGACCCGTCGGACGGAGCGTCGCATCCGGATCGACGGCGCCGAATTCGTGTGGAGCACGGTCCTGGTTCCGCTGCGGGAGCCGGGCGGACGCCGGGACTACATCTACGGCGCGGTCACCGACATGACGGAGGACCACAGGCTGGAGCGACGCCTGCTCGGCGTCGTGGAGGACACGTTGCGCCGTGAGGACGAGGAGCGCCGGCGCATTGCGCGGGAGTTGCACGATACGACCGGACAGACCCTCATCGCCGCCGGCTACGAACTCGCCGTCGCCGAACGGGGCTTCGCGGAGGCGCCGCCGCCCGTCCGGGCCGCCCTGGCGCAGGCCCGTGCCATGGTCGAGGCCAGCGTGGCGGAGCTGCGCACCTTGTCCTACGTGCTGCATCCGCCGCTTCTCGACGAGGCGGGTCTGGGCGTCGCGCTGGGGACCCTGGCGGACGGGTTCCAGAGGCGGGCCGGTATCGCGGTGGCGTTCGCCATCGGTCCTGAGGTCGACGGCCGCCGCTGGTCGCCGGAGATCGAACTCGCGCTCTACCGTGTCGCCCAGGAGGCTCTCACCAACGTGCAGAGGCACGCGGCGACGAGGACGGCCCGCATGTCGTTCGACGGGTGCGCCTCCGGTCGTCTGCACCTCGTCGTCGAGGACGGACCGGTGGGGGCCCGCGGCCCTGCGTCGTCCACGGCCTCGATCACGGAGGGTGCCGGCATCAGGGGGATGCGGGACCGCCTCGAGGCGCTGGGCGGTTCCCTGGTCGTCGCCCGGCGGGACGGCGGCTTGCGCGTGACCGCGACGGTGCCCGCGCGCAGGGCCGTGGGCGACGGGTGAGCGGCCCGGTCAGCGGCGGAAGCGACCGCCGCCGTAGACGCGGCCGCCCCGGTAGGCACCGACGCGGCGACCATAGACGGCCCGGCCGCCATACACACGGCCGCCTCTGTAGACGCGGCCGCGGTAGACGGCTCCACCGCGATACCCATAGACCGCCCCGCCCCGGTACCCGTAGGCCGCGCCGCCGCGATACCCGTAATAGCCCGGAGCGCCGTAGACGTTCGGCCGGCAGCCGCCGTAGGGGCCGCGGTGAAAGCCGATCCCGCAGCCGCCGGCGGCCCGGGCGGGTCCGATGCCGAACCCACCCTGGTCGAGTGAACCGATGCCGATCCACGCCGCGAACGCCAGGGCTGCGAGTGCCGGTAGTCTCAGGACTTTCATCGCTTCCTCCCGGATCGTATCGACGGAACGCTACCGGATGGCCGGAAGCGGGCACATCGGGGAGAACCCTTGGTGCGGCCCGGAATCACCCTGATCCGAAAATCCTGAGTCCCTGGTGGGGGCGAATCACCACCAAGCCGATCATTTGCATGCCGATCATTCGCGTCATCCGGCGCTTGTGCAGAGGTCTGCTTCCGACGGACGAGCCGCCATGCAGTTGGCGCTGATCGACGGTCCGGGACCGCACACCTGATCCCCGAAGCCGGCTGTGCGCCGCTCGTGTCGAAAAACTTCAGCGCCAGCCAAAGCTGCACCACGCTCAGGGCGCCGCGCACGCAGACGCCACACCCCCGAGGTCGAGGTGTTGAGGACCGCTCTCCCCTGCCCCTCCGGATCTTCAAGGGAAGGGCCCGGCTCTCGGAACCGTACGGCTGCCGCGCCTTCCGGATGCGATGCGCCGGTACTCGCCCGCAGGATCCTCCCCGATGGGAAGAAGGCCTGCGCCGGTGGTGGCCGACCGAGGCGGGCGCGGTAGGCGCCGCGGCCTCGGGCATTACTCCAGGGCGACGAGGGCGGTGGTCCGCCGACCGGTCAGGGGATGGCGCGCATAGTCGAGCGCGGGCCAGTCCGGTCCGTCGAGGCGGAGGGTGTCGAAGGCGCGCAGGAGCGCGCCGCGGGTCAGGTCGCGCCCGGCCGCGGCGAGTGCCCCGCGCAGGAGCACCGCGGCGGTCCTGGCCAGGCGCGCCGCCGGGGTGACCGAGGCGTCGATGCCGGGACCCGCGCTCGGATTCGTGACGACGAGCCGGACGCCTCCCCGCGCGAGGGCGGGGACCACCTCGCCGACCTCCGGCCCGATCGCGTGGACGCGCGTGCCGGGCCGCAGCAGGCCGAGGAGTCCGCGCCAGCGCGCCGGCGCGACGAGCACGACCAGCTCGGACGGAAGCGGTGCTTCGAGGCGATCGGCGTCGAGAATCCGGCGCCCTACCTTGACGGACAGCAGGGCGCGGCCTCCGCCATCCGTGAGAACCGGCGCCTCGGGCGGAGCGGCGGCCAGGAGAGTGTCGGCCTGGTCGCGACGCGACGGCATCAGGCTGCGGGCCTCGTCGGCGCGGACCTCGTCGTCGATCGGGGCGAGCGGGAAGAGCAGGGGCAGCCCGCCGTCGCTGTGGCGTAAGGCCGGATCGGTCGCGAACAGGAGCGCGAGCAGGCGGCCCTCCTCGAGGTCTGCGCCGCGAACGGGCACGAGGTCGATGCGGCGTCCGTGGATCCGCAGGTCGCCACCGAAATCCTCGCTCAGCCTCTCCAGCAGCCATGGACCCGCCGCGGCATCGACGCCCAGCCTGAGGCGGTCGGGCTCGACGCCGTGGCGCTCACTCGTCTCGAGCCGCGCGAGGTGGCGCCACAGGGCGGCCGCATCGTCCACGCCGACCGGGTAGCGCGGCATCAGCGCCTGGAGCCGGCCTCCGCCTGATCCGACACCGTCGCGCAGCGCGGTGGCGAATCCGGCCTGATCGTAGGCCGGCCGCGCGAGGGTGGTGCGGGTCAGGGCGGATCGGGCGATCGGCGGTGCGAGGACGCCGCCTTCCCGGCCCCCGGCCCCGTCCCGTCCGTGACAGTCGCGGCAGCCGGGCAGGACGACCGGCCGTCCGCCCGGGACGGCCGGCACCGTCCGGACGCCCCCGAGGAACAACGCCTCGCCCCCGGCCTGCCCGGCGGCGAGGCCCGGCTTCAGGACGAGGGCTGCCAGAAGAGCCCCCAAGAGAGCGGCCGCAGCGGCGGAGCTCGTCCGCGGAGCGTCGCGGCTCATCGATCCGGGATCGCCACCAGCGCCGCGACCAGCCGCTCCGGCGTCGCCTCGTCCCCGTCGATCCGGGCGACGAAGCGACCGGTGCGGTCGAAGACGAGGAAGAAGAAGGCGTGATCGGAGACCGAGCCGAAGGACATCCCGAGCCCGTCGAGGAGGGGGATGAGCTCTCCGAAGCTGCCGGTCAGGAAGCGGCGCGAGGGGCCGGGCGCGAAGGACTCCGCGTGCCGCCGCAGGTCCTCGGGCCGGTTGTCCGGATCGATGGTCAGCGTCACGAGGCGGATGTCGCCGCGGCCGCGCGCGGCGAGCGCGTCCTCGACCTGCGTGACGCGAAGATCGGAGATCGGGCACTGAACCCGGCAGCCGATGAAGGTGAACGACACCAGGGTGACGCCCTGGCCGAGCACGTCGCGCCGGAAGCGGACCGCGCTTCCGTCGGTGCCGCGCAGCTCCGCGTCGATCACGACCGGCGCCGGCGGCCGGGCGACAGCTGCGACCGAGGCGGGCCGCGCCGGCGGGGCGGCGGCGACGAGGCCGGACAGGGCCAGGGCGGCCGCGCGGGCGAGGGTCGTGGCCGCAGGCCGCCTCATCGCCCGGCCTCCGGAGCGGTGGGACGCAGGTCGACGATCGCGGGATCGGGCCGCAGCGGCGAACCGTCGGCGAGGCTGACCGCGTAGAGCCCCGGCGAGGCCGCGAACGGGGTCGTCACGTAGCCCTCCCCGAGCGGATCAGCCGCGACGTCGCGGATGTCGCTGCCGTCCAGGGCCGCCAGCCGGATCCGGAGCACGGCGCCGGGTTTCGCCGGAATCCCGCCGCGCAGGCGGATCGCGAGGGTGACGGTGCCACCCGCCCGCGTGCCGATCTCGGCGTCGAGCCGCGGCGCCGGCGGCGGTTCGGCCGTGACCTCGACCGGGATCGGCAGGCAGGCCGTCGTCCCGCCGATCCCGGTCGTCGTGACGAGCTCCCACCGGCCCCCATGCGGCAGCCGCGCCGTCGCCTCGAAGCGCCCCTCCCCCTGCGACACGAGCGAGCGCGGATAGGCGGCGAGCGCCACCGGCGGATCGCCCTTGAGGGCGATCGCCTGGGCGGGTGCGGAGGACAGGCCGCCGCCCGCAAGCACCGTCTGCAACACTCTCCCGCCCGGCCGCATCACGGCGACTGCCGAGAGCGGCGAGAGCGGCGCCATCATCGGGCCGCGGCGCGGGACCGGATGCGACTCGTCCGGCCCCCCGAGGCGCACGTCGCGGACGGCTGCATCCCCGTCCTTCAGCGCCGCGAGGTCGATCACCGTGACGACCGGGCGCGTCGGCCAAGTGAGGAAGATCGCGGCCCCGAGAAGGACGGCCTCGTCGAAGGGCTCGGGCGCCTCGAAGCCGTGGACGCGCCGGCCGGTGGTCAGGTCGAGGATGTCGAGCGCGAGCGGGCCCGCCGCGCTGCGCGCCAGCGGGCGTGACAGGACCAGGGCCCAGCGGCCGGCCGCGTCGGCGCGCACCGCCAGCGGCGCGCCCGGGACATCGAGCGCATCGGGCCGGTCGGGAGCGTCGGCGTAGAGGCGGACGAGACGGCCGTCGCGGATCGTGAGCACGGCCGCGGGCGTCGCCGCCGCGACCGGCCCGATCGTGCCGGGGGCGAACCGCGCGACCGCCTCGGCCGTGCCGCGGTCGAGCATCAGGCCGGAGCCGTCCCGGCCCGCCGCGAGCACCCGCCCCGGCCCCGCCTCGTGCAGCACGACCGGGCCCGGCAGGGGCAGGCGGTGCAGGGTTGCGCCGGTCCGGTCGAGGAGCCGGACATGCTCGTCCTCGGCGAGCCAGAGCCGTCCGGCCGGAGCGGGCAGGATCGCGTGCGGCCCGGCGAGCCCGGAGGCGAGGACCGACGGGCGGCCCCAGGGCAGCGGCAGCGCCACCACGTCGCCCCGGTCGGGCCGGCCATAGATCAGCTCGCCCCGCCCCGGATGGACCGCGAAGCCCGCCGGCCGCCCCTCCATCGGCACGATTCCCGCCACGATCCGCGACGCGGCCGGGCGGTGGGGGTCGACGACGGCGACGCGGTTGGCTTCATCGAGCGTGACGAGCGAGAGCCCTGCGAGGGGCACGTCGTCGCCGGAGAGCCGCCCGGTCACGCGCGCGGCCCGGGCGCTGTCCTGGCAGGTCGAGGCGGTGGGACCCAGCGGCCGCAACCAGGCGACCGGGCTCGTGACCGGGCGCGCCCCGCCGGCCGGATCGCGAAAATCGAGGCGGATCCGGAACGGAGTCCCGATTCGCGCCTCGGCAAGGGGGCTCCCGTCGAGCTCGGCGATCTCTGCCGTCACGGCGAGGCCGGCGGTGCCGAGGGCCGCGACCGACGCGTCCGGCTCCTCGCCGTCGGCCGCCCGGCCCCACCCGGCGGCCGCGACGGCGCCGAGCAGCAGGACGGGGGCGAACCAACGGCTCACGGCCGGCATTCCGGCGCGTCCGGACCGCCTGGCGTCACGGCGACGTGCCCCCAGGCGCCGGCCGCGAAGGTCGCCTGCGGCCCGTCGCGCCAGAGATAGGTGCCGGGCTGGCGCGGGGCGCAGAGCGAGGCCGTGAAGGCCTTGCCCGGTGCGAGATGGCCGGAATGGCCGGTGCCGAAGCCCGGAAACAGGTCGTCGTAGGAGGCGCCGAGAGTCACGAAGGCGCGGTGGCGGGAGCGGCCCGCCGGATGGGCGAGGCGGATCATCATCTCCTCGCCCGCGCGCGCATCGAGGGTCGGGGTCGGGACCGGGGCGAAGCTGGGCGAGAGGAAGTCGCGCGGGAACACCACGGCGTTGAGGTTCGTGTCGTCGTCCGGATAGGTCCGCAGGCCGAGGGCGCCGCCGAGGCGGCGCGTGAAGGGCGCCGTGCGATAGCTCACGCCCTTCTCGCCGAGATCGTAGGAGTCGTCGCAGACCGGGCAGTTCGGCAGCGGGTGCCCGGGATGGCCGGCATGGTCGACCGGAACGGGCTTCGGCCTGGACCCCGCCCAGCGGCGGCTCCACAGGTTCAGCCCGTCCTGAACCATCAGGGCGTGCTCGCGGATCGCCGCCTCCGGGATGCGGACCGGGCAGGTCTCGCCGCCGCCTTCCGCCTCGGGTGGGCAGAGCCTCAGCGGCGCGACGCGGAGGGACTCGCCGCCCTGGCTCCGAACCCGGGAGACGACGTGGATCGGGTCGCTTCCCTCCTGGCGGCCGGGATAGGCGGCCCCCTTGGGCTCGACGATCAGCAGACCCGAGAGGCCGTGGGACGCGTGGCCGATCAGGTCCCCTGCCACGCGGATCGGCAGCGCCCCGGCCGCGTAGGGAATCGCGGACAGGAACTCGCCCTGGCGCTCGCCCAGGTAGTCGGCGAGCCGGCGCGCGACCTCGTCGGCGTTGTCGGCCGCGGGGCCGGTGGCGGCGGCCGAGAAGTCGAGGGGCGTCGCTCCGTTCGCGGCGCAGAGCAGCACCGTCAGGAAGGCGAACTCGACGCGGCCGGGTCCGCAGCCGGTCCGGGGCCGGGTCTCGATCCGGATCGCGGAGAGCGGGCTGTCTGGCGGAAGCTGCCAGGGCAGGAGCCGCTGCAGGCCGCTCGCATCCACGCTGAGCGCGCCGGCGTAGAACGTGACCGTGGTCCAGGAGCGGTCGGGCAGGCACCGGCCCGCGCCGAGGGCGCACGCGGCCGGCGCGGGATCGGACCGCTCGACGTCCCGCGCCTCCGTCTCGGTGAGGAGCGCCGGCATCTGGTTGATCCCGAACGGGAACGGCACGCCGTTGCGCGGCGAGGTCACGGCGGCCGGCAGGGTGAAGGTGACCCGGGTCGACGGCCACAGGTCGCGGCCGCGCCCTCCGAGCTGGCGCGGATCGGTGTTGAGCGGCACGATCTTCGGCAGCAGCGCGTCGCCCGGCAGGTCGCGCATCCGGAACGGGGTGTCCGGCGGCGGGGCGTCGTCCGGCCGCAGCGCGTTGATCATCGTCACGCTGACGCAGTCGCCGGCATTGACGCGCAGCATGTAGGGCTCGGGCCGGTCGACGCCGGCGTAGCGTTGCTTGAGCATGGCGACGATGTCCTCGCGCCGCGGCAGGGCCCGCGCCTGGAGGACGTCGTAGAACGTCCGGACCTGCGCGAGGCCGGTCGCGGGCTCCGGCGGCACGGCCTGCCGCAGGTCGTCGAGCGGGAGCGACACGATCATCAGCCCGTCCGGATCGAAGAGCCCGGTCCGCCCGTCATAGGGAAGGCCCGGAAGCAGGCCGGCGGCCGGACCGTCGAGCACTTCATCGGCCCGGACCGCCACCATGATCGTCTCGACCGTCTGCGCGCCCGCCGGGCACACGAGGGCCTGGGCGGTCGCCGCGCGGGGCGGGGCCTCGTCCTCCTCCGGGCCGGCGGCGTCCAGGACGAGCGGTCCGGGCCTCGCCGCGACACCGTCCGTGCGGACGGGCCGGAACCGCTCGCGGGCGGCCGGCCGGCTCGCGGTGAGGCAGTGGCTCGCTGTCGGGTCGCGCAGGCAGCCGCCGAGGTCGAAGGAGCCGGGCCGGTCGTAGATCCGCACGAGGCCCCAGGCCCCGTTCCAGATCGCGTCGGCGGAGCCGAAATTGTACAGGTAGTCGAGGGCCTGCCGCAGGTCGCCGTCCTTCACGGCGACCTGCTTGCGGAAGGTGTCGAGGTTCAGGCTCGGTCCGGTCGCCGACTGGTTGCGCAGCCGGTCGCCCGCCCAGGGCCGTCCGGCCGGCGCGCCGGCCAGGGCCGAGCGCGGCGCGCGCAGCCGTCCCGAGCTGTCGGCGTAGGAGGCGGTGACGGCGATCCCGGCACCCGGCCGGGCGGCCAGGGCCGGGGATGGGGCGGCGCGGTCGGTGCCCGGCAGGGTGTCGTTGCCGGGGGCGGTCGCGCTCAGACGCACGCCGACCTCGAAATGCTCCGAGAGCCCGATCTCCTGAGCCGAGGTGATGCCGAGCAAGTTGTCGCAACCGCCGATCAGACGCTCGAAGGTCGTCCAGAAGCCGGCAGTCGGTCCGGTCCGGGAGACGAGGCCGGCGAGGTCGCGGGGGCGCCCGTCGCGGGCGATCCGGTCGTCGTGGCAATGCTCGTTGCGCGGGCGCAACGCCGTCGCGAGGCGGCCGAGATGGGCGCGCGCCGTCGGGTAGGCCTGATCGGCGTTCCGCCGGAAGGCGATGCCCTCGATGTGGAAGGTGTGCTGCACCTCCTGCGCGCCCTGGACCATGCGCAGCACCAGGCGCTCGCGGGAATATGCCTCGATGAGAGGCGTGCACGGATCGCCGTGGCCCTCCGTCGCCCGGCCGTCCGGGCGGTCCCAGGCGCTCCGGAAGACGTTGGCGAGATCGCCCGCCTCCCCCCGGCGCTGGGCGCGGATGTCGCCGTGGTTCTGCCGGTGCGGCCGGTCCGCTTCGGTCTCGCCCGCGGGGGTGACGCCGCCGCCGAGGGCGCAGGGATTGCCGGCGAAGGCGAACTTGTCCCCGCCGGGATCGCGGGACCCGACCCTGAGGGGCACCGGCTCGTTGCGGTAGTTCACCAGGTACGGGTCGTGGTGCTTCTGGCTGAAGGCTTCCGGGCGCGGCGGGGCCGCGACTGGCCGCCCATGCTCCTCGCGCCACGCCGCGGCGTGCGTCGCGAGGGCGGTCACTTGGCCCGCATGGTCCGGCTTCGGCGAGGCGTCCTCGGCGGCGCTCGCCGGCGCGTCGACCGGGACCTGGCCGGCGGCGTTCACGCAGAGCCCGGCCCGCCGCGCCGGGATGCTCTCGCCCGGCTCGATGTCGGGATCCTGCCGCGCGGCCTCGGTCAGGTCCTTGACCTGGCAGCGCGCCTCGGCGACGAGCCGCGCCATCCCCTTCGGCGTCGGCTGCCTGGTGTCGCCATCGAAACCCTGCGGCGGCTGCTTGGCGCCGTCGTAGAGCAAGGCAAAGTCGGCGATCGCGAGGGCGAACTCGCGGGTATTGGGGTGGATCGGGTCGCCCGCCCGGTCCTGTTCGCCCGCTTGGGGCCGAGCGCTCGACCTGTTCCGGTCGGTGACAGCCTCGACGACCGCGCGGGCGCCGACGAGGCCGCGGCCGCCCTCGACGAGGCGGGGCGTGACGGGCTCGCCCGCCGCCGGCCAAACGGGCGGCGGCACCGGCCCCGGCATGTCGGCGCGCGCCTGATCGGGGCCGGCATGGCGCTCCACGGCGTGGGTGTTAGGCTCGATCAGGAGCGCCGCGTAGTAGCCGTGCTGCTGGATGTTGCTCGGCCCGAAATGGTCGTGGGTGAACACGGTCCGGAGCGTCCGGTCGGCCGCCTTGCCGTCGCCGGTATTGGACAGGATCGGGTCGGCGAACCAGCGCTGCACCGTGGTCTGGAAGTAGGTCCTGCGGTTCGCCTCACCCTTGCGCCACCAGAGCTGCGCCGCCCGCAATCGCCGGCGCGCCTCGGCGATCGCCCCGGCATCGTTGCGCGCCACCGCGTCCTCCAGGGCCGCCTTGGCGGTGGCGAGCGCGGTGCATTCGGCCTCGCGCGGGGCGATCCCGCCTTGCGGCTTCCCGGCGGCGCAGATCCGCGCCAGGATCTCGTCGGGCGCGAAGGTGCCGTCCTCGTAGTTGAAGCCGTTGCCGGAGCCGTCGGCGGAGGTGACGTCGAACTTCACCAAGTGAATGTGCTGGCCGATCGTATCGGTCGGCACCCGGAGCTGGAAGTCGTCGAGCTCGAGGTCCTTGGGCAGCTCGTTGGTGTGCCGCAGCTCGATGCACTCGCCGGAGAAGCCCCGGAAGAAGAACGGCTCGGCCCGGGCGCTGCGCGATTCCTTCCAGGCATCGGCCTCCGCGGTGAGGACGGCGATGCGGGCCTGGGGGTCGTGCCAGCCGGCGCGGTTGACCGTCATGTCGAACTGGATCGCCGAGACGTCGTAGCGGCGAAAACCCATGAGGCCGGGATCGGGCACGAAGTCGAGGTTGCCGCGCAAAGCCTGCAGCGCGGCATCCCCGGCAATCGCCGGGTCGGGCTTGGGCGTCAGGATCGTGCCCTCGAACAGGTCGCGCTCGGGCATGCCGGCGCGATACCCGACGAAGCGTCGGAACGGGCTGGAGGCCAGGGTGGAGGCGGCCCCGCACGGGTCGGCGTAAGGGGCGCCCGGGGCGGGCGGCGCACCGTTCACCGGGAACCCGGCCAGTTCGAGACGCGCCGCGCCGCCGAGCGGCGGCAGGCGCAGGGACGGGTAGCTGCCGAGGCTCTGCGGTCCGACCGGGTCGCCGGCCGCGTCGCGCAGGGGCAACGCGCCGCCGCCCGGGCGCTTGCCGTCATGGTGGAAGCCCATGGCGTTCCGCTCGAGCCGCGTCCCGGCATGGGGCAGGACCTTGAGATCGAGCCGCTCGTATTCCGAGGTCGCGTCCCCGAGCGCCAGCATCCGCGGCACCAGGGTCGGGGCGAGCGCGGCGAGGGTCGAGGGATCGGATCGGGCCGCGCGCTTCTCGGCCGCGGTCAGCACCGCCGGCAGGGAGAGGCCGCCGGTGACGACGTGGCGCGGCAGGCCGCCGTCGAGGAGGCGGCCATCCCCGCCCTTCGTCAGGTCGCGCGCCATGTCGAGGGGCGGCTGCGGCGCGCGGTGCCCGGGTTCGCCGGCGATGAAGAACGGGTAGCCGGGCATCCCGTCGGCATCCTCGGGCTTCGTCCCGGGTGCGGTGTAGACCGGCAGCAGGGGCGCCGCCTCGCCCGGGATCGGCACGAGGCCCGGAATCGGGGTGCCCTGGTCCTTGCCGGTGCCGCGCCACTCGCCGCTCTGGAGGGCGACGGACCCCTCGCGCCGCTCGAACGGCGCCGGGTTGCGGCCGATCGAGAGACCGGGCCGCTTCTGGCCGTCGGGCAGCACGCGCGTGCCGTCCTCCATGACGTCGTGGACGCGCCACAGGGCCCACATGCCCTGCGCGAAATGCGGGTAGAGGTGACAGTGGAAGATGGCGTCGCCGACCGTCCGGTTGCGGTTGCCGGAGCCCTTGGCCGCCTCCCACCAGCCCCGGGCGCCGGCGGGGGTGCGCTCGTCGCGGTGGCGGTCCAGGCCACCGTGATAGATGCGGTAGGTGAAGCCCTGCTGCGGCGCGATGGTCTGGCTGTCGAGATAGGCGCCGCGATTCT
Organism: Methylobacterium frigidaeris; assembly: GCF_022179185.1. Taxonomy (GTDB): domain Bacteria; phylum Pseudomonadota; class Alphaproteobacteria; order Rhizobiales; family Beijerinckiaceae; genus Methylobacterium; species Methylobacterium frigidaeris. The sequence continues at coordinate 22,237 of NZ_BPQJ01000045.1, read as the reverse complement.
CGTCGTTGCCGGCGAACCACTGGTGGCTGTGCAGGTGGAAGACGTGCGTCTCCTTGCCGATATGGAGGTTCCGGAAGACGACCTTGTCGTTCAGGTAGCTGTGGTGGACGTTCGAGGGATCGTCGGGATAGTTCTCGAGCAGCGCCGGGTCGCCGTTCGCCCAGCTCTCGAGGAAGAACTCCTCGTAGAGGCATTCCGGGCAGTTGGCGGTGGGACCGATGCCCTTGCGGTTGGCCAGCACCATCGCGCCCGCCCCCGAGGAGCCGTAATTGATGGCGAAACCGTCGCGGGCGGCGGAGAGCTGCCCGAACTGCGACAGCTCGCGCTGCGGATCGGCGTAGTAGGTCTTCAGCTCGTCGTGGAAGACGACCGTGAACTCGCGGAACGGCGCGCGCGCCTCCTGGTCGAGGCGGATCGCGGTACGCCGGTCCTCTCCCGTCAGGACTGGGTCGACCGGCGGCAGGGCGCGGCCGGGATCCGGCACGATGACGGCGTTGAGGTCGCCGTGCACGAGCTCGGCCCGCGCATAGGTGACGCCGTCGACGGTCTCGCTGCCCTGGCAGGATCGGAGGACCGCCAGGACGGGGACAGGCCCGTCGCCGCACGGATAGGCGTTGGCGCGCGCGTCGCGCGAGCGCGGATCCCCCGAGGCGGCGGCGAAATCCGGTGCGCCGGATCGGGCGTGGCGGACCGCTCCGTCGCCCTGCCCTGACTTGTCCTGCCCTGACGCCCCCGACTTTTCCGTCTCGGACTTGCCCTTTTCCGGCCAGACCTTGTCGAAGGCGGCGCTCGAGACCTGGCTGCGCAGGGCGGTCGCGCCCGGCGACTCGACGATCAGCGCGCCGAAGAGGCCGTGCGTGGCCGAACCGGCATCACCCTCGCCGCCCGCGGGCGCCGCCAGGCTCGAGACCAGGTGCGTGCCCTCGCGCTCGAGCCGGTAGCGGCAGGTGAAGGACTGGCCCGGCGGCACGGCAGCGAGGCCGAGGCAGGCGTCGGGCACGGCCTCGCCGACAGGGAGCGGTTCGAGGCCGGGAATCGAGAGCGACAGGCTGCGGGTCGCCGGCCAGTCGCCGCGACGCTCCGCGGCGGCCGCCGCGCGCTCTGCCTCGGTCCCTTGTTCCTTCACGTGTCGCTCGATCCGGCCGGTCTCCTCGCATTGCGCGTCGAAGGCCGCGCGCTCGTCCCGGCGCGTGGGCCGCGTGCCGTCGTCGCTCTGGCGGCTCCCGCACCACGTCTCCGAGATGTCCGGCTGGGACGGCCTCAGCAAGTTGGTGAGCGTGATCTCGAGGATGTCGCCGACATTGGCCCGCAGGGTGAGCGGCCGCGCGCGCTTGCAATCCTTCAGCCGGACGGCGCCCGGAATCAGCGCTCCCTCCCCCGCCTCGGTGCCGTCCCGCATCCGGCACTGGTCGGCATCGATTGCCGCGCCGGGCCCGAGCGCCGAGACGTCCCGGCGGAGCGCGAACACCATCCCGTAGGGATTGAACGACCCGAACCGGTTGTAGACGATGAGCTGGTCGAGCGCGACGAGGTCGGCGTGGACGATCCGGTGCGGCGCGCCCGGCGCGGACCCGGCGGCGATCTCCGGCATGCCGGCGACGGCGGCGCCGGAGCCGATCAGGAGCGTGGCCGCAACGAGGTACTGGCGCAAGGCCGCACTCCGCCCGCTCGCCACGGAGGCGTCGTGGCACTTGAGTGCCAGCAATCTGCTCCGAAACCTGCGATAACACATTGATCTCATCCAACGGTCATCTCAGCCAGAAAGGCGGATCATTAACTAATCTGAATCAAACTCATTTATCTTGATTGATTAACAATTTTATATGACAACAATTATATATCATGAACTATGAATTTTTATTGATGTCAAAAATATGCAGCGATCAAAGCTATCGATATCACCGACTCGACCTGCGGAGCGGATCTGCCGCAGAGCTACCACGGCATGATCTCGTCATTAAATCTGACAGATAATCACGCTACAAAAAATCCACCATATGGAGGATCTGCAACGCTGCTTTTGCCCATCGGGCGTAGTCCCGCTTCGGCGACCGACCGGTGGACCGGCCGGTCGGAGCCTGCGCGCCGAACCACGACGGTGTCGGCGCCCCGGGTGAACGGGATCACCGCCAGCCGAGAGCCGGGGCGACCTGCGTCAGGAGGGTCTCGAGGAGGTGAGCGTTGTAAGCGACGCCCAGCTGGTTCGGCACCGTCAGAAGCAGGGTGTCCGCCTCGGCGATGGCTTCGTCGGCCTTGAGTTCCTCGATCAGCCGCTCCGGCTCTGCGACGTAGGAGCGGCCGAACACCGCCCGCATGTTGTCGATGATGCCGACCTGGTCGCTGTCGCCTCCGCGCCCGAAAGTCGCCCGGTCGCGATCGCTCACGAGCGCGAAGATCGAGCGTGAGACGGAGACCCGCGGCACGCGGGCGTGACCCGCCTCCGTCCAGGCCTGCCGGTAGCGGCGGATCTGCCTGGCTTGCTGGATGTGGAACGGCTCGCCGGTCTCGTCGGCCTTGAGCGTCGAGCTCTGCAGGTTCATGCCCTGCTGCGCCGCCCAGATCGCGGTGGCGTCGGAGGCCGATCCCCACCAGATCCGCTCGCGCAAGCCCTCCGCATGCGGCTCGAGGCGCAGGAGGCCCGGCGGGTTGGGAAACATCGGCCGCGGGTTGGGCTTCGCGAAGCCCTCACCCCGCAGCAGGTCCAGGAACACCTCGGCGTGCCGGCGCCCGAGGTCGGCGTCGCTCGCGCCCTCTGGCGGGGCGTAGCCGAAGTGCCGCCAGCCATCGATCACCTGCTCGGGCGAGCCCCGGCTGATGCCGAGCTGGAGGCGCCCGCCCGAGATCAGGTCCGCCGCGCCCGCATCCTCGACCATGTAGAACGGGTTCTCGTAGCGCATGTCGATGACGCCGGTGCCGATCTCGATACGCCGGGTCCTGGCCCCGATCGCCGCGAGCAGCGGGAACGGCGAGGCGAGCTGCCGCGCGAAATGGTGGACCCGGAAATAGGCGCCGTCCGCCCCCAGCTCCTCCGCCGCGACGGCCAGCTCGATCGATTGCAGCAGCACGTCCTGCGCCGTGCGCGTCGCCGAGTGCGACGCCAGCGACCAATGCCCGAACGACAGGAACCCGATTCTCTTCATCGTCGCATCCATCCTCATTCCGATGGCCGGCCACGAGGGCCGAGCCGATGCGCTCAGCCGCCGACGCACCCGTTCCAGCCCAACAGCGCGTGACGCGCCACAGCCTCCAGCTCGGCCCGGCTCGCCCCGTCGCGGGCCTGGAGCGACAGCCCGCCCTGCACCGTCATCACGAATCGCGCGAGCGACGGGAGGTCGACCGAGGCGGCGATCTCGCCCTCGTCCACCGCGCGCGCCAGGCGCGCGACGACCCGCTCCAGCCCGCGCGCCCGGGCTGCCCGCACGATCTCGCCGAGTTCCACCTGTCCCTCGCTGCCGGCGGCCGAGAGCGTCACCATGCAGCCGCGTGGCTCCTCGCTCCCGCAGGGCCCCGGCAGGGCGACCGCCGAATCCATCAGAAGCGCCTCGATCGCCTCGCGCGCCGTCGGCGCCGCCGCAAATCGGGACCAGACGAAGGCCTCGTAACGCTCGCCGTAGTGGCGCAGGGCCTCGGCGTAGAGCGCCTCCTTCGATCCGAAGGCCGCGTAGAGGCTCGGCGAGCCGATCCCCATGGCCTGGGTCAGGTCGGAGATGGACGTAGCCGCGAAACCCTTGCGCCAGAACAGGCGCATCGCCTCGGTGAGGGCCGCTTCACGGTCGAACCCGCGTGGCCGGCCGCGCCCGCGGGCGGGCGGGCGGTCCTGTGATCGTTCGGGCGATGAATTCTGCATCGATCATTATATAAATTGCTTGACGCCGGACCGCAACGCGCCTAGCCATTTCTGTGTCAATCGACACAGAAAAAGGTCGGACCATGAGCGAACTCGCAGGCAAGCGCGCCCTCGTGACGGGCGCCTCCCGGGGCATCGGCGCCGCCATCGCGCTGGCACTCGCCGGGCGGGGCGCGGACGTCGCCCTCACCTACGAGCGATCCGCCGAGCGGGCGGCCGAGGTCGCGCGGCGCATCGAGGCGATGGGCCGCCGCGCCGTCGCGCTCCAGGCGGACAGCGCCGATCCGGCGGCCGTGACGCGCTCGGTCGCTGCGGCCGCGGAGCAGCTCGGCGGTCTCGACATCCTGGTGAACAATGCCGGCATCGCCCGCGGCGGTCCCCTGGTGGAGATGGGCCTGTCCGACATCGACGCCCTGCTCGACGTGAACATCCGCTCGGTCGTGCTGGCCTCGCAGGCCGCCATCCCGCATCTGACGCGTGGCGGGCGGATCATCTCGATCGGATCGTGCCTCGCCGAGCGCGTCCCGTTCCCGGGCGTGACGGTCTATTCCATGACGAAATCCGCCCTGCTCGCGTTCACGCGCGGGCTGGCGCGCGAGCTCGGGCCGCAGGGCATCACGGTGAACCTCGTTCAGCCGGGCTCGACCGACACCGACATGAACCCGGCCGACGGCGATCTCGCGGACGGGCAGCGGGCCATGACCGCCCTGGGCCATTACGGGACGCCGGACGACATCGCGGCGGCGGTGGCGTTCCTGGCCAGCCCCGCGGCGCGGCAGATCACCGGCACCGCCCTCACGGTCGATGGCGGCGCGAACGCCTGAGAGCCGGGTTGAGCGGCTTTTCCGATCACGGGTCTCATCCTGAAGTGGCGGCGATCGAAGATCGACCAGCATCTCGGGATGAGGTGAGCGGGTCGGAAACGCCGAATACCATTCAAACTGACTCCAAGGCGATCGATCCATTCTCATTCGGCATCCGTCGCCCCTCGTTCTCGCAGCGGCGTTCACCGGGCGGCGCGGGGATGGGCGAGGAGGAAGGGCAGCGCGCGGCCGAGGGCGACGGGGACCACCGAGGCGTGGTTCTCGTCCTCGAAGACGTGGACACGGATGTCGGGCCCCGCGCCGGCCGGATCGCGCAGGCAGTCGGCGACGACCCGGGCATTGGCGACCATCGCGCGCTCCCCGATTCCGTCCTCCCCGGGCCGTGCCGCCTGCGCCGGCGACTGCTCGAGGGCGCCGACCGCGATCATCAGCCGGACGGCCTGCGGGAGCCGCGCCGCGTCGCGGGCCCGCAGCAGGGCACGGTCGTCGAACCACAGCGACGGGCTGGCGGCGGCGTAAGCCGCGAAGGCCGAAGGCCGGTTCAGGACCGTGCGGAGAACGAACAGGCCGCCGAGGGAGTGCCCGAACAGGGAGCGGCGCTGGGCGGAGAGGCCGAAGCGGGCCTCGACCATCGGGGCGAGCTCGCCGGTGAGGAAGTCGAGGAAGGCGTTCACCCCCCGTCTTCCGGTCATCGGGGCTTCAGCGACGCCGCACAGTGTCGAGCGCCATGATCGCCTGAACCGGCATCGACGGAGTGCAGGGCCTGAGATCCCGAGCGCGGTCCCCACGCGATGTCATCGGGAGCCAGCGCTCCGGCGCGAGCGGCGCTCGACCTTGCGCGTGGCGGTGTCCCGGAGGTGCTGCTCGATGGCGTCGTTGGCCCGGCCGCGCATCGCCCGGATCGCCTCGACATCGTCGAAGGTTTCGGGAAAGCGTCGCGACAGCCACAGGTAGGCGCTCGCGAGCTTCACCGTGCGCTCCTGGTAGTCGAGCTCCCCGCGCAGGTTCGCCCGCAACGCCGGCACCCCCATTCCCGCCGCGCGGGCCTGGGTCCACCGCTCCAGCACCGCCATCGCGACCTCGTCGCGCCGGTCGACGGGGCAGACGGAGAAGGCGAACTTCTCCTGGATCGGCAGGCGCGCGCGATCGACCAGCCGGGCGACCTCGAGAATCTCCTCCAGGGCGGAGGGTTGGAACGGCGAGCCCGCGTAGAAGGTGGCGCGAGCGAAATGCGCCAGGACCTCGCGCAGGTTCTGGGTCTGCATCTCCTCGGCGACCGACGTGATCGCGATCAGGTCGGGCCGGACGAAGAAGCGCGTATCGGCGGCCGGTGCCGTCGGCGCGCCGCCGAGCGCGGTCCGGAGCGGCGCGATCCCGCTCTCCTCGGCGGCCGCGACGAAGCCGACCTCCTGATGGCCGAAACGGCCGGCCCGGCCGGCGATCTGCCGGATCTCGGAATTCGTCAGCGCCCGCTCGCCGACGCCGTCGAACTTGCGCACGGCCGAGAACACGATGCGTTTCAGAGGCCCGAGGTTCAACCCCATGCCGATCGCGTCGGTGGTCACCAGCACGGTCGCCTCGCCGGTGCGGAAGCGCGCGGCTTCCGCCCGCCGCACCTCCGGCGAGAGCGCGCCATAGATGGTGGCGACGCGGTGACCGGCCGCCACGAGGATCTCGCGGTTCTCGTGCACGGCCCGACGCGAGAAGGCGACGACGGCGTCGCCCGGCTCGACCTTCTCCAGGGGCACCGGCTCGTCCATCAGCACGAGCGGCGTCTTGCGCTCGAAGGTGACGACCTCCAGCGACTCGCCCGCCGCCTCGGCGGCCCGCCGGACATAGGCGAGAGCGTCGTCCGACCCGCACACGATGACGGTCTTGGCCGGCACGCCGAACAGCGCGTTGGTCCAGGCCCAGCCGCGGTCCGGATCGGAGAGCATCTGGATCTCGTCGATCACCGCCACGTCGACGGGTCGCGTCAGGTCCGCCGTCTCGATCGTGCGCGCGGTGTGGGTCGGGCTCGCCTCGCCCAGCACCTCCTCGCCCGTGACCATGCCGGCGCGCAGGCCCCGCTCCAGCAGCGCCTCGTAGTTCTCGAGCGCCAGGAGCCGCAGGGGTGCGAGGTAGGTGCCGGTCGCGGCCTCGGTCAGCACCTTGAGGGCGGCGTAGGTCTTGCCCGAATTGGTGGGTCCCATGTGGAACAGGATGCGCCGGTTGAGCCGACGCGCCGCGGTGAACTTCTCGATGTACGCGCCGAAGCCGACCCGATCCTGCAGCCGCCGGAGACGGGAATCCTGGCGCGCCACAATCCTGGCGCGTTTGCGCACGGGAGTGAGGGTGTGGAACAGCGACCCGCCGAGATCGTCGTCGAAGGGGAAGGGCCGGGATCGCAGCGACCGGTCGAGCTGAGCGATGTAGGCGGAGGCATCGGCCCCGACCTCGCGCAGATCGAGGCGGATCTGGTCGCGGAGACGCTCCACCGGCCGGCGCAGCTCGCCGGTGGTCCGGGCGGCGACCTGCGCGACGGCGGCGCGCAGCTCGTCGAGCCGCCATTTCGGGTCGTTGCGGTGCGCCATCATGCCCCTGAGGATGGCGGTGACGGCCGCGTCCGGCGGGGCATCGACACGCAGCTCCAGGCGGCCGTCATCGAGGAGCGGGATCGCGACCCGCACGCTCCACCTGATCGCGTGACCGTCCGAGATCGCGGCCCGGAGGCTCGGCACCGCCCGCCTCAGTGCCTCGATGCCGGTCTCGGCGAAGGCGCGGTGGGCCTTCATCGCCCGCAAGCCGCGCGCGACCCGCGCGTCGTCGACGTAACCGCCGAACTCGGGCAGGCCGAGATGGGCCCGCAGCGCCTCGAGGTCGACGGCCTGGGACGGCAGCCCGAGACGCGCGACGATCTCGCTCAGGATCTCGGTCGTGGGTTGGACGCGCCTGCGTGCCACGGATCGGCTCCTCCGTTCCTGCGCTGTGGGCAGGGCTGTTCATCACCTCCGGCCGGATCGCAAGCCTCCCGTCGAGGAGGCTGCCGCTCTCGCCGCTCGATCCGGCAAGGACCCCTCATCCCGTCCGGTGAAGCGTCCGTGCCCCGGGGAACCGATGGAGGAAGCGTGCCTCCTTCTCCGGCGCGACGCGGATCGCGAGGTGCACCGTGCCGTTCACCTCCTCGCGCCGGTCGAGTACCTCGGCGTTCTCATAGAGCCAGTGCAGCTGCGCACCGTCCTCGGGCGGCAGCACCACCGCGAAGGCCGACCGGCTGCGCGCCAGGCGCGCCTCGATGCGGCTCGTGAGCGCCGGGAGCCCCTCCCCGGTCACGGCCGAGACCAGGACCGGTGCTGCACTGTCGCGGTCGTGGCGGCCGCCCTCGCCGTCCTTGACGCTGAGGTTGAGTAGGCGCGTGCGCTCGGCCTCGTCGAGGAGGTCGGCCTTGTTCCAGACCTCGATGATGCGGTCCGCATGGGAGCGGATGCCGAGCTCGTCGAGGACCTGTCCGACATCCTCGGCCTGGGCCTGGGTGTCGGGATGGGCGACGTCGCGGACGTGGAGCAGGATGTCGGCCTCGATCACGTCCTCCAGCGTCGCCCGGAAGGCGGCGATCAGCATCGTCGGCAGGTCGGAGATGAAGCCGACGGTGTCGGACAGGATCACGGTCTCGCCGTGCGGCATCCGGGTGGCGCGGGCGGTCGGGTCGAGGGTCGCGAACAGCATGTTCTCGGCCAGCACGTCGGCCTTGGTCAAAGCGTTGAACAGGGTCGACTTGCCCGCATTGGTGTAGCCGACCAGCGCCACGATCGGGTACGGAACGCGCGCCCGGCTGCGGCGATGCAGGCCGCGGGTGCGGGTGACGGTCTCGAGCTCGCGCTCGATCCGGGTCATGCGCTCCTGGATCATCCGCCGGTCGGCCTCGATCTGGGTCTCGCCCGGGCCTCCGAGGAAGCCGAAGCCGCCGCGCTGGCGCTCGAGGTGGGTCCAGGACCGCACCAGCCGGCTGCGCTGGTAGGCGAGATGGGCGTGCTCGACCTGCAGCGTGCCCTCGCGGGTCGAGGCGCGGCGCCCGAAGATCTCCAGGATCAGCCCGGTGCGGTCGATGACCTTGACGCCCCAGGCCTTCTCCAGGTTGCGCTGCTGCACCGGCGAGAGCGCGCAGTCCATCACCACGAGGCCGATCTCCTCCGCCTTGATCAGGCCGGCCAGCTCATCGACGCGCCCCTTGCCGAGGTAGGTCGCCGGGCGGATCCTTTGCAGGTTCAGCGGAAGGGCCTGGACCACGTCGAGATCGATGGCCGCCGCGAGGCCTGCGGCCTCGTCGAGGCGCGCTGCCGTGGAGCGCAGGTTCTGCGCCTGGGCTGCACCGGACGCCGGGGGTGCCGCATTGCGGGTCGGATAGGGACCGATCACGAGGGTGCGCGTGCGCGCCGCGATCTCGATTTCCGGAGAACCTGGTGGCTGAAGGCGGACGTCGTCCGAGACAGGATACTCACTCATGACGATCATAAGTCCCGTCGGGCTTAAAAGATGCCGATCAAAAGCTTCCTCGTCGCCCCAGGCCCGGGCAAGGGGACCGGCTCGGTGACGGCGCCCCCCGTGCCGGTGAGCCGGGACATCCCCAAACCCGACATGCTGAGGCCGAGAGGTCGTTCGGTGATCGTCCGCCCCGGCCCCCACCTGCCTCGGGCGTGATCGCGGCATTCTCAGCAGGTGCGGCAGCCGATGACCGCCCGGAAGAGCCGGCCGGATCGATGGCGGCGCGGCCCGCCAACGGCCGGAATCGGGCCACTTCACCATCGGGCAGCCCCCTCCGCCAGAGGCCGGAAAGCCTGGTCCGCCGGAATCGTGTCGACATGCGCGTAGTCGTCGCACGCTTCTTCCGACCCGGCCGGTGTCTACACCTCGAACGGGGAGATCGGGTGGATCGCCCGCCCGTCCGGGCGCACCGTGAGGTCGCCGAACAGCCGGTCGCGCGGGGCCTTGCGCGTCATCTCCGCCACCGCGGTCCGGGCGTCGTCGCTCCCGATGCGCGCCACCGCGTCGAGACGGGCGAGCGCCGCCGCGTAGACCCCGGCCTGGTTGCCGCTCGGCACCTTGCCGGCTTGGCCCGGGAGGCGACCGCCGCCGACGGCGTCTCGTACCCTCGCGCCTTCGCATCGACGCGTCGATGCGAAGGCGACCGGCGCATTAGCGCCGGCGCCCGTTCGGGCTTGCCTGGCACCTTCGAACCGTCCGTTCGAAGGTGCCGCGGTATCAGGATTCACCCGGCTCGGAATCGGCACGCCCGATATCCGGTTCGGCGAAGCCCTTTCCTCTCGGCCGTCGGCGCGCCTATCTGTTGCCTCGCAACACCGGAGTGCGCCCCATGAGCGATCGTGCCGATTACGTGCCGCCGAAGGTCTGGACCTGGGATAGGGAGAGCGGCGGCCGCTTCGCCAACATCAACCGTCCGATCGCGGGCCCGACGCACGAGAAGGCGCTGCCCGTCGGGCGGCACCCGCTCCAGCTCTACTCGCTCGGCACGCCGAACGGCCAGAAGGTCACGATCCTGCTGGAGGAGCTGCTCGCGCTCGGCCACGCGGGCGCCGAGTACGATGCCTGGCTCATCCGCATCGGCGACGGCGACCAGTTCGGCTCGGGCTTCGTCGAGGCCAACCCGAACTCGAAGATCCCCGCCCTCGTCGACCGCAGCGGCGCGACGCCGATCCGGGTCTTCGAGTCGGGCGCCATCCTGACCTACCTCGCCGAGAAGTTCGGCGCCTTCCTGCCGACCGAGCCGGCCGCGCGGGCCGAGACGCTGTCCTGGCTGTTCTGGCAGATGGGCTCGGCGCCGTTCCTGGGCGGCGGCTTCGGGCACTTCTACGCCTACGCGCCGACGAAGCTCGAATACCCGATCAACCGCTACGCCATGGAATCGAAGCGGCAGCTCGACGTGCTCGACCGCCGGCTGGCCGAACACGAATTCGTAGCCGGCGACGCCTACACGATCGCCGACATGGCGATCTGGCCCTGGTATGGCGGCCTGGTGAAGGGCTGGCTCTACGAGGCGGCCGAGTTCCTGGATGTCCAGAGCTACCGGAACGTCGTGCGCTGGGCCGACCAGATCTTCGCGCGGCCGGCGGTGCAGCGCGGGCGCAAGGTCAACCGCCTCGCTGGCGAGCTGGCCGACCAGCTCCACGAGCGCCACGACGCGAGCGACTTCGAGACGAAGACGCAGGACAAGCTGGCCGGAGCGCAGGGGTGATGCAAGCTCTGCCTGGCCTGCTCGTAGACCAGTAAAGCGCAGGGTCCCCTCTCCCTGCCCGCCGGGAGAGGGGACGCACGATCGTTGAGTTGGCCTGCAAAATCACACGGGGAATGGGAAGTGCGTTCTATTGTTATGGGAGCAGATAAAGCTCATGCCTCGTGAACGAAACTTATTTACTTTGATCGAAATAGGACTGTCAAAATTCGAATCAGTATCATAATATTATTTTATCTCTTAATTAAATGATCTCGAAACATATGCGTCATTCAAAATTTTCTCTCCGGAAAGCGGGGTGATCCCGTGAGCGTCAAGATTGTCGAGGAAAGTCCGACAGGCTCCAAGACAATCAGCTCTGTCGCCGTGCTCCACCATGCGTCCCCGGAACGACCGGGCGTGCGGCACCGCCCTCGTCCACCCCCTCCCGCGCCAGCAACCCCTCCACCGAACTCTCCACCAGCGTGACGTGCCGCAGCATCGCGGCATGGGCCTCCACCGCTTGGCCCGCCAGGATCGCGGCGACCACCGCACCGTGCTCCGCGTGCGAGCGGGCGAGGCGGCCCTCCAAGCGGAACTGCGCCTCCCGGTAAGGCTGGAGGCGGCGGCGCAGGCTGAGCGCGAAATCGGACAGCACCGCATTGTGGGCGCCGGCATAGATCGCGCCGTGGAACGCCGTGTTGGCCCGCGCATAGGAAGCCGGGTCGTCGGTCCGGGCGAGGTCGCCCATGGCGTCGTGGAGCGCGTCGAGACGGCGGCGCTCGAGCGGGCTCATCGACTGGGCGGCGAGACGTGCGCAGGTCGCCTCGATCTCCGCCATGGCGACGAACAAGTCGGCGAGCTGGGCCGCCGTCACCTGCGCCACCACCGCGCCCCGGCGCGGCCGCACCTCGACGAGGCCCGACGTGCCGAGCTGGCGCAAGGCCTCGCGCACCGGCGTGCGCGATACCCCGTACTGGTCTGCCAGCGCCTGCTCGTCGAGGCGGCTGCCCGGCGCCAGCGTGCCGGTGACGATCGCCTCGGCGATCTCGGCCGCCAGCCGCTCGGTCCGCGTCCGTCCTGCCGCGTCGTCCATCTCGCCCCCGTCCCGAACGGCCCCGACCGTGCCGCATCGCCACGGCGCAGGCGTGCCTGAAATTGCAGCTCCCGCGCACAAACTCCGTGCGTGCAACACCGCACGAATGCATGCACTCTCGCTGTGTTGCATGCAATTTCCGGTGCCGGTCCGAACCTTGCCTCGCTCCATGGTACGCCCCCCGGCGCGCCGGTGCGGGCATCCCATTCTTCTCGCCAGATAAGGTCCGCGCCGCATGATCACCCGCCGCACCGCCCTCGTCGCCGGGCTCGCCGCGCCGTTCGTGGCGCGCCACCAGGCGAGCGCGCAGAACCCGACCCGCAACGAGACCCTGCTGCTGGTGCAGGAATACGGGCCGAACTCCCTCGACATGCAGGGCATCGGCGCCTCGCAGCCGGTGAACGGCGTGGCGCTCAACTGCTATGACAGGCTGCTGCGCTTCAAGCCGGTGCCGATCCCGGGCGGGGGCGGCAACGCCGTGAAGATGGGCGAGCTGGAGGGCGAGCTCGCCGAGAGCTGGCAGGTCGCCTCCGACGGGATGAGCTGCACCTTCAAGCTCCGCGACGCCAAGTTCCATTCCGGCCGTCCGGTCACGGCGAAGGACGTGAAGTGGTCGCTGGACCGGGCGGTGTCGATCGGGGGCTTCGCCACCACGCAGATGAATGCCGGCTCGCTGGAGAAGCCGGAGCAATTCGTCGCCCTCGACGACAGGACGTTCCGCATCGACTTCGTCCGCAAGGACAAGATGACGATGTCGAACCTCGCCGTCACGATCCCCTTCGTGATCGATGCCGAGCTCGCCCAGCGCAACGGCGGTGGCGATCCCTGGGCCAAGGAATGGCTCAAGAACAACGTAGCAGGCTCCGGCGCCTACCGGGTCGAGAGCTGGAAGCCGGGCGTCGAGACGATCTACACCCGCAACGACGCCTGGGCCTCGGGCAAGCTGCCGCAATTGCGCCGGGTCATCGCCCGCGACATCGCCTCGCCCTCGACCCGCCGGGCGCTGATCGAGAAGGGCGACGCCGACATCTCGTACGGGCTGCCGCCGAAGGACTTCAAGGACCTGATCGACGCCGGCAAGATCAAGGTCGTCGGCGTGCCGATCCCGAACGGGGTCTGGTCGGTCTACCTCAACACCGCCGTCGGGCCGTTCACCGACGTGCGCCTGCGCCAGGCGGTCGCCTGGGTGCTGCCCTACGAGAAGATCCTGCAGGCCTCCTTGTTCGGCCGCGGCCTCGACATGTCGGGCGGGCCGGAGACGCCCCGGGTCGCCTGGCCGCAGCCCTACCCCTACAAGACGGACCCGGCGAAGGCGAAGGCCCTGGTGCAGGCGGCGGCGCCGAACGGCCTCTCGACCACCCTCCTGTTCGATGCCGGCAACGCCACGGTGGCCGAGCCGATGGCGGTGCTGATCAAGGAGGCGCTCGCCGGCATCGGCATCACCGTCGAGATCGGCAAGATTCCGGGGGCGAACTTCCGCGGCGAGATCGCGAAGAAGACCAATCCGATGGTGCTCAACCGCTTCGCCGGCTGGCTCGACTATCCCGACTACTACCTGTTCTGGACCCTGCACGGGGCGAACTCGATCTTCAACATTGCCTCGTACCAGAACCCGGCGCTCGACAAGCTGATCGACACCGCTCGGTTCACCGACGACAAGGCGGTCTACGACAGGAGCGTGATCGACTTCGTGTCGCTCGCCGAGCGCGAGGTGCCGATGGTGCCGATCGCCCAGCCGACCCACGACGTCGCGATGCAGCGCACGATCAACGGCTACCAGTTCCAGCCCTGCCGCGAGCCGGACTTCCGGTACCTGACCAAGGGCACGGCGTCGTGAGAGGTGAACACATCGTCCGGCTGCATCTGCAGGCCGGTGACTGTCCCGCATAGAGCGTAGACCGATCCTCACCGTCCTTTTCCGGACCGCGTCCACCTCGTTTCGATCGTCCGGGAAAGGGGAGAGGCTGAACCGGCCGTCCACGCCGACGGATGGATGCCTACAGGAGGGCCCACGATGCTGCGCACGCTCCTCGACCGCCTCGCCACCACCCTGCCGGCCCTCGCCGGGGTGGTCGTGGTGTCGTTCCTGCTCACCCGGGTCCTACCCGGCGACACCGCGGCCTACTTCGCGGGGCCCGCCGCGACGCCCCAGGCGATCGCGCAGATCCGCACCGAGCTCGGCCTCGACCGGCCGCTGCCGGAGCAATTCGCCCGCTACGTCGCCGACCTCGCCCGCGGCGACCTCGGCCGCTCGCTCACGACGGGCCAGCCGGTGACGGCGGATCTCGGCGCTCGGCTGCCCGCCTCGGCGGAATTGACCCTGTTCGGCCTCGTCCTCTCGCTCCTCGTCGCGATCCCCCTCGGGGTCGCGGCGGCCCTCCGGCAGGGCTCGCTCGTCGATCACGCCTGCCGGATCGTGGCGACGGCGGGCGTGTCGCTTCCGGTCTTCTTCACCGGGCTCCTCCTCGTCTACGCCTTCTACTTCGTCCTCGGCTGGGCTCCCGCACCGCTGGGGCGCCTCGACGCCTTCGCCTCGCCACCGCCGACGCGCACCGGCTTCTTCCTCCTCGACAGCCTGATCGCGGGCGACCTCGAGACCTTCCGGGCGGCCCTCGGCCAGATCGCCCTGCCGGGCCTGACGCTGGCGATCTTCGCGCTGGCTCCCATCGCCCGCATCACCCGGGCGGCGATGCTGGCGGTGCTCGCCGCCGATTTCGTGCGCACCGCCCGGGCCGCCGGCCTGTCGAGCCGCCGGGTCGTGGTGACCTACGCGCTCCGCAACGCCATGCTGCCGGTGGTGACGACGCTCGGCATGGTGTTCTCCTTCCTGCTCGGCGCCAACGTGCTGGTCGAGAAGGTCTTCGCCTGGCCGGGTGTCGGATCCTACGCGGTCGAGGCCTTGATCGCCTCCGACTTCGCCCCGGTCCAGGGCTTCGTCCTGGCGATGGCCCTGCTCTACACGGTGCTGAACCTGGCGATCGACCTCGCCTACGGGCTGATCGACCCGCGCGTGAGGGCCACCGCATGAGCGCCACCGGCTCCCCCGCCCTCGCGACCGACCGGCCCCGCAGCGGCATCTCCGCGACGCTGTCGCACGCGGCCTCGGTCGTCGCCGGCAACCCAGTCACGGGCTTCGCCTTCGCGCTGCTCCTCGGGCTCGTCGCCTGTGCCGCGTTCGGCCCGTCGCTCGTGCCCTACGATCCGCTCGCCTCCGACACCTCGGCCGCGCTCCAGGCCCCGTCGCTGGCGCACCCGTTCGGCACCGACCAGCTCGGGCGCGACATCCTCTCGCGGGTCGTGGTGGCCGCGCGGCTCGATCTCGCCATCGCGGTCTTCTCGGTGGCCCTGGTCTTCGTCGCAGGCGGCCTCGCCGGGATCATGGCCGGGTTCTTCGGCGGCTGGACCGACCGGATCGTCGGGCGGCTCGCCGACACCATCATGGCCTTCCCGCTCTTCGTCCTGGCGATGGGCATCGTGGCGGCCCTCGGCAACACCGTCGGCAACATCGTGCTCGCCACCGCGATCATCAACTTCCCGCTCTATGCCCGTCTCGCCCGGGCCGAGGCGGCGCAGCGCCGCAATGCCGGCTTCGTCCTGGCGGCACGGCTCACCGGCAACACCGACCTGCGCATCGTCCTGACCTCGATCCTGCCGAACATCCTGCCGATCATGATGGTGCAGATGTCGCTCACCATGGGCTACGCCATCCTGAACGCGGCGGGCCTGTCCTTCATCGGCCTCGGCGTGCGGCCCCCGACCCCGGAATGGGGGATCATGGTGGCGGAGGGCGCGAGCTTCATCGTCTCGGGCGAGTGGTGGATCGCCCTCTTTCCCGGCCTCGCGCTGATGCTCGCGGTGTTCTGCTTCAACCTCATTGGCGACGGCCTGCGCGACATCGTCGACCCCCAGAGGCGCACGTGACCGCGATCCCGCTCCTCGACATCCGCGACCTCACGGTCGAGTTCGCCACCCGCCGCGGGCCCGTCCAGGCGGTGCGCCAGGTCGACGTGACGGTGGCCAAGGGCGAGACCGTCGGCATCGTCGGCGAGTCCGGCTCGGGCAAGTCGGTCACCTCCTACGCGGTGATGCGCATCCTCGACCGGGCCGGGCGCATCGCCGGCGGCGAGGTCGATTTCTCCGGCATCGACCTCCGGGCGGCGAGCGAGCGCCAGATGCGCGACCTGCGCGGGCGGGAGATCTCGATGATCTTCCAGAATCCCCGCGCGGCGCTGAACCCGATCCGCAAGGTCGGCCACCAGATCGAGGACGTGCTGCGCCAGCACGCCGAGGCCGGCTCGGGCGACGCCAAGGCGAAGGCCATCGCGGCGCTGGAGCAGGTCAAGATCGCGCGGGCGGCTGAGCGCTACCACGCCTATCCGTTCGAATTGTCGGGCGGCATGTGCCAGCGGGTGGTGATCGCGCTCGCGCTCGCGTGCCGGCCGCAGCTCCTCATCGCCGACGAGCCGACCACCGGCCTCGACGTGACGACCCAGAAGGCGGTGATGGACCTCGTCACCGCGCTCACCCGCGAGCGCGGCATGGCGACGGTGCTCATCACCCACGATCTCGGACTGGCCGCGACCTATTGCGACCGGATCGCCGTGATGGAGCAGGGCCGGGTCGTCGAGACGGCGCCGGCGGCGGCGATCTTCCGCGCCCCGGCCCACGCCTATACCCGCAAGCTGATGCAGGCGACGCCGCGCCCAGGGGTCACGTTGCGCGACCTGCTGCCGGCGGGCGCGCTGGCGGCGCCGTCGGAGCGCGCCGAAGCGGCGGGGGCGCCGCTTCTCAGCGTCTCGGGGCTGGTGAAGGAGTACCCGAAGGGGAAGGCCCTGCTCTCGCGCAAGGCCGCGGAGGCGCCGTTCCGGGCAGTCGATGCCTTGAGCTTCAGGGTCGATCGCGGCGAGAGCGTCGGGCTCGTCGGCGAGTCGGGCTGCGGCAAGTCCACCACCTCCACGATGGTGATGCGGCTCCTCGACCCGACCGAGGGCTCGATCGTGTTCGCCGGCGAGGAGATCGGCCGCGTGCCGGCCTCGCGCTTCGCCCGGCACCCCTTGCGGCCGAAGATCCAGATGGTGTTCCAGGATCCGACCGAATCCCTCAACCCGCGCTGGACCGCCGCGCGCGCCATCGCCGACCCGCTGCTGCGCTTTCGCACCGTGCGGGGCTCAGAGGCGATCCGGGCGCGCTGCGAGGAACTGGCCCGCCTCGTCGGCCTGCCGGTCGAACTCCTCGACCGCTTCCCGCACCAGCTCTCCGGCGGCCAGAAGGCACGGGTCGGCATCGCTCGCGCCATCGCACCCTCCCCCGACCTCGTGATCCTCGACGAGCCGACCGCGGCCCTCGACGTCTCGGTCCAGGCGGTCGTCCTGAACCTGCTCGCCGACCTCAAGCAGGCGCTCGGCATGAGCTACCTCTTCGTCAGCCACGACCTGCAGGTGGTGCGGATGCTCTGCGACCGGGTGATCGTCATGCGGGGCGGCCGGATCGTCGAGGAGGGGCCGACCGCCCAGGTGCTGGAGGCGCCGCAGGCCGATTACACCCGTGCGCTGCTCGCCGCGATTCCCCATCCACCCGTGTGAGGGCCGACCATGACGACATCTTCCCTCCCCCTCGACGACGAGACGGCCGGCGCGGTCGTCGACGCGATGGTGCCGCTCGTCGGCATTCCGATGGCGCCGGAATGGCGCGAGACGGTGATCGCCAGCGTCAAGGCGACGGCCGCCGCCGCCCGGCTGGTGCTGGACTTCCCCCTCGACGACACCGTCGAGCCGGCGCCGGTGTTTCAGGCCAGCGGACCTCTCGCATGAGCGCGCACGAGACCGCCTCCGCGATCGCCGCCGCCGTGACGGCGGGCCGGCTCTCCGCCGCGGCCTCGGTCGAGGCCGCCCTGGCGCGGATCGCCGCCGCCGACCCGGGCGTGAACGCCTTCACCGACGTGACGGCCGAGCGCGCCCGGACCCGGGCGGCCGAGATCGACGCGGGCCTCGCCGCCGGCAAAGCGCCGGGCCCGCTCGCCGGCGTCCCCTTCGCGGTCAAGAACCTCTTCGACGTCGAGGGGATTCCGACCCGCGCCGGGTCGAAGATCAACCGCGAGCGCGAGCCGGCCGGCCGCGACGGCGCCCTGGTGCGGCGCCTGGAAGCGGCCGGAGCGGTGCTGGTCGGCGCCCTCAACATGGGCGAATACGCCTACGACTTCACCGGCGAGAACGCCCATGACGGCCCCTCGCGCAACCCGCACGACCGCGCGCGGATGACCGGCGGCTCGTCGGGCGGCTCGGGGGCGGCGGTCGCCGCGGGGCTCGTGCCCCTCACCCTCGGCTCGGACACCAACGGCTCGATCCGGGTGCCGTCGGCGTTCTGCGGCACCTTCGGGCTGAAGCCCACCTTCGGCCGGCTGTCGCGGGCCGGCTCCTACCCGTTCGTCGCGAGCTTCGACCATCTCGGACCCCTCGCCCGCTCGGTCGCCGATTTGGGCCTCGCCTACGACGCGATGCAGGGCGAGGATCCGGACGATCCCTGGCAGACGCCGCGCCCGCTCGAGCCGGTGTCGGCCGCGCTGGCGCAGGGGACGACGGGCCTGCGCATCGCGGTGGCCGGCGGCTACTTCGCCCGCGGCGGCGAGCCGGATTGCTTCGCGGCCGTCAAGCAAGCTGCCGAGGCTCTGGGCGCGACCCGCAGCATCGAGATCCCGGAAGCGGCGCGCGCCCGCGCCGCGGCCTTCGTCATCACCGCCGCCGAGGCGGCGGGCCTCCACCTCGACCGCCTGCGGGTGCGCCCCGGCGATTACGACCCGGCGGTGCGCGACCGGCTGATCGCCGGCACGACGATCCCCGCCGCCTGGGTCCACCGCGCCCAGCGCTTCCGCAGCTGGTACCGGGCACGGGTGCTGGCCCTGTTCGACGAGGTCGACGTGATCCTGGCCCCCTGCACGCCCTGCCGGGCGCTGCGGATCGGCCAGGCGACGATGGAACTCGACGGCGTCACCGTGCCCGCGCGACCCAACATCGGCGTGTTCACCCAGCCGATCTCGTTCATTGGCCTGCCGGTCGTCGCGGTGCCGGTGCGGGTCGGGGGCGGGCTGCCGCTCGCCGTGCAGGTGATCGCAGCGCCGTGGCGGGAGGACCTGGCGCTGCGGGTGGCCGGGGAGCTCGAGGCGGCGGGGGTGGGGGCGGCGCCGGTGGCGGGGTGAACCCCTGCCGGCCTTGCGAAAGCCGCCATGGCGGAGACCGACCAAGTTATCGAAGTCGAGCACGTCCCCCTCTCCCAGACGGGAGAGGGGATCCCGCGATTTCGAATGGTCGGCACGGATCTGCCGAAAACCACATCAAGGGAGGAACCCCATGGACATCGACCACCCTGACGTCAAAGCCGAGGTCGAGGCGGCCTTCGCCCGCTACGAGACTGCCCTCGTCACCAACGACGTGCCGACCCTCGAGGCCCTGTTCTGGGACGATGCCCGCACCATCCGGTACGGCGCGGCTGAGAACCTCTACGGCATGGACGCAATCCGGGCCTTCCGCCGGGCACGCTCGCCGGTCGGGGTCGAGCGCAGCATCGGCGAGACGGTCATCACCACCTTCGGGCGCGACTTCGCCACCGCCTCGACGCTGTTCTGGCGCGAGGCCCATCCCGGCAAGGTCGGGCGCCAGATGCAGTCCTGGGCCCGGCTGCCCGAGGGCTGGCGGGTCGTCGCCGCGCATGTCAGCCTGATCGACGAGGAGCCGGCATGACGGCCTTTCCCCTCACCCTCGCCCAGTACCGCGAGGCCTACGCCTCGGGGGCCCTGACGCCGGCGGCGGCCGTGCGCGAGGTCTACCGGCGCATCGCGGCACAGGCCGATCCGGCGGTCTTCATCACCCTGCGGCCCGAGGCCGAGGTAACGGCGGACGCGCAAGACCTGCCGGCGGGCCCGCTCCACGGCATCCCGGTCGCCGTGAAGGACAATATCGCCGTCGCAGGCCTGCCCACCACCTGCGCCTGCCCCGACTACGGAAATGTCGCGACGGAGGACGCGGCGGTGGTGGCGCGGCTGCGCCAAGCCGGGGCGCTCGTCATCGGCAAGACCAACCTCGACCAGTTCGCCACCGGCCTCGTCGGCGTGCGCTCTCCCTATGGCGTGCCACGCAACACCCTCGACCCGGCGCTGGTGCCCGGCGGCTCGTCGTCGGGCTCCGCGGTCGCGGTGGCGGCGGGACTCGTCCCGCTGGCGCTCGGCACCGACACCGCCGGCTCCGGCCGGGTGCCGGCCGGACTGAACAACATCGTCGGGCTCAAGCCCACGCTCGGGGCGCTCTCGACACGCGGTGTGGTGCCGGCCTGCCGCACCCTCGATTGCGTCTCGGTCTTCGCGCTCACCGTCGAGGACGCGTTCGCGGGCTTTTCGGCGCTCGCCGGCTTCGATGCCGCCGATCCGTTCTCGCGGGCCCTGCCGGTCGGGCGGCCGGGGCCGCTGCCGCTGCGGGTCGGCGTACCGGATGGGGCGAGCCGCCGCTTCGCCGGCGACCGTCTCTCGGAGGCCGCCTTCGACGCCGCCTTGGCAGATCTCGCAGCTCTCGGCGCGACCCTGGTCCCGGTCGACCTGACCCCGTTCTTCGCCGCCGCCGCCCTCCTCTATGACGGCCCGTGGGTGGCCGAGCGCTGGGAGGCGATCCGCACCTTCATCACCGAACGGTCCGAGGCGCTGCACCCGGTCACCCGCGCCATCACCGAGCGGGCGACCGCCTTCTCCGCCGCCGACGCCTTCGCGGGCCGCTACCGGCTGGCGGAGCTGCGCCGCGCCGCGGAGCCGGTCTGGCAGACGATCGACGCCCTGTGCGTGCCGACCTTCCCGCGCCCGCAGACCGTGGCGGCGCTGGCCGCCGACCCGATCGGCCCCAATGCCGAGCTCGGCACCTATACCAACTTCGTCAACCTGCTCGATCTCTGCGCGCTGGCGGTGCCGAGCCATCCCCGCGCCGACGGAGGGCCGGCCGGCGTGACGCTGATCGCCCCGGCGGGGCGGGATGCCGCCCTGGTCCCCCTCGGCGACGCCCTCCACCGCGCCGGCGGCACCCCGATGGGGGCGACCGGCGCGCGCCTGCCGCCTGCGGCCGAGCCGGGCCCCGCACGGGCCTCCGGCGACGAGATCGAGCTGGTGGTGGTCGGCGCGCACCTGTCGGGCCTGCCCCTCAACGGCGAGCTGATCTCCCTCGGCGCACGGCTCCTGCGGGCGGTCGCGACCACGTCCGACTACCGGCTCTTCGCCCTGCCGGGTGCGGGCCCGCGCCGTCCGGGCCTGGTGCGGGTGGCGGCGGGCGAAGGCACGGCAATCGCCACCGAGGTCTGGGCGCTCACGCCGGAGGCCTTCGGCCGCTTCGTCGCCGCGATTCCCGCCCCCCTCGGCATCGGCACCCTGCGCCTCGCCGACGGCACGTCGCCGAAGGGGTTCCTGTGCGAGCCGGAGGGCGTGCGGGACGCGGAGGACGTGTCGGGCCACGGGGGATGGCGGGCGTATCTGGCCGCCGGCTGAGTCATCTCCGGGGTGGAGGGCCGTTTGTCCCGTTTCGTCGGCCGGATGCTCGCAGAACCGCCGACGGCGAGAACGGTAGCCATGGGGGATAAACTCCGGGACGGGTGTGCGGAGAAGGCGCGTCAGTCGGTAGCCCGGCCGCGCCCTGATCGCCTCGGGCGGGCGGCACCTGCTGGTCCAGCGGACCGGCGGGACCGACACGGTCGGCGTCAAGGACGGCTCCCTCGTCTTGCGCCACCGCCCGTCCGTCGACGTGATGTTCCGCTCGGCGGCTCAGTGCGCAGGCGCCAACGCACTCGGCATCGTGATGACGGACATGGGCGACCACGGCGCCAACGGCCTGCTGGAGATGCGCCGCGCCGGTGCCCTGACGATCGCCCAGGACGAGGAGAGCTGCGTCGTGTTCGGAATGCCGAAGGAGGCGATCGAGCGCGGTGCAGCCGCCAAGGTGGTCGCGCTCGATCGCCTTCACCTGGAGATCCAGCGCTTCAGCGCTGCTCAGCCCCTGGGCCGGACCGCCGGAAGCTGCGGGAGGACGGCCCGAGCCGTATCGACATGTGCTGCCCGGACTTGAACCCAGAGCGCGCATACCCATCTAGGGTACACGCCGGCCGCGGGGACCGGGCAGTCCCCTGCCCTCCCTTTGCCACCTCGGCCGGATCCCCCCGGATCCGAACGAGTTGACAGGCGAGCCGGCTCCCCTTAAACGACCGCTCACCGACGGGGCGCCGAGACGAACGGCTTGCCTCCGGGA
>NZ_BPQJ01000044.1 GCF_022179185.1 Methylobacterium frigidaeris | reverse complement strand
GGTACTACTGGCGGGTCTCGCCCGACATGGTCGAGAGGATCGGCCTGCATCCGGGTGTCCGGGCCCCCGAGCAACGCGCCCGGCGCAGCATCGTCGCCGCGCTGGCGCTGGCGGCGGAGACCGGCCGGCCCTGGATCTCCTACAGCCGCACGCGCGGCTGGTACGCCGGCGGCGCCCACTACCCGGGCTGCGACTACACGTACGACACCGTGGTCCCGGCGGCGGACGAGCTCATCGAGGCGGGCCTCGTCGAGGAGGTCCGCGGCTTGGTCCGCGAGGGCGGCAGCGGCGTCCAGAGCCGGATGCGCGCCTCCCCCCTGTTCCTTGAGCGCCTCGGCGCGGACCTCTCGATCGAGCACGTCGGCCCCGGCTGCCACCTGATCATGCGCGACGAGGACGGCCGCATGGCCCCGCTCCCCCGCACGGAGGAGGTCCACCGCATGCTCAAGGGCATGGAGGCGGTGAACGAGGGGGTCCACCCTCTTCGGCTCACCGTCTCCCGGAAAGCCGACCAGTCGAACTGGCGGTTCGGCCCCCGTCAGTGGGCGGCCCGCAAGATCGGCAAGGATGGCTGCGAGCGCTGGGCTTACGTCCTCCCGACCCCGCACCACTACCTGATCCGCATCCTCGCGCGCGGCCGGGTGGACTGCCACGGTCGCCTCTACGGATGGTACCAGGGCCTGCCCAAGCTCCGCCGGGCCGAGCTCCTCCTGAACGACGACCCGGTCGCTGAGCCCGACTTCGAGCACCTGCACCCGACGTTCCTCTACACCATCGCCGGCATCCCGCTGACCTACGACCCGTACGACACGCAGGTCATCGAGCGCGACCACACCAAGCTCGCCCTCAACGTCGCCATTAACGCCCCGGGCGGCAGGGTGGGCGCCATCCGGGCCCTGGCGGACCATCCGAAGTGGCGGCAGGAGTGGAAGCTGGACTACAGGGCGGCCGAGCGGGCCTACGACGAGGTCGCGAGGCTCAACGCCCCCATCTCCCACTTTCTCGGGAGCGACGCCGGCATCCGCCTGATGGGCCTCGACAGCCGTATGTGCATTCAGGTCCTCAAGGGCTGCCGGAAGGCGGGGATCCCGGCCCTGCCGGTGCACGACTCGTTCATCGTCCCGGCGACCAAGGTGGGCGAGGTCGAGGCGATCATGGACCGGGTGCTGCACGAAACCCGCATCGGGATTTCGCCAGGGTCGTCAATGATTTCGGTCAAAAACATTCTACAAGCGCCCCGGCATGGGGCCGCCGCCGCGGCGGCGTCTCCTCTCACTGCCGCCTCCGGCTCTGGCCCTGGGCGGAAGGCGTCGGCCAAGGGGACGGCCGCCAAGGCCATTTCCCGCTCCGTACAGGCTCTTCCGAAGGCTCAGGCGCGTCCAGTGCTTCCCGTCGTCGGAGAGGCTCTGCCGGCCTCGTGGGACCTCGGGGCGCGCAACCTCGCCCTGGTCGAGGACTTTCAGGCCGCGGTCCGTGCCCGTCACCGCAAGCTCGCTGCCGGCGCGGCCGCGGGATGGGGGCAGGCGCCCACGGCGTCCGAGCGCCGGCTGGACCTGTCCCAGGCCCGGGGGCTCGCGGAGTGGACGGCGGAGCAGGAGCGGAGCACGGGGCTGTGCGTCGCCGCCGGCGTCCCCTACGCGCTCTCTGACGAGGCAAGAGCGAAGCGGGAGAAGCGGCTCGCCGGGGAGCGTGAGCGGGCCTGCAGGCCCCGCCCGCCGGTCCGTCCCCGCCGGCCCTCGACCTACTGGGCGAAGCCCGAGGCGCCCCCGGCGCCGGTCAACGCGAAGCTGGAGGCTACCCTGCCCCCGATCAAGGCGAAGCTCGCCCCCCGGCCGTCCACGGGCCTCGCGGCCCTGCTCCGCAGCCGGGACCCGATCCTCGTGCCGGAGGAACAGGGACCCGGCTGGATCGCCGACCCGCGTCGCCGCCCAGACGGGATCACCGCCAGGGCCTACGACGGAGTGTGGCGCGCCCTGGGCCGTGTCCCGTCCGAGCCCGAGGGCGGGCACGAACCCCCCAGCGGGCCCGTCGCCACCCCACGGGCGGCCCCAGGTTGCGCCCCGTACCCGAGCCGGCCCCGCGCCTAGTGAAATGCCTCGGCGCCACCCGTCTCCGCCCTTTTGGCAGGGCGGCGCCGAGGCTAGGCTCCCTCTGTCCGCGCACAGGCAGACACGGCGTTGCACCACAACCCCGGCAGGACCCCCGCTCCGGATTTCCGGGCGGGGGTTCTCTCGTTCCGGGGTCCTCTGGTCCCTTGCCAGGCCCGGCGGCAGGATGGGGCATGATCCCAACCCCCTCCTTCGCCATGGCCTCCACCGCCCCGGCCCCGTCCTCCAAGGCGGCCCGACGTGATGCCGACCGGGCCCGCAAGCGCGCCGAGCGCCGGGCTCTACGGGATGCCGGCGCCCCAGATCCCCGCCAGCTCGACGCCGCCATCGTCGATGCCCTGCGGGATGCCCTCAGGCCCCCGCGGGGCCAGGGGAGCGTCCGCCGGCACGTTGACATCCATGACGTCCTCCGGGGCGCCGCCACGGCCCTCCGGGGCAGGTCCCACGGGGGAGTCTCCCTCCGGCGCGAGGCCATCCACCGGGTCCTCGCGGACAGGCTCGCGCCCCGGCAGGACTGACCGGAGGGGGTGGGTGCTCAGGACCCACCCTAGCTGTTTGGTCCCGGCAGCCCCTGCAGCCTCGCGGGCATGGCCATTGCACCCCGCCCTCTCGTTGACCTCCGGTTCAGGGTCGACACCAGCTCCTGGGCCCGCCAGCTCCAGGGGTTCGCCAAGGACGTGCTCCCCTTCGCGGCGAGCTACGCCCTCAACGGGATTCTGTTCCAGGCCGGCGACGACCTCCGGGACGAGGCGAAGAAGGTGTTCGACAGGCCGGCCGACTTCGCGGTCAGAAACGCCTTCGGATACCAGCGCGCCCGCCTCAACGGGGACATGACGGCCCGCATCTACATCCGGGACCGCCAGTCCGCCTTCTACCGGTACCAGATCACCGGGGCCACGCGCCTGCCGGGCAACATCGGCCTCGGCCAGACCTGGCTGTTCATGCCGGTGGCCGAGGAGCTCATCGACCCGGCCTCGGGCGGAATGCGCCGGAACGTCCTGCGCAACCTGTCCCGCCGGGCCGCCCTCAAGGGCAAGGGCGCCGCCGTCCACCGGACCACGAAGGCCCGGGACGCCAAGAGGAGGCCCGTCTTCTTCGCCAGCGTGTTCGGGGCGCAGGCGATCTGGGAGCGCCCCGAGCGCACCCGCCCGACAGGCCCGCGGCGCCGCGGCGTGAGGCAAGTCCACAGTTCTGAGGAGGCCGGAGTAGCGTCCGCGTTCGCGCTTTGTTCTTGACGGGTCGTCTGCGAGGACTACAGTCCTGAGGGCCCACGGCCGCGTTCCAGCGGGCGATCAACGCCTCGTCGTGTTCCTCGATGTTGGCGAAGGGGCGGTTGAGGCCCAGGCGACCACCGCTAACCGCTCGGTGTCCCCAATGGGTGTCCGCGACGAACAGGGTACGAGGGGGGAGACATAAGGAAAAGCCTCTCGCGGGCGCGGAGGCTCGGCACACGGCGTGGCACTCCGGGGTCAATCGGACGGGTGCATCGCCGCGCGTTTCATGGTGGAGGCTTTCCTTACGGGTGCCCGTTGATCGTCAAGGCCTCGATTTGAGGCAATTCCGAACCAGGGGGCATCCACAACCCTCCGGTCTTCCGACCGGCCGGCTACGTGGGGGACTGCCCATTGTTGACTGCTGGCCGTTGCGGGAACAGGCCGTAGCGGCCGTCGCCCGGCTCGCCGGAGAACAGCTGGACGTTCGCGCGGGCAAGCGCCTCGGGGGGAGGGTCGCTGTTCTCGACAATCAGGAACTGCCCGATCTCGGAGAGGCCCGCGAGGTGGGCGTAGAACCGCCCGGCGACGCCGCTGTCCTTCAGGACCTGCTCGTCGGCGCTCAGCGCCCCGTGCCTGGAGCGCAAGGGCTCGCGATAGGTCAACAGGGGCGTGTCGAGCACGACGAAGCCGGGGTGGGGTCGGCCACGCTGGTGGCAGAAGACGAGAAGCGCGACCTTCATGGCCGCGTGCAAAAGGGCGCGGACGCCCTTGCCGTTGGCCGAACGCTCCTTGCCGTCGAGACGGATGTCCTGCAGCTCAAGGTCGAAGCTGACCGACGGCCGGCCCGGGAAGCCCCAAGCCTGCAGGACCTGCAGCACGACCTGCGCGAAGGCATGCGCCGTCGGTCCGTCCAGACCCGTCGCGGCTTTCTCGCCGGCCGGGCGTTTCGGGATCGGCACGTCCAGGCGTGACCGCTCGACCATCAGCCGGTCCCGCCGCCTGTAGAGGTCCAACAGGCGGCTCACCCAGGCCTGCTCGGCAGTGAAGCCCTCGTAGCGTCGCCGGAAATCGCGCTCGGCAGGACGTGCCTCGTCGAGCGAGGCGTCCAGGTCCGCCAGTTCCTCGACCAGCACCGCCTCGCGGCTCCGCAAGCCCGTCGCCTCAGCCTTGAGCGAACGCATGACCCCTGCGAGGTCCGCGCGGTCACGGCGGATCTTCCTGATCTCCGCGGCGGCCGCCCCGTGGGAGCGCCCGATCTCCTCGACGTGCGCCTTGTGGACCTGGGCACCGGGAGGGGCGCCGCAAACCGGGCATTCGTGCCCTGTCATGGCGAGCAGCAACGCCCCGCCTTCC
Organism: Methylobacterium frigidaeris; assembly: GCF_022179185.1. Lineage (GTDB taxonomy): Bacteria > Pseudomonadota > Alphaproteobacteria > Rhizobiales > Beijerinckiaceae > Methylobacterium > Methylobacterium frigidaeris. The sequence goes on along the minus strand of NZ_BPQJ01000044.1, from coordinate 51,370 downwards.
TCGACAGCCTGAAGTCGCTCGATGTCCGAGATGTAGACTTCATCAAGCTTGGCGAACTGCGTGAGCGTCAGTTCGAGGTCGGCGGCCCGGGCCCGGGCCTCGTCCCGGCCGTCCCTTGTCCTACGCCGCTCGCCGACGAGCCCGTCCAGTCGGTCCTGGGCGTGCGCCAGGTCGCGGCGGAGGGCCTCAAGGGACTCCTCCAGACGGTCCGCCTGGTCCTTGAGCTCCTCCCGCGACGGGGGGCTGTCGCCCAACTCGCGGTCGATGCCCGCCAGCCACTCGTCCACCAGCTCAATCTTGCCCGCCTTGACCGCGGCCAGGGTCTTCGGGGGGATCGAGGGCGTGACCGCGCTGTCGTCGATGCCCGTCAACAACAGCTTGAAGACGTTGCGCTCGACGGTCGCGAAGATGTGCTGCCCGGACGCAAGGATCGGGCTGCGCTTGGCGATGATGGTCTCCTCGGAGGTAAACAGGTACGGCGCGAGGTGTCGAAAGCTGAGCGTGTCCTTCTCGCCGTTCGCGTTCTTGACCAGCTCCTTCCGGCCGAACCCGAGCAGCCTGAGGAGGTGCATCGAAAGGTTCGCGTCGGATTTGGGATCATGCTCGTGCCCGAGCGTGAAACCGCCGTCGCCCGGCGCCGTGACGAGCCCTGGATGGACCGTGAAGCCGTGACCGGCCAAGGCGCGGGACAGAGTGACCTCGGCGCCGTCCGGGAGGCGCAGGCCCAGCCATGCCCTGTCGTATGGGGCAGCCTCCTCGATGGCCTCGGGTGGCTTGGACCCGCCGAACATGAAGTTCAGCGCCTCCACGGCGAAGGACTTGCCGGTGTTCGAGGCGCCGTAGAGGATGTTGAGGCCGTCATCGAAGGAGAGGCCAGCGCCGACGGCGTCGGGCCCCGTGAAGGCGAGATGGCGGAGCGTCAGGAGCGCGGTCACGGCCGGTCGCCCTCGCCGGCCCGGAACTGGACGGTCCACAGCCCGACATGCCGGTCCACCACGGCGGCGACCTCGTCGGCATCCATGCCCTCGAAGCGTCCGGCGAGCCACTGGGCTCGGTCCTTGAGGCGGAGCATGTACGGAGCCTGCAACGCGTCGAGGAAGCTCGGGGCCGCCTCGCCCGCCGCGTAGCGGATGCCGTCCTCGCTGTGCCGCACGTCGACGAGGTGGACCCGGTGCATAAGCATCAGGCTCCGCTCGACCGCGTTGCGGCGTACGGTCAGCGCGTCATGCCGGCCTGGCGTCGCCGGATGCAGGCTCTCCGGCCCGGCGACACCGTCGCGGTCGGTCATGTCGGCGGTGTTGACCACGAGGTGGTCGTACCAGGTCACCTCCCTCAGGTCGCAGGCGCGCGGGTGCATCGCCTCAAGCACGACGAGCGCGCGCAACCCGGTCTCCAACGGGCTGTCGAACGGATCGTCGGCGGGCGGCTTCAGATCCCCCACGGAAGGCGCCCCTCGTTCGCGAATCGATGGCAGGTGCCCTGCTTCACCTGCGCCGAGGCGTGGTCCCTCAGCGGGCCGGTCAGAGGCAGGAAAGGGGCTACCTTCATGACGGCGTTGACCTGAGCGAGGGTGTCCTGATGATCGTCGTCACGGTGCGTGTCCACGACGCCATGGTAGATTTCGTCGTCGAAAGCGACGAGAACCTCCTTGAACACCCGCGTTCGATAGTGGCGCCCAAACGTCGAGGCGTGGAAGTAGCGCACCCGTTGGTCGCGTAGCTGATCGCCGAACGTAGGGTGCCTGAGAATGTCATCCGGGGTCGCCCCCACCAGTTCGGCGCGGGCACCGTACGCAGCGGCGAGCTGACCGAGGTAGGGTGCCTCGTCCAAGCCGACATCGGGCAACGCGTCCGGAGGCGGCGGCGGACCGGGGTCGGCCCCGAAGCACCGCACCAAGGCCGGGTAGATGTCGGGCTGAGCGACGAGCTTTGCCCCGTCGAGGACGGAGACGCTGGTGAAGTCGAATGCCTCGATCAGAGCCCGAATCTCGGGGGTCAGCGGGACGGCCTTCCCGCGAACCAGGTTGTCGCGGCACACGGCGTCCCACCGGTCAATGACGGTCTTCCGGAACTCCTCGCGCCGCTTTGTCAGGTCGAGCAGGGCACGGACCGCGCCCTTCGGCGCCACGAACACGTACTTCGAGGGCAGGGTGAAGTCGCCGGCCGCCACGTGCATGAAGATCTTGCCGAGCTCCAGCACCGCGTCCGAGATCGACAGGTTCCTGCGCAGCAGCTTGCACTGGTAGTTGTGCCAGGAACCCTCGTAGCCGTCGGCCGTCTCGAAGCCCACGACATCGCGTCCGCCGTCCCCTGCGCCCGAGCACCGCTCCCAATCCACGTAGTCCTGCCTGCGCATGGCCAGCCAGTCGGCGACGAACGCTTCCAGGTCTGCCGGAGGCATGGTGAAGAAACGGGTGACGTAGTGGCTGATCATTGGGGGGTGCGTCCAGATCCCGACGATCTTGCCCGCGTCGACGCGCACCTGAAAGAGAGAACCGTCAGGCTTGATGAAATTGCAGACCGACGTTGCGCACCGCCAACGTCGCCCTCGGTTGCGACGCTCTCTCCCCTCAGGTCCGTCCGGGAAGGATGCTGGCGACGAACATCCCAACGTGCTTGATGAGGGGCATCGCAGCCGAGACCGTCCCCCGTCGAGCCGCGAAAGCCCGAAGCACTGCGGCGCGACTGCCACGCCAACCTTGGAAGCCGAGGCGGCCATCCTCACCTTGGTCTCATGACCAGCGAGTTCGACGTTATCATCGTGGGGGGAGGCGCCGCCGGTGTCGGCGCGGCGCGACGGCTCGCGGCGCACGGGAAGGCGACGCTGCTCCTTGAGGCGTCGTCGCGCCTCGGGGGCCGCGCGTTCACGCAGGACCTTGGAGGCCATCCGCTCGACCTCGGTTGCGAATGGCTGCACTCGGGCGACCGCAACGCCTGGGTCGGCATCGCCGAGGCGTCCGGGTTTCCGGTCGACCGGAGCGACCCGCCGTGGGCGAAGGCACACCCCGGCATCGCCTGGAGCGAGGACGACGAGGAGGTGGCCCGGAAGGCGTTCGGCGACTGGGAGGAGCGGGTCCGGGCGGTCGCGCAGGGCAGCGACCAGGCGAGCGACGCCTTGGACCCCGGTGGCGAGTGGAACGCCTACGTCCGGGCCATCGCCGGCTTCATGAGCGGGGTCGCGCCCGAGCGGATCTCCGCCACCGACTATCTGGCCTACGACGATGCCTCGACGGGCAGGAACTGGAACCTGCCGCTCGGCTACGGCACCCTGGTCGCCGCCAGCCTGCCCTCCTCGACCGCGCTGCGCCTTGCGACCCCCGTCGAGCGGATCAACCTGACGACGGACGGCGTGGCCGTCTCGACGCGGGCCGGCACCGTCCGCGCCCGAGCCGCCATCCTCACGATCTCGACCGCGGTCCTGGCCGGTGACGCGATCCGCCTGCCTCCTGGGACCGAGCCTTGGCGCGAGGCGGCGGCCGCCCTGCCGCTGGGGCGCAACGAGAAGCTCTTCCTTGAGATCACGCGCAAGTCCGCATTCGAGCCGGACTCCCACGCCTACGGGAACCTGCGCGACGCGCGGTCCGCCGCCTACTCGATCCGACCGAACGGCTGGCCTGTCATCGAGGCGTTCCTCGGCGGCGAGGGGGCCCGCATCCTCGATGAGGAAGGCCCCGCCGCCGGGTTCGCGTTCGTGTCGGCCGAGTTGACCGGCCTGTTCGGCGGCGACGTGGCGTCGGCCGTCCGGCCGCTCGCGGCGACGTCGTGGAGCCGGATGGCGTCCATCGGCGGCGCCTACAGTTGCGCCTTGCCGGGGCAATCTCAGGCCCGCGCACGGCTGGCCCGGCCGTTCGAGGGCCGGCTGTTCTTCGCGGGCGAGGCGACGCACCCCTTCGACTTCACGACCGCCCACGGGGCCCACGACAGCGGCGAACGGGCCGCCGACGAGGCCATGGCGGCGCTTGGGGACAGGAGTCCCTTTGGCCGGCGAGGCCCTCTCAACGCCGCGTGAGCGCGACCGGCCCGGTGGAAACCTCACCTGATTGATGCCTGGCTGGCGGAGGCAAGAGCGTGGGCCGCTTACCTCGCCATCTTGGACGCGAAACCGGTGAAGGTGTCGGACAGGAGCATGACAAGGGCTCCATCCGCCGCCACGTCACAGAGCGCCAGCCGCACGATGTTAGGGACCGGCGATCAGCTCCTTGATGCGGGAGGCGAGCGTCTCTAGCACGAAGGGCTTCGTGAGGACCTGCATCCCGGGCCGGAGATAGCCGTTCCCCAGGACTGCGTTCTCGGCGTAGCCGGTGATGAACAGCACCTTGAGGTCAGGGCGGCGCTCGCGGCCGGCATCCGCCATCTGGCGGCCGTTCATGCCGCCGGGCAGGCCGACATTCGTCACCAGCAGGTCGATGCGCACGTCTGACTGCAGCACCTTGAGGCCGCCGACGCTGTCGGCGGCCTCGATGGCGGTGTAGCCGAGATCCTCCAGCACCTCGGTCACCAGCATCCGCACCGAGGGCTCATCGTCCACGATCAGAACCGTCTCGCCCTGGCCCGCGCGTCCGACTTCAGCAAGCTTGCGGGCAACGTCGTCCTCGTCGGCCTCGCCGTAGTGGCGCGGCAGGTAGAGGCAGACGGTCGTGCCCTCTCCGACCTCGGAGTAGATACGCACCTGCCCGCCGGACTGGCGCGCGAAGCCGTAGACCATCGAGAGGCCCAAACCAGTGCCTTCGCCGGTGGGCTTGGTGGTGAAGAAGGGCTCGAACACCTTGCCGATGAGATCCGGCGCCATGCCGGTGCCGGTGTCGGTCACGCAGACGCTGAGATACTGGCCGGGCGGCAAGTCGTGCTGGCGGGAGCCGGCGTCGTCGATCCACTTGTTGGCGGTCTCGATGGTGATGCGACCGCCGTCCGGCATGGCGTCGCGCGCGTTGATGCAGAGGTTCAGCAGCGCGTTCTCCAGTCTGGATCCCGCCAGGCGTCGAGCACTGGCACGGCGCGACCACGACGAACGGCATGACCCACATCGCCATCCAGGAGGTGGTAGACGGCAAGGTGGTGAACTGGCTCGAACAGGTAGTCTACGAGCAGTGCCGGGACTGAGGTTCGCTTTCCGCCACAACAGCAGTCCGAGGACCTAGGCGAGATGCGGTAGGTATCCGGGGCCCGGCTGCACCGACCTCTTGTCGACGAGGATCGTACGCCTCTTCGGTGCGCCCGGATCGGAGAGCTTCGGCGTGAGCGTGATGATCGCGACCTTCCAGTCAGGCATGCCGGGAAGCGGGGCGTCCATGATGCCGACGAGGACGGTGACGCCGCGACGTCTGAACTCCGCGACCGCGGCGAGCACGTCGTTGCACAGCTCCCGCCGCCTGTCAGGCTCGCCGCACTCAATGGCGTGCGGACCCATCACCATCGATGCGAGGTCCATCCACTCCGTCAGTTCCTCGACCTGTGCGTCGTAGGCCGGCCCAAGTTCCGGACGATGGATCAGGAACGCCTGCGACGCGGCGACCATGCGAACCTGTCGATTGGTCTCGAACGGGCTTACCGCGACCGCTTCAAGATGACCCATCTCCTCGGCAAACTGGGCTGCGGCTTCCTCTCGCGGAATGGGGATGCGGGGCTCGGTGAAGGCACCCCGCTCGTAACCGAGTGCCTGGGCGATCCTGTCGAGGCTCTCGGCACCGACCGGCTCGGCCCGCTCCACGCGTTCGACGGTCGATAGCGAGACCCGCGCGAAGTCTGCGAGGGTCTCCTTCTTCCATTGCCTCAGGCCCCGACCCATCCGGGTCACCATGGCGACCAGCTCGACGGGCGGTACGTGGTGGACCCCTTGCGGAGGCGGCGGCATAGCCGCCAGGCGCTTGATGATCTCTTTGGGTGTCATGTCCTGCTCCTTCCGACATGAGGAAGGTGGCCCGGGCATCCCCAGCAAAGGAGCCCGAAAAACCCTTCAGGGCACTCTGTCGGACGTTCGATGGCCGGTCGACAAGCAGGCATAACGCCAGGGTTGGCGTGTTACGGACAATACTTCATGGCCATTCGCCAGCGCGAGGTAGCGAGGCGACGGTGCAGGCAAATTAACGACGGCATTCGCCAGGCCCGCTGCATGCCTGGGAGGGTAGCGGCTATCGTGCCGACCCAGGGTTTTCCACAACGGGATCCACGGGGACAAATCGGGGACAAATGCGAATTCGACGCCCGAACGAGTCGAAAGAAATCAATGACTTAGCAGGATTCCACGGTAAGCGGGGCAAATTCCCGGGCAGCCTGACCGTGTGCATGCTGAGCGTGAAAGGCCGTTTCAGCGATTTCAACAACTTGTACCGGTCCAGAAACGAGTAAGCTCGGCGTTTGCCCGGGAATTTGCCCCGCTTACGATGCCACGAAAGTGGCGGAGACGGGGGGATTCTCCGGGTAGGTCGATTAAGCGTACCACTGTCCATTAGTAATCCAGAACGCCGCGGCGCCTTGGATTTCCGTTGCGAACCCGTGAAGTAACGGGGGGGCTAGCTGCCCAGGTCCGTGAAAGCCTGCGGACGCGTCCCGAGTATTCCCCGCCCAGGGATCCAGTAACCCTGCCCCCGAACGCAGCTGGACAGGGAGTCCCGGCTCTGAATCTATGGGCCTCCTGAGAGAGGGAGGCGGACATGGCGAGCCACGGGCATGCAGTGAGTGCTGAGGTCGGCGCCGGGCTGCTCAACGTCTTGCTGGCCGCCAACGGGGCCGCCCGCGCCGCTTCTGAGCGGGCCGCATGGGACCGCGCCGAAGCCCGCTCCGAAGCCGCCGTCCATCGCCTGGGGCAGGCCCTCCTAGCCTCCCAAGCCCGGGAAGCCGAGCTCGCCCGCCAGCTCGCGGCTGCCCGCGCGGAGGTCGCCGGCTTGAGGATCCGGGCGAGCAAGGCCGAGGCCCGCATCCCAGCCGCCCGGCGCGCCTGAAGAAAGTCCGGCGCCCTCGTCGATTTCGCTTGCGGCTTGCCCCGTGCGCCCTTTTGTGGCCGACGTGCGTCCTCGATGGGCCGCACGTCGGCCCCGCGCGGGCGCACGTCAGGCCACGAAAAAGGCCCGTCGGTCACCCCAGCGGGCCTCGTCGTTCGCGGGGGCTATGGCGGCTCAGGCGACCCGGGCCTGCCTCAGCCGGATCCCCTCGACGTGGGCGAGCAGGTCGGCCATGGCGCGGTCCGCCGGCGTCCCTTGATAGGGCCATGACAGCGCCGGCGCGGACGCGTCCGCATCGGGGGCCTGGGGATGCAGGGGCGCGGGTGCGGACACGTCCGCATCGTAAGGTCCCTGAAGCTCGGGGACGCGTCCGTGCCCGGTGGCCAGGGCCTGGGCCTGGTGGGGCTTCGTCCGGGCGAGGACCGCGAGTTCGTCGCCGCTCAGGCTGTGCAGCCACGTCGCCACGGGGGCCGAGAGGCCGGACAGGTCGACGGGGTCGCCCTCGGCGGTGACGTGGCGGGCGTGCATGACGAGCGCGACGCCGACAGGATGCGTCGCGGGGACGCCGGCGACGGTCGGCAGCCTCGGCGCGGGGACGGCCGCCGCAGCCTCGGCGAGGTAGTCCTCGGCCGCCACCGCGGCGGGCAGGACGGGATCCGGCCGGATGCCGGCGAGCGCCTTAAGCGTCCAGCGGGCGCCCTCCCAGACCATGACGAGCGGGGCGAGGGCGACGGCGGCGAGGGCGGCGAACAGGCGGGCAAGGAAACGCATCGGAGATCTCCTGTCGGGGGCGACGCCTCGATGATCGCCCCCGGCCGGAAACCCACAATCAGGCGGCCGCCTCGGCCAGCATGTCCGGGAGCTCGTGCCCGAACAGCCTGAGCGCCAGCTCCGGGGGGAGCTGACGGCGGTGGGTCCTGAGAGCCCGCAGCGCGTGCGAGGCGAGCACGGCATCCAGCACCGGGAGGCCGGCGAGGACGTGGCCGCGGACCGTCGAGTTCCGACCCCAGCCCGACTTGTTGACGACGCTCGCCCGGTCCGCATCCCGGGTCGTCAGGAGCCGGCAGCCCTCGTGGGCGGCCACCTGGACATCCGGCATGGCGGCCCGCTCGGCCTCGGGCTCGTAGGTGACCGTCATCGCCGCCATCGCCCGGTCGATGTTGGCCTGCGCGCGCGCGACGAGGTCGAGTAGGTCTTCGCTCTGGTACCTCTCCAGCCCGGTCAGTCCCCGCGCGATGCGGCGCTCGGCGAGCTCGACGTCCGCCCTGACGGCCCACGCCCAGGCTTGCGTCCTCAGGGACTCGCGCGCCGCCGCGATGGCCCGCTCCGCGAAGGCGAGGTCCTCCGCCGCCCGGCGCTCCGCCGCGGCGGCCGCCTGGGCGTGCTCGCGAGCGAGCTTCTCTCGGTGGGCGGCGAGCTCCCGGATGGCGGTGTTGATGAGGGCGGCCGCCTGGTCGGGGTTGAAATCCGGTCCCTCCCACAGGCACGGCAGGCCAGACCTCATGCGGTCGTGCGAGAACCCGATGGCCTTCAGGTGGCGCCCCTCGGGGCCGGCAAGCGCGTCGTCATAGTCCTGCGACGGGGCCTCAGCCGTCCAGAGCGCCTTGAGCACCCCGCTCACCCTCAGCTCGCGCGGCGGCTGCCACTGCAGCGCGAGGCCCTCCGGCGGCCCCTGCCACTGCCTCGTCGTCCTGTAGAGCTCCGGCATCGCATCCTCCATGTCCGCGCGCCGCGAATACGGCACATGACGAATGCTAACACCGAGCGTGCAAGCGGCAAGATCAAACTCAGTCATGGCGTCAATTCTGACCCTATACCGGCCCACTGCATAAGGTACATATGCCGGGACCATGGCAGGGGCATTAACTTTGTGCCTCCATGACCCTTTCGTACTTTGACGAATGTGCTTCAATGCCTGCCAAGCGCACATATGCCCGGATTCGGAGGCAGGTCATGCAGCTGTGGCGACAGGTGGGATCGGGCGTCAGCGTGTCCGACGTCAGGCGGGTCGTGTCGGGCACCGTGGGCGTCGCCGCCGTCGCGCGCCGGCTTGGCGTGGCGCCCCACACGGCCCACCGCTGGGCCGGCCTCGCAGGCGTGGCGACCCGCCCGCACCTGCCGACGGACCGCCTCCCGGAGCGCCAGCGCGTAACGGACGGCGCCGTCGCCGCGGCGATCCGAGGGCCCCTGTCGCTTCGCGCCGCGGCGGCCGCGCTCGGCGTCATCGCCCCCGGCCTCAAGGCCCGGGCGCGCTACCTCGGCCTGCCGACGGATCCGGTCGGGCGGACCGCGCTCCGGAGGGCGCAAGCGTGAGCTGGCACCCCGACGACGCCTACGACGCGGCCGCGCTCTCCCGTGAGGAGGCGGCCGAGGCCGTGGCGCCCGCCGCCGTCCTCGACGAGCTCCGCGCCGCCATCCAGCGCCAGGGGTCCGCGGCCGGGTGGGGCCGTCGCCACGGCGTCGGTCCGGGCTACCTCGCGGACGTGCTCTCCGGGCGGCGGCCGCCGGGCGGCCGGATCCTGCAGGCGCTCGGCATCGGCCGGGCGTACGTGCGGGGGTGCCGGTGAGCGCCGCGTCCCGCGCCCGCGACGAAGCCGTCCTCGCGGAGCTCCGAGCCATCGGCGGGCGCGGCGCCCTGCCGATGACCGTCGCGCCCCGGATCGGGGAGACGGTCGGTCGCGTCAGCGACAGCCTGCAGCGCCTGCGCCGGGCCGGCCGCGTCTCCCTCGACGCGCCGTACTGGACCGCCAAAGAGGAGCCCCGCCCGTGAGCTATGCCCTTCTCGACGGCCTCGACGGCCTGACCGGCGTCGCGCTGCGTGCCCGCCTCGTGGAGGCCCGGGCGGCCGCCCTGGCCGCGGCTGGCGGCGACGAGAGCCACCCCCTCGTCGCTTTGGTCCGCAACGTTGAGTTCGCGGTCGTCGGTGCGATGCGGGCGGGCGTCCACGCGCTCGTCCACGGGATGCATCCGCCCGCGCCGCCGCCCGCGGATCCCGCCCCGGCGCCGGTCCCCGCTGGTACTGCGACGGCGCGACGCTCACCGTCACCCCCGAGCTCCTCGCCGCCATGCGGGCGTGGGCGGCCGCGCCGCGGACCCGGGTCACCCGGCGCGTCCTGCGGTCCGCCTGACCATGCTCACGGACCTGGCCGAGCCCCGCGAAGGCGAGGCGGCCGCCGCCCGCGCCGTGGCGGCCAGGATTGCAGGCGGGTGAAGGCGGCCGCCCGCATTTGAGGCAAATGCCGCCCGGTCGATTCAAGCGCGCCTGCTATGCCGACCCTCCGGATCGGAGGAGTACGGGATGGGACGAGCGATATACGCCCTGCCGGGCGGAACATGGGCGAGGCCCGTCGACTGCGTCCGCGGCACGGTCGCGTTCCTAAACTGCAGGGAACGGTCCGAGCACACGCGGGCGCTCGACGTCCGGCACTGGCGCCACTCATGGCCAGGTTATGAGATCGTTCGCCTCGCGGACGGGCTGGTCGTTGGGGCCGCGGCGCGGATCCGCGAGGGGATCTGGCAGGGGGAGCCTCAGCCGTTCACGCCGGTCTGGCGGAACGACATCCACCGCGACCTGGGCAGCCGCCGGTGGCAGGCGCTCGACCTTGACCGCTACTACGAGGCGGGGAGCCTGGCGAGGGCCGTCGAGCTTCTGGTCACGGCGGACGAGCGCATCGAGGCGTACAAGCGAGAGCGTGAGGAACGCATCGAGGCGTATGAGCGGGAGCACGACGAGTACAGGCTGCGGCCCGTGAACTGGGAGGCGCGCAGGGCCGCCATCGTCGCGGCCCGGGCAGCTGAGGAGCAGGCCCGCATCGACGACGAGTCGATGGAAGGTCTCGGGCGGGGGATCCTCTAGCGCCGGGGCCGCGAGGGTTGCCGGCGGGTGAAGGCGTCCCCTCGCATTTGAGGCAAGTCCCGCCCGTTCGGTTCAACCGCACCTGCTACGCCTGGCCACATCCCACATCGGATGCGAGGAGGATCGTGTGGCTGAGGAGTACGTCGTCGAGTGGCCGGTGTACCGCGACCCGGACGCCGTCTGGCGCGGTTACAGGCCGCGTCCGGGGCGCTGGGCCCCGATGCCGGTCCTGCTCCAGCCCCTCGGCGATCCGTGGGCGCACCCGCTGTTCACGTACAGCACCCTGGCGCGCGACGTGCCCTACGACGAGCGCCGCCCGCGCGAGGGGCTCCTCGTGCTGGACCCGGGGCCGGACGTCGCGCCGGAGGACCGCGAGCTCGCTCTGATCGTGCGCATGGCGCCGGACCCGCCGGGAGAGCAGATGCACTATGCGTGCACGTTCCTCACTGACCGGCACAAGCACCCGGGCGCCCCCTACTCGGACGCGCTCGTCGAGGGCCGCCGGTGGATCGCGATCCGGTCCGACCGCGAGGTCCTCCGTGCCACGGCGACGCGGGCGGAGGCGATCCGGAACGTGACGCAGTGGCGCCGCCAATGGCAGGACCCGCCGCTCGAGCCGGAGCCGGAGGCTGAGCCCGAGGGCGACGACCTTGTCGAGCTCGGGATCCTGGCCGACGCCGCGGCCCGCAAGGCCTAAGGCGGGCGCGGGACCGGCTAGCCCTGGCGCTCGCCGGTCCCCACGCCGGCAAGCGCCAGCGCGTCCAGGATCTCGGGCAGGCCGACCGGCCGGTAGCCCCAGCAGTCCACGCCGATGTCGAGCGATCGGCCGTCGCCCGGCAGCGTGCCGTGCGAGTGCCCGTAGAGGTGCAGGTCGCCGCGGTGCAGACGGGGCCAGGTTCGGTGCGCGTAGTGGCTGAGCCAGAGCCCGCGCCCGTCGACGACGACTTGTCCCACGTCGCGAATACTGGCCCAAGGCAAGTCGAGCGCACTCTTGTCGTGGTTGCCCCGGACCAGATGCTTGATACCCTGCAGGCGGTCGAAGATCTCGCGCTCGCGCTGGGGGTGGCACTTGTACGAGAAGTCGCCCAGGTGCCAGACGGTGTCGCCCGGCGCGACCGTCGCGTTCCAGTTCGCGATCAGGGTCTCGTCGTGCTCCTCAATGGAGGAGAACTTCGGCCGGGGCGTCCCGAAGTCGGGCCGGAGTAGCCGAACGTGCCCGAAATGCGTGTCCGCCGTGAAGAGCGTGGCCATGGCGGCCTCCTGAAAATGGAGGCCGGCGCGCTCGCGCTCAGGGCCTCCGAGTGTCTGGGATGGGCGGCAGGGCCGGCGGTTTTCGGGACATCGGGGGGCCTCGGGCGGCGGAGGAATCCTGATGATCGCAGGTCGCGGCGCCGGGCGCCAGCGCGACCTCGCGGCAGGGTGTATGAAATCCTGGCCGGGGGATTGACCCTTGCCGCGTGCGGCCGCGGCGGGCCGCACGCGGGCGCACGTCGGACTCAGGGGCGGGCGACTGCCTCCCGGGTCTCAAATCCAGCCCGCTCCGCCTCGTAGGCATCGAGCACCGCCGTGGTCCAGGCTTCCATCCCCTCGGCCTTGAGGTCGAGGCGCTGACTTCGGACGTAGTGCTTGAGTGTGATGGCCTGCGCGAGCTCGCGCTCCTCCGGCTTCTCGCCCTTCGCTAGCTGGCGGCGATGGGCCAGGATCGCCGACCCGGCGCCGCCGAGCCGCTCCCCGTCGAGGTACGTGCCCAGCGTCCGTCGCACGTCGTGCCGCCACCAGGGCTGTATGCCGTGCGCCTCGAACAGGTCGCCCTCGGGCCGGAGCGTCCGACCGTCCTTCCGCGCCGCCTTCGCCTTGCCCTGCAGCCGGGAGAACAGCTGCGTCATGGCGTTGGGCCTGAGGGACGCCCCCGGCTCCGCGGCAGGCAAGAGGAACGGGCTCGCCGGGTCGAGCCTGAACCGAGCCAGGACCTCCAGCGCCCGCGGCGGCACCGGGAGGCCATGGGGGACGCGCATGCCCCCGCCGCCCTTCATCTCGGTCGCGGTCCACGTCCAGATCTGCCAGCCCGGCCGGTCGGCCCAGGGGCGGGTCGTCGCCCGGAGCGTGCCGCACAGCGCACCCACGCGCTGCCCGGTCAGGACGGTCGCCCACAGGGCGGCCAGCACCGCGTCGCCGGTCTCCCTGCCCGTGCCCCCGAGCGCCCTGTGCCGCTCGGCGAGCAGCAGCGTGCGGGCGAGCTCCTCCAGGGAGGGCATGTGATCGCGCGGCTGGCTCGCCCACTCGACGTTGAGCCTCACCTTCCACCAGGGATAGTCGACGCGCTCCAACCCCGACCGTGGGCCGTGGTGTTCCCAGGCCCAGGTGAGCGCGGCCTTGACCGCCTCCACCGTGTCGGCGGCCGCGCTCTGCGTCCGCTCGTCCGCGACCCGGTCGCGGACCTCCGTCAGATCCCTGAGGGTGACGTCCCGCACGAGCATGGTCGCCATGTCGCCCTCGGCCGACCGGCGCAGGTGGCGCTCGTACTGCACCCGCCACCGCGCCTTCTGCGTCGGCATCTTCATGGCAAGGTGCAGGTCGACGAGGTCCCGCCATTCCCATGGGCCGTACCGGCGCCGCTCGTCGTCCGTCGGGAGCGCCTCGACCTCCGGGAAGGCCGCGTCGGCCGCCAGGTCGAGCATCTCGCCGTCCGCGACGGCACGGTGGAACAGGTCCAAGTCGCTGCGGTTCTGGGCCGGGTCGACCCCGTCGTGGATCCGGAGCCGGATCCGGTTCGCCGCCAGCCGCGCCTCCGCGACGCCCAACGCCTCCATGGCCCCGAGCCGGACCGTCTTGCTGTCCATGCGGAGGTACCAGGCCGCCGACCGTTTTCCGATCCGCAGGCTCAGGCCGACGCAGCCGGTGTCGGCCCACTCGACGCCGCGGCCGGGGACGGCCCCGCGGGCGACCATCGTGGCGGCGCGCTTGAGGTGGGCGGCGGTGAGGTTGAGGCGCTCTCGCGTCCAAGCGTTGGCAGCGGCCATGGTCCCTCCAGGCTTGATACAAGGCTGATACAAGCCATCGGGGCGGGCGCCTGGCAACCCGGCATGGCCTGCGCGGGGCCGGATTTCACAATGAAATCAAGGGCAGCGTTAACGTCTGGCGTGGTATTCCGGGAGTTCCGAAAGTACTGCACTCAGCTTCCCAAGCTGAATGTCGTCGGTTCGATCCCGATCGCCCGCTCCACTAAATCTCTGGAACTGAACACCTTTTGTCGGGCCGAGCGGTCCCGGTGTTCCCTATGTTCCCCATGGCGTTCCCCGCCGTTCCCCTGTTTTGTTCGGGATCTGTTCCGCTCCTTGGAGCCGGTCCTTTGATCATCCGGCCGGTGAGCGTCGCGACGAGCATCAGCCACGACCGTTTGCCCTCCGGCCGATTAGCACCAGGGGTGGGCGCGGCGTCGCCTACTCGGATCCGGCGAGATGAGGAGGCCTCCACGACGGCATCGCTCTTCGTGATCGCGAGGGTCGCGCGCTTTCGCCATCCCTGATGGTTCTGAACGCGTGTACGCTCCTCCGATCCGCTATTGAGGTCGGAGAGCGCCATGAACGCGATCACGCGACGTCGCTTCGCCGTCTGTAGCGCGGGCCTGATCTCGGCCACAGGCCTGCTGCGCATGGCCGTGAGTGGATATTGCCCGTCCGCTTGTAGACCAACACCACCTTCGTCCTGTGCATGCTGTGGATGCCATAGGCTGACGGGTCAAGGCCGATCAATGCCACCCAGCTGTCAACCAGTCGGCTGGGGACTGAACACCCCGCACCAGCTCGCAAAGGCGTAACTGGTTTGACGATATAGTGCCGTACGCAGCCACCGGCGGTCACGTAAGTTGTGATGCGATAATTACTTGTCGGATAAGCGTAAAAAAATCGAGCAGATCGGGCCAATGGCCTGCCAGGACCCGAGGCTGTATCTTGACCGCCGCGGAGCGCTGGCCCGTGCTGGCCTTCGCGTTCCGGTAGCTGTCCTTGAAGGCGCAGTCGGAGGTCATGATAGGTCGCACGCACTGGACTGCGACCTTTCTGACTTTCAAACGTTGGTGCGTATCGACCGGCAGGTGACTGGCTGCCGGCTACTTAAAAGCGCGCCAGAGGACGCCATCATGAAAACCACACTTCTGATTGCAGCTCTCCTCATGTCTCCTGCCGCGTTGACCCTGTCGGCCCAGGCGCAGGGTACCGTCCGGGGCGCTGAACGCGGGGCCGAAGATGGAAACCGTGCGGCTGGACCGGTTGGCGGCGTTGTCGGCGGAGCTGTTGGTGCGGCAACTGGCACTGTCGGTGGCGTGCTCGGCGTTGATCCAGAACCGCGCAGAGAGCGGATGGAGCGACGTGAGGAGCGCACTACGACGACGCGTGAGCGGCGCCAGCACTAATACTTTCTCCTTTACTTTCTCCCCGGCCGCTGGGGCGGCCGGGCTGCTCCGCCCGTCGAAGCTTGCGCACCAGCCAAGCCACGTGTGAGCTGCCGTTCATCCAATAAGCGCCATCGTTGAACGACAACCCCTCCCGAGCTTCGAAGCGACGGTAGCTTGGCTTGACGCGCTTGAGTTGGGGCAGGCGGATGACACCGTGTGAGTGTTGCGCCTTCGCGCCGAATCACCCGGGCTGACGGTCAGTTCGACACGAGGGTTCGCGCGGCCGCGACGCCCGGGCGGCCGACCTCCCGCCAGTTCGCTATCGGCTGACGAGCAGGGCGAAGACGGCTACGGCAATCAATCCGAGGCCCAATCCCCCGGCACCCGCGATCGCCATCCGCACCGATAAGATGGTCGCGGCTACTCTCGGTGTCCCCGCCGGGAGGTGAAGCGGAAGATGAGTCCGGTTCATGAGGTGCCCCTGTCGGGCCGAGGCCGTCGCGCGGATGCGAGCAGCGGGGACAATGTCTGCTCGTTTCGATGGGGACGCAACTGGGAAGCCGCGTGATCGGCACTATCACGGCGACCCAGCCGCCGCCGCAGAAGCGGCAGGACCGGCCTCATTACAGGCCGCAGCCCCCCTCCTGGCCTCACAGCTCGCGAGGGTGCTCCCGCTGACGTGCTTGACGCCATAGGTGCACGTAGCGACGGACGTCAAGAGCCCGTGTCGAGGCATCTAATGTCCGGAAAATCTTCGCAGCCAGACATTCTCGACATGCACTGCGCAGGACCGTTTCGGGTCACTCTGATCCGTTCGCATTAGGTTCGACCAATGGCGCGGACGAGACAACCACCGAACCGAGGTTCACCCGCTTGGTCGCTTGCGGCTCGGCTGCTTCGCTCACCTCCACTTCATCCACCGAGAGAGGCAAGTCGATGGTGAAGCACGTGCCTCCGCCCCCGTTGCTCGACAGCGTGATCTGACCCTGCAGGGTCGAGGCAACAAGGTTGAAGACGATGTGCAGCCCAAGGCCCGTACTGCCTTTGTCGCGCCGCGTAGTGAAGAAGGGGTCAAACACCTTGCTCAGGTGCTCCGACGGGATGCCGATGCCGTCGTCGGCGATGATGATGCGCAGTCGATCCTCGCCCGAACGATACGCCGCGACGTCGAGTACGCCCGATCGACCGTCGGGATAACCATGCACGATAGCGTTGAGCGCCAGATTGCTTATCACCTGCGCCAGTGCGCCGGGATGGGAGTCGAGTATGATCCCGTCCTCACAGCGGATCCGCATCGTGTGGCCCTTGCGCCGCACGAGCGGCCCGAGCGTGCTCATCAGCTCCTCAAGCCAGCCGTGCAGCTCGAAGGTGCGCCGCTCCGCACTGGCTTGGTCGACTGCGACCTGCTTGAAGCTGTTCACGAGGTCGGCTGCCCGCGTGAGATTGGAGAACAGCAGCCGCATCCCCTCGCTCAGCCGCGCGAAGCCGTGCGTGAGATCCGACCGGCGCAGTTGGCCTGATTCAACGGCGCGCTGGAGATGCCTCAGATCGCCCTCGGCGGCGGTCGACGTGGTCAGCGCCAAGCCGATCGGCGTGTTGATCTCGTGAGCCACTCCCGCCACGAGCTGGCCAAGGGCGGCCAGCTTCTCGGCTTGCACGAGATGGGCCTGGGCCTCGCGCAACTCGGACAGGGCCGTCTCCGATCGCTCCTTCTCCCGCCGAAGCGCCTCCTCCGTCTGGAATTGGCGCCGAGCTCGCACCTCTCGTGCGCCGACAGCGTAGAGCGAGAGCGCGTATGCCATGCCAATCTCGAAGTTGTTCACGAAGCGCATGCCCGCCCGCTCATGCACCGCGAAGGATTCGCATACGGCGAAGCAGAGCCAAGTCAGGCCGCAGAACGCCGCGAGCGAGGACAAGCGCAGCGGCAACAGCGTCGAGACGAACAGGATGACGACGATCATGCCCGCAGCGGCATGGTCGAAGCCGGGTCCCAGCCGCAGGTAGATCAAGCTGAGCACGCAACCGGGCACGACGCAGTAGCTGAGGTAGATCTGCTCGGCCCATCGCCGCGCGGCAGGCCAGCGCAGCGCCGCGGTTGCAGGCAGGAGTACGGCGAGCGCGACGGCGAGGCGAAGGAACAGGGTCTCAGTCCAGTGCGCCGGGTCGAGGATCCAGTCCCAGACGGCGAAGGCGCAGTAGACGCAAGCGCCGAGGATCATCGCAGCCTGCGTGCGGGGTAGGTCGTCGAGGGTGAAGCGCGTCACGAAAGTACGCTCGTCGACGGGATCTTCGAACCGCAGGCCGAGCCTGCTCAGGAGTTTGCGCATTAGGAGGAAGGAGAGCAGTGGGGCGTCCCTCCTACGCGCTGCAGCTTCGGGATGCACGCCGTTCGAACATCCGCCCCGCGCCACTTTCGGCCTTTCGAACAGACCCGTTGGAATAGCCGCTTGGCCTCCGAGAGCTGTCATTGGCATAGGATGGCAGGTCCGGGCGGCCATAACAGCCTGGATCAGTCGCCTACCTTCCCGAACGCCTCGGCGCCTTGGCTGACCAGGGCGAGCGCCGCCTCAGCGTCACCGCGGCAGAGCACCCTGAAGTCCTTGCCGGCAAGCTGGTTGTAGTGACCGAAGAACGCCTCGACCTCGTCCAGCATGCCTGGGCGCAGGTCGTCGAGCGCGTGGATGTGTGCGTGGGTCCTGGCCTTCACCGCCATGCCGATCAGCCGGTCGTTGCGCTCCCAGGTGCCGTCGCGCTCCCGCTGCTCGGCCTCGACGACGCCGACCAGCCGCGCTTCCAGCACACAGCCCGGGAAGGCCGGCGCGTCGAGCAGGAGCAGGACATCGAGCGGGTCGCCGTCGGCTCCCCTGGTCGAGGGGATCATGCCGAAGTCGTATGGGAAGCTCATGCCCTCCGGCA
The DNA here is from genome assembly GCF_022179185.1 of Methylobacterium frigidaeris. Lineage (GTDB taxonomy): Bacteria > Pseudomonadota > Alphaproteobacteria > Rhizobiales > Beijerinckiaceae > Methylobacterium > Methylobacterium frigidaeris. Next base: position 33,268 of record NZ_BPQJ01000044.1, on the reverse strand, counting down.
GGACCATCTTGAACTGGAAGGCGCCGAGCGCGTCCGAGAAGGCGTACTTATTCGGACTGCCCTTCGGCGTCTCGACGACGACATGCACGTGGCCATCGTCGGAGAAGGTCGGCAGGCGGCTCAGCGGCGGTGCGGTCTTGGACAAGTGCGGGCACTCCGGTGCGGTGCCGGCAACCGGCGACCGCCAACCCGGGAACTCGGGCGGAGTATAGTGGATCCACCTAGGCTTTCCGGACGGCCGCCGGCGCGACGCGCGGGAAAACGCGTAACGGGAACCGGGACGCGTGACCCGTTCGTCTCGGAGTTCCGGTTCCGCGGCGACCGATTCTTCACGCCCGCGCCGTATCATCGCTGCGGCGGACGAGGATGGCGGCATGGTGACCGAGTACCAAGTTTGCGCGGCGGTTGACACGATATGGGCGCGCACGAACCCTGGGGGCAGCGCCAAGGAGCGCGTCTCGGTCGGGGCCGTGCGCAAGGAACTTGGAGGCGCTCGCACCAGGACATCGGGCCGTCGCTCGCCCGGTGGAACGCCAGGCGCGACTATCAGCCGATGATCGAGGAGGCCGGGTTGCGCTTGGCGCTGCAGGGGGGCTGACCCGGTTCGGCGCGCAGGTGCTTGAGCAGGCGCGCATCGTGACGGCCCGGGAGCGCCAGACGAACGAGCAGATCCGCGACGAGGCGCTGGCGGATGCGGACCTCATGGAGCCCAAGGTCTCGGCGCTCCAGGCCGAGATAGACCGCCTCAGGGCCGGCGCGCCGTCGCCCGCTGTGGTGCTTACCTCTGGCTACAGCCACGTGCTCGCCCGGGAGGGCGACCACGGCTTCGAGCTCCTGCACAAGCCCTACTCTGCCGAGCAGCTCTCGCGCATCCTCCAGCGCGTGGCCCGTCCGCGGTCCGGCACGTGAGACGACGGCCCGGACCTGCTGGACAAACGCCGGTTTCCCGGCCTCGGCGGCCCAGACGGCGGGGCAACCCCAAGGCCACCGCGGCGTTTCCAGCACGGTGCCGCAAACTCGCCATCACCACGCATCATGGCCGACCGGAAGCGGCGAGCGGCGGGGAGTTCCTCCCGCTTGCCATACCCCACCGTTCAGACTTGACCGCAGAACATGTCCGAAAGTGCCCCGTCTTTGACCGTCGCATGTCTGTCGGGAGGCGGTGAGATGGGAGCGCGCATGCGCGCCCACGACTGGTCGGCCTCGCCGCTTGGCGCGCCGGAGACCTGGCCGCAGGCGCTGAGCTCGGTCGTAAGCCTGATGCTGGGCTCCAGGTTCCCGATGTTCGCCGCCTGGGGGCCGGAACTCGGCTTCCTCTACAACGACGCCTATGCGGAGATCCTCGGCGACAAGCACCCGGCTGCCCTGGGCCGCCGCTTTCGCGACATTTGGCACGAGATCTGGGACGCCATCACGCCATACGTCACCAGCGCCATGGCGGGCGAGGCGACCTGGGCCGAGAACCTGCCGCTCACGATGAACCGGCGCGGGTATGACGAGAGGACCTACTTCACCTTCTCCTACTCGCCGATCCGCGACGAAGCCGCCATCGTTCGCGGGATGTTTTGCGCCTGCACCGAGACGACAGCCAAGGTGAAGGCCGAAGAGGCCCTGCGCGCCAGCGAGGCCCGCGCCTCGGGCGTGCTGGAGGGCATGGGCGAGGGCTTCATGCTCCTCGACCACGACTTTCGCATCCTGCAGATGAACGCCGAGGGTTTCCGGCTTGAGGAAAGGCTGCCCGACCAAGTCGTGGGCCGCTCGCACTGGGAAGTCTACCCGGGCTCCGAGTTCATGCCCATCGGTCAGATGTACCTGCGCGCGATGCAGGAGCGCATCCCCCTGACGCTTGAACACCGCTATGTCTGGCCGGACGGGCACGCCGCCTGGCTGGAGGTTCGCGCCTACCCTCACCCGGAAGGCCTTGCGTTGTTTTACCGGGACGTGACGGAGCGGCGCGAGCGCGAGGACGAGCTTCGCGAGGCCGAGGCGAGGTTCCAGGCCATTGCCAACTCCATCGACCAGATGGTCTGGTCGACGAGGGCTGACGGCTACCACGACTACTACAACCAGCGTTGGTACGACTTCACCGGCGTGACGCCTGGCTCGACCGACGGCGAGGAGTGGGAGGACATCGTCCACCCCGAGGACCGGGAGCGGACCTGGAAGGTCTGGGGCGAGTCCCTCGCGACGGGCGAGCCCTACCGTATCGAGTACCGACTGCGCCACCACTCCGGACAGTACCGCTGGACGCTCGGCCGGGCCCTCCCGATGCGTGACGGAGCCGGGCTGATCACCCGCTGGTTCGGCACCTGCACCGACATCCAGGACATCGTCGAGGCGCGCGAGGTGCTCGCGCGCTCTCGCGAGGAACTCGAAGCCCTGGTGGCGGAGCGGACCGCCGACCGCGACCGCATGTGGCGGCTCTCAACCGACATCATGCTGGTCGCCCGCTACGACGCAACCATCGAGGCGGTGAACCCGGCTTGGACATCGCTGCTCGGCTGGGGCGAGCGCGATCTCGTCGGCGGCGCCTTCATGGACCTCGTCCACCCGGACGACGTGGCGGCAACGCTTGCCGAGGTCGGCAAACTCTCGGAAGGCCTGACGACCTTGCGCTTCGTGAACCGCTACCGCCACAAGGACGGCAGTTACCGCTGGCTCTCGTGGACGGCGGTTCCGGCCGAGAACCTCATCCACGCGGTCGGTCGAGACATCACGGCCGAGAAGGAAGCCGCGCAGGCCCTCGCTGACACTGAGGAGGCGCTGCGGCAATCTCAGAAGATGGAAGCGGTCGGCCAATTGACCGGCGGCATCGCGCACGACTTTAACAACCTGCTCACCGGCATCACGGGATCGCTGGAGCTGATGCAAACTCGGATGAGCCAGGGGCGGCTGACCGATCTCGACCGATACATGGCGGCGGCGCAGGGTGCGTCGAAGCGGGCAGCGGCGCTGACTCACCGCCTGCTCGCCTTCTCTCGACGCCAGACACTCGACCCAAAGCCGACCGACGTGAATGCGTTGATCCACGGCATGGAGGAACTCATCCGCCGAACGGTCGGCCCGTCGGTGCACATCGAGGTGGTGGGCTCAGCCGGCCTGTGGTCGGCGCTGGTCGACTCGAGCCAACTTGAGAACGCGCTGCTGAACCTTTGCATAAACGCCCGCGACGCCATGCCGGACGGGGGACGGATCACCGTCGAGACCGCCAACCGCTGGCTCGACGACCGCATCGCGCGCGAGCGGGACATGTCCGTGGGACAGTACCTGTCGCTCTGCGTCACGGACACCGGCACGGGCATGACGCCCGACGTCATCGCAAAGGCGTTCGAGCCGTTCTTCACCACCAAGCCCATCGGCCAAGGCACCGGCCTCGGCTTGTCGATGATCTATGGTTTCGTCCGCCAGTCCGGCGGTCAGGTCCGCATCTACTCGGAAGTCGGCCAGGGCACGACGGTGTGCCTCTACCTGCCCCGCCACCACGGCGACGCCCCGGGCTCCGAGCGGATGCCGGACCTCGCCGGGGCGCCCCGGGCCGAGCGGGGTGAGACGGTGCTGGTCATCGACGACGAACCCTCTATCCGCATGCTCGTCACGGAAGTGCTGGAGGATCTGGGCTACACGGCCATCGAGGCGGCGGACGGACCTTCCGGGCTGAGGGTGCTGCAATCCGATGCGCGTATCGACCTCCTGGTCACCGACGTCGGCTTGCCGGGTGGCATGAACGGGCGGCAGGTCGCGGACGCGGCCCGCGTCACCCGGCCCGACTTGAAGGTGCTGTTCATCACCGGCTACGCGGAGAACGCGGCGGTCGGCAACGGCTACCTGGACTGCGGAATGCAGGTGCTCACCAAGCCGTTCGCGATGGAGGCGCTGGCCTCGCGCATCCGGGACCTGATCGAGGCGCGGCCCGTGCGGTCGGGCCGGGAGCCGGAGAGGGACCAATGAGCGTTGCGAGGCACGGCGATGCCGCAGAGACGCTTTTCCGTGGTCCCGGCGAGGTTCGCGCACTTGCCCGCACCCTCGACTGGGCACGGACGCCGCTCGGTCCCGTTGCCGCCTGGCCGCAGAGCCTGCGCTCGACCGTGCGCACGCTCCTGTCCTCGCAGTACCCGATGATCCTGACCTGGGGGGGCGAGTTCACCCAAGTCTACAACGACGCCTACGCCAAGCTCATCGGTGCCGGGCACCCGGACGCGCTCGGTGGCGACATCCGCGTCACGCTGGCCGCGTCATGGGACACGCTAGGCCCGATGATTGCCCGTGTGATGCAGACCGGTGAGGCCAACTGGACAGCGGCCCTGCCGCTCCTGATGGAGCGGGCCGGCTACCGGGAGGAAGCGTATTTCAGCGTCTCGCACGCCCCGGCCGAGGACGACGAAGGTCGCATCGTTGGCATGCTGGCGGTGTGCAGCGAAGTGACCGCCCAGGTTGTGGGCGAGCGTCGTCTCGGCCTGCTGCGCGACCTTGCGGCCAGGGCGGGGGAGACGCGCAGCGTCGAGGCGACCTGCGTCGACGTCGCCGGGGCTCTGTCCGGCGAGAGGCTCGACGTGCCCTTCGCACTCCTCTTCCTGCGGGACGCCGGGGGCAGCCTGAGCCTCGGCGCGGCCGTGGGCATCGACGGCGCCCATCCGCTGGCTTCGCCGGAGGCGGAAGCAACTTGGCCGTTCGAGCGCGCGCTCGCGGGTGCGACCGTGTCGGTGGGCGGCCTCGGCCCGGTCATCGGCATGGCAGGCGGGCTGTGGGGAGACCTCGTCGAGGACGCGCTGGTCATCCCGATCGCGGGTGAGGTGGGTTCGGAGCCGCTCGGCGTGCTCGTTCTCGGCATCAGCCCGAGCCGGGCGCTCGACGAAGGCTACAGGGGCTTCCTCGATCTCGTCGCGGGCCAAGTCTCGACTGCTCTGCGCAATGCTCGTGCCTACGAGGAGGAGCGACGCCGCGCCGAGGCCCTGGCCGAGCTCGACCGCGCCAAGACGCGGTTCTTCTCCAATGTCAGCCATGAATTCCGCACGCCGTTGACCCTGATGCTCGGCCCCCTCGAGGAGGCCCTGCAGGACCCCGGCGTCGCACCCGAGAGCCGCGCGGAGCTTGAGGTGGCCCACCGGAACGCCCTCCGGCTACTCCGGCTCGTCAACACCTTGCTCGACTTCTCGCGCGTCGAGGCCGGACGTGTCCAGGCAACCTTCGCGCCGGCCGACCTCGCGGCCCTGACAGCGGACCTGGCAAGCACCTTCCGCTCGACGGTCGAGCGGGGCGGACTGGCCCTTCAGGTCGAGTGCACGCCGCTTCCAGAGCCTGTCTTCGTCGACCGCGACATGTGGGAGAAGGTTGTCCTCAACCTGCTGTCCAACGCCTACAAGTTCACCTTCCACGGCGGCATCGACGTCCGACTTGGGTCGGCCCCGGAAGGCGTTCGCCTCACGGTGGCCGACACGGGGGTCGGAATCCCTGCTGAGGCATTGCCGCACGTCTTCGACCGTTTTCATCGCATCGAGGGCTCCCGCAGCCGCTCGCACGAAGGCTCAGGGATCGGCCTCGCGCTCGTGCACGACCTCGTCTCCCTCCACGGCGGGGACATTGAGGTTCGAAGCCTGATCGGTGAAGGAACGACCTTCACGGTGACCATTCCCTTCGGGCGCTCTCACCTGCCGGCTGAAAGGGTCGTCGAGGCTGTGGCGGCACCCGTCGAAAGCCAGGCCCGCGGTTACATCGAGGAAGCCTTACGATGGCTGCCCGATGAGCCGTCCAACGTCGTACCCCTTCGCGGCCCGTTCGAAGCGGCGCCCTCCGGGGATGGTCGGCGTCGCATCATCCTGGCCGACGACAACGCCGACATGCGTGCCTACGTCGAGCGCTTGCTTGGGCAGGACCACCGGGTCGTGGCCCTCGCCGACGGCGCGGCCGCCCTGGACGCGCTGCGCGCGGCGCCGGCGGACCTGCTACTCACCGACGTGATGATGCCGGTGCTCGACGGCATCGCGCTAACCCGAGCCGTCCGGGCCGATCCTACCCTTCGCACGGTGCCCGTAATCATGCTCTCCGCCCGCGCCGGCGCCGAGGCCGGCGTGGAGGGACTTGAGGCCGGGGCGGACGACTACCTCGTGAAGCCGTTCTCGGCGCGCGAACTCCAGGCGCGCGTCCGGGCCAACCTGGAGCTTTCGCGGCTCCGCGCTGAGGCACAGGAACAGGCCGTGCAAGCGCGGAAGATGGAAGCCATCGAGCAGTTGACCGGCGGCGTGGCCCACGACTTCAACAACCTGCTTGCCGCCGTGATGGGATCGGTCGAGCTCGCCGAGCGCAAGGTCACGGACGAGCGAGCGCTGCGTCTCCTGCGCAACGCCATGCAGGCTGCGCAGCGCGGGGCCAGGCTCACCGAGCAACTGCTCGCCTTCTCGCTCAGACAGCCCCTTGAGGCGCGCGCCGTCGATCTCAACGGCGTGCTCTCCGCCATGGCCGAGCAATTGCGCCGGACCCTCGGCGGAGGCACCGCCGTCGTGACGCGCCTGGCAGCCGACCTGTGGCCGGCGGTGGCGGACGGGCATCGCGTCGAGCTGGCCGTGCTCAACCTGGCGACGAACGCGCGCGACGCCTTGCAGGGCGGCGGCGAGGTCCGGATCGAGACCGAGAACCTGCCCGCCGGCGCGCCACGGCCCGGGATGGTACCGGCGGGGGATCTCGTGGTGCTCACGGTCGCCGACACCGGCGAGGGAATGCCGCCCGAGGTCCTTGCCCGCGCGTTCGAGCCCTTCTTCACGACCAAGCCCCAGGGCAAGGGGACGGGCCTCGGGCTCGCGCAAGTCTACGGCACGGCGCGTCAGCTCGGCGGCGCCATCACGTTGCGCAGCCGACCCGGCGAGGGCACCACGGCGTCGGTCTATCTCCCCCGGGCCGAGGGTCTCGCCGTCGCAGATGTCTCCCGGATGCATGGGCGGCGGCACGCGGCTGACGCGACGCGCATCCTCGTCGTCGACGACGACCCCCAGGTCCGTGCCGTCGCCGTCACCCTGTTGGAGGAGCTCGGTTACGGCGTCACCGAGGCGGACGGCGGTGCCGAGGCGCTGCGAGTGCTGCGCGAGGGGGGCCGCATCGACCTGCTGCTGACCGACTACGCCATGCCCGGGATGACGGGAACTGAGCTTGCGGGACGGGCGCTGGCGGTCGACCCGACGCTCGGCGTGCTCATGATGACGGGCTACGCGGATGCGGCCGCGCTACCCTCGGAGGGCGTGCCCGTTCTGCGCAAGCCCTTCGCCCTCGACGACCTGCGGGCGGCCGTCGAGGGCCTCGACGCCGAGCGGATGGGCCGCGTCCTGCCGTTCCGTCGACCCGACGAGGCGGACGACGAAGGCGGGCAGCTCGCCTGAAACGTCTGGCCGCAATCCTTGTCCCGTTCCGGGTTGGCCGGGAGTGCCCTCGGGTAGGCTTCGTCTGGTGGCGGCGTGTCGACTACGCGGATGCCGCGTGACGGTAGGCGCCCTCCGTTACGCGTTACGCCGCGCCGGCCTGGATGATGGCCCGGGCCATCGGGCGCGTCGGGCAACCCGTTTGAGCGAGGAGGGCCTTCCTCATCCGACGGCGGCGACAGCTCGGCGAGCTTTCTCAGCAGGAGGCGATGATCTCGCATAGGTTCGGCGCCCCGTGGGGCATCTGCCCTAAGGAGAAGCTAGAGCCGCTATGGACGTCCGGCACCGGTCGATATCGCCAGGGTCGCTAATGTACCCGAACCTGCTGATGTCGTGGCCGCCGCTCAAGGGTCCGATTCTTCCTACGAAGCAGACGTCTGAGCTGGGATGCTTGAAGGTCTGCAAGGGGTCATAATCGGTGGTACGTGATCCAACCGATGCGTGTTCAGCGGGTCGAGATGCACCCAGCATCCCGGGTTGCTCCCGCCTCATGTTCCATTGCGCATCGCCCGGTGTGCCAGCCGCAGCTCGGCCACCCGGCGCGACTTGCCGACCGCCCCACGCGAGTAGCGCTGCGTGGTCGCCGCCTGGGAGTGCGCCGCAGCTGAGCGGATGTGGTCGAGGTCGGCCCCGGCATCCTCGGCCTCGGTGATCGCCCCGGCGCGGGCATCCATGTTCCAGATGTGGCTCGGGATGCCGGCGGCACGCGCCACGATCCGCCATTCGCGGCCGTAAGCTGATTCGGCGTAGGGCCGGCCCGAGGCCTCGTCGATGATCAGCGGCCCCGTCCGCCGCTCGAGCGGCACTCGGTCGAGCAGGTCCAGCACCAGCGGGCAGAGCTTCAGGTCATGAGCCGCATAAGCCCCGGTTTTGGTCGTCGCCTTCCGGATCACTAGGTTGGCCGGTAGATCCTCCCAGGTCAGGCCGCGGACCCAGCGCCGGCCGTTGAGGACGAACGCGCCCGCCGGGACTGGTCGGCCATCCGGCACCGGCTCCCACTCGCCGATCACGTCCTTCTGGCGCATCGCGGTCTCGAACTGGATGGCCGTGCCCAGGGCCAACGAGAAGCGACCCATCGCGAGGGCCTTCGGGATGAAAGCCTCCACGTGGGCCAGCTCCATCGCCACCCGGCGGCGGGCTGGCTGGGCGAAGCGGGCGTGGCGCAGGATGGTGTGCAGACGCTCGCACTCGGGCAGCTCGGCCATGATGCCGTAGGCGAAGAGCTCACGCAGCTTCTTGATGATGCCCCAGGCCCGGCGCACCCGCTCCGGCCCGTCCGGTCGGCTCGGCTTCTTCGCCTCGTCGTACCACCGGCGGAAATCACCGATCTTGAGGGCCGCGAGGGAGCGCTGGCCGAAGGCGGTCTCGATCAGCTTGAGCGTGTAGATGTCCTTGTGGCGGCTGTTGTGCTTGAGCCGCTGAAAGGGGCTGGCGGGGTCGGTCTGGTAGCGGCGGGAGAGCCCGAGGATGGTCCCGTCGAATCGGGCCTGCTCACGGCCGTGATTGGCGAGGAAGAGCAGCATCTCGGCCTGGAGCCGTTGGCACGTCGCCTCGATGAGGCGGCGGCCGTCGGGCTCATCGGGCGAGTAGGGGAGGGGGACGACCGTCGGCGTGTAGCCGGCCTTCACGGCCCGGTGCGGAGCGAACCAGTACCGCCGGCATGACCCGCCCGGGTTGTTTCGCTCCTTGTAGCCGGGCGCGTCGAGGTCAGAGGGCATCGAGGTTCTCCGGGCCGTCGGGCGCGAGCGGGTCGGCGCCGGAGAGACCGTACCGCGCGAGGAAGTAGGCGCGGACCGCCGGCCAGAACCGGCCGCCCATGACGGGGTCGATGTGTGGCAGTCCGTCACGCTCTAGGGCCTTGGCCTTGGCGGCCCACTCTTGAGGCGTCTGGCTGAGCCGCCGCGCGATCTCGGCTTCGGAAGGGAATAGCCCGTGGTCGCGAGATGCGCGGCGGTTCATTGTCTGGTGTGCTGCTGGACTGTATTTTTGAATTAGCTGCTCCGCATGTTCTTGAGATCTACTGCGATGAATTTTGTTCCCTGTGATCTTGAATAATTTTATGAAGGATATTGATTTGACTCTCCAGCAGCTCGCATGGAATATCCCCGATCATACTGCCTCTAACCAAGCCGCTTACAAAAAAAGTTATATTTACAATGGCATCGACCTCACCTCTTTCTGCTTCAATATGAAGCTCCTGAGTGAATTCTTCCACTGTCTTGTCCGTATCTACCGGCACAGTCTTGTAGGGCATGGGTTTTCCTTTGCTGTAGGGTTTTATCGGTTTTAAATCCACTTCTACGTGCTCGCCGCCTCAAGGTGTAGATGCAACACCGGGTTCAGCTCGAGTATGTCTTCATCGCAGCAGAGGATCAGATCCTTCACACGTTGCTTCAAATTAATATTGATGCGCATAGGATTTTCAAGAATATCGGGAAAGATTGTCAGATTAAAATTCATTCTGAACGACAGGGCTGCGCAGTACTCGATCTCATCTTCATTTTCAACGACCTCCGATAGATATATAAGATCTCTTTTGTGTCTATGTATTTTCTTTGAGAGATCCTTGACTCTTCTTAGCTCAGCGAATTGTTCAGGAATGTTACGGCATTGTCGTTCGGCTATGTCATTCATGAATTGAGGCTCACGAATATCTCTAGCGCCATGAGGCCATGAATAAATCTGTATGCTCATCTTACGGCTCACCTAAGTGTTGATGGAAGTCTTGATTATGTTGATTGGCATTATTGAGGTACGGGGCGATTAGGACAGGCCCAAAGCTAAGTGTAGATACGTGTGTGTCATTCGATTTGACCTTTAGCGACTTTGCGCAACCGTTTGAGCTCGCGCACTAAACCTTCTGATGACGCACGCCCGACGATTGTGCTGCGGATTGAGCCGTCTGCGTACACGGCCACGTTAGCTATACATTTGATCTGCCCCTGCTGAGTATCGTCATTGAGATCGCCGACGAATTTTTGCACATTTTGAATAGTGTTCTGAGGCATATTGTTCGTGCTCATTGTTATCTCTCCGATTGCACTGATTGATGTAGCGAATTTTGCGAGAAAATTGGCTATTGAGTCATCGAGGCGCCACGCTCCTCTGCTAATTTCACATTGCTCACTTTGCCCCGCGTTCCGAAGGTAATTTCTCCAATGGAGTGTAAACCTCAGGGAACGCGCGTAGATCGCAAGTAGGTAGGCATACTGATTGCGATTTAACTGAAGAGTGATCCATCATCTATAGCCTCATAAATGATGTTCTATAGGCGTGTGCTTAGAGGATACCAGCAGGCTGGATTTCTTAGACGACATGTCTTCGTCTATCCCAGTGTGGCTGGAAGCCTCAACGCCATCGCTTCATATCAGCATCCAAGGCGTTGAGAACGTGTCTTGGGTGCAAGAAATAGGAGCTGCCAAGCTTCGATTTTTTACCTATAGCCGGCATGTGCCCACTTGATACTGCTGCCGACATTGAATGCTCGTTTAGGAATGGGTATGTCAGTTTGCGGAGTGCGATTTCGGCAGATATGTCAAAGGGATGTGGGCACTGAAAGCCGCGCGCGCCAAACCGACTTCAGGACGCAGCGGCGCTACCCGAACGACCTGATCGATGCCGAATGGCAGCGTATCGCGTACCTGCTGTCCAAACCCGCCGCACGCTGCGCAAACCCAAGGTGGGCTCCTCAACGCCCGGCGCTCCCTCGCCCGCGCCGGCTCCTCCCGGTGTATGCTGCTGACCGACTTCGACTCGTGGCCGACGGTCTACTGGCGGTCCCGCCGCATCATCCGCCGTCTGCTGTTGCGCACCATGTATTACGTGGCCGTCATTCTGGGTCGCGAGTAGGATGGGCGCAAAGCGAGCCCGGCTGCGGGCGTCATCGACGGTCAAAGTTTGAAGATGCCGGGCGCTACATACGGAGGGGTCTATGACGCCAGCAAGCGCATCAGGGAACGCAAGTGCTACGTCGCGGTATAGACAGACAGGTCCCTGTTGATGGTGTATCTCACGCCCGCTGACGTACAGGACGTGGCGGACGACGAGGCAATCACGACGGACAACCGTTACCACTAACCATGCTTCAAGCCCCGGTTCGCTGATGGAGCTTACGACGCAGGGCCGCTTGGTGAGCGCCGCAGCATACTGTGACGTCGCGCTTGAGATCGTGGGCGAGCTTGAGTGCCAGCAAGGACCTCAGGTTCTTGCAAGGGCAAGGTATTCGAGGCGTTCCTCGGCTGAATGATGCGTTGGCGGCGGTAAGTGCGCTACTATGAGGAGCGCTTTGATGTGTTTGTAGCCATGATTGAAATCCTAGTAGTAAGGCTATTCATCAGAAGTATCTACCGCCCGTGACATTCTAAAGCCGACACAGACATACTTGCTTACGCATCGCCTTCATGTATGATTCCAAATTGCATGTTCAATACCATGCCCGGTCGGAGTTCCGCATGATGGGGATGGAACAGCAATATTATCCATTTATGATGAACCACTACAGGAGGAGAGCATGGAACAGAGACCTTTCTGTGCATATGTTTTGAATCCAAAGCGCGTTCAAGCTCTCAGTAAAGACATGATCTTAAGTCACAACTTGCAAATAGATCTAGACGAATTTCTACATAAGTGGCGTATACAAAAAGAAGATCGGGAATTTCACAGTTTTCCTCCTAGTGAATCGGCGCGTCAATTAGAATCTTCAATATCAGCTGCTAGCAATTTACAAAAGTGCTTGTATACTTATATTTTTAATGATAGCGCAAAAATTTATTATGAGCAAGATCTACCTTTCGTACTTCGCATATATGAAGATCTATCAGAACTTGAGGCTAAGCTCAAGGTGATGCTTGAGAATTTAAGATCTACGCCCAGCAAGGCCGGTCGAAAAGCAACGCAACGAGAATTATTCACCGCGCACATTCGAGATATCTTGGAGCGACATGGCATTTCACTTCTTGGCAAGCAAAATAATACGGGCTCTCTTATTCGTAGAAATCGGCTTCTCATTAACCTCTTCGAATGCATAGACGAAGAAGTAGACAAAAGAATTGCATCTAGATTAATAGCTAAAGTCTATGCAGAAATAGACCAAAAAAAGTTTCTACCGCGTAATTAGATGGATATATGCAATATTAGTATCGAATAAGAAATATACAATTCTATGGTATAACCTATTTCTAGGTATTGCGATGACGAGCGGAAAGTGATTCCAGGCGTCTACCCGATGGAGGAGGCTATGACAGAGCTGTTCTGGCTACCGGACGAGCAGTGGCGGGCGATCGCGCTGTTCATGCCTAGTAATTACCCAGGAGGTGCCGTGACGGGCGGCTCTATGTCGGCTTAGGTGTTAGGTCGTCCCCCCTTGCCGTCTGACGGTTTGGCTGATTCCCTGCCGGGATGAGCCGCAGTGACCTGGAGCGCCTGAGCAAGGAGGAACTGATCGAGCTGGTGCTGAAGCTGCACCGGCCTGAGAAAACCTCGCGCACCTCGTCCAAGCCGCCGGCCACGGATCGTAAGGAACGGCGGGAGAAGTCCCGTCCCGGCGGTGCCAAGCCCGGGCATGAGGGGCACAAGCGGGAGCTGACCGCGGATCCGGATCAGGTGCTGGAGCATCGGCCCTCCGCCTGCCCGTCTTGCGGCAAACCGCTGCCGGCCGATCTTCCGGCCGAGGTCGTCCGCGTGCACGAGCGGATCGACCTGCCGCTCGTTCGTCCGGTAGTGGAGCAGCACCGGCGCCTTCGGGTGACCTGCCCGGCCTGCCGGACCCAGGTCGCCGCCCCACGCCCGGCGGGGGCCGACGCGACACCGTTCGGGCCTCGTCGTAGACAGCCTGCCATCGTGTCCGGCTCTGTGCCCCCGCTTCCAGCTCTGACGGAGAGCGGGCAAAAGTGCGGTCGCGCCGGGCGGGACGAACGGCCGAGCCAGGGGGGCGGAAGGCTCCGCAACCGGGCATGGGTACCATGAAGCCAGCGTTCGACGGCCTGCCGCATGTTGGTGAGCAGGTGCCAGCGATCGGCGACCTGCTGCGCCTGGGGAGCGCCGAGGCTTGTACCTCGGGCATACTCCGTCGAGCGATCCCGGGCGACGAGTTCGACGCCGGGATGCCATTCGAGCCAGCCGGCTACCGTGGGTGCCGTGCGATCCGGGAGGAGATCGATGACGCGGTGACGATCGAGATCGACGACGATCGTGCCGTACCGGCTGCCCTTCCGGATCGCCCAGTCGTCGATCCCGATCCGGATGGGAGCCGGCGTGTCGGGCATTGGCGTGCGGGTGACGAGCCGCAGAACGGTCGCACGGATTGCCGGCATGTGGAGGTGCGCGAGGAGACGCGCACCGCCTGCACTGCCGCAGGCGATGCCGACCCTGGCCTGTGCCTCGCAAAGCCGCCGCGTGCGCCGGGCGCGCGGCGCGAGGAGAGTCATGGGCGTCTCGGCGAAGGTCCGGCGTCGGCAGGCTGGGTTGCGGCAGTAGAACCGCCGCACCTCGATGCGGAGCCTGGTCTGCGATGCCGACACCGGCAGGTCGGCAGGTCGGCGGGCTGGCGGTGATAGCGGCTGTGGACGGACCGGCTCGCCTGCCCGCAATCGGGGCATCGGCCGCTGGCTGCGTCCAGTCGCACGGGGATGATGAGGTGATCCTCGTGCTGCTCTACGAACCGCGCGATACGGCACTCGGGAATGGCGAGGGGGAAATCCATGCCATCCACGATGGGGAGGGCAGGCCTACCCATCAGCGGCCCGAGTCAATCCACCGCTATCCACGCAAAACGAGCAAGAACCGATCCGGGGCAATCCCAGGCGCGATTGGGCAACCTGCCACCCATGACGGCGTCGATGCGTGGCAGTCCGCCACGCCCAAGCTCCTTGGCCTGGGCCGCCCAGCCCCGTGGGTTCTGGCTGAGCCACAGCGCGATCTCGGCTTCGGGCGGAAAGAGGTCGTTATTTTGGGAGGAGCTTGCGCGGCGCGAGGTGGTCGTCGGGCAGCTCGAAACGGATGGACGGTAGGAGCATGGCTGACGGATCGCTCGCGCGCCGTCTAGGTCCTGTCCAGGGCCGAGATCTGCCGCCGCCTGTAGATGCCTCTGTTGGGGATGACATGGCTGGCGGTCGCGGTCCGCGGGTGGAGGATGCTCGCGGCTCTAGGCTTGTGGCTAAGGGGCTTGCGCGCGCCCTCCATACCCCCACCACGTCCCCCTTCGCGCCGGGGACAACAGAGGGATTTCTTTAGAGATCATTATCCCCTCTCTCCCTGTGATGACCCCAGTCGTCCCCGCTCCCGTCCGGCACCCCCGTCGTCCGCCACGGGGGACAACGGAGAGCTTTTTTATAGAAATCATTTCCCCCTCGTCCTGTAATGTCCCTTGTTGTCCCCGGAGTGGCTTAGCCCCCCCTTCGGTTTCTACATGGGCCTTTTCCACTCATCGACTTCCGAGGGGTCCATGTGCGGCCCGTATCGGTCGACCAGGGATGCCCAGCCTTTATCTCGTACCCGACGGGCCACGATTCCCTCCATCGCGGACAGGGCGGTCGCGTCGAGCTGATAGCGGCGAATCTTCTGGCCCGAGATCTTCAGGGTTCCGGCCGCCGTGAGAGCGAGACCAAGGAGACCAAGCATCTGCCCCAGCTGCTGGACCGGCTTCTTCAGGATGTCGGATCGCACCTCGAACCCAAGCAGGGTCTCCAGCGGCCCCTTGTTGTCGATCATGAAGCGCGCGAAGGTCTGCAGGTCACGGGCGTCGAGCATCGCTTCGGCGTCGAACGATCCCGCAACGCGTCCTTCCGACACCAGCCGCCACGCATCGGGGGGCGGAGCCAGCCGGCCCGCCTCGCCCTCGGTCGCAGCCAGCGGGAGCGGATCGTGCCGGTGCTCCCGCCAAAACGGCGTCAGCCGCAGAAGCCGCACGAGGACCGGCGCGAGGTCCTGCCGGTCGTCGCCGATGAAGCTCAGGTTCTTGTGCATCGGCTCCAGCGGGTTCACCGGGACGGACTCAGGCGGGAGGCGGGTGACCTCCTGGATCAGGCGGATCTCCTGTCGACCCCGGCCGCCGCGGTCGAGCCGGACCAGTGCCGGTGACGCCTCGGCGCGGTAGAACAGCTCCAGACCAGTGCGCTCGTAGGAGTTGCGGGTCGCCTCGCCGATGACGGCGCCGGCCTCGAGTGCCTTTCGGACCTGTTCGAAGTCGGGCCGCGCCAGGACTGACGCGCCCATGATCCGGGCCTCGAGCTCCTCGCCGGCCAGAGCTTCTCCGTGCTTCAAGGCAGCGTGACCGTCGACGCTGCGGTCGAGGTTCTTGCCGACGTGGACGATGGTGCATCCCTGAGCTTGCTTGTAGCGGATGTAGTTGCCGCGCAGGTCGTTCTGCGAGGCGCGCTGGGCCGACTTGACGAGGACCGCCGCCTCGATCAGCGGATCGTCCTCGATGAAGCGTGGCTTGCCGTCGTCGAAGCCCTCCAGCATGTCCTTGTACAGCCCAGCCCGCAGGATGTCTTGCCGCACCACGTCACGATGCGTCTCGAAGTTGAAGCGGCGGGGCGTGATCCAGATCTTGACACATCCGGGATGACGGACGCGGGCAAGCTGCTGGTCGAAGTCGAGGTGCGTGTTGACCTTCGGCTCGCAGAAGCCGTACACGGCATCGACGAGCTTGGCGTTGTTGTGGAAGGTGATGTCTACCCCGGTGCCGAGCGAGGGCGAGCAGAGGATGGCGTCATAGGTTGCTGCCTGCCCGGCGGCGTTCGCCACGAAGTCCTGCACCTCGGCGCACGAGCCGGTGTCAGCCGTGATTTTGATCAACCGCCTGCTGTCACCGAACCGCTGGCGCACGATCGGCTCGAGCTTGTCGATCAGGTTCTTCGAGTTCGCGGTTACGAAGCAGCGCTTGCCCTCCTCGATAGCCTGCAGCAGGTCGGCGATGAGGTGATTCTTGTTCTGATAAAGCTCGATCACCTCTCCCGGGGCCGCAGGCGTTTCGTTGATCCAGAGATGGATCGGCTTCTGCGGCTTCCAGTCCCCGTTCGCACTCCGCTGGCTGACCATGCGGGCGAGGGTGTTGTAAGTCAGGTAGCCGAGGTCGGCATCGAGAGCGACGATGTACTTCGCCTGTCGCACTCTCTCTGCGAAGAGCTTGTAGATGCGGTCCTGGTTGCCGCGCGATACGATCGTTTTCGAGAATAGGTGGGCGAACACCTGCTCGGATTCGTCGATGACGAGGAGATCGAAGCCGTCCGGATGGTGGATCTGAGGCAGGCTGTCGAGGCAGATCCCATAGCGCCGGGGCGTCTTGCGCTTCCTAGGTTTGTGGCACGGCTTCCTGATCGTCGTGTTCTTCCTATTGGTCATCCTCGTCCTCCCACAGGAAGTCATCCAGAGAAGTTGCGTCGCTGCTTGGATGACTGTGGGGCAGGGCGGCCTTCTTGCTCACGTCGAGGTAGCAGACGAAGCTCATCCGCTTGCAGCTGCCCCGGATGAGCGTGCGCCGATGACCTACGAGCAGAGCCGTTTTCACGCGCGCAGCCAACCGCTTCACAGCTTCGGTCTTGCCGCTGCCCTTTTTGCTCCGCACGAGCGTGATCCCGGGCAGCAGTTCGTTGGGAGCGGGTCGTCCAGAGACGAGGTGCACACTGCTCCCGGTGAGGGGCTCAGGGGTGAGCTGATCCAGGCTCGGCGAGGCGTCCGCTTCGGGCCGGGAGGCCGCTGCGGCAGCTGCGACAGCCTGGGCCGCCTTGACGAAGTCGTCCGGATCGTAGTCGTCAGGTCGATGGTCAACCGGCCAGAAGCTCTTCGCGCAAGTCGAGCAGAAGACGCCCAGTACGCCATGACGATTCTGGACGACGTACGCGCTCGGGTTCTCGTCCGGGTGGACGGGGCAGTGCACGACCGACCGCGGCAGGGCATCGCACAGCAGCATCGGCCGCCCGTCGGCCAGCCGCAGCTCCTGATCGCGGGGGAGCTTGACGACCGAGCGGCGGCTGACGATCTCCTGGGCCGGAAGGTCAGTGTTGTCAGGCAGGGCAGCGTCAGCGATCAACTCACGCAGGAGTTCGAGACCGACCTGGCCGTCGATGCGATGCACCTGCGCGTTGCGGTTGCCGAAGCTGATTCTGGTGGGGTCGGTCGCCGCCATATCGCCGCCGAGGCACCGCGTCAGGCCACGGTTGATCGCTCTCATCCGGCGCGGAGAGGTGATTTTCTCGGGCAATAGGAAGACGACACGAAAGCGGTGGGCGTTCGAGCTGTGCCGTACCGTCGTGTAGAGCAGGAGGGCATGCTGCCGGACGAAGGGGTTGGCGAGCGCCTCCTCGACCGTGAGGCCGTAGTCGACATCGACGGAGGCGACGTTGCAGGCCAGGAAGTTGCTCCCCTTGCGGGAGCCTCCGAGCTGCGCGCAGTAGGCCCAGCCGCGCTGGGTGACTGCGGCAATGAACTCATCGGGGGTGACCTCGGCGTTCACCCAGCCGTGAGCGAAGAGTGATGCATTGCCGGCCTCATTCTTGTCGATGAGATCTGGATTGAGGGCGATCTTCAGCTTCCGCTCGAGATTCGTCATGGGGCATCCTTGTCGGAAAACTGGGTTCTCCGGCTTCTTGTGGTGTGTTAGGACTAGGCACGTCAGACCGCAGGCTCCGGCATGCGGATCCTAGCCGTCTCACAAGCTTGACGGTGCTCGAGCGCCTTCTGTCCAACAGGTTAGGCAGATGAGCGCGCGGTACCGTCCCTGACTAGTCCGGCCATTAAGACGCGGGCTGACTCGGGATGGTTGTAAGATGACGTCGCGCTCCTCGGTGTCAAGTACTAGTGAGAATAATTTTTGAACATCAAAACACAAAAGAAAGAGTGTGTGAGTCTCTCAACGAAAAAGAGGCGATGAACTAATCGAAGAGGCTCTACGAAAGACTGCTTCAGAGGGAAAGGCTCTATCTCGGAAAGGGACAGCCTCCCTGTGAGAAGGTGAATGTCGAAGGAAGAGGCGCGCCCAGAGCCTCTCGCGAAGAGGCACTGGCTCCCAAAAAGGCTCGCGCGATGGCAGACATAGGCTCCTCCGGAACAAGGCTCGTTATATCCCTCCCATCACGGGACCCGGCTCCAGCTCATGTGTGCACACTGCGGATGCAGGCCCAGATGAGGTGCAGTGAGCTGCCGGTTCGCTTTTCCCACATCCCGGCACATGATTTTGCTTGGTTGAGCTGATCACACGGATAAGTAGATGAGTGGATCGCATGGTCCTGCTCGCGATGCACATAGAAACCGGGTCCGATCCCCGGGGCTTGTGGCGGCTCCGAACAGTCCACCGTCTCGTCGGCCTATCCAGAGAGGTCGGGGTGTCTGGCGTAGTCACCATGAGAAGGTCCGAAGGGACCAAGATGCTGGCAAATGACCAGCGCGTCACCCCCGAGTTCCCCGATAAGCTGGGGGTGGCCGCCGCCGTATCGACCTCTCCGGTCGAGTGAACGAGCACGTAACAGGGCAACACGTACGGCCTGTCCTGACCGCAAGGTGTGCTGATCGGGTGTATCTTTCCGGGACGCTAAGGCAGAGCCTGAGATCGAGCAGTTCGCCCAGGCAGGGTGAACTGTACCCTCCGAACACTCGGCAGCGTCGTGATTAGAACCACAAAGCAAGATCGCGAAGCGTCGGCCGAGCGTAGCGAGGCCGACCAAATGACCCCAGAGAGATTGATCCGCCACCTACGCGTTACGCGATGCAAGCGGCTGATCTCCTACTTGCTGTGCTCCGCTCCGCTCCGCACAGGCTCGCTGCGCTCGCTGTTCCATCTGGACGAGGACGTCACATGGTGGTGGCGGATTTATCATCGGTGTCACCCTGTCGGTTTTCATGGACCTGATAAAATCAGACCGCAGTGATCTACATGGGCCTGTTTTGGTTATGGCGTTCGTACGATCTCAACCTGTGTAGTTCGATTTTAGCTTTGCAAGAACAACCACAGTGACCATTCTCAATGAGTGTATTAACTCAATTCGATTCCGATATTAAAAACTGGGGGGTATGTAGCAGCGGCTCCCAAATGACATGATTTGCCCAAAAACAAACCGATTTAAAAGTATATTGGGAAAGTTAGTAAAACATAATGCGAGCATATTCAGCCGCAGCTGGAACGGAGAGGTGGAATGTCGAAACTGCATACCAAGGCTGGGACGCTACATATCAAAAAGCGCAAGCGGGCGCGCTCAGAACGACTTGTCACGTTTGGCGACCTACACTCGACGAAACGTAAGAGTGACAGTGCTCAGGCGCAGGTCGGCAATGGCGGAGGGATAGCGCACTCCAGCGACCCCAGTCCTAAGCCGGCGCAGCAAAGCTCGAGCAGCGAAGTCGTCATAAATCATGTACTCACATGATTATATCTCACGTGAATGCATCAAAGTAGAGAATTTGACCTCGCAACCTCGCTCTGCTAGTCACCGGTCCGACGGCGCGATGGACGGCAGCTATCCTCGTCATACAGCCTCGTACGAGCCGAACTCAGGGACCACCGACTAGGGCTCCTTCGACAACCATGATGAGCGCGTCGAGGTCGATCCGGCCGTTGATCACGACGAACTCGTCGTCGCGGATTTCGATCATCGGGGCATCCTCGCCCGCCTCAGCTTGACGGCGAAGCTCGGCTACAATCGCCTCGCGGATTGTGTTCTGGATGTTCATTGTGATCGCTGCTCCATGACGAACAAAGCGTACAAGCTCCTCCGTCTCCGATGGTTTCGGTGCTAACCCACATCCTGGTGATCCCCGGCAAGGTTGGCCACCTCTCCGCGCCTCGATCTTCGGGGGACGCACCGATACGTGGAAGCGGTCTCTGGCACATCGGCCCCGGGGTTGCCGGCCGGGGCGGCCGTGGGTGTCCCGGCAGACGAGACGTCGATCGTCCTTGTGGAGGATCGACCAAGCCTCCCGCTCTCAGTGCCGTCTCGGCCAGATCGCCGGGTCGTACCCGCAGCTGTCGGGGCTCGGTGCCCAGATCGTGCGCGAGCCGCGGACGCACTGGCCCAGTCGACATGCACACCAGGACTCCAGCCGTCCTCTTGCATCCGCTGCATGCACGCGCCGCCGCTAAGAGCGCCACCTCCGCCCCGCCGCTCCCGCTATTGATCCTAATTAGATCTGCTGAGTTGCGAGTGAGGCGCCGGCTCGAGACGTGCTATGATCCGACTTGTCGTCCTCACCATCGTCATGCTCGCGGCGGCTTCGCTGTCTTCTCGGAGCCAGCCGAATCAACTCCTCACGACCGAGGAGGCCCAGGTCGTCGTCGAGACGGTGGCACGCGGCCTCGATCATCCTTGGGGCCTCGCATTCCTGCCGGACGGGCGCATGCTGGTCACTCAACAGCCGGGTCGCCTGACCATCGTCTCCGTTGACGGACGAGTATCTCCCCCGCTCGCCGGCACACCGCGGGTGCACGGCGGCCTCATGGACGTGGCGCTTGATCCCGCCTTCTCCGAGAACCACCTCGTCTACCTGACCTATGTCGCGCCATGTGCGGGCGGCTGGGCCACGGCGGCTGGACGCGGCCGCCTCAACACAGCCGCTACAGCGCTGGACGACTTCCACGTCATCTTCCAGCAGCAGCCAGCCTCGCCGATCCAGGATCATTTCGGATCCCGCCTCGCCTTCACGCCGGACGGCAAGCTCTTCATCTCGATGGGTGACCGTGACGAACCTGATCGGGCCCAAGATCTCGCGACCGACATAGGCAAACTCATCCGCATCAATCCGGATGGGTCGGTGCCGCCCAACAATCCATTCGTGCGACATGCAGAGGGCCGGCCGGAGATCTGGTCCTACGGCCATCGGAACATTCAGGGCCTTGCGGTCCACTCAGACACCGGTGCCCTATGGGCAGGTGAGTTCGGGCCGACGGGCGGGGACGAGATCAACATCCCCGAGCCGGACTGCAACTACGGCTGGCCGCTGGTCAGCTGGGGCGACCACAAAGACGGGCGGCCAATCCCGAGGCCGACAACGCGGCCCGACCTTGCCGATGCCATCTACCACTGGACGCCTTCGGTTTCGTTCTCCGGGATGACATTCTACACAGGCTCCGCCCTGCCGGCTTGGCGTGGGAACCTGCTGCTTGCCGGACTTGCTTCACAGGCTCTGATTCGTCTGACGCTCGCGGGGTCACGTGTCACTGGCGAGGAGCGCATCCCCATGGGCGAGCGCATCCGTCATGTCGCCCAAGGGCCGGACGGTCTCCTCTACCTCCTCACCGACGAGAACGAGGGCCGGATCCTACGCGTTTCGCCAGCACATTGAGTTCAACCTCATCCACTATGACACTGCGCGGCAGCCAGAACTTCAGGCAGGCGAAGTACCGTATCCGAGCCGTCCGCACCCCGCGCGCGAACCCAGGCATTGGAAGGCGCGAACGATGAGCCAGCGGACGGATGGGTCGGTGTCGGTAACGAACTACCCCACTGAGGTTAGGCCCTCAGCGGAGCTGTCGAAGAGGAGCTCGCCGGATCGCTGATGAACGGTTCACCGCTCAGGTGCCGGTGTGCCAGCAGGCAAGGTTTGTCCGGGTCTGCGGCCCTAGTGCTGAACAGTTGAGCTCCCACTCGAGGATGAGAACCGCGCCACATGCGGCTCGAGGAAATCCCGTCACTCTCGAGTTGTCTAGCCATTCAACCCAGCAAACGAGCTATCCCACATAGTAATAGGCCAGATCTTAACATCCGTCGTTCGGATCCTGGCGACCCGAGATCTGGTTGGCGCCCACGTTGTTCATCGCACCCACCGTTTTGGGCGAGTCGGGCTGCTGACCGCCTGCCACGTTCTTGGTCGAGCGATCAGAGTTCGAGCTTGAGTCGTTCGTCGCGCGCTGCCCTTGGCTGGCCTGCTGCCCCTGCTGGGCCATGGTCGGCTTGCCCTCGGCCTGCAGCGTGACGTCAGCCGGGGACGTGGCTCGGCTAGCCGCAACGTAGTTCATCGCGCCCACGGTCTTAGGCGAGCTTGGCTGCTGACCGTCGGCGAGGTTCTTGGTTGAGCGATCGGCGTTGGAGCTGCTCGTGTTGGCAGTCGCGCACGGTCCGGCGAGCGTCGACGAGGCGGTGAGCACCAGGATGGTGGCTGCACCGAACAGGGATGAGGCTGTCCTCATGCGTTCCTCCACGGTTCTTCTCAACAAGGAAATTGCACTCGAAGATACCGGGTTCCCACGCGATGTAGATCGATCCAGCGTCTTTCGGATGCCAATTGGGGGTAGTTAGTCTGGAGGGTTCGCGTGCAAGAGTCTTGAGCGAGCCAACGGCAGGCCATCCGACGTAGGACTATGAGCTCGCTAGACAAGCTACGGAGAGCAGCATGCGAATCCGCGGCAGAACGATCCTCTGCTACTCCGGTTCCGAAACGACATATGAAATTATATGCGCCCTCGAGCGAAAGTGGCGGCTAAATTGTCTGCTCGACAGAGATTTATTGCTTCATGTAAATGCCATGCTGCCTCCCACGTGCTTTAGGCGGCATGCTCAACGTGGGAGGAGCACGCATGCTGCGGACACCTGAAACCTTCGAGGTTTTCTATCGCAAGGATAAGCCTGGTCTGCGCTGCGCTGTCCTTTCGGATCGGCCGAATCCGGCGTTTGTGCGCGGAGAGATGTGGGAGTACGGGGGCGCCGTTCACGCCGGCGAGCCGGTGCCCCCAGGGTTCAGGTTGAAACCGGTCAGGGAGGCGACGCGCCACACCGGCTACTACCTGTTCCACGTCTTAGCTGATTGAGAACCGTCTCAGCACTTCCACATGTCGGCGCCGGCCAAGCCTTAGGTGCCGAACTCGGGCTCTCCCCTGCTGTTCTCTTAAGAAGGCTCGCAGCTTTCGGGCTACTCTGCTGGAGGTGCGCTGCCATCAGCCCCGTTCGCCGCCGACATCAAGACCCTGGACGAGCTGTTCGTCCACGCTCTGCAGGATATCTACTGCGCCGAGAACCAAATCGCCAAGGCGAGTGATGCGCAGCTGAAACGGGGCTTCGAAATGCACCTGCGCGAGACGGCAGCCCAGATTAAACGCCTGGAGTAGGTGTTGCAGATGCACGGGCACTTCGTGACCAGGGTCATCGATAGGTGCCGTTGACGGGCATCCTGACAGATACATCAAACATAGTTTCTGGGCCAATAGCGGGAACAAGCAGGACGCAAGCGTATCCCTAAATATTGGTAAGTATATGCGCAAGTCTACATTATTTTTCGAGGCGACGTGCGCTTGATGCCACAGGCGGACACCAGAAGATAGCGCCAATCTAGGTCAATGCGCGATTCAGTGCCTGCTGCCAGATCTAGCGGTGAGGAGACACCTGCATGGCTGAGCACGACATTCGCACCTTCTCGATCAACTTCGGTCCGCAGCACCCGGCAGCGCACGGCGTACTGCGACTCGTCCTCGATCTCGACGGCGAGGTGGTGGAGCGCGTCGATCCCCACATCGGCCTCCTCCACCGCGGAACGGAGAAGTTTATCGAGTGCAAGCCTTACATGCAGACGATCCCCTACTTCGATCGCCTCGACTACGTTTCCCCAATGTCGATGGAGGAGACCTACGTCCTCGCTATCGAGAAGCTTGCAAACCTCGCAGTGCCCCGGCGCGCACAACTTATCCGCGTGCTCTTCCTCGAACTCACGCGCGTCTTGTCGCACCTGCTCAATGTGACCACGCAGGCAATGGACGTCGGTGCTCTTACGCCCCCACTCTGGGGCTTCGAGGAACGCGAGAAGCTGATGATCTTCTACGAGCGTGCCTCCGGCTCGCGCATGCACGCCAACTACTTCCGAGTCGGCGGCGTCCGCCAGGATGTGACGCCCTCGCTTCTCGACGACATCGAAGCTTGGTGCCACACCTTCCCGCGGGTGCTCGACGATCTCGACAGCCTCGTGATGGGCAACCGCATCTTCAAGCAGCGCACCGTCGATATCGGCATCGTCACCGCTGAGGAGGCACTGGCCTGGGGTTTCTCGGGCGTGATGGTACGCGGCTCCGGCGTACCGTGGGACCTGCGCAAGGCGCAGCCCTATGAGGTCTACGAGGAAATCGAGTTCGACGTCCCCGTCGGAAAGAACGGCGACACTTACGACCGCCAGGTGATCCGCATGGAGGAGATGCGCCAGAGCGTGCGCATCATGAAGCAGTGCGTCACCAAGTTGCGGGAGCCGGCCGGGAAGGGGCCGGTCCAGACCCTTGACGGCAAGTTCGTGCCGCCGCCGCGATCGGAGATGAAGCGCTCTATGGAGGCGATCATCCGCCACTTCAAGCTCTACACAGAGGGCTTCCACGTCCCGGCCGGCGAGGTCTACGTCGCCACCGAAGCGCCTAAAGGCGAGTTCGGTGTTTACCTGGTAGCGGATGGCACCAACAAGGCCTACCGTTGCAAGATCCGGTCGCCCTGCTTCGCCCACCTTCAGGCGATGGACTGGATGTGCCGCGGTCACATGCTGGCGGACGTCTCATGTGTGCTGGGAACCCTCGACATCGTCTTCGGAGAGGTAGACCGGTAAACCGGCCTTTCGTGAGGCGTGATCAAAGCGGGCCCTGACTTGGAAAGGATCGAAAGATGATCCCCGTGTATCGCCCGCGGATTGTGAGACGCCGATCTGCAGTTTCCACGGCCTGGGCCGCGGGTGAAAGCTGTGGGGCGCGACCGGCGGCTGAGAACGGTGCCCCTCAACCAGCCACAACTCGTTGTACGCCTCGCGGAACGCCAGCAGCGCCCGCGGAGGTACCCAACCGTGTCGAAGCGCTTCACCCACAGCACGTTCTCTTTGAGCGTGCAGATGAAGCGCTCGGCGAAGCCGTTCCCCTCCGGCGCACGCACGAAGGCGAGCGAACTCGCGATGCCCAGGAACGCCAGTTCCGCCTGGAAAGCATCCGACATGTATTGGCTGCCGTGGTCGTGCCGGACGCTCAGCACGCCGGCGGCCTTTGCGGCAAAGCCGCCGAAGCGCTGCCGCACTCCCTGGCGGATCAGCTCCAGCGCCTCAAAGCGCGTGATCCGGTGCGCCACATGCAGGCCCGCGCATTCGGCCGAGCGGTGGCCGACGGCCACGAACACCAGTTGCATCTGGCTAGAAGCATAGCACCTGCGTGGGGCGGATCTATTGCGAGTGAAAACATGGATTATGGATTAAATTGCCTAATTGTAACTTAAATCAAAGAGTGGATGAGACTCCCCTGATATCTTCATGCAATGTTAGCTGATCCGTCACCTGTGCTGGATCTCGTGATCTCGCAGCGGTCCTATATGACGTATACATCGTGGGCCTGGCCTTCGAGTCGGGTATCGAGCACCGTCTCCTCGCGGATGGCTTCGAGATTACTGTCGTTCTCATGATTCTCGGCGGCATCACCTGTGCGCTCTTCGGCCGTGGAGAGAGGGAGGAGCTGGGAAGGTGAGCGGGAATGTTCCGCCTGCTAGGCGTGGCCATCACTGCTGTCGGCGTGCCAATCACCGTGTGCCTTCTAGTGGCTTGATGATTTGACTACGTTACAGTCGGTGTCTCGTCTTCGAGAAAGGTGGGGCCTAGGTGATCGGCGCTTGCCCTAAGTGTTGCGATCGCCGCTGCGCGCATCAAAGAACGTATCCCGCGCGCCGTGCCGTGTTGCGGATTCTGAATTGAGCAGGTCTGGGACGACGCTATAATGCATCATTTAAGCAAGGGTGGCATGACGCATCCTGCAGTGTTGCTGGAGCAGAGCGAGGATTGGCCAGTTTCGCGCTGCTGCTAGTTGACGCTGTGATGTATCGCCTAAAGCGGTGATAATCTCTTTCTTTGCCTCACCATCCTGGCAGCCTGTCGAGGCCGGCGCTGTTGGTCACCGCGTTCGCTCAGCCTCATGTACATCGCTCAAATGGGCACGATCCTGACGCCCAGATTCGACCAACTAGCGGAGGCTTCATGAGTCGCTCTCTCGTCATCGCACGGGTTGGCCGGAAATCGCTTCACCGGTGCTGGACCGATGTGGGCAGGCCGCGAGAATGGGACCTCTACCTCTGTCCTTTCGAGGACATCGGCCCCCAGGATGACCTGAACTGCTATATCGGTGACGTCATACCCGGACCGAAATGGACCGGCCTCACGAAGTTGTTGAACGCATGGCCCGGTTGGCGCGATTATGACCAAATCTGGCTACCGGACGACGATATCCTCGCACGCCAGGATGATATTACCGCGATGTTCGGGGTCGGGCGTGCACTCGACTTTCATCTCTTCGCGCCGGCCCTCCACGAGGCCTCGCATTATGCCCATTTCATCGCGATGCGGAACACGAGCTTCTTCGCGAGGCAGGTCGGGTTCGTGGAGATCATGATCCCGTGCTTCCGCCGGACGGTTCTCGAGGAGCTCCTTCCCACCTTTGCACTCTCGGCGACAGGATGGGGTTTCGGCCTCGATGCAGCTTGGCCGAAGATCCTGAATTACGAACACATCGGCATTATCGATGGGGTTTCGGTTGTGCACACCCGTCCTGTCGGCGGGTTCAAGGATGCGGACTTACGACGCCGCGTGATGCAAGAGTCGGACGGCATCCTCGCCAAGTTCGCCTGCGAGCAGCGCCTGATCACGTTCGCCGGGATAGGGCCGGACCTCCGCGAAATCTCGCTTAGCCCGGAAGCGCTGCTTGTGGAACTCGTGCGCGGATGGGAATATCTGTTCGACGGATGCCCCGAGGCGTTGCGCTGGCTCTACGAGCAGCAGCGATGTCTTTTCTCGGACTCGCCTTACCCCATGTCCGGGCTGCCTACGAACCCAGGGTCTCGGTCGAAAAGTGGTTCATGAGTGCTCGGCGAGTAGGCTATCCGTCACCTGCGCGATGTCGTCCTCGACATCGCTTATCATTGTGCTCCTGCAATGAACTCGCTTCCATCTGCGTCGCCAATCTCGACGGCAGTGTCGGTTGAAGCTGTCCAGGTCAGCCCAAGAGGTTGGCAACGGTGCGGTGAACTCCGTGGGCTCGCAGCTGTCCCATCAAATCGGCGAGCTCGGTCCGGACAGTTTCGAGGCGGGGCAGCTCGCACCCGAAGACGTCCTCTAGCTGCAGGACCGATGTTGCGAGGCGGCCGAGATCATCGCCTGACGCCTCGCTCAGGCGGGTCAGCTCGCCGGCGAGCGGATCCTCCATTGCCTGAGCCGGTCCGGAAGCTCCGGAGGCGCAGCAAATCCAGGCAGCGATGGCGAGCAGCGTACAGGAGACGGGACGGCCAGCCCGGAGGTTGTCACGCAAGGAGGCGAGTAGCCGCGGTTGCAGCTTCTGCGAGCCGTTCCGGCCGACGCGGCTGAGCTGATGTGCGATGTTGGGATTGCGCCAGCGCTCAAGGAGCTGGTGGGCGTAGGCTTCGATGTCGTGTCCGCTCGGTGGCAGGGTAGGCATCTGCTCCTGGAGCATGAAGCGGCGAGCGTAGTCGGCAAAAAGCGGATCCGCCACGAAGGACGCGACCGTTCCCAGGCCAGCCAGCGTCCCAAGATATGCGATGGCCATGTGGGTGCCGTTCAACAGCCGCAGCTTCGACGCCTCCCAGGGAGCAACATCGGTCACGAACTCAGCGCCGCCCGCCTCCCAGAGTGGCCGAGGCCCCTCGAACGCTTCAATCACCCATTGTCTAAACGGTTCGGCCGAAACGGCGGCGTCATCTCCTAACCCGAGCAGCGCGGTCGCATCGGCCGCGTCCAGCACGGTCGCAGCCGGTACGATCCGGTCCACCATGGAGCTGGGAAACTGGACGGCATGAGCAATCCAGTTCGCCAAGCCGTCGTCCCGCAGCGCGGCGTAGTCCACCGCGGCTTGGCGCAACGTGCGGCCGTTGCTCTCGAGGTTGTCGCAGGACATCACCGCGGGTGGGCGTCGCCCCGCCTTGCGCACCTCGGCCAAGCCACTCACCAGCACGCCCAGCGCGCTGCTCGGCGTGCCAGAGTGCAGATCCCGCTGGATAGCGGGGTGGTCGGGGCAGATGCGGCCGCTCGAGGGGTGCAGGCAGTAGGCGGAGGCGGTGATCGTGAGAGTCACGAGCTGGATCGCTGGATCCGTAAAGCGGGCCAATACGGCAGCTGGAGCATCCGGCACGAACACGACCTCCCGCACCGTGCCGACAATCTCAGCCCGAACTTCATCGGGTCCCCGCTCGAGCACGGTGTAGAGACCATCCTGCGGATGAAGCGTGTTGCGCGCGACGGGACGGACCAGGCTGGTTGCGACGATGCCCCACGGCGCCGGCTCCGGACCCGGCGCCGCCTCGATAGCGCGCTGGGTGAAGACGGCTTGGTGTGCGCGATGGAACGCCCCGCAGCCCAGGTGCAGGATTCCCGGTCGAAGTGCCGCGACCTCAAAGCCCGGACGGCGCACGGTCCGCGGAACGCAGCCCAGCTTGCGGAGTGATAATCTCGGTGGCGGAAGCGTGGCGGCGCTTGGGTCGAGGGGGAGACCAGATGCTACAGGCTTCAGATTGGATAGATCAGCCACATCTGTACTCCCGCCTGCAGCACCGTCAGACGGCCAAATGATGGGAACAACTAATCGCTTCTCGCAAAAAAAGGTTCTGACTCGTTCGTCGGAATTTTTGCATTAATCGATTTATGTTAATTTACATAGTGCCTAATTTAATCATGTTAATACAAACATAGATCAATACTCGGCGTTGATCGATAGGTGCTTATCGCAGCGCAAAAAGTCCACGGCTCATCAGAGTCGTACATCCGATGGCCCAGCTATCGGTTCACCGACCGGCCCCTGTTGAAGGTTGGTACCTCCTCGGGGCTCGCCTCAAGGCTGCGCAACGCAGAGACGGGCAGACCCGAGCACGGGTGGGTCGCGTCATGCGCATTCCACGCGCCGGAATCGTCTCAAGATCACCACGATTCCGTTCCACTTGCGCCCAGTCGGGGCATGCCACCTGGCACGCTCGCGACGCGCCCACGGGCCGACGGCTCAGTCGACCATCGAGGACATCGGAATGTGAGTTCGTTCGCCTGTCTGAGGCGCCGCGCCGAGCAGTTGATGGCCTCGACCCTCAGACCTCACAGCATGGGTCATTCAGGCACCTCATTGGTGACAGCTTGCGGCGAAGAGACCCGTGCAACCCGCGGTCGCGCAGGTCATCGGAGCCGTTTGGCTGGCCAACTCGAGTGTAGCCGAGGCCCATCGGGGCTTCGAATATCACTGATTTTATTTTGGAATGAAGGTCAATTTCGTCGTGCTCACACGATCGTTGTCGCATCTGCTTGAGGCTATATCGATATCAGCATAATTTAAGATTTTGTTTACCAATCCCTTCGAAAGCTCGAAAGACGCCTTCTGGGCTCACGGGTGAAACCGCCGCCTGATTCATGCGCTCCATCCACATCTGACACGCGCTCCAAACCAGCGATCATCAAGGAAACGACCACGTGCCTGGTCACAGCCAGTTCCGACTGCTTACGCTCCATTACAGCCTCTACCAACTCTCGGTCGCGCTCGCGGGCGGCTTCGTAGGAGCCTACCTGCTGAAGCTCGGCTTCAGCTTGCCCGCTGCGCTGTCCGCCTACGCTGCCCTGCTGTCGATGCGCTTCGGCCTCCGCTTCATCTCACTGAGCATCGTTCGACGGGTCGGCTACCAGGCCGCTATCGTGCTCGGCACCATTCTGGTTGCTGCCCAGTTCCTCCCCCTCATGGGCGCGGACAAGCCGTACTGGCTGGTTGCCTGGTTGCTCGTGGTATCACTCGCGGAGTCCCTCTACTGGCCAGTCTACCATGCTGCTGCGGCCGTCACAGGCGGCGAGGCTCGGGGTCGGGAGGTTGGGATCAGGGCCGCGGCCGGCGCGCTGGCCAACGTGCTAGGTCCACTGGCGGGTGGCGCTCTCCTCGAACACTTCGGACCAGCAGTGGATTTCGCAATCGCCGCCTTGATCTCGATGATGTCGGTTGCCCCGCTGCTCGCCCTTAAAGGGATCGCAGGCGGTCCGGTTCCGAGCATCCGGGAGTCGGTGCGATCCATCGATCGCTCAGGCTTCGCTACCTTCGCGGCCGATGGCTGGATGGCATCCGGCTTGGCTATTGCTTGGCCGATGACGCTCTTCCTCTCACTCGACTTGCATTTTGCTGCCTTCGGCGTGGCAAATGCGGCGGCAGGCGTAATGGGCGCAGTGACCGGTCTCCTGTGCGGCAGTGCCATTGATCGCGGTGGGCGCGACCGCTGCCTTGCCCTGGTTTCATGTGCGCTGGTGGCAGGCTTCATCCTGCGCACCTGTGCAACCTGGTCCCCTCTCGCGGCGACGCTTGCTAACGCCAGTGGGGCGGCGGTTCAGGGCCTATACGTGCCTGTGCTGATGACCGTGATCTACGACAGTGCGAAGCAATCCGGGGCCGCCTACCGCTTCAACTTCGCAGCAGAGGCCGGCTGGGACATAGGAGCTGCATCCGGCTGCTTGGCCGCAGCCCTTGTGGCGGGCCTCACGCAGGTGCCATCCTTGGCGGTGCTTCCGGCGGTGCTCGGCGTTGGGGTATTCTATCACTGCGTCCGCGGACAGAGCCATCCGCTACGGCGCCCGCTTGGCCTTAACGACGAGGTCTCGGCCGCCTGAGGTGCCTCGATCCTCACACCGGCCTTCGGCTGCTGCGCTGGGCTGCAGGTGGTGACCCTGGCCGTCAGCGGCAGCGCGCGCCCGAGCACGCGCACGCCCGAGGCAGGCTTCGCGCGGCGGATCACCTCGACCGAGTCGGGACGCGCGCATCCGCTCCTGGAGGAGCGACACGCGTCCTACGACGCACCCGCGATCCACACCGACGAGGTCGGGGCACTGCCGGCCAGGGTCACGCTGCTGGCTAGCAAAGGCGTCACCGCCGTACAGGCCGCCGAGAGACATGGGCGGGGCAGAGTTCACGTTCCCAGAAGTGTGCGTTGCCATACGCTCCCTGCTGCTCTGGGACCGACCAGGAACGTCGTAAAGCCACACGGGTTGGTAGAGATATCCGCTACTTTCGAGACACACATGACCACAAAACCGCCGCCCGTCCCACCTGCCAACCGGTCCAACAAGGGTCCGGGAAGCGCCACCTCAGCGCCGCTCACGGAGGGCCAGGGCGGGTCTCAGACTCAGAATCCGGACAAGATCGGACAAGCAGGGAACTCGAAGGTCAACACCGTTCACCAGGGCTATCAGCAGGATCGATGAGCACCTCCAAGAAGACGAGCGCCGCCAATCGCCACCATGGTGGCCCCGGCAGCAGCCACCAGGACTCCTCGAAGCCCCAGCCAGAGGAGCATGGCAAGTCCGCCACGGGCGGATCGACCAATCCCGACACCTCGACCATCTCCGGCGGAGGCGGTGAGCGGGATGCCCATCATCGTCACAGCAACATGAAGGGCCTCGCCCCGGATCGTTCCGACCGCTCGCACTGAGGGACCACATGGCAAACGCAAACAAACATAAGATCGGTCCCGGTGCGCAGGGCAAGCGTGACGGGTCTGGTGCGATGACCGACTTGCCAGAGGGCATTCTCCCCGACAACATGGTCCTGAGCAATCGGGACAAGTCGCGTCACACCGACCAGCGCGGCCTGGATAGCAAGACCGTCCAAACAGAGCAGTACCAGGATCACTCCGCCAACCGACAGATCGATATTGAGCTTACGGATGACGGCAATACAAGCGGCTTCGCGAGTTCGATGACCGATGAGTCGGGCGAGCAGAGTAGCCTCAAAAGTCGCAGTTCATAGGCCCTCATTGCTTCCAGTGCGCCATAGCGTCTGTGTAGACCGGCACGCCCTTCGGCGTCCATGGTCGTAATTTCCAGCGGGTCGTTGTGAGTTCGGCGCTTCCGGCGCGGTGTCACGGCTAGCTGACCCTGGTGGCTCACTTAGTGGAGCGAGCCGCCTGAGACTACCGGGCGGATCAGATAGAAGGGCATGATGATGCGAGACATTCACGAGGGCGCTCTACAATCTCACGACTCGGCATCGTGAGTGGGGCTGCGGTGAGGGTCGTCATCATGGTCGCGGGTGGCTGGCTGGTGTGCCACAATCCGCCATCCGCCACGCCTTCAGCTTAGGCACTTCAAACGCGTAGTACAAGTGGACACACAAGGCTGCGGCCTTATCTGTATTGGATCAAGCTCGATGGGGTACAAAACTGATATCCCGCCACACCTGTCAGCTCAGCGTGGCGACACTCCTGCTCCCGTTGATGCCCCAAACCCAAACACAGCAATGCTGAAGGGCGACATCGACTCAGGCCGCAGCGGGGATAAGGTCGAGGTGTTTGATCCTGGCATGGCGATGCTCGGGACCTGTGAGGAAGCGGGCGGCAACGCGCTTTCGCCGAAGGACATCACCCGAGCCCGTTTCGCCGAAATCAAGGAGCGGTGGCGTCTCTCCCCTCGCAGGCCGGGTTACGCTCACAATCACTATGATCCGACACTTGCCTTATACATTGGGTTTATAGGTGCTGCCGGATTGGGGGTCTCTGCTGCAATCTGGTTTATCAAAGTCGGAATATGAGCTGATTTAATATTGATAATTCCCTTCGTGTTGGGCAGTTCGAGTAAGTTGCTCCTAACGACTGCCACAGGGCTAAAATAGCAGCAGACCAACTTGGAAGACGAGATGGCCGCGGCGACATATGTGCGTATGTCCCCCGCCTCTGCCTTGACCGAAACTATCACCCCGTGGCGTAGCGTGCCCCACCTTTGTTCCCAGCGCGTCGCACGAAGGGTAACTTGATGCAGGCGAGACACGCCGGATCCACTGAAGGCCCCTACGCTGCCACATCTTGCCGGTTGAGTCCTTTGCAGCGGCTTACGTCCGCAGACCTCCGGCGACCTTGTCATTGCCCTGTGAGCGCCCGTGATCGGCCCCCACGAGGTGGTCCAAGTTCAAAGTTAGTGCAGTGTCGGCGTTT
>NZ_BPQJ01000043.1 GCF_022179185.1 Methylobacterium frigidaeris | reverse complement strand
TCTCCTCCTCCAGTGCGCGGGCGCGGATCAGGCCGTCCTTGAACACCTGCACGGCGGTGGCCATCTCGCCAACTTCGTCGCGGCGCCCGGTGCCCTCGACAGATACCGCGAGATCACCGCCAGCGAGGCGGCGCATCGTTATTGTCATCCGGCCGATCGGGCCGATCACCCGCCAGCGCACGATGACGAACCCGATGAGGGTGAGGACGAGCGCAACGGCAAGCAGCCCGCCCCCCCCGGCAAGCCTTGCCGTTGCCTCGGAGTGCCGGATCTGCGCGTGCTGCCGCGCCAATGACATCGCGGCATTCGAAATGGCAGTAAGGGCTTCCAGGCCCTGATTGCCGAGGCGGTCCAGATCGTCGTTGCCGATGCCTGGTGCGCGCTTGGCGGCCGCATCGTCATAGGCTGCCTTGCGGATGCGCTCGTAGGTGCCGAACGTGACGCTCTTCGCCGCATTCGTCAGATCCACCAGTTCGGCCGGGACGCCGGGTCGGGCGACGAGTTCGTTGAGCACCGACCAGTTCACCAGCGCGCGACCGCGCAGCTCGGCCATTTTGCGGTCCAGGTCCGGCGTGAGTTCGCCTCTGCTGCGCACCTCTGCCAGGACCGTGCGCTCCAGGCCGACTCCGTCGCGGGCAAGCCAAGCTGCCTGCTTGACGGCCATAAGCTCGGCCGTCGTTGTGTCGGCCATTCGGATGGCTTCGCCCAAGGCGATCGACATCGCCTCCAACCGATCAATCACGTCGGTGGCCGCGGCGGCGTATGCTTTGCTCAAGCCCGAGGGCCGCTTCTCCAGCGGCACCGCGAGAGCGGCATCCGCCTCACCACGCAAGCTGGAGAACCTCGCGACGCTCGCAGCGAGGCCAGCGGCGACTTCAGGCCGACCGCTTGTGCAGTCGATCTGCCCGCAGAGTTCGGTGACCCGGGAGAGGGCCGGGTCTGCTTTCTGGCGTGCCGTGAAGAGCATCGCGAGGAACGCCTCGGACGCCGGCTGGCGCGCCTCAAGGGCAACGCGGGTGGGCCCGCGCTGGGTGCGAGTGTTCTGGAGAGCAGCGAAAACCTCATAACCAGTGTCGGCGACGCGTGCCGCACGCGCGCTGTCGCGCAGCTTGGTGATGTCGCCGTAGATCGGAGTTCCGGCCGCTACCACGACCAGGACGGCCATCGATCCGAGCAGGATCTGAAGGGTCGTGCCGATCTTCGGCGAGAAATTTCTCACAGCCATCACTCGTTCCGCCATTCGAACCGGCGTCTACAACCATGTAGAACATGCGCGGATAATGCCTAAACTTTACTAATTATCTATGTATGCTGCTCTATCGGAGCATGATCCCTTGACCAAGAGGCATTTTAAGGCAATATAATTGTCAGATCTAGATTGTTGCCGCTTCCAAGAAGACCGAACCGAACCTGTTCCGCACGGACAGCTTCGCCAAGACAGTTTCAGAGAGCAGACCAGGCAAGCATCTCGCCTACCTGTCACCCTAATCACTCGTAGGCGGTGAAAGTGGCGTGGCGGATGCGAGCCCCTGTTGCGTAATCGCAGCCCGGAGTTTCTGAGCAGCCTCGTCCCACCTGCTCATGCGGACGATCTGTGGCGGTGTGCAATACTGGGTGTGCTCCCTGACCGCTCGCTCCGCATCAAGGGACGAAGAAGGCCAGATCGGCTACGATCCCGATCATGTGCAACCTCTACAGCCTCGCTCGCTCTCAGGACGAGATCCGCCGCACCTTCGCGGTTGATCGCGACGAGGCCGGCAACCTGCCGCCGCTGCCCGGGATCTTCCCCGACCAGATGGCGCCGGTCGTCCATGCCGCCGACGGTGAGCGGGTGCTGACGATGATGCGTTGGGGCTTCCCGCCGCCGCCAAAGGTCGGCACCCAGCCGGTCACCAACGTGCGCAACGTCGCCTCTCCCTACTGGCGGCCCTGGCTCAAGCCAGCACACCGTTGCTTGGTGCCGGTCACCTCGTTCAGCGAGTACGCCGACACGAAGCCCCGCAAGACGCCGGTGTGGTTCGCCCTCGATGAGAACCGGCCTCTCTTCGCCTTTGCAGGGATCTGGCGCCCCTGGACGGGCGTGCGCGGGCCGAAGCGGGACGAGCCCGTACCGGAGGAGCACCGGCTGTTCTCGTTCCTGACGACGGAGGCGAACGGCGTGGTCCGGCCGGTACACCCGAAGGCGATGCCGGTGCTGCTCACCAGCGCGGAGGAGTGGCGCACCTGGCTTGAGGCGCCAACTGATGAGGCGCTGCAGCTACAGCGGCCGCTCCCGGACGAGATGATCGCCGAGGTGGCGCGAGGCTCGCGTCAGGACGGAGTCTAGAGTTCGGGTTGCCGCTCTTCGGTCGGGATGAAAACCTCTCGCCGCGCCCCGGTCGGATGATGCGGAAAGGCTGATCGGGGAGGGGCCGATCACGTCCAACAAAATGTCCAACATGGATCCTGGGAAAAGAATATTTCCCCTTCCATATCAGATGCTTGTCATCTCGCGGCCGGGCACGCGAATCCCACCCCTTCCGCCAAGCTATAGCTAAGTCTTTGAATCATCGAGAAGCGTTGACATACAAAGGGTTAGCCGCCACCTGTGCCACAGGCTGTTGCTACAGGTGACACCTCGCGATGGGCCACGAAACCCGCCTCGTTCGCCGTAAGAGCTACGGCTTCGTCATCGCCCACCTCGAGCGTGACCGCGACCGGCCCGCGCGCCTGAAGGAGCAAGTGCGGATCGCGACGGACCTGTTGCGTGGGGTCCGGCAGGAGATCCGCCCGCCCCGGCGCTGAGCCGTCGGCCAGCGGATCAGCCGTCATCCTCCTCACCGAAGAAGCGGAGGAGTTCCTCGCTCAGGACATCCGGCTGCTCCTCGGGGATCCAGTGCCCGCACGCCTCCACGACGCCCCCGCGCACGTCCTCGGCGACACGGCGCAGGGATTCGATGCATTCCAGGCCGCGCCCGAAGCTCCTGTCGCCGCCGAGCGCCAGGACCGGCATCCTGAGCTTGCCGTCGCGGTCGAGCATCGCACGGTTGTCCTCCGCGTCCTGGGGCAGGGCGCGATAGAAGGCGAGCATCGCCCGGAAGGCTCCGAAGGTCGTGTAGGTACGCAGGTACTCGCGCTGATCGGCCTCCGGGATCGCGGTCGGCCTGTGCCCGTAATTGTCGAACAGCCAGCGCACCACGAGATCCTCGCGCCCGGCGCAGAGCGCCTCCGGCAGGTCGAGGGTGCGGAAGAAGGCGTGGTGCCAACGCCGGCCACCCTGCGAGAAATCCGCACCGTCGCCCG
This sequence comes from Methylobacterium frigidaeris, assembly GCF_022179185.1. Taxonomy (GTDB): domain Bacteria; phylum Pseudomonadota; class Alphaproteobacteria; order Rhizobiales; family Beijerinckiaceae; genus Methylobacterium; species Methylobacterium frigidaeris. The sequence continues at coordinate 53,768 of NZ_BPQJ01000043.1, read as the reverse complement.
GGATGACCACGTCGAGGATGGCGAGGCGGCGCACGGCCTCCCGGCGCTGGGCCGCGAGCGAGAAGGCCACCGGTCCGCCCCAGTCGTGCCCGACGAGAAAGAAGCGCTCGATGCCGAGGTGGTCGTGCACGAGCTGCCAGACGTCATGCGCGAGCGTCTTCTTGTCGTAACCCGTGGCGGGCCGCGAGGAATCGCCGAGCCCGCGCAGGTCCGGGGCGATCACCCGGTAGCGTTGGGCGAGGCGCGGCAGGATGTGGCGCCACTCGTGAGAGGTCTGCGGGATGCCGTGCACGAGGACGACGGCGTCGCCCGCGCCGGCATCGAGGTAGTGCAGGCTCGCGCCGTCGAGGTCGGCGAAGCGGCTCGCGATCGGGGTCATGCTCGGGTCTCCGGGTGAGAGGACAGGGTGGATTCGCAGATCAGTTCCTCAGGGATGCTCCAGGCCTTCAGCCCACCCGGATCCACGGTCCAGGGCGGAATCGACGGCTCGCGCCGCGCCGGGTCGGAGGGCCGCCAGGCCCGCGGCGCTGCACCGCCATCACCCGAGCTTGCCCGTCGTCGCCTCGAGCAGCCCCCAGGCCTCGTCGCCGTAGCGCTTGCGCCATTCCTGGTAGAAGCCGGAGGAGACGAGGCGGTCCCGGAAGGCGGCGTTCTCGACCTCGAAGAACTGCAGGCCGAGCGTCTGCAGCTTTGATTGCAGCGTCGCGTTCATGTGCTCGACCTCGCGCCGCTGCACCAGGGCCTCCTCGTTGATGTTGCGCTCGAGGATGTCGCGCAGGTTCGGCGGAATGCGCTCCCAGGCCTTGCGGTTGGCCAGCACCCAGAACCCGTCCCACATGTGGTTGGTGAGCGAGCAGTACTTCTGCACCTCGTACATCTTGTCGACGAGCAGCCCGATCAGCGGTTGCTCCAGCCCGTCCGCGATCCTCGTCTGCATCGCCGAGTAGGTCTCGGCCCAGGGAATCGAGACCGGCGCCGCCCCGAAGGACTTGAACATCGAGGTCCAGAGCGGGGAGGGCGGTACCCGGATCTTGAAGCCGCTGAAGTCGTTCGGGGTGCGGATCGGCTTCGTGGACGAGGTTGTCTGCCGGAAGCCGTGATTGTAGGACTTCTCCATGCAGACGAGGTTGGCCTTCTCGAACGCGCCCCGGACGTGTCGGCCGAGCGGGCCATCGAGGGCTTCCCAGACCTTGTCGTAGGTCGGGAAGGCGAAGCCGACGCCGCTGATCGAGGCGACCGGCACCAGCGTCGACATGAGCACCCCGGTCTGGGCGAAGAGCTCGAGGGCGCCAGAGCGCAGCTGGCTCAACATGTCGGCATCCGAGCCGAGCTGGTTCTTGGGAAACAGCTCGATCATCACCTTGCCGTCGGTCTCGCGCGCGACGCGGTCGCGCACGCGGGCCATGGCGACGTTGAGCGGATGGTCCGCCGAGACGATGTTGCCGAGCTTCAGCCGGAAGTCCGGCTCGGCGGCACGGGCCACGTACGGAGCGGCCAGGCAGGCGGCCCCGCCGGCGAGGAGGACGCGACGGGTCGGGCGCGACATGACGGGATCCCTCGAAGACGTGGACGGGAATCGGGGCGTGGTGCTGAGGGGCCGGGTCGCGCCGGGCGCGGCGTCTCGTCGGCACGGGCCAGATGCGCCGGTGCATGCCATCGCGTCTCTCCCTGCTGCGGTCGTCCGAACCATCGAGGATCCGGAACACGGGCGCTTCGCCCGGACCGTTCTGATTATGCAGATGCTGACACACCGCATGCCGTTCGGGAATTGACCATCGGCTCCCCTACCTGTGAGAAAACCTCACAGCGTCCGCATTTCATTCCCGTGCGCCATGGGCATCCGGATGATGCAAAAGCGCAGCCGGTGAGGAATCAGCCAAGTCCAACAGAATGTTCAACGTTGGTCTCGCGCGCCCTGTTACTTTTATTCTCGTGTATAATGATAAATTTAAATTGTCCTTCTCGATAGTTAGAATTAAATTCAGCAGTTTTAAGAATCTATTGGGGAAAATTCGTGATTGAAATACTGGCATTTTAGCCCAGCGGCCTTGATGACATTCATGAGCGCTCCCGGCCGCGCAGTGCTTATCGCCTCGACGTGCAGGCCGCCCGCATTGATGATCCGACCGAGGCACCCGCCCAGGCTGCGCTCGAGAACCCGTCCCGGGGGCCCGTCGGAAGAGGCGCGAGCCGAAGCGGTGCCGTCGGCTCTCGTCCCGGGTCAGCCGCAGGAGCTCGTCCGCCATCTGCGTGCGTGGTCGGCGGCGGCTTGACCGACGACCTCCTCGACGACGGCGCCAGCCTCGTTCGGGCGGCCCCGTGCCGGGAACCGGACGGGCGGCATGCCGTTCATGCCATCATGACAGGCTGCTGTCATGATGACAGATTGGTGCAGAAAGGTGCTTCCATGAACTCTGCCCGACGACCGGGCCCCGCCGACCCGGACCGCTCGAGGCGGGCCCTGTCCGGCCTCGTCATCGAGGTGTTTCGCCTCAACGGCGACCTGATCGAGGCGGGAGACGCCCTCGTCCAGGACCTCGGGCTGACCAGCGCCCGCTGGCAGGTGCTGGGAGCCGTGGCCCTTGCCCCGGCCCCGCTGCCGGTCGCCCACATCGCCCGCAACATGGGCCTCGCCCGGCAATCGGTGCAGCGCCTCGTCGACGACATGCGTGCGGACGGGCTCGTCCGACTCGAGCCCAATCCCCATCACCGCCGCGCCCCGCTCGTGGCCATGACCCCGCGCGGCGAGGTCGCCTACGGGCAGGCCATGGCGCGCAAGGACCTCTGGGCGGACGTGCTGACCGAAGGGCTGTCGCCCGAGGCCGTCGAGGCCGCCGCGACGCTCCTGCGCACACTCCAGCAGCGGATCGGCGCCTCCCACGGCGTCATCGCGGCCATCGCCGAGTCGCGTGTCGGCGAGTCGAATGTCGGCAAGTCGAGCGTCGCCCAGTCCACCCGCACCAAGGCCACACGGCAGGAGATCCCGGAATGACCCGCACCGCCGCTTCGCCGGGATACGACGCCGAGGTCATCGTGGTCGGGGCGGGGCCAGTCGGTCTGACGACGGGCTGCGCCCTGCGCCATCACGGCGTGTCGTGCCTGCTTCTCGAACAGCGCACCGAGGTCAAGGCGTATTCGCGCGCCAACAACCTGTGGGCGCGGCCTCAGGAACTGCTCGCCAGCGTCGGCCTGCGCGACGTCCTCGCCGAGAACGCCTACGCCATCCACACCATCAACTTCTTCGTCAACGGCACGCCGACGGCCCCCATCCCCATTGCCGACGTGGCCAGCCCCTATCCCAAGGTTCTCTATAGCGGGCAGGACGTGATCGAGCGGACCCTGGTGTCGGCGTTCGAGGCGCGCGGCGGCCGGCTCGACCGGGGTTGCACGGTGATCGACCTCGCTCAGGACGAGGCGGGCGTCACCGTGGTGTTCCGGCGGGGCGAGGACGCGCCGGACGAGCGGCGGCGCGGCCGCTACCTCGTCGCCGCGGACGGCGCCCGCAGCGCGATCCGCCCCCTGCTCGGCCTCGACTTCGCGCCCGAGCGGTTCGCGAACTGCATGAACCGGCAGGTGGATGCCCGGCTGTCCTGGCGGCGTTCGATGGAGCCGGACCAGCTCTGGTTCTTCTACTATGAGCGCGGCTTCGCCGGCGTCATGCCGGTCTGGGGCGGCTACCACCGGCTGTTCTTCCTGGCCGACGACACGGGCGTACCGGACCGCGACCCGACCCTGGACGAGATCCAGGCGGTCGCGCGGGAGGTGACGGGGGACGACACGCTCACGCTGACCGACCCGCAATGGCTCACCCACAGCCGGTTCGATCACGGCGTCTCGCCCGGCTATGCGCGCGGCCGCGTGTTCCTGGCGGGCGATGCCGGGCACCTGTCCCTGCCCGTCGGCGGTCAGGGCATGAATGCGGGCCTGCACGATGCGGTCGAGATCGCGTGGCGGCTCTCCATGACGCTGCGGGGCGAGGCGGCGCCGGTCGTGCTCGAGTCCTACGACGGCGAGCGGGGCGGCGAGCACGCCCGTTTGAGCGCGCAGCAGGCGCGCGGGTTCCGGTGGACCGTCTATCGCGGGCCGGTCACCGACGCGGCGCTGGGGCTCGCCGCGAAGGCGCTGCCGAATCTCGGGTCGCTGCTGCAGGGGACGGACGACATGCAGCAGATGGCGGTCGCGTACCCGACGGGCAGCCTGAACGAGGACCGCCTGTCCGGGCTGACGACGCTGCTGCGGCCGGGGCCGAAACCGGGCGAGCGCGCTCCGGACGCGGAGGTGACGGCCGGCGGGGAGACCTCGACCCTGTTCCGGTTCCTCACCAACCCGGACGGCTGGACGACGGGCTGGACCTTGCTGTGCTTCGACGGGCGGTCGCCGAGCGCGCGCGGCGCGCTGCTCGCCGCCGTCGATGCCGTCGTGCCCTGGCCGTGGGTGCGGCCGCGGCTGGTCCTGGCGGGCCCGATGATCGAGGGCGCCGACGCCCCCGTTCTCTCCGACCTGGACGGCAGGGCGCACGGAGCCTACGGCCTGGAGGGCCGGCCGGCCCTGGTGCTGGTGCGTCCGGACGGGCATATCGGCTTCCGGGCCGATGCCGGCCGGATCGATCATCTGGTGGCGTATTGCCGAAGGGTCTTCGGCCCTGCAGCCGGTGACGCCGAGGCCATCGCTGCGCGGAGGGAGCCGACGGCCGCCGTGTCAGGACCTGCCCATTGAGCGGAGCCTCACCAGTCGATCTCTCCTGTCTTTTCCCGGGCACTGGAGCCTCAACGGAAAAAGATCGGGGATCCGCACGATCAATCGCGAAGCGTCCGCCTGTCTGCAACGGCACACCATGCAGAGCCGCTTGGCAGCGCTTCCCGAGCTGGATTCCGGATCTCCTTCCACGTCGTTCCAACCGTCCGGAACAGGGGAGGAGCCCATGACCGACGGTCCGCTTGTCCAGCGTGGCCATCCATCACTATGACGGCCGACGCAGGGGACCCAGCGCGACCGGGGAGGAGACACGCATGAGATTCGTGGTGCTGGCGGCCCTGCTGGCCGGTCTCGGCCCGGCGCTTGCCGGGGAGGGGGCCGCCCGTCGGGATCTCGCACTGCCGACCGTCGATGACGCCAACACGCGCTATTCCGCGCTCGACCGGATCACGCCCGAGACTGTCGGCCGGCTGAAGGTCGCCTGGACCTACTCGACCGGGGCGCTGCGCGGGCACGAGGGCGCGCCGCTCGTCGTCGGCCACGTCATGTATGTGCACACCCCGTTCCCCAATACCGTCACGGCCCTCGATCTCGATCGGGACGGCAGGATCCTGTGGCGCTACACGCCGCGGCAGGAGGCGGGCGTGGTTGCGGTGATGTGCTGCGACACGGTCCATCGCGGCCCCGCCTACCAGGACGGGCGGATCTTCCTGCAGCTCGCCGATACGACCGTCGTGGCGCTCGAGGCCGTGACCGGACGGGAGCTGTGGTCGGTGCGGAACGGCGATCCGACCCGCGGCGAGACCAACACGGCGACAGTGATGCCGGTGGGGACCAAGCTGATCGTCGGCCTGTCGGGCGGCGAGTACGGGGCGCGCTGCCACGTCACCGCCTACGACCAGGCGACGGGGCGGCGCCTGTGGCGCGCCTTCGCCACCGGTCCGGATGCCGAGATGCTGGTCGATCCCCAGAGGACGACGGAACTCGGCCGCCCGATCGGCGAGAACTCCTCGCTGAAGAGCTGGGAGGGCGAGCAGTGGAGGACCGGCGGTGGCTGCGCCTGGGGCTGGTTCTCCTACGATCCGGAGCTGAACCTCGTCTATTACGGCACCGGCAATCCCTCGACCTGGAACCCGGCGCAGCGCCCGGGCGACAACCGCTGGGCGATGGCGATCATCGCCCGCGACGCCGATACCGGCATGGCGAAGTGGGTCTACCAGATGACGCCCCACGACCAGTGGGACTATGACGGCGTCAACGAGATGATCCTGACGGAGCAGGAGCACGAGGGGCGCCGGCGACGGCTCCTGACGCATTTCGACCGCAACGGCTTCGGCTACACCCTCGACCGGGAGACCGGCGAGCTGCTGGTGGCCGAGAAATTCGATCCGAGCGTGAACTGGGCGACGCGGATCGACCTCGACCGCGCCTCCCCGACCTATGGCCGCCCGGTGGTGGACGCGCGCTACGCCCCGGGCACGGCCGGGGAGGACGAGACCGTGAAGGGCATCTGCCCCGGGGCGCTCGGCGCCAAGAACCAGCAGCCCGCCGCCTACTCGCCGCGCACCGGCCTGTTCTACGTGCCGACCAACCACATGTGCATGGATTACGAGCCGTTCCACGTCACCTACACGCCGGGGCAGCCCTATGTCGGCGCGACGCTGACGCTGCATCCGCCGCCGGGGACCGATCGCACCGGCGCCTTCATCGCCTGGGACAACTTGTCGGGGCAGATCAAGTGGTCGATCCCGGAGCCGTTCTCGGTCTGGTCGGGGGCCCTCGCCACCGCCGGCGGGGTGGTGTTCTACGGCACCCTCGAAGGCTACCTGAAGGCGGTCGATGCCGAGACCGGCCGGGAACTCTACCGCTTCAAGACGCCGTCGGGGATCGTCGGCAACGTCACGACCTACATGCATCAGGGGCGGCAATACGTGGCGGTGCTGTCGGGCATCGGCGGCTGGGCCGGAATCGGGCTCGCGGCGGGCCTCACCGACCCGGCCGAGGGATCGGGCGCCGTCGGCGGCTATGCGGGCCTGGCACAGTACACCGCCGCGGGCGGCCAGCTCACGGTCTTCGCCCTGCCGGAGCCTTGAAGGACCCGGGTTGACCCGGGACGATCCGGCCGCACTCTTCCCGGACCACCATCACGGAGGCTCTTCGATGCGGGTGCCGGTCGCACTCCTGTGGCTGCTCGCGGCGCCGGTCGCCCTGGCGCAGACGCCGTCGGCGGAAGACCCCGCGATGGCCGCCTGCCTGCCCGGCCTCGTCGCCCGGGCGCGGGAGCAGGGGGTGACGCCGGCCCTGGCGGAGGCGCAGCTCTCCGGACTTGCCGCCGATCCGGACGTGCTGGCGGCGACGCGCAAGCAGGCGGAGTTCGAGAAGCCGGTCTGGGCCTATCTCGACGCCGCGGTGAGCGAGGAAGCGGTGACCGACGGCAGGGCGAAGCTCGTATCCGAGGCGAGCCTGCCGGCGATCGAGGCCGCCTACGGCGTCGACCGTCACGTGCTTGTGGCGATCTGGGGCATCGAATCGGGCTACGGCAGCGTCCTGGACGATCCGCGCAAGGTGCGGCCGGTCCTGCGCTCCCTCGCCACCCTGGCCTGCGCCGGGGACAAGCGGGCCGCGACCTGGACCGAGGAACTGGTGGCGGCCCTGCGCATCCTCGATCTCGGGCGCACCACGCCCGAGCGCCTGACCGGCTCCTGGGCCGGCGCGATGGGCCACACCCAGTTCATGCCGACGACGTATCTGCGCCATGCCCTCGATTTCGACGGCGACGGGCGGGCCGACATCTGGACATCGGCACCGGACGCACTCGCCTCGACGGCACAATACCTGCGGACCTTGGGGTGGCGCCCGGGCGAGGGCTGGGGCGGCGAGGTGGTGCTGCCGGCGGGCTTCGATTACCGCCTCGCCGACGAGACGACATCGCGGACGCTGGCGGAATGGCGCGCGCTCGGCCTCAGACCGGCGGGCCGGGAGATCGGGATCGACACCGACACGGCGCGCCTGGTTCTGCCGGCCGGGGCCCGCGGACCGGCCTTCCTGCTTCGGCCGAACTTCGGGGCGCTGCTCGGCTACAACACCGCCTTCTCCTACGCGCTGGCGGTCGCGCACCTCTCCGACCGGCTGCGCGGGGAGCCCGGCTTCGTGCAGGCCTGGCCCCGGGGCGACCGTCCGCTCAGCAACGACGAGCGGCGAGAGATCCAGACGGTCCTCGAGGCGAAGGGACACCCGGTCGGCGGGGTCGACGGGCGGATCGGTCCGCGCAGCCGGGCGGCGATCCGGGCGTGGCAGGCCGCCGAGGGGCTGGTGCCGGACGGCTACGCCGATTCCACGCTGCTCGACCGCCTGCGAGCCGGAAATTGATTCCCGGCCAACGCACGATTCGGCGGTTCGGTACCACCGCATCCGCCGCGAAACGCCTGACTCCTGTGGAGAAAAGGTTGTCGACTCCTGAATCGGAGGGGCCCGGGCTTAACGCTTGACTCTCCGTCGGCTGACTCCGCCAAACTACGCCCAGGTGGTCGGATGAGGCTCGAAAGCGTAGATGTCGAAGGCGGCCGAAAGTCGAATCGTCGGGCGGAAGCGAGCCTCCCCCGCGCCGTTCGACGCCGTGATCGCGGCCCATGCCGAGGCCCTGACGCGCCAGCTCGCGCGGGCGGGCGGGCGGTTCACCCCGCCGGCGGCCCGGCGCGAATTACGGCGCTTCCCGACCGGCGAGGCGGCGCGGCTGATCGGCATCACCGACGCCTATCTGCGCCAGCTGATCCTCTCCGACGAGGCGCTGGAGCCCGAGAAGGGGCCGGCCGGCCGGCGGCTGTTCACCCTCGGCCAGATCAACGACCTGCGCCGGCGCCTGGCGCGGACGCGGCCGGGCTACCTGCGCCACCGGCGGGCGGGGGAGCACCTGCAGATTATTGCTGTCACCACCGTCAAGGGGCGCTCGGGCAAGACCACGGCGGCGGCGCACCTGGCGCAGTACCTGGCATTGCAGGGCTTTCGGGTGCTCGCCGTCGATCTCGATCCGCAGGCGGCGCTCTCGGGCCTGTTCGGCTGCCGGCCGGAGCTCGATGTAGGGTTGAGCCAGACGCTCTATGGCGCGGTGCGGCGCGACGGGGCCGAGCGCCCGCTGACCGAGATCCTGCGCCCGACGCACTTTCCCGGCATCGATCTGGTGCCCGGCCACCTCGAGCTGATGGCCTGCGAGCACGGCGCTCTCCCGGAGAACACCGTCGGCCGCGTCGCCGGGGCGCTGGCGGGCGTATCCGAGCGTTACGACGTGGTGGTGGTCGATTGCTCAGCCCAGCTCGGCCTCCTGACCCTCGGGGCGCTCTCCGCCGCGACCGGCATCCTGGTGGCGGTGCAGCCGCAGATGCTGGATCTCGCCGGCATGTCCGGCTCGCTGCGGATGACCGCCGATCTCCTCGGCGCCGTGCTGCGCGACGCCGGTGGCGAGAAGCGGCACGATTTCCTGCGCTACCTCGTCACCCGCTACGAGCCGAATGATGGGCCGCAGACCCAGATCGTCGGGCTTCTGCGGGCGCTGTTCGGCGAGCAGGTGATGACGCACGCGGTGCCTCTGTCCTCTGCGATCGCCGAGGCGGGCGCTGCCGGCCGCACGCTCTACGAGGCGGGCCGCGAGAATTCTTCGCGGCAGGCCTATGACCGGACGGTCGAGGCGCTCGATGCGGTGAATGCCGAGATTGCCGGCGAGATCGCACGGGCCTGGGGCCGCCCGTGTTGGGGCCGCGCCGCGTGAGCCCTTCCCTCATCCCGGGGTTCCGCCCCAGGTGACTGCCGCCCAGTGAGTTCCCGCTCACGCGGCGACGCGTAATCCCGCCTCACGGCGGTTCCACTCACTCGAACCTGGAAAGGACCGATCCGGCAAAAGAAAAAGGCCCCCGAAGCGACGCCCCGGAAGCCCTTCTCTTAGTGCCTGGCAGCCTGAGAGAATCAAATCCGGCACATTCTGTCAAGCGTGGCGCCGATTCGGCGAACCCTTTTCTGTTGCCTGACGACAGGCACAGCCATGACCCAGACCCAACCATCGACGCCCTTCGGGCGGCGGCCGCTGTCGCTCGCCATGATGGCAGCGCAGGCGGCGGCTAAAGCCTGCCCGGAGGAGACCGTCAGCCACAAGTGGCGCACATTCCGCCACCTGACCGAGGCCAAGCAGCGCCTCGGCCTCGGGGACCGGGCCCTCGCCGTGCTCTCGGCGCTCCTCAGCTTCCATCCCGGGACCGCCCTGACGCCGGGGCCCGACCTCGTGGTCTTCCCCTCGAACCGCGAGTTGTCGGTGCGGGCGCACGGGCCGTCGCCGACGACGCTCCGGCGGGCACTGAGCCAGCTCGTCGAGGCCGGCCTGGTGATCCGGCGCGACAGCCCCAACGGCAAGCGCTACGCCCGGCGCGGCGAGGGCGGGCATATCGAGCAGGCCTTCGGCTTCGACCTCTCGCCTCTGGTGGCGCGGGCGAGCGAATTCGAGGCGCTGGCCGCCGAGGTGCGGGCCGCCGCCAAGGCGCGGACGCTCCTGCGCGAGGAGATCTCGCTCCTGCGCCGGGACATCGGGAAGATCGTCGCGTTCGCCCGCGAGACGGGACTGAGCGGCGCGTGGGACGGGATCGAGGCACAGTTGCAGGGAGCGGGCGCCATGCCGCCGCGCTCGGCCGGCAACGCGGTCCTGGCCGAGATCGCAACGGGATTGCGGACCTTGCGCGCCGCAGTGGATAAGTGCCTGGCGGACTCGATCGAATTCCAAGAAACGGACGCCAGTGAGTCCCAGGCCGGCTGCCACCATCAGAGTTCAAAACCTGAGTCTTTCCAGAATCTTGAACGGGGTTTGCGGGGACAGGACGACGAGGTCGCGGTCCCCCGGACGGCCAGCGTGGTGCCGGCGAACAGGGCCCTGCCACTGGGGCTGGTGCTCGAGGCCTGCCCCGACATCGTGGCCTACGCCCGGCACGGAGTCGGGAACTGGCGGGACTTCCTCGGTGCGGCCGTGGTGGCCCGGGCGAGCCTCGGGATCGCGCCGCTGGCCTGGAACGCCGCGGTCGAGGCGATGGGCGAGGAACAGGCGGCGGTCGTGGTCGCGGGCATCCTGCAGCGCGGGCCGGCGATCGCCGTGCCGGGTGCCTATCTGCGCGACCTCACCGAGAAGGCGCGGGCAGGGCGGTTCTCAGCTTGGCCGATGGTGATGGCTTTGTGGCGGGTGCAGCAGGGAAATACGATCTCGGGATCGGACATTCGGAGACCGCTCACCGGATCGTCGTTGCGACCGCGCTTCAACCCGACCGCCATTCACCCGGGAGGATCCCGTAATGGCTGAACCTCAGGCCACCCAGAGCCTGTTCGCGTATGTCGACGGAGTTCAAACCCTCCTTCGTCATCCCAATCCGAGCCGGGATCCCCGAATCGTGCCCGATGGAGCGAAACCTTAGGCGTCGGATCAGCCGAACCCAGCTACCCGGCGATGGCGGTGAGCACCACCTCCTCCGCCCGCGCCACGTAGGCTGTCAGGATGAGGAAGACGAGGACCGTCAGCGCGTTCCAGGCCAGGTAGCGGCTGCGCTCGACCAGGGTGCGGGTCTTGACGGCGGCGGGCATGGAACAGGGCTCCTCGGTGAGGGGCGAGCGGCGCCCGCTAGGTGGTTCGCAGGGGATGCGTGTGGTCGCGAGATCCGGCTGCACGCACGGTGTCGCTCCCCGGGCACATTCAAGCCGGGCGATGCCCTCGCCGTCAATGAACGCACCTCCCAAAGAGGTGCCAGGATTTAGAATAATACGACTACCGATTCCCGTTCTTGTAGGATATTTTTCTGGCGCTTCGCCTTTGACACGCCGAAGGAGACTAATCGGTTCTCCCGCTCGGTTCTCCCGCGCGCGCGACTCGTCCCGTCCTCCATCCCGGATTCGGCGCGGCGGCAAGATGACCACGATGCCGGGCCGCTCCGCAGCGTCGCGACGGGAATCGAAGCGCAACGGAACACCAGCGGAGCGGCGCCGTTGCCGCTGACGCAGCGACGCGCCTGAGCGTCCCGAGACGAGCAAGGTACACCCCGGAATGCAGGCGCCGATCCGCTTCGATCCCTCCCTGGAGAGCATGCATCCCGATGAAGAGGAGGTGCAGGCGGAGATGATCCGCGTCTTCGAGACGATCCAGGAGACGACGCTGAAGGATTACGGCCACGCGGTGCGCAGCGTCCATGCCAAGAGCCATGGCCTCCTGACCGGCCGGTTCACGGTGCTGCCGGATCTTCCCCCATCGCTGGCGCAGGGCCTGTTCGCGACGCCGGGCACGTATGACGTGATCTTGCGGCTCTCGACCAATCCTGGCGACATCCTGAACGACAGCGTCTCGACCCCGCGCGGCCTTGCCGTGAAGGTGATCGGCGTACCTGGCGAGCGGCTGCCGGGGGCGGAGGGTGACGCCCAGGATTTCGTGATGGCGAACGCCCCCGCCTTCACGGCGCCGGACGCCAAGGCGTTCCTCAAGAGCCTGAAGCTCCTGGCCGCCACCACCGATACGCCGCAGGTATTCAAGACGGTCCTTTCCGCGGCACTCCGCGGCGTCGAGACCGCCCTTGAGGCGGTGGGCGGCAAGAGCGCGACGCTGATCAGCCTCGGCGGCCATCCCGAGACGCACATCCTCGGCGAGACCTTCTACAGCCAGGCCCCCTTACGCTGGGGTGGCTACGTCGCCAAGGTCGCAGTGGCCCCGGTCTCGCCGGGCCTCACCGCGCTGACCGGTGCGTCGCTCGACGTCAACGACAAGCCGAATGGCCTGCGCGAGGCGGTCTCGGCGTTCTTCTCCGCCCACGAGGGCGTGTGGGAGCTGCGCGCCCAGCTCCTCACGAATCGCGAGACGATGCCGGTCGAGGACGCCTCGAAGCCCTGGCCGGAGCACGAGAGCCCCTACGTGCCGGTCGCCCGGATCACCGTCCCGCCGCAGGAGAGTTGGAGCGACGAGAAGGTCCGTTGCCTCGATGACGGCCTCGCCTTCAGCCCATGGCACGGGATCGCGGCGCACCGGCCCCTCGGCTCGGTGATGCGGGCGCGCCGCGCCGTCTATCCGTGCTCGGCCGGCTTCCGGGCCCGGCACAACGGCTGCCCGATTCACGAACCCACCCGCGCCTGAAGGAAGGCGTGACGAAGGAAGAACTTGGCCATGGTGTTCCCGTCGCTGACCGCCGCCTACGGGGCCGTGCTGGCGCTCCTGTTCGCCGGGCTCTCCGGCTGGGTGATGGCCCGGCGCCTCTCCGCCAACGTGCTGCACGGCGATGGCGGCGATGCCGTGCTGCTGCACCGCTCCCGCGCCCAAGCCAACTTCGCCGAGTACGTGCCGCTCATCCTGCTCCTCGTCGGCCTGCTCGAGGCGCACGGGGCGAGCCGGGCCCTGGTGCACGGCCTCCTCCTCGTGCTGCTGGTCGGCCGGGTGCTGCACCCGTTCGGCATGACGGCGCCGGCGAACTCTCCCCGGCAATATGCCTGCCGGGGCGGCGGCATCCTGGCAACCGTCGCGGTGCTGATCGTCGCCGCCTTGGTGCTGCTGCTGCGTCTCGCCTAGACCGTCGGCGACGCGGCGGCGAAGTCCAGCCGCACCACCGTGCCGGCCCCGCCCCCATAGGTGAGCGTGCCGTCGAGCTGGGCCGCCAGCCCTTGCGCGATGCGCAGGCCCAGGCTGCGGCTCGTCTCGGGATCGAATCCGGCGGGAATGCCCCGCCCGTCATCCGCGATGGTGAGCGCCATCCGCTCCGGCGTGGTCGCCTCCAGGCGGATGGTGATCGTCCCGGGTGCGCCGTCCGGGAAGGCGTGCTTGAGGGCGTTGGTCACCACCTCGACCATCAGGAGCGACAGGGTGGTGAGCCGCGTCAGGTCGAAGCGCACCGGGGGGACATCGACCAGGCAGACGATGTTGCGGGCGCCCGTCGCGTCGAGGAGGTCGGTGCAGAGCTCCTGCAGGTACTGGTCGACCGGCAGGCTGATTCGGCCCGGGTCGTAGAGCCGGCGGTGGATGCGCGAGATCGTCTCGAGCCGCACCCGCGCCTCGTCGAGGGCGGCGAGAGCCGCCTGAGGGTCGTTGCCGACCCGCCGCCTCTGCAAGGTCAAGAGCGCGGCGACGAACTGCATGTTGTTCGCCACCCGGTGCTGCAGCTCCTGGAACATGGTCCGCTGCTGCTCGTAGAGCCCGGCCGTGACCGTGCGTTCGCGGCGCAGCCGCGCGCTCGCCGTGTGCATGATGTGGATCAGCGCGATGTCGACCGCGACGATGAAGACGTAGAAGGCCAGCGCCAGCGCGGACTGCGCCGAGACGATGAAGCCCATGCTCGGCGGCAGGAAGAAGTACCAGGCGAACAGCCCGCTCAACGTCGCGCAGGTGATGCCAGCGCGCAGCCCGCAGAAGAACGTGGTGAGGATGACCGCCGGGAAGAAAGTCAGGTAGGGAAAGCCCGGCGGCAGCACGTCGTCGACGGCCAGCCGCACGCCGAGGGCGACGGCCGTGGCACCGAGTGCCACGAGGTCGCCGAGCCAGGGCCGTGCGCGCAGGGACTCGGTCGCCTGGATCACGCTCCAGAACCGGCTGCGACGTGACGCCTGCGCCGGCGCGGCCTGGAAGGACGAAGCCGGGGCCGTCGGTTCGGCAATTGGCAGTGGGGTGGCTCCTTGATCCAGGCCGCGAGCTTAATCCGATTCGGCGAGCCCGGTCCATGAAGCCCGGCGGGAGTGAGCAGGGGATGAACGGCCCGCTGTCATCGCGACGACGTCCGTCACCGCGACCTCGCCGCCGCGTTCGCGGCGAGGAGCAGTGCGCCTGCCCCGAGAGCGAGGCCGAGGCCGGTGCTGAGGCGCCGGGCGGAGGGCACGCCGTGCCGGGCGCGCCAGCCGCCGCTCGTGCTGCGGCGATCGTCGAGGGGCGCGCGCAGTGCGCCGTGGGTCACCGGTGCCGGCCGAGCCCGGTCGAGGGCGCGGTGGATCGCGATGCCCATCAGGTGCTCGGTCGGGCCCGGCGCGAGGGCGTAGGCAGCCTGCGCCGCCCGGGCCGGCCAGCCGACCGCGACCTCGTCATGGGGATGGCGCGCCAGGTGCACGAAGGCCTCGGCCACGTCCTCGGGCGCGTAGACGAAGGGGCCGGCATCGATGCGCTTGCCCGAGACGTTGGCACCGTGGTCGAGCCCGGGCGTGTCGATCATCGCCGGGAAGACCGAGCAGACATGGATGTGCCGGTGCCGGCGCAGTTCCTGTCGCAGCGCCGCGGTGAAGCCGCGCAGCCCGAACTTGCTCGCCGTGTAGGCCGCGGCGAACGGCGCCGGCGCCCAGCCGCCGAGCGAGATGTTGGTGATGAGCGTGCCGTGGCCTTGGCGCCGGAAGACCGGCAGGACCGCGTAGGCGCCGTGCATGCCCCCCAACAGGTTCACGGCGATGGTCAGGCGGTGGAGGTCGAGGGGCGCGTCCTGGTAGGGGCCGAACACCCCGGTGCCGGCATTGTTGATCCAGACGTCAATGCCGCCGAAGACCCGCTCGGCCTCGTCGGCCAGGGCCTGCACGGCCTCCGGCTCGGTCACGTCCGTCGGCACGGCGATCGCCTCCGCGCCCAGGCGCCGGCAGGCCTCCGCGACCTCCTCCAGGGCGTCGCGGCGGCGCGCCGCCAGCACCAACCGGGCGCCCCGCCGGGCGAAGGCCAGGGCGGCGGCGCGGCCGATGCCGCTCGAGGCGCCGGTGAGCACCACGACGGCGTTGTGCAGGTCGGTCATGCGGGCCTCCATGCTGGGGGCGAGCATGGCCCCGCTGGCGCAACCGGGAGGCCCGTCGGATGTTCCGACGGCTAGCCTCGGCTGATCGGCGCGCCGCTGCCGGCCTCCGCCGTGACCGCGCCACCCTCCACGATGACCCGGCCGCGGCACAGGACCGTCTCGGGCCAGCCGGTCACCGTACGGCCGGCATAGGGCGTGAAGCCGGTGCGGTCCTCGACGATCTCGTCCGAGAGCGTCACGCGCCGTGAAGGATCCCACAGGCAGAGGTCGGCATCCTGGCCCACCGCCACCGAGCCCTTGTTGGCGAGGCCGTAGATCCGGGCCGGCGCCGTCGCGGTGATCTCGACGAATTTCCGCAGGCCGAGCCGCCCGCCCGACACCATGGCGTCGAACAGGAGCGGCAGACGCATCTGCAGGCCCGGCATGCCGTTGGCGATCTCCTTGAAGGTCGCGCCGGGGCCCGCCTTGAGCTTGCCGGTCTCGTCGTAGCGGTAGGGCGCGTGGTCGGAGGAGACGGTCTGGAGGTCCCCGAGATCGAGGGCGCGCCACAGCGCCTCCTGGTCGCGGGCCTCGCGCAGGGGCGGGGAGCACATCCACTTCGCCCCCTCCAGGCCCGGCCGGTCGAGGTCGGATTCGGTGAGGAAGAGGTATTGCGGGCAGGTCTCGGCATAGACCTTGGCCCCCTCGCCGCGGGCCCGGCGCAGGATCGCGGCGCCCTCCTCCGTCGAGACGTGGAAGATCATCACCGGCTGGTCGAGGAACTGCGAGAACCGCACCACCCGCTCGAAGGCCTCCGACTCTGACAGGCGGGGATGGCTGGCGGCGTGGTACTTCGGCGCCGTCTTGCCCTCCTTGAGCAGCTGCCGGCTCGCGAAGGCGATCAGCCCGTGATTCTCGGCGTGGACGCAGACGAGCGCGCCCGATTCCTTGGCCGCCGCCATCAGGTCGAGCAAGGCCTCGTCGGCGAGCCGCAGGCGATCATAGGTCATGAACGCCTTGAGCGAGGAATGCCCGGCCTGCACCAGCGCCGGGATGTCCTGCGTCAGCGCCTTCTCGGTCGCGTCCGCGATGATGAGGTGGAAGGCGTAGTCGATCACCGCGCCGGCCCGAGCCAGCGCCGTGTAATCCTCGACGACCTTCGCCAGATCCATGCCGACATGCTGGGCCGCGAAGGCGATGACGCTGGTGGTGCCGCCGAGCGCCGCCGAGCGGGTGGCGCTCTCCCAGGTATCGGCGTTCATCAGCCCGGAGGCCGAGAGCTGCTCGATATGGGCGTGGCTGTCGACCCCGCCCGGCAGCACCAGCTTGTCCGTCGCGTCGATCTCCCGCCGGCCGGGGGCGAGATCGAGGCCGATCGCGGTGATCCGGCCGTCGCTGATGCCGAGATCGGCGGAGAAGACGTCGCTCGCGGTTGCGACGGTGCCCCCGCGGATCACGGTGTCGAAGGTGGGCAATGTGGAATCGGACATACGCGTCACGCTCTGGCTCGCGGAGAGGAGGAGGGAGTGGGCGTTCGGAATGCCTTCCGGCAGGTCGCCCGCCCGTGTCATGATCGCGCCCGGTGGGACGCGCGGGGCTGCCGATGGATTCCAGGGATCTGATCGGCGAACTGGAGCGGGACGGCTGGGTCTGGCATTCCACCACAGGCAGCGATCGCCACTTCAAGCATCCGACGAAGCCGGGCAAGGTGTCTAGTTGTGAGACCTTCGAGGCCGCCATCGCTAGCGGGCGCGAGGCCCTGTCCGGCCATCTGGCCGTCATGCGTGCCGAGGGCGATCCGCTGCCTCCCGCGCGCAGCTTGGCCGATTTGTGTGCCGATCCCGAGGCCATGGCGATGATGGAAGGCGGCCTGATCCAGATCATCGCGCCGGATCCGGCACCGGGCACGCGTCGACCTGATGATCGACGCGGCGCTCCTGCGCCTGACCGACGCGGCGGCTGAGGCTCGCGGCATGTCCCGCATCTCCTTCATCGAAGCGGCGCTTCTGACAGCAGCCGAACCGTGACGGGCCTCGCGCCCGAAACTTGCTAGGCTCGAGGCCTGCCACACCAGGGGACCACCATGCAGATGACCGATAGGGCTTGCGACCGGCGCATCCTCGTCATCAACCCGAACTCGAACGACGCCGTCACGCGCGGTCTTGACGCGGCGCTCGCGCCGCTCGTGCGCCCCGGCATCGCCATCGACTGCCGCACGCTTGCCGAGGGGCCGTTCGGCATCCAGTCGCAGGCCGATGTCGAGCAGGTGGCGCTGCCGCTGCGCGACCTCGTGCGGCGGGAATCCGCCGACGCCTATGTGATCGCCTGCTACTCCGATCCCGGCCTCCACGTCTGCCGCGAGGCGACCGACCGGCCGGTGCTCGGCATCGCCGAGTGCGGGATCCTCACCGCGCTCGCCCGGGCCGACCGGTTCGGCGTCATCGCGGTGGCGAGCCGCTCGATCCCGCGCCACCTGCGCGCCCTGCGCCAGATGGGCGTGAGCGAGCGGCTGGCGGGCGAGCGGGCGCTGGAGATGACGGTCGCCGAGACCGCGAGCGGCAAGGACACGCTCGCCCGGATGATCGCCGTCGGCCGCGACCTGCGCGACCGGGATGGGGCCGGCGTCATCGTGATGGGCTGCGCCGGCATGGCGGTGCACCGGCGCGGCCTCGAGCAGGAGCTCGGCACCCCGGTCATCGACCCGACGCAGGCCGCGGTGGCGATGGCGATCGGGATCGTGGCGGTCGCCTGACATCACTCGGGGAGCACGACGCCGGTCTGGGCGGTGATGCGGCCGTAATGCTCGATGCGGCGGTGGCGGGCGAAGTCGAAGATCGTCTCCTTGCCGAACCGGGTCTCGTCGAGGTCGCAGGGGTGGACGATCACCCCGTCGGCCTCGCCGGGGAGTTCCGCCACGATCTTCCCGTTCGGATCGACGATCAGGGTGCCGCCGGTGAGGTGGTGTCCGTCCTCGTCGCCGGCCTTGGCCACCGCGACGACCCAGGTCCCGTTCTGGTAGGCGCCGGCCTGGACCGAGAGGCGGTGGTGGAAGAGCCGCTCCTCGATGCCCTCGGCGTTGCGCTGCGCGTTGACCGAGGGCGTGTTGAAGCCGAGCACCACCATCTCGACGCCCTGCAGACCCATCACCCGGTAGGTCTCGGGCCAGCGCCGGTCGTTGCAGATGCACATGCCGAGGATGCCGTCGAGCATCCGCCAGACCGGGAAGCCGAGATCGCCGGGCTCGAAGTAGCGCTTCTCCAGGTGCTGGTGGCTGCGCTCGGGATCGAACTCGTCGTGGCCGGGAAGGTGCACCTTGCGGTACTTGCCGACGATGGTGCCGTCGCGGTCGACCAGGATCGAGGTGTTGAAGTGCCGGCCCTCCGGCGTCAGCTCGGCGTAGCCGAAGGATAGCGCCATGCCGTGCTCGCGCGCCCGGGCGAAGAGCGGGGCGGTGGCCGGCCCCGGCATCTCGCGCTCGAACCAGTGATCGGCCTCGGCCCGATCCTCGTGGTACCAGCGCGGGAAGAAGGTGGTGAGCGCCAGTTCCGGATAGACGATCAGGTCGGCGTCCTGGCGCTTCGCCTCGTCCATCAGGGCGATCATCCGGGCGACGACGCTGTCGCGGTCCTCGGCCTTCTGGATCGGTCCGAGCTGGGCGGCGGCGGTGCGGATCACGCGCATGAGAAAAAACCTGCAAGAGTTCGTGATTGAAGAGTTTTGACCGTGGGATCTATCCCACCCACGACCTCATCCTGAGGTGTGGAGCGATCGCAGATCGCGGAGCCGCGGAGGCGGGCTCCAGGGATCGCGGAGGCCTCTGGGATCGCGGAGGCCTCTGGGATCGCGGAGGCTTCTGGGGGCCTCCTTCGAGGCCCAGCGATCTGCGATCGCCGGGCGCCTCGGGATGAGGTCGCGGGTGGGATGCGAGCACCTCCGCCGCGTCGACCTCACGCCGCCGGCTCCGCCGCCGCGAGTCCCCGCGGCGCCCCCGGCCGGAAATGCGGGATCGCGGCCAGCAAGTCCCGCGTATAGGCGGTGCGCGGGGTCCGGAAGAGGTCGCGGCTGACGCCCTCCTCGACCACCCGCCCGCCCTGGAGCACCAGGGTGCGCTCGCACATCATCCGCACCACGTTGAGGTCGTGGCTCACGAACAGGAAGGCGAGGCCGTCCTGCCGGCGCAGGTCGTCGAGGAGGCGCAGCACCCCGGCCTGGACCGAGACGTCCAGGGCCGCCGTCGGTTCGTCGAGGACGAGGAGCCGCGGCTTCACGGCGATCGCCCGGGCGATGCCGATGCGGGCCTTCTGGCCGCCGGAGAGCTGGTGCGGGAAGCGGTCGAGGAGGGCGGCGGGCAGGCCCGCCCGCTCGGCGCTCTCGAACACCCGCAGGCGCAGGGCCTCGCCGCGCAAGGCGGTCAGGCGCTTCAGCGGGTGGGCGATGCAGTCGAAGGCCGAGAAGCGCGGGTTGAGGCTGTCGGTCGGGTCCTGGAACACGATCTGGATCGCGCGCCGGTGGGGCGAGCGGTGGAAGTCACGGGCCGGGATCGTGCCGATCGACTCACCGTCGAACAGGATCCGCCCTTCGCTCGCATCGAGCAGGCGGCAGATCATCCGCGACGTGGTGCTCTTGCCGGAACCCGACTCGCCGACGAGGCCGAGGCTCTCGCCCTCGCGGAGCGAGAAGGAGACGTCCTCCACCGCCATGGCGCCTCCGAACTGCTTGCCGAGCCCCTGAACCTCGAGGAGGGCCGGGGTGCCGGGCGCCGGGGCCGGTCGCGGGGATGCGGAGGGGCGCGCACCCTCCGGCACCAGGTCGGCCAGGGTGGAGGTCGGGGTCGGCGAGGCGGCCACGAGGCGCTTCGTGTAGGGGTGGCGGGGCGCCGAGAACAGCGTTCCGGGCTCGCCCTCCTCGACGAGGCGGCCCTGCTCCATCACGGCGATGCGGCCGCAATACTGCGCCGCGAGGCCGAGATCGTGGGTGATCAGGATCATCGCCATGCCGCGCTCGGCGGTGAGCCGGGCGACAAGGTCCATCACGGTCTTCTGGGTGGTCACGTCGAGGCCGGTGGTCGGCTCGTCGGCGATGAGGAGCGCCGGCCGGCAGGCCAGCGCCAGCGCGATCATCACCCGCTGGCACATGCCGCCGGAGAGCTCGTGCGGGTAGGCGTCGAGGCGGCGCGCGGCGTCGCGGATCCGCACCGCCTCCAGGCTCTCCAGGGCCCGCTCCCGCGCCTGGGCCTTCGAGAGGCCGCCCGCCACCAGCACGTCGGCGAGCTGCCGGCCGATGGTGCGGATCGGGTTGAGAGCCGCCCGCGGGTTCTGGAAGATCATGCCGATGGCCGACCCGTGCGCCGCCCGCAGGTCCGCCGCCGAGAGCCGGCTGACGTCCTGGCCGCGAAAGCGGACCCGGCCGCCGGTGATGCGCCCCGCCCGGTCGAGGAGGCGCGCCGCCGCGAAGGCGGTGACGGACTTGCCGGAGCCCGATTCGCCGACGAGGCCGAGGCTCTCGCCAGGCGCAACCGCGAGGGAGACGCCGCGCAAGGCCTCGACCGGGCCGCGACGGGTCGCGAAGGTGACCTTCAGGTCCTCGACCGAGAGAAGAGAGGGCTGCATCAGGTCCGCATCCGGGGATCGAGGATGTCCCGCAGGCCGTCGCCGAGCAGGTTGAAGCACAGCACCGCCAGCATCAGGGCGAGGCCCGGGAAGGCCACGAGCCACCACTTGCCGGTGGTGATGAAGCGCGCGCCCTCCGCCACCAGGATGCCCCATTCCGGCGTCGGCGGGCGCACGCCGAGCCCGATGAAGGACAGGCCCGCCGCGTTGAGGATCGCCCAGCCGAGGTTGAGTGAGATCTGCACCGCCATGGCAGGCAGGACGTTCGGCAGGAGGAAGCGCAGGACCACCGCGAGGTGGCCCTCGCCGCCCGCCCGCGCCGCCTCGACGTAGCCGGCGTCGCGCCGCACGTTCACCTCGGCCCGGGCGAAGCGGATGTAGAACGGCAGGTTGATGATGGCCGTCGCGACGACGATGTTCTCGACCCGGTTGCCGAGCGCCGCCACCAGCGCCATCGCCAGCACGAAGAGCGGGAAGGCCATCAGCACGTCGACGAGGCGCCCGACCACCCGGTCGAGCCGCCCGCCCGCATAGCCGCTCACCCCCCCGATCACCGCGCCGAGCGCGAAGGACAGGCTCACCGCCGAGAGCGCGATGGCGAGATCGAGCCGCGTCGCCGCGATG
The DNA here is from genome assembly GCF_022179185.1 of Methylobacterium frigidaeris. Classification (GTDB taxonomy): domain Bacteria; phylum Pseudomonadota; class Alphaproteobacteria; order Rhizobiales; family Beijerinckiaceae; genus Methylobacterium; species Methylobacterium frigidaeris. Next base: position 32,110 of record NZ_BPQJ01000043.1, on the reverse strand, counting down.
ATGCGGCTGAGCACGTCGCGGCCGAGCTGGTCGGTGCCGGCCCAGTGCGCCGCGCTCGGCGGCTGCAGCGCCACCGAGACGTCGGAGGCGACGGGATCGTAAGGGGTGAGCCAGGGGCTGAAGACGGCCACGAGGCAGAGCAGCGTGGCGCCGGCGGCGGCAACCGCCGTGAGCGGATTCTCGCGCAGGACGTGGCCGGCGTGCTGCAAGGTGCTGGGCGGGGGCGCGAGGGTGGGGGATACGGCGTTCATCGGATCACTCGCATCGGATCACTCGATCGAGACGCGCGGGTCGGCGAGGCCATAGAGCACGTCGACCGTGAGGTTCACGACGACGAACAGGCTCGCCATCAGGAGCACGAAGCCCTGGACCGGTGCGTAGTCGGAGGCGAGCAGCGCATCGAGGGCGTAGGAGGCGACGCCGGGCCAGGAAAACACCTTCTCGACCAGCACGTTGGCTCCGAGCATGGTGGAGAACACGATGCCCGCGATGGTCAGCACCGGCAGGATCGCGTTGCGCAGGGCATAGGTGACGATCACCCGCCGGCGCGGCAGGCCCAGCGAGCGGGCGGTGCGGATGAAGTCGCTGCCGAGCACGCTCAGCATCGCCGCCCGGGTGATGCGGGCGAGCGGCGCCAGCACGAACAGCGCCATGGTGAGCGCCGGCAGTACCAGCTGCCCCGCCGCGGCGCGCCAGCCCTCCCAGTCGCCGACGAGGAGGAAATCGACGAGCAGGAAGCCGGTGATGTCCGGCGGGCTCGCCGCGAAGACGTCGATGCGGCCGGTGGGATCGGGGGCGACGCCGAGCAGGTAATAGAACACATAGATCAGCAACAGCCCCGACACGAAGGTCGGCACGCAGACTCCGAGCGCGCAGAGGAAGCGCACGGCGTGGTCCACCGCCGAGCCGGGCCGGAGCGCCGCCGCGATGCCGAGCGGGATCGCCAGCAGCAGCGCGATGACCAGCGCCGTGAAGGTGAGTTCGAGCGAGGCCGGCAGGCGCTGGCGCAGATCCGTCAGCACCGGCTGGCCGGTCGTCATCGAGCGGCCGAGCTGGCCGCGGGCGACGTCGCCGAGGTAGCGCACCAGCTGCTCGGGCACCGGCTTGTCGAGGCCCATCTGGCGGCGGATCTCCTCGATCTCCGCCTTGCCGGCATTCGGCCCGGAGGCGAAGAACACCGCCGGGTCGCCGGGCAGCACCCGCATCAGCAGGAAGGTGAAGACCAGGACACCGAGCAGCGCCGGCAGCGAGGACAGGAAGCGCCGCCCGGTGCGCCGGGCGATGCCGGAGGCGGAAGCCATCCCGCCTACTTCTCCGCGGCTTTGCGCGACAGGTCGCGGTAATCGACCTGCCGGTGGAACTGGTAGGTGTAGCCCTCGACCGATTGCGCCATCACGGCGTCCTGGTTCGGCTGCCAGATCGGGATCTGCGGCATCAGGGCGAAGTTGCGCCGGTTGAGGGCCCGGGCGTCGTCGTCGTACTTCGCCGGATCGCGCTCGAAGCGGGCCTTCGCGGCGATCTCGTTGATCTCGGGATCGTCGATCGAGCTGTAGTTCCAGCGCTGGTTGCCAGTGTAGAAGTTGCGGTAGAAGTAGTCCGGCGAGGGCAGCCAGGCGACGATGCCTTCGGTGAAGAACGGCAGCTTCTTCTCGCTGACCTGGGTCGACATCTGCGCGTCGGGCAGCTTCTGGATCTCGACCTTGACGCCGATCTTCTCCAGCGATTCGCGGATGAGCGCCGCCATCGGCTCGGCGGTGGCGGCCTGGCCGACATTGAAGCTGAATGTGGTCGAGAACCCGTCCGGCAGCCCGGCCTTGGCGAGAAGCGTCTTGGCCTTCGGCAGATCGAGGGTCACCGGCTGGGCGACGGGGAAGACCGGCTGCGGATCGCCTTCACCCCAGGTCGCCCCGAAGAGCGGCTTGCCGCGGCCGAACAGGGCGGCCTTGAACATCGCGTCGTAGGGCAGGGCGTAGGCGAGGGCCTGGCGCACCTCGACCTTGTCGAAGGGCGGCATCTTCGTGTTGAAGGAGATCAGCGTGACCGCGTTGAATTGCGGCGTGGCGATCACCTTGAGCTTGCCCCGCTCCTTGAGCGCGAGCGCGTCGTTGGCCTGGAGGTCGATGACGATGTCGGCGTCGCCCTTCTCGACGAGGTTGGCGCGGGTCGCCGGATCGGGGATGGTCTGGGCGATGACGCGCTTGAAGCCGGCCGGCTTGTCCGGCGCCGCCCCGGTCCAGTCGGCGTTCCGCTTCAGCACGACCTGCTCGCCGGGCTTGAACACGTCGACGCTGTAGGCGCCGCTGCCGACGGCGTGGTCCTTGAGCCAGCTTTGCGCCCAGGGATCCTCCGGCGTCGCGTGGGCCTTGGCGGCCTTGGAATTGATCACGATGGCGTAGACGGTGGCGAGGTTCGGCAGCGCCAGCCGGTCGGGCTTCGGCAGCGTGACCTTGAAGGTGTGGGGATCGACCACCGTGAACTGGCCGGGGCTCGTCAGCGAGCCGGTGAGGAGCTGCGGCCCGGCGAGCGACTTCGCCGAGACGGCGCGGTCGAGCGACCACTTCACGTCGTCGGCCGTGACCGGGGTACCGTCCTGGAACTTGGCGTCCTTGCGCAGGTAGAAGGTGAGGGTCAGGCCGTCGGGGCTGACCTCGTAGCGCTCGGCCAGCTCGCCGCGAATGGTGTCGAGGTCGAACACCCAGTTGTCGCCGAGCTTCTTGCGGCCGAAGGTGACGAGACGGTCGTAGGTGCTGAGGCTGATCGCGAAGGCCTCGCGGGTGGTGCCCGGCATCGTCGGGTCGAGGGTGTTGACCGAAGCGCCCGTGACGTAGCGCAGGGTCTCGGCCCGGCTCTGGGCCAGAGCCGGCGCCGCCCCCACCGCGAGCGCGACGATGAGGGCGCCGGCGAGGCCGCCCATCCGCATGCTGGTCTTCGTCACGCCCATCCCTTCCTGCATCCCTGGTCGGTCGGCCGGACGTCTAGCAAGGAGCGTTCCAGCACGGGGCGTCCGGGGGCTTCAGCGCAGAACCGCCTGCGGCACGTCGTAGGCGCGGAAGTCGGCCCAGTGCCGGTCGAGGTCGGCGGTGAACAGTCCGCGGGTGAGGCCGGAGACGAGGCGCGGCACGGCGGTCGTCATGGCGTTGATCGACGAGCCGGACGGGCCGTGGCTCACCGTCGAGGCGATGCCGAACAGGTGGATGTCGGTGATCCACGGCGTCAGGCCGGGCTCGCGCTCGGCGAAGGCGTAGTCGTCGCCGAGATAGGGATAGGTGGACAGGCGGTCGTCGCGCTCCTCCGGCGGCGGGGCGTAGCGGTCACCCCAGGTGGCGATGTTGTGAGCAAACGCTGATAGTTCGGGCCGCGCGGCGTAATCGATGGCGATGCCGGTGGCGGCGATGACGAGATCGGCGGCGACCGTGCCCTGCGGCGTATCGAGGAGGACCGCGCCGCCCTGCATCCGCGCCGCGCGGACGGGCGCGCCGGGGCGGAAGCGGAAGTTCGGATGCCGGGCGCAGCGGTCCCAGGTCGCCTGCGGGAAACCCTCGCGCAGGCCCATCACCGCGCTCATGAAGCGCCAGCGCCAGGCATCGTCGAGGTCGCCGAGATGGCGCAGGAAGCCCGCGAAGGTGAGCCAGCGATAGGGCTGAACCACCTGCGCCTCCGCGCGCCGGCAGAGCAGGGTGACCTCGGCGGCGCCGGCTTCCAAAGCCGTCGCCGCATTGTCGAAGGCCGAGGCGCCGGCGCCGATCACCGCGACGCGCTGGCCCTCGAAGGCCGCGAAATCGACCGGGTCGTCGGTGCGGGCGACGCGACCGGCCGGCAGGTCGGCCAGCACCTCGGGGATCGCCCAGGAGCCGGCCCCCTCCTGGCCGGTGGCGAGGACCACCTTGCGGGCGTAGCGCACCGTGCCGTCCGCGTCGGTCACGGCCAGCAGCCCGTCCGCCGGCGCGATGCCGGTGACGGTGACGCGGTTCTCGACCGGCACGTCGGTCGCGTCGCGCACGAAGGCCAGGTAGGCGGCCCAGTCCTCCCGGGGGATCAGGTCGAGGGCGTCCCAAGCGGCCTGCCCGTAGCGGGCCTCGTGCCAGGATTGGTAGGTGAGCGCCGGCAGGCCGAGATCCGGCCCGGTGAAATCCTTCGGGCTGCGCAGGGTGCGCATGCGCGCATAGGTGAGCCAGGGGCCTTCCTGGCCTTTCGGCGCCTGGTCGAGCACCAGGATGTTGGTCACCTGTGCCCGCATCAGCCCGAAGGCGATGGCGAGTCCGGACTGCCCGGCCCCGACCACGATCACATCGTAGGCCGGCTCCCCATCCAGGCCGGTGCGGGGGGTGAGCCAGGGCGCGCGGGGATGGGCCGTGCGGGCGATCTCGTCGCGGATTCGGACGAGGAGAGCGTCGAGGGACATGCAGATCCTTCAGGCGGAGAGCCAGCCCCCCTCCACCGGCAGGGCTGCGCCGGTGGTGAACGAGGAGGCGTCGCTGGCGAGGTAGAGGGCAGCCCGGGCGACCTCCTCGGGCTGCCCGAGGCGCTTGAGGGCGTGCCGGGCCTCGGAGGCCGCGCGGGCGGCGTCCGGGTCGGCGGCCCGGCGGAAGCTGCGGGCGAGCAGAGGGGTCTCGATCGCGCCGGGCACCACGGCGTTGACGCGGATGCGGTCGGCGGCGAAGTCGAGCGCCATGGTGCGGGTGAGGCTGAGCACCGCGCCCTTGGCGGCGATGTAGGCGCTGTTGCCGCGTCCGCCGGCCAGCGCCAGCTGCGAGGCGACCGTGACGATCGCGCCGCCGCCCCGGCCCCGCATCGACGGCACCGCTTGTCCGGCCCAGAGCCACGTGCCGCCGACATGGGCGCGGAACACCGCATCCCAGTCGGCCGGATCGGTGGTCTCGACGGTGCCGCCGACCGAGAAGCCCGCCGCCGTCACCAGCACGTCGATGCCACCGAGAGCAGCGATGATGGCGGCGGCGTCGGCCGCCACGGTGCCGGGATCGCCGACATCCGAGAGGCGGGCCAGGCCGCCGATCTCGGCCGCCACCGCCTCCGCCGCCGGGCCGTCCCGGTCGATCACCGCCACCCGGGCGCCGGCCTCGGCGAAGAGCCGTGCCGTCGCGGCGCCGATGCCGGAGCCGCCCCCCGTCACCACCGCGACCTTGCCGTCGAGCCTCACGAAAATTTCTCCCGCAATCGCGTCTGCCAGGCCAGAAATGCGTCCGCCGAGGCTTCGAGGCCGTGCGCCGCCTCCCAGCCGAGTTCGCCGCGCAGCCGGTCGGTGGCGAGAGGCGGCCGGTCGCGGTCGCCGTGCAGCGAGATCGTCGCTGTCTCGCCCGGTGCGACGAGGCGGCAGACGAGACCCGGCCGCGCACGCGCCACCCGCTCGCCCCAGGCCAGGACCGGCCAGACGGCGGGGCTCGATACGTTGTAGAGCCGGGACCTCAAGCGCTCCGCCGCGATCAGACGCCCCACGGCCTCGGCGGCGTCGGGGGCGTAGAGCCAGTCGCGCCGGCCGGGTCGCGGCAGCAGGGCCGGGGTACCGGCCTCGGCGGCGGCCCAGATCTGCGCCTGCGGGCTCAACGTATCCCGCAAGCCGGTGTCGCGTTCGAACGGGCCGAACACCGCGCTCAGGCGCACGCTCACCCCGTCGAGGCCCCAATGGCCGCAGAGCCGCGCCAGCACGGCTTCCGACGCGAACTTGGTGACGGCGTAGAGGCTCTCCGGCTGCGCCGGACGGTCCTCGGACAGGACTTCTCCCTGCACGCTTCCGTAGGCTGCCGCCGAGGACAGGTTCACCACCCGGCGCACCCCGGCCCGGCGGCAGGCCTCGAGGATCGGCACCAGGGCGGTGAGGTTGACGGCAAGGATCGTGCCCGGATCCGCCGCCTCCCGGGCGGCATCCGCCGTCACCGCGGCGGCGATCACCACCGCGTCGGTGCCGGGCCGGATCGCCGCGTCCAGGCAGGCCGGGTCGGTCACGTCGCCGAGGTCGAGGGAGAGGGCACCGGGCCGGGCCGCGAGCGCCCCCAGCAGGGGTGGCGGGGGCGGCGCCCGGTCGACGAGCCGCACGGCGATGCCGCGCCCGAGCAGGGCGTCGGCGAGGTTCAGCCCGACGAAGCCGGCACCACCCAGGATGACGATGCTCATGGTGACGACATCAGCCTCGGCGTGCCCGGGTCGTCGCGATGGGGAGGTACCGGCACGCGCTGTCCTCGTGATCGATCTGCGCCCTCATGCAGGAAGCGGGCCGGCAGGCGGCGGAAAGCGCCAGGGAACGCGCGTGCGCAACCGCTGCGTTTGTCGGCAGGCCGATGCGTGGCAAGCACCGGAAATTCCGGAGAAGAACGGTACGCGGCCGTGGTGCAGGGCCGTGTCAGCGGACCCGCTTCGCGGCAGCTCTCTCCCGGATCCCGGATCTCCTTCCACGTCGCTTCAATCGTCCGGGACAGGGGGAGCTTGGACCGCTCGCCCAGCATCGGCCTGCCGCTATCGTGTGCCGTACGGAAGCAGGACCCGTCCGACCGCGCGGCGGGCGCGCGACCCCGCGGAGCCCGCGCGACAATTCCGCCCGAGATCAGAAACCGGGCGCCCCGCCACCCGCCGGCGCTGCGCCACCGCCCCGAAGCAGGCAGAGCTTGGGGGCGATCGTCCACCGGACTGTCATGAAACCATCATTGGCCCTGACGAAGACGTTTCCCGACACGGCCGGCGCGAAACACTCGCGGCCTGCAATCCATGCTGAGCCATTGCGGCCTTCGGATTGCTCCAAGCTGGTCATGAACGGTGCAATTCTCGTATACGTTGCTGCTCGGGAATGGAGCGTGGCGTGAAGCCGACGTCGGCATGGCCGAGGAGTGGGGGAACGGAACATGGTGCAAGACGCGGCCGCACAGGCCAGCCCCGGCCAAGCTGGTCCTGGACCCGCGGAGCTGCCGGCGGCACGGCCCGATTCGGGCCTCGGCGCGCTCGCCCTCGTCGCCTCGTTCCACCAGATCCCCTGCGAGCCGGCGCAGGTCCGCCACGATCTCGGCCTCGGCCAGACGGTCATGGGCGCCACCGACATCGTGCGCGGCGCACGCCGGCTCGGCCTCAAGGGCCGCCTGCTGCAGAACCAGAAGCCGGCGCGCCTCGACACCATCCCGCTCCCGGCGATCCTGGAAGTCGACGACGGGCGCTTCGTCGTCCTCGGCCGCCGTTTCGAGGACGGCAAGCTCAGGATCATCGACCCGGTCGCCCGCACCGCCGAGCACGTCGCGGCCGAGGCGTTCCTGGCCCGATGGACCGGCACCATCGTGCTCGTCGCGCGCCGGGCCAACCTCCAGACGGCGCTCCACAGTTTCGGCCTGACCTGGTTCGTGCCCTCGATCTGGCGCTACCGCAAGCCGCTCACCACGGTGCTGGTCGCCTCGCTCTTCATCCAGCTCTGCGCCCTCATCACACCGATCTTCTTCCAGATCACCATCGACAAGGTCCTGGTCCATCGCGGCTACTCGACCCTGACGCTGGTCGCGGTCGGCCTCGTGGTGCTCGGCCTGTTCCACGTCGTGCTGCAATACTTGCGCGGCTACATCCTCACCCACACCGCGAGCCGCATCGACGTCGAGCTCGGCGCGCGGCTGTTCGACCACCTGATGCGCCTGCCCCTCGGCTATTTCGAGACCAGGCCCGCCGGCCAGACCGTCGCCCGGGTGCGCGAGCTCGAGACGGTGCGCAACTTCCTCACCGGACAGGCCCTCACCTCGGCGATCGACATTCCGTTCACGCTGCTCTTCCTCGCCATCCTGTACTTCTACTCGCCGCTGCTCGCGCTGATCGTCACCTTGTCGATCCCCTGCTACATCCTGGTGGCGGTGCTGCTGCGGCCGATCCTGCGCGACAAGACCCTGGAGCGGTTCAACCGCTCGGCCCTGTCGAGCCAATTCCTGATCGAGTCGGTGGTCGGCATCCATACCGTCAAGGCGCTCGCGGTCGAACCGACCCTCAAGAGCCAGTGGGAGGAGCGGCTCGCCGCCTACGTCAAGACCTCGTTCGTCGCCGGCCTCGTCGCCAGCATCGGCCAGAACGCGATCCAGTACATCTCCAAGGTCACGACCGCTCTGGTGCTGTTCTTCGGCGCCTACGCGGTGATGAACGGCGAATTGACGGTCGGCAGCCTGATCGCCTTCAACATGATCATGGGCCAGGTCACTGCGCCGATCCTGCGCCTGTCCCAGCTCTGGCAGGACTTCCAGCAGGTCAAGGTGTCGCTGGAGCGCCTCGGCGACGTGCTCAACTGCCCGCTGGAGACACGGGCGCTGGCGCAGGCCCACCTGCCGCCGGCCAAGGGCCAAGTCACGGTGCGGGGCGTGTCGTTCCGCTACCAGCCCGGCACGGCGGAAGTGCTGAAGGACGTCAGCCTCGACATCCCGGCCGGCCAGGTCATCGGCATCGTCGGGCCGTCCGGCTCGGGCAAGTCGACCTTCACGAAGTTGCTGCAACGCCTCTACGTGCCCGAGAAGGGCCAGGTGCTGGTCGACGGCGTCGACATCGCCCAGGTCGATCCGGCCTGGCTGCGGCGCCAGATCGGCGTCGTGCTGCAGGAGAACCTGCTGTTCAACAAGACGGTGTTCGAGAACATCGCGCTCGCCAATCCGGGCCTGTCGCGGGCCCAGGTGATGCAGGTGGCCCGCCTCGCCGGTGCCGACGAGTTCATCAACCGCCTGCCGCTCGGTTACGATACCCCGATCGAGGAGCGCGGCGCCAACCTGTCGGGCGGGCAGCGCCAGCGGCTGGCGATCGCCCGGGCGCTCGCCACCAACCCGCGCATCCTGATCCTGGACGAGGCGACCTCGGCCCTCGACTACGAGAGCGAGCGGATCATCCAGGAGAACATGAAGCACATCGTGCGCGGCCGCACCGTCATCATCATCGCCCACCGGCTGGCGGCGGTGCGGATCTGCGACCGCATCATCGCCCTCCAGGACGGACGCATCGTCGAGGACGGTACCCACCGCGAGCTGGTCGAGCGGCCGGCCTCGCTCTACGGCCGCCTCTGGCGCCTGCAATCCGACCACGGCTCAGCCCAGGGAGAGGCCGCGTGAGCGCCAACCCGCAACCCGCCCCCCCGCCCGCCAACCTGCCCACCCCGCGGCGCGCGGTACCGCCGCCGGCCCGCTTCAGCCCGCGCGGCCTTTCCGAGCGGGTGCGGCGCCTCGCCGACGACCGCTCCGACCAGGAATTCCTGCCGGCCCATCTCGAGATCCTCGACACCCCGCCCTCGCCCTACGCGGTGGTGTTCACCTGGGTGATGTGCCTGATGTTCGGGGCGGCTTTGGTCTGGAGCATCTTCGCCCAGATCGACATCCACGCCGTCGCCACCGCACGCATCCAGCCCTCCGGGCGCTCGAAGGTCGTGCAGCCCTTCGACACCGGCAAGGTCCAGACCATCGCGGTCGAGAACGGCAGCCGGGTCCAGGCCGGCGACGTGCTCCTGACCCTGGAGCCGACCGAGGCGGAGGCCGACCTGTCCTCGCGCCAGGGCGACCTCGCGGCGCTCGAGGCGCAGATCGCCCGCCGGCGCGCTACGATCGCGGCGGTGGAGAAGAACCTGCCCACCACCAAGGTGGATTTCCCGGCCGCGGTCCCCCCGGCGGTGCGCGCCCGCGAGGAGGGCGCGATGCTGGCCGAGATCGGCCAGTACGTCACCACCCGCGAGGCGTTCGAGGCGCAGCTCGCCGAGAAGGTGGCGACGCAGGAGCGCTTCACCGCCAGCATCGCCGCCCGCCTGCGGCTGCAGGCAGTACTGAAGGAGCGCGCCGACATGCGCGAGACCCTGGTGGCCAAGGCTGCCGGTACGCGGGCGGCGGTGATCGACGCGGTGCAGCAGGTCGAGCAGGTCGCGGCCGATCTCGCCTATGACCGCGGGCAGCTGACCGAGGCCAAGGCCGCCGCCACCTCGCTCCAGCGGCGCATCACCCAGCTCACCAGCGAGACCGTGGCGCGCCAGTACCAGGCGCTGACGGAAGCGGCGCAGAAGCGCGACGCCCTGGTGCAGGACGTGGTGAAGGCGACGCTCAAGCGCGAGCGCACGCAGCTGAAGGCCCCGATCTCCGGCACGGTGCAGCAACTCGCCGTGACGACGCTGGGCCAGGTCGTCACCGCCGGCCAGCCCTTGATGGTGGTGGTGCCGACCGACGGGCCGATCGAGGTCGAGGCCCAGGTCCAGAACAAGGATATCGGCTTCATCCTCCCCGACCAGGAGGCGGTGGTGAAGATCGACGCCTTCCCGTTCACCCGCTACGGCTCGATCGAGGGCAAGGTCGTGCGGGTGTCGCGCGACGCGGTCGACGACCGCGAGGCGGGCGGCGGCAGCGACGCCCTGTCGGTGGCGCGCGGCCAGGGCGTGAACCCGGTGACCGGCATGCCCAAGACCCAGAACCTGATCTTCCCGGTGACGGTCGCCCTGTCGCAGACCTTCATCAAGGCCGACGGCAAGGAGGTGGCGCTGACGCCGGGCATGACCGCCACGGTGGAGATCCGCACCGGGCGGCGGCGGGTGATCGACTACCTGCTGTCGCCGGTGCGCGAGACGACCTCGACGGCGGGGCACGAAAGGTGATTCGTTGGTGAGCGCGGGCGTGCGGGAGTCGTGCGCCCTCAGCCCAGATCCGCCCCCTGCGTGTTGACGTAGAGCGCGTAGAGCGAGCGGGTCGAGGCCATCAGCAGGCGGTTGCGGTCGCGGCCGCCGAAGCAGAGATTGGCGCAGCGCTCCGGCAGGCGGATGCGGCCGATCATCTTGGCCTGAGGCGAGAGCACCACGACGCCGTCCTCGGCTTCGCCCATGCCCCAGCCGCACCACAGATTGCCGTCGCGGTCGGCCCGGAAGCCGTCGGCGGTGCCCTTGCCGCAATCGAAGAACACCCGGCCCTCGCCGGAGAGGCCGGTGCCGTCCGGCGCCACGTCGAAGGCGCGGATCAGGCGGTTCGGCTCGGCCCGCGCCTCGATGACGTAGAGGATGCGCTCGTCCGGGGAGAAGCACAGGCCGTTCGGCCCTTTCAGGCCGCGGGCGACCGCCTGGACCGCCCCGGTGGCGGGATCGACCCGGTAGATGGTGCCGGGCAGCTCGGGCGAGGCCATGGCCTCGAGCGGGTTCGGGCCGAAGGCCGGATCGGTGAACCAGACCGAGTCGTCGGAGCGGCACACGACGTCGTTCGGCGAGTTGAGCGGCTTGCCCTCGAACCGATCGGCCAGGACCGTGAGGCGCCCGTCATGCTCGGTCCGCGTCACCCGCCGGGTGCGGTGCTCGCAGGTGAGGAGCCGCCCCTGGCGGTCGCGGGCATTGCCGTTGGCGTAGTCGGCCGGCCGGCGGAACACCGTGACCGCGCCGGTCTCCTCGTCCCACTTCAGGATGCGGTCGTTCGAGACGTCGCTGAACAGCAGCATCCGCATGTCACCGAACCAGACCGGCCCCTCGGCCCAGCGGAAGCCGGTGGCGAGGCGCTCGATGCTGGCAAGGCCGATGCGGTACTTGGCGAAGCTCGGATCGAGGATCTCCACGGCCGGATCGGGCAGTCGCTGTGCCGGCTCCCAGGCCCGCGCCGCGCTGGCCGCGATCGTGGCGGCGCCCGCCGCCAGGAACGCCCTGCGGTCGAAACTCATGCTGTCCTCCCCTGCGGCGGTGCTTCCAGCGCTCGCCGCAACTTTATTGATTGTTTGGTTTTTCGGTGATGCGACACGCCCGGGCGAACGACCCGGGCGTGTCGTGGATCGTCAGGTAATCGGCGCCGGGTTGAAGAGCGTCAGGTCGTTGTACAGCCCCCAATGGTCCGACCACGGCTTCTTCCTGCCGCTCGCCACGTCGAGGATCAGGCGAAACAGCTCCCAGCCGGTCTCCTCGATCGTCACCTCGCCGGTGGCGATCTTGCCGGCATCGAGGTCGATCAGGTCGGACCAGCGCTGGCTGAGTTCGGTGCGGGTCGCGACCTTGATCACCGGCGCCTCGGCGAGGCCGTAGGGCGTGCCGCGGCCGGTGGAGAAGACCTGGAGGGTGATGCCGGAGGCGAGCTGCAGCGTGCCGCAGACGAAGTCGCTCGCCGGCGTCGCGGCGAAGATCAGGCCCTTCTGGCGCACCCGCTCGCCGGGCGCGAGCACGCCGCGGATCGCGCTGGTGCCGGATTTCGCCACCGAGCCGAGCGCCTTCTCGACGATGTTGTTGAGTCCGCCCTTCTTGTTGCCGGGGGACGGGTTGGCGCTGCGGTCGGCCCCGCCTTGCGCGAGGTAGTCGTCGTACCAGGCCATCTCGCGCACCAGCGCCCGCGCCACCGCCTCGGTCTCGGCCCGGGGGGTGAGGAGGTGGATCGCGTCGCGCACCTCGGTGACTTCCGAGAACATCACGGTGGCGCCGGCCCGCACCAGCAGGTCGGCGGCGAAGCCGAGCGCCGGATTGGCGGTGACGCCCGAGAACGCGTCGCTGCCGCCGCATTGCAGGCCGACCACGAGGTCGGCCGCCGGGCAGGTCTCGCGCTGGCGCGTGTTCAGCACCGCGAGCCGGGCTTCCGCCATCGCCATGATGCTGTCGAGCATCATCCCGAAGCCCTCGTGGCGCTCGTCCTGGAGCCGCACCACGCCGTCGGACTGTCCGTCCGGCAGCAGCCGCTCGGAGACCAGCTTCTCGCAGCCGAGGCCGACCACCATCACCTCGCCGCCGAAATTCGGGTTCTGGGCCAGGCTCTGGAGCGTGCGGATCGGGATGACCGCCTGTGGCGCGTTGATGGCGACGCCGCAGCCATAGGCGTGGGTCAGCCCGATCACGTCGTCGACGTTGGGAAAGTGCGGCAGCAGCTCCTTCTTGATGCGCCGGATCGCCACCTCGAGGGTGCCGGCGACGCATTGCACGCTGGTCGAGATCGCCAGGATGTTGCGGGTGCCGACCGAGCCGTCCGGATTGCGGTAGCCCTCGAAAGTGTAGCCGTCGAGCGGCGGCAGCGGCGCCGGCACGCGGGTGGCCAGCGGCAGCTGGTCGAGGTCGGGCGCTATTGGGGTGTGCACCCGCGATTCCTCGACCCAGCCGCCGCGCGGGATGGCGCGCAACGCGGTGCCGATCACCTCGCCGTAGCGGCGGATCTCGGCCCCCTCTTGGATGTCCCGGAGCGCGACCTTGTGGCCTTGCGGCACGAATTCCTGGAGCACCAGGCCGTCGGGGAAGACCGTGCCGGCCGGCAGCCCGAAGGCGTTGACCACGATGGCGACGTTGTCGGTCTCGTGCAGGCGGATGGTGCGGGGCGCGTCGCCCCGCGGCGCGGGGGTGGTCTCGGGGGTCGTTCCCTCGGTCGTCCGCGGCTCGTCCAGCATCGGCTCCCTCCCGGTATGGCCGGCGTCGTGGGTGCCGGTTCTTGAGCGTAAAACGACGGTGCCGTCCACGGGAGACGGCACCGCCTGAACGTGTCCGAGCTTACTCGGCGGCCAGCGCCTGCGCCGGGCTGATCCGAGCGACCAGGGCTGCCAGCTCCGCCTGCTCCGCCGCGGTCAGGTCGGTGAGCGGGTGGCGCACCGGGCCGGAATCGCGCCCGACCGCCCGCATGCCGGCCTTGATGATCGAGACGGCGTAGCCCTTGCGGCGGTTGCGGATCTCGATCAGGGGCAGGATGAAGTCGCGCAGTCCTTTCGCCACCGCCGCCCGGTCGCGCCGGCGCACGGCGGCGTAGAAGTCGAGGGCGAAGCCCGGCACGAAGTTGAACACCGCCGAGGAATAGGTGGTGACGCCCATCTCGAGATAGGGCAGGGCGAAGGTCTCGGCGGTGGGCAGGCCGCCGATATAGGTCAGCCGGTCGCCCAGCCGCGAATAGACCCGGGTCATCAGCTCGATGTCGCCGATGCCGTCCTTGTAGCCGACGAGGTTCGGCAGCTTGTCGCAGAGCCGCGCCAGGGCGTCGGGGCCGATCACCGCGTTGTCGCGGTTGTAGACGATCACGCCGAGACCCGTCGAACGGCACACCGCCTCGATATGGGCCGAGAGGCCCTCCTGCTCCGAGCCGACGAGGTAGGGCGGCAGCAGCAGCAGGCCGTCGGCGCCGGCCGTCTCGGCGGCGCGGGCCATCTCGCAGGCGATGGCGGTGCCGTAGCCGGCGCCGGCGAGCACCGGCACCCGGCCGTTGGTCTCGGCCACCGCGATGCCGACGACACGGGCAACCTCGGCCGGGGTCAGGGAGAAGAACTCGCCGGTGCCGCCCGCCGCGAACAGGCCGGCGACGTCGTAGCCGCACAGCCAGTCGAGGTTGCTGCGGTACTGCGCCTCGTCGATGGCGAAATCGGCGGTGAAGGGGGTCACCGGGAAGGAGAGCAGACCGGCGCCGAGGCGCTGGGCGACGTCGACGGGCGAGAGCGCGGTGGCCATCGGGGGTTGTTTCCTCATCCTCGGGTACGGGCTTCTGGGGCTCGGGGCTGTCCCCGCTGGTCTCGAGGTCTAGCCCTCCGCATCATGCCCCTCCAGCACCATGTCGGCATGGTTCAATTCAATTCCGGCATCGATGCCGCGAGCTCGGCGATGATCGGGATCAGCGGGTTGTCGTTGCCGCGGCGCCAGACCAGGAAGAGCTCCACCGGCCGGCGCGGCGCCGGGATCAGGGGTCGGAGCGTCACGCCGGCGACCCGGAGCGAGGCCGCCGATTCCGGCACCAGGGCGAGGCCGAGCCCTGAGCGCACCAGCGACAGGATGGTGTGGATCTGCGCCAGGTGCTGCACCGCCCGGGGGCTCAGGTCGGACTCGGCGAAGTAGTCGCCGACGAGGTCGTGGAAGTAGCGCGCCTCGTCGGGGGCGTAGGCGATCAGGGGCTCGGCCGCGACGGCCTCCGCCGTCACGCCCTCGCCCGCCGCCAGGGAATGATCATCGGGAAGCGCCGCCACCAGGGTCTCGCGGGCGATGCGTAAGCTGCCGTCGGCCGCCGGCGGCAGGGGCGGGCGCATCAGGCCGAGATCGATCGCTTGCGCGCCGAGCGCCTCGGCCTGGGCCGCGCTGACCATCTCCTTCAAGAGGATGTCGGCTTCCGGCAGCCGCACGCGGGCCGCCCGCACCAGGTCGGGCAGGGTGCGGTAGGCGGCGGCCGCCGTGAAGCCGAGGGTGACGCTGCCGGCCTGGCCCGACGCCACCCGGCGGGCCGTGGCCGCCGCCTCGTCCGACAGGCGCAGGATCCGGCGCGCCTCGACCAGGAAGCGGCGCCCGGCCGGGGTCAGGCGCACGGCGCGGCTGGTGCGGTTGAGGAGCGCGACGTCGAGGACGCGCTCCAGCACCTGGATCTGCCGGCTCACCGGCGGCTGGGTCAGGTGCAGCCGCTCGGCGGCGCGACCGAAATGCAGCTCTTCGGCCACCGCCACGAAGCAGCGCAGCTGGCTCAGTTCGAACATTCAGGGTACTCCGCGCCGGCGGGATGAAAACCGGGCGCTCGCACGTCCTCAACCTGGCGGCCCTGGCGATCCGCCGGCCGCGATCTGCAAGAGAAGGCCGCCGATGTCCTCGCCGCTCCACCTCGTCCTGCATGCCGTCCCGTTCACCGCCTATCCGTACCGGGGCGAGGGGATGGCGTGCAATCTCTGCGGCGGCACCGAGACCCTGACCGTGGCCGAGACCGACCGGCGGCTGAAGCGGCTGCGCTCCGTCGCCTGCACGGGCTGCGGGCTGATCCGCACCGATCCGATGCCGACCGCCGCCGAGCTCGATGCCTATTACGCCTCGGCCTACCGCGCCGCCTACCAGTTCGCCCTCGGCCGGCGCCCGCCGCGCCACCACCTCCACCGCTCGCGGCGCGAGGCCGGTTTCCGGGCGGATCTCCTCGGCCCCGCCCTGCGGCCCGGGGCCCGGGTGCTCGATTTCGGCGCCGGCTCGGGCGAGTTCCTCGCCGCCGCGCGGGAGCGGGGCTGCGACGTGACCGGCGTGGAGCCCGGGCGCGCCTACGCGGCCTATGCCCGCGCGGAGCACGGCGTGCGGGTGCTCGACGGGTTCGACGATCTCGCGCCCGACGAAACCTTCGACGTCGTCACGGTCCACCACGTGCTGGAGCACCTGCGCGATCCGGTCGACACCCTGGTGCGGCTCGCCCGCCGGCTCGCGCCGGGCGGCGTGCTCTACGCCGCGGTGCCCAACATGGCGGCGACGGGCAAGCCGCCGCACGAGCGCTTCCACTTCGCCCATGTCCACGGCTTCGTGCGCGAGACCCTCGACCGCGCCGCCCGCCGCGCCGGATTGGCACCGCATCCGGAATATTGGCGCGAGGACACCACGGCGGTCTACCGTCAGGCCGGTGCGTCCGACGCGCCGGGCCTCGCCGCGCCCGGCCTGGCGCGGGACCTCGCCGCCGCCCTCGCGCCGGTCCGCCCCGGCGCCTACCTTGCCTCGGGCGCCTGGCTCCGCCCGATGGTCCGGCGCAACGCGAAGGCGATCCGGGATACGTTCGCGGGGCGGTGATGCCGCTCCGGTTCAATAGGGCGGGCTGACGGGAAAACGGGACCCGTTCTCTCGTCCAGCCGCAGGGCTGGTCAGGACAAGAAGAGCGGTGCCTTCTCCTCTCCCCGCCCGCGGGGAGAGGAGAGAATCCGCGCCGATATCGGCCTCACAGATCCTCGCCGGTGCGGGCATCACCCCCCGGCCGCCGCGTCGTTGCGGATATGCCACGGGCACTAACATCTACCGCGCAATCCGGGATTCCGCATTCGCGCGCCGACCCGTCGTGCTAGGAAAAATCGAACTGGAACAAAAGCTTAGTATCATTCTAAAGAACGGCGTCACCCCGGGCGGCCTCGGCTCCCAGGGCCGGTGAGCCGTGCCCGAAGGTTACGCCATGCGTCCCCATCCCCCCGTCTCCGTCCGATCCCACCGTCTCGTTGCCGCTCTCGCCGCCGGCGTCTCCCTGATCGGTCTGGCCGTGGCGGCCCAGAGCGCGGCGGCGCAGGAGGCTACGCCGCCCCGCCAGGGCGCGGCCGCCGGCGGCTCGATCCAGCTTGAGGCGATCGACGTCGCCGGCAACGGCGCTCGCCCCGGGGGCACAGCGATCGCGGCCCGTCCGCAGGAGGATCCCCGCGGCCCGATCGAGGGCTACGTCGCCAAGCGCACGCTGACCTCGACCAAGACCGACACCCCGCTGATCGAGACGCCGCAATCGATCACCGTGATCGGGCGCGAGCAGCTCGACGCCCTCAAGCCGCAGCAGGTCGGCGAGGCGATCAGCTACTCGGCCGGCGTCTACGGCAACGTCTTCGGGCCCGACCCGCGGGTCGACTTCTTCCTGATCCGCGGCTTCACCGCGAACGACACCGGCCTGTACCGGGACGGCTTGCAGCTCTTCAATTACGGCTTCGCCACCTACAAGGTCGACCCGTTCGGCCTCGAGCGCATCGACGTGCTGCGCGGGCCGGCCTCGGTGCTGTTCGGCCAGGGCGGCCCCGGCGGCCTGATCAACCTGATCAGCAAGAAGCCGCCCGTCGAGCCCCTGAACTACGTCGAGGTCGGCGGCGGCTCGTTCGGCCAGAAGTACCTCGCCTTCGATTTCGGCGGACCGGCCGACAAGGAGGGCCACTGGTTCTACCGCCTGACCGGCATCGGCCGGCAGGGCGGCACCCAGGTCGACGGGCTCGACGAGAATCGCGGCTATATCGCCCCGACCTTCACCTACAGGCCGGACGGCGCCACCACGTTCACGCTGCTGTCGAGCTTCCAGTACGACGACACCGGCCGCCTCAACGCGTTCCTGCCGTATTACGGCACAGTGCGGCCGACGGTGCTCGGCCTGCGCATCCCGCAGAACTACAACGTCTCGGATCCGTTCAACAACACCTACCGGCGCAGCCAGGCCAGTGTCGGCTACGAGTTCGAGCACGTCTTCGACGACACCTGGACCTTCCGGCAGAACCTGCGCTACGCGTTCAGCGATTCGCTCGACGACGCGTTCCTGGGCGGCCTGTTCGGCCTCAACGGGTTCGGCTACGCCGACGCGAACCAGACCCAGATCGCGCGCTATCGCTTCCGCGCCTCGTCGCGGGCCCGCCTGTTCAACGTCGACAACCAGGCGGTGGCCCGGTTCGACGACGGCCTGTTCAAGCACACATTCCTGATGGGCCTCGACTACAAGAACTTCCAGCTCAACGACAACAACGCCACCGGCGGCTTCGTCGGCCCGACGGTCGCGAACTTCAACATCATCACGCCGAATTACGGCAGCCCGAGCGTCCCGGTCGCGCCCTACCTCGTCAACTACGACGTCTTCCAGCAGCTCGGCCTCTACTACCAGGACCAGATCAAGCTCACGCCCGAGCTGACCCTGGTCGTGTCCGGCCGCGGCGACTTCACCTCGAACGAGGTCAACAACCGCCTCACCAGCACGCAGACGCGGCAATCGGCCAACGCCTTCACGCAGCGCTACGGCCTGATCTACAACTTCGATTTCGGCCTGGCGCCCTACGTCAGCTACGCCAGCTTCTTCAACCCGCAGGTCGGCACCAACTTCTTCAGCCAGCCGTTCAAGCCGACCACCGGCAACCAGTACGAGGTCGGCGTCAAGTACGAGATCCCGGGCGCGAACGCCTTCCTGACGCTGGCGGCCTTCGATCTCGCGCTCGCCAATACCCTGACCGCCGACCCGACCAACAATCTCAACCAGCTTCAGCTCGGCGAGACCCGCTCGCGCGGCTTCGAGGCTCAGCTCGTCGCCAACATCACCAAGGACTTCAACGTCGTCGCGTCGTTCACGAGCTACAACCTCGAGATCACCAAGGGCGACGTCGGCACGATCGGCCGGACCCCGACCAACGTGCCGGAGACCCTGGCCTCGGTCTTCGCCGACTACACCATCCCGACCGGCGACTGGGCCGGCTTCGGCTTCGGCGCCGGGGTGCGCTACGTCGGCCGCTCCTTCGCCGACGTGAACAACACCCTGACGGTGCCGGAGCGGGCGCTGATCGACGCCGTGATCCACTACAGCCGCGACAACTGGCGCTTCGCCATCAACGCCGCCAACCTCGCCGACAAGCGCTTCGTCTCCTCGTGCCAGTCGGTCACCGCCTGCTTCTACGGCGAGCAGCGCCGCATCACCGCGAGCCTGAGCTACAAGTGGTGAGGCCGGGCGGCGGGTGAGGGGGCTCGCCCCCCGCCCGTCACCCCGCGTTCGTCCCCGCCGGGATCATCCCGAGGACGTGGCGCGGGAAATCCGGCAGGGCGACCGCGCCGCGCTCGTAGACCTGGAACACCCGCACGCTCCCGTCCCGCAGGGCGGCGAGGGGCAGCTGGACCTCGAAGCCGGCGGTGACGGCGTCGGCTTCCGCCAGATGCGCCGCCACATCCTGCCGGGCGAAGCTCTCGGCGATCATGAACCGGCGCCGTCCCCGCGCGCCCCAGCGGGCGATCCAGGCGAGCGGCCGGCCGCGCCCGGGCGTGAAGCACCAGCCCGAGACCGTGACGGGCGTGCCGAGGAGGGGCGAGGCCTCCCCGACCGTGACGGCGTCGAGGTTCGGGCGGCCGCGCACCTGAGGGATCCACGCCCGGCGCAGGGCCGGCGGCGGCTCGGCCGTGACCAGGCAGGCGCGGGCGGTGGGCGCGACGAAGAGCGTGGTGCCGGTCTCGTGGAGGTCCGCGCCACCCTCGTCCCCGATCAGGGCGCGGACGCGGTAATGGCCGGGCGGGATCTCGCGGGCCTGCGCCTCGGCGCCGATCCGCGTCGTCCCATCCTCGTCCTGCCACGAAGCCCGGGCCCACGCCGTACCCTCATGCCCCTCAAGACCATCGCCCTCGAGGACGAGGAAGGACGGCCCGCGCCGCGTCCCGGCCGGCAACACCACCTCGATGCGGGTGAGGCCGCCCTGGCGTGCCACCGGCACGCCCTCGATCACCTGCAGCCCGTGGCCGACGAGGCGCGCGGGCTCCGCGCTCCGGCGTAGAGCGGACTCCGGTACCGGCAGCCCGGTCCGCCACGGCGTCACGGGCCCCGCCGCGGGGAAGCCCGGGGCGGTGAAGCGCGCGACCTCGTGGGCGACCGCGACGTGGTCGGGAAAGACCTGGAGGAGGTCGATCGCGTGCGGCCCCACCGGCAGGTCTGCGGTGCGGACCTGCGCCGCGAAGCCGGCCTGCTCGGCCCGGCCGGTGCCGAACCGGCCGGCAAGCTCGGGGCGGCGCTCGGGGAGGGCGGTGACGAAGCGCGTGGCCGATGCGGAGCGCAGCCGCAGCCAGGTCTGGACCGGCCGGCCGGCCTCCGGCCGCCAGATCCAGCCGCGCAGCGAGAGGCTGTCGCAGGCCGCGCAGGCGCCGATCCGGCCGGGCAGCCGCTGCCCGTCGACGACGAGGTCGGCGATCTCCCATGACAGGCCGGGGTCGTTCGGCGCCAGCGCCCGCTCGGGCAGGCCAGCGACCGCCGGCGGCAGGGCGTCGGTGACGGTGCTCGTCTCCTCCGCCCCGTCCCAGACGATCGCCGGGTCGGTCCAGTCCGGGTGATTGAGGCGGAAGCCAAGATCGAGGGCCGAGAGGGTGAAGGGTGCGGACGGCTCGTCCGGCGCGGCGTGCGGGGTGGGCCGGGCCGCGATCAGGTCGCGGTAGAGCGCAGCCATCTGCGCGGCGTGCCCGGCCACGGTCGGAAAGGTCTTCTGCGCGATGGCGGCGCGCAAGCCTGCGACGAGGCCGGGATCGTGCGCCAGGCGCCGCAGGGCCTGGCGCACGGCGCCCGACTCGCCGGGCGGAACCTTCAGACCGTCGACGCCGTCGGTGACCCGCTCCCCCGGTGCGCCAAGATCGGTGACGATCGGAATCAGGCCGGCCCGCCACGCCTCGGTCAGCGAGATCATGTAGGTCTCGGGCCAGAGCGAGAGGTGGAGGGACACGTCGCAGCCGGCGAGCAGCGCCGGCACCTCCTCGCGGGCATAGCCGCCGCGCAAGGTCAACCGCTCCCCGGCTTGCGCCTCGAAGGCGGCGACGAGGTAGGTCTCGATATAGCCGAAGACCTCGAAGACGACATTCTCGCCGTCCGTGGTGCGGACGAGCTCGAGCAGTGTCCGGGCGCCCTTGTGGTCGACGACGTTGCCGAGCACCGCGACCCGCAGAGGGGGAGGCGATTTGGGTGCGCAATTCTCCGGCGGGACGGGCTGCGGCGGGAGGCGGGCCGGCTCCGCATCCACCATCTCGATCACCGCGACCCGGGCCGCCGCCTCGGGATAGAAGGCTCGGACATACGCGGCGGTGGCCGGCGTGCTGGTCACGAAGGCGTCGACGCTCCCGAGCATCCGTGCCACGAACCCGTCGCGCCGGACCTTCGCGCCGGCGGGCAATCCTTCGGCGGTGGCGAGGCAGCCGTCGCACTGTCCTTCGCCCCGGTTCACCACGTCGCAGAACGCGCCGTGCTGGTTCATCAGGGTGTATCGGTGGCAGACCAGGAAGAAGTCGTGCAGCTGGGCCACCACCGGCACGCCGTGGGCTCGGGCGATCGCCGGCAGGCTCAGGGGAAGGCCGAGCAGGTGGTGGACGTGGACGAGGTCGATGCGGCGCTCGACCAGGATGCGCTCGAACAGGGCCTCGATCTCGGGGCTCGCGAGCAGCCGTTCCGCCGGCGGGATCGGCAGCGCCTCCGAGGTCTCGCCCTCGTCGAGGCGCATGACCCAGGCATCCTCCTCGAACGACGGATAGAGGAACAGGGCCTCGAACCCGTCGAGCGCGCGAGCGAGCTGCTCCTGGTAGAATTCCACCCCGCCGCCCTGGCGCCGCCCGGCCCGGTTGTGGGCGACGAAGAGCAGGCGGGGCCTGGTCGCGGCGGGCGCAGCGCGGCCCGGAGCCGGAATCCCGCGCTCCATGACCGCCCGCAGGATCACGTCGACCCGGTGGTCGTAGAGGTGCTCGGCGCGGGTGCGCGCCCGGGCCCGCTCGGCCATGGCGATGCGCGCCGCGGGATCGGCCAGCATGGCGGCGATCGTCCGGACGGCGTCCTCCTCCGCGCAGGCGCGGATCTCGCGGTCGGCCTCGTAATAGGCGAAGGTTTCGGGATCGGCGCCGACCACGAGCTGCGCCCCGCCGGCGAGCGCGACCTCGAACAGCCGCGGCGGCGGCGTGGTGCCGGACGCCGTCTCGTCCGCGCCCGCGGTGAAGATGCGGGGCAGGGTCAGCACCACCCGGCTGGCATTGGCGAATCGGGCGAAATCCTCGTTGCCGCAGCGCCAGTCGGTGATCAGGTCGTCGCGCACCAGCACGGCTTGCGGCAGGTAGGCGTTCGCCGGCAGCGCGACCTTCACCTTGAGGTCGCGGGGAAAGGCCGACAGGATCCGGTTGAGCGTCGCCACCCGGTTCGGCCAGGCCGTTCCGACGAACAGGAGATCGTAGCGGTAGGCCGCATCCTCCATCCGGACGGGCAGATCCTGGAACAGGGTCGTGGCTGCGAGCGGCAGGTGACGGGCGCCGGCCCCGTAGCGGGGAAGCGAGCCGCGATCGTTGGTGAAGACGAGGTCGAAGCAGCCCGAGAGTCGGGCATTCGCGGCGCTCAGGTAGGGATCCTCGGTGGTCCACAGCGCGCTGGTGCCGGCGAGCGCGCAGAGGCGCCGCAGCAGCGCGTGGTGGCGGCTCGCCCCGCCCAGCGTGAGGACGAGGTCGAACCGCTCATCCTGCGCCAGTGCCACCGCGTCGGCATGGGTCGCCCGGACCACCCGCCCGACGGCCGGGTGGCGCCGCAGGGCGTCGGCGACCGCCAGGGTGATGTAGGCGTTGCTGGTCCTCGGCTCGGTGTCCAGGAGAAGCACGGAGAGGGGCATGGCGGTTCCGGTCACGCGGCCATCACCGCCAGGATGGTCTCGGCCCGGTGGCGATAGGTGTGGGCGTCGAGCGCCCGGGCGCGGGCGCGCTCGGCCATCGCCTCGAAGGCGGCAGGCTCGCGGTGGGAGCGGGCGATGGCCTCCGCGATCTCGTCGACGTCGTCGAAGAGCAGGATCTCGCGGCCCTCCTCGAAGGCGTCCAGAATCTCGAGCCCGGCGGCGAAGCAGAGCTGCGGCGCGCCGGCGAGCGCCGCCTCGAAGACCCGGGGACCCGGGGTCGAGGCGGGCAACTGGCAGCGCCGGTTGGCGATGTCGAGGTCGCGGCCGATCGCCAGGGTCAGGCGCGCCATGCTCGCCCGGTCGGCCATCGCGGCGGGGCTGAGCCGGGTGTTCTCGGCGAAGGGCAGGGCGGCCGGCCAGCCCGCGCCGCGCACCTCGACCCGGCGCCCGGCGAGGCTGCCTTGCGCCCGCTCCAGCAGCGCGATCCGGTTGGGAAAGGCGGCACCGCAGAAGAACAGGTCGAGACTCCGCTCGGCCATCGGCCGCACCGGGCGGTCGTGGGTCCGGCGGCAGGCGGCCAGCGGCAAGTGCGAGACCGAGGGGTGCCGGTAATGGGGCAGGGCCCAGCGGTCGTTGGTGAAGACGTGGTCGGCCAGGGTCTCGGCCTTCGGCCCGTAATCGAACTCGTAGGGGTCGTCGTGCAGCCAGAAGGCGAGGCGCGCGCCGACCCGCCGGACGCTCCGCGCCAGGGCGCGCAACGGGGCGGCATCCACCGCGACGCTGCCCAGAGCCACGACGAGGCTCGGGCGAAAGCCCGCGACGGCCTCCTCGGCGAGTTCCAGCGGACTCGACCGCACGGCGGAGGCGCCGAGCACCTCCGCGAAGCCGTCTCGGAGGGCGTCGCGGATCGGCGCGTTGTGGTTCACCGCGTCCGGGCTCGTGCTCGCCACCAGGACCTTCGCGGGAGACGAGCCTTTCAGGAGCATGCGGACCGGTGCGGCGATGGGCTGACGATTAGGGAACGGGCGCGGCCGATGCCGAACACGCAAAAGCCGCCGAGATCAAGGCCTGACTCACGGCGGCGGCGCGTCGCCCGGATCGAGCCCGGTGATGAGACGCAAGGGAACCCGCCGCGCCCTCGGGCGCTCTCTCCGCGGGCCGACCGTCCGTTCCCGGACGATCAGCGACAGATCGCCTCGCGCGTGATAGGCTGGCGGACCATGGTTGCCTGCACGCGTCCGCTGCGCCACCCCTCCGCACCCGGCACCTCACGGTCCCGATCCGGCTCCACCCCGTATCTTGCCTGCGGCCTGACCCCTTGCCCCGCCTCATGACTGCCCAGCCGCCGGCCCCTGATTACCGCAGCCTCTTCGAGGCCGCCCCCCATCCCTACCTGGTCCTCGACCCGCAGGGCCGCGTCGTGGCGGCGAATCGGGCCTACCGCCTGAGCTGTCGCGACGACGCGGATCGCGGCCCGGACGGCCTCGTCGGCCGGCACCTGGGTGAGGTGTGTCCGGACGAAGGCGCGCCGTTGCAGGCCTCCATCGCCCGCGCGGTCGCGACCGGCCGGCCCGACACGGTGGCGCCGGAGGGCGTTGCCTGGAGCGTCACTCACATCCCGGTGCGCGACGCCACCGGCGCGGTCGGCGCGGTGCTGCATCACCGGAGCTGCCCGGCGATCCCGTCTCCCGCCTCGCAAGACACCTTGGACCTGCAAGACACCTCGGCCCTGCAGGAGGCGCATCAGCGGCGGGAGCAGATCTTCCAGCAGATGCCGGGCTTCGTCGCAGTGCTGCGCGGGCCCACCCACGTCTTCGAATACGTCAACGACGCCTACGTGGCGATCGCCGGCGAGCGCGACTTCGTCGGCCACACCGTGCACGAGGCCTTCCCCGAACTCGCCGACCAGGGCTTCTACGAGCTCCTCGACACGGTCTACCGCACCGGCCGGCCTTTCGCGGCCCGCGCCATGCCGATCCTCCTCACCGGCGACGAGGGCGAGCGCGCCATCGACCTGCTGTACCAGCCGCTGCGGGACGGGTCCGGCTCGGTCACCGGCATCTTCGTCGGCGGCTACGACGTCACCGAGCAGGTTCGCTCGCGAGCCGCTTTGCGCGACAGCGAGGACCGCTACCGCACCCTGCTCGAGAGCATCGATGTCGGGTTCTGCATCCTCGAGATGAAGTTCGACGGCGAGGGGTGCGCGGTCGATTACCGGATCGCCGAGGCCAACCCGGCCTTCGTCCGCCAGACCGGGGCCGACGTCGCGGGATTATGGGTGAGCGAGTTCGCCCCCGACCTCGAGCGGCACTGGTTCGACAGCTACGGCCGCGTGGCCCTGACCGGCGAGCCGGTCCATTTCGAGAACCAGGCCGACGTGTTCGGGCGCTGGTTCGACGTGCGGGCCCTGCGGGTCGGCGACCCGGCACAGCCCAAGGTCGCGGTGTTCTTCAGCGACATCTCGGACCGCAAGCGCATGGAGGAGGCGCTGCGGGTCCTCAACGCCTCGCTGGAGGAGCAGGTCGCCCAGCGCACCGCCGAGCGCGACCAGATCTGGCGGGCCTCGACCGACCTGTTCTGCGTCGCCACCCTCGACGGATACTTCGTCAGCCTCAACCCGGCCTGGACCGCGCTTCTCGGGTGGAGCGAGAGCGAGCTCCTGGCCCGCCCGTTCCTCGACCTCGTGCATCCGGACGACGTGCCGGCGACGGTCGCGGCAGCCGAGGGCCTGGCGCGGGGCGAGCCGCTGCCGACCTTCGAGAACCGCTACCGGCACCGGGACGGCTCGCACCGCTGGCTGTCCTGGAACGCCGTGCCGCGGGACGGGCGCATCTACGCCACGGTGCGCGACGTGACGGCGCTCAAGGCGCAGACCGTCGCCCTGGCCCAGGCCGAGGAGGCGCTGCGGCAGTCGCAGAAGATGGAGGCGGTGGGCCAGCTGACCGGGGGCGTGGCGCACGACTTCAACAACCTGCTCACCATCATCCGCTCGTCGGTGGATTTCCTGCGCCGGCCGGAGCTGCCGGAGGCGCGCAAGGCGCGCTACCTCGATGCGGTGTCCGACACGGTCGACCGTGCCGCCAAGCTCACCGGCCAGCTCCTCGCCTTCGCCCGTCGGCAGGCGCTGTCGCCGGCGGTGTTCGACGTCGGCGACAAGGTGCGGGGCGTGGCCGACATGATCGACACGGTCACGGGCACGCGGGTGCGGGTGGTGGTGGCGGTGCCGGACGAGCCGTGCTTCGTGCGCGCCGACCTGAGCCAGTTCGAGACGGCCCTGATCAACATGGCGGTCAATGCCCGCGACGCGATGGAGGGCGAGGGCACGCTGACCTTGAGCCTGACCGGCGGCGTCCCGATGCCGCCGATCCGGGGCCATGCCGGCTCGCAGAACGCCTTCGCGGCGGTCTCGCTGACCGATACCGGGCTGGGCGTGCCGCCGGACCTGATCGGCCGCATCTTCGAGCCGTTCTTCACCACCAAGGAGGTCGGCCGGGGCACGGGCTTGGGGTTGAGCCAGGTGTTCGGCTTCGCCAAGCAGTCGGGCGGGGACGTCGACGTGACGAGCCGCCCCGGTGGCGGCGCCACCTTCACCCTCTACCTGCCGGAGGCGCCGGCCGCCACCGAATCCGGCGACCGCGGCGGCGCCGACGCCTCGGCCTCGCCGATGGGCGCGGGCGAGAGCGTGCTCGTGGTCGAGGACAATATCGAGGTCGGCCGCTTCTGCACCCAGATCCTGCAGGATCTCGGCTACCGCACCACCTGGGCGACCAACGCCGAGGAGGCGCTCGACCGGCTCGGGGCCGACGGGGCCGGGTTCGACGTGGTCTTCTCCGACGTGGTGATGCCCGGCATGGGCGGCCTCGCGCTCGCCCACGAGCTGCGCCGGCGCCTGCCGCGCCTGCCGGTGGTGCTCGCCTCCGGCTACAGCCACGTGCTCGCCCAGGACGATGCCCACGGCTTCGAGCTGCTGCACAAGCCGTACTCGGCCGAGCAGCTCGGCCAGATCCTGCGCCGGGTCACCCGGCCGGGATCGGGACACCGGGCGGGGTGAGGTGAGGCAGGAGCCGCCGATGGAGCCCGACCGCATCATCCTGGCCGGCAACGGATTCGTGCCGAACAACCCGGTCCTTCCGGTACTGCACTATCGCGGCGTCGTCGCAGGGGCCGTGGACCGGGCCGCCGCCCTGGAGGCGCTGTTTGCCCGACACGGCTGGCCGGCGCAGTGGCGCGACGGCGTGTTCGCGTACCATCACTACCACTCGACCGCCCACGAGGTGCTGGGCATCGCCGAGGGCCGCGCCCGCCTGATCCTCGGCGGCGAGGTCGGGGCCGAAGCCGGTGATGTGCTGGTGCTGCCGGTCGGCACCGGCCATTGCCGGCTGTCGGCGAGCCCGGACTTCCTGGTCGTCGGCGCTTACCCACCGGGCCAGCGCTTCGATCTGTGCCGCGCGGCCCCGGACGCTGCCGCGCTCGCCCGGATGGCCCGTCTCGGCTTTCCCGACAGCGACCCGGTCCACGGGCCTGGCGGGCCGTTGACCCGGCTGTGGCGCCGGCCATGAGGCGGTGCGGGACGCCCCAATCCATCCCAGCTGCGGGTCGAAAGCCGGTATGGCTCAACCGGCCGTGCGCGATGGCGTCCCCGAGCCCCGTTCTCATTCCATAATGCTAATTATGCGAATCGCGTGACTGAAGCAGAACCCTGTCTGCCTCGCGGCCCCTTCCCCGGCGCCGAGCGCGACGAGACGCGGCGCGCCGCGCTCCTCCACTGCGTTTACCCAAGAGCCTGATTGGCGAGGGCTAAGATTCGGGCCGGTCCGATCCGGGGCGGCAAGCCCCGGGTCATCGTCACCGACCGGTCGACATTGGCAAGGCCGATGGCCTTCGCGAAGTCGGCGAGCGGCCCGTTGCGCTCCGGCGTGTCGAGGCGCAGGAACGCGCCGGCATGGGCCCGCACATGCGGGCTGGCGAGCGCGACGGCGGATGCGGCGTCGGCGGCGACGATCGGGCCGACGATGTGGCCTCGGCCGAAGGGCCGGCAGACCGAGTAGCCGGCGATCCGGCCGCCCTCGTCCAGGACGGAGATCCGCCCGGCCCGGCGCAGGGCGTCGAGCATCCGGCTCCGGTCGCCACCCGACGCCTCGCGGTCGAGGGCCGCGACGGCTGGCCAATCGGCCTCCGCGACGGGGCGCACCCGCTTGTCGTCGATCACGGCGGCCGCGTCCGCGATGCCCTGATGCTGCGTGTTGGTGCCGGTGACGCGAAAACCCTCGGATTCGTAGAGCGGCCGGCCCGCCTCCGTCGCTGTGAGCCGGATGGTGCGCGCGCCGGCGGCGGAGAAGAGCTCCCGCATCAGCCGCCGGCCGGTGCCCCTGGCCTGCATTCGGGGCGAGACGATCACCATGCCGATGGTGGCGAGCCCGTCACCGAAGGGCCACCACATTGCCGAGCCCGTCACCTCGCCCGCCTCGTCGCAGGCGACGAGGCCGTGGCCGACCTCCAGCATCAGGCGCCAGTCCTCCGCCCGATGCGGCCAGCGCACCTCGCCCGAGAGGCCGTGCACCGCCCCGATGTCGGCCTCGGTCATCGGGCGGATCGTCTGGGCCATGTCTGTCCGGGTGACGTCCGTCTGGGGGATCGTGGCAGGGTTCGTCATCGCGTCGTGTCTCCGTGCCGGGGCCGGGAAAGGAGGGGCGCCCCGGCCATGCGACGAGAGCCCGCGCGCCGGAGGAACGGGACGGTCAGAGGCCGCCCATGTGGAGCGACTTCAGCTCCAGATACTCGTCGATGCCGTAGGCCGAGCCCTCGCGGCCGAGGCCCGACTGCTTGACGCCGCCGAAGGGCGCCGCCTCCATCGAGACCGTGCCGGTATTGAGCCCGACCATGCCGAATTCCAGCGCCTCGCCGACCCGCCAGGCCCGGCGGATGTCGGAGGTGTAGAAATACGACGCGAGGCCGAACGGCGTCGCGTTGGCGACGGCGATGGCGTCCTCCTCGCGGGAGAAGCGCATCAGCGGGGCGAGCGGCCCGAAGGTTTCCTCGACGGCGAGCCGCATGCCGGTGTCGGCCCCGGTCAGCACCAGTGGCGGCACGAAGCGGCCGCGCACCGCGTCGGGATCACCCGCCACGAGGCGCGCGCCGCGGGCGAGCGCGTCGTCGAGATGGCCGACGACCTTGGCGGCGGCGGCGTCGTTGATCAGCGGCCCGAGATTCACGCCCGGCGTGAAGCCGTTGCCGAGGGTGAGCCCGGCGGCGGCCTGCGCGAGGCGCGCGGCGAAGCGGTCGTGGATGCCGTCCTGCACCAGGATGCGGTTGGCGCAGACGCAGGTCTGGCCGGCATTGCGGAACTTCGAGGCCATCACGCCGGCGACCGCCTGGTCGAGATCGGCGTCGTCAAAGACGATGAACGGTGCGTTGCCGCCGAGCTCGAGGCTGAGCCGCTTGATGGTCGGGGCCGACTGGGCCATCAGCAGCCGGCCGACTGCGGTCGAACCGGTGAAGGACAGCTTGCGCACGGTCTCGCAACCGGTCATCTCGGCGCCGATCGGCACCGCCTGGCCGGTGACGACGCTGAACACGCCCTTCGGCACCCCGGCCCGCTCGGCGAGCACCGCGAGCGCCAGCGCCGAGAGCGGCGTCAGGTCGGCGGGCTTGACCACGATCGGGCAGCCGGCGGCGAAGGCCGGCGCCACCTTGCGGGTGATCATCGCGATCGGGAAGTTCCACGGCGTGATCGCCGCGCAGACGCCGACCGGCTCCTTGAGCACCAGCACCCGGCGGTCGCCCACCGGTGCGGTGAACACGTCGCCGGTGATGCGGCGCGCCTCTTCCGCGAACCACTTCGCGAAGCTCGCCCCATAGGCGACCTCGCCGCGGGCTTCCGCCAGCGGCTTGCCCTGCTCCGCGGTCATGATCGCCGCCAGATCCTCGGCATTCTCCAGGATCAGGGCGTTCCAGCGCTCGAGGATCGCGGCCCGCTCCGCCGGCGGCGTGCGGCGCCAGGCAGGAAAGGCGGCCTCTGCCGCGGCGATCGCCGCGCGGGTCTCCGATGCGCCGCAATCCGGCACGGTGCCGAGGGTCTCGCCCGTCGCCGGGTCGGTCACCGGCAGGCTGCCGCCGTTGTCGGCGTCGCGCCACTCGCCGGCGATGAAGGCCTGGAAGCGCAGGAGCGCGGGATCGCGCAGGCGGTCCTTGGTGAACATGGGTCGTCCTCGGGGCGTCAAAACGGAGATGAATCGGGACGCGCGGCGCCGGCCAGATCGTCCGGCAGCCGCGATCCTGCGAGGCTGGTTCGCGGCTGCCGATCGCGTTCACCGTATCGGTGCGGTGGCCGGCCTCACAGGCCGAGCAGGCCCGGCAATCCGCGGATGTCCTTGATCTCGTGATAGCCGTAATAGGGATTGGCCGGCTCGTGGCCGCGGTTCACCCACACCTTGTTGGTGATGCGCATGTCGTGCGCGGTCATCAGGTCGTAGCGGAAGCTCGAGGAGCAGTGCAGGATGTCCTCGGGTCCGCAGCCGAGCTGGTCGAGCATGTACTCGAAGGCTTGCATCCGCGGCTTGTAGGCCTGAGCCTCCTCGGCGGTGTAGGCGGCGTGGAACGGCGCACCGAGCTTGGCGACGGAGTGCGGGATCAGGTCCGTCATCGAATTCGACAGGATCACCAGGGGGAATTCCTTGGCGACCTCGGCAAGGCCCTCGACCGTGTCGGGGTGCGGGCCCCAGGTCGGTACCGCGGCGTAGACTGCGTCGGCGTCGCTGTCGCGGTATTCCACGTCGTTGCGCTCGCAGGTGCGGATCAGCGCGTTGGCGACCACCTCCTTGTAGGGCTTCCACGCCCCCAGCACCTCGTCGAGGCGGTAGGCCGAGAAGTCGTCCACGAAGGCGTCCATGCGCGCTACGGGCACGCGGTCGGCGTAGAGCCGGCGGGCGACGGGTGCCATCTCGAAGTAGATCAGCGTGCCGTAGCAATCGAAGGTGATGTACTTGGGCGCCATGCGGGTCATCGGAATCTCCCTGCGGGGTTCGGCCGTGGCGAAACCTAAGGCCGGCTGACGGCGCGCGGACGCCGATATCCCGCCCTCCGGAGCGGTGTTCCTGCGCTTTCGCCGCCGCCGGACGGCATGTCCTGCCGGACGGCCTCGCGGCAGCCTCTGCCGTCGCGGGCTCCCCCGTCACGACGTTCCGCCTGCCGAGGCCCCGTGATTCAGCGCCTCCCGCAGGCGAAGTCCCCTATCGTCGGTCCATCGGCGGCACTACCGGGACGGAAGCCGCCTCTCAGAGCCAGCGAGGCCCCGAATGACCACCCCTGTTGTCGCCTACAAGTCGGACCCGGTCCGCGGTGCCGTCTGGCACGACATCTTCGCCCGAGAGGCGCCGGAGTTGCGCCTCGTCGACTGGACGCCGGAGGGCGAGGCCGCGCAGGCCCCCTACCTCGTCGCCTGGACGCCGCCGGACCTCCCCCGCGCAATGCCGAACCTGGAAGTGCTGTTCTGCATCGGCGCCGGCATTGACCACCTTCCCGTCCACGACTTGCCACAAGCCGTGCAAGTGGTGCGGATGGTCGATCCGAACCTCACTGCCTCGATGGTCGAGTACGTCGTGATGGCGGTTCTGGCGCTCCACCGCGACCTCCCCTTCTACCGGACCGAGCAGGCCGCCGGGCGCTGGACCCCGCGGCCGGTGCGACCGGCGACGGAGCGCCGGGTCGGCATCATGGGGCTCGGCGTGCTCGGCCAAGCGGCGGCGCGGGCTCTGGCCGGGTTCGGCTTCGCGATCCGCGGCTGGAGCGCGTCCCCGAAGACCCTCGACGGGATCGAGACCTTCGCGGGCGATGCCGAGCTCGAAGACTTCCTGTCCGGCACCGACATCCTGGTCTGCCTCCTGCCGCTCACGCAAGCGACCCGCGGCCTGCTGAACCGCGATCTGTTCGCCCGCTTGCCCCGCGGCGCCGGGCTGGTGAATGTCGGCCGTGGCGGCCATGCGGTCGAGGCCGATTTGCTCGCCGCTCTCGATGACGGCCGGCTCTCCGGCGCTGTCCTCGACGTGCTCGCGACGGAACCGCCGCCGGCCAGCCACTCCCTTCTGGCGCATCCTCTGGTGATGGTGACGCCGCACGTGGCCAGCGCCACCCAGCCGGCGGGCGCGGCCCGGCAAGTGATCCAGGGCGTGCGCGCGCACTTGCGCGGCGAGCCGATCGCGCACGCCATCGATCGCTCGCAGGGGTACTGACGTCGCCTCTTGAACCCAGGGCGCATATACCCACCTAGGTTACGTGCCGGCCGCCGGGACCGGGCAGTCCCCTGCCCTCCCCTCGCCACCTCGGCCGAGATCCCCCCGGATCCGAACGAGTTGACAGGCGAGCCGGCTACCCTTAAACGACCGCTCACCGA
>NZ_BPQJ01000042.1 GCF_022179185.1 Methylobacterium frigidaeris | reverse complement strand
AACGCCGACACTGCACTAACTTTGAACTTGGACCACCTCGTGGGGGCCGATCACAATCACTCCGCTGGCAGGAGGAGCACGGCGATTTCGTGATGGCCCTCGACTTCCCGACCGGGGGGATCGCCACGGGCAAAATGGCCGCGCACATTCATCGGCTCATCCATGTGGACGGCGAAAACCTCGAGGCCATGAGCCGAGCCAACGGATTGAGCGTGGCATTCAACGGATGCCTTCGGCAGACTTACATCAACACGGAGACCATGCTGATCCACCGGCAGCCCGAGCGAGGTTTTCTCGTGGTGCTGCAGGGCACGAGTGAGCCCGAGAGCCGCGAGTGGTATCGTGTCCACCGGCCGCTCATTGATGCCGCCGAGGGCATCGCGTTCGCTGGTACCAGCAATATCAGCTACCGACTGATGCTGCGCCGCCTCGTCGATATGCGCGACGACGGCACGCTCGCGCGCATCAAGCACATTCATGTTCTTGGAAGGGGTACGCTTGCAAGCGCATGTGTGCTGACGACGATCCAGCGATGCATTCGAGCAAGCATCAATCCAGATCTTCAAATCACTTTTGATACGGCTACGCCATTTCAAGAGGCGAACGAGCGCTACAGCCTGCTCGCCTATTATGTGGCTGATAACAAATCACTTTCGATTGAGTATAATCGCCCATCCGACGCTGAACTCAGCGAGTTCCGGCATCATAGCGAGCTGACGTTCGCCATCAACGATTGGTGTCACGCCCGCGCGCAGGCTGAAGCACACAGGATGATCAAAGACGCGCAGGGCTCATATCCCGCCATGCACGGCCGGGCTACGCCTAATGCCGGTATCAGCATCATTGGCCAGCACCTCGCGGTGAATGATGTTGCGGTGGTGCGGCGCGATCGCAAGGACCCAGATCCCCGCAACTTCATCGTCAAGCCAGATAGTAAGACTTCACTGCTCATGTGCGCGCACAATGTGGATGCCGCGACGCGGGCGCTTGAACAAGTGACTGCCAACTGGCTCAGCGACGACGGCGAGACACGGAATAATTTTCCCGTTGATCTCCTGGTGATCCGCAGCCTTATCGAAATCATTTTTGCACCCAACCGCGTGCTTGGCCTCATGGATGAGCTAGACGAACAGCCGCCGATGGAGGTGGACTATCCAACGGCGGAGTTCCCGTCGCCGATAGCAAGTGTCTCGCCCTACAAGGCACACGAGTTCATCGAACAAAATCGACAGCGCTTGGACGCGCTCGTTTTGTAGAGCACTCAAATCGGAACGACACGGCCCCAGCGGTGCCAGATCCGCTGCGAATGTAAGCCTGCCTTAAGCCGCCCGTGATCGGTCGAAAGCCTAATAGCCGCGGAATTATCGATATGATTAGACGAAGAGAGCTTGCTGGATTTTTTCGAGGCGATTACAAGCCTCGATGGAATGCTCATCTCGATCTTACGATCGCGCTCATCGTGATGTATATTGCATCCGGCGTAGCGGTAAATGCATTCGCGAAATATCTGCCTGTATACCCTTTAAAACTACCGTTCAGCGGCAATCCGCCGGTGTCGTTTCCGCTCATCCCCGGCACGCTGCTGGTGGGCCTGATATTTGTAATGCGTGACTATACGCAAAGGCTCATCGGCGATTGGGTCGCAGCATTCATGCTCATCGCGACGATCATCGTATATTTTTGCGTAGATCGAGACCTGGCCTACTATAGCGCATTGGCGTTCCTCGTGAGCGAGGGGATCGACCAGGTAGCCTTCCATGCCCTCAAAAAAGAGGATCTCAAAGATCGCATCCTTTGGTCTTCAGCCGTTGCAACGCTCTTCGACGGTGCCCTCATATTGCACGGCCTAAATGAACTTACCTGGCCCAATTATATCTCACATTACGCTGGAAAAATGCTGGCCACATTCGTGATCTGGCTGGTTCTCTGGCATCTGCACAACAAGCGTAGCTCTCTAGCCCCGGCTGAATGAACATGACCGCTGCTGCAACAATCGCATCCGCTACCCCGCTTCGAATGATCTGGGTGACGTTCCAGCGCGCCGGCTTCCATCGTTGGCCCGATGCATCTGGGGACCGCGCGTACCTTTCCGCCACCCACCGCCATCTATTCAAATTTCGCGTGTGGATACAGGTATGGCACGGTGATCGTGAAGTAGAATTCCATACGTTTCTCGAATGGCTGGAGGGGCTATATCAAAGCAGCATACTCCAGCTGGATGGAAAGAGCTGCGAGACAATTAGTGACGAGCTGTACGAAAACATTGCCACTAACTACCCCGGCCGTGATGTTTGGATCGAGGTAAGCGAGGACGGAGAGTGCGGTAGCTACTCGCAGTACTCGGCCAGCGAGCAACGCAAGTGACCATTTGGATTTTGCCCATCGAGGGCCATGAGCAGCGTTACACGGGGCAGTGGCTGCACCATCTCCCCGTGCAGCTGGCGCAGGCAGCCGCGGCACGCGGCGTGCCGGCGAGCGTGATCCAGATCGAGGGTGAAATGCCCCCGCCGGTGCCCCTGGCGGGGGCCTTCCTCGATTTCGCCGGCACCAACATCTTCAAGAGCACGCAGATCGCCGAAGTAGCTCGGCGTTTCCAGCGGGGGGAGGTGATGCCGGGCGACACGTTCCTGATCACCGACGCATGGCATCCCGGCGTGCATCAGATCCGGTACATGAGCGCGCTGCTCCACATACCTGTGCGCCTGATCGGACTGCTCCACGCCGGTCATTATGACCCCAACGACTTCCTCGGCCGGATCGCGCTCCAGGATGCGGGATGGGCGAAGGCCATGGAGCGAGCGCTGTTCGAGGCCTACGATTTCAGCGTGTTCGCGACGCAGGCCCACGCCGAGCTGTTTCGGGCGGGGGTGGGCGTAGCGGCGGATGATCAGCGAGTGGCCGTGTGTGGGTGGCCCATGGAGTACCTCACGGCGGAGCTACAGCCGCACCTCGGGCAGCCCAAAGAGAACATCGTGCTGTTCCCCCACCGGCTGGCACCGGAGAAGCAGCCAAAGATCTTCAAGGATCTGGCGGGGTCGTTCCCCGAGTGGCGGTTCGTGGCGTGCCAAGAGACGGCTCTCACCAAGCGGGAGTACCACGACCTACTCGCCCGGAGCCGGGTGGTGTTCTCGTGCAGCCTCCAGGAAACCCTGGGCATCGGCTGCTATGAGGGGGTGCTGGCGGGGGCAGTGCCTGTGGTGCCGGATCGTCTCAGCTATCGCGAGATGTACACCGAGGAGTTCCGGTACCCCGCGGAGTGGACTGCCAGCGGGGAGGCATACCTTCGGCATAAGCCGGCATTGGTGGCGCACCTCTCGGCGGTGCTGGATCGCGTGGTCAGCGGTGGGTACAGCCTGACGGCATGCGAGCAGCAGCTTTCGAGCTTCTTCTCCGGAGCGGACCTGTACGATCGAGTGCTCGCCTCGTGAACTCGTGACGGATGCCGGCATACGCCTTCGACGGCATGGTCGGCGACCATGCCGTCGATCCATTCGGAAGGCAGGCATGATAGGGTGGAGTGGCGAGAAGGCCGCGCTGGATCGAAGGAGCGAACTCCGGGCCTTATGAAATCCCATGGTGACAGCAGCCTCGTCTTCGGTGAGACGCCGAACGGTGCCATCGTCCACATCACTGAGGTCGCCTCTGGGCTGGCCTGCGGATGTCGGTGTCCCGGCTGTGGCGCCCCTCTGGTTGCTCGCCGGGGCGAACACCTCGATCACCATTTCGGCCATTACGGTTCGGCAGACGGCAGTGGCTGCGCGACCGGGCCCGAGACAGCCCTTCATAAATTCGCCAAGGAATGTCTCGCTCGACGTTTGGAGCTGGTCCTGCCCGGCTGGCAGGAGACGGAAGGCGCAGGTGGCAAGGGCTACCCCGGTCGAGCCCTCCGTCTCGATGAAGTGGTCTTGGAGCACCGGCTGAGCGGCATCGTTCCCGACGTGATCGCTCGCCGAGGTGGCCGCGACCTGCTGGTGGAGTTTCGCGTCACACACCCCTGCGATGCGACCAAAATCGCGAAGTTCGTCAAGCTGAACGTGGCGGCTGTTGAGATCGACCTGTCGTGGGCCCCGCGAGATGTGAGCCGTAGTGGGCTGGAGGAAGCAATCCTCACGGAGGCACCGCGGCGCTGGCTACACAACCCCAAGCTGCTGCTATCCAACGCGCTCCGGCCAGCGAGGGTGGATCTGCCCAGGCCGTCTGCCGCGGTAAATGCCGTGTCGATGGCTCGAACTTACCGCACGGCCCACACCGAGGCGCGAGCAAGCCGATCGATCACGATGACGGCCAGTCGCCTCGCCACCGATTTCCCGCAGGCGGTCGGCATGGCCGTTCCGGGCATTGGCTGCTTCACGGTCTCACCCTCCGATTGGCAGGCAGCGATCCTGGAACAAATGATCGACCGAGCGCTCGCGGGGGGACGACCTGTGATCACCCCGGCAGATGCTCTCCGGCAGCTGAAACAGCGAGGTTGGCTTCGGTCGCGCTTTGCACGGCTCACAACGGCTGACGCCCAGGCTTTGAAGCAGGTCGATCCCTCCTTCGCTCTACCCGCAGAGGCCATCAAGGCCTGGGTGAGGGCTGCGGCACATGCCGGCATCCTCATCCCCGCGGGAGGTGCCGAGCGATGGACCCTTTGGCCTAACGTCATGTCGAGGGTCCGCGAGGAACGCCGCAACCGCTCCGCTATGGGTACTTGATGGCGCGCGTAGCCCGCGCCGGAGAGCTGCTGCCGCTGGCAGCATCACCGCCGTTGATGTTCTACGACTGGGATGGATAACCACTCGCGCAGCTTCGTGTACCGGCGCTTTGCAGCGCCCCCGCGCACGGCCATGCCGATCGCCTTGCGCTGTCCGATCAGCACCACCAGGCGCTTGCCGCGCGTCACGCCCGTGTAGAGCAGGTTGCGCGCCAGCATGGTCCAGTGCTGCGTGGCGATCGGGATCACCACCGCCGGGTACTCCGACCCCTGGCTCTTGTGGATCGTCGTTGCGTAGGCGGGCACCAGCGTGTCGAGTTCCCCATAGGGATACACCACCTCCCGCCCGTCGAATTCCACCACGAGCGCCCCCTCATCATCGTCGATGCGCAGCACGGCGCCGAGGTCGCCGTTGAACACCTCGCGGTCGTAGTCGTTCTGCGTCTCCATCACCCGATCGCCAGGGGCGAATTTCCAACCGAACCGCTCCACCATGGCAGGCGGATTGGGGTTCAGGACTGCCTGGAGTTCGTGGTTGAGGTTGCGGGCGCCGAGCACGCCCCGGTTCATCGGCGTGAGCACCTGGACATCCCGAACGGGATCGAAGCCGAACCGCTTGGGTATGCGCCGTGTCACCACCTCGATGAGCTTGGCCACTCCCTCCTCAGGCTCGGCGATCTCGATGAGGTAGAAATCCGTCTGCTCGCCGGCCCCGGCCGGTTGGGGCATCTTCCCGGCGTTGATCCGATGGGCATTCACCACGATCCGGCTTTCGGCGGCCTGCCGAAACACCTCTGTGAGACGTGCCACCAGAATACGCCCGGACGCGATTACATCGGCCAGTACCTGCCCTGGCCCCACCGATGGCAGCTGATCAACATCGCCCACCAGCAGTAACCCTGACCGCTCTGGAACGGCCTTGAGCAGCGCGTTCATCAGCGGCACATCCACCATCGACGTTTCATCGATCACCAGGAGGTCGCAATCCAGAGGGTTCTCCTCGTTGCGCGAGAAGCCGCCGCGCTTGGGGTCGATCTCCAGCAGCCGGTGGATGGTCTTAGCCTCCAGCTGGGTCTGCTCCGTCATCCGCTTAGCTGCGCGGCCAGTGGGGGCGGCGAGGAGCACGCGAACTCCCTTGGCGATGAGAATGCGCAGCACGGTGTCCAGCGTGCTCGTCTTGCCCACACCTGGTCCGCCGGTGATCACCGAGAGCTTGGACGCCAGCATCACGCGCACTGCCTCGACCTGGGAGGGAGAGAGCACCTTGCCGGTCTTCTGCTCCACCCATGGCCGCGCCTTCTCCATGTCGATCTGGGGCCAGGGCGCCGAGCCCGCGGCCCTCGCGATCAAGCGCTCGGCGATGCCGCGCTCCGCCGCGTGCAGGCCCTTCAGGAACACGCAGGGTTCGTCGCCGATCGTGTCGGCGATCACCTCTTCCCCGCGTCGCAATTCTTCGGCGATGGCCGCGCGGATCAGCTGGGGTTCGACCTCCAACAGCTTCTGCGCCAGCACCGTGAGGCGTTCAGCCGGTAAAGCGCAGTGCCCCTCATCCATGGCTGTCTGAAGAGCGAACGAGACACCCGCTCGCAGCCGGGGAGGGGCATCCCGCTGCATGCCAAGCCTCATGGCGATCGCGTCGGCGGTGCGGAAGCCGATGCCGCGTATGTCACGGGCGAGCCGGTAAGGGTCCTCGGTCATCACCTGAATGGCTTGATGGCCATAGGTTTTGAAGATGCGCACGGCCCTGGCCGTACCGACACCGTGGGCGTGCAGGAAGATCATAATTTCCCGCACGGCCTTCTGCTCGGCCCAACCCGCGACGATCTTCGCGGCCCTCCAAGGGCCGATGCCGGTGACCTCCTTGAGCCGATCAGGCTCAGCCTCGATGATCTCGAAGGTGTTCTCGCCGAAGACGGCCACGATGCGCTTGGCCATGGCAGGGCCAATCCCTCGCATGTGGCCGGAAGCGAGGTACTTCTCGATGCCAGCGGCTCCCGTGGGAGGTGTGGCCTTCAGCGTTTCAGCCTTGAACTGCAAGCCGTGAGTGCGATCGGAGATCCAGACGCCGGTGGCGGTGATCCACTCCCCAGCGCCGATGGCAGGGGCGTGGCCAATCACCGGTACGAGGTCGCGCTTGCCCCGGGCCTGCACCTTCAGCACGCAGAAGCCGGTCTCGGGCGAGTGGAAGGTGACACGCTCGACCGTGCCCGCGAGAGCCTCGACAGGGTTGGCTCTGTCGACCTGCCTCGGTGGGCCCATTACGCTCACGCTTCCTCTCAGGGTCTCGACCCATTGCCGCTGCCATAGCTTGGCAGGGCGATTGCAGCCGATCCAGGGCAGCGCTGGTGCCATGAACGTGAATATAGTTCTTGGTTCGTTCTTTCGCCAGAACTGCGAGGCAATCCGGCCGATAGCGGGTCGTCCGATCAAATGCCGGTGCTCCGCTCACCGCTCAATTGGGCAGGAAGCCTACGCGGTGGCTGTTCGGATGCACCCATCACGCCACTACCACCGAATTGCGACCGCACGGATCTGTCAGAAGACAAAGGCAGGGGGTAACACTAAATACTTCGTTCAGGGTCGCTTTGCCGCCCGAGGCACATTCTTGGGAACCTGCCAATCGAAATTATCTGCGCCGTGGAATGCCATAACAAACATTTCCAGCGCGTGATTGATTTCTTTCACTCGCCGCTCTGTCTGGGCATCTCGCTCGAACATAACATAAGCGGCCAACAAAATGCCGACATCCCAAACCGCACACATGCAAATTCGAAGTGGCTCGGCGGTCACCCAGTCGATTACCTCCTGCGTTTTGTCGCCCTGCACCGCATAAACGTACCGGCCATGACTGCGCATGCCTAGCTTCTGCATGGCATCTGCCTCGCCCAATAGCTTGATTGTCGTGTGCATGTCGAAGCCTCCCATCTGAGCAGATAGCAACTAGGTTGGTAAGGAAACGATATCAGTGAGGCTTGCCACTCAGGTGACGACTGGGGGCTGCGGCTGACGGTGTGGCCCGGAGCAAAAATGCAAGCCGGGCCATTCAATTGTTTGTCCCTATTTATGGCTAAGGTCGTGCTTAGAAGCTAAATTATGAACATGAAGCCACAACATTTGGCAGACGAGAGTGGCTACCAAGCATTGCGGCCATTGCTGCCGCT
Organism: Methylobacterium frigidaeris; assembly: GCF_022179185.1. GTDB lineage: Bacteria > Pseudomonadota > Alphaproteobacteria > Rhizobiales > Beijerinckiaceae > Methylobacterium > Methylobacterium frigidaeris. The sequence goes on along the minus strand of NZ_BPQJ01000042.1, from coordinate 49,690 downwards.
TTATCTTCCCTCACCTTCGCCCAGCGCTTGCTGGCCGCCTCACTCATATTCTTTTTTGCCTCTGCGCTTTTGGGGGTGCCAGACAGGGATGCGCTGATGGCTTCCTTGGTATCTCGCGAATGCTTTTTGCCAATACGAGCATCTCTGATCTTATCCTTGCTTTCCTTACTATGGGTGTCGCCACTGCGCATGTGGCACACCCGCTTGCTCATCTTCCTCGTCTTAATTTCCATGGTGTGGATGGTGCAGATACCTCCCATAAACGCATCCTTATCAATCCACGACAAAACATATCCCAGATCGCTGCGAATGAAATTCACTGGATCTATGAATATTCTCGAGCGAAGATCGTAATAGAACCGAGGCTTTCGTTTCCACATGGTAAGATACTCTTCCCAAGTAATTTCGAACCGACGGCCTTTCTTCTCCTGATAGGCCTTGCTCTTCCCGTGTAGGCGCTGCAAAAATTTCTCCAGCTCCTGATCTCTTTTGGATTTGAATTGGGTCATTTGCTTCTCCTTATCATGTGATATAATGTTTTAAACGACCGGAACCCTAGATCACAATATTTTCATTTCCGCTGGGGATCTAATGCGTTGATCACGGTAGGCTGTATCGAGCGTTGCAATAATAGGTTGGTCGTATATATATTTAGAGGAGGTAACATTTGCACTAGATGGAAGTAATAGATTGGATCCATCTTCTACGAAGTAGAAGATAGACACAACCCACTACCACCCAAACTAGCACAAATATCACCGTCCTTACCTGCGAGTTCTCGCGTCGTGTTTGCTCGCGCTGCTCGCAACCCACTCGCGGGAACTTCGCCGGTTAGGCGCTGTCGCACCTCGTCTTGTCAGACGAGGGCTGCTCGTGGCGCCACTACGCTGCCGCTACGTGGAGAGCGCCACTCGCGGACTTCCAGTCTACCCATCTGGTTTTGGGTCGTAATGGCTTTGGGAGAGGGCGCCGCGGGCGAGCGGGCACCGCGATCACACCAAAGAGCCCGAATTAGCGAAAAATAAGAGCGATAAATCAACTACTTAAGAATTGGACCCTGACTGGACTGTGTCGTTGTGCGGCCTGGTGCATTTTGCGATCAATCACGGATGGAGCGGCGTCCTAGATCATCACGATCTAATCTCCGGTTGAACAGCGGGACAACGGCAGTAGTGTTCTGGACATGAGAACTGGTCGTGCTCTAGCGAAGGACACACACATGTCGGTGCTAAAGACCCTCAAGCTCAGCGCTGCTGCTCCCGCCGTGTCGGCCAACGATCCCCTCGCGCGGGCGCGGGAGAAGCTGCTGGGCCAGCTCGCCGAGCAGAAGGAGATGGTGACGGCGACCCTTGAAGGCCGGGCGTACCAGCCCCCCAAGACCCTCGGCATGCGCAAGGATGCCCAGGGCCAGCGCGTGCGCATGGAGGTCAACCGCCGTGTGCGGCGCGGCTGGTTCCAGGATGAGGCCGGCACCACGCACTTCATCCTCCGGGTCGGTGGCAAGCCCATGCCGCTGCAGCCGGGCAAGGCCGCCATCGGCATCGGCACCCTCGACAAGCTGCCGGCGATCATCGACGCCCTGATCAACGCGGTGAGGGCGGGGGAGCTGGACGCCCAGATCAAGGAAGCGGCGGTGGCTCGGGGTCTCATGATGGCGGAGCGCCGCAAGAAGGCCGTGTGAGCTACATTGATAGCGGCGTGACGAGCAGCATCGGCAGCCCCGATGCTGCTCGTCGTTTGACGGCGAGACTCGTTCGCATCCCAAGCAGCTGGCGCGGGGAGGGGGATTGTTCACTCCCAGTCCAGGGGCTCGACGGCTCACCTTAGCCAGGGCGTTCCACAGCGCGTCCAGGGCAGCGTTCAAGGCTGCTGCGCTGCCCGGGCACACCCCCGGCGCACTCGCCGGTCCTGAGACGTCCTATACGAAGGACGACACCACCTACAGTGAGGGGGCGCGTCATGCCGCGCGTGTGGATCACGAGCGTGGGCATCGGGATCATCACCGCGTAAGCTGCCGGTCTTAACCCGCTCTCGCCACACCTCCACGAGTGCATTGTCCTCGACGGCATTGCCTACGCCGACGTCGTGCCCATGCCGGTGTTGGACTCGGTCGTGAGCCAGGTTCCTGCTGATAGTTGCGGACGCAATCCTAAGTGCGAGAGCGCTCAGTGTGAAACGCCCGAAGGGTTGTTCATTTGGACCTCAAATCGCAGAGCGCGATCGAACAATGCAGTCTTGCGATACTGCCGAGCTCGACGCCAATCCGGCACATCGTCTTCGCCCTCTAGCCGCGTTTCCATGAGGCCGAACCACGTGAGCGGCCGCAGCACCCGGCTCTCGAAGGCGAAGCCCGCGAAATCAAGCGGACCTTCATCAAGCGTGTCGTCCCACACCGTGCACGTACGTATCAGGTCTTCAGCCTTGAACCACTCATGCCCCGCAACCGACAGGCACCACAGCACGATGCCAATGTGGTTCTGTGGCCAGGCCTCGAGCGGCACCCTGTCGAAATACGCCAAGTTGATCTCCCAGAACGTGGTAGCGAATAGCTGCCGGAACAACGCGGCAGCCTGATTCTCTCGGACCAACATCGTACCGGCCTTGCTCGCCAGCAGCCGCCTCTCGCGTTTGCGGAGTAGCTTGAGGTCTTGAGCTATCCGACGGGTGATCTCGACTGGCATCACATCAGCCTCGTTGAGCGCCTTATTCATTACCAACACGTTGGCCTTGTCGTAGCCCGGCCACGTCATCTCGTCGAAAAACGCGCGCACATCGATGCGGCTCAACGCACCTGTTGCGGTCAGCGTGAGGCCGTCGAGTGCCTGGGCACGTTGGATCATCAGGCGTGTGAGGGCCAACAGAGGGGCATCGGCTACGCTGACGTCGTGGAGGTCGGCTGCGATTTTGATCGCCTCGGGCATACTGCCGTCGCGGCTGAGCAGTGCCTCAAGGCTTGGCCGGGTCAGCAGGGTCCAGATGGGAAGCTCAGCCAGCGTCGTCATAGCCGGCATCATGCCACCTTTTGAGGGAGGGCGGCCAGCGAAGGGGCACGCGAGGAGCGTCGTACAGCGCGTTCACGTGCCTTCCTGTAGTGTGATGCTGCTGCGTCGGCCTGCCGGTCCTGAGGCATTCTGAGCCCAGCACGACAGCTTCAGCTCTCGTGGGACAGCTCTGCCAGCAGCGTGCCTCGTGGGCCCAGCCGGATGTGGTCCCAGTCGGACCCTCGATCCGCCACCATCAAAGGACCTGATGGAGCGGGAAGCAGTTAGCTGGTTGCGAGGGAACGTCCGGTATGGAGGTGGGAAGCAGAAGCCGACCGCCCTGGACAAGGTGTCACCGAACTCGGCCGTAGGTTAGCTTGCCGAGGTCAGCGGCAGGCTCATTCCATCCTGAGATGGGAAGGTCTGAATGGGAGCGACCACAATGTGGTTACGACCGGCGGTCTTGGCGCGATAGAGCGCCTGATCGGCCTCGACATACAGCGCATGAAACGACTGGTTCGGTCTGCGTGTCGCAACCCCGGCCGAGATCGTAATCCATACGATCGTCGAGCCAACATGGACCGGCGTCCGGGCTATCGTTTCCCGGAAGATGTCGAGCTGGCGAAGCAGGCCGTCCTCATCGCAGTCATTGGAGATCAACGCGAACTCTTCGCCTCCAAGACGACCGATCCGACCGATCGCACCGAGCTCGCGCTGCATGATGCCGGCAACGGCACGAATGACGTGATCGCCCACGAGATGACCGTGCCGGTCGTTGCCGATCTGAAGTGATCGATATCGACGATCAGCACCCCAAGGCGTCAGGCCGAGCACCAGAACGGCTGGGACGCGCCTGGCCGAATAGGTCTTCGTACCACTCACATCGGTTCAAAAGTCAAGACATCTGAGAGAACGACCGCTCTGGCTGGGGCCGGATCGTACTTCTCGAATGTCTCCACCGAAATCGCGGCCCGGTTCCTTCCCGACCCTGTTTCTGGGAAAATCCGCCCTAAATTTCTCATATGGCCCGCCGCGTAAGCTACCAAATCTTCGACATGCCGGACGGACGATTTGCCGTGACGGTGACCATTGGAGCGGACAAGACGATGGTCCGCACCGGCTTTGCGACCCAGGCCGAGGCCGGGGCCTGGGTGGAGGATCTGCGGGACATCATGGCGGCCCTCGGCGCACCCGTGAGCCTCGCCTTCCCTGAGTACCCTGGCTCCCTTCCACTGAACGATGTGCTGGCCTTCATTCGCTAGGCCCCCACCGAAGCCGCCTGATTGCCGCCGGCCCTCGCGCATGTTGTCCTGATGTGTGAGGATACCCGGCGTTTTGTTGACAACGACCCAGAAGCGAGTGCACACCGCCTTAACCACTAACCGGCCGCGTTCCTCCTGATTGCGCGCGATCTGGAACCCACAGACTTTCAGCACTGGCAATCTAAATGAAACGTGCTGATTGTAAGTCTGAATAATTCATGGCACAGAGTCGGTCAGCAGCAACGATCGCATGAGCTGGATGGTGGCCTGTGCAGACACCGCCTCATGCTCCTGATCGTTGAGCAGATCCGCTGCCGTGAACAGCTTCTCGATCGTGCGGTCAGGCGTAATGCTGACCATTGACCACTCGCCGAACACGCGGCTATCAGCGCGGACAAACTCCTGAAGATCGACCCGCCGATGGCGCAGGTCGCAGCAGATCCGCTCAAACGTCGCTTCGACTGCGGCGAGTGGCCCCTCCAGCGCCTGGATGAACATGCCCCGCGTCTGCAGCAGCGCGCCTGTCAGACCATCGGCCGCGTTCCGCGCGGCAGATCGGGCAACGATGTCCGCGACCTGCTGCCGGACCTCTGTCTCGCTCCCGACGAGAGCCATTTCGCTGGTGTAGAGAAGCCGGTGGAGCGGCATGGGTCGGAACCCCTATGCGGTCAGTGCAAGCGGAGACGACCCGGCAAACAGCGCCGTGATCGCCTCCAGCGGAACCGGACGGCTGATCAGATAGCCTTGGAGTTGGTCGCAGCCCTCATTGGTGATGAACTCTGATTGCGCCTGCGTCTCCACACCTTCGGCCGTGGTTTTCAGGCCAAGGCTCGTGCCCAGCATCGCGATCGCGCGCACGATCGCGGCGCTGTCCTTGTCCTCCGGCGTCTGGCGCACGAAGGATTGGTCGATCTTGATCTTGTCGAAGGGGAACCGGCGCAGGTAGCTCAGGGACGAGTAGCCGGTGCCGAAGTCGTCCATCGAAATACGAATGCCGAGCGTCCGCAACTCGCGCAGGATCGTCAGCGTGCGCTGCTCGTCCTGCAGCAGCGATCCCTCGGTGATCTCCACCTCCAACCGTGAGCCGGGCAGCCCGGTCTCGGCCAGGATGCCCCGGATGGTCGTGGCCAAGCGCGCATCACGGAACTGCACCGGCGACAGGTTGACCGCCACTGTTAGGTTCGCAGGCCAGGTGAGCGCGTCGGTGCAGGCGGTGCGTAGCACCCATTCCCCAAGCGGTCCGATCAGGCCGGTCTCCTCGGCCAGGGGGATGAAGTCGACCGGCGAGACAAGCCCGCGCTCGGGATGGTGCCAACGGATCAGCGCCTCGGCGCCGTCATAGGCGCCCGTGCGTGCATCGACCTGCGGCTGGTAGTAGAGCGTGAACTCCTGCCGGGCGATTGCACGCCGCAGATCAACTTCCAGCGAGCGCCGCGCCTGGATGCGCGCGTTCATGCCATCCTCGAACACGCGGTAACGACCCCGCCCGTCCTCCTTCGCGCCGTACAGCGCAAGGTCGGCGCTGCCCATCAACTGCTCCGGCGTCGTGCCGTCACCAGGGGCAAGGGCGATGCCGACGCTGGCTCCGATGTTGAGCACGTGCCCATCGATCAAGAACGGACGTCCGAGCAGGTCGATCACGCGCTCGGCCAAGGCCTGGATCTCTCCCAGTTCAGTGCCACCGCCCTTGAGGATGGCGAACTCGTCGCCGCCCAGCCGCACAACGAGATCGTCGTCGTGCGTGGCCCGCTCCAAGCGGTGCGCCACGCGGCAGAGCAGGGCGTCGCCCATGCCGTGCCCAAACGTGTCGTTGACAGCTTTGAAGCGGTCGAGGTCGAGTACCAGGAGCGCGAAAGCGTCCTGGTCGTGGCGCGAGGCGAAGCGCTCGGCCAGCACCTCGTTGAAGCGACGCCGATTGGCCAATCCGGTCAGAGTGTCATGGTGGGCGAGGCGATGCATCTCGGCTTCGGAGCGCAGTCGCTCGCGCTGATCGCGCACGGCCACGACGGTATGTGGCTTTGCCTTGATCACGATCGACTGTGCAATCACCCGTACTGGAACGCGCTCGCCGGCCGCGCCGAGCAGGATGGCATCCAGTTCACGGGAAATGGGGATGTCGGCGACGGTAAGGTCGGGCAGCAACCGCTGCAATGACGCGCCGATCAGCTCCTCCCGTGGCAGGCACAGGACGCGTTCCAGGCTGTGATTGATGCCTGTGATCGTGTCTCCCGCGCAGATCAGCAGGCCCTCGACGGCGATATCGGCCAAGTCGCGCAAGCGCTGGCTCTCGGCCTCGTGGCGCAACTTGTTCAGACGCCACAGACGCAGGGCAATGAGCGACACGCCGAGGATCAGCAGCGCGGCGTTGGCGGTCAGTAGCGAGAGGATCGTCGTGTTCATGCTGCCGCCGGGAATGGCGACGCTGGGATCGAAGCTGATGGTGAGCGCGTCCATGCCGATGAAGTGGGTGCCGCAGACCGCGGCCAGCAGCAGCACCGGAGCGAGGCGTCGGATCGTGCGCCGCCGATGGAAGCCAACGACCATCGAGAGGCTGCCCAGCACGGTGCCGACGGCAACCGAGGTAGCAACGGTCCAGGCATCCCAGTGCAGGGTCCCTTGCACAAGGTAGGCACTCATGCCGGTGTAGTGCATGGCCGAGATGGCAAGTCCGATGACGCCGCCCCCGAGGATGCGGCCAAGCAAGGTCGGCTGCGCTACGAGCAGCCCGGCACCAGAGCCGACGAGGAGGACGGCGATCAGCAAGGATGCGCCAGTGAGGCCGATGGAGAAGCCGATCTCCAGGATCGGCTCGAAGGCGAGCATGGCGATGAAGTGCGTGGCCCAGATCGCCACGCTCGTCGTCACCACGCCTGCGGTTCCCCAGGCGAGCCGTTCCTGCAACGCCTGATCGCGAAACACCTGTCGCCCGATAGCGAACGTTGAGTGGGTGCCGAGGGCACAGATGACAGCGGCAACCGCAACGAACCGCAGATCGTGCTGTTCTGTGATGCAGGCGTAGAGCTGATGCATAGCGGATCCGGGCAGCGATCGAATGATGGCGGTCGCGAACGTCTCGCCCACGCTCGGCACCCTGCGGAGGAGGTACACAGCGTCGTTTTACGCTCCTGGAGTATGCAAGCCTAAGATGTAGAAACCGTTAAATTGATGTGCATCTCATTTAATCGTCAGCATTCCGACCGATGTCGCTCCTGGCAACGACGAGAACTGCTTAAGCCCTTGATGCCCTACCTGAGGTCGCGCGCCCGCCCTGCGGCCCTACGGATCAAGGATCATGCAACCGCTCGGGCAGCTTCCCGCACTTGGCGCGTCGCCACATCCACGCGTCCGCTGGCCTGAGCAATGGCCTCGACGCTGCGGGCGATACCGGCCGCTCCCCGTGAAGCGGTCTGCATGCTCCCCGACATCTCGCGCGTGACAGCTGACTGTTCCTCGACCGCAGCCGCGATGGCGGCCGACGCCTCGTCGAGGGAGCGGATGGTGGTGCCGATCGTGCCGATCGCCTCGACCGCTTGCTGGGTTGCGTCCTGCGTCGCGGCGATTTGGGCGCGGATCTGGTCGGTCGCCTTGGCCGTCTGGGCAGCGAGCGCTTTCACCTCGGAGGCCACCACCGCGAAGCCGCGCCCGGACTCCCCAGCGCGCGCCGCTTCGATGGTCGCGTTCAGGGCAAGCAGGTTGGTCTGTCCGGCAATGCCCTGAATGAGGCCGACCACCTCGCCGATCTGCGCGGCCTGCCCGCTCAACCCTGCCACGATGCCGCCGGTGCTGCGAACCTGCTCGACAGCTGTACCGGCAAGACGCGCTGAATGGCTGACCTGCTGGCTGATCTCCGAGACCGAGACGGATAGCTCCTCGGCGCCGGCAGCCACGGCCTGGATGTCTGCGGCGATGCGCGCGACAGATCCGGTCGCCTGGGTCGTCTGGCGTGTCACGTCCGCCACCGCAGTGCCAATGGCGTCAAGGTCGGTGCTGATCGCCTGCTGCGCGTGGGCTCGGCGCTGCCGCTCCAGCACCTGAGCCGTGATGTCGGTAGCAAACTTGACCACCTTCACGACCCGGTTCTCCTGGTCGGTGATGGGGTTGTAGGTGGCCTGGATGAAGATGTCCCGGCCGCCCTTGGCAATGCGGCGGAACTCGGCCGATTGGAACTCGCCTCGCAGTAGCGCGGCCCAGAAGCCGCGGTAGTCCGGGCTCTCCCGCTCGGCCTGGTCCACGAACATGCGGTGATGCTGACCTCGGATCTCGTCGAGGGTGTATCCGACTACCGTGAGGAAGTTGGCATTGGCGTCGAGGATGATCCCGTCGGGGGTGAAGGCGATGACGGCCTGCGAGCGGTTGAGCGCCGCCAACTGCCCGTCGAGTTCGATTGATCGCTGAGTCTGGGCAGTTACGTCGGTCGCGAACTTGACGACTTTGACCACTTGGCCCGCGCGATTACGAAGCGGATTGTAGCTGGCCTCGATCCAGACTTCGCGGCCACCCTTGGCGAGACGTTTGAAAGAGTGCACCTGCGCCTCGCCGCGTCCAAGCGCCTCCCAGAAGTAGCGGTAGGCGGCGCTTTCGCGCACGGCCGGCTCGACGAACATGCGGTGATGTCGACCCCGGATCTCGTCGATCCGGTAGCCCATTGTCTTGAGGAAGTTGGCGTTGGCGTCGAGAATGGTGCCGTCGGGTTTGAACTCGATGATTGCCTGAACACTGTCGAGAGCAGCCAGCTTGGCGCGCAGGTCGCGATCGTAGATCTTGGTGAGCATAGACGATCCTCCGGCAGCACCTTGGCTGCTCTTCTGTCGCCGGACCGGCGCGAAATCAGATGGTGCCAGCGATAGGATATTATGTCGTAAGAAGTGTTCGATGGCTCTACAAATATACTTAATTTATCGTTAAAGCATCAGAAACATCTGTGCCTGGTACCTATTTAAACAGGCCGATCATGGTAAATTGACCTCAATACCTGTTAGAGTTTATTTAGACAATTTCAGGTTGTAGTTTTGCTTCATCAGCTTCCGATTTCCTCCCAGCTGCCGCTCACCACGGACTCTGATCTTGAATAATTCAAGTTCGAGAGCAGCAGTGTCGGCGCAACCTGGGCCATCTATGTTGATGCACGACCTGGTGCGATCCTGGGGCGACGCCGGCTACACCGTGACGGAGGCGGGCCGGTGACCGTCTCTCCGGCTCCGGAGCCCGTCCTGCGCGCTTTGGCCCATATCGCGCACTGCCGCCTGCTGGAGCTCCGGTTCCACTGGCACCACCGCCGGCACCTGCATCACGCCCGGGCCGCCGCTCGGCTCCTCGACGGGATAATGCGGACGCTCGAGCGCTGCGCGGACGTGCGCGCGCGGTACGGAGGCCGTCCTGGGCCACCCGCACCGCGCTCCAGCAGCCGCTTTTCCCTTGTGCCGCTGCCGTCACACCAGGTCGCCGGATCCTCGATCGACGCCGCGTCGGCTGTCCAGAGCCGTGATGGTGCCGCTCCCTGTCCCGGGGGAGCCGAGGGCCGACAGATCGCCGCGAGAGGAGGCCCGCACCCGCCCTGAGCATCCAATCTGGATTCCCACCCATCCCGGTCGCCCTCCGCCTCGCTCCTGTCTCTCAGGCCGCCGCCTCCAGGCCAGTCAGGAAGCCGAGGAACGCTGCGCTGGGCAACGGCCGGCTCACGTGGTAGCCCTGCACCTGCCCGCACTGCTCGGCCGCCACGAAGGCATACTGCTCCGCGGTCTCGATGCCCTCCACCGTGGTCGCCATGCCTAAGCCCGCCCCCATGGTGATGATGGCGCGGATGATCGCCGCGCTCTCCACATCGTCAGGGAGCAGGCGGACGAAGGAGCGGTCGATCTTGATCTTGGAGAAGGGAAAGCGGCGCAGGTAGCTGAGCGAGGAGTAGCCGGTCCCGAAGTCGTCCATAGACAGGCCGACGCCGATCGCCCGGAGCTTGGTCAGCATCGCGAGCGTGCGCTCCTCGTCGTCGAGCAGGACGCCCTCGGTAATCTCGAGCTCCAGGCGGTCGGCCTCCAGGCTGGTCGCCTTCAGGATGCCGGCGACGGTCTCTGGCAGCCGGTCGTCGCGGAACTGCACCGGCGACAGATTGACGGCGACCTTGATCGCTCGCGGCCACGCCATGGCCTGCGTGCAGGCGGTACGCAGCACCCAGGCGCCGAGCGGCACGATGAGGCCGGTCTCCTCGGCCAGGGGGATAAAATCCGCCGGGGCGATCAGTCCCTGCTCGGGATGACGCCAGCGGATCAGCGCTTCCGCCGCCGTCACCTCCCCGGTCTGAACGTCGACGAGGGGCTGGAAGTGCAGCTCGAACTCGCCAACGTCCAGGGCGCGGCGCAGGTCGGCCTCCATCCGGCTGCGGGCCAGCATCCGCTCGGCCAGAGCCGGCTCGAACATCCGGAATGTTCCCTTACCCTCGGCTTTGGCCTTGTAGAGGGCGAGGTCGGCGTTGCGCAGCAATTCTGCGGGCCGGCTGCCATCAGTGCTCCCGCCGGCCGGGGCGATCGCGACACCGACGCTGACGCCGACGTGGATGAGCTGTCCGTCGAGCAGGAAGGGCCGGTCGATCGCCTCTACGATGCGCGCGGCGATCTTTTGTGGGCCTGCGGCATCTGTCACCCCGAGCAGGAGAACCGCGAATTCGTCGCCGCCTAAGCGCGCAACGACGTCCTCCTCGCTGATGGCGGATCGCAGGCGGGCGGCGACCTTGCGCAGCAGCTCGTCCCCCATCGCGTGGCCGAGCGTGTCGTTGACGAACTTGAACCGGTCGAGGTCGAGCATCAGCACGGCGAGACCGACGTTCTGCTCCCGCAAGGCGGCTGCATGGTGCGCCAGCAGGTCCCCGAACCGCGCCCGGTTCGCCAAGCCGGTCACCACGTCGGTGAAGGCGAGGGCGCGCAGCCGGGCTTCCGAGCGCAGGCGCTCCCGCTGGTCGCGGAAAGCGACGACGGTCTGACGCTTGTGGCCGATCGCGATATCTTTGCGCAGGACCCGGACGGGCACGCTCTGCCCGCTCCTGTCGATCAGCTCGGCGTCGCGCTCCTCCTGCTCCGGCAAGTCGGCGAGCACGAGGCCCGGCAGCAGACGCGTGAGGCTGAGGCCGATCAGCTCGGCCTGGGCCATGCCCGACAGGAGCTCAAGGCTCCGGTTGGCCGTGGTGATCCCGGCCTCATCGCAGACCGCGAGCCCTTCGAGCGCCACGCTGGCCAACTCGCGCAGGCGCTCGCGGTCCCGGCGCAGTTGCGCCCGCGCGTTCAGTGTCATGCGCAGACCGACGAAAGCGAGTATCAGCAGACCGAACGAAACGGTCGCGATGATGGGGGCGATCGTCGATGGGGCGACCGCGTTTTCCGGCAGCGGGACCTGTGGGTCGTAGACCAGGACCATTGCCGTCATCCCGCAAAGGTGCAGGACAACGATCGAGCCGAGGAGCAGCGGGATAGAGCCGCGGCGAAGTGCATGGCTGCGCTCGCCGGCGGCAACCATCCCGAGGCCGGACAGGGCGAGGCTCGCCAGGATTGAGCCGACCACGAGGCCCATGTCCCACGAGACATGCCCGGTCACGCGGTAGGAGGCCTGCCCGACGTAGTGCAGGGCCGTGATGCCGAGCCCCAGGATCGCTCCGGCCGCGAAGCGGCGCGCCCGGCGGCGCTGGCCGATGGCGAGCCAGACGCCGGCGCCGATGCCGCCGATCACGAGGAGGAGGGAGAGGGCGGTCAGGACGGGCTCGAAGCCGGCCGCCATGCCGGGCTCGAAGGCGAGCAGCGCAATCATGTGAGTCGCCCAGGCCGTGCAGCCGGAAGCGACGATGCTGGCGAGGGCCCATTGGCGCCGCGTCAGACCTTCGGATCGGGCGGCGTGCGAGGCGATTGCTGATGAGGCACAGATGCCGATTGCGCACACGACGACGGCGAGAAACAAGATTTTCTCGTCATGGTTCTGGATAACGCAGGTTAATATTGACTGCATCGCGACCTCTCCAGACTGAATGAACGGCATAGAGGTTAAATTATAGATAATACAGTAACAGGTCCTGAATTTATGCTAAATAAATATTACATTTCACATAAATCGATCCACTAATCGTTCGGAACTCGCTTACCAATTGGCTATCGAAAGTATCGTCAAAAAATTAGTGCAGGTTGTAATTAATGCGCTAAATGCTCGCGGTGTTTCTACAGCTTGAGGACGCCAAGGTGGCCAGTAAAAGTCAGGCGTGTCCTTGCCCGGGCAAACTGAGAGGTAGCGGGCCGGGGCGTTCCCTCCGATTGGAAGCCCGACCCACCGGCCTCGCTGAAGAGCGGCCGCAACAGCAAGGCGATCGAGTTTATCAGCGAAGCCTGGCGACGGTACAGACATTCGCTGGGTTATGCTGTGCCCAGGGGCGCCTATCGGAATAGGGTGAGAAACACATCTTCAAGCGCGAAGAAGATCCCGACGAGTGCGGTGGCGATGCCCGCCAGGATCAGGCATAGAGCCTGAAGTGACAGAGTGCGCATAATCCTCTGTCGTCGCCACGGATTATTTGAGTCCATGTCATCCCGCCGTAGCAGCTACAGCCTTTTTGCCTTGCCCGAATGGTCCGTCGGGCGCTGGCTGACGCAGATCAGTCACCTCTCGCCCACTCGACAGAGTTCTGAGCGACTTTGCGGAGCTACCTAGGATCACAACACACTGCAACCTCTCGGCTCTTCAAGCTGCCCTGACACGGTCGAGGAAGCGCGCCACCTCGGCCGAGAGGCGTTCCGCATGACATGACAGCTCCGAGGCTGAGGCCAGCACCTGGCTAGCCGCCGCGCCCGTCTCCTCCGCAGAACCTGCCACCCCGGCGATGTTGCCGGTCACCTCGCCGGTGCCGGTCGCCGCCTGGGACACGTTGCGCACGATCTCCTGGGTCGCCGCACCCTGCTCCTCCACCGCCGCGGCGATTGAGGTCGTAACACCCGACATCTCCTCGATCCGCGCCGTGATCTGGCCGATCGCGCCCGCCGCTTGGCCGGTCGACGACTGAATCGCCGCGATCTGGCTGGTGATCTCCTCAGTCGCCTTCGCGGTCTGGCCGGCGAGTTCCTTGACCTCGGCGGCCACCACCGCGAAGCCACGCCCCGCCGCACCGGCGCGGGCCGCCTCGATCGTGGCATTGAGGGCCAAGAGATTGGTTTGAGCGGCAATCGAGGAGATCAGCCCGACCACGTCGCCGATGCGGGCGGTCGCCTCGGTCAGCGCCCGCACCTGGCAGGCGGTCTGACCGGCCTCGTTGACAGCGGCCTGGGCCAGCCGCGCCGAGCCGTCGACCTGACGGCCGATCTCCTGGACCGAGGCGCCGAGCTCCTCCGCCGCGGCCGCCACGGTGCCAACGTTCAAGGACGCCTCTTCGGCCGCGGCCGCCACGGCAGTCGACTGCGCGGCGGTCTGGGTCGCGGTGGCGGTCATGGTCTGGGCAGTGGCCTGGAGCTCGGTGGCCGAGGCCGAGACCTGGCCAACGATGCCGCCGACGGCCGCCTCGAAAGTGTCGGCCATCTGGCGCATGCCGGCGCGGCGCTGCTCCTCGGCCGAAGCGCGGGCCAGCACGGTCTCCTCCTCCAGCGCCTTCGCGCGAATCAGACCGTCCTTGAACACCTGGACGGCGGCGGCCATCGCGCCAAGTTCATGACCGCGCTGCTGACTGGGCACAACGCCTGTCAGATCGCCGGCAGCCAGCTGTTTCATGGCGGCCGTCATACGGGAGAGCGGCCGTGAGATACCGAGAAAGCTGAACAGCATTGCGCCGAGAGCGCCAAGAAGCGAGACCGCCCCCATGAGGTAGGCGAGATGTGTGGCGCTCCGTTCGCTTGCAACGCTCGCGTCAGCCTCGGCTTGCGCGCCCTGACGATTGGCAGACACCCCCTTGGCGAGCGTGTCGCGCACCTCGTTGAGGAGGCGCAGCATCTCGGGGCCGGTGAACAGGGCGTAGGCTTGCGCTCGCTGTTCCGCCCGCATGAGGGTGGCGACCTGCACGCTCTGCACCTCGTAGCGCGCCCACAGGGCAGCGAACTGCTGGTAGGTGGTGCGCGCCTCGGGCGTCCGGATCAGGGGCTCGTAGAGTGCGCGCGCTTGCGCGAGTTGTTCTGCTACCTGCCTGACGCGGGCTTCGTTCTCGGCGAGCGCGCGCGGATCGGGTGACGCAGTCATGAGGCGATACTGCTTGATGCGATACTCGCCGACCTGCGCGTTGATTTGATGGGCAGCATCGACCGAGGGCAGCCATTGCGCGGCCACGTCCGTGATGCTGTGTTCGACCGTTCTGAGTGCCAGGATTCCGGAGGCTCCCTGCGCGATTGCGAGCAGTCCCAGAAAGCCAAATAGTCCGATCAGCGAGGTACGCAGCGAAAGGCGCAGGGAAGACATACAAAACCTCAAGCAAGTCAGAGCGCGTTATTTCCAGTCGCATTCCTGGCCGACACAACGAGGCAATCAGGTTGCATGACGCTCCTGGTCGCACAGGCGCAAGTTGTGATCATGAGAAATGTGACGAACCTGCCCCATCGACACGCGCTGCGCTGGGTCCTCGGTACTCACAGGGTGTATATAATGCTCTATTATTTCGTTAACGCCAGATGATAAACTTTCTGAGGACCTTGGATGGCCTGTCTTCCTTTTCATTCCAAGCGACTAGCAGACAGCGCCAGCCCCTTATGTATGGCCATAAGGAATCTTTGAAGTTGATCAGGTTGTAAGCGCAAGCATGAGCCAATCGTGACGTACGTTCACCAGCCTACTCACCGATGAAGACGCGACTACCCTCGAGCACCTGGCCCGCTCCGACGTAGATGCCAACACGCTTCGAGCTTTCGCCAACGATAAGGACTACGCGGTCTCGCCCCCGCAGGAGCGCGCGTGCAGTCACCACCGTGGCAATCGAGAAGTTGCACATCACCTGCTTGCACGAGCACCGCTTGTCGATGTGCGCGACCGAGCGCTGCTGCGCATCACTTTTGCTTCCATTGGGCGGCGTCGGGCTAGACTTCAGAATGCACCCACACTGTCGGTGATGCCACGATGCTGATCGAGCTGTGCCGTTACGCGGTCGCGACCGTGCCGCTTGGCCTGGTAGAGCGCCGCATCCGCCGCCCGCGCCTCGACCGCAGCCGCGCGTCGGGTTTGGTTCCGACCGCTGGCCTTGGCCTCGTAAAGAGCAGTGTCCGCCCGCCGGAAGAGGTCCGGCGCCGCGCCGGCACCACGGCGCCACGTCCGAACCGGCTGTTGCAAGCGTCCATTGCCGCCATCAGCGCGCCGGACTTCTCTCGGTCATGGGCATCGAACAGCGGGAGGAGCGTGCCAAGCGCGCTGCAACACCTGACGACAAAAGGCACACCGGTCGTCCAGCGATGCATCACAACCAAATCGTCAGCTTCCTGGGCGAAGATCTGACCATCCGAGAGGGCCTGTGGTCCGCCGGCCTGTGGCCCGCCGGTCATGGTATCCTCTTCACCTCTGCAGGGGCTGCACGCCGTCACATGCTGAAATCTACCCTCCTTGCGACAGCTGCCGTTCTGTGCCTCGGGATCACACACCCCTCGCCGGCAATTGCCTTGCCGGATCAGCAGCTTGCCGCAAATGCCGCTACCTGGCCTGTTACGCCCAAACTGAAGGAAGACGGTACAAAATGGCGGATCGGGTACTATGAAGGCGGACAGTACGCCGATTATGTCGTCATCCTAAAATCGATCGTAAACGGATTGGCCGCCTTAGGCTGGCTCAAAGGCGTGGACATTCCTGCTGGGCTCGATCCGTTCCAGACCTGGCAGTGGCTCGCGACGCGCGTCGACAGCCGCTTCATCGAGTTCGTCGCCGATGCACGCTATGCGCCGGGCAACTTCGATGCCTCAAAGCGTACCAAGACACGCGCGGAACTCATCGGTCGCCTGAAAGAGCGACGCGATCTCGATCTCGTTCTCGCACTCGGAACCTGGGCCGGGCAGGATCTCGCCACGAGCGAAGTCACCGTTCCGGTCATCGTGGCCTCGACGAGCGATCCCGTCGGCTCGAAGATCGTGGCGAGCGCCGAAGACTCTGGGTTCGACCACCTGAACGCCAAGGTGGAGCCGACCCGCTACCACGATCAAGTCGAGCTGTTCTGGAACACCTTCGGCTTCAAGCGCCTCGGTGTCGTCTACGAAGACAGCACCGAAGGGCGGTCGTTCGCGGCGCTGCCAGCGGTCGAGGCCGCGGCACGAGAGCTCGGGTTCGAGGTCGTGGGCTGCAAGGCGCCCTTCAGCAATACGGCGCAGGCGGTCGTCGATCAGGCGGCCATCGCCTGCTACCGAGATCTCGCCGTCAAGGCCGACGCCGTCTACGTGACGGTGCATCGCGGCGTGAACGCAGCGACGCTGCCGGCCATCTCCCAGGCCTTGATAACTGGACGGATCCCGTCGTTCTCGATGCTCGGCGAGACTGAGGTCCGGGCCGGGGTCCTGATGAGCGTGGCTCAGTCGAACTACCTCTACGTCGGCCGCTTCCACGCCGAGACCATAGCCCGGATCTTCAACGGTGCCCGGCCGCGCAGCCTTCCCCAGATCTGGCAGGCTCCAGCCCAGATCGCCCTGAACTACACGACCGCGAAGGCGATCGGCTATGTTCCCCCATTCGATATCCTG
This sequence comes from Methylobacterium frigidaeris, assembly GCF_022179185.1. GTDB lineage: Bacteria > Pseudomonadota > Alphaproteobacteria > Rhizobiales > Beijerinckiaceae > Methylobacterium > Methylobacterium frigidaeris. The sequence goes on along the minus strand of NZ_BPQJ01000042.1, from coordinate 32,794 downwards.
GTCGCCAGCGACGAGATCGTTCGCTCACCGGCGACCACGCCCTGAGGGTCAGAACCCAACGGCGCGCGGCAGATCGAGAACGGGCTGCCGCAGATCCGGCACAGGGGGCAGCGTGGTGACGAGACGGTCCTGCATGATCTCGCGCACGCGCTGCCGCGGCGAGCCGGGCAGGGCGGCGTAGGATCGCAGCGCCCGGTCGGCCCCGGTGTCTCCGGTGCGAAGCACGTGGATCGGGTAGTGCAGCATCCATCGCTCGTCGTCGTGCAATCCCCGCTCGGCCTCCTCGAGGACGACCTCAGCGATCCGGGCGAGAGGCGTGTTCCGGGGGCCCACGTCGGTTGCCAGGCCGTGGCGCATGGCCGACAACCGGGCGGCCTGCACATCCGGAAAGGCGAGCACGCGGGCGATGCGGGCGAAGGCGTCTCGATTGGCGATCAGACCTTTCTGGATCGCCGAAGCCGCCATCGTGACCGAAGCCGAAACGAGCGGATCGCTCAGCCCGCAGAGTTCCGCATCGGGGAAATTGGCGCCGCAAGCCCGCCCCTCGATGTACAGCGCGCTGCAATGAGTTTCGAATAGCGACTCGACGGTGCGCTCCCGGAGCGCCTCGAGAAAGGCGCCGACCGGTGGCGGATGGCCGAAGTGGAACCGGATCCGTCCATCGAGGAAGTGGGAGAACTGGAGATCCTCGAGGTGCGAGAGGCTCGGCTGCACCTCGGCTCCGTTCGAGCCGTCGAGAGTGTGGGTCCGGGTCCGCCCGGCCCGCAGGAAGGCGAGCAGCGGCGGATCGCCGGCAACGCGCAGGAGCCGACCGGCGGCCTTGTAGCTCGCGCCCGGTTCGGGGATCGCCTGCATGGCGGTGCCGGCGCCGAACGTCCACTCGAAGTAGTCGGCCATGTCCTCGAACTGTCGGCTCGGCGTCACGTGCTGGCGACGATCGGCCAGAAAGGCAGCCGGGGCGAACATCCGCTCCCAAATGCTGAGACGGGTCTCCTTCCAGCCGGTCGGCGATCCGTTCTCGAACGGCGAGTTGGCGAACAGGGCGATCATCGCCGGCGCGGCCAGGAGGGTTACGTTGAGGGCCGCGACGGCGGCGTCGGCCGGCACGCCCGTCGTCGGGCCGTTCTGGGCCTTCGCGTCGATTCCCGCGGCGTGATCCCAACCCCGGATCCCGGTCCAGTAATCGTAGATCGCCTTAGGCGCCCTCATGCGGCGGTAGAAGTCCGGCGTGATCGCGACGTCGGGATGCTGCGACATCGCCAGGAAGCCGAGGCCGTCCTCACGGAGGGTGTCCCGGATTTCCTGCAATTCGCCGTGGACGTGGCGCGCGAGGCTGTTGAGCGCAGTCTCGCCGCACGCCCGGTCGCGGCACGGGCCGATCGCCGTCTCGACGTTGTTGAAGCCGTTGTCGAGCGAGGTGACGATCAGCGGATCACGCACGCCGATCGTGAGCCCGCCGCACTGGATGGGTACGGCCACGCCGCCCTGGGCGAGGCGCCGCTGATAGAGGCGGGGGAACAGCCCCCTTGCATCCGCGCTGACGCCCGTAGCGCGCGCGATGATGGGAAGCTCGAGCTCCAGGCCGACCGTCGGGATCCTGAGGTTCGCCATCACGCATGGGCTTTCGAGGTGAGAGGGGTCCGCTCGGACGCGAGCAGGCCAAACAGCAGGGTGCAGCCGACGTAGTAGAGCCCGGTGACGAGGAGACCACTGGAGACGCCGACGCTGGCGAAGAGAGCGCCGACGAGAAGTGGACCGGCCATCTGACCGAGCTTGTCGGCTGCCCGCTGCACGCCCATGGCGCGTCCCGTGCCGACCCGCTGCACGCTCGGAAGGTGGAGGGCGAAGCTCGACTGCGCCGGACCGCCGAGGCTGCTCGCCAGGCCGAGGAGGAACACCGAGACGATCAGGGTGGTGACGCCGGCATCGAAATAGCAGAAGGCGAGCCCGGCCCCGCCGATCAGCCCCCCGGCCACGATGAAGGGCTTCTTCTGCCGGAAGCGATCGACGAGGCGCCCGAGCCACGGCGCGACGTAGATGACCGACAAGCCGTAGATCATCATGATCCGGCCGATGTCGGCCTGCCCGACGCCGCGGTCGGCGAGGTAGACCGGCACCGTGTAGTAGAGCAGGCCGACCTGAGCGACGGAGAACGGCACGACGCTGAGCAGGAGCAGGGCCACGAAGCTGCGGTCCCTCGCTAGGACGCCGAAACCGCCAGGTCCGGCCTCGATCGCCGAGTTGGCTACTGGGGCAGCGACGGCCGCCGGCACATTGGCGGCCGGCACACCGAAGTACCGGCGCATGGCGAGGATTGCGAACGGGATCGGGACCAGTCCCGCCACGGCCGCAACCAGGAAGACCCCTGCTTGGCCGAGCTGCCCGGCTAGCATGGCACCGGTGGCGCTGCCGCAGATATGCCCGGCGAAGATGCCGGCGACGAGGTTGGCGACTGCCTGCGTGCGCATCCGCGCGGCGGACCATGCGAAAACGTAACCCTGGATGCCCATCCAGGCGAGCCCGTAACCGAGCCCGACCACCGCGCGGGCGGCCACGTAGGCCAGGGGATCCGACGCCAACCCCGACAGAGCGGAGCCCAGGGCGCAGACCACGACGCCGATCAAGAACGGGAATTGCCAACCCCGCCGGTCCGTGAGCCAGCCCGCCAGCAGCGCCGTCACCAGGGCAGCCAGCATCTCCGCCGAGATCGGCAGGGCGAGCAGGATCTGCCGCGGAATCGCGGTCATGTCCGAGGCGAGGCTAGCCATCCGCAGCGGCACGATGGAGAGCGGCAAGGCCCAGGCGAAGAGCAGGATGAAGGCCGCTGGACGGGCCAGGAGATGGTGCCCGTCGGCCGCGCTGTCGGGGCGGGCGCCGGCCTGGACCCGGCTACCCGAGCCCTTCTGCGCATGGGACTGAGCATGGGACTGGGCGTGGATCAACACCCCATACAGGACCAGTAGCTCGACGATGAACAGGAGCGAGGTCAGGATGATGGTAGCCGAGTCGAGCAGGCGTTGACGGACGCCCGCAGCGATGGCCGCATCCGACAATTCGGCGGTGATTCGGCCGATGACTGGCCCCTCCGGACCGGACCGCACGTCGTGCTCAATCAGCAGAGGCCCCCCGCCCCCTCCGACGGCTTGCGGCACGGCGGCGACGAGGGACCGGTCCGGCCTGGTGACCTGAACCGCCCCGAGTTCGGCGATGGCCACCTTCATCCGCCCGAGTGGCGCGTCGAAGCCGGCGATTTCCTCGGGCCTGATGCCGCGCCCGGCGAGACGCTGAAGGTCGAGGGACAGGCGGGTCAGCGACCGCTCAGCATTGGCCAGGGTCGTGGACAGGTAGACCTTACGGAAGGTGTCGATGGCGTACCAGGAGGACACGGCCTGGGTGCCGAGGATGACCACCAGCGGGACTGCCATGGCGTAGCGCCGCGACCTGCCGAGGGCTTCGACCCGGTTCGCCGCGACGGTCGCTGCCAGGAGAGCCAGGGCACCGCCGGCGGTGATGGCAGCCAGGACGCCGAGATAGCCGCGGGCCAGGCTCCAGCCCGCCTTGGCCACAACCAGTTGCGGCACGCTCAGGACCAGCCCGCCAGCGATGGCTCCCCGTCGTCCGAGCAAGGGGGTGACGAACAGGTGCCGGTCCCCGACCGTCATGGCCCGGAACGTCGCGGTGCCTGCGGCCTGCGTGTTCGACGGTGCAGCCGAAAGAAGCCGGCGGACGCTGTCGCGAACGGCTTCGTCCTGCTCCTCGCGCGTACCGGCCACGATCGACCCATCGGGTTTGGCTACGAATGCGCTTGAGACGTCCGGGAGATCGATCCGGATCGAGGCCAGCATCTCCTGGAGGCCGAACATCTGCTCGATCGGCTTGCCGAACCGGAGGGCATTCTGGATGCGGAAAGCCCAATCGTCGCTGACGATGCGCGCAGCCGTCGCGACGGAGTCGAACTGCGTCTTGCGGATCGCCGCCGTCGTGAGCGTGGCGTTGAACGCTTGGGCGAGAACGAGAACGAACAGGCAGCCCACGAAAAAGCGCAGGGCGAGAGTGCTTCGCGACGGCACCCGGGAGGGAACTGCATGCTCGTGAGAAAGTCCGCTCAAGCGATCAGCTCCGGGCTCGCATGGGAGACTCACAGAGACGTTTCAGATCCTAATTTTTTGACCTCCTATCATTGCAAAAATTCTACTAAGATGAAGATTGTGCGAGTATCAGGAAAAATGTTAACGAGTGCCGCTTCAGGTCGGTCTTGCAGCGTCTCAAAATGGTTGCAGCTTGCGCCCAATCGGCGTCGCCGATGTTCTGGCTTACTTAGAAGTCCAGATCGTCCTGCCGAATCTCTGATCGGGGATCGATGCCGCGGCTCCGCAGCGATTCAGCTGCTCGCTGGTCCGCGGCCGTCTTCGCAGGGGACTTCCGGCGCTGGCCGCCGATGCTCCGAGTCGTGGCATGCGGCATGGCTCGGCGCTCCTCATAGGCGGGCCGCACCTGCCGGTCGCCATCGGCGCTGCCGGTCGCCGCCTGGCGCTCCTCACGCGGCTGTGGCTCCTCGAGGAGCACGCCCCACCGCGCTACCTCGCGGCCGGTGAGCTCGGCGCGATCGTCGCGTAGCATCACCACCCGGGTCTTGCCGAGATACCCGGCGAAGTAGGTGGCGCCGGTGCGATCGGACCGGTACTCGCGCAGCTCGGTCAGGACTAGGCGGGGGCGGTTCATCGGCGGCTCACTCCTGACCCTTGTCCGCGGCGGGTGGCCCGCCGCCCGGCTTGCGCATCCTGAGGCCAGTCCCACCCCCATTCTCGGGGATGAACTCTATGCCTGCTGCCTCGACCACACATTGCGGTAAATGCCCCTGAACCCCCCCAGACTTTCGACCCTACCCCTCCCCCTCGATGTCAGGGGCAGTCCCGTCAGGCATCAGGCACAGGGATGGCCCAGGTTAGGGCGTGGGCGGGCTCGGAGGGGTTGGGTGCTATCCCTGGAGCTGAGAGGCTGGTGAGGTTCTCCGGCCTCCTGATCGATGGGTCATGCTGCCGAGCGAGGAAGGGCAGCACGATGAGCACGCTGCTGGTCGAGGTGTCCCCCTGGAAGGTCCATTTCCGCTGGAGTTGGATCGTGCGAGATCCGGTGCGTCTCCGCACCACGAAACAATTCGCCTCGGTGCACAACACACGCACGCAATCACCGACGGGTACGAGCACTCGCAACGCCGGCTGAAAGCAGCTGCCTTGGAGGCTCACATGGTCACGTCGAACCAATTCCGTCGCATGGCTGTCGCAGCTTTCGTTCTCGGCTTGGCGCTGGCGCCGGTGCTCAACCCGCTGCTGCCCTGATCCGGCAGCGGCCCGTGGCCGCCGCGCACTACCGGGTGGGGACCTCGGGCGGGTACACCCCGGCCATGCTCAGCGTCCTCAAGCACGTTCTGATCGAGTACGGCCCCGAGCGCGAAGCGCACATCAATGCGGCCGGTCGTGCCATTCCGGAGGCCTTCCCTGAAGCCTCGCTCGAGGTGGCGCAGGGCCTGCTCGATGATGACCTTCTCATCGAAGCCAGGATCCCGCTGCGCCGTGCGAACGAGTGGCCGGCCGTGAGCCGCCGTGCGCATGCCCTGCAGTTCGACACCCTTGCCGCTTGAGGGCGGGCTCCTGAGTGGACGGCGCATGTCCGAGAGCCACTCGCTGCTATAAAGCTAGGGCACCGAACGAAGCTCTGTCGTGCCCATCCTGCGGCGAAGTGACTGCAGACCTTCGATAGATGGATTGCGTTGGCGCCCGTGGCGACAGGCCAGGGTGCCCGATGGACGAAGCTCAGGACACGAACCGCCGAGGCACCGAACTGACCGGGCGCTCGCTGCTGATTGGCGGGGCCATCATCGTCGTGTTCATGGCCGCCAACGTCTACATGGGCCTCAAGACTGGAATGACGTTCTCGTCGTCCATTCCTGCCGCTGTGATTTCCATGGGGCTGCTGCGAGCCGTGGGCGGCGCGAGCCTTGTCGAGAACAACATCGTCCAGACGCAGGCCTCCGCCGCGGGCACGCTGTGCAATGTCATCCTGGTCCTGCCTGGACTCGTGTTGATCGGCTACTGGCATGGTTTTCCATTCTGGCAGACGAGCATGGTCTGCCTTGTGGGCGGTCTCCTCGGTGTCGCCTACTCAATTCCGCTGCGCCGCGCGCTCGTGGTTGGGGGCGATCTGCCCTACCCAGAGGGCCAAGCCGCCGCTGAGGTGCTGCACGCGGGCGAGAGCCGGGCGGGAGGCGAGGAAGGAGGGGGCTTGCGCACGCTCCTCGTCGCGGCCGCAGCCTCCGGCGCGATCGCCCTCGCGACAGGCGGCCTGAAGCTCCTCGCCGACGGTGTGCGGACGACGCTCGTCCTCGGACCGGCACCATTTCGGTTTGGTACCGGCTTCTCGCTCGCGCTCGTCGGGGTCGGTTACCTCGTGGGCATCGGCGCCTGCCTCGCCCTCTTCACGGGCGTGGTGCTCTCCTGGGGCATCGCCGTGCCGCTCCTCGCCACGTTTGGGCCAGACCGGGGCTCGTCGCCGGCGGAAGCAGCCGATGCGATCTGGGCCGGTCAGGTCCGCCTGATTGGGGCCGGCATTATTGCAGTCGGGGGCGTATGGACGGTCGGCACGCTCGCGAAGCCCATCCTCACCAGCATCCGCTCCGCCCTGAGGAGCGCCCGTGGGACGGGCGAGGGACGCGCCCTGCGGGAGATGCCGCGGCTCGAGCGAGACATCCCGATCACCTGGGTGGGCCTGGCGGCTGCTGCCCTCACACTGCCCCTGGCAGGGCTGGTGGCATGGTTTGCATCTGGTGCGAACCTCGGTGGGGTCTTCCCTGTGCTCATCGTGGCGGCGACGCTGTTCGTCGTGCTGTTCGGATTTCTGATGGCGGCGGCGTGTGGCTACCTCGCGGGTCTGCTCGGCTCGTCGTCGAGCCCGATATCCGGGATCGGCATCCTCACCACCATGGTAGTTGCTGTCCTGTTGCCCATCCTTGTCGGACACCCAGTGGACGAGGAGGGCCAGCGATTCGTCACCGGCATGGCCCTGCTGCTTGCCGCCGTGATCGTCACTATCGCGTCGATCGCCAACGACAACCTCCAAGACCTCAAGACCGGTCAACTCGTCGACGCGACGCCCTGGCGCCAGCAGGTCGCTCTGACGGTTGGCGTCGGCATCGGCGCCGTCGTCATCGCACCGCTTCTCGCCCTGCTCTACGGCGCTTACGGCTTCGTTGGCGCCCTGCCACGCGAGGGCATGGAAGCGCGTGCGGCGCTGCCGGCGCCTCAAGCGGCCCTGATGGCGCAGATCGCGGGCGGGATTGTGCATGGGGAACTGCCCTGGACGATGGTGCTGATCGGCATGGGGCTCGGCACCGGCTTCGTCGCACTCGAAGCGCTCTTGCGGCGGCGCGGGCTCACCTTCCCGGCGTTGACCGTCGGCATCGGCATGTACCTGCCGCTTGAGGTCGAGATGACGATCGCGGTGGGCGGCGTGCTCGGCTGGCTCGGAACCCGCGCCCTGCATCGCGCCGCCGCAGCGGAGAAGCGCCCACGCGAGACCGTGGTCGAGCCGGTGCGCCGGCGCGGCGTGCTGTTGGCGTCCGGCTTCCTTGTCGGCGAGAGCTTCGTTGGCGTGTTGCTCGCGGCGGCCGATACCCTGACCGGCCGCTCTGCCTCGCTGGCCCTTGTGGGTCCGGATCTCGCCCACCTCGCGCCGGCGTTCGGCGTCGTGGTGTTCGGGGTCGCCCTCGTTGCCTTCTACCGGCTCGTGTCCCGGCCGGCCGAAAGCCAGTTCGCACCGTTGCGACCAAGCAGGGACTGATGCGGCGCGAACGGCTCGGACTCTTATGAAAGGATCGAATTCTGCATGTGGTATCTCTACGGCTTCGCCCTCATCGCTGGCGTTGCGAACGCGATCCAACCCGGACCGAACTCGACGCTCGCCAAGACGTCGACGCAGCCGTTCTTCGCCGGCCTCGTGGTCGTTGTAGTGAGCGGCAGTGCCCTGCTGGCCGTCGGGCTCCTCTCCGGCCGGCTGAGCCTGCCCGATCAAGAGCAGGTTTCTCAGATCCCCTGGTGGGCGTGGCTCGGCGGTATCCTTGGGGCGTTCCTGACGCTGTCCCAACTCTTCGTGGCGCCGAAGGTCGGGGCCGGAGCTTTCCTCGGCACGCTGGTAACCGCCGGCGTGCTGACATCGCTGGTGCTCGACCATTTCGGCTGGGCAGGCTTCGACATTCATCCAGCTGGCCTGTGGCGCGTATTCGGGGGCATCCTGATGGTGGCGGGCGTGACCTTGGTGGCCCTCTTCTGAGTGTGGCTCATCAGTAGGTGCTGTCATGTCACAGCTCCGCCGGTAAGCCTGATGAAGGTGGCAGACAACTCGGTCGTCGCATTCCGATCAAGGTCGCGCGACTCAAGCATAGCTGAATTATATGTTGAAGGCGTGTGGGTCTTTGATATGGCTAACGGCTCGTCAGCGGTAGGGCTTCTATAGATATCGAAGCCCGGAGATGTTCACGGAATTCCTGCCGACTGACCTGAATGCCGTTCATCTTAAACCGTGCCGACGAGAACGGGCGTCGGCGGTCTTCCTGCTGTGACATGACCTGCATCTGCACCTCGAGTTGTCGAGGTCGTGGGGGCGCCACCGTCGGATCGCTCGACGACATGGTCGGCGCACACCTGAGGTGCTAGGAGCGTCATACAGTGCGTTCGAGGGGCGTCCTGCTGCCTCGGATGCCCCTCGCTGCCCCGCTGGTCCTGGGGACATCCTGAGCCCAGCACGACAGCTTCAGCTATCTGGGGCAGCCCTGCTGTTGCTGGGGCTCCCCGGCGCCTATCTCAACGTCCTCGATCGACAAGCTCAACAGCAGATTTCGTCGTCCTGGCTTTTTGGGAAACATTTCGGCGCTTCGAGCGTAACGTTGGCTTCAGACATCCCGCTAGTGGATCGAGCGCGATGGAACCGATGAAGCCCATGAAGCCGATGAAGGGCTCGGAGCCCTGGTGGCCTCAGGAGTTCGGCCAGCCCTCGACCAGCGGCGGTCAGGACGGTATGCGCTACGCGTTCTTCCCCGATAAGCAGCGGCTCCTCGTCGAGACCGACGGCAAGCTGGCCACTTACGATAGTGGCGACCACCGCATCAGCGGCGTCTCCCAGTCGAACGGCCGGGCACCGAGCTTCACCACCCAGGATGGCGATGTGAATGTGAACGACCTCAAGGTCGCGGATTAAGGGAGGCTCCGGCACGAGGCAATCCCGTGCCGGCGCTGGCCACGGCGCTGGAAGGCCCTGTTGGGACTGACGACGATGCCTTGACGGGCCGAAACTGGCACCTGTCACTCGGCTACGGTATTGTGATGATATGCAGTGAGGAAGCGACGGCGGACACAACTACCAAACGCTAACTGAGGCGTGTCCCTGTCGCGGTAAGGTGGCCATGACATTAGCCGAACCCGTTAGATCAAAGCTCCGAAATGCGCGTGAAGCCCTGGAAGAAGAGGGTGCGCTTCTTTCGCAGACGAAGCTAGCAGAATGCTACACCCTCTTCCGGGAAAGATTTGGACCACAAAAGCTACAAGAACTCGACGGTCCTAATCTTCTGGAGACTATGCACCTCCATGGAAGCCGCGATAGTCTTGTGTACTGGCTGGAGTTTAAAGACGACGAAGATTTGCCAGGAGTATTTGGTAGCATTGCTGGCGGTAGTGCATTAAAATTTGGGATCTACAGGCGCAAGGAAACGGGCGTCTGGATGACAGGTCACGCTGCTAAGCAAATCGAGCTGTCGACTGAGGATGCTATAGGCATCGCGAGACGGCATCGCGACCAACTAGTAGCGGCATCGGCCCTCCTGGATAGCTTTTCCGAGGGCGGCTCTGACGAAGACTATGCCGGCTTGCAGAAGAGAATGGAGGAGGTCGCGCCTGATGTTCAGGACAGCGCTTGGGGGCACAAGTACCTAAGTCTGCTGCATCATACGAAACTAGACGATTATCATTCAGACGAATTCCATGATTTTCACCTTGTAAAAACTCTTCAGATACCGCCAAGTGGCAGAGGCAAATATATACCCGCCGGACGCTTCGTCAGCATGGCTGCTGAGTTGGGAGTGCCTCTTAGCCATCTCGGGACCATCTTGAACCGAGCTAACGGAAAGCCTCGGCGCGTATGGCGTGTCGGCACGCGCGTGACGTCAAACGGTCAGGCTGATGTGAGCATCTGGGAGCTGATGAGGCATGCGGGCAACGTTGCCATAGGTTGGGAGGATCTCGGCGACTTGAGTTGGGTAGAAAAGAAACGCGAGAGCAAGGATGAGCTTAAGCGGCGTATGAGTGCTTTGACGTATTACGCAGCCTCTCCTCAGGTTGCTTCGCGCAAGGCTGGAGAGGTGTTCAGCTTTCTATTCGGCATGGACGAGGGCGACATCGTGCTGGCTGCGGACGGCTCACGTGTACTCGGTATTGGTAAGGTAAGCGGGCCCTACAGCTACGATCCTCACGGGTTGGGGGCCGCCCCTCACCGCAGAGCAGTTGAATGGCTGGACGCTGCTGAGTGGAGCCTGCCACGCTCTAACGAAGGATTACGGACCACTTTTTACCCCATCCGAGATCCTGAGAACCGCGTCGCGATTGAAGGACGCTTGCTCAATCCTGCGCCCGAGCCCCCGTCAGTTGTCGTTCCTGCGACCGCGCGGACCAGGGCGAAGGTGCGGCTGGACGGAGTGCCCGGGCGCCTTCAGGGTATTTTGGACCGGAAGGGGCAGGCGATACTCTACGGGCCGCCGGGAACGGGAAAGACGTACTGGGCACGCAAGGCAGCCAGAGACCTAGCTGCGCTCGCGGCCTTCGGTGCACACTACGATGCTATCAATGAGACTGAGCAGGCCGAAATAGAAGGAAATGGCGGCCCAGCCCTGGTAAGATCATGCACGTTTCATCCAAGCTATGGCTATGAGGATTTTCTAGAGGGGTTCCGGCCAACGTCCGGATCATCGGGACAGCTCTCGTTTGAGCGGCGAGATGGAATGTTCAAGCGCCTTTGTAGGGAGGCTGCCGAACATCCTGACCGCGAATTCTATCTACTGGTGGACGAAATCAACCGCGGAGACATACCGAGGATTTTCGGAGAGCTCATTACGTTGCTTGAGATGGATAAACGTGGCCACTCGCTTAATCTGCCCGTATCGGGGGAGGTGTTCTCAGTTCCTGCCAATGTAAGAATTATCGGCACGATGAACACAGCGGACCGGTCGATCGCCCTTCTCGATACAGCGCTTCGACGGCGCTTCGGCTTCGTTGAACTCCTTCCAGACACTCAGATCCTGGCCGATGCCGTGACCGGTGGGGTGCCGCTTGGCCCTTGGCTTAGAAACCTAAATGCGCGCATCCGAGAGCATGTCGGACGCGATGCGCGCAATCTTCAGGTCGGCCATGCCTACCTCATGGATCGGGGACAGCCGGTCTCCGATCCAGTACGGCTCGCTCGCATCATCGCAGAAGACATCATACCTCTGCTAGAGGAGTACTGCTACGAGGATTACGAAGCGCTTGAACGTATACTCGGTAAAGGCTTGATTGACAGCGCGAACCAGAAAGTTCGATCCGATCTTTTCTTGGCTGGTCGGGTCGAAGATCTGCTCGCTGCGCTAGTAGCGCAATTCCCGGACATCGTGACGACGCTCGGTGCTGTCGCTCATGCCGAGGATGCCCCCGAAATCGATCCCGACGACGAACAGGATGACGCCCCCTGACGGCCTTCGTGGAACTGCGCGTACCGGAGTGGTCCGAGCGGGGACCCGGCATTCCGGAACTCTCCGGACGGTGTATTTCAGATCGCCTGCGCGCGACCTGTGATGCGCTCGCGAGCAGTGGTAGGTTGGAGATCCTCGAGCTTTCGCGAGGGCTACTTGTTCGCACGAGTTCGTGGGTTGGCCGCCTCGAACTGGATGATCTCATCATAACGGTCGAACCGAAGCTACAACGGGCGCCTCTTGCTACCTTGTTGCAGTATGCCTATGGCCTGCGCGACCTCCAGCTCCACGAGAAGACGACACACGCTGCAGTTCTTGGTGGTATTCGTGAATTGCTTATTAGCCAGCTGGTTAACGAAGCAGAAGAACTGTTCGCGAGAGGCTTGTACCGGGACTACATCCGGAGCCCCGAGAACCTCGCCAGCCCAAAGGGCCGCCTCGATTTCGCGGCACTCGCAAACGTGATAGGTCGCGCACATGCGGTGTTGCCCTGCGTTCATCATCCCCGGTCAGAGGCGAACCCGATCAACGTGATACTGCTGGGCGCCATCGATTTAGGACGCAAGCTCTCCATCGATCCCACGCTCCGCCACCGCGCCGGACGCCTGGCGCGATCGTTGGAAGTAGTCACACCTCGGATCGCACTCACGTTATCCGCGTTAGATGCCACTGAGGCAATCATGGATCGGCGCCATCGCGCTTACCATCCATGCTTGCGGATTGCCCGTCTACTGCTGGAAGGCGCAGGGACCTCATTAGAGACGGGCGATGCACTCGTCCCATTGCCCGGCTTTCTTTTTGATATGAACCGCTTTTTCCAGACACTCCTCTCTCGGTTCCTATCCGAGAATTTGCCAGCTCTGCACATAGAAAACGAGCGCGTTTTGAAGGGGATGTTCGCCTGGGAAACAAACATGAACCCACTTCGGCGCAGAGCTCCTGCGCCGCGGCCCGATTTCTTAATCAAAGACGGAAATACTGTGGTTGCAGTCCTTGACGCCAAATATAGAGATCTTTGGGAAACGCGATTGCCGCGGGAGATGCTCTACCAGCTTGCTTTGTACGCATTGAGCTGCAAGGGAGTATCGCGAGAGGCAGTTATTTTATATCCCGCGCTTGACACGCTTGCGCGCGAGCAAGCTGTTGCGCTACTTGATCCGCATGGCGACAGCAAATTGGCACGAATTATTCTTCGGCCCGTGAACCTAAACCTTCTTGCGAATTTGGTTGGCACGAAACCAAATTCTGCTAACTTGCAGCATCGTGAAGACCTCGCTAAGAAACTTGCTCTTGGTACTCCGGGAGTAGCTATTTGATACGCGAACTTGGTCAAGGAAGGTGGATGAGAGGTCAAAGATGCCGACCAGCGCACGATCGCGCCCTGGAGGAGTGTTAGGTCTGCCCCGGCTGCGGCCCGCACCTGATGCCTGCCCGACAGCTCCATCGCGGTAAGGCCCGACCCGGCCGGTACGTTGGCTGCCGCCGGGGCCGGGCTTGACGCTGATCCGCCGGTTGATCAACCTCACGAACGCCGACATGAACGAAGAGGCGGCGAACTCGCAGGCCTTGGCGACCCAGCAGTCCCTGGCGATGTCCTCGTTGTGTCTGGCGAGCCAGGCCAACCAGTGTAACCTTCAGCTGTTGTGCTGATCGACGCGGGCGTCAGCAGCGGAGACTTTCGAGGCTTCGCTGCTGTCTCGACCCGGTGGTCCGGTGGGCACACTGGACTGGAACCCAGGTCAGGCCCCCGCGTGCCGACGTCGGTACTCGGCCGGCGTCGTGCCGACCCGGCGCATAAACGCGCGCCGCAGCGTGTCGGCGTCGCGGAAGCCGCAGGCGCCCGCGATCTGCTTCAAGGCGGCATCCCCGGTTTCGAGAAGGTGCCGCACGGCCTCGATCCGGACGGTCTCTACGTAAGCGGCGGGCGTAAGGCCGGTCTCGACCCGGAACAGGCGCGCGAAATGGCGGGGACTCATTCCGGCTCGCTCGGCCAGACGGTCGACGCCGTGATCCTGGGCGGGATGAGCCGCCACCCACCGCTGCACCTCCTGCAGGACCGAGCGGCCGGTCGGGGCACTCACGCCGCGACGGCTGAACTGCATCTGGCCGCCGCCGCGCTTGAAGAACATGACGAGTTGGGCCGCGACCCGGCGGGCGATCTCGGCGCCCAGATCCTCCTCCACGAGCGCCAGAGCGAGGTCTAGCCCGGCCGTGACACCGGCCGCGGTGCGCAACGGTCCGTCGAACAGGCAGATCGCGTCGGGCTCGACGATGGCGTCGGGGTACCGCTCGGCCAGCGCCTCCGCCACGGCCCAATGCGTCGTGACCCGGCGGCGGTCCAGCAGGCCGGCCTGCCCGAGGAGGAAGGCGCCGCTACAGACCGAGCCGTAGCGCCGGCACTGCGCCGCGGCCCGGCCGAGCCACTCCAGCAGGTCGGACCGAACCGCGAGGTCCTGGATCCGGGGTGCGCCCGCGACCAGGAGCGTGTCGAAGCGCGTCGGTTCGGCCTCGGGCGCGACCAGATCCGCGACCAAGCCGCGCCCGGACGAGGTGACGATAGGACCGGGCTCCGTCCCCACGATCGCCAGATCGTAGACGTCCCGGCCGCTCTGGGCGTTCGCCTCGGCGAAGACGTCGAGCGGACCGGCCACGTCGAGGAGCTGGGCACCCGGAAGGGCGAGGACGGCGACGGATCGGGGAAGCATTCGGGTTTCCGTGGCTGACGATGTATGCACGATGGCAGAAATCATCGCGACAAGGCGATTGATGCCATATGCGGTGCTGGGTAGCTCATCGGGAGGCTCAGCGCAAAGGAGACGCGCCATGACCATCCCGTCCGAGGCTGCCATTCCCGATACGGCCCTCGCCAAGGCGATCACCGAATTCGTCCGCGACACCGAAACGGACTTGCTCTTCAACCATTCGAGCCGGGTCTATCAGTTCGGGGCGCTCGCCGGCCTCCATCGCGGCCTGACCTTCGACCGCGAGCTTCTCTATGCCGGCGCCATGTTCCACGATGTCGGCCTGATGCCGGATCACAGCAGCGCGACGGAGCGCTTCGAGGTGGACGGTGCCAACGCCGCTCGCGCCTTCCTGAAGGCGCACGGCGTGCCGGAGGCGGACGTCTACACGGTGTGGACGGCCATCGCGCTCCACACCACGCCCGGCATCCCGGTCCACATGCACCCGGTGGTCGCCCTGGTCACGGCCGGCGTCGAGATGGACGTGCTCGGCCTGACCTACGGCGAGTATTCCGACGCGGAGCGCGAGGCGGTCGTAACAGCCCATCCCCGCACGCCGGGCTTCAAGGAGGACATCATCCAGGCCTTCTACGACGGCATCAAGCACAAGCCCGACACCACCTTCGGCAACGTGAAGGCCGACGTGATCGCCGACAAGGAGCCGAGCTTCCGCCGAGGGAACTTCTGCAGCGTGATCCGCGCGTCCCGCTGGCCCGGCGGCACGCATGCGCCGGGTTGCGGATGCGGGAATCACGCCTGATCCGCCGGCCGGACGACAGCATCCGGAGATCGGTGCTGTCGCGCCGCGGACCGGCCGCAGGCACGAGCGGGTCGGCCCGTGCGGCGACCCCGACCTCGCATCATCGCCGTACGGAAGACTTTGGCGATCCGTGCCGGTCATCCCCGACGATGTCGGCAACGCCTCGACTGGCGCGGAACAGGACCTCGCGAAGCCAGTTATGGGCCGGATCCTGGGTCCACCGTTCGTGCCAGACCATCTGCACGGTCATCGGACGCGGGTTCCAGGGTGGCGTGGATGCGCGCGCCACGCCGGCTGCCTCGAAGGCTCGCGCCAGCGAGGCCGGGACGATCGCCACGCGGCGCGAATGCGCGATGAGGCTCGGCACCGCCAGGAAATGCGGCTGGAGGACAGAGAGGCGAGGCACCAGGCCCGCCGACTTGAACGCCTGGTTGAGGGCATCGCGATCGAACATCTCGGTCTGCCGCGTCAGGCCGCGCTCCGAGAGGTGTCCGTCCGGCACGCCGTCCTCGCTCCCGCCGACGGTGACGACCACCAGCGGATCGCGGGCCAGCGTGCGGATGTCAATCGCGCCTCCCGCGTCCGGATGATCGGGCGCGGTGACGAGGACGTCGCGGTCCTCGAACAGGGTCCGGGCGTGGAGGCGGTGCGGGATCTGCGAGAACAGGCCGACGGCGATGTCGATCTGGCCGAGATCGACCTGCATGGTCAGGTCGATCCGCGTCGCGGGCCGGATCAGGATGGACGCCAGCGGCGCCTCCGTCTCGACGATCCCGACCAGGGAAGGGGCGACGACGGCCGTGACGTGATCGGTCGCGGCGAGCCGGAACTGCCGCGTCGAACTCGTCGGGTCGAAGCATTGCCGGCCGATCGCACCCTCGATCGCCGTGAGTGCGTCGCGTACCTGCACGGCGATGGCCAGTGCCCGCGGGGTCGGCTCCATGCCCCGCACCGTCCGCACGAAGAGGTCGTCGCCGATCAGCGTCCGCAGGCGACGCAGGCCGTGGCTCACCGCCGACTGGCTCAAGCCCAGGGACTGGCCGGCCCGCGCGACGTGACGCTCGCGCATCACCGCGTCGAAGAGCCGGATCAGGTTCAGGTCGAGCCGGTTCAGGATGCTCGCCCGCGTCCCGGCATTCCTCGCCATGCCCGCCCCCCTCGTTCCGCGCGATGAATGCCAGTCATAATGAGATTGGCGAACTTGCACTTCCGCAAGAGCCTCCCGGCCGGGCATCGTTCCTCATCCTCGAAGGGAACGTGCCATGCCGGTTGCACTCGCCCATGCCCGACGCCTTCTCAAGGGGGGATCGCTGGCCCTCACGGGCCTCTGGCTCGCCCTCTCCCCGGCCGCCGCGCAGGGCGAACCACCGGTGAAGATCGGGGTCCTCACCGATCTGTCCTCGCTCTACGCGGACAATGGCGGCAGCGGCTCGGTCGTCGCCGCGCGCATGGCGGTCGAGGATTTCGGTGGCCGCGTCCTCGGGCGTCCGATCGAGGTGGTCTCCGCCGACCACCAGAACAAGACGGATGTCGGCGCAGCCCTCGCGCGCCGCTGGCTCGATGCGGACGACGTCAAGGTCATCGTCGACGTGCCGAACTCCGCCATCGCGCTTGCGGTGCAGGACATCACCCGCGAGCGCGGACGGATCTTCCTGGCCTCGGGGGCGGCGACCTCGCGGCTCACCGGAGATGCCTGCTCGCCTACCGGCATCCACTGGACCTACGACACCTACGCGCTCGCACAGGGCACCGCGCGGGCGGTCACCCGGCGCGGCGGGAAATCCTGGTACTTCGTCACGGCCGACTACGCGCTCGGCACGCAGCTCGAGGAGGACAGTCGGCGGGTGATCCAGGCGGCGGGCGGTCGCGTGCTCGGCTCGGTGCGCCATCCGATCGGCAGCGCGGACTTCTCCTCCTATCTCCTGCAGGCGCAAGGGTCGGGGGCGCAGGTCGTCGGGCTGGCGGATGCGGGCGGCGACCTCATCCTGGCGCTCAAGCAGGCGGCTGAGTTCGGGGTCGTGCAGTCGGGCCAGACCCTGGCCGGCTTGCTCGTCTTCATCGCCGACATCCACGGCCTCGGCCTGGCGGCGGCGCAGGGGTTGATCCTGAGCACCGCCTTCTACTGGGACCTGAACGACGAGACCCGGGCCTGGTCGCAGCGCTTCGTCGCGCGCACCAACAAGGTGCCGACGATGATCCATGCCGGCACCTACGGCGCAGTCACGCACTACCTGAAGGCGATGGCCGCCGCGAACACGGATGACGGCCCGACCGTCGCGGCGCAGATGCGCCGGATGCCGGTCAACGACTTCATGACCCGCGACGGCCGGATCCGCGAGGACGGGCGTCTCGTGCGCGACATCCACCTGATGCAGGTCAAGGCGCCGTCCGAGAGCAAGGGCCGCTTCGACTACTACAAGCTCCTGGAGACGATCCCGGGTGAGGACGCGTTCCGGCCGCTCTCGGCCGGCAACTGCCCGCTGGTCAAGCGGGGGTGAGCAATGACGGATCCCGACCTCGTCCAGGCGTTCGACCGCGTGATGAAGGGCCGCTACGCCAACCGCTTCTTCATTGACAGGCCCGTCCCCCACGAGACCGTCCACGCCATCCTGGAGGCCGCAAGCTACGCGCCGAGCGGTGCCAACACCCAGCCCTGGCGGGTCCACGCCCTGGCCGGCGCCGCGAAGGCCCGGATCTGCGCCGACATTCAGGCGACGCACGCGCGGGAGGCTGCGCAGCACGCCTCCGAGTACACCTACTACGCGCCGGACCTTCCCGCCCTGTACCAGGGCCGCAAGCAGAAATTCGGCCGGGTGTTCTACGGCGCGCTCGGCATCGCTCAGGACGACGCAGCCGGACGGGCGGCGCAGACCGCCAGGAACTATGAGTTCTTCGGTGCGTCGGTCGGCCTGATCGTGACGATCGACCGTCGCTTGGAGACGGGCAGCTGGCTCGATCTCGGCATGTTCCTGCAGAACGTGATGCTGGCCGCCAAGGTGCGAGGGCTCGACACCTGCCCGCAGGAGACGCTGGCGAAGTACCACCGCGTGCTGCGCCGGCACCTCCCCATCGCGCCTCAAGACATCGTCGTGTGCGGCATGGCGCTCGGGTTCTGCGACACCGCGGCGGGTTCGCGCCGCGGGGTGATGGAGCGCGCGCCGGTCGAGGCCTTCGCGAGCTTCCACGGTTTCGAGGCGCCGCCGGCGCGTGACACGGGAGAGTGAGATGAACGGACGCGAGCAGCTGATCGAGCGGAGCATCCCCTTCCTCGACGAGGTCAAGAACATGACCGCGGGCCCTGAGGTGGAACGCTGGCTCAACGAGACCTACGGACCCGGCAGCGCCCTCTACGAGGACCTGTCTCGGCTGATCAAGCAGGGGATCGAGGAGGGCTGGGCGGCTAACATTGAGGTAGGGGGGCGGCGCTACCGCCGCAGCCGGCTGTGCGACCCGACCGAGCGGACGCTGAACTTCAGCATCACCGCCGTCTACATGGACAGCCAGGACGGCCGGATGGTCATCGACGACCACGACGAAGAGCCCGGCGATGCGCAGACGAGCTTCCGTGGCGACTACCACGGCCATCCCTACGGCGAGCTGAACATGGTGGTGCCGCTCGACGAGACGGCCGTGCTCGCCGGGCCGAGCGGCTGGTGCCACGCCGGCTGGACGGCGCCGGGGCCGGGCAGCCATCACTATCCGGAAGTCAAGGGCGGCGCGCTCATCGCCCTGTTCTTCCTGCCTGCCGGACGCATCTCCTACGACGTGAAGCCGCCGGTCGAAGCGGAGACACGGCCGGTTCGGCCATAAGGGATGACGGCGCTCGCGGCTCACATCCAGTGTGAGCCCGCGCCCTCGACATCGGTCGATCCGGCTGCTCCGCACGCGCCTGGAGAGCCGGATTGATACGCTTGCACCAAGATTATATTCGGATTTATCCGTGGATTGTGCATGTCGCACTTATCATGTATATAATTAATTGAATATATCTAATTCTTGATGGAATATTGCAACGATTTCATCCACAACGACGCGAATCGTCCGATCGTCTCTGTCGCGCCTGCGGGTCAGCAGAAAGATGTCCTTGCTCGCGGGTACCGGTCCCAGATCGCAGATCCTCAGGAGGGGGTCGCTGCGGCCAATGTAATGAGGCAGGAGCGCCAGTCCGGCGCCCGATCTCGCGGCCATCGACTGCGCGAATTGATTGGCCACGCGAAAGGCGAGACGCCCGCGCGGGAAGTGTCGCGCCATCCAGGTTGCCTCGGGCAGATAGGCATCCGCTTCGTCGAACCCGATGAAGACCGGATCCGCTCCCGCCTCCACCGACCGGCAGGCGTCCTCCGTTCCATAGAACCCGTACCCGACGGTCACGAGCGGTCGTGCGAGGACATCACCGTCCTCAGGTTTCCCGAAGCGGATGGCGATGTCGGCCTCATGCCGCTCCAAGCTGACTGAGCGGTGATCGGCCGCCAGCTCGACGTCGATCTTCGAGTGCCGCAAGACCACCGTCGCCAGGCGTGACGTGAGAAAGCCGGTCGACAAGGCGGGCGGCGCGTTGATGCGGACCAGGCCGCTGGACGCTCCATCCATCAGGCCGCGACCAAGGGTCTGGGCTGCTTGCTCCATGTCGCTCGCAGCTTGGAGAACTTGCGCTCCGGCTGGCGTCAGGACGTAGCCATCGGCCCGCCGCTCGACGAGCTTTTCGCCCACGCTCTCCTCGAGGGAGCGGAGCCTCCGCGCGATCGTTCCATGGTTCACGGACAGCGTCCGCGCTGCGGCGGACAAGCTGCCGTGCCGCGCGAGGGCCAGAAAGATCCGCACGTCCTGCCAGTCGATCTCTGTGCGTTTTTTATCAGCCATTGATCGAAAATAGCGAATTTTTTCGCTCGCGACAGC
This sequence comes from Methylobacterium frigidaeris, assembly GCF_022179185.1. Classification (GTDB taxonomy): domain Bacteria; phylum Pseudomonadota; class Alphaproteobacteria; order Rhizobiales; family Beijerinckiaceae; genus Methylobacterium; species Methylobacterium frigidaeris. The sequence goes on along the minus strand of NZ_BPQJ01000042.1, from coordinate 12,630 downwards.
GCCGTACAGGCTGGCCACCGGACAGACAGCAAGAGGTTCAGCGATGTCGGTTATCAGGAAGGTCGCGATCGTCACCGGCGCCTCCCAGGGGCTCGGCGAGGGCATCGTGCAAGGCTTCCGCGCCCGCGGCTACGGCGTGGTCGCCACCTCGCGCAAGATCCAGCCCTCGGTCGATCCGGACGTCGTGACGGTCGCCGGCGACATCGGCGATCCCGCCACCGGGAAGCGCGTCGTCGCTGCAGCCCTCGAGAGGTTCGGCCGCATCGACACGCTCGTGAACAATGCCGGCATCTTCATCGGCAAGCCCTTCACCGACTACACCGAGGAGGACTACCGGCTGAAGCTGCGGACCAACCTCGACGGATTTTTCTTCACGACGCAGCAGGTCGTTCCGGTGATGCTCAAGCAGGGCAGCGGTCACCTCATCCAGATCACGGCCTCGACCGCCGAATTCGCCAGTTCGCGCGCCCCGGCCATCATCGCGATGCTGACGAAGGGCGGCCTGAACTCGGCCACTCGCGCTCTTGCGATCGAATACGCGAAGCAGGGCATCCGGGCGAACGCGGTCGCTCCTGGTGTGATCATGACGCCGATGCACGACCCGGCAAACTCCGAAGCCCTGGCGGCCTTCCACCCGATGAACCGCGTGGGCACGGTCGAAGACATCGTCCGGGCCGTGCTCTACCTCGAAGATGCCGCCTTCTCGACCGGCGAGATCATGCACGTCGACGGTGGCTTGATCGCCGGTCGCTGATACCTTCTGGCGAGAGCGTCCCGCGGTGCTCTCCCCACTGAGGTGCGCGCTGGCGAGTTCTCCCGCTCTCGTTCAGCAGGACATGGTAATTGCTGACTTCGAAGGGCTGTCAACGAGCGTCGAGCGAACTTTCAGGCAGCCTTTGTTGAAGGTCCGAAATTGGCGCATAGCAGACTTATAGAGGCTGGCGATTGCCATGGAGCTGATAGAGTCCACCATTAACGCTTCCGTTTAACGGAAAATGCCAAGTGCATCCACGTTGCGCTTGCTGCTCAGCGCGCAATGATGTCCGCAGCTAACCTCACAAGCCCAGACATGAAAGATGGGGCAACGAACTCGCAGGGCTTGTCGACCTGGCAGTCACTGGCGTTGTCGTCGCTATCCCTGGCTAGTACGCCAGACAGAGCATCCTCCAGCTGCTGCGCTGATCGATGTGTAAAGCAGCAGTGGAGCCTTCCGGGGCTTCGCTGCTGCTATAAGCTACGGGCGCAGGGAAATGTTGGCGGCGTACCAGCGACAGACCCGCGGCCGCGATTTTGTTCCTTTGCCCCAGCCGTCGAGGAGAAGGCGGGCAGTAAGCGCAACGCGCCAGGAGCATCGTACAGCGCGTTCGAGGGGCGTCCTGCTGCCTGGCTGCTGCTGCGTCGCCCCGTCGGTCCTGGCGCATTCTGAGCCCAGCGCGACAGCTTCCGCTCTCATGGAGCAGCACCGCTATCCCATGCGGACCTTCGAAATGCCTCCGATGTTGATGACATGGGGTAGAGGGGCCAGCACGGCCATTGCCGCCTCCATCTGATGCGCTTCGAGGCTCTTATGGCCTGTCTTCAGGCATCGCGTCAGGCTGATTGCCGGCGGAGGGAGCCACGGATCGCCCGCACGCGCGTGGTGTTGGTGGAGGCCGGAGGGCATGTCCTGGCGCTGTCGGTCGTGCCGGCGAACGTGCAGACATCCGGGCGCCTCCTCTTCGTAGGAATCCGATCAACATCAACCTTCTCGCGATGTTCCTAGGCGGTTTGCCGTGTCTAGCTCGCTATTCCCTGGCTCAAACCTCTAGTTCAGCTTGGGCGAAGCCTGAACACCACGCCCTCGTTCGGCCGTAGGATTAACTCTCCGTTGCAGCGATCGCCCTCGCGGTCCAGCTGCGTCGAGAGCAGCAGCTCGCACGGCTCGCCAAGCTTTGCGCTCGCGGCATCCCCGCCAATGTTAAGCGTCACGAGGAAGCGGGCGCCGTCGCCCTCCCGTTCATACGATAGCACCGTGCCATCGCCAGACTTGGGCCTAAACCGGCCCCGGACCAGAGCAGGGTGCGCGCGCCGCAGCGCGATCAGGCGGCGATAAAGGGTGAGACTCGAATGAGGGTCCGCATCCTGCGCGGCGACGTTTCGCGCCCCGTTCGCCTCCCCGAGCGGCAACCATGGCGTCCCCGTTGTAAAGCCGCTGTTCGGAGCGGCATCCCATGGCATTGGCGTGCGCTGTGGGTCTCTGTCGCCGCTCACGTCAGGGTGATGCGCCTCGTGCGGCGCTATCGCGACGTCCTCAAGCCCGAGTTCGTCGCCGTTATAGACGAAAGCCGTGCCCCCGGCCGTGAAGGCGAGCATCGCTGCGACCCGCGCCTGTTCCCGGCCGATCCGGCTCGCCAGGCGCTGCTCGTCATGATTGCCCAGCACCCAGTTCGGCCAGGCACCGGGAGGCAGCAGATTCCGGTACTGATCTAGGGCGGCTGCAAGGGCCCGTGCATCCCAGGCCGTGTTCAGCAGGACGAAGTTGAAGGGCAGGTGGAAGGCCGGGCTGCCGAGACCGTAGTAGCGCATGACCCGTTCGGCCGGCAGGTGGGCCTCGCCAATCAGCAGGCGGTCCTTGTAACCGTCGAGGAGGCGACGCCACGCGGCTGCGACGGCGTGGGTCTCGGGCCGGTCCGAGGTGAAGGCGTGTCGAACCCCGGCCTGCACCGGTAGTCCTTCGCCCGCCAGCTCGCCCGGCGGATCCTCTCGCAGGAGGTCATCTTCGACGAGGTGGGGCACGGCGTCGACCCGGAAGCCGTCCACGCCCCGGTCGAGCCAGAAGCGCAGCACACCGTCCATGGCGGACTTCACCTCGGGATTGCGCCAGTTCAAGTCCGGCTGCTCGGGCAGGAAGGCGTGATAGTAGTATTGGCCACTGGCGGGATCTCGGGTCCAGGCCGAACCTTCCATCATCGACCGCCAGCCGTTCGGCGGCCCGCCACCGGCGGCCGGATCTCGCCATACGTACCAGTTACGTCGCGGGTTCTCGCGCGTCGCGCGGCTCTCGAGGAACCAGGGGTGTCGATCGGAGGTGTGGTTCGGGACGAAGTCGAGGACGACCTTGAGCCCGCGCCGATGCGCCTGGGTGAGGAGCCGGTCGAAGGTGTCGAGGTCGCCGAAGAGGCGGTGGACACTGGTGAAGTCCTCGATGTCGTAGCCGCCGTCGTGCAGCGGCGAAGGATGAAAGGGCGAGAGCCAGAGGGCGTCGGCACCCAGCGCAACGATGTAATCGAGGCGGGCGATGACGCCGGCTAGGTCACCAACCCCGTCACCGTCGCTGTCCTGAAACGAGCGAAGGTAAACCTGATAAATGACGGCGTCCTGCCACCAGGGCGGGACGCAATCTTCGTGCGTGCCCTGCGTCATTGGTTGTCTCCTGCCAGCCCCGGGGACGGAACCCTGAGATCGGGGTCGCTTAGGAGCTTCTCCGCTACGGGCTCACCCAAGCGAACGATAGTCTCCATACCTTCGGGGGTATGCTCCAAGATGTCGTCGCAGGGACGCCACGCGCCCGGCTCCCCGAAGATCGCCACGGCCGACCCGCCGAACTTGAACACCGACTTCTGGGCACCGCGCCTGAACGGCCGGTCGAGGGGGTGGCGCTGGACGATGCGACCAACAGTGAGCGCCCCGAACTCGACGAAGCCGAGCCTGCCGAAATGCTCGGTCTGCAGGATATTCACCTGGCGCTCGTTGCGAATATAGATGTCTGGCTTGTTCTGTACGGCTGTCCACGACACCGTCCAGATGCTGTGACCCAGCCGCTCGTGATCGAGTGTGCGTCCATTGTCTGGGTAGTGGACGTGGTGGTAGTCAACCGGCGAGAGCCGCATCAGCAGGACTGGGCCGCCGAGGAAGGGCTTGGCACGCTCGGCGTTGCCAAGGATGTCTGCGGCCGCGAGCGACTGGCCCTTCACCGGGAAGCGCTGGTCGGGCCCGAACTGCTCCCAGCCGAAGTAGCGCGCCTCCGCCGGTGCGCCCATCCGGGACGGATCGTCGGGGAAGCGGCGTCTGCCGGGCTTGAACTCGCGCACGAACCAGTCTGCATAGGAGCGGTAGCGGCGCTCCTCGAACTCGCTCATGTTGATGTGGTACTCGCGCACGAACGGCGCGATGCTGCGCCTGGTCCAGGGCGCGTCCTGGTAGAGCGCATAGAGCTTGTCGAAGAGCGGAGTGGCACGCAGCCATTGGCCGGGCGCGCGCAGCGGCCGCGTCTCGTAGGTGGTCTGATGGTCGGGCATGAACTCCTCGACCGCCTTGCCCTTGTCGCGGTCCCACAGCTTCAGTGGCTTCGGATCGGCCGCCATCATCGCTCCTCGGACGCCCCGGCCAAGCGGCGTTGGGGCCACAACGACTCCTCGCCTACACCGTTCCTCAAAACTCCGCTGGCGTCAGGTACCGCGCCGCCAATGCCTCCGCCACAGCCCAGTGCATTGTGTCCCAAACGCGCCGCAGCATCGGTAGTGCGCTACACTTCGGCCCAGCCAAACCAATAGGTTAGCCTGGACTGTAAGGTTCTCGATCCACGGCGTGCCCGTGAATTGGAGACTATTGAAGTGCGTCGCCTCAGCCTCTGATGCGGCTGGATCTGCACCGTGACTAGCTCTGAATTTGTTTCGCTTCGGAGATCCCAGTTGAATAGCGCGCTAATCCCGCCCCATGGCTAGACCGAGTATGTGGGCTGGTCGCTCGCTCCGGTCTGCGTGTCATCAGCGAAAAACGTGCGCGTGGTATGTATATGAAATCCGTCCGTGAGTTTGCACTAGCGCGAGTAAAAGCAGTATAGGTGCGAATGTGCCAAGCAGCGATTCGGGGCATGAGTAGCATGAGACCTATCGTTGCGCCTCCAAGGACGTCTGGGAGATAATGTCCGCCCGCGCTCAAAGTCGCCACTATGACGGCCATATTGAGCGACAGGATTACCAGTCCGAGATATCGGACGGATGCTAGAGCCCACGCAGTAATCAAGGCGAGGCTGACGTGAAAGGAGGGGAATGTTGCCAAGCCACGCATCTCGCTGAGAGCGATCACCTGCATGGTGCTGCTGCGTAGATTTATCAGCGGCTCCAAGTGCCAGAGGGCGCCGATGGTCTCCAGTCCATTCGGTGTAGAGGGATCAACCGCGTAGAACACATACGGCCCTACCGCCGGTAAAACCGCGGAAAGAACCACCACACAAGCCAGGGCGACTGAAAACAGTCGCACGAACGCCCAGAGACGACTGATGCGGCGAGTTGAGGCCAGGACGATAACCACGAGCGCGATCTGCGGTCCGCTAGAATGGTAGGAAAGCGCTAGCATCCTAGACAAGTGGGGGTGCCCCTCAAGGTATGCTGTGTGCGCCCGCCAGTCGAAACCGAGCACGCTCTCCACATGGACAATCATGGGATCCACGAGTGGGAATGCGAGCGTCGCCGATAGGTAATGAAGCACTCCCACGCTGCCCGTCACGGATATCAAGCAGGCAGACGAGAGCGCCATCGCACGGAGAGTTGGATGTGAGGTGGCGCGACTCCAGAACACTGCCGCAAGCAGCAGAGCTAGCGTGAGGGCTGCGAGCAACGTGAAGCCCAGCGGAGCGAGAGCGATACCAGCGATGCGCAGCCACACAGCATCGATCACAGCCACCGCGCCGACGAAGGCCCATAGCGCGGGATGTGGTGCTGCAAGCGGCGAGAGGACCGCTCGGATGTGGGGCGCGGTGCTGGCAAGCGCCCGCAACTGATCGACGTGTTGCAGCCTCATCGGCTTATGATTCTCCAGAGAGCGTGAGCATACAATGCACACAGGAATTAGTTTGCAATGATGTTTACCCAGATCGGATTTATTATTGGCTGCTAAAGCCTCACATTTGCGATGCGATCTGCTATGACGAAGTCGAATAGTTAGGAATGCATCCCGAACTCGACCAAAAAGACCCCTACAGCGGACATGCCGCCCAGTGAGAGGAGAAGGGTTCACGCTGCCGCCAGTCGCAGGCGCGAAGAGGAACGAGGCAAGGAGGAGTTTCACGTCAGCCCGGATTGGCGAGGAGAGGGGAAACGGAGTTCCTCGCTCCCAACAGGCGCACGTATTGAGCGGCTCCAGAGCATGAGGCGCTGCCGCGTGCACGACGCGGCCATGGAAAGTCCATCTGACGCCTTAATGATAAGGATTGGGCCACGCCTGCATCTCGCGCCAGGTCGACTTCGTTGTCGAGATGGACAGGGGGTTATGTCCCGCAGAATGTTTGGAGGACGCGCTGCTGCTCGCTCGGCGGCGCGGCGTAGCCCTCGAACTGCGGCTGCTCATCGTAGGGTGAGCTCAGCACGCTCCGCAACTCGGCAAAAGGCGAGAGGTCGCCGCGCTCGACCGCCGCCTCGATCACCGCTTCGATCTGATGGTTGCGCGGGATGAACTTCGGATTGACCAAATCCATCGCCACCCGGCGTTCCCCGACCGTATGGGGATCTTCGGCCAGGCGCCCGCGCCAGCGTTGGGACCAGCGGTCGTAGGCTGTGGGGTCAACGAACAGGTTTCGGACGCCCTCGTCGCCCGTCGGGTCGCTGGCAGCCGTCCCGAGATGTCGGAGTGTCAGCGTATAATCCGCCTGGTTGTCCCGCATCAGATCCAGCAGGTCCTGGCCCAGCGCCACGTCGCCGTCCCGCTCTGACGATAAGCCGAGCTTCCGGCGCAAGCCAGCGTGAAACGCCGCCTCAAACCGGGGCGCGAACGCAGCGAGCACCTCCTGGGCGGCCGCAATGGCAACCTCGGTATCCTCGGCAAGCAGCGGCACCAAGGCTTCCGCCAGCCGGGTCAGATTCCACTGTGCGACGCGGGGCTGGTTGCCGTAGGCATAGCGGCCGAGCTGGTCGATGGCGCTGAAGACAGTCGCCGGGTCGTAGGCATCAAGGAAGGCGCAAGGCCCGTAGTCGATCGTCTCGCCGGAGATCGACATGTTGTCCGTGTTCATGACCCCATGGATGAAGCCGACCAGCAGCCACTTCGCGACGAGATCGGCCTGACGCGCGACCACCGCGTCGAGAAGCACCCGATAGGGGGTCTCGGCTTCTGCCGCGCTCGGATAATGCCGGGCGATGACGTAGTCAGCCAGGGTCCGCAAGCCGTCGACGTCACGTCGAAAGGCGAAATACTGAAATGTCCCGACTCGGATGTGGCTGGAGGCGACGCGGGTGAGCACGGCTCCGGGAAGCGATCGCTCGCGGACAACTCTGTCCCCGGTAGCGACGGCTGCAAGTGCTCGCGTTGTCGGTATGCCCAGCGCGGCCATGGCTTCGCTGACGAGGTACTCGCGGATGACCGGCCCCAGCGCCGCACGCCCGTCTCCGCCACGGGAAAAGGGCGTCCGACCCGAGCCCTTGAGCTGGATGTCGCGCCGAACACCGTTCCGGTCGACCGTCTCGCCGATCAGGACGGCTCGTCCATCGCCGAGTTGCGGCACGGGATGGCCGAACTGATGTCCGGCATAGGCGGCCGCGATCGGCTCGGCCCCATCCGGTACGCGGTTGCCCGCGAGCACGTCGACCCCCTCACGGCTAGAGAGCCATTGGAGATCAAGCTGAAGCAGCTCTGCAAGCTCGTGGTTCACCGCGATAAGCGACGGGTTGCTGACCGGGGTCGGATCAACGCGGGCAAAAAACCTGTCAGGCAACCGGGAATATGTGTTGTTGAAGGAGAACGTCACATCCATCACCTTCGGTGCGAGGCCAACGATGTTCTAGCGACATCGCACGGTCCGGGCTTCCGGCCCGAATGCCTATCCGGCCGGAGATTGAGGCGAGCGCGCCGGCCGCATCACCCGCATTGCCAACGTCCGAGCTTCTGCCAGGTTCGTCTCGATGAGGCTTCGGGACGCCGTAAAAGGGCTACGAGCGTCTCCATCCGATCTCGTTCGGTGACGTTCAGAGCGGGATCCGGCTCTGGCGCTCGAAAAGGCCGGGGCGCCTGCTCGAACCGGTCATGAAATGGTTAGGCCAACGCCGCACTACCTTTGAACCCAGACCATCTCGTGAGAAGCCGATCAATGTTGAGCCGCGCAGCGAAAGATTCTGCTTCGAAAGCACGAACGAGCTTTTCGAGGCTTGGTACCGAAGGCCTGAAATGGATCAATCGAAGCCTCCGGGACCCTGTGCTCTGCACCGGACGTCCTGAATGCGCTCCGGCGAGACCGGCGCGCATCCATTCTGTCATGTGAGAGTTGAAGCTGCCTGGGCGCCAGCGGCCTTGCCCGCGATGCATGAACACGGATCTAGAAATGCTGAGCTTCGCAAGCGGAGAGACGGACATTGAGGTCGAGTGGTTCGGCGCGCCAGACAACGGTCTAAGCATCGCTGGACCTGCCGTCCTGCTCCTACACGGCGCTGATGGACTGACCTTTGTGGATGGCTACCGCCTCGCTGCACGCACCATAGCCGCTTCGGGCTATCATGTCGCCTTCGTGCACTACCTCGATCGCACAGGCGACCGGCGCGTCAACTATAGCAGGCTCAGGCAAGACTTCCCACTCTGGGTCGGGATCGTGCGCGACGCGTTGAGCTGGCTAGCGCAACAACCCGGCGTTGATGCCGAACGCCTCGGCATCGTGGGCATCTCGCTCGGTGCCGCGTTGGCGCTCGAGACGGCTGCCTCCGATGGGCGTGTGAAGGCCATAGTGGACTATTTCGGTCCCCTGCCGGAGGATCTCGCTGCACGGCGACCACGCCTGCCGCCGACTTTGATTCTGCATGGCGCCCGGGATGCCATTGTGCCGGTGTCCCAGGCCTACAGCATTGAGCGCCTACTCAAGGAGCAGGGCACTCCTTACGAGATCCAGATCTACCCAGATCACGGGCATGGTTTTACCGGAGCGGCTCAGTTCGACGCGGCTGTGCGCACTGAGCATTTCCTGGATCGGTTCCTGCGCTGAGGGCTGAACACCGAGCGAAAGGCCCGACTCTTGATTTGTCACGCGCCTCGTGCGGATCGCGGGGGAGGGGGGCACCATTGTCGATCGTGCGCTTGAAGCTCTGGTCAATTGTCACAATGCGAGCTGGTATGGTCCGAAGGTAAGCGTGGCCGTCGTCGCCCGTCTCGAAACCATTGACGGCGAAGCGGGTTCCAACGGCGAGTACGTCTAATTAGGCGACGGTGGCCGGCTTGCGAAACGTGAACCTGCGAGCAGGAACCGCCAAGGCGTTTGAGCGCCGCGCGTGATGCCAATGCGAGGACCAGACACGACCATGACCGGCCCCTCTCTCCCGGAAAGATGAAAGGGCGCGCGGTCGATGGGCCAACCATCGTGCGCGCCGGTAATGGCCAGGGCTTGGCAAACGCGACCCGGGCCGGAGCAGAGGAGGCGTGGCGCCGTCGTGCGCCGACGTGCCGCCATCTGATCAAGCCCCACCGTCGGAGCGAGCGCCCTCACGAGCACCGCGCTGCCGACCTCGCAGACGATGTTCATGCACCAGTGCAGCCCATACGATCGGTACACGTAGGCGTGCCCCGCCGGGCCGAACATGCTGGCGTTGCGCCGTGTCGGCCCCGAGAAGCTGTGCGAGGCAGGGTCGGATTGATCGTAGGCTTCGGCTTCCACGATGATGCCACCCACTCCGTCGACGAGAAGGCGGCATCCGATCAGATTAGCGGCCGCAGTCGCGGCAGGACGTGCGAACCAAGAAGGGGGAATTTGGGTCATAGCAGCTCTAGAAATAGCCAGTCTGTCGTCTCAGCCACCTCGCACATCGAAGCAGCGCGAACCTGCCAGGCCGCAGGGGCATTTCATCCGAATGAACGTGAGTTGTCCCATGCCCGACACAACGATCCAGACTGAGGCGCTCTCCGAGGCGGCGTACGACCAACGCACCGGGCACCTCACGTCGAAGCTTAACGGTCGAATCGCGGCCAAACGGCACGAGGGTCCCGCGCAGGAGCTGCATGCGCCCGGCCTCGAAGAAGCCGAGGAGCAATCTCAGGTAGAAAGTTCATCTAGCGAGCCTCACAGCGCGCCGGCCATTAGGCCCCAGCCACACAGTGAGCCGATAGGATGATCTCGTTCAGCGCTGGCTGATGGCCAACAATCTGGTTTAGGAGCCCTATCGCGGTCTAACGCAAGTTCAGCTGAACTCAGGTGAATGCCGCAAGCTAACTCTCATTGGACCCGCCGCCGCGTGGCTCTGAAGGTCCGGCCACGCCAGGTTCGTCGAGGTACGGCTGGATCCAGTGCTGCCTGGCGGCCGTGGCGGGCCAAGCTGGTCCGTTTCGGCGGCTCTCATCTCACGTCGAGCTCGGCAGAACGAGGCCGGCCTGCGGGGAGGGCATTAGGTGCTTGAACATGCCCCCGCAATTTTCGCCGATGTGAGGTGATCTAGGCACCAGCTCGGTGCGTTACCGGCGAGCCCTCAGCCGGCGTCCGCTGGGTGCAGCCTCCCGGAGCAGCGTATGTCACGAGATCCCGGCCGTGCCTCACTTCATCCCACCCGCGTGCCTCCGCCCGCCACGCCCGGCACCTCCGGGCTTGCTACCCTCGCCGTCGCTGTGGTCGTGGTCGCCGCTCTCTATCTCGCTCGCGAAGTCTTCATTCCTCTCGTCCTCGCCGTTCTGCTGAGCTTCGTCCTCACCCCCGTCGTCAACCTCCTGCGCCGCTTCCACCTCGGCCGCGTGCCCTCCGTCATCGCCGCTGTGCTCCTCGCCCTCGGCATTATCCTGTCCATCGGCAGCGTCATCGGCCTGCAGGTCGCCGACCTCGCAAAGAACCTGCCCGAGTACCAGACCACCGTGCAGCGCAAGGTGGCAGGCCTGCAGGAGGGAATGCTCGGGCGCGCCAACGAACTCATCCACCGCTTCAACCGCCAAGTCAGTGAGGCTTCCAACCAAGCCGCGGCAACCGACACCCCCGTGGCTCAGTCAGGCGGGCAGACACCCAAGCCCGTGCTGGTGAAGGTGCAGGAGCCCGACCCGTCACCGATCGTTATAGCCGAGAAGGTCCTCGGCCCAATCGTCTCGCCGCTCACCACGGTCGGCATCGTGCTGGTGGTGGTGATCTTCATCCTCATGCAGCGTGAGGACCTGCGCGACCGGCTCATCCGTCTGTTCGGCTCGAACGACCTGCACCGCACCACCATGGCGATGGACGATGCTGCGGGGCGGCTCGGCACCTTCTTCCTCGCCCAGCTCGGCATGAACGCCGCCTTCGGCGTAATCGTGGGCATCGGCTTGTGGTTCATCGGGGTGCCAAGCCCGATCCTGTGGGGCGTGTTCTCGGCGCTGATGCGCTTCGTGCCCTACATCGGCGCGCTGATCTCGGGCGTATTCCCTGTGGCGCTCGCAGCCGCGGCTGACCCAGGCTGGTCGATGGCGATTTGGGCTGCAGCCTTGTTCCTGATCGCCGAGCCCCTGTTTGGGCAGGTGGTCGAGCCGCTGCTCTACGGCCACTCGACGGGCCTGTCACCGTTCGCGGTAATCGTCTCGACCCTGTTCTGGGGCTTCCTGTGGGGGCCGATCGGGCTGATCTTGGCCACGCCGTTCACCGTCTGCCTGGTGGTGCTCGGCCGCCACGTCGAGCGGTTGGAGTTCCTCGACGTACTGCTCGGCGACCGACCACCTCTGACGCCCGTTGAGAACTTCTATCAGCGCATGCTGGCGGGCGACCCCGACGAGGCGCAAGAACAAGCCGAGCTGTTGCTCAAAGAGCGCTCGCTGTCGTCCTACTACGATGAAGTGGCGCTTAAGGCGCTGCAGTTGGCAGCCAACGACTATCAGCGCGGTGTGCTCGAGACTGAGCAGCTCGACACGATCCGGCAACTGACGCAATCGCTGGTGAGGGAGTTTGCCAAGCGCCCAGATGAGGTGCCGGAGGTTGCGGGAACCGACAAAGCGGGCGCCGAGGCGTCGCTGGCCGAGAAGGAGCACCCGAAGAACGAGGATGTACCGGGCCAGGCACCCGAGCCCGCGATGCGGCCAGCCGTGTGGCAAGGAGAGGCACCCGTTATGTGCATCGCTGGGCGAGGGCCGTTGGATGAGGCGGCCTCGTCGATGCTGGCTCAGCTCCTCGGCAAGCACGGCCTCGGAGCGCGGGTCGTGCCGCACGAGGCGGTGAGCCGCGATAACGTGCGCACGCTCGACGTGACGGGCGTAGCGATGGTGTGCATCTCCTACCTCGACATCAGCGGGAACCCAGCACACCTGCGCTACCTGCTTCAGCGGTTACAGGAGAAGGTGCCTGGCAAGCCAATTCTGGTGGGCCTGTGGCCTGCGGAGGATGCGATCCTCACTGATCAAGCGCTGCGTCGACAAGTGGGGGCGGACTACTACGTAATCTCGCTGCGCCAGGCCGTTGAGACGTGTCTGGAGGCTTTGCACAAGGAGATGGCGCCGGCTATGCCGTCACGAATAGTCAGATAGGTGCAGTCGAAGGCTACCCCTAATTCTGTTTAATGTTGTCAGCAGTGGCGGGGCCTTCACCTATTTCCGGGCTCAAACTCGCGAAGTGTCAATGCCCAAGCAGATGTCGCCTTGCATCGGCGCCGCAGAGGGCAAGCGCAACACAATGCTATGAACATAGCGCGTAATTACTCAGGGGTGCGCTCGGTCGCGGCGTGAGGCCGGCGAGGAGCCGAT
>NZ_BPQJ01000041.1 GCF_022179185.1 Methylobacterium frigidaeris | reverse complement strand
CCGCAGGGACGACGCCGTCCACGCTTCTCTTTCTCAGATGAACTTGTCAAAGAGCCGATCCGGCCGGGGCCAGATCTCATACCCTTAGAGAACAGAAAGCAGCGCCCGGTTGCCCTGGCCCTTGCTTGCTCGTCTCTGAGGAAGTCCCGGAGGGCTGAGCCGTTCGTCGCGGCGCCCCGTCGGTGAGCGGTCGTTTAAGGGGAGCCGGCTCGCCTGTCAATCGCGGCGCTGCCGTGGCCGTGCGCACCGTCGTCGCAGCGAGGGCAAGGGGCGTCGCGTGCAAGTCGTCCCGGATCGTGCATAGGGATCCCGCGTCGGGCATCGACGGGAGCAGCGCGCAGCCAGATGACCACCGAATCTCTCGATCGCGTCCTGGTCGCCGGCGGCGGCATTGCGGGCCTGGCGGTCCGGCGGGCCCTGCACCGGCGCGGCATTCCTTCTCTCACCCTGGAGCGGCGCGGGGGCCCAGCGGAAGCGGGTCTCGCCATCAACCTGCCAGGGAACGCGGTGCGCGCCCTCGCACAGCTCGGCCTGCTGGATGATCTCCGGGCGGTCGGCACGCGCCTGCGCCGGCGCGAGTATCGCACGGAGCGCGACCGCCTGCTGTTCGCCATGGACGAGGAGGCGTTCTGGGGGGCCGAGATGGGCCCGCACTGCCTGCGTCGCGCCGACCTGCTGCGCCTCCTGCAACTCGGCCTCGCCCCGGACGATCTCCGCCACGGCGCCGGGATCCTGGCGGGCCGGCAGACCGCACAGGGCGTGGAGGTCGACCTCGAGGATGGCACGATCGAGACGGGCGGCCTGCTCGTCGGTGCAGACGGTGTGCATTCGCGGGTGCGGCACGGTCTATTCGACGATCGGGCTCCGGGTGCGGCGGTGCTGGCCACGCAGAGCTGGCGCTTCATGGTGGCCAACCCGGGCGTCGAGGCCTGGACGCTGTGGGCCGGGCCTCAGGCGTTGTTCCTCCTCATTCCCGTCGACCGCGGCGAGGCTTATGCCTGGGTCTCGGCGAGCGGCGGTCTCGCGGACGGCCTCGACCCGGCCGGCCTGCGGCGGGCCTTCGCGGCCTTTCCCCGCCTCGTCCGCGACACCCTGGAGGCGGCGCTCGCTGCGCCTGCCGTGATTTATCACTCGCCGCTGGAGGAGGTCCGCATTCCGGCCTGGACCCGCGACCGGGTGGTCCTCGTCGGCGATGCCGCCCACGCGACCGCCCCGGTCTGGGCGCAAGGCGCGGCGCTGGCACTCGAAGACGCGCTGGTTCTGGCTGACCTGCTGGCCGGGGCGGACGATTGGCGCGCGGCCGGCGCGGAATACGAGCGGCTGCGCCGACCGCGGGTCGCACATGTCCAGGCCATGACCGACCGCCTGTCGCGCACCGCGCGTCTGCCTGGCTGGGTGAGGAACGCGCTGCTCCCGATCATCGGGCCGCGCAGCTACCAGGCCACCTACGCTCCGCTTCGCACGGCAGTGACGATCTGAGGGAGGGCCCGTTCACCCCCGCAACCCGGGCGCCGTCGTGTCGTAGCCGGCCAGCTCCTCGCGCACGACGGCGAGGAAGCCGTCGATGAGCGGGTTGTTGAGGTGGCGGCTCGGGAAAAGGGCGTGGCCGTGGAACGGGATCTCGGGCCGGAACGGCCGGAAGGCGATGCCGCTGCGGCGGTAATCGTCGGCCGCGATCGGATTCACGATGCCGACGCCGAGACCCTGCTCGACGAGGGCGCAGATCGTCGCCCCGAACGGCGTCTCCAGCATCAGCTGGCGGCCGACGCCGGCGGCCTCGAAGGCGCGGTCGACCCGGGTTCGCGCGCCGTCTTCCAGGGACAGGGAGATGAAGGCCTCGCCCTCCAGGTCCTCCGGCACGATGACCGCGCGCTCCGCCAGCCGGTGGCCGGGCGGCAGGGCGCACAGGCCCGGGATGGTGTAGAGCGGGCGGTACTCGATGAACGGCGTCTCGACGATGTTCGCCATGAAGCCGATGTCGCAATAGGACGCCGACATCCAGCGCATCACCGTGCCGTCACTGCCCATCTGCAGGGAGATCGCGACGGTGGGGAACTGGTCGCGGAAGCGCCGGATGCAGCGCGGGATGAAGCCGAGGGCCATCACGGGCATCGCCGCGACCCGCAAGCGCCCGCTGCCGAACACCCGGATGTCGCGCGCGACCTGGGCCAGGTTCTCGAGGCCGAGAAAGCTGCGCTCGACCTCGCGGTAGAAAGAGAGCCCCTCGTCGGTCGGGCGCAGGCGTCCAGCCAGGCGCTCGAACAACGTGAGCCCGGTCGCGGCCTCCAGCTCCGCGATGAGCCGGCTGACGCTCGGCTGCGAAGTCCTCAGGGCCTGTGCCGCTGCCGTCATCGACCCGCGCAGCATCACGACGCGGAAAGCCTCAACCTGCCTCAGGTTCATGCATCCCCCCATATCAAGAGTGAATAGGATGCGCAAAAACCAGCATTTGACCAGATAGCCGAAGCCCCACACACTGCTCGCCATGTCCGAGCAACGCGCCGTACAGATCCTGTCCCCGAGCGGGCTATCCTGCCTGCGCTGCGATTTCGCGCTCCCCATCGGAGACTACGACGAGGGGTGTCCGCGCTGCGCCTCCGAGGGTCACGCCGCGAACCTGCGGCTCGTCTACCGCGGTGCCGTGACAGGCCGGATCATCCTACCCTCTGCCAGTCGCATCTCGCTGGGCGAGGGCGGAACACCGCAGATCGGGGCGCCCGATCTCGCCGCGGCGGTGGGTCTCGGCCGGCTGTCCCTGAAGCTCGAATGGTGCAACCCGACCGGCTCGCACAAGGACCGGATGAGCGCCCAACTCCTCGCCCGGGCGCGGGAGCGCGGCGCCCGGCTGGTGGTCGGCGCCTCGAGCGGCAATGCCGGCGTCTCCCTCGCGGCCTACGCGGCGCGAGCGGGCTTGGGCGCAGAGGTCGCCACGACCCCCGCCATGCCGGCCGGCGCGCGCCGGGCGATCTGCGCTTATGGCGCCCGGCTCGTCGAGGTTGCGGACAGCGCGGCGCGCTGGGAGCATGTCGGGCGGCGCGTTGCCGAGGGCGCCTTCGCGGCGACCAATTATCGGCGGCCGGCGGTCGGCACCAACCCGTTCGGGATCGCCGGCTACAAGGCCCTCGCGGCCGAGATCGCCGCGCAGGGCCTGCCCGACCTCGTCGTCGTGCCGTGCGCCCGGGGCGACCTGCTGTCCGGGCTCCTCCTCGGATTCGACGAACTCGGACTCGGGATGCCGCGCCTCGTCGCCGCCGAGCCGTTCCCGCGCCTCGCCCGCGTCCTCGCCGGGGCCGATTACCGGGCATCATTCCCGGGCACGACCGCGCAGCTCTCGATCGGCGGCGACACGGTGACCTTCCAGGCGCTCCACGCCCTGCGGGAGAGCCGCGGCACGGCGATCGTCGTGGACGACGCGGCCGCCTGGGCCGCGCAGAGGCGCCTCGGCCGGGCCGGCCTCCACGCCGAGCTCGCTGCCGCGGCGGCGGTCGCGGCCCTGTTCGTGCTTGGGGCCGAGGGATCGCTCGCCGGCCGCCACGCGGTCGCGCTGCTCACCGGCTCGGGCTCGGGCGCGATGGACGGGGATGCCCCACCGACCGAGACGAAGCCAACCGACCAGAGGGGAACCTGATGACCTTGCTCCGGCATCTCGCCCGCACCGCACTTGCCGCCGCGGCCGTCGCCGCTGGCCTGTCCGCCGCGGCGGCCCAGGCGCTGCCACCGGTTCCCAAGGCGATCCAGGCCGCCGGCGTCCTGCGGGCCGGCGTGCGCTGCGATCAGCCGCCCTATGGCTACAAGGACGAGTCGGGGAACTTCTCCGGCATCGAGACCGACATGGCGATCCAGATCGCCGCCTGGGCTTTCGGCGCGCCCGACAAGATCGAGCTGACCTGCGTCACCGCCGAGAACCGCATCCCGCAGCTCATGGGCAAGAAGGTCGACATCCTGCTCGCCACCCTCGGGGTGACGCCGGAGCGCGCCCGGGTGATCGACTTCTCGAAGCCCTACCGCTGGGGCGGCTCGGACATGCTGGTGGCCAAGGACAGCCCGATCCGCAAGCTCGACGACGTCGCGGGCAAGACCGTCGTCATGCTCAAGGGCTCGACCCAGGCGAAGTGGTTCGAGGACAACATGCCGAAGGTCGAGACCCTGCGGCTCAACACCGCCTCGGACGCTCTCCAGGCACTCAAGCAAGGCCGCGGCGACGCCTACACGCACGACGCCGCGACGCTGGTGGTGGTCGCCGCCAAGGATCCATCCCTGCGCCTCGTCGGCGAGTCCTTCGCGGTCACGGATGCCGCCGCGGGTCTGCGCAAGAACGATCCGGAGTGGCTGGCCTACGTCGACGCCGCCCTCGCCCGGATGAAGGCGGAAGGCCTCTACGCGAAGTGGGTCGACAAGTGGGTGCCGGCCGACCTGCGCCCGTTCTACGCCGACGCCTTCGCCAAGCCGAAGCCGACGGCCCGCTGAACGCCCGCGCCGGGCGGCCCGCATCGGCCGCCCCTACAATGAGGGATGCCGGCATGGATTTCGATCTCGCCTACCTGATGGCGCAGGGACCCGCGCTGATGCGCGGCCTGTGGCTCACGATCCAGGTCAGCCTCCTGTCGATCGTGCTGTCGGTGCTGGTCGGCCTCCTCGGCGCGGCGGTGCGGGTGCTCGAAGTACCGGTGCTCGACCGGGTCGTGGCGGCCTATGTCGAGTTCATCCGCAACACGCCGATGCTGGCGCAGCTGTTCTTCATCTTCTACGGACTCCCCGGCATCGGCCTCAAGCTGTCGCTGTTCTGGTCGGGCGTGCTCTGCCTGACCCTGTGGGCCGGCGCCTACCAGATCGAGAACCTGCGCGGCGGCCTCGCGACCGTGGGCAAGGGCCTGCGCGAGGCGGCCTCCGCCCTCGGGCTCACGCCCTGGCGCTTCTTCCACCTCGTCGCGGCGCCGCTGGCGATCCGGGTCGCCCTGCCGGCGATGCTCAACACCGCGATCTCGCTCCTGAAGAACTCGTCCTACCTCCAGGCGATCGGGCTCGCCGAGCTGACCTACGTGGCGATCGACCGGATCTCGATGGATTTCCGAACCCTCGAGATGTTCGCGGCGATCTGCGTGATCTACCTCGCCCTGGTCCTCGTCCTGTCGTTCCTGGCGAGCCGGCTCGAGTTCCGGCTCAACGCGCCGTTCCGGCACTGAGGAGGCGCGCGATGGATCTCCTCGTCAAGAACCTGCCCTTCATCCTGCAGGGCCTCGGCATGACGCTGGCGCTCTCGCTCACCACGCTCCTCTTCGTCACTGTCCTGTCCGGGCTCCTCGGCGTCTTGGCGACTTTGCGCTTCCGGAGCTTGCGGGTGCTGGTGCGCGTCTGGGTCGAACTCTTTCGCGATATCCCGCTGATCGTGAACATCTTCCTGGTCTTCTTCGTCGCGCCGCTGGCCGGGCTCGACCTGACGCCGTTCTGGGCGGTGACGGTCGGTCTGTCGCTGTGGGGCAGCGCCAACGGCGCCGAGATCGTGCGCAGCGGCCTCAACGCCGTGCCGCGCCACCAGTGGCAGAGCGCCGCCGCGCTCGGCCTCAAGACCTGGGAGGTCTACGGCTTCATCACCGGCCCGCAGGCGCTGCGGGCGATCCTGCCGCCCTTCGTCGGGCTCCTGACGCTACTGATCCAGGCGACCTCGCTCGGCGCCCTCGTCGGCGTCGGCGAGTTCTTCAAGGTCGGGCAGATCATCGTCGAGCGGACCACGATGATGGAGGGGTGGAACCCGGCCTTCCTCGTCTACGGCGCCGTGCTCGTCACCTACTTCGTGATCTGCTCCGGCCTGTCCTGGTTCGGCCGCTGGCTCGAGCGGCGTCTCGGCCGGCCACAGGCTCGGCCCGTTCCGGCGGCCGCCGCATCACCCGCGCCCGCGCCGCAGCTTCCCTGATCACTGTCGCGACCGGCTCGAGGCCGGCCGTGGTCCGAAGATCTAACAAAGGGTCTCAGCCATGGAATCGAAGGTTAGCCGCCGGCTCACCGAGCCGGTCGCGGAGGAAGTGTGCGAGCACATCTACGCGCCGCGCCTGGCGCGGGACTTCCAGGCCGTGTTCGCCTACATGAGCGACCTCAACCAGGCCCATGTGCTGATGCTGGCGGCTTGCGGCCTGATCGCCCCGGCGGCGGCCCGGGCGCTGGCGGCGGGCCTCCTGCGGATGGAGGAGGAGGGCCCCGGCGCCGTTCCCCTCGACCCCGAGCGCGAGGATTCGTACTTCAACTACGAAGCGCAGCTGATCCGGCTGATCGGCCAGGATGCCGGCGGGCGGATGCACATCGCCCGCAGCCGCAACGACCTGACCTCGGCCCTCGACCGGATGCGGGCGCGCGACCTGCTGCTCGATGCCGGCCAGGCGCTGCTCTCGGTCGAGGAGCACGCGCTGGACGGCGCCTACCGCTTCCGCGACGTGGTGATGCCCGGCTACACCCACCTGCAGCCGGCCCAGCCCGTCACCTACGGCTTCTACCTCGCCGGGGTGGCGCAGTCCCTCTCCCGCGATTTCGGCCGCCTCTCGGATGCCTGGGCGCGCACCAATGTCAGCCCGCTCGGGGCCGGTGCGCTCGCCGGCACCGCCTTCGGGATCGATCGGGACAGGCTGGCGTCGAGCCTCGGCTTCGACGGGCTCGTCGAGAATGCGCTGGATGCCGTCGCGACCCGGGATTTCGGGCTGGAGATTCTGGCCGGCCTGTCGCAGCTCGCGATCGGCTGGAGCCGGGTGGCACAAGATTACCACGTGCTGGTCTCGCACGAGTTTCAGACCATCGAGTTTCCCGACCGCGTGACCGGCACCTCCAGCATCATGCCGCAGAAGAAGAACCCGGTGGTGCTGGAGCACCTGAAGGGCAAGGCCGGCCAGATGCTCGGCCTCTACGTGGCGGCGGCGAGCGCCGTGAAGGGCACGCACTTCACCAACACGATCGACGGCAACCGCGAGACGATGCGCGGCGTCTGGGAGGCGGGCGAGGAGAGCCTGCGCTGCCTGTCGCTGTTCGATCTCGTCATCGCGACGGCGCGCCCGAACGCCGCCCTGATGCGCCGGCGCGTCACCGAGGATTTCGCCTCCGCCACCGACCTCGCCGACCTGATGGTGCGCGAGGCCGGCCTGTCCTTCCGCGAGGCGCACCACGTCGTGGGCGCTGTGGTGCGGGCGGCGATGGATGCAGGGCTCTCGGCGGACGGCATCACGCCCGAGATGGTCGATGCGGCGGCGCTCGCCGAGGCCGGGCGGCCGCTCGGTCTCTCGGATGAGGCTGTGCGGCGGAGCCTCGACCCGGCGGCGAGCGTGTCCGCCCGCACCCTGCCGGGCGGCCCGGCACCGGAGGCGGTGGCCCGCGCGGTCGAGGCGGCGCAAGCGCGGCTCGAGGCGCGCCGCGCCGCGCTCGTCGCCCGGCGCACGCAGCTCCAGGCCGCGCGCGATGCGCTCAAGCGCGACTTGCGGGAACTCGCCGCGTGACCCCCGAGCCGCTCATCTCCCTGCGCGGGCTGACGAAGCGCTTCGGCGGCTTCCAGGCCCTGCACGGCATCGACCTCGACGTCGAGGCCGGCAGCGTCGTGGTGCTGATCGGCCCGAGCGGGTCGGGCAAGAGCACCCTCATCCGCTGCATCAACGGGCTGGTGCGGCCCGATTCCGGGAGCCTGCGCGTCGCCGGCCGGCCGGTCGATCTCGGCGACGAGGGCGCCTGGCAGCGCCTGCGGACCGAGATCGGCATGGTGTTCCAGGACTACGCGCTGTTTCCGCACCTCACGGTCTTGCGCAACATGACGTTGACGCCGATGCGCCGCCTCGGCCTGTCGCGGGCGGAGGCCGAGGCGCAGGCGCGGGCGCTGCTCGCCCGGGTCGGCCTCGCGCACAAGGCCGAGGATCACCCGAGCGCGCTCTCGGGCGGCCAGCAGCAGCGGGTTGCGATCGTGCGGGCGCTCGCGATGCGGCCGAAGGCGATCCTGTTCGACGAGCCGACCTCCGCCCTCGACCCGGAGACGATCGCCGACGTGCTCGACGTGATGCGCGGGCTGGCCCGCGACGGCACCACGATGGTGGTGGTGACCCACGAGATGGGCTTCGCCCGCGAGGTCGCCGACCGCGTCGTCTTCATGGCCGAGGGCGCCATCGTGGAGGAGGGCCCCCCGGCCGCCCTCTTCGGCGAGCCCCGGCACGCCCGCACGAAAAGTTTCCTGTCCTCCCTCCGCCCCGAGGCCCTCCATGCCTGATCCGGCCCCCATCCTCGCCGAGGGCTTCACCACCGACCCCTACTGGTGGGACGCTGCCGCTCCCGAGACCGCCCGGGACCCGCTTCCGGAGGAGACCGACGTCCTGGTGGTCGGCTCGGGCTATTGTGGCCTCTCGGCAGCGGCGGAACTCGCCCGCAACGGCGTGTCCGTCACGGTGGTCGACGCGGAGGAGCTGGGGGCCGGGGCCTCGACCCGCTCGGGCGGGATGGTGTCGAGCGGCCAGAAGCTGGTGATCGGCGGGGCGATCAAGGGGGTCGACGCCGCCCGCATGGCGCGACTGCTGGAGGATTCGCTCTCCTCCTACGAGCACCTGAAGACGTTGATCCGCGAGGAGGCGCTCGACGCCGATCTCGGGATCGTCGGCCGCTACTTCGCGGCCTACGTCCCGCGCCACTACGATCGCCTGCGCCGCCACGGCGAGCTGCTGGCGCGCCATACCGGCGTCACCGTCCACGAGATCCCGAAGAGCCGCCAGCACGAGGTCACCCGGACCGACTTCTACCATGGCGGCATCGTCATCGACGAGTACGGCGGCCTGCATCCGGGCAAGTACCACCGGGCCTTGCGCGGTCTCGCCCGGCGCCACGGCGCGACCTTACGCTCGCACGCCCCGGTCCTGACGGTCGAGCCCCTGAGCGGCGGGCTCTACGCCGTCGAGACCGGGCGCGGCCGGATCCGGGCCCGGCACGTCCTCTACGGCACCAACGGCTACAGCGACCGGGCGAGCCCGTTCCTGCGCAAGCGGGTGGTGCCGGTGCGCAGCTATCAGATCGCCACCGAGCCGCTGCCCAAGGCGCTGATGGCCGAGATCAATCCGGGCCGGCGGATGATCACCGATTCGCGCCGCGAGCTGATCTACGCCCGGCCCTCGCCGGACGGCACCCGGCTCCTGTTCGGCAGCCGTCCGGGGATGTTCACGCTGCCGGAGCACGAGGCCGCCCCGCGCCTGCACGCGCTGATGCGGACGGTCTGGCCGCAACTCGCGCAAGTCCGGGTGACGCATTGCTGGAGCGGCAAGGTCGGCATGACCGCCGACAAGCTCGCCCATCTCGGCCGCCAGGACGGCCTCGACTTCGCGGTCGGCTGCAACGGCAACGGCGTGGCGCTGATGACCTATCTCGGTCATCAGGCGGCGCTGAAGCTTCTGGGCCGCCAGAACCGCCCGAGCGCCTTCGATGCGCCGGCCTTCGCCGCCGTCCCGGTGCCGTTCTACGACGGCACGCCGTGGTTCCTGCCGGTGGTGAGCGGGTGGTACCACTTTCGGGATGCGGTGGAGCATCGTCTCGCGCGGCGTTGACGCCGGAATCGTGCCTGTTCCGGCCGGTAATGCAGCGCTCCGCGCCCTGAACGGCCACTGTCCTCTCGAATCGTCACGGCAGGCGGGCCGCAAAGCCCGCCTGCCGGTCGATGGTCAGCTCAGGTTCTGAGGTCGAGCCCGGGCATTCGTCGCCCGGGCTCGTCACGCGTCAGCTGCACCCAGTCGTGCTGCCGCAGGTGTCGCACTTCAGGCAGGTCCCGTTCCGCACCAGGGTGAAGTTGGCGCATTCCGGGCAGGCCTCGCCGACATAGCCCTTCATCTTCGCCTCGGCGCGGCGGTCCGAGACGCTGCGGCCGGGGGCCGCCGGATCCGGCTTGGCGAAGGGGAGGGACTCGGCCAGCGCCTCGACCCGGCCGGCGAGCGTCGGCTCGGTCTTGAGCGCCACCGAGCCGCGCACCGCGTGGATGCTGCCGCCGGCCGGAGCCGTCTGGCCCGTCGAGGGCGCGGCGACGCCGGATGTGGCACCGGCGGGACCGCCGTGGATCAGGGTGAGCCGGTCGCCCGAGCCGCGCAGCAGGCCACGCGACACGACGTTGTTGGCCGGCACCGAATCCGGGGCGCTCGAGGGCTTCGCCGGGGTGACGCCGCCGGTTGCCGCGGTGCCGATCTCCGAGAGGTCGACATGAGCGAGGTCGTTACGGCCGAGATACGAGATCGCCAACTCGCGGAACACGTAGTCGAGCACAGAGGTGGCGTTCTTGATCGCGTCGTTGCCCTGCACGAAGCCGGCCGGCTCGAACCGGGTGAAGGTGAAGGCGTCGACGTACTCCTCCAGCGGCACGCCGTATTGCAGGCCGAGTGAGACCGAGATCGCGAAGTTGTTGATGAAGGCCCGGAGCGCCGAGCCCTCCTTGTTCATGTCGAGGAAGATCTCACCGAGCCGGCCGTCGTCGTACTCGCCGGTGCGCAGGAAGATGGTGTGGCCGCCGATCTTGGCCTTCTGGGTGTAGCCCTTGCGGCGGCTCGGCAGCTTCTCCTGGGAGCGCAGGCGCTCGACGCGCTCCACGATCCGCTCGACGATCTTCTCCGTCACCGCGACGGTCTTGGCCGTTGCCGGCTGGGCCAGCAGGGCCTCGACCACATCCTCCTCGTCGTCGGCCTCGTCGCTGATGAGGGCGGCGTTGAGGGGCTGCGACAGCTTCGAGCCGTCGCGGTAGAGGGCGTTGGCCTTCAGCGCCAGGGTCCAGGACAGCCGGTAGGCGTTCTTGCAATCCTCGACCGTGGCGTCGTTCGGCATGTTGATGGTCTTGGAGATCGCCCCCGAGATGAAGGGCTGCGCCGCGGCCATCATGCGGATGTGGCTCTCGACCGAGAGGTAGCGCTTGCCGATCCGACCGCAGGGATTGGCGCAGTCGAAGACCGGGTAGTGCTCGGGCTTCAGGTGCGGTGCGCCCTCGAGCGTCATCGCCCCGCAGACATGGACGTTGGCGGCGTCGATCTCCTTGCGGCTGAAGCCGAGGAACGAGAGCAGGTCGAAGGACGGGTCGGCGAGCTTGTCCGCGGGCACCCGCAGAGTCTGGGTCAGGAAGTCCTCGCCCAGAGTCCAGCGGTTGAACACGAACTTGATGTCGAAGGCCGATTTCAGCCCGGCCTCGACCGCCGCGATCTTCTCGTCGGTGAAGCCCTTGGCGCGCAAGGAGCCCGGGTTGATCGCCGGTGCCTGACCGAGGGAGCCGTGACCGACGGCGTAGGCCTCGATCTCGGCGATCTCGGCCTCGCGGTAGCCAAGCGCCCGGAGCGCATCCGGCACCGCCCGGTTGATGATCTTGAAGTAGCCGCCACCGGCGAGCTTCTTGAACTTCACGAGTGCGAAGTCGGGCTCGATGCCGGTGGTGTCGCAATCCATCACGAGGCCGATCGTGCCGGTCGGCGCGATCACGGTCGCCTGGGCATTGCGGAACCCGTGCTCCTCGCCGAGCGCGAGCGCCCGATCCCAGGCCGCCTTGGCGTGCTCGACGAGTTCGCCCTGCGGGCAGCCGGCATGATCGAGCGGCACCGGGTTGGTGTTGAGGAACTCGTAGCCCGACTCCTCGCCGTGGGCGGCCCGGCGATGGTTGCGGATCACCCGCAGCATCGCGTCGGCATTCTCCTCGTAGGCCGGGAAGGGCCCAAGCTCGCGCGCCATCTCGGCCGAGGTGGCGTAGGACACGCCCGTCATGATGGCGGTGAGCGCACCGGCGATCGCCCGGCCCTCACGCGAATCGTAGGACAAGCCCATGGTCATCAGGAGGCCACCGATATTGGCGTAGCCGAGACCGAGCGTGCGGTACTTGTAGGAGAGGTCGGCGATCTCGCGGCTCGGGAACTGGGCCATCAGCACCGAGATCTCGAGCACCACGGTCCAGAGCCGGCACAGATGCTCGTAGCCCTCGACGTCGAAGTGCTTGGCGCCGCGGTCGTAGAGCGCCAGCAGGTTGGCCGAGGCGAGATTGCAGGCGGTGTCGTCGAGGAACATGTACTCGGAGCACGGGTTCGAGGCCCGGATCCGCCCGCCCGCCGGGCAGGTGTGCCAGTCGTTCATCGTGGTGTTGAAGTGCAGGCCCGGATCGGCCGAGGCCCAGGCAGCCTCCGCGATCTTCTCCCACAACTCAGCGGCCTTGACGGTCTTCGCCACCTTGTTGGTCGTGCGGTGGGTCAGGGTCCAGTCCGCATCCGCATCAACCGCGCGAAGGAAGTCGTCGGTGAGCGAGACCGAGTTGTTCGAGTTCTGGCCGGCGACGGTGAGGTAGGCTTCCGAATCCCAGTCGGTGTCGTAGATCGGGAACGAGATGTCGGTGTAGCCCTGGCGGGCGTACTGGATCACCCGCTTGATCGCGGCGTCCGGCACCATCGCCTTGCGGGCGGCCTTGACCTCGCGCTTGAGGGCCGGGTTGCGCTCGGGATCGAAGCAGGCGTCACCGGCGGCCTCGCAGTTGACGCAGGCCTTCATCACAGCCTTGAGGTGCTTCGACACCACCTTGGAGCCGGTGACGAGGGCGGCGACCTTCTGCTCCTCCTTGACCTTCCAGTCGATGAAGGCCTCGACGTCCGGGTGGTCGATGTCGACGATCACCATCTTGGCGGCGCGCCGCGTGGTGCCGCCGGACTTGATCGCCCCGGCCGCCCGGTCGCCGATCTTGAGGAAGCTCATCAGACCCGAGGACTTGCCGCCGCCGGCGAGCTTCTCGTTCTCGCCGCGCAACCGCGAGAAGTTCGAGCCGGTGCCCGAGCCGTACTTGAACAGGCGGGCTTCCCGCACCCACAGGTCCATGATGCCGCCCTCGTTGACGAGGTCGTCGGCGACGGACTGGATGAAGCAGGCGTGGGGCTGCGGGTGCTCGTAGGCGGTCGCCGACTGGGTCAGCTCGCCGGTCTTGTAGTCGACGTAGAAATGGCCTTGCGCCGGGCCGTCGATGCCGTAGGCCCAGTGCAGGCCGGTATTGAACCATTGCGGCGAGTTCGGCGCCACCATCTGGCGGGCGAGCATCGCGCGCAGCTCGTCGTGGAACGCCGCCGCGTCCTCCTCGCTTGAGAAGTAGCCGCCCTTCCAGCCCCAGTAGGTCCAGCAGCCGGCGAGCCGATCGAACACTTGCGTCGCCGACGTCTCGGAGCCGGTCCGCTCACCCTCGGGGAGGGCGGCGAGCGCCGCCTCGTCCGGCACCGAACGCCACAGGAAAGAGGGGACGCCGTTCTCCTCGACCTTCTTCAGCGCCGCCGGGACGCCGGCCTTGCGGAAGTACTTCTGGGCCAGCACGTCGCAGGCGACCTGGCTCCAGGCCTCCGGCACGTCGATCCCGTCGAGGCGAAACACCACCGAGCCGTCCGGGTTGCGGATCTCGCTGACCGCCTTGCGGAACGGGATGCTGGCATAGGGCGATTGCCCCGCGGTGGTGATGCGACGCTCGAACCGCATGGGATACTCTCCGGTCACGAACAGCCGGGGACCGCGCGCATGTCAGCGGGGTCCGCCGGTTACAAGGAATGGCGGGGACGCTCGAATTCGGCGGACGAGCCTCGGCCCCGTCGGGGTCGCCCGTCCCATCAGCATGGAAACTACCGACCATGGCAGCCCCACGTCAATAACTAGTGTCGACGGACTCCGTTCCTCCCTACATATAGTGTGAAGGGCTGGATTCCTGTGGATAGTGGCGAACCACCGCCTAAGCTCGCGACAGGCTTGGCGGAATCGCGGCGGCGCCTCTGCCCGCCCACAGACGGCGAGGCATCCGACCACCGATTTGTTCACAGGTCGTTGCCGGTCGACGGGCCGCGCGGGCCGCTGGAGTGCCCCGCGCACAGGAATGATGCTGCGGCGCGGGACACGCTGGACATCCGGGGGGCATCTCACCATAGTCCCGCGCGACGACGGGGGGCTCCTCCTCCCATTCCCGGGGGCTCCGCCCAGAGACGGTCGCGATGGCGCTGAAAGACACCCTGCTTCGGATCTTCACCTGGTGGAGCGGCTCGACCGTCAGCCTGGACTTCTACACCAAGCGCCGCGGCAGCTTCGTGGGCGAGGACGAGTTCGGCAACCGCTACTATCGGGCGCAGGGGCCCCTGATCGACGCCTCGGTGGGCTCTGAGCGGCGCTGGGTGATCTACAACGGCTACGCCGACGCCTCGAAGGTGCCGCCGGGCTGGCGCGGCTGGCTCTGCCACGCCACCGACGTGGCGCCCTCGGAGGAGACCTACGTCCCGCGCGAGTGGCAGAAGCCGCACGAGGAGAACCTCACCGGCACGGTGGCGGCCTACCGGCCGCGGGGCTCGCAGCTCTCCTATGGCCAGCGGCCGGCGGCGACCGGCGACTACGTGCCGTGGGTCCCGGGCGAGTAGCCGACCGCCCTTTTTCCACCATCCTCCTTGTGTCTATCGCGAGCGGGCCGACGGGTGCCCGCGCGCCCGGCCGATCTGGGCGCGAGAGGCAGGGCCCGAGAGTCCGGGCGAGAGCCGCCGAATGACGAGCCGGGAGCGATTGGGTTTGAGCCGCATGACCGCACGCCGCGCCGCGGGCGCCTTCCTGCTCCTCGGCGGCGCCCTGCTGGGCGGAGCGCTCGCGTCCGGTCCGGCCCGGGCCGACAAGATCCGCAACCCGACCGCGGTGTTCTCCGGCCTCGACAAGATCACCGGCCGCATCGTCTCGTTCGAGGTGGCGGTGGACGAGACGGTGCAGTTCGGCGCGCTCCAGCTCACCCCGCGGGTCTGCTACACCCGCCCGCCGACCGAGAGCGCGAAGACGACCGCCTTCCTGGAGGTCGACGAGGTCACCCTCGAGAACAAGTACCGCCGGATCTTCACCGGCTGGATGTTCGCCTCGAGCCCGGGCCTGCACGCGATCGAGCACCCGATCTACGATGTGTGGCTGGTCGACTGCAAAGGCGGCACCGACATCGTAGCCGAGCCGAAGGAGCAGGAGGACGCCCCGGTCGCCGCCGCCAAGCCCGAGGGCCGCAAGCGCCGGGAGCAGGCGCGCGGCGAGGAGGCACCCCGCTCGCGCCAGGTGAACCGCCAGGGCCAGGTCGATGTCGAGCCGCTGCGCGGCACGCCGGTCCAGCCGCGCCAGTCGCCGTCGCGCCGCTTCTTCCCGACCAATGACGGCCCGATGCCGGCCGGCGCCGACCCGATGAACCCGAACCCGCGCTGAAGCTTGGGCGGTCGGCACCGTCGAGGCTCTGAACACGCGACGACCGGACATCCGTGCGTCGATCGCGTCGGGCCGGGAATGCAGCCGCGCACCACGATCCGGCGACGCCGATCGCCCCTCGAAGGGAGGATTGTGTCGGGCGATCGCACAGCACATGGGCACCATCGCTCGACGGCGCATCTTTGAGCGCCAGCCCTTGACTGGTTTCGCGTCTTTCTGCTGCGGCACGCATCGCCGTGCTGTACGCTGAGGCAGGGACGCCCGCGCGAGACGGGCGCCCGGAGGATGCGGTCCCGAGGGAGACGATCATGCACGACATCGCACGGGCTCAGGATGCGCCGCTGCCGCACGCCGAGAGCACCGCCTGGTGGGCCGCGATGCCCCTCGACCTCTGGGGCGTGGTGCTGGCGGTGATCGCCGCGGGCGGGCTGAAGCTCGCCGGGATCCTGCCTTAACCCCTCCACGCCGCCGTCGCACTCTCGCCAAAGCCACGGACCAGGTTCCCCTGCAAGAGTTTCGCAATGAACGGCCGGCACGATCCCTGCCAGGCTCGACAGCGAATCGATTCGCGCGCAGGAGGACGGTTCCATGCTGATGGCTTTCGTCGGACGCCTCACCCAGCGTTGGCGGGATCTCATCGCGGAGATCATGGATCCCTACCGCCCCGAGCTGCACTACATGCGCGGCCCCGGCCCGCGCTGGCGCGAGCGGCATCCGGAGGGCTGAGGGCTTCGCCCCCGGCGTCCGGGTCACACCCTTGCGTCCCGGCGCCGAACGGGTCCAACTCGCGGCCTTTCCCGTGACCGGAGCCCGTCCCGTGACCGCCGCGCACGACGCCGTCCCACATGACGCCGCCCAGAAATTCGACGCCTCCCGCGCCGGGGAATACGAGCAGCAGAGTCGGATCGCGCTCGCCGGCTACGACGCCTGCCACGAGCTTTCCGCCTGCATGCTGGCCGCCGCCCTCGGATCGGGCCGCGCGGCGCGGATCCTGGTAGCGGGCGCCGGCGGGGGTGCCAGGGAGATCGTCACGGCTGCGGCCCTGGAGCCGCGTTGGCGTTTCACCGCGGTCGACCCCTCCGAGCCGATGCTGGCGCTGGCCGTGGCCCGGCTGGAGGAGAGGGGGCTGGACGAGCGGACGGAAGTGGTGTGCGGTACCGTCGCGGACCTGCCGGAGGGCGAGACCTTCGACGCCGGGACCCTGATCGGGGTCCTCCACCACTTGCCGGGGGACGAGGCCAAGCGGGCGATCTTGTCAGACATCGCCCAGCGCCTGCGCCCCGGTGCGCCGCTGATCCTCGCCGGCAACCACCATTCTTACGCGAGCCAGCCGCTTCTCCTCGCCGCCTGGGGCGAGCGCTGGCGCCAGCAGGGTGCCGGGCCCGCCGAGGTCGAGGCCAAGCGGGCTAGGATCCTGCAGGGGGCGGACCCGCCGCATTCGGAGCAGGCGGTGGCCGATCTGCTCCGCGAGAGCGGCTTCGCGCCGCCGCTGCGCTTCTTCTCCAGCCTGTTCTGGGGCGCCTGGATCGCCCGGCGGGCTCCCGGCGCGGCCTGAGAGCCGGACCGCCCGGGTGCCGAACGGTCCGATTCTCGCTCAGCCGGAGGCCGGCACGGCCTCGGTGAGCGTCGCCGGCCGGTCGGAGAGCCGGCTCGCGACCACGAGCCCGATCAGCGCGGAGGCCGCGATGATGAGGCCCGGCGCGGCCGCCCAGCCGGTGGCGCCGATCAGCGCGTTGGCGGCCAGCGGCCCGAGGCCGCTCAAGAGCGTGAAGCTGATATTGAGCGAGAGCGCGACGCCGCTGAACCGCACCCGGGTGGGGAAGAGCCGGGCGAGCAGGTAGGCGAAGCTGCCATTGGCCCCGGCCACCGCCATGGTGAGGAGCGGCAGCACCAGGAACAGGTTCGCGCCGCCCCGCGCCAGCAGCCCATAGGTCGGGATCACTCCGATCAGGATGATGAGGGCCGATGCCTGCATCAGCCGGCGCGGTGGCACCCGGTCGGCGAACCAAGAGGCGAAGAGCAGCGAGGCCGACATGGCGAAGAGCGCCACGTTCATCGCCAGGGCCACCTCGCGGGGCGGGTACTTGAGCACCTGGATCAGGTAGGCCGGCATGTGGGCGAACAGGATGCCGTTGAAGCCCGCGGTCAGCGCCACGATGCCGATGCCGAGCAGCACCGGGCCGCGGTGATGGCGCAGCACCTCGCCGATCGGGCTGCGGGCGGCGCGGTGCTGGAGGCGCAGGAACTCGGGCGTCTCTTCGAGCGAGCGCCGCAGAACGAAACTGACGAGGCCGACGACCCCGCCGAACAGGAAGGCGATGCGCCAGCCGTACTCCGCCATGGCGGAGGGAGGCAGCCAGGATTGCAGGCCGAGATTCACCAGGGCCGCGAGCAGCACGCCGCCATTGACCAGGCAGAAGACGATGCCGCAGGCGAGCCCCGGGCGGCGCGAGGCGGTCTCGACCACGAAGGTGATGGCACCCGGCAGTTCGCCGCCGATGCAGAGGCCCTGCACGAAGCGCAACGTCACGAGGAGCAGGGTCGCCCACACGCCCCAGGAGGCGTAAGCGGGCACCAGGCCCATGCCGAGCGTGCAGGCCGACATGGTGAAGACGGTGACCACGAACACGGTCTTGCGGCCGTAGCGGTCGCCGAAATGGCTCAGCACCAGGCCACCGAGCGGCCGGGCGAGGTAGCCGACCGCGAACACCGCCAGCGACAGGGTCAGGGCCGCGACCGGGTCGCTCGCCGGGAAGAAGGCGGCGGCGATGTCCTTGGCGAAGATGCCGTAGACGATGAAGTCGTAGTACTCGAGCCCGCCGCCGAGGCTCGCGAGCAGCGTCATCTTCCATTGGCGGCGGGTGAGATCGCTCCCGCTGCTCACGTCCGGTGTCATCGTGCTGTCCTCCGGGGCCTTCTTGTCGTTGTGCCCCGGAGCGCCCCTTAGAACGGTTCGGCCGTCGCTGCTACAGCCCGTCGGCTACATCACCGCGCCGATCTGCCAGGGCACGAACTCGGCATCGCCGTAGCCGAAGCCCTCGGACTTGGTGCGCTCGCCCGAGGCGACGCGCAGGATGGTCTCGAAGATCTGGCGGCCCTTCTCCTCGATCGAGACGCCGTCGAGCACGTCGCCGCAATCGATGTCCATGTCGTCCTGCATCCGCCGGTACATCTCGCTGTTGGTGGCGAGCTTGATCGACGGGGTCGGCTTGCAGCCATAGGCCGAGCCACGGCCGGTGGTGAAGCAGAGCACGTTGGCGCCGCCCGCGACCTGGCCGGTCGCCGCCACCGGATCGAAGCCGGGGGTGTCCATGTAGACGAAGCCCTTCGCGTCGACCGGCTCGGCGTAGCGGTAGACGCCCGTGAGCGTCGTCGAGCCGCCCTTGGCGGTGGCGCCCAGCGACTTCTCCAGGATGGTGGTGAGGCCGCCGGCCTTGTTGCCGGGGGAGGGGTTGTTGTTCATCTCGCCGCCGTTGCGGGCGGTGTAGGCCTCCCACCAGTGGATCATCTCGACGAGCTTGTGGCCGATCTCCGGCGTCGCGGCCCGGGCGGTCAGCAGGTGCTCGGCACCGTAGATCTCCGGCGTCTCGGACAGGATCGCGGTGCCGCCCTCGGCGACCAGCCGGTCGACCGCCGCACCGAGCGCCGGGTTGGCGGTGATGCCCGAATAGCCGTCCGACCCGCCGCATTGCAGCGCCAGCATCAATTCGGAGGCCGGCACGGTCTCGCGCTTCGCCTTCGCCACCGCCGGCAGCATCTCGCGCAGCGCCGCGACGCCGGCCTCGATGGTGCGCCGGGTGCCGCCGGTATCCTGGATGGTGAAGCTGCGGAAGGTCTCGCTCTCCTCGATGCCGTAGGCGCGCTTCCAGCGGTCGATCTGCAGGCCCTCGCAGCCGAGGCCCACCATGATCACGCCGCCCATGTTCGGGTTGGCGGCGTAGCCCCACAGGGTGCGCTTGAGGATGTCGGCGCCCTCGCCCTGGATGTCGTACCCGCAGCCGGTGCCGTGGGTGAGGGGGATGATGCCGTCGATGCCCGGGAACTCGTCGAGGAGGCCGGAGCGGCGCGCTTCCTCGGCGATGAAGCGGGCGACCGTGGCCGAGCAGTTCACCGATGTCAGAACGCCGACGTAGTTGCGGGTGCCGACCCGGCCGTCGGCCCGGCGATAGCCCTCGAAGGTGGCGCGCTGGGTTTCCGGCACCATCGCGACGGGCTTCGCTTCCTCGCAGAAGCGGTAGTCGCGGGCGAAGTCGCCCTTGGCTTCCCCCAACCCCACATTGTGCTCGTGCACCCACTCGCCCGGGGCGATCGCCCGGCTGGCGAAGCCGATGATCTGGCCGAACTTGCGGATCGGCGCGCCCTCGGGAATCGTCACCACCGCGAATTTGTGACCCCGCGGCACGCGCGCCGAGGCAGTCACGCCCTCGACGGCGGCGCCGGGCACGATCGGGTCCACCGCCACCACGACGTTGTCCTCGTGGCTGAGGCGGACGAAGCGGGGATTGGTGGGGTGGAGGGGCGTGGGGGTGGACATCGGGTGACCTTTTGAACCTGAAGACCCATCATACGGCCGTATCGGACCGTCGGGCCATCGCGAAATCCTCATGCCGTGCCGAAGGCCCATGCGGGCCTCCGGCACGGCCGTCTAATGCGCCAGGGCCTCCGCCTTGGCCCGGCCGCCGAGATAGGCGGCGCGGATGTCGTCGTTGGCCCACAGGGCCTGCGGCTCGCCGCTGAGCACGAGCTGGCCGGTCTCCAGCACGTAGCCGCGATCGGCGACCGAGAGACCCATGCGGGCGTTCTGCTCGACGAGGAGCACGGTGGTGCCGCGTCGGCGCACCTCGGCGATGATGGCGAACACCGCCTGCACGATCACCGGGGCGAGGCCGAGCGACGGCTCGTCGAGGAGCAGGATGCGGGGCTTGGCCATCAGCCCGCGGGCCAGCGCCACCATCTGGAGCTGGCCGCCCGAGAGCGTCCAGCCGAGCGCGTCGCCGAAGCGCCGGATGTCGGGGAAGAGCTCGAACATGCCCTCCGCCTCGTCGCGGATCTGGCGGCTCGTCAGCCCCTTCCGGTTCGAGGCGCCGAGCATGATGTTCTCGCGCACGGTGAGGCCGGGGAAGACCCGGCGCCCCTCCGGCACGTGCGCCACGCCGCGGCGCACGATCTCCTCGGGCTTGAGGCCGAGCAGCGACTGGCCCTCGAACAGCACCTCGCCGCCGGCGGGCTTCACCAGCCCCGAGATGGTCTTGAGCGTCGTCGACTTGCCGGCCCCGTTCGAGCCGAGCAGGGTCACGACCTCGCCGGCCTCCACCGAGAACGAGATGCCGCGCACGGCCTCGATCTCGCCGTAGCGCACGGTCAGGTCGCGGATTTCCAGGAGTGCCATCGTGTGTCTCCTGCTCAGGCCGGGGCGAGGTCGGTCTTGAGGCCCGCGTTCGGCCCTTCGGTCGATTCCTGGCCCAGATAGGCTTCGATCACGGCCGGCTCGCGCAACACCGTGGCGGTGACCCCGTCGGCGATGCGCCGGCCGAAATTCAGCACCGTGATGTGGCTCGCCACGTCGCTCACCAGCGTCATGTCGTGATCGATGATCAGGATGGTCAGGCCCTTGGCGGCCATCCGGCGCAGCAGCACGGTGAGGGCGTTCTTCTCGCTCGAGTTGAGGCCGGCCGCCGGCTCGTCGAGGAGGAGCAGCACCGGGTTTCCGGCGAGCGCCCGAGCGATCTCGACCAGGCGCTGGTGGCCGTAGGAGAAGGACGAGATCGGCTCGTCGGCCCGGGCCTCGAGCCCGACGAAGGCGAGGGCCGCCCGGGCCCGCGCCTCCAGCGAGGCGCGGTCATGGGCGACGCTGCCGTTGCCCGGCCGCTCGGCGCCGATCACCACGTTCTCCAGCGCGCTCATCGAGCGGAACAGGCGGATGTTCTGGAAGGTCCGCCCGAGGCCCGCGGCGGCCCGCTGGTGCGGGGCGAAGCGGGTGATGTCCTGCCCGTTCAACCGTACCCGGCCCCCGGTCGGGGTGTAGAGGCCAGACAGCACGTTGAGCGTCGTGGTTTTTCCCGAGCCGTTCGGGCCGATCAGCGCGTGGATGCCGCCGCGGGTGACCGTGAAGCTGACCTCGTCCACGGCCTTGAGGCCGCCGAAATGCTTGGACAGGCCCTCGACCTCCAGCACCGGCGCGGTCGAGGCCGCTTCCTGCGTCAGGGTCAGCTCCTGGGCCCGGGGCGAGGCGGGTTTGCGCGGCCGCAGGCGCTTCACCTGGTCGCCGAGGAAGCCCCAGATGCCCTCCGGCATGAACACCACGATCAGGATGACGGCGAGGCCGTAGATCGCGAGATAGAGGCCGGGAATCTCCTTCAGGAAGCGCAGCCACTCCGGGATCAGGATCAGCAGACCGGTGCCGATCACCGCGCCGACCGGCGAGCCGACCCCGCCGAGCAGCGCCATGGTGAGGAACACCACCGATTCGGCGAAGGAGAACTGGTCCGGGCTGATATAGGTGAAGCTGCCGGCGAACAGCCCGCCGCCCAAGCCTGCGAGCAAGGCGCCGATGGCGAAGGCCATCACCTTGGTGCGGTAGATGTCGATGCCGGTGACGCCCGCCGCCAGCTCGTTGTCGCGCACGGCCCGCATGGCGCGGCCGAGCCGGGTCTTGGGCATCCGCCAGACCGCATAGGCCACCGCCGCCAGCACGAAGACGCAGAGCGCGAGGTAGCTCTGGCCGTCGGCGAACAGGCCGGGGCGCTTGATGTTCGGCACGCCGTCCGGCCCGTGGGTGACCGGGATCCAGTTGATCATGATCAGTGTCAGGATCTGCTGGAACGAGATCGTCACCATGGCGAGGTAGTGGCCGCCGAGGCGCAGCGTCGAGGCCCCGAGCACCGCGCCGAGGATGAGGGCCAGAACGAGGCCGATCGGCAGGCAGAGCCAGAAGCTGATGCCGAGATCGACGGTGCCGAGGCCGACCGCGTAGGCGCCAATGCCGAAGAAGGCGGCCTGGGCCAGGTTGATCTGCCCGCACAGGCCGAGGACGACGGTGAGCCCGATGACCGCGATGGCGTAGGTCGCGGCCTGCATCAGGATGTTCAGCACGTAGCCGCTGAACGGCGTCGTGGCGGCGAGGAACACCGCGACCGCCACCAGGGCCGCGTAGGCGAGTGTGCCGACGGGGAAGCGGCGTGCGGCGACGGGGGCGGACACCGGGTCCGCCGCGACGGGGCGAGGGGAGCCGGTCATGCTTTCTCCGCGATGCGTTCGCCGAAGATGCCCTGCGGGCGCAGGGCCAGGAAGGCGACGAGGACGATGAAGGCGAAGGCGTCCTTGTAGGGCACCGAGATGTAGGCGGCGCCGAAGGTCTCGATGATGCCGAGCGCCAGCCCGCCGATGATCGCCCCGGTGACGTCGCCGAAACCGCCGATGATCGTCGCGGCAAAGGCCTTGAGCGCGATGGTGGCGCCCATCTGGATCGACACGAACAGCACCGGCGCGACAAGGATGCCGGCGATGCCCCCTAACACCGCGCTGTAGACGAAGGTCAGCATGATCATCCCGGCCACCGGGATGCCGAGCAGCGCCGCCATCTCCTTGTCCTGGGAGGTCGCCTGCAGCTTCTTGCCGAGCAGGGTGTGCTCGAAGAACCAGTACTGGAACGCCACCAGCACCGCGGTGACGGCGATGATCAGCAGGTACTGGGTGTCGAGGAAGACCGGGCCGACCAGGAAGCCTTGTGTCTCGAAGACCGGCGGCAGCACCTGCGGCTGCGGCCCGTAGAGCGCAAGGGTGGTGTTGGCGAGGAAGATCGACGCGCCGATCGTCGAGATGATCACCGGCAGGTAGGTGCGGTGGCGCAGCGGATAGTAGACGCCGAGGTTGAACAGCGCGCCCAGCAGCGCCATGCCGCCGATCGCCAGCAGGAAGGACAGCCAGTACGGCCATTGCAGGTCGACGGCGAAGACCACCATGAGGAAGGCCGCCACCATCGAGAACTCGCCTTGCGCGAAGTTCACCACGTTGGTGGCGCGGAAGATCAGCACGAAGCCGAGCGCGACGAGCGCGTAGACGGCGCCGATGCCGATTCCCGTAAACAGAAGCTGGAGGATGAGGTCCATGCGGGCCCGCCCCGATCGGATGAGAGGGGTCGTGCCGCCGCGCGTCGTGCAGCGGCCGAGACGGCATCGGGACGGCGCGTCGCCGTCCCGGTCAGGCTTCCTGAAAGGTCAGGCCTTGTAGAAGTCGATGCGCTTGTCGAAGACGATGTTGCCCTTGTCGTTGCGCACCACGTTGTAGCCGTGCAGGCCGTCGCCGTTCTGGTCGAAGTTGTAGGTGCCCTCCGCCCCCTCGTGGCCGCGGATGGCGAGCAGCGCCTCGCGGATCGCCTTCGGGTCGGTCTTGCCGGCGGCGTTGATGGCTTTCGCCAGCACCGTCACGGCGTCGAAGGTCCAGGAGGACTGGTTGTCGGGGGCGAGCTTCATCACCGCCCGGTAGGCCTTGCCGAAGTTGCGCGCCGCGTCGCTCGATTCCTCGGCGTAGTCGGCCACCCCGTAGGTGTTGTAGAGCGAGGGACCGGCGAGCTTGAGCGCCGTGACGTTGACGATCGAGGCCGAGCCGACCCAGGGCGCCTGCACGCCGAGCTGGCGCAGCTGACGGGCGAAGATGCCGAGGTCGTTCTCGAAGGTGAAGTACGAGCCGATCACGTCGGCTCCCGACTGGCGGATCGCCAGCACGACGGGCGTGAAGTCCTGGCTCTGGTTGGTGTAGCCCTGGTCGAGCGCCACGGTCGCACCCGCCTTGCCCAACGCTTCGGTCAGCGCCTTGGCGCCGCTGGTGCCGAAGGCGTCGGTGGAGTGGATGATCGCCCACTTCTTCTTGTTGAGGGTGCTGACGCCGTACTCGGCGATGACCCGGGCCGAGAAGCTGTCGTTCGGGCGGAACCGGAACAGCCAGGGGTTGCCGAGCTGGGTCAGCACCGGATCGGTGCCGCCGAAGGCCACGGGCTTGCCGGTCTTGAGGATGTCCGGCGCCATGGCGTGGTTCTGGGTCGAGCGGATCGAGCCGAGGAACGCCACCAGGTCGGGTTGGGACGCGAGCTTGGAGAAGGCCAGCACCGCGCCCGGATTGGTGGTCTGGTCGTCCTCGGTGACGAGCTCCAACGGCTTGCCGAGCACGCCGCCGGCCTTGTTGACGGCCTCGAGCGCGATCTTGGCACCGTTGAGGGCGAAGCGGCCGGCATCCGCCCCGGGCCCGGTGACCGGCAGCACCATGCCGATCCGTACCGTACCGCCCTGGGCACTTGCGGGCCGGATGATCGACGGCGCCACGAGGCCGGTGGCCGCGACCGTGGCCGCACTCTTCAGGAAAACGCGGCGCGTCGTCCTCATCGGCAATATCCTCCCGAGACATGACCGGTGCTTCGAGGCCCGGCCTTGGTCCGGATGAGACACCGGCAGCGCTGCCATGTCCATCCCCCCTGTTCATTCCCCTGGGATTAAAAATGCTGGGCCTGATCTGCACCGGACGCCCTCGACCGCGGGCGTCGGCGCGGCCATTCTCCCGCGCGCTGGAGCGCGGCCGCTCCGGCATTATCCAGAACCAAGAAACCGGGAGGATTCGATGCAGATCTCAGCCCGCGGCCTGACCGCCTACGTGCGGGACATCTTTTCGCGCGAGGGCTGCTCGGAGGCGGAGGCCGAGCGGATCGGCCGCTACCTCGTCGCCGCCAACCTGACCGGGCACGACAGCCACGGGGTGATCCGGGTGCCGCGCTACGTCGCCTGGCTGCGCGAGGGCGAGGTCGAGGCCGACCGCACGCCTGAGGTGGTGACCGACGGCCCGGCCTTCGCCCTGATCGACGCCCATTACGGTTTCGGTCAGACCGCCGGCCCGTTCGCCACCGAGCTCGGCATCCGCAAGGCGCGCGAGAACGGCGTCGCCATCGTGGCGCTGCGCCATGCCGGCCATCTCGGCCGCATCGGCGAGTGGGCCGAGCAGGCTGCCGCCGCCGGCCTCGTCTCGGTGCATTTCGTCAACGTGGCGGGCAGCCTCCTCGTCGCGCCGTTCGGCTCGGTCGACCGGCGCTTCTCGACCGCCCCCTTCGCGGCGGGCTTCCCGGTTCAGGGCGCCGAGCCGGTGATCCTCGACTTCGCCACGTCGGCGGTGGCGGAGGGCAAGGTGCTGGTCGCCTCGCAGGGGGGCAAGAAGCTGCCCGAGGGCGTGCTGATCGAGCCGGACGGGCGCCTCTCCGGCGACCCCGCGACCCTGTACGGTCCCCTCGACGGGCCGGAGCGCGACAACCTCAAGGGCGCCGGCGCGATCCGGGCTTTCGGCGAGCACAAGGGCTCGGGTCTGGCGCTGATGTGCGAATTGCTCGCCGGTGCCCTCACCGGCTCGGGCACGGCGGGGCCGGGGACGCGGCGGTTCTGCAACGGGATGTTGTCGCTCTACATGACTCCGCAAGCCTTCGGCTCCGAAGACGCGCTGGTGGGCGAGACCCGCGCCTATCTCGACTTCTTCAAGAGCGCCCGGCCGGTCCCCGGCGGCGAGGTGCTGCTGCCGGGAGAGCCGGAGCGGCGGACGCGGGCGAAGCGCCTGGCCGAGGGCGTACCGCTGCCCGATCCGGTGTGGGCGACCCTGCTGGCGGCGGGGCAGCCGCATGGGCTGGATGGGGAGGCGTATCGGAAGTGATGGATTGAACCTGGACGGTCTTTATTGGGCCGTCCAATCCTCGATAACGAGGCCGGGCACGCGGCTGAACTCACCGACGTTCCCGGTCACGAGCGTGAGGTTGGATGCGAGTGCATGCGCGGCAATCCAGAGATCATTGCCGCCGATGATTTGACCGTGCCGCCCGAGCATCGCCCGGATCGCGCCGTAGCGGCGGCCGGTCTCCTCGGGCTCGGCGATCTCAATCGGCACCGCGGCAACCAGCCGGGCGAGGGCCGCGAAGGCGGCGTCTCGGTCGATGCTCTTCGCCGCGCCGAAGCATAGCTCTCCGTAAGTCACCGGCGACATGACGGCTTCGCCGATTTGGAGCGAACTCAATCGCGCGACGATCGAGGGCGGCCGCCTGCGACGGAGCGCGATGATGACATTCATATCGAGCAGGTAGCGGGACGTCACAGGCCCTCGCGCTCCTCCGGCGGTTCGTCGTGCAAATCCGTCAGCATGTCGGCAGGCATGCTATCGATGATGTCAAGGAGAACAGAGAGATTGGCCGGACGCTCGCGCAGGACGACCTCGTTGCCGCGGCGGAAAATCTCGACTTCGCTGCCGCCGAAGCGAAACTCCCGCGGTAGCCTGACGGCTTGACTGCCGCCGGACATGAAAAGCTTTGCGACGGTCATGACGCCTCCGTATATACACGTTATATATACATCGAGCCTCCGAGCGCCACAACAGCGGCCGGCCGGTAGAAAACCACGAGACACCGCGCTCCGCTGCCGTACAATCCTCCCGTCCGGCGCGAAGACCGGACGGGAGGAGACGAGTGATGAATCGACGTGACGTCCTCGCGGGCGCCGCCGCCCTCACGGCGACCACGGTCGCGGCGCGGGCCGACCGGCTGCCCCTCGGCGACCTGCCCGGCACCCGCTATCCCGACCCGCGGGTCGAGGTGCTGGACAAGCGCTTCCGCTACAAGGTCGGCAACGCCGCCATCGAGCGCATCGCCACCGGGTTCCGCTGGGCCGAAGGACCGGTCTACTTCCGGGACGGCGGCTACCTCCTGTGGAGCGACATCCCCAACAACCGGATCATGCGCTGGCTTGAGAACGGCCATGTCAGCGTCTACCGGGCCAACTCGAACTACTCGAACGGCAACACCCGGGACCGCCAGGGCCGGCTGATCACCTGCGAGCACGACACCCGCCGGGTGACGCGTACTGAGCCCGACGGCCGGATCACGGTGCTGATCGACAAGTTCGACGGCAAGCCGCTCAACGCCCCCAACGACGCGGTGGTGGCCTCCGACAACGCGATCTGGTTCACCGATCCGGGCTACGGCATCGACGGGTTCTACGAGGGCCACAAGGACAAGGCCGAACTGCCGACCCGCGTCTACCGCCTGGATCCCGCGACCGGCCAGGCCAAGGTGGCGGCGGAGGGCATCGACCGGCCGAACGGGCTCGCCTTCTCCCCCGACGAGAAGATCCTCTACGTGGTCGATTCCGGCGCCACCCATGGCGGGCGGGCCAATATCCGCGCCTTCACCGTCGAGGGCGACCGGCTCACCGGCGACCGGGTCTTCGCGGAAGGGTTCTCGCCGGGTTTCACCGACGGCGTGAAGACCGACGTCGACGGCAATGTCTGGTGCTCGATGGGTTGGGCCGACCCGAAGGAGGACGGGGTGCGCTGCTACACGCCGTCCGGCGACCTGATCGGCAAGATCCACCTGCCAGAGACCTGCGCCAACCTGTGCTTCGGCGGTCCGAAGAAGAACCGGCTGTTCATGACCGCGAGCACGTCGGTCTACGCGGTGTACGTGGAGACGCAAGGGGCGATGGTGCCGTAGACCCGGGCTGCCGGTACGCGCACGACAGTCGCCGCGGATGAACCCTCCCCCCTCTGCGGGGGAGGGCGCCCGGCGGAACCGGGCGGGAGAGGGGCAGCGCGACGTTGAAGGACGTGGCGCCCTTCATCGAGCGCGCGACCCCTCCGGAAGCGGCGTCCCCTCTCCCGCCCCACTTCGTGGGGCACCCTCCCCCGCAGAGGAGGGGAGGGTTGGGCGTCGGAGTTATCGATCAGCTAGAAATTCACCCGGTCGCCGCCCTTCAGCGCCAGGATCTCGCGGGCGTCGTCCGGTGTCGCCACGTCGAGCCCCAGCCCCTCGATGATCTGGCGCGCCTTCAAGACCTGCTGAGCGTTCGACTCGGCCATCCGGCCGGGGCCGATCCACAGCGAATCCTCCAGACCCACCCGCACGTTGCCGCCGAGCGCGATCGCCTGCGCGGCGATGGTCATCTGGTTGCGGCCGGCCCCCAGC
This sequence comes from Methylobacterium frigidaeris, assembly GCF_022179185.1. Taxonomy (GTDB): domain Bacteria; phylum Pseudomonadota; class Alphaproteobacteria; order Rhizobiales; family Beijerinckiaceae; genus Methylobacterium; species Methylobacterium frigidaeris. The sequence continues at coordinate 30,777 of NZ_BPQJ01000041.1, read as the reverse complement.
ACCGACCAGCGGTAATCGGCGCCGAACAGCCGGTCGGCCGTGCGTTTCATGTGCTGCACGTCCTCCGGATGCTGGCCGATGCCGCCGAGGATGCCGAACACGCTCTGGACGAAGAACGGCGGCTTGATCACGCCGCGGTCGGCGAAGTGGGCCAGCGTGTAGAGGTGACCGATATCGTAGCACTCGACCTCGAACCGGGTGCCGTTCTCGGCGCAGGTCGTGAGGATGTGCTCGATGTCGGCGAAGGTATTCTTGAAGATCCGGTCGCGCGAGCCCTCGAGATAGGGCTGCTCCCAGTCATGCTGGAAGGTCTTGAAGCGCTCCAACATCGGGTAGAGGCCGAAATTCATCGACCCCATGTTGAGCGAGGCGACCTCCGGCTTGAAGTGGGCTGCCGGGCCGAGGCGCTCGTCGATCCCCATGGTCGGGGCGCCGCCGGTGGTGAGGTTCACCACGCAGTTCGAGCGCTGCTTGATGACTTTCAGGAACGGTTCGAAGGCCTGGGGCGACTGGTCGGGCTTGCCGGTCTTCGGGTCGCGGGCGTGCAGGTGGACGATCGCCGCGCCGGCCTCCGCCGCGCCGATGGCGGCCTCGGCGATCTGGTCGGGGGTCACCGGCAGGTGCGGCGACATCGAGGGAGTGTGGATCGCCCCGGTGACGGCGCAGGTGATGACGACTTTTCTCTTGGCCATGGGGGTTCCTCTCAAGATTGGGCGCGCTTGTGCGCCATGAGCGCCGCGAGGCGCGCGTCGCGCCGGCGGCTGCGCTCCGTCGGCGGAGCGGGATCGGGGCCGCCGTCCCAGGCGGCGACGATGCGGGCGGTGCTCTCGGGCGACCACACCGAGGCGGGCGCCGGATCGGCGGCGAGCCGGCCGTAGAAGCCGCCGTAGCGGGCGGCGTAATCGGCTACGCCCCCCGGCGCGTTGAGATCGATGGTGGCGAAGGGCCCGAGGAAGGACCAGCGCAGGCCCAGGCCCTCGGCGACCGTCTTGTCGAGGTCCGCCGGGCTCACCACGCCCTCGGCGACGAGGCGGAAGGCCTCCGTGAGCAGGGCCCCTTGCAGGCGGTTGAGCACGAAGCCCTCGACCTCGCGGTTCACCGTCACCGTCGCCTGGCCGGCGGCCTCGTAGAGGGCGCGGGCACGGTCGATCACTGCCGGATCGGTCCAGGGCGCGCCGCAGAGTTCCACCACCGGCACGAGGTGGGGCGGGTTGACCGGGTGGCCGACGAGGCAGCGGGCCCGCCCCGCGAGCCCTTCGGTGAACAGCGAGGCGACGATGGCCGAGGTCGAGGAGGCGAGGATCGTCTCTGGCCCGCACAGGGCGTCGAGCTCGGAGAAGAGCGCGCGCTTGGCCTCCACCGTCTCCGGCCCGTTCTCCTGCACCAGATCGGCGCCGGCGACCGCCTCGGCGAGGGTCGGGCAGGTCCGGATCCGGGCGAGGATCGCCGGGACGTCCGCCACGAGGCCGTAGGCTTCGAGCTGGCGCAGGGCCTCGGCGATGTGCCCGGGCGCGGCGTCGAGCGCCGCCGGGTGGATGTCGGTGAGGCGGACGGCGAACCCGGACCGGGCGAAGACCACGGCCCAGGACCGGCCGATCAGCCCGGCCCCGACGATGGCAACGGTTGGCATCGGTGACGAATCTCCCTCGGATCGGATCATAGACAAGAACTCACAGCCACAGCACCTGTCGGCGAAGGCCGAGGTCGTCGCGCAGGGCCTGCGATGGGCCGACATGCATCACCCGGCCGCGCTCCAGAGCCACGGTGCGGTCGGACAGGGCCAGCGCGAGATCGAGGTTGTGGTCGACGATGACGATCGAGACCTCCCGGCGTAAGGCGTCGAACGTCTCGAACAGGCTCTCGACCACCGCCGGCGCCAGCCCCTCGAACGGCTCGTCGAGGAGCAGCACCCGCACGTCGCCGGAGAGGGCGCGGGCCACCGCCACCATCTGCTGCTCGCCGCCCGAGAGGTAATCGGCCGGGGTGCGCCAGCGCTCGCGCAGGCGCGGGAAGTAGGACAGCACTCGCTCCTCGTCCCAGTGCACGCCGTTGCCGGTGCGGCGCTTGAGCCGGCCGAGCTCCAGGTTCTCGGCGACGCTCATCCCGGCGAACAGGCCGCGGCCCTGCGGCACGTAGCCGATGCCGGCCCGGGCGATCGCCGCCGCCGAGCGGCCGTCGAGGACCTCGTCGCCGAGGCGGATATGCCCGGCGGCGTGGGGCGCCAGCCCCGTGATGGTCTTGAGGCAGGTCGACTTGCCGGCGCCGTTGCGGCCTAGCAGCGCCACGATTTCGTGGGCGTGCACGTCGAAGGTGACGCCCGACAGGATGTGGCTCTTGCCGTAGAAGGTGTCGACACCCTCGAGCGAGAGCAGCACCTGCGGCTCGGCGGCGCTCGGGCGGGCACGCGCCGCCATCGCGGCGGTGCCGGAGCCGATATAGACCTCCTGCACCTTGGGGCTGGTGCGGGCATCCTCCACCGTGCCGTCGACCAGCACCGTGCCCTCGTTCATCACCGTCACGGCGTCGGCGATCTGGAATACCCGGTCGATGTCGTGCTCGACCATCAGGACCGGCACCTCGGTCGAGACCCGCTTGATGATGTCGCCGATCCGCGTGCGCTCGGCCGCCGCCAGCCCGGCCAGCGGCTCGTCGAGGAGCAGCACCCGCGGCTTCGTCGCGAGAGCCACCCCCATGTCGAGGAGGCGCTGGCCGCCATAGGAGAGCGAGCCGGCCTCCGCCCGCTCCAGCCCCGCGAGGCCGAGCCAGCGCAGGATCTCGGCGGTCTCGGCCGCCGCCTCCCGGTCGGCGCGGGCGTCGCGCCACGGGTGGAAGCGGCCAGGGCGGCGCCCCTGCACGGCGAGGCGGATGTTGTCCTCGACGGTGAGGGCCGGGAAGAGGTTGGTGATCTGGAACGAGCGGCCGATCCCGGCCTCGCAGATCCGCTCCGGCGCGAAGCCGGCGATCGAGCGGTCGGCGAGGGTCACGGTGCCGGAATCGGGCCGGAACATCCCGGAGATCAGGTTGAAGGCTGTGGTCTTGCCGGCGCCGTTGGGGCCGATCAGGGCGTGGAGCGTCCGGTCGCGCACCGCGATGGTGACGCCGTCCACCGCCTTCAGGCCGCCGAAGCGCTTGGCGATGCCGCGGGCGGCGAGGATCACGCCGTCGACGATCCCGTCGGGCCGCAGGAAGGGCGGCAGGTTCTCAGGCGCGCCCGCCTTGCGGCCGGCCATGGCGGCGTCCTCGGTGGCGGGCGGGCGCACCATCCGGTACAGCCGCCGGCCGATGCCGACGAGCCCGTCGGGCGAGAACAGGATGAAGCCGACGAACAGGAGGCCGAACCAGAACAGCCAGTTGGCGGTCCAGATCGACAGCATCTCGCGGAACAGGATGAAGAACAGAGCCCCGATCGCCGGTCCGGCGAAGCCCCGCATGCCGCCGATCACCACCATGGCGAGGAGTTCGCCCGAGAAGGCGGAGCCCAGCGGCTCGGCCGAGGCGAAGCGGTGGGTGAAGACGCTGAGCACGCCGGCGAGGCCCGTCACGGTGGCCGAGACCGTGAAGGCGAGGAGCTTGTAGCGGTTGGTCGGGTAGCCGAGGAAGCGCGCCCGCTGCTCGTTCTCGCGGATCGCTTCCAGCACCGTGCCGACCGGTGAGCGGCGGAAGCGCGCGAGCCCGACGGCGACCGCGAAGCCGGTGACGGCGACGAGCCCGTACCAGGTCCAGGCGGCGTCGAGGTCGAGGCCGAGGAAGCGCGTGCGCTCGACGCCGCCATAGCCGCTCTCGCCGCCGGTGAGCGCCGTCCAGCGGAAGGCCACGGTGAAGGAGAGGGCGGAGAGCGCCAGCGTCAGGAGCGAGAAGTAGACGCCGCGCCGGCGCAGGATCAGCAGGCCGAGGAGCAGCGACGCCGCGGCCACGAAGGCGAGGGCGAACAGGGTCGGCGGCAGCAGGGTGCCGGGGAAGAAGGTGCGCTGGCTGATCGCCGCCGCGTAGGCGCCGAGCCCGAAGAAGGCGCCGTGGCCGAAGGAGACGAGGCCGGTCTGCCCGACCAGGATGTTGAGCCCCATGCAGGCCACCGCGAACACCACCACGTCGGTGGCCGAGGTGAGGGTGAGCCCGAGCGCCTGGAGGCAGAACGGCAAGGCCACGAGGGCAACCGCCAGGAGCGGCAGGGTGAATCTCTCGCTGCGGTCGGTCATGATCGTCACTCGAACCGCAGGATGCGCTCGCCGAGGAGGCCGCGAGGCCGGACGAGCAGGATGACAGCCATCAGGGCGTAGATCGCGGCCTCGGCGAAGCCGGGATAGACCAGCACCATCAGGCCGCGGACGACCCCGACGATGAGGGCGGCGAGCACCACGCCCCAGAACGAGCCCAGCCCGCCGATCACCACCACCACGAAGGCGCCGGTGAGCACTTCCGCGCCCATCGCCGGGTGGACGCCGGAGATCGGCGCCAGCATCACCCCGGCGAGCGCCGCGAGGCCGACGCTGAGGCCCACGACGGTCGCCATGTAGGGCTTGAGCGAGATGCCGAGGGCCGCGACCATGTCGGGGTTCTGGACCCCGGCCCGGACCACGCGCCCGAAGGTGGTGCGCTGGAGCAGGAACCAGACGCAGGCCACCGCCACGACCACCGCCGCCAGGATGGTGAGCCGGTAGCGCGACAGCACGAAATCGCCGACGAAGATCTGCCCGCGCAGGGCCTGCGGAATCGAGTAGGGCAGGGGCGGCGCGCCGAAGATCATCCGCAGGGCCTGCTCCGCCACCATCGCGAGGCCGAAGGTGAGGAGCAGCGAGAGGATCGGGTCGGCGCGGTAGAAGCGGCGGAAGAGGAACCGCTCGACCGCGAGACCGATCACCGCGACGAGGAAAGGCGCGACGAGGAGCGAGCCGCCGAAGCCGAGGGCGGGGGAGAGCACGATCGTCAGGTAGGCGCCGATCGCGTAGAACGCGCCGTGGGCCAGGTTGACGATGCCCCCTAAGCTGAAGATCAGCGACAGGCCGAGCGCGATCAGCAGGTAGATCGCGCCCAGGAACAGGCCGTTGACGACCTGCTCGACGGCGAGGGTGAGGAGGAGCACGGGGTCAGTTCCTGTCGAACGACGTCGAATTCATCGGAATATTGCTGCGTGAGTCAGGATGGAGCGCGGGCTTGTCCTCTCCCCGCGGGTGGAGAGGGCCGAACCCTCGTGCAGAGGGTTCGGCAAGCCCCGCAGGGCGAGGATGAGGAGGTGTTTTTCGGAGGAGTCACACGCCGAGACCCCCTCAACCCTCGCTCCGGCTACGCCTCCGCCAGCTCCGTCGACCACAAGGTCGCCGGAGCCCTCTCCCCGCCAGCGGGGAGAGGAGGGATGCGCTCGAACCGTTGCTACTCCCCTCGATCGGGAGACGCGGCTCACGGTGCGGGCGGCTGGCCCCCTACCCCTCCATCCTGCACGCCGCCTCCTCCGCCGTCGGCGCCAGCACCTCCATGTCCTCGTTCGGGCCGGGGATCGCCGGGGTCGAGGTGAACAGGTCCCACTTGTCCTTGACCTTGTCGGCGGGGAGCGCCGTGATCGCGTACATCTCGCTGATGAACTGGTGGTCGCGGGCGCGGAAATAGCCCGGGCGGGGCTTCTGCACGTCGAACTTCGCGCCGCTCTCGAGGTATTCGACCAGCTTCGGCCCCTCGGTCGACTGGGTGTCGGCCATCGCCTTGGCGACGATCTTGACCGCGTTGTAGTCGCCCCAGGCCTGGTTCTCCGGCGGCTTGCCGTATTTCTTGACGAAGGCGGCGACGAAGGCCTTGGCGGAGGGCGTGTCGACCTTGTGGTGCCACAGGCACGGCCAGGTACCGGCGAAGTTGCCGGGCCCGGCACCCCAGGCGAGCGCGGTGTCGAAGCCGAAGCCGGCGACCGGGAAGGGCAGGCCGTACTCGGCGTATTGCTTGAGGAAGTTGGTGATCTGGTTGCCGGCGAGGTTCGAGATCACGAGGTCGGGCTTCGCCTGCCGGATCTTGATCAGGTAGGCGGAGAAGTCGGTGGCGTCTGTCGGCACCAGCTCGTCGGCCGCGAAGGTGCCGCCGTTGCCCTGCATGAACACCTTGGCGACGCGCAGGAGGTCGTGGCCGAAGGCGTAATCGGCGGTCAGCGAGTACCAGCGCTTGCCCTTGACGAGGCCCTGCTCGGTCAGCGAGCGGCCGACCGCCTTGACATACATCGAGTTGGCGCCCTCGACGTGGAACATGTAGCGCTTGCAATCCTGCCCGCGCAGCGCGTCCGAATTGGCGCCGGTATTGAGGAAGATCGTCTTGCCGCGCTGCGCCACCTGGCCGATGGCGAGCGCCGAGGCGGAAGAGATCTCGCCGACGATCGCCGAGACCTTGTCGCGCTCGATGTAGCGCTCGGCCTTGCCCGACGCGGTCTGCGGGTTGACCGAATCCTCGGTCAGGAGCTCGACCTTGCGGCCATTGATGCCGCCGGCGGCGTTGATCTCCTCGACGGCCAGCTGGGCGGCCATCACGGCGTATTCGCCGAGCGGCCCGAGGAAGCCGGTGCGCGGCGTGAGATGGCCGACGCGGATCGGCTGTGCGCCTTGCGCCCGCACGAGGCCCGGCATCGCGAGCGCGGTGCCGGCTGCGAGGCCGCCCTGCACGAGGCGGCGGCGCGTGATCAAGTGGCGCTTGGGGGTGAAGCCCTGCGTCATGGTGCGTGTCCTGCCCGAGATCGCATCACGGTCGTTCGGGTTGCCGTGATCTGTGATCACACTTAGGCTGGCATCAAACGGCGCGCCTGTCGAGACGGTCCAAACCGTCCGTCCGCGCCATAGGGGGAACGCAGGGGGGGAGGTCCGCTTGGAAAGGCGGGACTTGCATGGAGGGGAGGCGCGCGAGCGCCCCGACCCGGACGGCGTCGCGCCGCTGGCGCGGATCACCCTCGGCACCCAGGTCTACGACGCCCTGCGCGACCTGCTGATCGCCGGCGAGCTGGCGCCCGGGGAGCGGCTGTCCCTGCGCACTGTCGCCGAGCGGCTCGGCACCTCGATGATGCCGGCGCGGGAGGCGGTGTCGCGGCTCGTCGCCGACGAGGCCCTGGAGGTGCTGCCGAACCGGGCGGTCCGGGTGCCGGTCATCACGCTCGGGAAGTTCCGTGAGCTGACCCGGGTGCGCATCGCCGTCGAGGGCTTCGCGGCGGCGGAGGCCGCGCGAATCGTCGGCCCTCGCGACCTCACGGCGATCCGGGAGCACGACGAGGCGTTCCGGCACGAGGTGCGGGCGCCCGAGCCCGACCTGGAGCGGGCGATGCGGGCCAATCGCGACCTGCATTTCGCGGTCTATGAGGCCGCCGGCCTGCCCTCGCTCATCGCGATCATCGAGGGCCTGTGGCTGCGAATCGGCCCGGTGCTCAACCTCGACATGCGCTCCTCGCCCCGCCGCCTCGCCGAGGGCGGGGCCGAGGCGCACCACGCCGACCTCGTGGCGGCGCTGAGCGTCGGCGATGCGGAGGGCGCCCGCACGGCACTCGCCGCGGACATCGCCGGCAGCGCCGCCTTCATCGAGACGACCGGGCGCCTCGCGCCCTAGACAAGGAGGAAGACCATGGAGATGGGACTGGGCGGCCTGAAGGTGCTGGTCACCGCGGGGGCCGGCGGCATCGGGCTCGAAGTGGCGCAGGCCTTCGTGGAGGAGGGGGCGAGGGTTCATGTCTGCGACGTCGACCGCGACGCCCTGGCAGCGCTGCCCCCCGGCATCACCGGCACCTATGCCGACGTGGCCTCGCGCGGCGACGTCGCCCGCCTGTTCGCGGAGGCGGAACGAGCGCTCGGCGGGCTCGATTGCCTGGTCAACAATGCGGGCATCGCCGGGCCGACCGGGCGCGTCGAGGAGATCAACCCGGAGGATTGGGACCGCACCCTCGACATCTGCATCACCGGGCAGTTCAACTGCGTGCGCCTGGCGGTGCCGCTCCTGCGGGCCAGCGCCAACCCGTCGATCGTCAACCTGTCCTCGGTGGCCGGCCGCTTCGGCTTCCCGCTGCGCACGCCCTACGCGGCGGCGAAGTGGGCGGTGATCGGCTTCACGAAGTCGCTGTCGCGGGAGCTCGGGCCCGACGGTGTCCGGGTCAACGCGGTGCTGCCCGGCATCGTCGCCGGTGACCGCCAGCGCCGGGTGCTGGAGGCCAAGGCGCAGCAGCGCGGGATCAGCTTCTCCGAGATGGAGCAGGCGGCCTTCGCCGCGGCCTCGATCAAGGACTACGTCACCGCTCGCCAGATCGCGGATCAGATCCTCTTCCTGGCCTCCGAGCGGGGCAAGACCATCTCGGGCCAGGCATTGGCGGTGGATGGTGACCTGCAGATGCTGACGTGATCGAGGTCCAGCGAGACTCTCGACGGACCTGACACGCTCCATCATCATTCCGGGCCCGCGCAGCGGAGTCCGGGATGACACGGAGAAACACGGACGTCAGGTCTCGTCCCGAGGATTTCGGATCACGGCAGCCAGCGCGCCAGGAAGCCCCCCACCACCACGGCGAACACCGCCCAGGGACCGAGCACCAGCCAGATCGGGTGCGGCCCAGCCTCGTCCCTCGTCTTCACCTCGTCCAGGATCATGGTGGGCCCCCGCCGATTCGTCGCGTGAGGCGAGAGAGCCCGGCGATTATGGTTGGACAGGGGAAGCTTGACCGGTGGAGCTTGCGTCAGCCTGTGCAATCCCCGGGGGCCCGCGCCACCACGGGGCGCGGCCGCGCCGCGTCGAGGGCGTAGAGCGCCAGCCCGGCCCAGATCAGCCCGAAGACCAGGGCCCGGGAGGGCGGCAGCGCCTCGCCGTAGACGAGCACGCTCAAGCCCAGCAGGCAGGACGGGGCGATGTATTGCAGCAGGCCGATCGTCGAGAGCTTGAGGCGGGACGCGGCGGCGGCGAACCACATCAGCGGCACTGCGGTGGTGACGCCGGTGAGCATCAGCAACAGCCACTGCCGGGTGCCCTGGCCGGGCGGCGTCGGCGCGACCGCGAGATAGGCCAGCGCGATCGGCAGGAGCGCGAAGGTCTCGGCGCCGAGGCCCAGGATCGGGTCGATCGGCACCAGCTTGCGGATCAGGCCGTAGACCGCGAAGCTGACCGCGAGCGCCAGCGCGATCCAGGGCAGGGTGCCGGCCGCCGCCACCGCCGCGACCACGCCGACCGCCGCGAGCGCTACCGCCGCGAGCTGGAGCGGACGCAAGCTCTCGCGCAGGACCAGGGCGCCGAGGGCGACGTTGACGAGCGGGTTGATGAAGTAGCCGAGGCTGGCCTCCAGCATTCGCCCGTTCTGCACCGCCCACAGGTAGAGCGACCAGTTGCCCGCGATGATGAGCGCGGAGAGCAGCAGGAAGGCGTGGCGGCGCTGCAGCGTGAACCGGGGTGCCCGGCGCATCAGGCCCAGGGCGAGAAGCAGCAGCGCGATGAACAGGCTCGACCAGACGATGCGGTGGGCGAGGATGCCCCAGGCCGGCACTCCGTCGAGCAGGCGGAAGTGAACCGGGACGACGAGGCCCCAGCTCAGGAAGGCGCCGAGCGCGTAGATCAGACCCACGGATGTTTCCCCCGGGCGGCGCGCGCCCGCCGGGGTTGTGCCGCAGGCGCGGCGCCCCGGCTACGGTCCGGGGCGGGGAGCGGTCACCCGCTCCGCGCGGGTCTGTCGCTGGGTCAGGCGGCCCGAGATCAGGAGGTGAGGAAGCGTTCCAGCAAAGAGAGCGTCGCTCCCGGGTTCTCCTCGGCCACGAAATGGCCCGAGGCGACGATCTCGAAGGTGGTGGCGTCCGACGCGAAGGTGCCGGTCCAGGCCTGCCGCACCGGATCGAGCCCGTCGCGGCCGACGAAGCGGTCGGCGACCAGCACCAGGACCGGGCCGGCGAGGCGGCGGCCCTCGGCGATGTCGGCCTCGTCGGCGGTCCGGTCGGGACCGGCCCCGGCGCGGTAATCCTCGCAACTCGCGTGGATGCGCTCGGGCACGTTCCAGCTCTGGCGGTAGAGGTCGAGGGCGCCGGGGGAGAAGGCGTCGAGGGTGCCGTCGCCGGTCCAGAGCCGCAGCAGGTCCTCGTAGTACGGGATCGGAGCCTTGCCGATCTCATGCTCGGGAATCGGCGGCTCCTGCGCCAGGAAGCGCCAATGCGGGTAGGCCCCGGGCTCCCGGTCCATCTTCCGCCATTGCGAGACCGTCGGCAGGATGTCGAGGAGGGCGAGGCGGTCGATGCGGCCCGGCTCGTCGAGGGCCAGGCGGTAGCCGACCCGGGCGCCGCGGTCATGGCCGATCAGCCCGAAGCGGACATGGCCCAGCCGCTCCATCACGGCGACCACCTCCCGACCCATCTGCCGCTTGGAATAGGCCTGGTGCGCCGGATCCCCGGCCGGCGCCGCCGACCAGCCGTAGCCCTTGAGGTCGAGGCAGATCACCCGGTGGGCGCGGGCGAGCGCTGGGGCGATCTTATGCCAGCAGGCATGGGTCTGGGGAAAGCCGTGCAGCAGCACGAGGGGCGGCGCATCCTCCGGGCCGCCGGCCCGGGCGAAGAAGCGCCCGTCGGGCAGGTCGATCCAGTGCGACGTGAAGCCGGGAAACAGGTCGGCGGGCATCGGGCGCTCCCCACGGTTTTGGCCCGCGCCGAGGCGCGGGCGAGCCGAGGTTAACGCACGATAAGGCTCAGGTCTCCCGTGCCCTCAGGTCTCCCGTGCCACGGCGCGCCAGCCGATGTCGCGGCGGCAGAAGCCTTCCGGCCAGTCGATCCGGTCGAGAGCGGCATAGGCCTTCGCTTGCGCCTCCCGCACGTCGCGGCCGAGCGCCGTGACGGCGAGCACCCGGCCACCATCGGCGACGAGCCGGTCGCCGTCGCGCTTGGTGCCGGCCTGGAACACCAGGGCGCCCGCGGCCTCGGCTTCGGACAGCCCGCGGATCTCCGAGCCCTTGGCGACGGTGCCGGGATAGCCGGGGGCGGCCATGATGACGGTCAGCGCCACCTCGTCGCGCCAGTCCGGCGTCACGCCCGAGAGATCGCCTTCGGCGGCGGCGGTGAGCAGCGGCACCAGGTCCGAGGCGAGGCGCGGCATCAGCACCTCGCATTCTGGGTCGCCGAAGCGGGTGTTGTACTCGATCAGCATCGGGCCCTCCGCGGTCAGCATCAGCCCGGCATAGAGGATGCCCGAGAAGGGGGTGCCGCGGGTGCGCATCCCGTCGAGGGTCGGGCGGATGATGCGCGCCATCACCTCGGCCTCGAGCGCCGGGGTCAGCACCGGCGCGGGGGAATAGGCGCCCATGCCGCCGGTATTCGGCCCCTTGTCGCCGTCATGGACGCGCTTGTGGTCCTGGGCGGTCCCGAGCAGCACGGCGCGGGTGCCGTCGCAGAGGGCGAACAGGCTCGCCTCCTCGCCGACCAGGCATTCCTCGATCACCACCTCGGCACCGGCGGCCCCCAAGCCCCCGCCGAGCATGCTCTCGACCGCGGCCTCCGCCTGGTCCAGGGTCTCGGCCACAACGACGCCCTTGCCGGCGGCGAGCCCGTCCGCCTTGACGACCACCGGGACGCGGCCGGCTCGCAAGTAGGCGAGCGCCGGCGCGACCTCGCGGAAGCGCGCGAAGGCGGCGGTCGGGATCGCGAATTCCCGGCACAATTCCTTGGTGAACGCCTTCGAGCCCTCGAGCTGGGCCGCCGCGGCGCGCGGTCCGAAGGCCCGGATGCCGGCCTCGGCCAGGGCATCGACCAGGCCCGCCACCAGCGGCGCCTCGGGGCCGACCACCACGAAATCGACGCCCTCGCGCCGGCAGGCGGCGATCACCGCCGCGTGGTCGGTCACGTCGAGGGACAGGTTGGTGCCGTGGGCGGCGGTGCCGGGATTGCCGGGAGCGATCATCAGGCGTCGGCAGAGCGGGCTCTGGGCCAGCTTCCAGGCGAGCGCATGCTCGCGCCCGCCGGAGCCGATCAGCAGGAGGGTGAGGGGGTGCTGGTCGCGCATCGCCGGTCCCGAACGAGGATCTCAAGTCTCGCGCGACGGTTTAGGGAAGGAGGATCCTGGCGGCAACCAGGACTGATGCGCGGGGGCCACTCGCCCGCTCAAGCCGGCGGGGCGGCCTTCCGCGGCCCGGCCCGAGCCGGTAGCTTCATGCGTGATGTCCGCCTCCGCCTTCACCGCCCCGATCGCCAACGTGCCCGAATGGTCGGTCACCGAGCTGGCGACCGCCCTCAAGCGCACCCTCGAAGATGCGTTCGGGCATGTGCGCCTGAAGGGCGAGATCTCGGGCTATCGCGGCCCGCACGGCTCCGGCCACGCCTATTTCAGCCTCAAGGACGGCGGCGCCAAGATCGATGCCGTGATCTGGAAGGGCACGATGCTGCGGCTGCGCCACAAGCCCAAGGAGGGCCTGGAGGTCGTGGTCACCGGGCGGATCACGACCTATCCGGGCAAGTCCGCCTACCAGATCGTGGTCGATTCGCTGGAACCAGCCGGGGCCGGCGCCTGGATGGCGCTCCTGGAGGAGCGCCGGCGCCTGCTCGCCGCGGAAGGCCTGTTCGACGCCGCCCGCAAGCGGGCGGTGCCGTACCTTCCCGTGGTCGTCGGCGTCGTCACCTCGCCGACCGGCGCGGTGATCCGCGACATCCTCCACCGGCTCGCCGACCGCTTTCCGCGCCCCGTCCTGGTCTGGCCGGTGCGGGTCCAGGGGGAGGGGGCGGCCGAGGAGATCGCGGCGGCGATTCGCGGCTTCAATGCCCTCGAACCCGGCGGCGCGATCCCGCGGCCGGACGTGCTGATCGTCGCCCGCGGCGGCGGCTCGATCGAGGATCTGTGGTGCTTCAACGAGGAGATCGTGGTGCGGGCCGCCGCCGCGAGCGCGATCCCGCTGATCTCCGCCGTCGGGCACGAGACCGACGTCACGCTGATCGACCACGCCGCCGACCAGCGCGCGCCGACCCCGACCGGCGCCGCCGAGATGGCGGTGCCGGTGCTGCACGAATTGCTCATCGACCTGGAGGGCTTGAGCCGCCGCCATGCCGGGGCGCTCCTGCGCCTCGTCGACCAGCGCCGGGGCGAGCTGCGCGGGCTGACCCGGGCGCTGCCGGGGCCGGAGGCGCTGCTGGCCCAGAAGCGCCAGCGCCTCGACCTGGCGGAAGCGCGCCTCGCCCCGGCGCTCGCCGCCAATGCACGGGACGCGCAAGGACGGTTCAACCGGGCGCTCCAGGGCCTGGCCCGCAACCCGCCCTCCCTGCGCCTCGCCCGGGCCCGCGAGCGCCTGGCCGCGATCGACCACCGCCCGCGCCACGCCCTGGAGCGGGTGCTGGCGGTGCAGGGCGAGCGCCTGAATGGCCTGTCGCGCCGGCTGGAACAGGCCCCCGGCCACGGGCTCGAGCGCCTGGCCGGGCGGCTGTCGCGGGCGACCGCCCTGTTCTCCAGCCTCAACTACCGGGCGGTGCTGGCTCGCGGCTACGCGCTCGTGCTCGATTCCGCCGGCACGCCGATCGGCTCGGCGGAAGCGGCGCGGGCGGCCGGACGTCTCACTGTCGAGTTCGCCGACGGGCGGGTGGCGGCGGCAGTGGAGGGCACAGCGCCCGAGACCCCGCCGGAGTCGGCAGCGCGGCCTGCCCCGCGCCGGGCGGCCCGGCGCAAGGAGAGCGGAACGGACGCGAAAAAGGCGCCCGCAGAGGGCGCCCTTCAGGGATCGCTGTTCGAGACCTGAGTCGCGTCAGAACTTTCGACGGCTCGCGCCCGAACCCTCCCCCGCACAGAGGGGAGGGTTAAAGCGCGGACACGCAGCGATTGTCCTGAGACTCTCGCCGGTCCGACCCTCAATACTCGTCGTCGTCCTCCTCCTCGCCCTTCCGCATCGGCTTGAGCCGCGCGAAGACCGAATCGGCGTCCAGGCGCTCGTCGCCGCGGCCGGGGCGACGATCCTCGTCGCGATCCTCGGGCTCGGGCAGGACCGAGAGCTCGGGCGGCATCAGGGTGGCGCCGCCCTCGGCGGATTCCACCAGCGGGCGGTCCTTGGCGGCGCGCTGGACCTCGAAATCGAGGTCGATCTGCGAGCACAGGCCGAGGGTCACCGGATCCATCGGCTGCAGCGAGCCGGAATTCCAGTGGGTGCGCTCGCGGATCTGCTGGATCGTCGACTTGGTGGTGCCGACGAGGCGCATCACCTGCGCGTCCTTCAGCTCCGGGTGGTTGCGCAGCAGCCACAGGATGGCGTTGGGCCGGTCCTGGCGGCGGGAAAGGGGGGTGTAGCGCGGACCCTTGGTGCGCTTCACCTCGGGCAGCTTCACCTTCGAGACCGCCACCTTCATGCGGTGGTTCGGGTTTCCTTGCGCCCGCTCGATCTCCTCGCGGGTGAGCTGGCCGGTCGAGACAGGGTCGAGGCCCTTGATGCCGGCCGCCACCTCGCCGTCCGCGATGCCCTTCACCTCGAGGGGGTGGAGCTTGCAGAAATCGGCGATCTGATCGAAGGACAGCGACGTGTTCTCGACGAGCCAGACGGCCGTCGCCTTCGGCATCAACGGTCCCTGGGACATTCCACACCTCCTCGGGCGTTCCGGCATCTCGCGGAACGCGGCCTGCCGCTCGTCCGGGAAGCGGCCAGTCACAATACGGGCCCCTCGGCGGCGACAGGGCGCCCGGGGCGGAACCGGGAGGTCCCGCCGGCGTCCCGGGATGCCAGGACGGCCTGTCTCACGCTGTGAGGGAATCGTCCGTTATATAGGCGCGTCGCAGGCCCGGCGCAAACCGCTTTCGCGGGCCAACGCGTCGTCGCAGACGAAGATGTCGTTGCTTGAAGGGCAAGGGCCCGCCGGTGGAAAACCGGCGGGCGGATCGTCGGCGGACCGGCCGTCGTTCAGGCGAACAGGCTCGAGACGCTCGACTCGTCGGCGGTGCGCCCGATCGCCTCGCCGAGCAGCGGCGCGATGGTGACGACCCGGATGTTGCGGGCGAGCTTGACCGCCGCGGTCGGCTGGATCGAGTCGGTGATCACCAGCTCCTTGAGCTTCGAGGAGGCGATGCGCGACACCGCGCCCCCCGAGAGCACGCCGTGGGTGATGTAGGCCGAGACGTCCTTGGCGCCCTTGGCGAGCAGGGCTTCGGCAGCGTTGACCAGGGTGCCGCCGGAATCGACGATGTCGTCGACGAGGATGCAGGAGCGGCCCTCGACCTCGCCGATGATGTTCATCACTTCCGACTCGCCGGGCCGCTCGCGGCGCTTGTCGACGATGGCGAGCGGCGCGTCGATGCGCTTGGCGAGCGCGCGGGCCCGCACCACGCCGCCGACGTCGGGCGACACCACCATCATGTCGGCGGGATCGAGCCGCTCCTTGATGTCGCGCACCATCACCGGGGCGGCGAACAGGTTGTCGGTCGGGATGTCGAAGAAGCCCTGGATCTGGCCGGCATGCAGGTCGAGGGTCATCACCCGGTCGGCGCCCGCCTCGGTGATGAGGTTGGCGACGAGCTTGGCCGAGATCGGGGTGCGGCCCGAGGTGCGCCGGTCCTGCCGGGCATAGCCGAAATAGGGCAGCACGGCGGTGATCCGCCGCGCCGAGGAGCGCCGCGCGGCGTCGATCATGATGAGCAGTTCCATCAGGTGATCGTTGGCCGGGAACGAGGTCGACTGGACGATGAACACGTCCTCGCCGCGCACGTTCTCCTGGAGCTCGACGAAGATCTCCATGTCGGCGAAGCGGCGCACCGAGCAGACCGCCAGCGGCTTCTCGAGATAGGCCGCGATCGCCTCGGCCAGCGGGCGGCTCGCATTGCCGGCGACGATCTTGATCGAGGATTTCATCGTGCTTCCATCGTGGCCCGCGCGAAGATCCCCGGCGCTGCCGCGCGGCGCCTCGACGAGAAGCCCGCACGCGCCGGGGGGAAGGGAGGATCGCATCGAGCTTCGCGCAATTGCGGGCCCCTCGCGCGCCGATGCTCTGGTGTGACGGGCGAGGCTCTTACCAGTGACGGGATACCGTCACAATGCTTTCATGCGCGCGCGATTGCGCAGCACCCCTGCATTCCTGTGCAGGAATCCCGGCAAGACCCTTTGCGAGCGCCGCCGATCGCCTCAGGGCTGCAGCAGCCGGTGGAGGTGCACGATGAAGTAGCGGGTCTGGGCGCTGTCGACCGTCTGCTGCGCCTTAGCCTTCCAGGCCATGGCGGCGCTGGCGTAATCGGGGAAGATGCCGACCACGTCGAGCTTCGAGAGGTCGCGGAAGGTGACGCTGTCGAGGTCGGTCAGCTCGCCCCCGAACACCAGGTGGAGGAGCTGCTTGGGCTCCTGGGAGGTTTTGGGCTCCTGGGAGATTTTGGGCTCTTGAGAGGTCGCCGGCGTGGTGTTGCCCGGGTTGCTCATGCGCATCGTCTCCGCGTGCCGCCACGATGCCGCTCCGCGGTCCGGCGGGACGGCGCCTGCCCGCCGGGCAGGCGGCGAGCGGCGTCGCAAACGCCGGGCGCCACGTCAAGCCGGATCGTGCTGCACCGCACGCGCAATCCGGCCCGGCCCTCGACCTCGTCGCCTCAGGCGACGTCGAGGGCCGGGTAGTCGATGTAGCCCTCGGGGCCCTGGCTGTACCAGGTCTTGTAATTGTCCTTGTTGAGGGGCGCGCCCTTGGCGATCCGCTCCGGCAAGTCGGGATTGGCGATGAAGGTGCGACCGAACGCGATCGCGTCGGCGCGGCCCTCGTCGAGGGCGGCCTGCCCCCTCGGCCCGTCATAGTCGGAGTTCAGCACCAGCGGGCCCCGGAAGGCGGCCTTGATGGCCGGCGCCACCGCCGGGCGGGCGGCCTTGCCGAAGGTCCCGTCGGGGCCGGGCTCGCGCAACTCGAGGAAGGCGATGCCGATCTCCGAGAGGGCGGCGGCGGCGGCCGGGAACAGGGTCTCGGGCTCGGGATCGTCGACGCCCTGGATCGGCTCGTTCGGCGACAGGCGCACGCCGGTGCGGTCCGCCCCGACGGTGTCGGCCACGGTGCGGGCGACCTCGGAGAGCAGGCGGACACGGTTCTCCACCGGACCGCCGTAGCGGTCCTGGCGCAGGTTGGTGCCCGAGCGCAGGAACTGGTCGATCAGGTAGCCGTTCGCGGCGTGGATCTGCACCCCGTCGAAGCCGGCCTCGACCGCGTTGCGGGCGGCCTTGGCGTAGTCCTCGAGCAGCCGCGGGATCTCGTCCTCGCGCAAGGCGCGAGCCTCGGCATAGGGCTTCTTGCCCTCGTAGGTATGGGCCTGGTCGGGCGCCGTGGTGGCCGAAGCCGAGACCGGCGGCTGTCCGCCCAGGAAATCGGGATGGACCACGCGGCCCATGTGCCAGAGCTGGGCGACGATGCGCCCGCCGGCCTCGTGCACCGCCGCCACCACCGGCTTCCAGGCCTCGACCTGCTCCGACGACCACAGGCCCGGGGCGAAGGGCCAGCCGGTGCCCTCCTGCGAGATGCCGGTGGCCTCGCTGATGATGAGCCCGGCCCCGGCGCGCTGGCGGTAATATTCGGCCATGATCGGGGTCGGCACGTGGGTCCGCGAGGCGCGGCCGCGGGTCAGCGGCGCCATCAGGATGCGGTTCGGCGCCGCGATGGCGCCGAGCTGGATCGGATCGAACAGGGAGGGCACTCGGTCATCTCCGGATCGAGCCCGGCTTCAAGGGCCGGGCGATGCCCGTGAGATGTGGGCGCTGCAGCGCAACAGACCAGGGTCGGAGCAGGCAGCCCGGACCGCGATGTGCGCTGCCTCACCTCGGGTCGGGGATTAAAGCTCGCCCGAGGCTCACGACTTGTCCATCTGCTCCTTGGCGTCCGACACCGCCTTCATGCAGCCCGCCTCGTCGCCCTTCTTGTCGAGCTCGCGGGCGCGGTTGAGGCTGGCTCTCGCCTCCATCACGCCGGTGCCGCCGCCGCTCGCCTTGGCGACGTCGGCGGTGGCCTGCGTCTCGGCCGAGCCGGGGGCGGGGCCCTTGGGAAGGGCGGAGGGGCTGGTGCCCTTCTCGGTCGCCGCCTCGGCCTGGGCCTCGCGGCGCGACGCCACCTCCTTGCCGCCGCTCGAGGCCGCGATCGTCTCGCGGCCCTTCTCGGTGAGCCGCGGCTCCAGCGCCGAGATCTCGGTGCCGCAAGCGCCGGCAAGCGCCGGGCCCGCGAGGCCGGCGACGAGGCCGGCGGCGAGGATGAGCTTCATGGCGTGTCTCTCCCGTTCTTGATCGTGGCAGGCGCGACAACCTTGGCGTCGTGAGCCTTGGTCGCGAACACCGGCCCGGGGGCGGGGGTTCCGGCGAGATGAGAGACGGATCAGAAAAAAGGGGCCGCCCCCCGGCGGGAGGCGACCCCTCGTCACACGTCCCGCGGGGCCAAACCCCGCGGGATCACCTCACGCGCTCAGCTTGTCGCGCATCGGCAGCTGGCGGATGCGCCGGCCGGTCGCCGCGAAGATCGCGTTGGCGATGGCGGGGGCCACCGGCGGCACGCCGGGCTCGCCGACGCCGCCGAGCGGCTTGTCCCAGCCACCGCCCTGCACGAGGTGCACGTTGATGATCTTGGGCGCGTCGTTGATCCGGGTGAGCTCGTAGGTGTCGTAGTTGTCCTGGACGGCGCGGCCGTTCTTGAAGGTGATCTGGGCGGTGAGCGCGAGGCCCATCCCCATCACCACCGCGCCCTCGAGCTGCGAGCGCACCCGCTCCGGATTGACCTGCTGGCCGCTGTCGATGGCGATGTCGACCCGCTGGACGGTGACCTCGCCCTTCGGCCCGACCTCGACCTCCGCCACGGCCGCCGTATAGGTCACGAAGCTGTAATGCGCCGCGATGCCGAGGCCGCGGCCCTTCTCCACCTTCCGGCCCCAGCCGGCGCCCTTGGCCACCGCTTCGATCACCCCGCGCAGGCGCCCGGTATCGAAGGGATAGCGCGAGGGGTCCTCGCCGTAGTTCCAGGCATCGCCCAGCTTGACCGGATCGAGGATCCGGGCCGGACCGATCACGTCGAGGAGATAATCCTTCGGATCACGGCCGGCCATGTGGGCGAGCTCGTCCAGGAACGATTGCACCGCGAAGGCCCGCGGGATGTTCGACACCGAGCGGAACCAGCCGATGCGGACATGGGCGTCGGCGGGCGGGTTCTCCATCCGCATGTTGGGGATGTTGAACGGCACATTGACGAGGCCCATCCCGAGTTCGATCGGGATCTGCTCGTTGGCGCCGGCGACGAAGGTCGAGCCGATGGTCGGGGCCGCGCTGCGGTGCAGCCAGGCGATCGGCATGCCCTTGTCGTCGAGGCCGGCCTCCAGCCGCTCCACCGAGACGGTGTGGTAGTAGCCGTTGTGGAGGTCGTCCTCGCGCGTCCAGGTCATCTTGACCGGGGCACCGTCGACCGCCTTCGAGCAGAGCGCCGCCTCGACGAAGTAGTCGGGCTTGGACTTGCGGCCGAAGCCGCCGCCGAGCAGCGTGACGTTGACCGTGACGTTCTTCGGATCGATCCCGAGGCGCTTGGCGATGCGATCGCGGGCGGCCTGCGGCGACTGCACGCAGCCCCAGGCCTCGATCTTGCCGTCCTTGCCGATCCGCACGGTGGCGGCCGGCGGCTCCATCGGGGCCTGGACGAGGTGAGGGATGTAGTACTCGGCCTCGAGGCGCTTCACCGCCTTCTTCATCGCCGCGTCGACGTCGCCTTCCTGGCGCACCACCTTGCCGGGCTTGCGCACGGCCTGTTCCAGGGTGGCGCGGTAGGCGTCGGAATCGTAACTGGCGTTGGGGCCGTCGTCGAAGGTGGCGTTCAGCGCCTCGCGGCCCTTGATCGCCGCCCAGGTGTTGCGGGCGATGACCGCGACGCCGCCGGTCGGCATGAACTCATAAGGAGGGGCCGGCGGATCGATGGTCACGACCTTGACGACGCCCGGCACCTTCAGGGCTGCCGCCTCGTCGAAGCTCTTGACCTTGCCGCCGAAGACCGGCGGGCGGGCGACCACGGCGTAGAGCATGCCCTCGACGCGGGTATCGAGACCGTACTGCGCCGTGCCGGTGGTGATTCCGACATTGTCGATGAGGCCGACGCGGCCCTTGCCGATGTAGCGGAAGGCCGACGGGTCCTTGAGCGTCACCTTCGACCGGTCCGGCACCGGGATCGAGGCCGCGGCCTGCGCCACCTCGCCGAAGCCGATCCGGCGCCCGGACTTGGTATGGACGAGGGCGTGGTTCTCCGCCGTCACCTCGGAGGCCGGCACGCGCCACTGGGCGGCCGCCGCCTCGATCAGCATCGTGCGGGCCGCGGCACCGGCGCGGCGCAGCGGCATGAAGAAGTGCCGGAGCGAGCGCGAGCCGTCGGTGTCCTGGTTGCCGAAGCGCTCCTCGTCGCCGTGGGCCTGGGCGACCTTGACCTTGGCCCAGTCGGCGTCGAGCTCGTCGGCGACGACGAACGCCACCGAGGTGCGCACGCCCTGGCCCATCTCCGAGCGGGTGCAGGTCACCGTCACGGTGCCGTCGGGGGCGATCGCCACGAACAGGGTCGGGTCGTCGCGCCAGCCATGCGGCATGCCGTCGGCGCCGAAGCCCTTCTCGGCGGCGCTCACGCCTTGCGGCTTCAGCGACAGGGCGAGCACCAGGGCGCCGGCGCCCGCCAGCAGGCCGCGGCGGCTGAGCTGGCCGGGGGTGGGCTTGGTGATGGTGGAATCCGGCTCCTCGGCCGGGGCGGCTTTGAGGAAGGAGGAGAGGTCGTGGATCACAGGCGATCTCCCTGGCCGGCCTTCGGGGTCAGCCCCGCCGCCTGCTTGATGGCGGCGCGGATGCGCGGATAGGTGCCGCAGCGGCAGAGATTGCCGCTCATCTGGGCGTCGATGTCGGCGTCGGTCGGCTTTGGGGTATCCTTGAGAAGAGCCGCCGCCTGCATGATCTGCCCGGTCTGGCAGTAGCCGCACTGCGCCACGTTCAGCTCCCGCCAGGCCGCCTGGACCGGGTGGTTGCCGTCCGGCGACAGGCCCTCGATCGTCACCACCGGCTGGCCGTCGGCGGCCGAGACCGGGGTCTGGCAGGCCCGCATCGCGGCGCCGCCGACATGGATGGTGCAGGCGCCGCAGGCCGCGACGCCGCAGCCGAACTTGGTGCCCGTCAGGCCGAGCTCGTCCCGCAGGTACCACAGCAGCGGCATCTCGGGATCGCCGTCGAAGCGGCGCTCCTCACCGTTCACGTTGAGCTTGATCATCGTCGCCCTCCGGCTTCGGGAGGTGTCGGGGCGCCCCGCGGACACGGTTCCGGTCGCGACGCCCGGCCTCCCTCTCGTTCACTCAAGTCTCAGGCCGCGGCCCTTGGGGGCCCGCGCCTCGCTCCTCCCCACGCCGCGCGCGGCGTGCCGTCTTGCTTGCTTGGACGGCCCGCCTCCCGGGAGGGCGGTCCGCCACGCCCGAACATCAGAATGGTTTCAGGCTAGGGATGGGTAACCCGGACCCGCGCGTATGGGCAAGACTGGCAATCGCCGTCAGGTTGCCGCGCGTCGATGCCGGCAACACCTTGCAGGCCGGACGATTTTCATGTATCGGCCCAACCTCCGGTGGACCGATGCCGGGATGCCGCGTGCAGGGCGACGTGCCCTCCGCACCGCGCTCCGGCCGGGACCGTCCGGAGACACACGTTTTCGCCCGTCGATCATGCGCCGGCCCGCGCCCCTTCACGTTTCGGGGAGCGGCGGTTCCGATGGCCCGGAAGGGCCTCCCGGAACTCCGGCGGGCGGAAGCGGCCCGTTCATACGAGCCGCCGGCGCCGTCCCCCCGGAGAGGGTGGGACGAAAAGGAGCATAGATGTCCGCAGGTTTGCAAGGCGCCGCGTCGAGCCGCGAGGATTTCGCCGCCCTTCTGGAAGAGTCGTTCCGGGAGCACGAGATCACGGAAGGCTCCGTGGTCAAGGGTCGGGTGGTGGCGATCGAGAAGGACGTCGCCGTCATCGACATCGGGGCCAAGACCGAGGGCCGCGTCGCCCTCAAGGAGTTCACGGGCCCCGGCCGTGACCAGCCGATCACCGTCGGCGACGAGGTCGAGGTCTACGTCGACCGCATCGAGAACGCGCTGGGCGAAGCCGTCATCTCGCGCGACAAGGCGCGCCGCGAGGAGAGCTGGGTCAAGCTCGAGAAGGCGTTCGAGAACAACGAGCGCGTCAGCGGCACGATCTTCAACCAGGTCAAGGGCGGCTACACCGTCGACCTCGACGGCGCTGTGGCGTTCCTGCCGCGCTCGCAGGTCGATATCCGTCCGGTCCGCGACGTCACCCCGCTGATGGGCACGCCGCAGCCGTTCCAGATCCTCAAGATGGACCGCCGCCGCGGCAACATCGTGGTGTCGCGCCGCACCGTGCTCGAGGAGAGCCGGGCCGAGCAGCGCTCCGAACTGGTGGCCAACCTCGAAGAGGGTCAGGTCATCGACGGCGTGGTCAAGAACATCACCGAGTACGGTGCGTTCGTCGACCTCGGCGGCATCGACGGCCTGCTGCACGTCACCGATATGGCGTGGCGCCGCGTCAATCACCCGTCCGAGGTGGTCAACATCGGCCAGACCGTCAAGGTCAAGATCATCAAGATCAACCACGAGACGCACCGCATCTCGCTCGGCATCAAGCAGCTTCTGGCCGATCCGTGGGAGGGCATCGCCGCCCGCTACCCGGTCAACGCCAAGCTCAAGGGCCGCGTGACCAACATCACCGATTACGGCGCCTTCGTGGAGCTGGAGCCGGGGATCGAGGGCCTGATCCACGTCTCGGAGATGAGCTGGACCAAGAAGAACGTCCATCCGGGCAAGATCGTCTCCACCTCCCAGGAGGTCGAGGTTCAGATCCTGGAGGTCGATCCGGTCAAGCGCCGCATCTCGCTCGGCCTGAAGCAGACCCTGCAGAACCCGTGGGAGGCCTTCTCCGAGAAGCACCCGCCGGGCACCGAGGTCGAGGGCGAGGTCAAGAACAAGACCGAGTTCGGTCTGTTCATCGGCCTCGAGGGCGACGTCGACGGCATGGTCCACCTCTCGGACCTCGACTGGAACCGTCCGGGCGAGCAGGTCATCGACGAGTTCAAGAAGGGCGACGTGGTGCGCGCCCAGGTTCTCGACGTCGACGTCGAGAAGGAGCGCATCTCGCTCGGCATCAAGCAGCTCGCCGGCGACCCCTTCGCCGATGCCGGTGACGGCATCCGCAAGGGCCAGGTCGTCACCTGCGAGGTGCTCGAGGTCAAGGACTCGGGAATCGAGGTCAAGATCGTCGATTCCGACCTCCAGACCTTCATCCGCCGGGCCGATCTCGCCCGCGAGCGCAACGACCAGCGCCCCGAGCGCTTCGCCGCCGGCGAGAAGGTCGATGCGCGCGTGACGCAGTTCGACCGCAAGGCCCGCCGCGTCCAGCTCTCCATCAAGGCCCTCGAGATGGCCGAGGAGAAGGAGGCGATCGCCCAGTACGGTTCGGCCGATTCGGGCGCCTCGCTCGGCGACATCCTCGGCGCGGCCCTCAAGGCCCGGGCCGGCGACAAGAAGTAAGGGATCCGTCCGGGCCGCGAGGCCCGGACACCCCTGATGAGATCCGAACGCCCGCGTGGGAAGCTCCCGCGCGGGCGTTCTCACGTCCGAATTACCGCGATCGGAGAGGGGGACGCTCCGAAACCGGTCTTGCCGCTGCGCGACGGCCGGGGGTAGAACAGCCCGGGAGCGAGGCGCGCCAATGACTTGCAGGGAACCACCCGGCAGGGAAGCCGCCTCCGGAGTCTGATCAGGATACGGGCGCCGCATGGCCATCGATGCCGAACTTCTCCTCGACCGGCGCGCCTTGCGCCGGAAGCTGTCCGTCTGGCGCGCGATCGGGGTCGGGGCGCTGATCGTCGCCGCCGGCGCCGTCGGCTGGCGGGCGGCCGGGGGCAGGGGACTTTCCGCCGTCACGCCGCAGATCGCCCGCATCAGCATCGACGGCTTCATCGCCGGCAGCGAGAAGACCCGCGAGCTGATGAAGCGCGTCGGCGACTCGAGCGCGGTCTCGGGCGTCGTCGTCTCGATCAACTCGCCGGGCGGCACCACCACCGGCTCGGAGGAGCTCTTCCGCAACCTGCGCCAGCTCGCCGAGAAGAAGCCGGTCGTCGCCTTCGTCGACGGCACGGCGGCGTCGGGCGCCTACATCACGGCGATCGCCGCCGACCACATCGTCGCCCGCGAGACCTCCCTCGTCGGTTCGATCGGCGTGCTGTTCCAGTATCCGGAGGTGTCGGGCCTCCTCGACAAGATCGGGGTGAAGGTCGACGAGGTGAAGTCCTCGCCGCTCAAGGCCGAGCCGAGCGGCTTCCACCCGACCCCTCCCGAGGCCCGCGCCGCCCTCCAGGCGATCGTCGGCGACACCTTCGGCTGGTTCAAGGACCTGGTGGCCGAGCGCCGGAAGATGACGCCCGACCAGATCAAGGCGGTGGCGGACGGCCGGGTGTTCAGCGGCCGCCAGAGCGTGCCGCTCGGCCTGATCGACGAGACCGGCAGCGAGCGCCAGGCCGTCGCCTGGCTCGAGCGCGAGAAGGGCGTGGCCAAGGACCTGCCGGTGCGGGACTGGAAGCCGCGCTCCGACAACCGCTTCGGCCTGTTCTCGGCCGCGGCCGTCGGCGCCGGGCTCCTCGGCTACGATGACCTCGCCGCTCGGCTGCGGCAGGCCGGATCCGAGACCGCCGGTCTGACCCAGGGCGGCCTGCTCGCGGTCTGGCGCCCGTAAAAGACAAAAGCCCTCTCGCGCACCTCCCCCGGCCGGCCCTCAGTCGAGACCATACCTCCCATGATCAAGTCCGAGCTGGTGCTCAAGATCGCCGAGCAGAACCCGCACCTGTATCAGCGCGACGTCGAGAACATCGTCAACGCCATCCTGGACACGATCGCGGATGCTCTCGCCCGGGGCGACCGGGTCGAGCTGCGCGGCTTCGGCGCCTTCTCGGTCAAGCGCCGGGAGGCGCGGCGCGGCCGCAACCCGCGGACCGGCGCCGCCGTGGCGGTGGCCGAGAAGGCGATCCCGGTCTTCAAGACCGGCAAGGAGATGCGCCTGCGCCTGAACGCCGCCGGCATCGGCGCCGACGAGCCGAGCCGGGCCGAGGCTGCCGCGAGCTGACGGATCGGCTCTGGCCCCCGGGCCGGCGCGCGTTACACTTGACACACGGGGCTCCGTCCGGCGGTCCCGCTCCCTTCCCGCATCACCGACGAAAGACCGGGTTTCCCGATGATCCGCTTCCTCAAGGGCCTGATCCTGCTGCCCATCGCGATCGTGGTCGTGCTGCTGGCGGTGGCCAACCGCCAGCCGGTGATGCTGTCCTTCGATCCGTTCTCGAACGGGACGCCGGCCTTCAGCATGCCGATGCCGCTCTATGCGCTGATCTTCGCCGCGGTCGCCGTCGGCATCGTGGTGGGCGGCGTCGGCTCCTGGCTCGGCCAGGGCGACACCCGCCGCGACCGCCGCGCCAAGGGCCGCGAACTCGCCCGCCTGCGGGGCGAGGCCGAGCGCCTGCGCCAGAGCGTGCCGACCGGCGCCACGGTGGGCCGCACCGCCCTGCCGGCTCCGGTCAGCCGCGCCTGAGATGCGCCTGATCGGCGAGGCCGAGATCGACGCGGCCCTGACCCCGACCCGCATGATCGACGCGCTCGCGACGGCCTTCCGGGCCGGCGCGACGGCGCCGACGCGCCACCACCACGCCATCGAGACCGCGCCCGGCGGAACCTCGCTGCTGCTGATGCCGGCCTGGACGGCCGACTATGTCGGGGTCAAGATCCTGACCCTGTTCCCGGGCAACCCGGCGAAGGGCCTCGACACGATCCAGGGTGGGGTGCTGCTCTGCGACGGCCGCGACGGCCGGCCGCTGGCGCTCCTCGACGGCGCCCGCCTGACCCTGTGGCGCACCGCCGCCGCCTCGGCGCTTGCCGCCCGCTACCTCGCCCGCGACGAGGCTGCCCGGATGGTCATGGTGGGGGCCGGTGCGCTCGCCCCCTCTCTCGTGCGCGCCCACGCATCTGTCCGGCCGATCCGCGACGTCGCGGTCTGGAATCGCCGGCCGGAAGGGGCCGAGCGCTTGGCCGCGACCCTCGCGGCCGAGGGCATCAATGCCTACCCCGTCACGGACCTCGCAGCGGCCGTCGCAGCGGCGGACCTCGTCTCCTGCGCCACCCTGTCGACCGAGCCGCTGGTGCGGGGCGCATGGCTGCGGCCGGGCACCCATCTCGACCTCGTCGGCGCCTTCACGCCGACGATGCGCGAGGCCGACGACGAGGCTCTGCTGCGCGGGCCGGTCTACATCGACACCCCCGACGCCCTGAAGAAGGGCGGCGACGTGGCCGTCGCGATCCAGTCCGGTGCTCTCGCGCCCGAGGCGGTCGCGGGCGACCTGACGGCCCTGTGCCGCGGCGAGGCGCCGGGGCGGCAGAGCCCCGACGCGATCACGGTGTTCAAGTCGGTCGGCGCCGCGATCGAAGACCTCGCCGCCGCTGCGGCGGTGTGGGAGAGCGTGACGCAGCACTCCTGAGCGCCCGCGGCACGTGCGGGCACGGGCGGATCGGCGTATAGGGAGCGGATGTCGCCCGTTCCCACTCTCGTCAAGATCTGCGGCCTCAGCACGCCGGAGACGCTGGATGCGTCGCTCGCCGCCGGCGCCGACCTGATCGGCCTCGTCCATTTCCCGAAGAGCCCGCGCCACGTCGATCTCGCGACGGGGGCCGCCCTATCCCGGCAGGCAAGCGGCCGGGCCGAGCGCGTGGCCCTGCTGGTCGATCCCGACGACGCCCTCGTCGCGGCGGTGATCGCGGCCCTCGACCCGGACTGGCTGCAGCTCCATGGCGCCGAGAGCCCGGAGCGGGTGGCGGCGTTGCGCGCCCGTTTCGGCCGCCCGGTGATGAAGGCGCTCGGTATTGCCACCGCCGACGATCTCGCCCGTGCCGCCCGCTACGCAGGCGTCGCCGACCGGTTGCTCTTCGATGCCAAGCCTGCGCCCGGCGCGGTGCTGCCCGGCGGAAACGGCCACCCCTTCGACTGGTCGCTGCTCGCAGGCCGTGGCCGAGATCACCCGTTCATGCTGTCCGGCGGCCTGACGCCGGGGACCGTCGGTGAGGCCCTGGCGGTGACGGCCGCACAGGCGGTCGACGTCTCGTCGGGCGTCGAATCAAGCCCCGGACGCAAGGACCCGGACCGCATCGCCGCCTTCGTGGCGGCCGCCAAGGCCGCCGCAGGCCCTATCGAGGCCGCCGAAGGCCCCATCAAGGTGGCCGGGGCGGCTGCGTCCGAACCGCAAATTGCCCCAGAGGCGCGAAGGGCGTAAGGCCCGCCGCCGAGGATGACGTTCATCTAACCCTCTCACACGTAAGAGCTCCTGCCGTGACCGCTCTCCAGACCCCGAACTCGTTCCGCACCGGCCCCGACGAGCGCGGCCGCTTCGGCATCTTCGGCGGCCGCTTCGTGGCCGAGACCCTGATGCCAAACATCCTCGCCCTGGAGGAGGCCTACGCCGCGGCCAAGGCCGACCCGGCCTTCCAGGCCGAGATGACGAGCTATCTCACCCACTATGTCGGTCGGCCGAGCCCGCTCTACTTCGCCGAGCGGCTGTCCGAGCACCTTGGGGGCGCGAAGATCTACTTCAAGCGCGAGGAGCTGAACCACACCGGCTCGCACAAGGTGAACAACGTGCTGGGCCAGATCCTGCTCGCCCGGCGCATGGGCAAGCCGCGGATCATCGCCGAGACGGGGGCGGGCCAGCACGGCGTCGCCACGGCGACGCTCTGCGCCCGCTTCGGACTCAAATGCGTCGTCTACATGGGTGCGGTCGACGTCGAGCGGCAGAAGCCGAACGTGTTCCGGATGAAGATGCTCGGCGCCGAGGTGGTGCCGGTCGAATCGGGCACCCGCACCCTCAAGGACGCGATGAACGAGGCCCTGCGCGACTGGGTCACCAACGTCGCCGACACCTTCTACTGCATCGGCACGGTGGCGGGGCCACATCCCTACCCGGCGATGGTGCGCGACTTCCAGTCGGTGATCGGGATCGAGACCAGGGCACAGATGCTCGAACAGGAGGGCCGTCTGCCCGATTCCCTCGTCGCCTGCATCGGCGGCGGCTCGAATGCGATGGGGCTGTTCCACCCCTTCCTCGACGACCGCGAGGTCGCGATCTACGGCGTCGAGGCGGCGGGCCACGGCGTGTCGAGCGGCCTGCACGCCGCCTCGCTCACCGGCGGCAAGCCCGGCGTGCTGCACGGCAACCGCACCTACCTGCTGATGGACGGCGACGGCCAGATCGCCGACGCGCACTCGATCTCCGCCGGCCTCGACTATCCGGGCATCGGCCCCGAGCATGCCTGGCTGCACGAGATGGGTCGCGTCACCTACCTGTCGGCGACCGACAAGGAGACTCTCGACGCCTTCCGGCTCTGCTCCCTGATGGAGGGCATCATCCCGGCCCTCGAGCCCGCCCACGCGCTCGCCAAGGTCATGGAGCTCGCCCCGCGCCAGTCCCGCGACCACCTGATGGTCGTCAACCTCTCCGGACGCGGCGACAAGGACATCCCCCAGGTCGCCGAGATCCTGGGCGACGCCCTCTGAGTCCGCCCGCGCCTCGCTATGCGCAGCGAGGCGCGAAAAGGGCTGCGACGGTTCCTTGACAGGGCCGGCCGCCTCCCCCTATATCCGCGCCACCGCAGAGCCGGATACGCACCGGCCACCGCGCGGCGGAGTAGCTCAGTTGGTCAGAGCAGAGGAATCATAATCCTTGTGTCGGGGGTTCAAATCCCTCCTCCGCTACCAGAATTTTTCAACCCCGCTAAGCACTTAGCGGGGTTTTTCATTGTCTTGCCCTTGCGCCAAAACGGCAATATTTCCTAGCGCAGTGCTAGCGCAGTTCAAAAAAATGCCCTGCGCGCGTAACGGTTTGCTGGGGGGTCAGAAAGCACTCTAGCGCACTCCTAGCGCAGTCATCTGCACCGCAGTAACCAGACAGGGCCGCCCCTTGAGACCCCCTGGCAACGTCCCCGACGAGCGCTTCCAGCTGTTCCAGCGCAAGGGCAGCGCCAAGTGGCAGATCCGCTTCAGCATCCGCGGGCAGGGGCAGCTCAAACGCTCCCTCGACACCGACGATCTCCGGGAAGCGCAGCGCCGGGCGGAGGCCATCTGGTACGAAGCCACCTACCGCGCGCAGCAGGGCCTCACCGCTCGTGCTCACACCTTTGAGAGCGTGGCAGAGGAGTACATCGCGCAGATCCTGCGCGAGGTGGAGCGGGGCGAACGGCGGGCCGACCAGGGCAAGAGCGAGCCTGCGGTGATCCGGCGGTATTTCGTGGGCTATTTCGGCCAGAAGCCCGTGGATGCGGTGAGCGAGGCCGATCTGGAGCGCTATGCGGAGTGGCGGCGCACCTACTGGACCGAGGGCCCTGGCAAGCTTGTCACCCACATCGAGTACGAGAGGGGAGGGCATCGGCTGCGCCGACCCGTACGGCGCTCTGCACCCTCTCTGAGCCGCCAGAGGGGCGAGCTGGTGGTGTTGCGGCAGCTGCTACGCTGGGCATCACGCCAGGGCTACCTGAAGACCCCGCCCGAGGTCACCATCAAGGCCCGGCGCACACCGGACAACCGGCGACCCAGCTTCGAGCCGCATGAGTTCGCGCACCTACAGAATGTGAGCCTCGGCCGGCTGGTGGACCCCATCATGGATGGCAGCGGAGCCATGGTAGAGGCCAGCGACAAGCGTCGCTGGCGGATCAAACGGTTGGACGATCACACGCGGCGGGATCGCACCCTGCTGCACGCCTACGTGATGATCGGCGCATTCTCCGGGCTGCGACCCACTGAGATGTACAATCTCACTTGGGGCGATGTGCTGGGCTACCGGGCGGGGCGGGGCAAGCCCGTGGATCAGCGCGACATCCGGCTGCAGGTTCGAGGCAAGGGCAAGAGCGGCAAGGCGATCCCGCAGAAGGCTGCGATCCTGTGGTTTGACACCCTATGGATGCTGTTCGAGCGCAGCATGGGCCGGGAGCCTGTGGATACCGATCCGGTATTCGCAAGTGAGCAGGGCAAACGCATCACCTCGGTGGCCAACGGCTTCACCGAGCTGCTGAAGGCTGCTGGCTTGGAGCGGGATCACCGCGGCATCAAGCGCACGCCGTATTCGCTTCGGCATTTTTACATCAGCGAGCAACTGGCCAATGGGTCTGAGGTTCTCGACGTGGCCCGCAA
Source organism: Methylobacterium frigidaeris (assembly GCF_022179185.1). Lineage (GTDB taxonomy): Bacteria > Pseudomonadota > Alphaproteobacteria > Rhizobiales > Beijerinckiaceae > Methylobacterium > Methylobacterium frigidaeris. The sequence goes on along the minus strand of NZ_BPQJ01000041.1, from coordinate 644 downwards.
CTGCCGCACGTCCCTGGCTATGATCGACAAACACTACGGGCAGGTGCGGCTGGAGCGTGTGGTGGATCGACTTCGGCCAGATTGGACACGACGATAAATTTATGCATCAATACACACGGAAATGATTTTGATATAGGATATATAATTTATTATATAGTGCTGATGGGCGACAAATCGGGCGATTTTATAGTTTGATTTGAGTGCCACATGGCATCCGATGCGTCATACAATATCCCGCGCCATTTTGCCGTTGGATTTTAATCGCCAGCTATGCGATGCATGTGACAATAAGAGCATCGGGGGTTAAAATTGAGCGCCGATATAATTCGTAAATCTGCTGATGAAGGAAAACTGGTAGTAATTTTTGGCGCAGGGGCCAGTATAGCACTTACGCAAAAGAGTAAAAAAGCCCTTTCCTGGATCGATCTTGTGAGGTCAGGTCTTGATCATGCGAGAGCTCGCGGGTTCGTCAAGGATATACAGCATAATAGATACGTAGATGCATTGCAGTCTGACGATATTGATGAATTGTTAGGAGCAGCAGAATTCATCGGTCGCAAATTAGACGCACCAAGCGGTGACCAGTATGCTGATCGGCCCCCACGAGGTGGTCCAAGTTCAAAGTTAGTGCAGTGTCGGCGTTT
>NZ_BPQJ01000040.1 GCF_022179185.1 Methylobacterium frigidaeris | reverse complement strand
CATCGCCAACTTCAAATACATCGCACGCGTCAATGCTTAAGCGCGGTGGTATGATTCTATCGGCCGCAGCGATCGCCGCACTGATATCGAACAGTGTCATCGCGGAGGCGCGAGGCTTCCGCGGCGGTGGCGGCTTCCGCGGCAGTGGGTTCCATGGGGCTGGAATGCGTGCAGGTGGCTTCCGTGGCGGCGGCTTCCACGGAGCCGGCTTGGGCAGAGGCGGTGTCGGACGCCCGGGCTGGGGGGCCGCCGGGCCCATCGCGGGGCGGCCCGGATGGGGGGTAGGGAGACCGATCGCAGGGCGGCCCGGCCAGGGCTATGGCGGATATGGCCGCTACGGGTACGGTTACGGTTACCGCCCCTACGGCTACGGTCTTGCCGGGGCCGCGGTCGGGGCGGCTGCAGGGTATGCTCTCACCGGCGCGGCCAGTGGCAGCGATTGCGGCGCTTACGCCTATTTCGACGCGTATGCGGGCGTCTGCCGTCCCTATTGAGGCGACGCCCTCCGATGACGCGCCGTGCCCAGTCGTCCGCCAGGATGGGCGACGACCCGCACGAGCGAGGCTCTTTCCTGGACACGCTCCCGCATGGGCGGATGGCGACCCCGCATGGGCGGATGACGACGAAGGGGAACCCGAACCTCCGATCGCGGCTGGCTCGCGTGATCCGCCACGGTCAGCCCGAGGCCGACGGCGACCACCCGACGGCCGAGGAGGGTCGAGGTCCGTTCGGCTTGGCCGCCGTCAGGAAGGGTCTGGTCGATGCCGGACGCGAAAGCCATGATGACGATTGCCTATCTCGCCTCCCGCGCGCTCGGCGACGCGAGCATGACAGCGCGCTTCGGCCTCGGCGGGAGGGACGTTGGCGATCGGCGCGAGCAAGGCGACGGTGGTTGGCCCCGTCGATCCACTCCAGGGTGGCGCACTCGACCGCCTCGAAGCAGTGCCACGGCCCGCGCCGATGGATCGCACGCGCCTTGAACAGGCCGTTGATCGTCCCCGCAGGGGCGGCGGTGGTCGATCCGCACAAGCTGGTCGGGCACGGGGTCGAGGGCGCCTGATCGCCGGCCCGCCCGTCGCCGCGAGCGGCGGCCGTCGGCGCCGCGCCGGGCGGGCGGAGGGCTGATCAGCCCGCGCCCACGGCCCTCCGTGGGACCTACTCCGCGTCGGGCTGCCGCGACGGATGGGCGGCCTGGAAGGCCGGATGCGCCTCCGCGAGGGACGAGGCGCGGGTGATCCGCGGGAACGGCTCCAGAGGCACGGCGAAGCGCCGCGCCGCGTAGACCTGCGGCACCAGATAGACGTCGGCGAGGCCTGGGCCGGCGCCGAAGCAATACCCCTCGTCGCCGATCAGCGCCTCGATGGCCGTGAAGCCCTCGGAGATCCAGCGGCCGATCCAGGCGCCCACCTCCTCCTCCGGGCGGCCGAGGTCGCGCCGCAGGTGGTTGAGCGGGCCGACATTGTGCAGCGGATGGATGTCGCAGCCGATGATCGCCGCCACCGCCCGGACCTGCGCCCGCGCGACCGGGTCCGCCGGCAGCAGCGGCGGCTCCGGATACACCTCCTCCAGGTACTCGATGATCGCCGGGGACTGGATCAGCACGCGCCCGTCGGCGAGGGCGAGGCTCGGCACGCGGCCTTGCGGGTTGATCCGCCGATAGGCCTCGCCGCGATGCTCGCCGCCGTCGCGCACGAGGTGGACCGGCACCTGGTCCGGCACCACGCCCTTCAGCGCCAGCGCGAGGCGCAGGCGGTAGGACGAGGTCGAGCGCCAGTAACCGTAGAGCTTCATGCCACCGCTCCAAGGATGACCGCCCGGCACTCGCCGAACCCGACGGTTGCGAAGCCCTCGCGCACGCCGTGCGCCCGCAGGATGATCTCGTCGCCGTCCTCGAGGAACCGGCGCTCCTCGCCCGAGGCGAGCCGGATCGGCTCCCGCCCGCCCAGCGTCGCCTCGACGAGGCTGCCGCAGGCGTCGCGGTCCGGGCCGGAGATCGTGCCGGTGCCGAGAAGGTCGCCCGGCTGCAGGTTGCAGCCGCCGCTGGTGTGGTGGGCCACCATCTGCGCCACCGTCCAGTACATGTGCCGGGCGTTCGAGGCCGAAACCCGGTGCGGGGCGAGGCCGGCTGCGCGCAGGCCCGGGGTCGTCAGCAGCACGTCGAGGCGGAGGTCGAAGGCGCCGCCGGCCTGGTCGGTTTCGTCGCGGAGGTAGGGCAGGGGGGTGGGATCGCCCGCGGGACGCGCTCCTTGCGCGATGCGGAACGGCGCCAGCGCCTCCGGCGTGACGATCCAGGGCGAGATCGTCGAGGCGAAGTTCTTGGCGAGGAACGGCCCGAGCGGCTGGTACTCCCAGGCCTGGATGTCGCGGGCCGACCAGTCGTTGAGCAGGCAGTAACCGGCGATGTGATCCTGCGCCTCTCCGATCGGGATCGGCTCGCCGAGGTCGTTGCCGGGCCCGATCCACACACCGAGCTCCAGCTCGAGGTCGAGGCGGGACGAGGGGCCGAAGGTCGGCGCGGCCGCGTCCGGCGCCTTCGACTGCCCGCGCGGCCGGCGCACCGGGGTGCCGGAGGGCCGGATCGAGGAGGCGCGGCCATGATAACCGATCGGCACGTGCTTGTAGTTCGGCAGGAGCGGGTTGTCCGGCCGGAACTGCTTGCCGATGTTCTCGGCGTGGTGGATGCCGACGTAGAAGTCGGTGTAGTCGCCGATCCGGGCCGGCAGGTGCAGCGTGCAGGACGAAGCCGCATGCAGCAGCGGAGCCACCCGGTCACGGTCGGCCGAGCCCTCGCGCAGCAGCTCGGACAGGCGCACCCGCAGGGCACGGCGCGGACCGGCGCCGAGGGCGAGGAGCGCGTTGAGGGCAGCGCCGGCGGCGGCCTCGGCGGCGAGGGCCGCCTCGCCCGAGAGCAGGCCGGCGGCCAGCAGAGCCGGAAGGTCGAGGATGCGGTCGCCGATCGCGATCCCGGCCCGCGGAGCACCGTCCGCCGGCGAGAACACGCCGAGCGGCAGGTTCTGGATCGGGAAATCGGGATGCCCGTCGGCCCCCGGTACCCAGGACCGCAGGCTAGAATCGTGGGTGTGGTCGATCCCCGCCATCAGCGTGCCTCCGGCCGGTTCGGGTCGAAATGCTTGGCGAGCTTGCGCCCGTACGTCGCGTAATCCTGCTGCAATGCCGGCGTCTCGGCGGCGAAGTGGCTGACCTTCTGGAGAAACCGCGTCTCGAACATGAAGGCCAGCGTCCCCTCGAGCTTGTGCGGCGTCAGCTCCGCGTTCGACGCCTTCTCGAACGCGTCCACGTCCGGCCCGTGCGGCAGCAGGGTGTTGTGCAGCGAGGCGCCCCCCGGCTGGAACCCGCCGCCGGTCTTGGCGTCGTAGACCCCGTAGACCAGCCCCATGAACTCGCTCATCACGTTGAGGTGGTACCACGGCGGCCGGAACGTGTTCTCCGCCACCAGCCAGCGATCGGAGAAGAGCACGAAGTCGATATTGGCCGTGCCGGGCGTCTCCGAGGGCGAGGTCAGCACCGTGAAGATCGACGGGTCGGCATGGTCGAACAGGATCGGGCCGACCGGCGAGAACTTCCTGAGGTCGTACTTGTAGGGCGCGTAGTTGCCGTGCCACGCCACCACGTCGAGGGGCGAGTGCGCGATGTCGGCCGCCCACAAGCCACCGCCCCACTTCACCAGCATCGTGCCGGGCGCGTCGCGGTCCTCGTAGGACGCCACCGGCGTGAGGAAGTCGCGCTGGTTGGCCAGGCAATTGGCGCCGATCAGCCCGCGCTCCGGCAGCGTGAAGGCGCCACCGTAATTCTCGCAGAGATAGCCGCGGGCCGGGCCGCCCGTGACCTCGACGGCGAACTTCACCCCGCGCGGGATCACCACGATCTCGCCGGGCGCGACGTCGATGACGCCGAACTCGGTGCGGAAGCGAAGCGCGCCCTGCTGCGGCACGACCAGCATCTCGCCGTCGGCGTTGTAGAAGTACTCGTCCCGCATCGAGCGGGTGGCGACGTAGAGATGCGCGCCCATGCCGGCTTGCGACCCGGCATCGCCGGCGGTGGTCATGGTGCGGATGCCCTCGACGAAGGAGAGCGGTTCGGCCGGGATCGGGACGGGATCCCAGCGCAAGGGCGCGGGGGGCATCTCGGCGGCCTCGGCCGGGGCGGTGAGCCAGAGCCGGGCATCGACCTTCCGGAAGGCGCCCCAATGCATGACGGTGGGACGGATGCGGTAGAGCCAGGAGCGCTCGTTGGTGGTGCGCGGCGCGGTGAAGGGGGATCCGGAGATCTGCTCGGCGTAGAGGCCGTAGGGGCATTTCTGGGGCGAGTTGCGGCCGATCGGCAGCGCCCCGGGCAGCGCCTCGGTCTCGAAGCCGTTGCCGAAGCCCGACAGGTAGCCCGGATGGATCTGGGTCGCGACGGGGTCGCCGACCGGAGCGGGGCGGGTCTGCTGGTTCATGGATGGATCTCCCATGCCGTGAGGTGATTCATTGGGCGAGCAGTCGCCGTCGGTCGGGACGCTCTTGCCGCCCCTGTCAGGGGGCGGCGCGATCCGGGCCGGCCGGCCCGAGGGAGCGCCGCGCGAGGGCGATGGCCTGCGCCAGCGCCTCGGGATCGCCGACCTCGTGAGCGAGAATCAGCACGAGCCTCGCGTTGAGCGCCGCGCTGTCCTCGTCGCTCAAGGAGTGATGCGCGCGGATCAAGGTCTCGTAGACGGCGTCCGCCCGTCCGGCGAAGCCGTCGCCCCGTCTCAGCGATTCCGTCATCACGCAGCCTCCTGAACCGACGTGCCGGACCGGCCGCACGCGCGGGCGAGCGCCTCCGCCACCTGCTGGCCATCGACCTCCGTGAAGCGCGCGGCCACGTGAGCGTCGGGCCGGATCAGGTAGGCCACGCCGGATTCGGCGACGTAGCGCAGCCCGGCGACGCCCTCGGTATCGAGCAGCACCTCGGCCCCGGCCAGCGTGAGCGGTCTCTCGGCGACGACGACGCAGCGCAGGCCGGGCGGGAGACCCGAGAACCGGCCCGGATCGGGCGCCTCGGCTCCCGCGAAGACCAGGAGCGTGAACGATCCGTCGAGCGAGTCGAGCAGCCAGCCGGCACGACCGCTCCCGTCGACGACCGGCGCGTCGACGCAGACGTCGCCCGGCCGGGGACCGTCGCGCTGCGGCGCCGGATCCGGGGTCTGCAGCGACAGGCCGGCGAGGCTGCATGGCCGTGACAGGCGCCCGGCATTCAGCAGCATCCGGGCGAAGGGCGCCTCGGCGGCGAGCGCCAGCACGCCATCGCGAAGGTACCGCTCCGCCCTCGTCTTCGGCGTCATGAAGTTGGTGGTGCGGCTCGAATTGAGGATGTTCTCGTCGGCGGCGTGCCCGCGCTCCTCGTCGTAGGTCGCGATCAGGCTCTCCGGCGCCTCGCCGCGCAGCACCAGCGCCAGTTTCCAGCACAGGTTGTCGGCGTCCTGGATGCCGCCGTTGCCGCCGCGGGCGCCGAACGGGCTCACCACATGCGCGCTGTCGCCGACGAACACCACGCGACCGTGCACGAAGCGCTCCAGCCTCGCGCACCGGAACGAGTAGACGGAGCACCATTCGAGGGTGACCGGCGTCTGATCGCCCACCACGGCCTTGACGCGCGGCATCACGCGCTCGGGCATGCGCTCCAGGTCCGGGTCGGCCTCGGGGCCGAGCTGGAAGTCGATGCGGAACACGTCGTCGGGCTGGCGGTGCAGCAGCGCGCTCTGCCCGGCATGGAAGGTCGGCTCGAACCAGAACAGGCGCTCGGTCGGAAAGTCCGCCTTCATCCTGACGTCGGCGATGAGGAAGCGCTCCTCGAAGCGCTGGCCGGGAAAGGGCAGGCCCATCCGGGTTCGGGTGGCTGACCGCGCCCCGTCCGCGGCGAGCACCCATTCCGCATCGAGCGCATAGGCGCCCTCCGGCGTCGCGACGTCGAGGCGCACGCCCTCGGCGGTCCGGGTCAAGCCGGTCACCTCGTGCTTCCAGCGCAAGCCGATCAGATCCGGAAAGTCCGCAGCCCGCTCGATCAGGTATTGCTCGACGTAGTATTGCTGCAGGTTGATGAAGGCCGGACGGCGATGGCCGGTCTCGGGCAGCAGGTCGAAGCGGTAGAGCTCCTGGTCGCCGTGGAAGACACGGCCTACGCTCCAGGTCACGCCCTTGTCGACCATCCGCTGCCCGACGCCGAGCCGGTCCCAGATCTCGAGGGTGCGCTTGGCCCAGCAGATCGCCCGGCTGCCGGTCGCCACGGTGTCGTCGTCGTCGAGCACCACCACCGGCACGCCACGCGTCGCCAGGTCGATGGCGCAGGTCAGACCGACCGGTCCGGCGCCGATCACCACGACCGGCCGCCGGTCGCCCGCTTCGGGCGATGGCGTGGAGGCAAAGCGAGGGCGAGAGGTCATGGGCGTTACCTGAGCCGGATGCCGTGCCCGGTGGGTCCGGGCATCGTTCGTTGGCGGATGGAGGCGTCAGCCTTCGAGGGCTCGCCACATCTCGATGTCGCGCTCTGCGGTCCAGATCCGGGGCGTGTCGATCCCCTTCGCCTCGTCGTAGGCGCGGCTCACGTCGAAGGGCATGCAATGCTCGAAGATGACCCAGTGCCCGTATTTGGGCCGCATCTCGCTCATCGCCCGGTCGTAGACCGTCTTGAGGTCGTGCCCGGCCGCGACACCGGCCTCGGCGACGGCGTAGAGGTCGCGCAGGAAGGCGCGGGTACCCTCCAGCCCCTCGCGGATCCGGTCGGGCGTCGTCAGCGCCTCGCCGCGGCCCGGCACCAGCGCCTTGGGCTGGAGCGCCTCCAGGCGGTCGAGGGTAGCGGGCCAGTCCTGGAAGTGGGCGTCGCCGCAATAGGGGGTGGCGCCGTACTCGACGAGGTCGCCGGAGAACAGCACCTGTTCTTGCGGCAGCCACGCGATGGTGTCGCCGGCGGTGTGGCCGCGGCCCGCATGGATGATCCGCACCTCGCGCGCGCCGAGCCACAGGGTCATCTCGCCGCGGAAGGTCAGGGTCGGCCAGGTCAGGCCCGGGATTTCCTCACGCCCGCGGAACAGCCGCGGGAAGCGCTGGATCTCGGAATCCATGTCCTGCTGCCCGCGCTCGACGATCATCGCGCGGGCGACGTCGCTGGCGATGACGTTGACCCGGTCCGGATAGCCGGCGACGCCGAGCACCCGCACAGCGTGGTAGTGGGTCAGCAGCACGTGGCGGATCGGCTTGTCGGTGACCTCGCGGACCCGGGCTACCAGGTCGCCGGCCATCCGAGGCGTGGCGCGGGCGTCGATCACCAGCACCGAATCGTCGCCGACGACGATGCCGGAATTCGGGTCGCCTTCGGCGGTGAGGGCGTAGACCCCGGGCGCCAGTTCGGAGAAGGTTTCCTTCTTCTCGACCAGATCGGCCTGGCTGGCGAAACCCTTGCTCATGCGGCTCTCCTCCCTCGTACGTCCCGGACCGGAGCGGATCATCCGCCCGGGACCACCGCGCAGGCCGCGCGCTTCGGCATAGAGAAGTCACGGCCGCCGTGCTTGTTGCGAGTGCAACCATGCATAGACGGTTGCGATCGCAACCGTCAAGTGGCATAGGCTATGATCGTGCCGCTGCGGCACGGCGATCAAGAGGGGGCATGGCGAGAGGGTACATGACGAACGGGGGTATGGATCGTCTGGACTTGCTCCGCTTCGTGCCGTTCCGGCTCAACCGCCTCGCGGCCGAGTTCAGCAACGCCCTGGCGGCTGACTACGCGCGTTTCGGCATCGACATCCCGGAGTGGCGGGTCATGGCGACCTTGGGCATGCATGACGAGCCGCGAAGCGCCAACTACGTCGTGCGCTGCACGCGCACGCACAAATCCCGGATCAGCCGCGCCGTCAGCCAGCTCACGGAGCTTGGCTTCGTCGAGCGTCTCGAGAGTGGCGACGATCGCCGCGAGATCATGCTTCAGCTGACGCCGAAAGGGCGGGAGGTCTACGAAGAACTTCTCCCGCTGCTGCGCGCGCGCGAGGAGAAGCTTTTGTCGGGTCTCAGCCCGGCCCAATCGAGCGCGCTCGATGACATCATGCTGACGCTTGAAAGATCGCTCGGCCTGGTGAGTTGCAAGAAATGAAATGTGTTGGCCCCGGAAGGCATTTCAGCTGATCTTTTCGGAGTTCTGAAAGAAGGCGCTGGCGCTCCCATCGAGTTCGACCCTCTGCCCAAGCGATCCGGGCCTGGTTGCTCGGGCCGTGCGCAGCGAAGGCGGCCGGGAAATGCCGACCGAGCATCCGGCGCCGGCTCAAGACGACAACCCATCGGCAGGTCCGACACGCCAGGAGCCTCCGCACAGGCCGGGGTACCCGCGCGCCGCACGGCCGGTGGTCATCCTCGGTGCGGGCGACCCCGATTGCGAGAGTCCGGCGCCGCGCGAGCCGTGTGGTCGATGTCACCGGCCGCGTCGCCGTAGCAAGTTGCCCGATCAGGCTGGGTCAGCGGCGAGCCGTTGCGCAGCCGCTCCACGAGGTCGGGGTTGGCGATGAAGGGCTGCCCGAAGCCGGCCAGATCATGGTCCCGTCGCTGATCATCCTCTCGGCGCGCCCGCGGGTCACGCCACCAGTCCGCCACCTGCTCGGGCGTGTTGAAGATGTCGCCCTGACCCTCGCGGGATGCCGGCGCGGTCGAGCCGGCCGCCGCGCTACCGCCAACGTCATCGATCCGCTCCGCGAGATGGTTCTCGCCGGAGCTGGCATCGCGGTCCTGCCGGATTACCTCTTCCACGACCATCTCGCCTCCGGTGCGCGGGTGGCGGTTCTGGAGCGGGAGACAGAGAGGACGGGAACGCCCAACGTCGAATGGGCCGCCAACCGGTTCATGACACCGAAGGTAAGGGCTTTCGTTGACCACCTGCACGCGGGGTCCCGCAACGGGATCGGGCAGGATCTGATCGAGGCGATGCCCTTGGAGCAAGGCCCGCCCGCTTTCAGCGAAAAGTTCTCTGAGAAAAACTGCTTATGCGAACAAAGGGGCTGCCGGTGCCCTCGCGCGAGGGATGCCCGTGTCGTTCCCGCATATCCGGTGATGGCCCACCGCTCTCCCCCGCGCCGAACAATCCCGGGCAAGCGGGCCTTGACGTCGGGGCCCGGATGCAAGGCGCCGCTCGCGACTTCGAGGATCGGGTGGCGGGTCCGACGGATCGTCGCTATCTGGCAGGCCGCGGCGACGATCACGTCGTTTGGTATGACCGACTGCCAAGGGCATTGGCTCCGCTCGACATCGACGTGATGCCCGGCGAGCAGGTTGTGATCATCGGATCGAGCATCGGAAGACCGCCGGCTTTACCGAAGCGCCGGTCGCTGCGTGACGTTTCCCGGTGTGTCCATCGCAGGAGCGCTGGCCGCCCCCGCCCGCCTCGACGAGCGGATCGCAGCGTCGACCTTCGACACCATCCTCCCCACCGTCCAGCCCAAAGCCGGGTCTACTTCCGATCTCGGCCTTTCTAACGAAAGTATCCGTGTTTCATTAATGCTGACGCGTTGTCGCGGAGTATTATACTTCAGGTTGCGCCGGTGTCGACACAGCTGTCCGCAACAGAATTCTGGTCATAATTCGTTATCCGCGGGCGATTACGGGATGTAAACGCCCTTTCGGCAGGTTCGGAACTGGGACAACCGGATCATGAATTGCGTTGACGAAGCATGTGGCCGACAGTGAACTCCATCACGGCCCTCGTGGTCAGCCTACCCCTCTGGGGCATCCCGAGTACCGCCTCGATCGAGCCACAGACGATCCCAGCGGAAAGGCCGCGGAGCGACCTGGATCATCTCCTGTGGCACGCCGGTGACGCTGCGCGGCGAGTCGACCAGCACGGCGTCGCGCTGAGCCCGGCGGATCTGCGCGACCGGATCACCGTCGTGACGTTCGTGGCCGCCGATTGCTCGATCCTCTGCGTCACCCGCACCCTCGACCTGGATCGGGTTGCCAAGGCCTTGCCGGGCCCGATGCGTGACCGGGCGGTGTTCATGACCGTCTCCCTCGACGATGCGGGCCATGATGCCGGGCGGCTGCGCGCCTTCATCGACGGCACGGTCGGGGCGAGCACGCGCCTGCGCTTCCTCGCCGGGGATGCGGCCTGGACCGCTTCGCTCACCGCGATGATGCGCTACCCGGCGGCGTCGCTGCCGGAGCCCCCGCCGCAGATCCTGGTTTTCGACCGGCGCGGCGGGATCGCCATGACCTATGGCGGCGATCCGGTCGACCGACCGCGGCTCGAGGGCGACATCGCCCTCCTCAGCACCTTCACGCAGGGCCTCGACGCGCCGTCCGGACGCGCGACGGAAGCGGCCCCGCACAAGCTCTGACCTTCCAGCGAGAGTTCACCCATGATCGACGTGACACACGCCGCGAGCCGGCGCCGGCTGCGCCTGCGCCATGCTACCCTCCTCTCCGCCACGGTGCTGGCGACGGGCCTCCTCTCCCCGGCGCAGGCCGCCCAGTTCCGGGTCGTGGTGAACCAGGCTGCCGACCCGCTGATGGCCGGCCTGCCGCTGCCCGACACCGCGCCTGCGGCGGGCCTGTGGTCCGGCGTCAAGGGCTGGCCGATGAACGCCATCACGCTGAGCCTTCTGCCGAGTGGCAAGGTTGCCTCCTACGGCACGCCGGGCGGCAACCCAGACACCCAGGACGGCCGCACCTTCGACATCTGGACTCCGACTCAAGGCCTCGCCGGCGGCCATGTGACGCTTCCGGGTGTCGCCGGCGTCAACAGCTTCTGCGCCGCGCAGTCCTTCCGGGCCGACGGATCGCTGCTGATCTCGGGCGGCATCTTCGACAACGGCAACGACAAGGGCAGCGTCGTCCTCAACGGCACCGCCACCGGCGTGACCGCCGCCGCCGCCAGGCTCGCCAACGACCGCTACTACTCGACCATGCTGACGCTACCCAACGGCCAGCAGATCATCATGGGCGGCTCCTACCCCTATCAGGGCGGCTGGGACGATCCGCAGGGCAGCATCGACAAGGGCCTGATGACCGGGATGACCCCGGAGGTCTATGACGGCACCAGGTGGAAGAGCCTGTTCGGCGCCAAGAGTCGCGACGCGTTCGGGCCCGACAACAACAGATGGTGGTATCCCCGCGCCTGGATCGCCCCGAACGGAAAGGTGTTCGGCATCACCTCCGACAAGATGTGGTACCTCGACCCGTCGGGTAATGGAGCCGTGACGGCGATGAACTTCAAGGAGCCGCAGCGCAACGCCAACTCGGCCACCGACGCGCCGAATGTCGGCCCAGTCTCGACCGCGGTGATGTACGACACCGGCAAGATCCTCCAGGTCGGCGGCAACAGCTACGACAACGGAAACGGCTTCCTGTCGAGCAGCCGCGCGTCGATCATCGACATCAATGGCGCCAACCCGAAGGTGACCGACACGAATCCGATGAGCGTCGGCCGCGCCTGGGCCAATGCCACGGTGCTGCCGACCGGGCAGGTCGCGGTGACCGGCGGCAGCAAGTTCAACGACCGGGGCGGCGGCGACATCGTGCTACAATCGGAGATCTGGGACCCGCGGACCGGCCGCTGGTCGGTCGGCGCCTCGGGCGGGGTCTATCGCGGCTACCACTCGACCGCGATCCTGATGCAGAACGGGGCGCTCCTCATCGCTGGCGGCGGTGCGCCCGGGCCAGTGGCGAACCAGAACGTCGAGGTGTTCTACCCGCCCTACCTGTTCACGACGGTGAACGGCAAGACGGCGCTCGCCCCGCGGCCGCAGATCGTCAGCCTCTCGACGGCCCAACTCCAGCACGGCCAGACGCTGCAATTCGAGCTCACCTCCCAGAACGGCCTGTCGCAGGTCGTGCTGGTGGGCTTGAGCACGGTGACGCACAGCTTCAACTCGGGCCAGCGGCGCTACGTCGCCGCCTTCACCCAGGCCGGCAATGCCGTGACGGTGCAGGCGCCGGCATCCGGCAACATCGCACCCCCAGGCTACTACCAGCTCGTCGCGGTCGACCAGAAGGGCGTGCCCTCGCCGGGCGTGATCGTGGCGCTGGGTGCGGGCGTCGCGGCGCCGAGCCAGGTGGCGGCCCCGGCGGTGGCCGGCGGCACGGGTGGCCAGAATGGCGGTACCGGCGGATCCGGCAGTGGTGGCACGGGCGGCACCGGTGGTGGCGGTGGTACGGGCGGGACTGGCACGACGGCCGGTACCGGCGCTGCGGTGAGCCTGCAATCGAGCAACTACACGACGAGCTACCTCACCAACGTCGGCGGCACGGCCCGCCTGGTCGTGCCGGCCGGTGCGAGCGACCGTCAGCAGGCGACCTTCCGGCAGGTGCCGGGACTGGCCGGCGAGGGCGTCTCGTTCCAGTCGACCACCAGCCCCAACCAGTTCCTGCGCCATCAGAACTTCCAGATCTTCCAGCAGGCCAACGACGGCGGCGACATCTTCAAGAAGGGCTCGACCTTCACCCCGCGCGCGGCTCTCGCCGGCACCTGCGGCTGCAATACCGGAACCTGCACGTCCTACGAGTCGGTCGACTGGCCGGGCTACTACCTGCGCCACCAGAACTTCACCTTCTACATCGCCAAGCCGGACGGTGGCCCCACCTTCAACCAGGACGCCTCGTTCTGCCCTGCTTCCGGCCTGACCCCCACGGGCTCGGTCCTGAAGGCGGCGCATTCGGGGATGTGCCTGTCGGTCGCGGCCGGCGACGCGAGCGACGGCGGCGCCGTGACCCAGCAGGCGTGCAACGGCTCGGCCGAACAGACCTGGACGAGCACCCCCAGCAACGGCGGCCTCGCCTACGTCAACAAGGCGTCCGGCAAGTGCCTCGACCTCTCGCTAGCGGAGGTGCCCGCCCCGGGCTCGCCGATCTACCAGTGGACCTGCCACGGCGGGACGAACCAGGCCTGGACGTCGCGGGCGCAGGGGACCGGCAACGCCCTCGTCTCGGTCAACGCGAATCTCTGCCTCGATGTCTTGTACGCTTCGACGCAGCCCGGTGAGAAGACGGCGGTCTGGACCTGCCACGGAGGGGCGAACCAGACCTTCCTGTCGCAGTAACCCTGCCTCTCGGCCGCGGCGGGCGTGAGCCACGGCCCGGCGCCGGCGAAGCCATCATCCTCGGCCAAGTGGTGTCCTCGGCCAAGTGGTGTCGGGGATCCACCGGCACGATGCGACGGCGGGGGAGGATGGTGCCGACCGTCCTCCCGGGATCTTCGTCGAGACCCGGTGCCCCGGGCCGTCGATCCTTCGCTCAGCCCTGCTCCCGAGCCCGCCGGTTCTCGTAGGCCTTCAGGTGGGTATAGGCGGTCGCGAGGTGCGGCCACGCCCCGTCCGGGTCCGCCTGGCGGCCGCGGGCCAGGAGGTCGCCGACGATGTGGTCGGCCTCGATCCGGGCGCCCTTCTCGATGTCGCGCAGCATCGAGGCGGTGAAGCGGGAGCCGGCCGCCGTCAGGGTGCCGCGGCTGGTCTCCAGGAACTTCTCCCGCGGCGCGTGGCCGGCCCCCGCCGCGATGCCACGGCACTCGTCCAGCAGGCCGAGCAGCAGGTCACGCCCGCCCGGTGCCGCCACGATGTCGCCGATGGGGGCCCGCATCAGGCCGGTGCCACAGGCGAGCGTCGCGAGGAAGACCCACTTCTCCCACATCTCGAGCAGGATCTTGTCGCTGAGCCGCGCGGCGAAGCCCGCCCCCTCCATGACGGTGGCGACACGGGCGATGCGATCCGGGCGCGTCCCGTCCCGCTCGCCGAAGGTGAGCGCGTGCAACTCGCTCATCTGCACGATCTCGCCCTCGGGCGAGAGCGTCGCCGCGATGGCGCAGGAGCCGCCGAGCACCCGCTCCGGCCCGAATCGCGCGTCGAGGGCGTCGAGATGCGCCAGACCGTTGAGGATCGGCAGCACCAGCGTGCCGCTCCCGACCGCCGGGGCGACATCGTCGAGGGCGCCCGCCAGGTCGTAGGCCTTGCAACTGAGGAGCACGAGGTCGAAGGGCCCGGGAATCGCGCCCGCCGTGACGGTCGCAGGCCCCTCGACGCGGAAATCCCCGAGCGGGCTCCTCACCGAGAGGCCGTCTTCGGCCAGCCGCGCCGCCCGGGCCGGCCGGACCAGGAAGGTCACGTCGCGGCCCGCCGCCGCGAGCCGTGCCCCGAAATATCCGCCGGTCGCGCCGGCCCCCACCACCAGCACCCGCATTTCGTTCCCTCCTGCCGTTTTCCATGTCGAACGAGCTTCGCATCCCGGGCGGATTCGTCCAAGGTGACCATGAGTCAGACGGACGGAGGTTGCGGGGCGTGCGGGGTTTGCGGGAGCGGCTGTCCGGGTCGCGGGATCTCGCCGGACTCTGGGTCCGGCGCGGGCTGTTCGTGATCGGAGGCATCGCGGTCGGGGCCGCGGCGGTGCTGATGGCCTTCCTGGCCGATGCGGCGCAGGCGGGGTTCCGGGCGGTGCTCGGGGTCTCGCCGCTGATCGCCCTCGTCCTCACGCCCCTGGGCTTCGGGGTCGCGGCGCTCCTCGCCCGTACGGTGTTCCCGAACTCGCAGGGCAGCGGCATCCCGCAGGTGATCGCCGCCCGCGACATCGAGGACGCCTCTCTGCGTCATCCGCTGGTCTCCCTGCGGACCGCCGCCGGCAAGATCGTGGTGATGACGCTGGGACTCTTCTGCGGCGCCTCCACCGGGCGCGAGGGGCCGACGGTGCAGGTCGGCGCCGCCCTGATGGCGGCGGCCGGGCCGCTCGCGCCGGAGCGACAGCGCGGCCTGCTGCTGGCCGGGGGCGCCGCCGGGGTGGCGGCTGCCTTCAACACGCCGCTCGCCGGCATCGTGTTCGGCATTGAGGAGCTCAGCCGCTCCTACGAGGCCAAGACCTCAAGCCTGATCCTCGGAGCGATCATCGCGGCGGGCCTGACCTCCCTCGCGCTGGTCGGCAACTACACCTATTTCGGCACCACCGCCGACACCCTGCCGCTTCAGGCCTGGGCCGTGGTGCCGCTCTGCGGAATCCTCGGCGGGCTGTCGGGCGGGTTGTTCAGCCGCATCGTCATCGCGGTGGCCCGCGGGTTGCCGGGCCTGGCGGGGCGGTTCGTCTCGGAACGGCCGGTGGTGTTCGCGGCCTTCTGCGGCCTCGGCGTCGCCCTGTGCGGGCTGGCCACCGACGGGCACGCCTACGGCACCGGCTACGAGCAGGCGAAGGCGCTGCTGCATGGCACCGCCGAGACCCACGCCTGGTTCGGGCCGCTGAAATTCGTCGCCACGACGCTCTCGTCGATCAGCGGCATTCCGGGCGGACTGTTCGCCCCCTCCCTCGCGGTCGGGGCGGGCCTGGGCGCCGAGGTTGCCGGCCTGTTCGCTGGCGTGCCGGTCGGGGCCGTGGTGCTGGTCGGGATGGTGGCCTACCTGACCGGCGTGCTGCAGGCGCCGATCACATCGTTCGTCATCGTGGCGGAGATGACCGAGAACCACGCCCTCGTGATCCCCCTCATGGTCGCGGCGCTGATCGCCGACGCGGCCTCGAAGCTGGTCTGCCCGGACGGGCTCTACCACGCGCTCGCCGAGCCGATAGTCGAGCGCCTCACCGGGCGCCGGGCGCACGAGCCGGAGGTGCGTGGGCCGGCGTGAGGATGTCGCGGGGCGCGACGGGATGGAAGGAAGCTGGCGCTTCCGGTCGCCGCCTCTCAGCGTCGTTCCGGGGCCGCGCGGCGGAGCCCGGACTCCAGGAATCCAGGCGGTCCTTCAGTCGCGCCGACCATAGTCCGCCTGACCCGGCACCACCTGCGGTCAGGCATCCCGGGCTCTCGCCTTCCGGCGAGTCCTGGGATGAGACGGCGGGTATGTACGGCGTCGGTCCGGTCGAGGGATGTCGCGCCGGCTATCGACGCGACCCTTGCGAGGCGACCCTTGCGAGGCGACCCTTGCCGGACGATCCGGATCAGAACGGCAGGACCCCGAATTCGGCGACGCGGCGGTTATGTTCGGCCCACAGACGCATCATCTTGGCGAACAGGCCCGGCTTGGACGAAGCCTGGGCGGAGGCGATGGAACGGGTCGAGGCGATCGACGGGGAGGAGGCCATGGGTTCGGCTCCGAAGTGGGAGGTGACTGGAACTCTGTGGTTCCTGTCCCTGACCATGCCTTCGATGTTGCGCCGCAACAATCGTCGATCTCGCAGCCGCGATATGCGGCTATCGCATGCAACTGGCGTCATTATGCTAAATTGCCCGCCAATCATGCACGATATGCCTGGCTGACGGGCGATGAGCGGCATTTCAGAGCCCTGGCTCACCCGTCGAGCGCGGTCCGGTCGACCTCCGTGGTGATCGTGCCGAGGATCCGGGCGCGGGCGTGCTCCAGGGCCTCGCAGGCCTCGGTCAGCGTGCGCAGGGGGGTGCGGCCCCATTCGGTCATCAGCACCACACCGTCGAGGAGGGGTGCCAGCGCCACGGTGGCGGCGGAGCGGCCGACCGGCGGCAGGTCGACGATCACCACGTCATAGGCGTCGCACAGGCTGGTGAGCAGCGCCTCCATGGCGGGCGAGCCGAGCCAGTGCGGCGAGGACAAGGCCTCGTGCGCGAGGGGCAGCACGTCGCATCCCTCGTTGAGCGCCGAGACGTGGGTGCGCCAGGTCTCCGATGCCCGGGTGCCGAAGCCGCGCAGGTCCGCGACGATCCCCTCGCCCGCCCCAAAGTCGCGCGATGCCGGGGTCCGCAGCACCGGATCGGCCGCGTCGGCGTCGATCACCAGTGCCCGCCCGCCCGCGGCGGCGTAGAGCCGGGCGAGCTCGATCGCCGCGAGGGCCTTAGTGCGCCCGCAGGTGCGCCCCGCCGCCGTGAGTCCGATGGTGCGCAGCGGCACGGCGTGGTTCGCCGAGGCGAGGGAGAGCCGGGTCCATTGCAGACCCTCCGCCAGGCCGGCGCAGAGCCGGGCCTCGTCGGTCAGGCCGCGGCGGCGGAGGCCTGGGAGCCCTGCTGGCCTCGCCGGGATCCAGCCGAGGCAGTCCCGCCCGGTCGCGGCCCGGACCTGGCGCCGTGACCGGGCGCGCCCGTCGAGCAGCAGGCCCGCGACCCCGAACGCCACGAACAGCCCGGCACCAGCCACCGCGCCTGCCGGCATGGTCAGCCGCAGGCCCGGGTTGGAGCGGAACAGAGGCCGGGTCGCTGCGGTGATGACCCGGGAATCGGCCACCGGGGCGCTCTGGCGCTGCACCGCCTCGGCCAGCACCACCAGCAGGCTCTCATAGACCTTGCGCGAGGTCTCGGCGGCGGATTCGAGCTCCTCCAGCGTGCCGGGCTCGTCGTCGGCCGGCGCCCGGGGGACGATCTGCGTGCCCGCACTCGCCACCGGCCCGTCGGCATCGTCGCGCCGGCTGCGCCGGATGCGGTAATTATGCGTGGCGCGGAATTCCTGCACGGCGCGGATCGCCGTGTTCATCTGGGTCCGGAACCGGTCGACGCGCTCGTTGAGCCAGTCGGTGGCGAAGCGCGAGGCCTCGACGCGGGCCTCCATCTTCTCGCGCAGGAACTGCTCCACCACGGCGTTGACGATGTCGGCCGCCTTCTGCGGATCGCGGGCCGCGAAGCTGATGTCAAGGGCGTAGGCGAGGCCGGCGCGGCGCACGTCGAGCCTCGCCGCGAAGGTGTCGAGCAGGCGGCGTTCCGCCTCGAGACCGCCATCGGCCTCGGCTTCCGCGCGTCCGGTCGCACCCTTGAAGGCCGCGCGGGCTGACTCGAACAGGGCGACCGCGCGGCCTTGCGCGGCCGCGGCCCAGGCCGGGAGCCGGAGCGTCGCGCCGGCGAATTCCGGATCCCCTCGCAGGCCGAGCTTGTCGATCACCATCCGGGCGACCTTCTCCGAGCGCAGGATCGCCACCTGGTTGGCGATCTGGCCGGTATCGATGGCGAAGCGCGCCTCGCCGCCGGGCTCGGCGAAGAGCGGCGGCATCTTGGAATCGATCACCAGCTGCGCCCGGGCGGTGTAGACCGGGGTCGAGGCCAGCGCGTAGAGGGCGCCGAGCGCCGCCCCCGCGAGGGCACAGGCGAGGATGCGGGCGCGGCGGCGGCGCAGGAACGCGAGGATGTCGCGGACCTCGAGCGTGCGCGTCTCCGGCGGGTCGTCCCGGAGGCGCGGGGCCAGGGACGGGTCGGTCCAGATCGGGTTGTTCAGCAAGATCGCGCTCTCTTCGGCTCGACCGCGGCGGGGGGTCTCTGGATTCGGCGGCTCCCCCGCGGGTGCTGGTGGCCGCCGCGGACGGACACCCGGGATCTCTCGACCCCGAGGCCCCGCCCGTGACCCTCAGAGGTGTACGTCCGGCTCGCCCAGAGCCGGAACGTCGCGGAACGGCGTAGGCATGGCCCGAGAGCGCCCGGGAGGCGGAGGCCGGGATAAGCCCGATCGCCCACCCCTCCCCCTTTGGTGGCGGATCGGTCAGCGTCCCCTCCCTCCCGACGGAGGAGGCGCCTCCCCCGACGGTTGAGCGCCGGTCGCCGCCGCCCGCCCCGGCCGGTCGAGGAGCGCGCGGCCCGGCGCCCCCAAAGCCGGTGCTGCCGGCTGGCTCGGCCGCAGCCTAGGCTTCGGGTCGAGGCCCCAGATCGGCCTCGCGACATGGAAGACCGGAGCCCGCCCGCATGCCGATCACCGACGTATCCCTCGAGGAAGGCGCCAGCATCACGCATCCGGACCTCGTCGATCTCGCGGGCTGCCGCATCGGCGCTGGAGCGCGGATCGGGCCGTTCGTGCAGATCCGGCCGGGCAGCCGCGTCGGTGCGCGCTGCAAGGTCTCCTCGCACAGCGTGCTCGGCCCCTCTGTCGAGCTCGGCGAGGGCGTGTTCGTCGGCCACGGGGTGGTGATCGGCGATGGGGACGCGGGCAAGCTGGCATCCGGTGGTTCCCGCCCGACCCGGATCGGCCCCGGCGCGTCCTTGGGGTCGCGCGCCACGGTGCTGCCCGGCGTCGCGATCGGCCGGGGCGCGATGATCGGCGCCGGTGCCGTCGTCGGCGGCGACGTGCCGGATTTCGCCCTCGTGGTCGGCGTACCGGGCCGGGTCGTGGGCGACGCCCGCGACCGGCGCGGCCTCGAACCGCACGACCCGGCCGGGCGCCTCGACGAGGTGTCGGCCGGCTGAACTCGGCCGGCCGCTCCTCGCTCTTGTGTGCCGCAGCACCGTCGAACGGACGCGTTCGAGACGTGACGGCGAGCCCGAGCGGGCGCTGGCGCTGACGCGCCGAAGGCTCTGCCACCGAAGACTCTGCCACCGACGTGTCGACGGCAGAGCGCGCCGGTATCAGTGCGTCGCGGCGGCCGTCGGCACGCCGGTGACCTGCGCCGAGGGCTCCTCGCTCAGCCACCGGTACAGGATGCCGCCGAGCGCCCCGCCGATGATCGGCGCGACCCAGAACAGCCAGAGCTGCGCCATCGCCCAGCCGCCGGCGACGAGGGCCGGGCCGGTGCTGCGGGCCGGGTTGACCGAGAGGTTGGTGATCGGGATGCCGACGAGGTGCACGAGGGTGAGGCAGAGCCCGATCGCCAGCGGCGCGAAGCCCACCGGCGCCTTGCCGTGGGTGGCCCCCATGATCACGAACAGGAACATCAGGGTCAGCACCACCTCGGCGAGGAAGCACGCGACGAGGGAGTACTGCCCGGGCGAGTGCTCGCCGTAGCCGTTGGCGGCGAAGCCCTTGGCGAGGTCGAAGCCCGGCGCGCCGGAGGCGATCACGTAGAGCAGGCCCGCTGCCGCGACGCCGCCGACGAGCTGCGCGGCGATGTAGGGCACGATGTCCCGGGCCGGGAAGCGCCGCCCCGCGGCGAGCCCGATCGTCACAGCCGGGTTGAGGTGGCAGCCGGAGACGTGGCCGATGGCGTAGGCCATGGTGACCACGGTGAGGCCGAAGGCGGCCGACACCCCGAGCAGGCCGATCCCGACCTCCGGGAAGGCCGCCGCGACGACGGCGCTGCCGCAGCCGGCGAAGGTGAGCCAGAAGGTGCCGATCGCCTCGGCGGTGCATTTGCGGATGTCCATGGGCGTCTCCTCGTGTCGGATTCCCTCCCGTGCCGGGCTTCTGCCGGACCAGGGGGTGCGGGGACGTCGGCCGCGGGCATCCGGCCCGGATTCGGCGCCGTGCGCCGCCCGGATCCCTCGGAGGAGAGGCTAACCCAAGTATGATCGTGAGCTTTTATGCTCGCTCGATGTCCCTATAACGGACATCTCACTGCAACGGAATCACGAACCGCCGCCGCTGTACTGAACGGTGATGCGACCGATTGGTCGGGGCTGTACTCGGGCCGATACTGGCGCTGGCAGAGCAGCTGTTCGACGCTCGAGAGCTTCGATGCGAAGAAGATCGGGGCGCGCATCCCAGCATACCAACTGGCGCGGACCGGAACGGCATCATGGCATCTTGCGCAGGGCCGCCTCCAACCTGTCGTGCAGCCTCTCCGGCATGATTGAAACGAGTTCCGGAAGATCCCTTCCGAACTCGTCTCATACCCTCGCGCCCTGCCATCGACGCGTCGATGGCAGGGCGTCCAGCGCATCAGCGCCGGCGCCCGTTCGGGCTTGCCTTGCGCCTCCGAACCAGTCCGTTCGAAGGCGCGGCGGTATCAGCAGCCCGCGCGGCGCCTGAGCGAAGCCGATTTCCCCATTGCGAAGCAATCAATCCGAAATCGTATCATGCGATCTTAGGTGGGCAGCACGCGGTCCGGGACGCCCTCCCCCGGACTCCCTGGCAAGGACAGGGCTCAACGCCGGCCGAACAACCGCTCCACGTCCGACAGCTTCAGCTCGACATAGGTCGGGCGGCCGTGATTGCACTGGCCGGAGAACGGCGTCGCCTCCATCTCGCGCAGGAGGGCGTTCATCTCCTCCGGCCGCAGGCGGCGGCCGGCCCGGATCGAGCCGTGGCAGCTCATCCGCGACAGGACGGCGTCGAGGCGGCGGGCGAGCGGGTCGGCCCCGCCCTCGGTGAGCGCGTCGACCACGTCGGTGAGGAGCGCCCGCAAGGACCCGCCGGCCAGCGCCGCGGGCACCTCCCGCACCAGCACCGCGCCGTGGCCGAAGGCCTCGAGCACGAGGCCGAGATCCTGCAGAGACTCGGCCGCATCGGCGAGCCGGTCGGCCTCGACGGGATCGAGCTCGACCACCTCGGGGATCAGCAGGATCTGGCGGGCGATGCCGCCCCTGGCTCGCTCGCGCTTCAGCCGCTCGTAGACCAGCCGCTCGTGGGCGGCGTGCTGATCGACGATGACGATCCCGTCCCGGGTCTGGGCGATGATGTAGGTCTCGTGCAGCTGCGCCCGCGCCGCGCCCAAGGGGTGCTGCTCCGCCGGATGGGCGGTCGCCTCGGACGCGGGCGCACGCTGGTCGGCGCTCGGCAGGGCGAGGTCGCCGGCGAAATATGCCTGCGCCGCCTCGCCGAAGCCGCTCGTCGGCGCCTCGTAGGCGGCCTGGTCCGGCTCCCGGGCCTCCCAGGGCACAGCCTCCCGAGGCACGGACTGGAAGTCGCGCGCGACCTCCTCCGGCAAGCCCGGGTCGGCCGGCCTAAACGGCGCCGTCTCGTCGCGGCGCGCGAACAGGCTCGCGGGCGGGCGTGCCGCGGCCGACGGCAACGAGACCGGCACCGGCGCCACCGCCGGCCGCAGGCTCTCCAGGGTGCGGGCCGCCACCGTGCCGGAACTGCGCCCGCCCTCCCGGCGCAGGGCCTCGTGGATGGCGCTGACGATGAGTCCGCGCACCAGGCCGGGATCGCGGAAGCGCACCTCGGTCTTGGCCGGATGGACGTTGACGTCGACCAGGGCCGGGTCGCAGGTGAGCGCCAGCGCCAGCACCGGGTGGCGGTCGGAGGCCATCACGTCGGCGTAAGCGCCACGCACCGCCGAGAGCAGCAGCCGGTCGCGCACCGGGCGGCCGTTGACGACGAAATGGACGTGGGTGGCCGCCGCCCGGTGGAAGGTCGGCAGGCCGACATGGCCGTCGAGGGCGAAGGCCTCCCTCTCGAGACTCAGGGGCGCCGAGTTCTCGCCGAATTCCGGCCCCAGCACCGCGACGAGACGGCGCAGCCACGAGCCCGGTCCGGTCTCGGCCGGGAAGACGAGGCCGGCAGAGGATGAGTTCTCCCCCGTGAGGGTGAAGCGGATCTGCGGATGAGCGACCGCAAGGCGGCGCAGGATCTCCCCCACCGCGGTCGCTTCCGCCCGGTCGGACTTGAGGAATTTCAGCCGCGCCGGGGTGGCGGCGAACAGGTCCGTCACCTCGATCCGGGTGCCGGGCTGGGCGGCCGCCGGCCGCACCGGGCCCTTGTGGCCGGCATCGACCACGATCACGTGGCCGCTCTCGGCGCCGGGAACCCGCGAGGTGATGGCGAGGCGGGCCACGGCGCCGATCGACGGCAGGGCCTCGCCGCGGAAGCCCAGGGTGTCGATGCGCTCGAGGTCGCCGTCCGGCAGCTTCGAGGTGGCGTGGCGCTCGACCGCGAGGGCGAGATCCTCAGGCCCCATGCCGCCGCCGTCGTCGACGACCCGGATCAGCTTGCGCCCACCGGCCGCGATCGTCACCGCGATGCTGGAGGCCCCTGCATCGACCGCGTTCTCGACCAGTTCCTTGACGGCCGAGGCCGGCCGCTCGACCACCTCGCCGGCGGCGATGCGGTCGACGAGCACCGGGTCGAGGCGGCGGACCTGCGGCCGTCCGGGGGATGAAGGAGCCATGGCCGGAATATAAGGTTTTGCAACGCCCGCCAGAAGGTGCGGGACCCCGCGTTTCCACTGGATGGATCAAGGCGATGGCGCAGGATGATCGGACCCGGGATGATGGGACGTCCGACGACGTGATGCTTCGCCTCTGCCGGGAGGACGACATTCCCGCGGTGACGGCGATCTACTTCCACGCGGTCGCCACCGGCCGGGCCTCGTTCGAGCTCGAGCCGCCGGACGAGGCCGAGATGGGCCGGCGCCGGGCGGCGCTGGTTGCCGGCGGCTACCCCTATCTCGTCGCAGAGCGGGCGGGCGCGGTGGTGGGCTACGCCTATGCGGGCCCCTACCGCACCCGACCGGCCTATCGCGGCACCGTGGAGACCTCCGTCTATCTGCGGCCGGACCAGGCCGGGCGCGGCCTCGGCCGGCGCCTGCTGGAACGGCTGATCGCCGAGGCGACGGCGGCGGGGTTTCGCCAGATGGTGGCGGTGATCGGGGATTCGCACAACGTCGCCTCGATCGCCCTGCACGCCGCCCTCGGCTTCCGGCATGTCGGGGTGCTGACCTCCGTCGGCTGGAAGCACGGCACCTGGCTCGACACCGTGCTGATGCAGCGCCCGCTCGGCCCAGGTGACGGGACCCCGCCGGATCGATGAGGGAAAACTCTGTCCTCGCGTCAGTTACGGGGACTTAACCCTGTCGGTTGTAACGCTCTTAACCATGATGGCCCGCCGGACGTGACGGGCCCGGCGGAGCGGAGCGGCAGGCCCGTGGCGGATGAGCGGCGAACACCCGGACAGGCCGGCCCCGGCATCCCGGCCCTGGTTCTGGCGGCCTGCCTCCTCGCCGCGGGTCCGGTCGAGGCCCAGGTCGCGGCCTCGGATCCGGGTCAGGGATTTGGCCAGGGGCTGGGCCAGGGGCTGGGCCAGGCGACCGATCCGAGCCTGGCCGGCCCGCTTCCGGGCGGCCGGGATCCCGGCACCTTCGCCCTGCGCGCCGCCAATCCGGCGCTCCAGGGCAGCCTGGCCCGCGGCGTCGCCCGTCCGGGCGCGTCGTCCCGCTTCGGCACCCGGCCGCGCACGCCAGCGCAGCGCCGCACGCGCCCGCCCACCACCGCCATCACCCGCCAGGCGACCCAGCAGGGCATCGCCGAGGACGCGCGCCTGCGTCCGACCGTGCAGATCCCGGTCTCGGGCCTGCCCGACATCGCCGGAGCGGTGCCGCTGCTGCGCCGGCGCACGATCGACCCCCTCGATCCCTACGGGCCGCTCGGCATCCGGGTCGGCGGCCTCACCCTGTTCCCGGCCCTGCAGCAGAGCGTCGGCTACGATTCCAACCCCGACCGCTCGATCTACCGCCGCGGCTCGATGGCCCTGCGCAGCCAGGGCGAGCTGCGCGTCGAGAGCGACTGGTCGTCCCACGCGCTCACCGGCGAGGCGCGCTTCGGCTACTTCAACTACCCGGACAACCGCAACGCCAACCGGCCGGACGGCGACGGCGCGATGCGCCTGCGCCTCGACGTCGCCCGCGACACCCGGGTCGATGTCGAGGGCCGCTACGCCCTCACGACCCAGCGCGCCGGCAGCCCGGACCTGAGCGCCCAGGTCCGGGACCGGCCGCTCGTCGCCGCCTATGGCGGAACGGTCGGGCTGACGCAGAGCTTCAACCGGCTGCAGGTCACGGTGGCGGGCCTGATCGACCGCCAGACCTTCGAGAACGCCCAGCTCGCTGACGGCACGCTCCTGCGCCAGGACGACCGCAACGCCAACCAGTACGGCCTGCGCCTGCGCACCGGCTACGAGATCCGCCCCGGCTTCACCCCCTTCGTCGACACCCTGGTCGACACGAGGGTGCACGATTTCGCGGTCGACCAGTCCGGGCTGCGCCGCGATTCCGACGGCATCACGGTCCGCGCCGGCTCGAGCTTCGAGGTCAGCCGGCTCCTCCTCGGCGAGGTCTCCGGCGGCTACCTGACGCGCCGCTTCGTCGACAGCCGGCTGCGCGACGTCACCGGCCCGGTGATCGACGGGTCGGTCACCTGGGCGGCGACCGCCCTCACCTCGCTTCGGGTCGGCGCCTCGACCGGCGTGCTCGAGACGATCGTGCCGGGAGCGAGCGGCATCCTCACCCGCACCGCCGTCGCCGAACTCACCCACGACCTGCGCCGAAACCTGCGCCTGACCCTCACAGGCACCCTGATCAGCAACGACTACCAGGGCACCAGCATCCGCGAGCAGGGCTACAGCGCCGGCGTCAGGCTCGACTACCGCCTCAACCGCTGGCTCGGCGTCCGCGCGAGCTACGCCCGCGAGTTGCTGCGCAGCACCGCGGTCGGGTCGAGCTACCATTCGGACACGTATCTGGTGGGGGTGCGGGTCAACCCGTAGGCGCAGTTCACCCTGCGACACGCGCGCAGCGCAACCCGGACCGCCCTCCCCCCGTTTGCTTCCGATCGAGGCCGTGAGGCCCCGGCCCGATGGGAGGGCGTGTCCGCGCGATGATGAGAGCGTTCCGGCCCGAGCGCATCTTCCTGGTCACCAGCCTGGTGCTCACCATCGCGGCGGCGGTGGCCCTGTACGTGTTGCAGGCGACCACGCTCACCATCGCGGTGGCGCCGCGGGACGGGACCGAGCCGGCGCTGATCCGCGCCTATGCGGACGCCCTGAAGAGCACCCACAAGGGGGTACGCCTCAAGATCCTGCCCTTCGATGACGTGCGCGAGAGCGCCAAGGCCCTGGAGCAGGGGAAGGCCGACCTCGCGGTGGTGCGGCCGGACGTCGACCTGCCGGCGAACGGCCTGACGCTCGCGATCCTGCGCGACCAGGCGATGCTGATCGCCTCGCCGGCGCCGTCCGGCATCACGACATTTCCGGGCCTCGCCCGCAAGCGCCTCGGCATCGTGGCCCATCGCGACGCCGACCTGTGGCTGCTCAAGAGCCTGATGGGCTATTACGGCCTCACCCTGCAGGAGGGCGGCACGGGTCCGATTCCCGCCGGCCAGGTGCGGCTGGTGCCGCTGGCGGAGGAGGACCTCGCCGCCGCCTTGGCGCAGAAACGCATCGACGCCGTGGTGGCGGTGATCGCGCCCGCCGCCCCGATGGCGCTCCGTCTCGTCGGTACGGTCCAGGCGGCGAGCCGGACCCGCAAGGTCGATTTCGTCGGCGTCGAGGACGGGCCGGCGATCATCGAGCGCCTGCCGCGGCTCCAGGCGGTGACGGTGCCGGCCGGCCTGTTCGGCGGCAGCCCGAAGGTGCCTGAGGACGAGGTGAAGACGGTGGGCGCCTCCTATCGGCTGATGGCCAAGGCCTCGATGAGCCGCACCGTGGCGGCGGACGTCACCCAGCACCTGTTCGAGTTGCGCTCGCGCCTCTCCGACGCGACGCCGGCGGCGGATTACGTCGCGGCGCCCGCCTACGAGACCACCGCCGAGGCGACCAGCGCGCGGCTGCCGATCCATCCCGGCGCCATCGACTACTACGAGCGCGAGCAGCAGGGCTTCATCGAACGCTACGGCGACTGGATCTACCTCGTGGCGGTGCTCGGCGGCGGCTTCGGCTCGGCGCTCGCCTGGCTGCGCCAGCGCCTGCGGCGGCTGCGGCGCGAGCGCATCGACGTGGTGATGGACCGCCTGCTCGAGATCCTGGCCGAGGCTCGCCGGGCGGATGCCGCCGGCCTCGACGCCCTGACCGGGGAGGTCGATACCCTGGCGGCGGACGTGGTGCGCTACACCCGCGAGCGCGAGACCGACACCCGCACCATGGCGGCGGTGATGATCGCGATCGAGACCGCCCGCTCCACCATCGCGGATTGCCGCCGGATGGCCGGCGAGGCGGTGCCGCCGCGGCCGGCCTTCCGCCTCAGCGCGGCGGAATGACCCCTACCGCACCATCGCGAGCGGCGCGCCGGACTTCGACAGGGCGCCGTCCATGGCGCCACCCGCCGGGCGCAGCCGCGCCGCGACGGTGCCGCCCGGCTGGTAGAGGTAGACCTCGCCATCGCGAAAATCCCAGGCCGTGACCTTGGCGAGGTCCTTGTTGGTGCAGCCGGTGGACGAGGCCTTGTAGAGGTCGAGGGCCGGGGTGCTCGCCAGGTTGACCCGGCAGCTCGCGCCGGTGGCGTCCTTGGCGGTCCAGCCGCCGACCACGGCCGAGCGCCCGCCGCCCGCCACGACCGGGGGCGCCGGCGGGGGCGCGATGGCGGCCTGCTGCTGCACCGGCGGCGGGCCCGGCTCGGCCATGATCGGGCCGGAGGGATTGGCGACGACCGGTCCGGGGGCGGCGGCGGCGCCCGGCGGCGGCGCCAGCGGCGCGGAGGTGACCGGGCCGGAGGACAGGCCGGGGCCAAGATCCGGCTCCTCGGGCGGCAGCGGCCGGGCCGGGCGCGCGGCGGGCCGCGCCGAGGCGTTGAGCCCGGTGTCGAAGCGCGACGAGGAGCAGGCGCCGGCGCTCGCGGCGAGGGCCAGGGCGGCGACGGTGCAGAGGATCTGACGCGGCATCGAGGGGTCCTGCGAGGGCCTTTGGGCGGGCGGCGACTGTCGGGGATCGTTGGTCCCCGGGAAATACGATCCCGCGAAGGCGCGTGCAGGGCTTTCCCCAACGACAAAGGCGCCCGGAGGCGCCTTTTCGAGAGGGTGTGGCCGACAGGACCCAGTCGGCCGCACAGGGGGATCCTCGGCGAGGATCAGACCTCGCGGGCCACCATCATCTTCTTGATCTCGGCGATGGCCTTGGCCGGGTTCAGGCCCTTCGGGCAGGTGTTGGCGCAGTTCATGATGGTGTGGCAGCGATAGAGCCGGAACGGGTCGTGCAGCCCGTCGAGGCGCTCGCCGGTATTCTCGTCGCGGCTGTCGATCAGCCAGCGATAGGCCTGGAGCAGGGCTGCCGGGCCGAGGAAGCGGTCGCCGTTCCACCAGTAGCTCGGGCACGAGGTGGTGCAGCAGGCGCACAGGATGCACTCGTAGAGCCCGTCGAGCCGCGCGCGGTCCTCGGGGGTCTGGCGCCACTCCTTCTCGGGCGAGGGCGTCTCGGTCTGCAGCCAGGGCTCGATCGCCGCGTGCTGGGCGAAGAACGCGGTCAGGTCCGGCACCAGATCCTTCAGCACCGGCATGTGCGGCAGCGGATAGATCTTGATCTGCCCGGACTTGCAGTCGTCGATGCCGAGGGTGCAGGCGAGCGTGTTCTGCCCCATGATGTTCATGGCGCAGGAGCCGCAGATGCCCTCGCGGCACGAGCGCCGGAAGGTCAGGGTCGGGTCGACCTTGTTCTTGATCCACAGCAGGGCGTCGAGGACCATCGGGCCGCAATCGTCGCGATCGACGTAGTAGGTGTCGATCCGCGGATTGGCACCGTCGTCCTGGTTCCAGCGGTAGATGCGGAACTCCTGGATGGTCTTGGCGCCGGCCGGCTTCGGCCAGGTTTTGCCCTCGGTGTACTGGGAGCCTTTGGGGAGATTGAACTGGGCCATCTGTCTATGCCTGATCGGTGCGGTCGAGCCCGAGGGGACGCAGCCGCACCCGTCCGGTCTCGATGGTGAGGAGGGCTCCGGAGAGCAGGTCCGCCTGCGCCCCGTCGATCGCGCGCGCGACGAGCGGGCCGACCCGTCCGGGCAGCGTGGCTCCCGTGCGGAGCTGGATGATGCTCGGCGCGGTCGCATCCGACCGCGCCAGGGCGATTCCGAAATCAAGATCGGCCGTCATGACGGTGCGACCGGACGCTCGAGCCCAATCGATGATGTCGGTGTCGGGGGCGTCCTCGGCCCCGACCGCAGACCAATGGACGGCGTCGTGTCCCAGGCTCTCAAGGTACGGGACCCAGGAGGGTGCGAGGTTCATGTCGACCACGATCCTCACGCCGCCGGCTCGAGAGCGATTTCGCGCTCCTGCGCCATCCAGGCCGCGTAGCGGAGGGCTTCAAGCACGTCCTCGCGCTCGAGGTAGGGGTAGGACGCCAGCAGCTCGTCGATGCCGACGCCCTCGCCGAGATTCCCCAGGATCATCGCCACCGTCACCCGCTTGCCGCGGATGCAGGCCTTCCCGGCCATGACGGCCGGGTCGCGGGTGATACGGGGGAACTCGGTCATCGATCCCTCCAGTTCGGCCTCAGTACACGCGCGCCTTCGGCTCGATATACGCGATGTCGTTCGACATCGTGTAGGTGTGGACCGGCCGGTAATCGATCGCGACCTTGCGAGCGTCGGGGTCGAGCCAGGCCAGGGTGTGCTTCATCCACTGCTTGTCGTCGCGGTCCGGGAAGTCCTCGCGGGCGTGAGCGCCGCGGGACTCGGTGCGGTTGGCCGCCGATTCCATGGTGACGACGGCCTGGCCGATCAGGTTGTCGAACTCCAGGGTCTCCAGGAGATCGGTGTTCCAGACCAGCGAGCGGTCGGTGACCTTCACGTCCTCGGCGCCGGCCCAGACCTTGTGGATCAGGCCCTTGCCCTCCTCCAGCACCTCGCCGGTGCGGAACACGGCGCAGTTGTTCTGCATCGTCTTCTGCATCTCGAGGCGCAGCTCCGCCGTCGGCGTGCCGCCATTGGCGTAGCGGAAGCGGTCGAGGCGGCCGAGCGCCTTGTCGGCGGAGTCCTTCGGCAGCTCCGGCAGGCGGCCGCCCTTCTCCACCGTCTCGGCGCAGCGCAGGCCGGCGGCGCGGCCGAACACCACAAGATCGATGAGCGAGTTCGAGCCCAGGCGGTTGGCGCCGTGGACCGAGACGCAGGCCGCCTCGCCGATCGCCATCAGGCCCGGCACCACGTGATCGGGGTTGCCGTCCTTCAGGGTCAGCACCTCGCCGTGATAGTTCGTCGGGATGCCGCCCATGTTGTAGTGCACGGTTGGGATGACCGGGATCGGCTCCTTGGTCACGTCGACGCCGGCGAAGATCTTGGCGCTCTCGGAGATGCCGGGCAGGCGCTCGTGCAGGATCTTCGGGTCGAGGTGGTCGAGGTGGAGGAAGATGTGGTCCTTGTTCTTGCCCACGCCGCGGCCGGCGCGGATCTCCATGGTCATCGAGCGGGAGACCACGTCGCGCGAGGCGAGGTCCTTGGCGGACGGAGCGTAGCGCTCCATGAAGCGCTCACCCTCGGAATTGGTCAGGTAACCGCCCTCGCCGCGCGAGCCTTCCGTGATGAGGCAGCCGGCGCCGTAGATGCCGGTCGGATGGAACTGGACGAACTCCATGTCCTCGAGAGCGAGGCCCGCCCGCAGCACCATGGCGTTGCCGTCGCCGGTGCAGGTATGGGCCGAGGTCGCCGAGAAATAGGCGCGGCCGTAGCCGCCGGTGGCGAGCACCGTCATGGCGGCGCGGAAGCGGTGGATCTCGCCGGTCGCCTGGTCGATGGCAATCACGCCACGGCAGCGCCCCTCCTCGTCCATGATCAGGTCGAGGGCGAAGTACTCGATGAAGAAGTTCGTCTGCGCCTTCACGGCCTGGCCGTAGAGGGTGTGCAGCATGGCGTGGCCGGTGCGGTCGGCCGCCGCGCAGGTGCGCTGGGCGGTGCCCTTGCCGTAATCGGTGGTCATGCCGCCGAACGGACGCTGGTAGATCTTGCCCTCGGCGGTGCGCGAGAACGGCACGCCCCAATGCTCGAGTTCGTAGACCGCGGCCGGGGCGTTGCGCACCAGGTACTCGATCGCGTCCTGGTCGCCGAGCCAGTCCGACCCCTTCACGGTGTCGTACATGTGCCAGCGCCAGTCGTCCGGGCCCATGTTGCCGAGCGAGGCCGAGATGCCGCCCTGCGCCGCCACGGTGTGCGAGCGGGTCGGGAACACCTTGGTGATGCAGGCGGTGCGCAGGCCCGCCTGCGAGCAGCCGACGGTGGCGCGAAGGCCCGCGCCGCCGGCGCCGACGATCACCACGTCGAAGGTGTGGTCGATGATGGTGTACGCCTTGCCGTTCTGGGCCGGCGCGGCGGAAGCGGAGGAGGCCATGGGGAGGTTCCTGACGGCTGGCGTTACGCGAAGGCCCGCAGGCTCACGCGCACGATCGCGTAGAGGCAGGCGACCGCGACGACGACGCAGTAGAAGTTGTTGGCGATGACCGCGGCGATGCGCAGGCCCTTGTCGTGGACGTAGTCCTCGATGACGATCTGCAGGCCCATCCGCATGTGGTTGGTGACCGAGAGGACGCCAAGGATCAGCAGGATCGCGACCAGCGGGTGCGACACCAGGGCGACCGCCTCCGGATAGGGCCGGCCGGCCATCAGGGCGACGATCACCACGAAGGCGAGGACGAGGGGCACGTTGGAGACCGCGGTGACGCGGTGCATCCACCACTCGCGGGTGCCGTGATGCGCGGGCCCGAGGCCGCTGACGCGGGCGCGCGGGGTGCGGATCGAGGGGCGGATGTCGGGGCGGTTGTCGACCATCTGTCAGTCGTCCTTCAGCGGGCCACCAGGGCGACGATCCAGACCAGAACGGTCAGGGCGACCGACCCGATCAGGGTGAAGCGGGCCATCGCGATGCGGGTGCCGGGCTCCATGCCGTGGCCGAAATCCCAGACCAGGTGGCGGATGCCGCCGAGCATGTGGTGCAGCAGGATCCAGGTGTAGACGAACAGGATCAGCCGCCCGAGGATCGAGCCGAAGAACCACGCCACCGGGCCGTAGGCGCCGGGGCCGGCGGCGAGCGCCACGAGCCACAGGGCGAGCAGAGCCGTGCCGCCGTAGAGCGCGACGCCGGTGATGCGGTGCGCCACCGACATCGCCATGGTCCAGGTCCAGCGATAGATCTGGAGGTGGGGCGAGAGCGGTCGCACGACCGGTCTGCCGGCGGGGTTCGTGGGCCTTGCGGTGTCCGCCATCGTGATCCTCGAAAGTCCTGGTCTGTACCGGCTCTAAACTGGGTCACCTACCGGCTCCGCCGCGCGAGCGCAACGCGGCCGTCGACCCGCGCCGGCGACAGATGCATCCGCCTGTCTCTCTGGAACGCGTCCAATTCGCAATGCGGTTCTCGTTGACCCAGGCTTCGTCATCCGCGAAGGCTCGGGGCCCCTCTGGTCATCGTGGGCCGGCGCGCTCTACCTTCGTGGCCGGCGAAACGAACGACCGGACACGGGCCATCGATGCCTGAGGGAGGCGCCGCCATGCATTTTGATCTCGTCGACCTCAGCCTGTTCCGCCACGTGGTCGAGGCGGGCTCGATCACCCACGGGGCGAACCGCGCGAACCTGGCACTCGCCGCGGCGAGCCACCGCATCCGCAGCATGGAGGCGTCGCTCGGCGCCGCCCTCCTCACCCGGGCGCGGCTTGGCGTCACCCCGACCCCGGCCGGGCGCACGCTGCTCGCCCATGCCCGCCAGATCCTCGGCAATGTCGAGCGGCTGCAGGGGGACCTCGCCGCCTTCGCGGGCGGGGCAGCGGGGCAGATCCGGGTCCTGTCCAACACCAACGCGCTCACCGAGTTCCTGCCCGAGGTGCTCTCGGCCTACCTCACGCAGCATCCGGGGGTGAGCGTCGACATCGAGGAGCGCCTGTCGGACGAGATCGTCGGGCTCGTCGCCGAGGGCGCGGCGGATCTCGGCCTTGTCGCCGGCACGGTTGAGACCGGCAGCCTCGCGACCTACCCGTTCCGCCGCGACCGGTTCGTGCTGGTGGTGGCCGAAGGCCATCCGCTGGCGACACGGACCTCGGTAACCTTCGCGGAGGTGCTGGGCCACGACCTCGTCGGGCTCGACCGGGCGAGCGCGCTCACCCGCTTCCTCGCGGCCAAGGCCGGGCGCAGCGGCCAGCCCCTGCGCCTGCGGGTCCAGCTGCGCGGCTTCGACGCGGTCTGCCGCCTGGTCGAGTGCCGGGTCGGCCTCGGCATCGTGCCGGAGACGACTGCGCGCCGGGCCGCCCGCACCATGGGGATCGCCATCGTGGCCCTGGAGGACCCGTGGGCGGTGCGCGACCTCACGATCTGCCTGCGCGACCTCGCCGCCCTGCCCCCCTTCGCCCAGGACTTCATCGCCCATCTGCGAGCGCCGGCGGCGTGAGACGCGGCGCGGGGGCGAACCGGATCATGCGGGACTCTCCCTGTCTCCCGAGCAGGGCCCGCGTTCCGGGCAGACCCTGATCGCAGGACGGAGCAGCCGCGACCAGGCCACGACAGGACGGCGCCTCGCGAGCCCATAGTGGAGATTGGGTCGATGAAGTCGACGTGAAATCGATCGCGGGAGTCGAGACAAACATCAAGCGCTCCGCGGTCCGCGCGATTGTGGATCGATCACGCGGCGTCCCGGCCTCGACTTGCCCCGGGAGCGTCGGCCCTCGCCTCTCCTTGCGGGCGGGCAGGGGACGAAATTCTCGACATTCCCGTGGGACACCGGGCCGCGCGGGTGCCGCCCTCTGCACACCCGGCCCGTCCTCGGCTAAGAAGACCACGGACCCGAGGGCGGATCACGCAGCAGAGGCGGTAGAAGCGAATTCCATGCAGGACCCCGATCACCCGCGCGAGCCTGCCGCCCTGGTCGATGCCGAGGCGCATTCCGCCGGCTTCCGGCAGGTGCGCGAGGCGCGCCGGCTCGAGCTGGTCGAGGATTACGTCGAGCTGATCGCCGACCTGATTGGCGACGGCGGCGAGGCACGCCAGGTCGACATCGCCGCCCGCCTCGGCGTAGCGCAACCGACCGTGGCCAAGATGCTCAAGCGCCTGGCCGAGGATGGGCTGGTGCAGCAGCGGCCCTACCGGGGCGTGTTCCTCACCGAGGCCGGCCGTGCGCTGGCCGCGGAGGCGCGGGAGCGCCACCGCATCGTCGAATCGTTCCTGCTCGCCCTCGGCGTCAGCCCGGACGTGGCACGCTGCGACGCAGAGGGCATCGAGCACCATGTCAGCGGCGAGACCCTGGAGGCGTTCCGCCGCTTCACCGCCGCCCGGACCGTGGCCTGAGCGGCGGCCGACGGGCGGTCAGGCCGCCCGGACATTCCGGAGGAAGGCCTCGGTCTGCGCGCTCAGCTCGCGGGTGCGATCCGACACCTCGGACGAGGCGGTGGTCACCCGTGCGGCGGTCCGGCCGGTCTCCTCGGCGGAGGCCGACACGCTGGCGGTGCCGCTCATCACGTCCCCCGCGCCGGCGGCGGCCTGGGAGACGTTGCGGACGATCTCCTGGGTCGCGGCGTTCTGCTCCTCCACCGCGGCGGCGATCGCCGTCGTCACGCTGCTGATCTCGCGGATGCGGGCGCCGAAGCCGCCGATCGCCGATACGGCCTGCGCGGTCGAATCCTGGATCCGGGCGATCTGCGAGGAGATCTCGTCGGTGGCCTTGGCGGTCTGGTTGGCGAGTTCCTTGACCTCGGCGGCGACCACCGCGAAGCCCCGTCCCGCCTCGCCGGCACGCGCCGCCTCGATCGTGGCGTTGAGCGCCAGGAGGTTCGTCTGCCCGGCGATCGAGGAGATCAGGCTCACCACGTCGCCGATCTTGCTCACCGCGCCGCTCAGCTCCTGCACCAGGCGCGCGGTTCCATCCGCCTCGACCACCGCCGCCTCGGCGAGGGCCGCCGAGCCCTGGACCTGGCGGCCGATCTCGGTGACGGAGCTGCCCAGCTCCTCCGAGGCCGCCGCGACCGTGCCGATATTGGTCGAGGTCTGCGTGGCGGAGCCCGCCACCGCGCTCGAACGGGCGCTGGTCTGGTCGGCAGTGCCGGCCATCGAGGCGGCGGCTGCCTGCATCTCCGCGGCGGCCTTCGACAGGCTGGCGAACAGGGCGTGGGAGTCCTGCGCGAAGCCGGCGACCATCTCGTCGATCCGCTTGGCCCGCGCCTCGTCGTTGGTCTTGATGTCCATCTCGGCCTGGATGTCGACCAGCGAGCCGCAGATCCGCACCGGCACGCCGTTCGCGTCGTAGGAGGCGCCGCCGGTGGCGCGGAACCAGCGCGGCTTCCCGTCCGGCATCACGATCCGGTACTTGACGTCGTAGGCGCCCTGGTTCTTGACGTCTTTGATCGCCGCCGCGAAGGCGGTCATGATGCGATCCACGTCCTCGGGATAGATCCGGCGCGACCAGGAATCCAGCTTGTCCGGATAGTCCTCGATCGTCGAATAGCCGACGACGCGGCGGAATTCCGGCGTCCAGGTCACGCGGGTCTTCGGATGCGTGAGGTCGCCCTGGTACGGGACCACCTCCCACAGGCCGACGCCGGCGCGCGTCGCGAGCAGTTCGAGAAATTCGTTCTTGCGGGAGAAGCGCTTCAGCATCTGGTCGTCGGCCCGGCTCGTCGTTCGATCCTCATGTACGAACAACTATGAAGGGGGCGTTACGTTAAGAGAAAGATTTCCTGCCCGGGCCGATTCGGTACCGATGTCGGTGCGCCCCAACCCGACATCGGCATGGCTTCCTCAGCGCGGCATCAGCGCCCAGTAGTCGAGGTCGAGGATCACCGCCGGGTGGGCGCCCTCGGCCGTCTTGTCCGGATGAGCGGTGCAGGGCTGGTTCTTGGTGGCGATCGTGCGCAGGCGCAGGGCTCCGACGTCGCTCCGGCCCGGCAGGTCGGCAGTCGCCACCACCTCGCTCCAGGCATAGACCGTGTCGCCGGCAAAGAGCGGCGCGACGTGGCGCCCGGCATTGATGCCCGCGATCGAGAAGGCGTTGCCGAGGCCGTTGAAGCTCAGGGCCCGGGCGAGCGAGATGACGTGGCCGCCATAGATCAGGCGCTTGCCGAAGCGGGTATCCTTCGCGGCGTAGCCGTCGAAATGGACCTTGGCGGTGTTCTGGAACAGCCGGGTGGCGATCTGGTGCTCGGCCTCCTCGACGGTCATGCCATCGACATGGTCGATGCGCTCGCCCACGGCGTAGTCGCCGAAGCGGTGCGGGCTGCCGGCGAGGCCGAGATCGTAGCCCTGCGGGTTGAGAGGCGGCATGGCCGCCGCCAGTTCCTCCGGAGCGACCGCCTTGGCGAGGCTCGGCACCGCCTCCGCCTCGATCGTCGCTTCGGGGTCGCGCTTGCGCACCAGCACCCAGCGGCAATAGCTCAGCACTGCCGCTCCTTCAGCATCGTAGCCGGTGGAGCGGACGTAGACGACGCCGGTCTGGCGGTTCGAACTCTCCTTGAGGCCGATCACCTCCGAGACCGCGTTCAGGGTCTCGCCCGGATAGACCGGGCGCAGGAAGCGGCCTTCCGCGTAGCCGAGATTGGCCACCGCATTGAGCGAGATGTCCGGCACCGTCTTGCCGAACACGACGTGGAAGACCAGCAGGTCGTCGAGGGGCGCTCGAGCGTAGCCGAAGGCCGCCGCGAAGGCGTCGGAGGATTGCACCGCGAAGCGCGGGCCGTAGAGCGCGGTGTAGAGCGCCACGTCGCCGGTGGTGACCGTGCGCGGGGTGGCGTGGCGGATGGTCTCCCCGAGGCGGAAATCCTCGAAGAAACGGCCCGGATTGGTCTTCATCGTCGCGCCTCGTGCGAGAGCCTGCGCCTCTCGTGCGAGAGCCTGCCGGGCACTCGCGAGGCCGGGCAGGCTCTGAATGGTTCTGGGCCGGCGGGAGCAGGCCGCTCCCGGCGATTTGAGGCGCAGCCCCGCCCAACGGTCAAGCCCCGACGATGGGCGGCTCGCCGGTGAGGCTCTGCAGGCGCTCGGCGAGGGCTGGCCCGTCGCCGGCGATGCGAAACAGCTTGATCCGCGCGGTGGCCCCGGTGGCGAGCGTCACCGAGGCAGCCGGGAGGCCGAGGGCGCGCCGCAGCACGTCCCGGATCGCCGCATTGGCGGCGCCGTCCTCCGGTGCCGCCCGCACCCGCACCTTCAGCACGGCCACGCCGTCGTCCCGGGTCTCGACGCCGTCGAGGGCGTCGCGCCCGCCCCGCGGGGTGGCCCGCACCCGGACCTCGATCCCCGTGGGAACAACCCGCCAGGGCGAGGCCATCGCCGATCTCACACCATGCCGGCGAGGAGTTCGAACATCAGGTTGCGCAGGAAGAACAGGCCGAGGACCAGGATGATCGGCGAGATGTCGATGCCGCCGAGATTCGGCAGGATGCGCCGGATCGGCCGCAGGGCCGGCTCGGTCACCCGGTACAGGAACTCCCCGATCTGCGACACGATCGGGTTGCGCACGTTGACCACGTTGAAGGCCACCAGCCAGCTCAGCACGGCGCTGGCGATGAGCAGGTACACGTAGAGCGTGATGATGTTGTCGATGAGCCAGAGAATCGAGCGCATGCGCGGTCCGTGCGAGCCCGGGGCACCCGCGCGCAATCGCATCGCGGCGGGCCCACCAAGGGAATTGACAGGCTGAGAAGGGCCGGCCTACAAGGCACCCGCCTCGGACGGGGCTGTAGCTCAGATGGGAGAGCGCCGCAATCGCACTGCGGAGGTCAGGGGTTCGAATCCCCTCAGCTCCACCAGGCCTGCCCTTCGTGGTTAACGCAGGGTTGGCAGGGTGGCAGGCAGGTGGTACGGAGCCACCGGGTAGTGACATCGCTTCGGCGATACGACATATACCCGCTTTCGGCGGGGCTGTAGCTCAGATGGGAGAGCGCCGCAATCGCACTGCGGAGGTCAGGGGTTCGAATCCCCTCAGCTCCACCAAACCGGTGTTTGGCTGGACATCATTATCAACTGGGTGAGACCGGGGATCGGCTTCGGCCGGGGCCCGGTTTTATCGTCTCTCGCGTCGGCCGGGCGATGAGCCTGGGCGTCATCGAGAGAAGCGCGAGGCCCCTTCTCTCGCTTCGCGGGCGGGCAGCGCACCCGCGCAACGCGATCTGATCGCGTCTGCGCGTCGAGGCACGACGACCCCCTCCCCTGGATTCCCCGGAGGGGAAAGTACCCGACGCCATCGTCGACCGGCCTCGCCGCGAGCGTCCCGCTCCTCTCCGCGAAAAAACCGCCCGCCACGCTCGAACCACCTCACTGGCGAGGCGTTAGTCGGCGATTCCAATACCCATGCTGAGTATATCTATCTCAGGATGGCGTGACCGGCGCGCCGCGCCCGGGATCACCCAGACGAACGGTCAGGAGACCCCGATGTACTATCACGACAAGCGCCTGCAGTACCCGGTGAAGGTCGAGAAGCCCGATCCCCTGTTCGCCCGTCAGCTTCAGCAGGCGATCGGCGGCATCGAGGGCGAGATCCGCGTCTGCCTGCAGTACTTCTTCCAGGCCTGGGGCGCCCGCGGGCCGAGCACGAAGTACCGCGACGTGCTGCTCAACACCGCCACCGAGGAGATCAGCCACATCGAGATGCTATCGACGGCGGTCGCCCTCAACCTCGAGGATGCGCCGGCGACGCTGCAGGAGACGTCCGCCCAGGCCAACCCGATCGTCGGCGCGGTGATGGGGGGCGAGCGGCCGCGGCACGTGGTCGAGGGCATGCTTCAGCGCCACCTGCTCTCCACCGGCATGGCGGCCCTCCCGGCGGATTGCGACGGCGTGCCGTTCGACTGCTCGCATGTCTATGCCAGCGGCAACCTCGTCGGCGACATGTTCTGCAACGTGGCGGCGGAGGCGACCGGCCGGACCCTGGCGGTGCGGCTCTACAACTCCACCCACGACAAGGGCATGCAGGACATGCTCAGCTTCCTGATCGCCCGCGATACGATGCACCAGCAGCAATGGCTGGCGATCATCGAGGACATGGGGGGTCTGAAGGAGTCGCTGCCGGTGCCCAACAGCTTCGACCAGTCGAAGGAGGCCAAGGAGTTCAGCTACATGTTCATGGGCACCGAGCGTAACGGCACGCCGGTTCCGCCCGGCCGCTACTCCGAAGGCCCGTCGATCGACGGCAAGGGCCAGTTCTACTTCAAGGCCTTCGAGCCGCTCGGCGAGGAGCCGGTCCTCGGGCCGGCCCGGCCCGATTCCGGCGCCCAGAAGGAGCAGATGACCTCCGCGCCGGTCACCAACAGCAAGATCTAGGCCGTGAGGCATGCGGGCGTGCAGGCCATGCGCCAAGATTGAGCTTGACCTGCGCGCCCCTGATGTAAGATCGATTGCCGTTCCTTAGGGACAGGGCGGCAATCGATCACCAGACCCGACGTCGCCCGGGCCGCCCGCGCCCCCGGACGAGGCGGACCCACGGTCGGGGAAGGCACATCAATGGATTACCAATACGTCGACGGGCGCCTCCAGATTCGCCGCACCGAAGAGGAGAAAAAGCCTATCCTTCAGCGCCTCAAGCGCATCGAGGGCCAGGTGCGCGGCCTCCAGGCCATGGTGCAGGAGGACCGCTACTGCCTCGACGAGGTGCAGCAGATGAACGCCATCACGGCGGCGGTCCGCGAGGCGGTGCTCCAGCTCATCAGCACCCATCTCGACGCCTCCGTTGACTACGCGGTCCGCGCCCAGGATCAGGACGGCGCCATCGAGGAGATGGTGCGGGTCCTGCGTGCCGCCCTGCGGCAGACCTGACGGGGGTTGGACCGTCCCGTCCGGCTCATGCCCGTCCGGATCACGGCGTCGCCCCCGCGCTGTCCGGTCGCCCTGGCGGTCCCGGGGCCTGGGCTTATCTAAGGCTCCATGTCCGGCGTGCAGGTCCCTGCGCGCCTCCTCACACGAGCCTCATCCCGCATGTCCGCTTCCGACAGCGAAGCCAATCGCTTCTCCGCCCGCGCCGCCCGCTACGCGAAGGTCGGTGCCAATGTGGGCGGCGTCGCCGCCCGGATGGCCGGTGCGCGGCTCCTCGGCCGCAAGGGCGAGGACATGTCGAGCGCCGCGGCCCTGGCCCAGGCCCTGGGCGGCCTCAAAGGGCCGATCATGAAGGTGGCGCAGCTGCTCGCCACCGTGCCGGACCTGCTGCCGCCCGAATACGCCGCCGAGCTGCAGAAGCTGCAATCCGAGGCACCGCCGATGGGTGCGGCCTTCGTCAAGCGCCGCATGGCGGCCGAGCTCGGGCCCCAGTGGAAGGACCGCTTCGGTCAGTTCGACCTGCGCCCGGCCGCCGCCGCCTCCCTCGGCCAGGTCCACCGGGCCGAGACCCTGGACGGCGTGGCCCTCGCCTGCAAGCTGCAATACCCGGACATGCAATCCGCCGTCGAGGCGGACCTGAAACAGCTCGAGCTCGCCTTCGCGCTGCACCGGCGCATCAGCTCGGTCATCGACACCCGCGAGATCGCCAAGGAGATCGGCGATCGGGTGCGCGAAGAGCTCGACTACACCCGCGAGGCGAAGCATGCTGCCCTCTACGCCGACGTGCTCAAGGGCGTCGAGACGGTGCGGGTCCCGGTCGTGTATCCGGACCTCTCGACCAAGCGCCTGCTCACCCAGGGCTGGCTCGAGGGCGAGAAGATCCTGGCTTTCACCGGCGGGCCGCTGGAGGTGCGCAACCGCCTCGCCCACGCGATGTTCCAGGCTTGGTGGCATCCCTTCAGCCGTGCCGCGGTGATCCACGGCGACCCCCATCTCGGCAACTACACCGTGTTCTCCGAGGGGGCTGAGCCGCAAGGGATCAACCTGCTCGATTACGGCTGCATCCGCATCTTCCATCCCCGTTTCGTCGGCGGCGTGGTCGACCTCTACAAGGGACTGCTGCACGGCGACGAAGCCCGGATCGTCCACGCCTACGAGAGCTGGGGCTTCCGCAATCTGACCCGCGACCTTGTCGACATCCTGAACATCTGGGCCCGCTTCATCTACGGGCCGCTCCTCGAGGACCGGGTCCGCACGGTGGCGGACGGCGTCAAGCCGAGCGAGTACGGCCGCCGCCAGGCCTTCGAGGTGCACCGGGCCTTGAAGGAGCGCGGCCCCGTGACGGTGCCGCGGGAATTCGTGTTCATGGACCGGGCGGCGGTCGGGCTCGGCGCGGTGTTCCTGCACCTGCGCTCGGAACTGAACTACCACCGCCTGTTCGAGGCACAGATCGACCGCTTCTCCCTCGACGACCTCGCCGCCCGGCAGCACGCGGCGCTGGAGAAGGCAGGTCTGCCGCAACCGGCCTGACGGGGGGCGCCGAACCGGCGCTCCGCCGCTTTCGAACTGGAAAAAGGTGCGGTCCCGCACTTCGACCTTCGGCCGACGAGGGGCGTGCGGGCCCGTGACCGTGTCGAAGACCCGAATATCCACAACGATTTGCAGCTTGGCCGCGCAGACCCGTGGGAGGTGCGCGGGCCTTGCTACGGCTGATTGCCGGGACCTTGAGCATGCGCTAAAGCCCGGCCAACGAGCACAAGACGGGGTCTACCGCATCATGGCCGACATCACACACGCCACCGACTCCGCCTACAGCCCGGAGATGGACGGCCCGTCCCACGAGGCCACCTATCGCGGCTTCGTCACCTTCGTCGAGATCGCCACCGGCGTCGTGATCTGCTGGGTGCTGTCGCTCGCCGTCGGCGGCGTGCGCGAGGCCTGGATCAGCGCCATCGTGGGCGTAGTGCTGGGCGGCTTTGCCGGGGCCATAGGCGCCCTCTCGCCGTCCATCGGCTGGCGCGCCCCTGCCGTGGTGGCCCTGCTGCTCGCGCTGATGCTGGCCTTCTACTAAGGGCGCGGGCGGCCTTCCCGCCCCTTCCCTTCTCGCGCCTATAAATTGCGCGTGATTTAATCGTGAGAAATTCGTAACGGAAGCCGTTCCCTCGCGACAGGGAACGGCTTTACAGTTGTAGGGCAGGCGTGGCCTTGTACATGCCGCCCTGGAGGGGGGATCGGCGCGCCGCGCCGTGTATCGACCAAAGGAAGTCTGAATGCGGATCGCGGTCCTATCCGAGACCGATCCGGCGGAGCCGCGGGTCGCGGCAGTCCCGGAAACGGTGAAGAAGTACAAGGCTCTCGGGGCCGAGGTGACGGTGCAGTCGGGGGCGGGGTTGAAAGCCGGCGTACCGGATGCCGAGTACGAGGCCGCCGGTGCCTCGATCGCGCCGGACGCCAAGGCCGCTGCCGAGGGGGCGGATGTCGTCCTCAAGGTGCGCCGCCCCGCCGCCGACGAGCTGCCCGTGCTCAAGCGCGGCGCGATCGTGGTCGCGATCATGGACCCCTACGGCCACGAGGCCGAGGTCAAGGCGATGGCGGATGCCGGCGTCTCCGCGATCGCCATGGAGCTGATGCCCCGCATCACCCGCGCCCAGGTGATGGACGTGCTCTCGAGCCAGGCCAACCTCGCGGGCTACCGCGCGGTGGTCGACGGCGCCGCCGTCTACGGCCGGGCCCTGCCGATGATGATGACCGCGGCCGGCACCGTGCCGGCGGCCCGCATCTTCGTGATGGGCGCCGGCGTCGCCGGCCTCCAGGCCATCGCGACCGCCCGCCGCCTCGGCGCGGTGGTGACCGCCACCGACGTGCGGCCCGCCGCCAAGGAGCAGGTCGAGTCCCTCGGTGCCAAGTTCGTCGCCGTCGAGGACGAGGAGTTCAAGCAGGCCGAGACCGCGGGTGGCTACGCCAAGGAGATGTCGGCCGAATACCGCAAGAAGCAGGCCGAGCTGGTGGCGAGCCACATCGCCAAGCAGGACATCGTGGTCACCACCGCGCTGATCCCAGGCCGTCCGGCGCCCAAGCTCGTCACCGCCAACATGGTGGCGGCGATGCGCCCGGGCTCGGTGCTCGTCGACCTCGCGGTCGAGCGCGGCGGCAACGTCGAGGGCGTCAAGGCCGACGAGATCGTCGAGACCGAGAACGGCGTGAAGATCGTCGGCTACGCCAACGTGCCGGGCCGGCTCGCCGCCACCTCGTCGAGCCTCTACGCCCGCAACCTCTACGCCTTCGTCGAGACCCTGGTCGACAAGGCCGCGAAGGCGCTGGCGGTGAAGTGGGACGACGAGCTCGTCAAGGCGACCTGCCTGACCCGCGACGGCGCCGTCGTCCACCCGAACTTCCAGCCCAAGGCGGCGTGAGCCGCTCGCCCGCAATCGGAGGAGACCTCATGGCTACCCTTCCCCCCGACCAGGCGGCCGAGCAGGCGCGCGCCGCCGCTGCCGCCGCCCGCAACGCGGCCGACATCGCCGCCCGTGCCGCCGACCAGGCCGCGATCATCGCCGACAGCGTCGGCCACGGCGTGGCCGCCGTGACCCACGGCGCCATCGACCCCACCGTGTTCCGCCTCGCGATCTTCGTGCTGGCGATCTTCGTCGGCTACTACGTGGTCTGGTCGGTGACCCCGGCCCTCCACACTCCGCTGATGTCCGTCACCAACGCGATCTCCTCGGTGATCGTGGTCGGCGCGCTGCTCGCCGTCGGCGTGCCGCTGATCGAGAAGGGCACCGGCTGGGCCCGGTTCTTCGGCTTCATCGGCCTCGTCTTTGCCAGCGTGAACATCTTCGGCGGCTTCCTCGTCACCCAGCGCATGCTCAGCATGTACAAGAAGAAGGCCTGAGGCGATGTCGGAGAACGTCTCCTCGCTCCTCTACCTCGTCTCCGGCGTCCTGTTCATCCTGGCGCTGCGGGGCCTGTCCCACCCGACCACCTCCCGACAGGGCAACCTGTACGGCATGATCGGCATGGGCATCGCCATCCTGACGACGCTGGTCGGCCACGCGCCGTCCGGCGTCGGCGCCTGGTTCCTGGTGCTGCTGGGCCTCGGCATCGGCGGCGGCGCCGGCGCGGTGATCGCCAAGCGCGTGCCGATGACCGCGATGCCGCAGCTCGTCGCGGCCTTCCACTCCCTCGTCGGTCTCGCGGCCGTCGCGGTGGCGGCCGGCGCCCTCTACGCGCCGCAGGCCTTCGGCATCCTCGAGAACGGCCACATCCACAAGCAGTCGCTGTTCGAGATGGGCCTCGGCGTCGCCATCGGCGCCATCACCTTCACCGGCTCGGTGATCGCGTTCCTCAAGCTCGATGGTCGCATGTCGGGCAAGCCGATCATGCTGCCGCAGCGCCACGCCATCAACATCGTGCTCGCCATCGTGCTGGTGGCGCTCCTCGCCGGCTTCATCGGCGGCGAGAGCAAGGTGCTGTTCTGGCTGATCGTGATCCTGTCCTTCGTGCTCGGCGGCCTCCTGATCATCCCGATCGGCGGCGCGGACATGCCGGTCGTGGTCTCGATGCTCAACTCGTATTCGGGCTGGGCGGCCGCGGGCATCGGCTTCACGCTCGGCAACCTCGCGCTGATCATCACCGGCGCGCTGGTCGGCTCCTCGGGCGCGATCCTGTCCTACATCATGTGCCACGCGATGAACCGCTCGTTCATCTCGGTGATCCTCGGCGGCTTCGGCGGCGACGCCGCGGCGGCCTCCGGTGGCGGTCAGGTCGAGACCCGGCCGGTCAAGCAGGGCTCGGCGGATGATGCGGCCTTCATCATGAAGAACGCCGAGAAGGTCATCATCGTGCCGGGCTACGGCATGGCGGTGGCGCAGGCCCAGCACTCGCTCCGCGAGATGGCCGACCAGCTCAAGAAGGCCGGCGTCGACATCAAGTACGCCATCCACCCGGTGGCGGGCCGCATGCCGGGCCACATGAACGTGCTGCTCGCCGAGGCCAACGTGCCCTACGACGAGGTGCACGAGCTGGAGGACATCAACGGCGAATTCCCGCAGGCCGACGTGGCCTTCGTGATCGGCGCCAACGACGTCACCAACCCGGCCGCCAAGACCGATCCGCAATCGCCGATCTACGGCATGCCGATCCTCGACGTGGAGCGGGCGAAGACCGTGCTGTTCATCAAGCGCGGCATGGGCTCGGGTTATGCCGGCGTCGAGAACGAGGTGTT
This sequence comes from Methylobacterium frigidaeris, assembly GCF_022179185.1. GTDB lineage: Bacteria > Pseudomonadota > Alphaproteobacteria > Rhizobiales > Beijerinckiaceae > Methylobacterium > Methylobacterium frigidaeris. Next base: position 15,883 of record NZ_BPQJ01000040.1, on the reverse strand, counting down.
CTTCCGCGACAACACCATGATGCTGTTCGGCGACGCCAAGAAGGTGGTCGACGAGATCGTCAAGAATCTCTGACGCTCGTTCGGCGACGGGTCGTGTGAACCGGGGCGATGGCCCCGAACAGGAAAGCGGGGCCTTGTGCCCCGCTTTTCGCATTTTCAGGGCCCGCACCCGAACCCTCCCCACTCTGCAGGGCAGGCTTCGGGTGCGGGCCTGCCGGAAGGGGGCATCACCCAACCCCCAGGTGTCGCCCGGCTGCGGCAGCGCGCGTCCGCGAATCCCGCTACACTCCCTTCCGTGTCCACGCTCCTCGACCTGCCCCGCCCGCTCCTCGACGTTCACCGCTCCGCCCTCGGGCGGCCCTGGCACGAGCGCTGCGCCTCCGCGCAGGCTCAGAGCCTGGCCGTCGCGATCGCGCAGGGGCACGGCCTGCCGGAGGTCCTGGCCCGGGTGCTGGCCGGCCGCGGGGTCGATCTGCACGCGGTGCCGGGCTTCCTAGAGCCGCGCCTGCGCGATCTCCTCCCCGACCCCGCGGTGCTGGTCGACATGGAGGCAGCGGCCGACCGCCTCGCCGCGGCGATCCTCAAGCGCGAGAAGGTCGCGATCTTCGGGGATTACGACGTCGACGGGGCGGCGAGCGCCGCGCTGCTGGCGAGTGCGCTCCGCGACCTCGGCGTGCCCTACCGGCTCCACATCCCCGACCGCATCACCGAGGGCTACGGCCCCAACGCCGCGGCGGTGCGGATGCTGGCCGAGGAGGGCGCCACCCTCCTCGTCACCGTCGATTGCGGCACCGCCGGGCACGAGCCGCTGGCCGAGGCGGCCCGTCTCGGGATGGACGTGGTGGTGCTCGATCATCACGGCGCGCCCGAGTTGCTTCCGCCGGCCCGCGCCGTCGTCAACCCGAACCGCCTCGACGACCTGTCGGGCCTCGGCCATCTCTGCGCCGCCGGCGTGGTCTTCCTGACGCTGGTGGCGCTCAACCGGCGCCTGCGCCGGGACGGGCTCACCATCCCCGACCTCATGGCCGGGCTCGACCTCGTGGCGCTCGCCACGGTCGCCGACGTGGTGCCGCTCCACGGCCTCAACCGCGCCTTCGTCCGCCAGGGCTTGGCGGTGATGCGCGGGCGCGGCCGGCTGGGGCTCGCCGCGCTCCTCGACGCGGCCGGTCTCTCCGAGGCACCGCAGGCCTGGCATCTCGGCTTCCTGCTCGGACCGCGCATCAATGCCGGCGGACGTATCGGCGATTCGACCCTGGGCGCCCGCCTGCTCCTGTGCGAGGACCCGATCGAGGCCGCCGGCATCGCGGCGCAGCTCGATACGCTCAACCGCGAGCGCCAGGCGATCGAGGCTGCCGCGGTCGCGGAGGCCGAGGCCGAGATGGGGATGCGCCTCGAGCGCGATCCCGACCAGCCGGTCCTCGTCACCGGCAGCCCGGACTGGCATCCGGGCGTCGTCGGCCTGATCGCGGCGCGGCTGAAGGAGCGCTTCGGCCGCCCGGCCTTCGCCTTCGCGTTGCGCCAGGACGGCACCGCCACCGGCTCCGGACGCTCGATCCCCGGCGCCGATCTCGGCCGGGCGGTCCGGGCCTGCGTCGAGGCCGGCCTCGCCGCCAAGGGCGGCGGCCACGCCATGGCGGCGGGCGTGACGCTCGCAGCTCTCGACCTCGACCGCTTCCGCGAGGCTCTGGCCGGCGACCTCGCGGCCTCGGTGGCGGAGGCGCGCCTCGGCGAGGCGCTGCTCGTCGACGGCCTCGTCTCCGCCGGCGGCGTGCAGCCGGACCTGTCGGACGCCGTCGAGCGGGCCGGTCCGTTCGGCCAGGGCGCGCCGGAGCCGGTCTTCGCGCTGGCTCGGCACCGCGTCGCCGATGCCCGCGTCGTCGGCACCGGCCACGTCAAGGCGCAGCTGCGCGGCCGCGACGGCGTGGCGGTCGGCGCCATCGCTTTCCGGGCGGCGGAATCGCCGGTCGGGCGGCTGCTGCTCTCGCATATCGGCCGCGACGTCCACGCCGCCGGCACCCTCTCCCGCGACCGCTGGCGCGGCAGCGACCGGGTCGAGCTGCGCCTGTGCGACGTCGCGGAGGCCGACTGAGCAGCGTCGTGTCGACAGCTTAGCCGGCCCTGCAACCGACTTGACACCCCCCGGCCGCCCCACCATAAGGGCCCCGTCGCCGACCGGCGGCCCCTGCCGACAACGGCAGCGTGGGGGAATGTCCCGAGCGGCAAAGGGGGCGGACTGTAAATCCGCTGGCTATGCCTTCGTAGGTTCGAGTCCTACTTCCCCCACCACCCATTCTTGTTGACAACTCTTGAACCGCAGATCCAGGATTGCGGTGCCGCCGCAAAGCCTTGGCGTAATATCGCGTACGGTGCGCCTCTCAATACGCTGTTTCGGCGGCTGCAAAGTTCCGGATGTCGGGCGTCCTCTCACACTCAGGATATCGCGCTTCCGCAAGACTCTGATGCTGGCGCCCGGAGACGGGTTCGATCCCGTCCTTTAACTCGGAAAAACGCTTACCTCCACGAGCGCTCTGGTTGGATTACCAGATGCTTTCACCGAATGCAGGTGTGTAAATATCAGCATCAGCGTTGCAGGATGCAGGCTAGCCGTTCGTGTTCGTGACGGGCTATGACAAAGTTGCAAGCCGAACATGCCGCAGCAACTCCTGACCCAAAGCCGTCTTCCCGAATGTCCGCTACTGGGCAGACTGATCTCGCGGAGTAGATCGATATTGCTGCGTGCCCACCGACGGTTAGTTCGCGGGCGGGGTGTGATGCTGGTCGCTGCTCGAATGGAGCCTTATCATGCCCTCGACGAACGCGACCACCCGCCAGCCCTGTAACCCCCGGCAGCCTCATTGAGGAGGATGGCTACCACACCGACACCTTTCGGCGCCCACCGCTACGAACGAAGACCTCGTGGTATAAGCGCGTAGGAGCTATCAAGGGGCTGGACCTTCCGGGACGCCGATCCACTCCCTACTTAGCGTGGGCTGAGGCTCGCCAGGGCGCGTTCGAGGGCCGGCAGATCCGAGTATTTCGGGTACTCGTCCCGCACCACCGCGAACAAGCTTTCGGCGGTGATGTTCGCCCCTCCGCCGCCGCGCCGGAACTTGCCCAAGGCGGCCCGCCATTGGGCGTTGCCGTCGCCGGAGGCGTCGAGGCGGCTCGGGTCACCCCCAGCCCGCTCCCAGATCCCCGTGACCGACGGACCGCCTGGGAAGAGATCGGCCAGGATCACCACGGGGTCCGGGGATGGTCGTCCGTGCGGCGTGCCGGGCTCCGAAGGACCCATGGCTGTTCCTCGCGCGGCAGGCCGTCGCCTCCGGCATGGTCGATTGCGCGCTCGCGCTCGGCTTCGAGCAGATGCGGCCGGGCGCCCTGCAGGAGTCTTTCGACGACCGACCGACGCCGCTCTCCGGCTTCACGGAGGTCGCCGACGACGTCTTCGCGCGGAGCGCCGGACGCGCCGATCTGCCGATGGCGGTCAAGCTCTTCGCCGGCGCTGGCGAGGAGTACCAGCGGCGCTACGGCGCCCGGAACGAAACCTTCGCCAAGGTGACCGAGAAGGCGCGGCGCCACGCCGCCGTCAACGAGCGTGCGATCTTCCGGACCCCCCTTACCGTCGAGGAGATCCTGGCCTCGACGCATCTCTACGGACCGATCAGCCGGCTTCAATGCTGCCCGCCGACCTGCGGGGCCGCCGCGGCGATCGTCGTATCCGAGGACTTCGCCCAGCGCCGCGGGATCGTCTCGCCGGTCGCCGTCCGCGGCCAGGCCATGACCACCGATTTCTCCTCCACCTTCGAGGAGCGGGACATGCTCAAGGTGGTCGGCGCCGAGATGACGGCTGTCGCGGCAAGGCAGGTCTTCGATGAGGCAGGCGTAGACCCGTCCGAGATCGATGTCTGCGAACTGCACGATTGCTTCACGGCGAACGAGATCATCTCGTACGAAGGTCTCGGTCTGACCCCGCCAGGGACCGCCGAGCAGTTCGTGTGGGACGGCCAGAACACCTATGGCGGGCGCGTCGTGACGAATCCGTCCGGCGGGCTGCTGTCCAAGGGGCACCCGCTCGGCGCGACCGGACTGGGCGCAGTGCGCCGAACTGGCCTGGCAACTGCGCGGCGCGGCCGGGTCGCGGCAGGTCGAGGGCGCACGCCTCGGGCTGCAGCACAATATCGGACTCGGCGGCGCCTGCGTGGTGACGCTCTACGAGCGAATCTGAGGGCAACCGCGCGATGTATCCCGAAATCGACGCTCCGGAGCGCTGGCTCTACCCCGAGGCCCTCGCCCACCACGCACGAGAGCGGCCGGACAAGACGTTCGTCGGCCTCATCGAAGGAGACAACCTCTCCTATGCGCAGGCTCACGACGACATGGGCCGTGTGGCGGAACACCTGTGCCGCTTCGGCGTCTCGCCCGGCGACCGGGTGGTCGTGCTCCTCCAAAACGGCCTCGACATCGTGCGGGCCTGGCTCGGGCTCGGCCGGCTCGGGGCGGTCTTCGTCGTCCTCAACACCGAGCTGAAGGGTCCCTTCCTGGCGCATCAGCTGCGCAGCTCGGGCGCGCGGATCGCCATCACCTCGCCGGTCCTGCTGGACCGCGTGCGCGACCTGGCGGGCGAGGTGCCGGCCCTCGACACCGTCCTCCTCACCGGCGACGACGAGCCGCCCTCCGCCACGGGAGACGGGCAGCCCTGGCGCTACGCCCGGTTCGACGGCTGGCGGGATTGCGCCCGTTACGACGGGCCGATGCCGCGCGCCTCGGACGTCGCGGCCATCATGTACACGTCGGGCACGTCGGGACCGTCCAAGGGCGTGCTGATGCCCCACGCCCATTGCTTCCTGTTCGGTATCGGCAGCGTCGATCACGTCCGGGTGACAGAACGGGACGTCTACTACGTCGTCCTCCCGCTGTTTCATGCCAACGGGCTCTTCATGCAGGTCGGTGGATGCCTGATCGCGGGTGCGACCGCCATGGTCAGGCAGCGCTTCAGCGCCACGGCCTGGCTGAGGGACATCCGCGCGACGGGGGCCACGGCGACCAATACGCTGGGCGTCCTCAGCGCCTTCGTATTCGAGCAGCCGCCCGGCCCGGACGACCGCGACCACCGGCTCCGGCTGATCCTCGCGGCGCCCAACGTGCCCGAGCACGAGGCGATCTGGAAATCCCGCTTCGGCGTCGAGACCGTCGTGTCCGGCTTCGGCATGACGGAGGTCAACATCGTGGTCTGGGGATCGGCGGGCGCATCGCGCCCCGGCACGTCCGGACGGGTCTACGACCGCCATTTCGAGGTCGAGATCCACGATCCCGAAACGGATACGCGGCGCGATCCCGGTCGGATCGGCGAGATCGTAGTCCGGCCCCGTACCCCGTTCGGGTTCATGGCCGGGTACGACGGCATGCCCGAGAAGACCGTCGAGGCCTGGCGCAACCTCTGGTTCCGCACGGGCGACGCAGGGATCATAGACCGGGACGGCGATCTGACCTTCGTCGACCGCATCCGCGACTGCATCCGGCGCCGCGGCGAGAAAATTTCCTCCTACGAGATCGAGGCGAGCGTCATCGGCATTCCGGGTGTCGTGGAGGTCGCGGCCTTCGCGGTGCCGGCCTCCATCGAGGGCGGCGAGGACGAGGTCATGCTCGCCGTCGTGCTGGAGCAGGCATCGCCCTGCACGGCCGAGGACATCGTCCGCCACGCCGATCGGGACCTGCCGCGCTTCGCTCTACCCCGCTACGTCGAGATCGTCGGCGAACTGCCGAAGACGCCGACGGGGAAGGTTCAGAAAGTCGAGCTGCGTCGCCGCGGCGTGACCGCCGGGACCTGGGACCGCGAGCAGCCGACGAACGGCGGGCCCTCGGCTTGAATCGGACTTTGCTGGGTCATTCGCGGCTCCAGCAACGAGATCCGGCAGTCAGCTAGATCCTGAGCGGGCGAAGCGTCGGCAGGCAGGCGCGGATCCGCGTTGCATCCAAAAAATAGATCAAGGAGGAAACGGACCATGAGGCGGTTCTTGAAGGGGCTCGTCGGCGTCGCGCTCGCGCTCGCGCTCGCCGCGGGCCCGGCCGGCGCGCAAACGAACGAGCAGGTTCGGATCGGCATCCTGACGGATCGCTCCGGCCCCTATGCCGACGCCGCCGGCCAGGGCTCAACGGTCATGGCCGAGCTCGCCCTGGAGGATCTAGGCGGCAAGGTCCTCGGCAAGCCTGTCGCGATCCTCTCCGCGGACCACCAGAACAAGACGGACATCGCCACGACGACGGCCCGGCAATGGCTCGACGTCGACCGCGTCAACGCCATCTTCGACGTACCGAATTCCGGTATCATGCTGGCCGTGCAGGAGATCATACGGGCGAAGGGCGGCCTGCTATTCTCATCCGGGGGTGGTGCGTCGAGCTTCACCGGTGCTCTCTGCTCGCCTTGCGGGTTCCAGTGGACCTACGATACCTTCGCCCTCGCGAATGGCGCCGGGCGGGAGCTGGCCCGCCAGGGCTTGAAGAACTGGTATCTCCTCCAGGTCGATTACGCGTTCGGAGAGGCCGCCGCCGCCGATCTCAACACGGTCGTGACGGCGGCCGGCGGCAAGATCGTCGGCCGCGTGAAGACGCCGCTGAACACGCCCGACTTCTCGTCGTTCCTGCTGCAGGCCCAGTCGTCGGGTGCGCAGGTCGTCGCACTCCTCAACGCCGGCAAGGACACCACGAACTCCTTGAAGCAGGCGAACGAGTTCGGCCTGACCAAAGCCGGCCAGCGCCTGTTCGGCGTCATCTTCTTCGAGGCCGACGCCCTGGCGGTCGGCCTGGAGAACGCGCAGGGGCTCCTGACCACCAGCCCGTTCTACTGGTCGCAGAGCCCCTAGGCCGAGGCCGTCTCGCGGCGCTTCATGGCTCGGATGGGCCGCAGCCCGAGCTGGGTGCAGATCGGCGTCTACTCGGCCGTGCTCCACTATCTCAAGGCGGTCGAGGCCGCGGGCACGCTCGACCGCGACACGGTCGCGAAGAAGCTCCGTGCGATGCCGGTCGACGATGCGTATGTCTCGTCCGGGACGGTGCGGTCCGACGGGCGCATGCTGCATGAGATGCTGCTGACGCAGGTTCGGTCGCCCGACGAGATGAAAGGCGCGGCCAAGGAGCGGTTCGACGTCTTCAAGGTCATCGGGAGGATCCCGGCCGAAGAGGCGGCGCGCCCGCTCGACGGTTCATGCCCCTCTGCCAAGTGAAAGGAGCCGTTCCGATGTCTCATGATGGAGGAACCGGCCGGCTGGCCGGGAAGGTCGCGCTCGTCACCGGCTCCGGCCGGGGGATCGGCCGCGCCATCGCGCTCAAGCTCGCCCGCGAAGGTGCCAGCGTGGTGGTGAACGATCTCGATGCGGGGCCTGCCGGGGCCCTCCTCGACGAGCTGCGGGCTTCCGGCCACCGAGCCGCCGCCTGCGTCGGCGACGTGACCGATGCGGCATTCGCCGACCGCTTCGTGGCGACCGCCGTCGATGAACTCGGCGGGCTGGACATCATCGTCAACAACGCCGGCTACACCTAGGACGCGACGATCGGCAACACGAACGATGAACAGTTCCAGGCGATGCTCGACGTACACGTCGTCGCCCCGTTCCGCATTCTGCGCGCGGCGTCCGACGCGATCCGGACCTTCGCGAAGCGTGAGGCTGACGAAGGGCGCGAGATCTTCCGGAAGGTCGTCAACATCTCGTCGATCGCCGGCCTCGGCGGCAACGTCGGGCAGGTCGGCTACTCGTCCGCCAAGTCCTCGCTGATCGGATTGACGCGAACGATGGCCAAGGAGTGGGGTCGCTACAAGGTGAACGTCAACTGCGTCACGCTCGGTCTCATCGAGACCCGTCTGACGCAGCCCCTCGCCGGAGGACAGGCGCAGATCGAGGTCGGCGGCCAGACCATCAAGGTCGGCGTCCGGCCGGAGATGCTGGACACGATGGTACGATCAATCCCACTCGGTCGTGCCGGCACCCCGGAGGAGGCCGCGAACGCCGTGTACCTCTTCTGCACCCCCGAATCCGATTACATCAGCGGCCAGATCATCGTCGTGGGAAGCGGGCTGACGATCTGAGATAACGATCAATCCGTCCCCATCGGCGCGTACACCCCAAGGTGCACGTGACCGCACAAGCCGGGCAACTCGAAACCGTATTCTGTTCGGCCCAAGTCGCAGGCGGCCGATGGCCGCATTGCGCCAATTTCGGATCTCCAGACATAGCCACTGAAATGGCTGCTCTTCTTCCACAAGCTGCCATCGAGAAACCAGCCCCTATTCACTACTGGCGATGCGGATAGCTGAGCGGCGAACGCTGGATCGTTCGACAGCTTGAATGCGTAGACCAGATGTGGCGCACTTCGGATGAGTTGAATGGAGAGGAAGTTGATGCCAGTCATCCATGCAGCTACCATGCCGCGGCATCGCACTTCGCCCAGTCCGAAATACCAGTCAGGGCATCCCGAATGCGCTGTATGTTACCTTAACAACCAGCAGAGTTCCGCGCTTATGCGATGCTGAAAGAGCCGACAGATAGTGCTCTCTCGGCCGATCCGAGCCCTGCCCATTCCCGTATACCTATTTGCCCGATTTGGCTGTGCAATGAATGCCCCTGTATTATTTTCATATCAACGAAGCTCGTCGCTACGTCGACAGAGACGGAGTCGAGCTTTCAAATTTAGAATCCGCCAGGAAGGAAGCCTTGAGGATCATCGGCGAGTTGATGATCGATAATACGTTGGGTGATATCTGGCCTGTCGGTGAATGGGTCATGACGGTTGCTGATGAAACTGGGCGGCAGCTGTTCAGCATTCGGGTCTCAACATCTCAATAGAACGGTAGGGATTTCAATCACGCCGTCCTTGTGCAGAGGCACTCACTGGGTAGCAGGCCATCGGTGACTTTGAATCGGCAACCGAAATGCCTTATATCCGTCGCGCGAGACGGAGGGCAGCGCAGGACCACCTCGACGTGGGTGTGCAAGGGCGACCTCCTTTTCATGCAGGAGCTAGGTCGTAACCTAGTCACCGCTGTGATCGGCGGGACGAACACTGGCGGCCGTCGCCATCAGGACCGCCTCGGGCAGGGTGTGGGCGTCGAGCGTCTCCATGACTCGGGCCCGGTGGATCTCCACCGTGCGCGGGCTCAGCCCCAAACCACGAGCGATCGTCTTGTTGGTCCCGCCCGCGAGCAAGCCCTCCAGCACTGCGCGCTCGCGAGCGGACAGCGCTGCGATCCGGGCATAAGTTTCGTCGCCCCGGCGCACCCGATCAGCCTTGGCGTGGATCTCGGCGAGCGCCGTCTTGACGGCGAAGAGCAGCGCCTCCGGTGCCCAGGGGGCTTCGAGGAAATCGACCGCTCCCGCCTTCATGGCACGGACCCCGAAACCGACATCACCCCTGCTCGCGCCGACCACCACCACGGGCAGGTGCGCGCGGACCGCCTTCAGCTCGCTTGCAACAACCAAGTCGCCGGCTTCCTTGAGGTCGAGCACGACGCAGCCCGGTATTAGTGACCCCGCCATCTTGAGGAGCGCCTGACCGCTTCCAAAGGCTTGCACCGCGTAACCGGCGGCCTGCAGAGTGTCGACGAGACTGCTCCGGGCGTCGTCCCCGACCGCCACCACGTAGGCGCGCAGGCCCATGTCGACGGTGATGTCTTGCGCGATCCCACCCGCTGACCGGATCGGCCCGTCGCTGCCCGGGATCGGGAAGAAGGTGTCGCGGATGCGACGCACCGCACGGTCCGAGTCGCGCAGGATGCGGTATTCCAGGATCAGCGTCTCACCACCCCGCACCCGCTCCAGCGCTTGCGCAGCGGCGTCCCGGTCATCCGGATGGACGCTGGCGAGCCAACGCGAAAGGTCCGGCATGTCCTCGGCGGGCATACCCCAGACGCGCCGGAAGGCCGGGCTGAGATAATCGAGCCGTCCACTCTCCAAATCCGCGAGCCACAGCACATTCGCCGAATGCTCGGCGAAGCGCCGGAAGCGCTCATCGCTCTCGCGCAACGCCTCTTCAGCCTGATGGCGTTCGGTGATGTCGAGCGAGACCGCGAGGCCGCCAACGATGGCGCCCGTCTCGTCGCGAAGGGCGCTGACGACGTTGCGCACCCATACTGCCGTGCTATCCGGACGCAGGTAGCGCTTCTCGATGGTGAAGGGCGCGCCCTGTGCCATGGCCCGCTGATAAAGGGGTTCGTTGATCGCCCAGTCGTCCGGGTGGGTCAGCTCCTGCACGGTGCGGCCGAGCAGATCATCTCGAGTGCGCCTCAGGATCTCGCAGTAGCGGTCGTTGACGAAGCTCATCCGATGGCCGGTGTCGACGATGACGATGCCGGCCTCGGCTTGCTCGGCCACGGCCCGGAAGCGCTCCTCACTCTCGCGCAGCACCTCGTCCGCGGTCAGCCCAACTGGATGCTCGATGACCTGCTGCGTCCTCTGAGCGATCTTTCTGTCGTTTCCGGCAGGACCGACAAGCTGGGGCCGCTGAGCGTTCCGGATGGGAGACTTGGTTTGCTCAACCAGAGCGTGCCGCTCGAGATCGGGCATCGTCGTGCTCACGCGAAGCAGGCGGGAGCACACGTCGCTCCCAGCCACCAGTGCCTACGGGCTCGGAACGAGCTGGTGATCCCGATATTTTAGGCTCGTTCCGCCAGTAAGTCCAATTGCACTCAGGCCATTTCATGTCAACGTTTTGCTGGCGTACCACTATCTCTTACGCCAAGGACTGGGGCGGCCAGGAATTTGCGGGATCGCATCAGGGCATCGACGGCTTGGGACCGAGCCAGATAGCCTTGGCTGCGCAAGATCTGCATCTGGCCGGCACGGCGTAGTCGCTGCTCGGCATACGGGAGATCGTTTCAGTCGGTCATGGGCACAGCCCCGGTCGCCCAGGGCCGATCAGACCGCCGGCGAGCAGACCTTCCGAACGGCCGAGAAGGCGGCAAGCTGTGTAAGAACACGGATTGTTAGCCTGGGCGCGGAGCGAGCCCTCGCGGCGAAGTTGCCTGCAAGAGAGTTGGGTCCGGATCGCTGTGATTGGCACTCTGACCCGGGAAAGTCTGGACTTCCGCTTATCAAGATCTGGATCACCTCGCAATGTTGTAGAACAAAACGTGCAGGCTCAGCCGCGCGCTTAAACGATATATCACGTGACAAGCATCACCGGGCGACCGGATCTTTCACCCAAAACGTGCCAGATCTCCATTGAACCCGATCCCTTGACGCTGATCGTCCCGCGCGATTCGCAAACAAAGTCATCCTTGATCAGCTTGTACGTTGCATGCGTGATCTGAATGGCCTTGCTCTGGCCCTGAGATTCCATGCGACTGGCAATGTTCACGGCATCGCCCCATAGATCGTAGATGAATTTCTTCCGGCCGATGATGCCTGCTACCACGGGCCCCGAGTTCATGCCGATGCGGAATGTGAGGAGCCTGCCGCAGAACTCACGCTCAGCCACGCACGCCTGCATCTCAAGCGCCATGCGCACCAGCGCGTGGGCATGATCGGCCCGCTGGCGCGGTACGCCGGCCACAACCATATAGCAATCGCCGATGGTCTTGATCTTTTCCAATTGATATTTCTCAACCAACACATCGAAGCACATGAAGACCTCATCGAGCAGCTCGACCAACTCCATGGGCGACATCGACTGAGCCATGGGTGTAAATTGCACCAAATCAGCAAACAAGATGGTCGCGTCGTCGTACTGATCGGCGATCGTGCGATATTCTCCTTTAAGTATATTTGATATTTCGACGGGCATAATGTTTGAAAGCAACATTTCTGAGCGGATTTGGAGCATATTTTTTGTTTTAACAAAATAATACATCATTGAGAATACAACGCTTACGACGCAGCCGATGTTCAGAACAAAGAAAAAGGCGACCAGTGTCGAAGGCAAGTCCGTGGAGTTGCCGGGAGGCGGCAGAAGCGCACTGCTGGCGAGCAGGATGAGGAAGAGTAAGAACCAAAGGCGTGCAGCTCGAAGATCATGGACGACGAGGGCGCCCAGTGGACAGAGCGTGGACCAGAGGATGACAGCGCTCGAATTCTGGAAACCACGCAGACATATCATCATCAGGCACGGAAGCAGCAATATTAACATCAGCTGCGTGAAACGATAGAACGCATAGCAGCGAATCATGCCGAACAGGATTGTATCGACCAGCGACAAGACGCAGTACGCCGCGGGGACGGCACCGGCGATTCGTGCTCCTGCGGCCATGTAAACGAGACCCCATACCGCTGCTGCCACGGCGGAAGTCAAAACAACGCTGACGAGTATCATCTTTTGCAGCGCAACGTCGTCGCTGTCGCGTTGGTCAGCGCCTATCTTGGCGATCGTGATCCGCATGCGAAAGTCGGCCTCCGAGGGTATACGTCTGCGTCGACCGGTCCGATTGCCCGAAGAACCATCAAGCGTGTCCCGGGTGCTATCGCAGCTTCGATCAAGTGTAGCCGGGTCGCCAAGGGAGGCCCTGATGTCCGTCAGTATTTAGGTCGTTGTCCGTCAGTCGTGGTGCGCACATGATCCGCCCCTGCCGGAGTGGTCAGCCGCGAGGTATGGTTTTCCGGTCATGACGATGACGGGAAACGGCGTAATCCTGAAGATGTCGGCGCCAAGCTGCGGCAGGTCGATGTTTCGGTCTCGCAAGGCTCGAGCGTGGCCACGGCAATCGCGAACCTCATCCCCGACAAGCTGTTCCTGTGGGAGGCGGCCCAGGGAGGCGTCCGAGCCCCGCGCAGGCATCGAGCATGGCAGGGATGTCCTGCACGTCCCCGAAAGCCGCGTGTGCCGGGCGCTTGGCCAGCATCGCTCAACGCAACGCAAGGTGCCGCGAGGCAGGGACGACGAGTCTGGCCAGCCATCGGAGCGACCTCAGCCGCCTGACGCCCGCCGAGTGCGCAGATGGAGTTGTTCGGCGCCACGACGCCGTCCGAGGTTCCGGCGACGGCTAATTGCACGGGCTTGAAGCCGTCGGATTGGGACGCCCGCCTGATCGCCGCGCGACAGGTGAGAGATCGATCGGGTGATGTCGCCAGTGCACTGAAGCTTGTCGGCTCTTGCGGACAATGGGAACATCCTGAGGAACATCCCCTATTAAACCAAGGTGCGGCAGCCAACGTTCTCCTGCTGCGGAGTGGTCGGACTGTCCGGGTCCTCTCGCTTCGCATCCCGCGAGGAGGAGAGACCATGGAGCGGCGCCCGTTTGGTCCCGTGCCGCGCGAAGTTGCGGTGATCGGCCAGGGAACCTGGTACATCGACGACGCGCACCGGCCCACCGCGGTCGCTGCCCTGCGCCGAGGCCTCGATCTCGGCACGACCCACATCGACACCGCCGAGATGTACGGCGATGCCGAGATCGTGGTCGGCGAGGCGATCATCGGACGGCGCGACGAGGTTTTTCTCGTTTCCAAGGTTCTCCCCAGCAATGCCTCGCGGTCCGGGACCGTGGCGGCCTGCGAGCGCTCGCTCGCACGCCTGCGCACCGACAGGCTGGACTGCTGCCTCCTGCACTGGCCCGGTCCGCACCCGCTCGAGGACACCTTCGCCGGCTTCGAGAGGCTCCGCGAGCAGGGCAAGATCCTGTCTTGGGGGGTGAGCAACTTCGACGTGTCCGACCTCGATGCTGCTTGGAAAGCCGGCGGCGAGGGCCGGATCGCCTGCAACCAGGTGCTCTACCATCTGGAGGAGCGTGCGATCGAGCACGCCGTGCAGCCCTGGTGCGAGGAGCACGGCGTCGCCGTCGTCGCCTACAGCCCCTTCGGCCATGGCAGCTTCCCCGGCCCGCACACGCCGGGCGGCCGCGTGCTGGAGAGCATCGCAGCACACCACGGCGCGACCGCACGCCAGGTCGCGCTCCGGTTTCTGTTACGGCGGCCGTCCTCCTTCACGATCCCGAAGGCGTCCAGCCCCGAGCACGCCGCCGACAACGCGGGCGCCGGCGCGCTGTCGCTGACGGACGCCGAGATCGCACGGCTCGACGCAGCGTTCCCGCTTGGCCCGCGGCCGCGCCGGCTTCCCATGCTGTAGATCCAAGAGGGCAGCCGAGCCGGTGCAGGTGCTGGCGCGGAAGCCCTGCCTGAGGTACGTAAGATCGACAACATCGACGCAATCCGGCGGTCGGCTCCAACCGCCACACGGATGCCAAACAATCTGCGGCACAGCGCCAAGCTCATGGGGCCCGGTTGGCGGTTGGGCCTTTCGTGTTGTGCCGCATCAGGTCGGCCGGCGACACATGCGTCGGTTACAGTGACTTGCCCAGGGCATTCGCCCTGACGTCACAACTCAGTGCTTCTGCGACAAGCTCCGACGATGCGATCTCGCCGCCGAAACGCCCGAAACAATTCCTTGAGAGATGTTAAAGGATGTAAGTTTCTTGGCATATTTACTTAGTAATCGCCCTCATTGGCGCGAGCATGATCATAGTTATGTTTAAAGATGATTATAACACCCGCGGAGTACCACATGGCTGCTTCTCAAGATCCCCTCACTCCCGATGACCTTGTCACGAATGCGACTGGTGCCATGTCCGACATCCGGACCATCCTGAGCGGCGTCGCGCCAGCCGAGCGCGCAGCCTTCTGGCATGCGGTCGACCTCCTCTACCACGCACCTTCGGAGACTCCGATGAGCACGAAGGACTTATGGCCGATCCAGCACGGCGTTGCCCTCGGCCTCAAACTCCTGCTTCCGCCTGTCTGGAACGACGGCAGCGACGCCGACGACCGGAATAGCCGGCTGTCTCAGGTCGTTTCAGACGGTCAGACGTTCGAGATCTGAACCGCTTCGGTTGCTTCGAAAAGGCGCCCTCCCTGGAAACTGGCGCCAATCGCACTCCGGAGAACACCGTAGGTACCGCCCGGATGATCTGACGACAGGCAGCCTGTATCTCTCTTTGCTTGGCATACGGCCTCAGGGCAGGAGCTCCCGATGAGAGCAGTCGTCTATAACGGCCCGCGCGATGTCGCGGTGCAGGACGTGCCTGACGCCCGGATCGAGAAGCCGACCGACGTGCTGGTGCGGATCACGAGCACCAATATCTGCGGTTCCGATTTGCACATGTATGAGGGCCGTACCGACTTCCAGCGCGGGGGCGTGTTCGGGCACGAGAACCTCGGCCAGGTGGCCGAAGTGGGCGATGCCGTCGATCGGGTGAAGGTCGGGGACTGGGTCGCCATCCCCTTCAACATCGGCTGCGGCTTCTGCAAGAATTGCGAGCGAGGCTTGAGCGCATTCTGCCTGACGACGGCGGATCGAAGCGTCATGCCGAATATGGCCGGCGCCGCTTACGGCTTTGCCGGCATGGGTCCGTATCGGGGCGGCCAGGCCGACCTGCTGCGCGTCCCCTACGGCGATTACAATTGCCTGAAGCTGCCGCCGGATGCCGAGGAGCGACAGAACGACTACGTGATGCTGGCCGACATCTTCCCGACCGGCTGGCACGCCACCGAGCTTGCTGGACTGCGTCCCGGCGAGTCGATCGTGATCTACGGGGCCGGCCCGGTCGGACTCATGGCGGCCCACTCGGCGATGATCAAGGGCGCCAGCATGGTGATGGTCGTCGACCGCCATCCCGACCGCCTGCGCCTGGCCGGCTCGATCGGAGCCATCCCCATCGACGATTCCAAGGGCTCCCCGGTGGACCAGGTGCTCGAGTTGACGAACGGCATCGGAGCCGACCGCGGCTGCGAGTGCGTCGGCTACCAGGCGCACGATCCGGAGGGCCACGAGCACCCCAACATGACCATGAACGACTTGGTCAAGTCGGTGAAGTTCACCGGCGGCATCGGCGTCGTCGGCGTCTTCGTTCCATCGTGGTCAGCCCCCATCGGAGTGGTCCGCCCTGAAGTATGGCTTTGAGCCGACGGAG
>NZ_BPQJ01000039.1 GCF_022179185.1 Methylobacterium frigidaeris | reverse complement strand
CTCGGGCAGCTGACGGAGATCCGCCGGCTCGCGGACGCGGTCGAGGAGGGGGAGAACCAGATCGGACACGTCGTGACACTCGCTCGTTCGAGGGCGGATCCCGCGCGGCGGCACGCCGGGGATCCTCGCAGATGGCGGCCGTTATACCGCAAGCGGCCGATCGCGCCATCGTCGGCTGTCTAACGCGACGGTTGCGGCTGTGCGCGGTGCAACAACTCCCAAGAACATCCTGAACTCACGGTGAATTCCGGCCGCGAGGCGACAGCTGCGCAGGGATGCGCTAGAATGATGCGGGTACGGCGCGATCTCGCCAATACGCATCCCGCACGGAGGTCAGATGGGACGGTCGATACCGGCGCGCGGGCTCATACTAGGTATTCTGCTGGCGGTACCGGGCCAGACGCGCGCGGTGCCGCTCTACCCCGCGCTGGATCCCGCCTGGCTGCCGCACCTGCCCCGCTGCACCCCCTCCGACCGCGCCTGCGACACCGTCTCGCGGCGGCGGATCCCCGTCTGCACCTGGCGGGTGCGCCCGACGCCCGAGGGCCCACGTCGGGTCCGGATCTGCGCGTGATCGACGCCGCCACACTCCGCACCCTGAGGCCGTCGGCCGGCGGCACCCTGCTGCTCCTCCTCGTCGTGCCGGCCCTCTTGCCGGTCCTCTTGCCGGCGCCGGCGCAGGCGCGAAGCTGCCCGGAGCATTTCGCGGGCGGCACGATCCCGACCCTGACCAACCCACGGCTCTCCGCCGACACCACGCTCCTGTGCTACCAGGCCTTCGCGGTCCTCTATTCGGGCCTGTCGCGCACGCCGCTCTACGCTGCCGAGCACCTCACCGCCGCGCGGATCGAGGCCGCCCGCCGGGTCGACCGGGTCGATGCCTTCCACGAGGAGGAGGAGCTGCCGGAGGCGGCGCGCTCCGACCTCGCGGATTACGCCGGCAGCGGCTGGGACCGGGGCCACATGGCCCCCTCCGGCGACATGCCGACCCCGGGCGCGCAAGCGGAATCCTTCACCCTCGCCAACATCGTGCCGCAGAATCCGGACCTCAACCGCCACCTCTGGGCGGGGATCGAGAGCAGCGTGCGGGCGCTGGCGATCGAGCGCGGCGACCTCTTCGTCGTCACCGGGCCGCTGTTCGAGGGCACGAGCGTGCAATCGCTGCGCGGCCGGGTGCTGATCCCGACCCGGCTGTTCAAGGCGGTCTACGACGCCAACCGGGGGGAGGCGGGGGTCTACCTCGCCCGCAACGCCGCCCCGGGCGAGGCCTGGGAGGCGATCTCCCTCGACCAGCTCGCGACGATCGGCGGCATCGTGGCCTTCCCGGACCTGCCGGATTCCGTCCGCCGCCGCATCATGCCGCTGCCCGAACCGAAGCGCGACGAATATGCCGGCGGCCCGCGCAGCCGCCGCGAGCCCGGCCTCCTCGACTGGCTCGCCGCCGAGCTGCGCCGCGCCGCCCGCCGCGCCTGGCGCGACTTCCTCCGCTCGCTGTTTTGACGAGACGAAGCCCATGCCTGCGCACGCGAAGTCCGCCTTCACCCCCTTCGCCGACGATGCCGCGGTCCAGACCCTCGGCGGCCTGACCCTCGAGAACGGCACCGCCCGGATCGCGCTCCACGGCTCGCTCGACTTCGCCCGCGATCGCGAGAGCCTGGAGCGGGCGCGGGCGCTCCAGAAGGCCCTGGCGGCGATCGTGGCGGCGCTGGAGGGCGAGGCCGACCTGCCCGAGCGGGCGGAGGAGGTCGGCGTGGCGACGACGGAGGTCAGGAACCCGTTCGGGTGAGAGGGTGCTCCCGCGGCCGCCTTGCACCCCCCCGGCGGCCCTGGTAAGCGCGGGAGCACTCCCTATTCCCACGCGCGGCCGCCCGCGCCGGCGCCCGTCGGGCAGGATTATCGCCAAGATCATCCGCCCGCCCCGCCCCGAATCCGGTCGGGACCGCGCGACAGACACCCCGGAAGGACCAGCCCATGGCCCGTGAATTCATCTACCACATGCGGGGTCTGACCAAGACCTATTCCAGCGGCAAGAAGGTGCTCGACAACGTGCACCTGTCCTTCTACCCGGACGCCAAGATCGGCGTGCTCGGCGTCAACGGCGCCGGCAAGTCGACGCTGCTGCGGATCATGGCGGGCATCGACACCGAGTATTCCGGCGACGGGTTCGTGGCCGAGGGCGCGCGGGTCGGTTACCTGCCGCAGGAGCCGCAGCTCGATCCCGACAAGACCGTGCGCGAGAACGTGATGGAGGGCGTCGCCGAGTCCCAGGCGATCCTCGATCGCTACAACGAGCTCGCGATGAACTACTCGGAGGAGACGGCGGACGAGATGACCCGTCTCCAGGACGAGATCGAGGCCAAGGGCCTGTGGGATCTCGATTCCAAGGTCGACCAGGCGATGGACGCCCTGCGCTGCCCGGGCGACGACGTCGCGGTCGCGACGCTGTCGGGCGGCGAGCGCCGCCGCGTCGCGCTCTGCCGTCTGCTCCTGTGGCAGCCGGAGCTGCTGCTCCTCGACGAGCCGACCAACCACCTCGACGCCGAGACCGTCGGCTGGCTCGAAGGGCACCTGCGCACCTACCCGGGCGCGATCCTGATCGTCACCCACGACCGCTACTTCCTCGACAACGTCACGAGCTGGATCCTCGAGCTCGACCGAGGCCGGGGCATCCCCTACGAAGGCAACTACTCGTCCTGGCTGGTCCAGAAGCAGAAGCGCCTGGCCCAGGAGGGCCGCGAGGAGGAGTCGCGCCAGCGCACCATCGAGCGCGAGCAGGAATGGGTCTCGGCCTCGCCGAAGGCCCGGCAGGCCAAGTCCAAGGCCCGTATCGCCCGCTACGAGGACCTCGTCGCCAAATCCCAGGAGAAGGGGCCCTCGACCGCGCAGATCGTCATCCCGATCGCCGAGCGGCTCGGCAACAACGTCATCGAATTCGACCACCTCGAGAAGGCCTTCGGCGACCGGCTGCTGATCGACGACCTGTCGTTCAAGCTGCCGCCGGGCGGCATCGTCGGGGTGATCGGCCCGAACGGCGCCGGCAAGACCACCCTGTTCCGGATGATCAACGGCCTGGAGAGCCCCGACAAGGGCGACATCCGCATCGGCGAGAGCGTCAAGCTCGGCTACGTCGACCAGTCCCGCGACGCGCTGAACCCCGATGCCACGGTCTGGCAGGAGATCTCGGGGGGCAACGACATCCTGTATCTCGGCAAGCGCGAGATCAACTCGCGGGCCTATTGCGGCGCCTTCAACTTCAAGGGCTCGGACCAGCAGAAGAAGGTCGGCGTGCTGTCGGGCGGTGAGCGCAACCGCGTCCACCTCGCCAAGATCCTCAAGAGCGGCGCCAACGTGCTGCTGCTCGACGAGCCGACCAACGACCTCGACGTCGACACCCTGCGGGCGCTGGAAGAGGCGCTGGAGGATTACGCCGGCTGCGCGGTGATCATCAGCCACGATCGCTGGTTCCTCGACCGGATCGCGACCCACATCCTGGCCTTCGAGGGCGATAGCCACGTCGAGTGGTTCGAGGGCAACTTTGCCGATTACGAGGCGGACAAGAAGCGGCGCCTGGGCGTCGATTCCACCATCCCTCACCGGATCAAGTACAAGAAGTTCAGCCGCTGAGCGGCGCGAAAGGGGCGGCGTCCTGCCGCCCCGTCCCACCAACGAAAGGGGCGGCGCTCCGCCGCCCCTTCGCCACCTTCAGGCAATAGAAAACGGGCCCCGCGGGGCCCGTTCTCGTATCCGGACTGTCCCCGTGACTACCGGGTCGCCGAGTACAGCGACGCGCCGGAGGCGATCGGCGAGGTGACGGTGGAGAACACGCTGAGCACCTTCTGGACCTCGGTGAAGGGCGCGTTCGAGACGTAGACGAGGTCGCGGTTGCGCATCCGGAAGGCCTGGGAGACGAACAGGCTGTTGGGGTCGCGCATGTTGATCCGGTAGACTACCGGCACGAAGTTCGAGGACAGGAGCGCGCTGCTCGGGCGCAGGCGGCGCACCACCGAGGCCGGCTCGAACCGGAAGATGAACACGCCGGCCGGATCGGCCTGGAAATCGCGCAGGCCGCCGGACTTGGCGAGCGCCTGGGCGAGCGTGATGCCCTCGGCCGAGAACGGGATCTCGTAATTCGCCCCCGTCGCACCGACGGCCAGGAAGGTCTGGGGGTCGCGCACCAGGGTGAGGGTGTCGCCCGGGCGCAGGAAGATGTTCTCGCGCGGGTTGGAGACGACGGCCGTGAGCGGCACCGTCGCGGTGGTCGGGCCGCGCGACAGCCGCACGAAGGTCTCGTTGACCGGCGCCGAGACGCCGCCCGCCGTGGCGATGACGTCGAGCAGGCGGTCGCCCTTCTCGGTCAGCGGCACGCGGCCACCGCCGAGGTTGGAGACCGGTCCGCCGCGGGCCGCCGCCAGGCGGGCGCCGCCACCGGCCGCCGCTGCCTCGCCCAGCACCGTGACGCTGGTGCTGAGCGGCGAATTCACGGTGACGAGCACCTGCGGCTGGATCGCCTTGCCGGCGAGCTCCTGCTCGATCTGGGCCTGCACGTCCGGGGCGCGCCGGCCCGCCACCTTGATGCGGCCGGCATAGGGCACCGAGATCGTCCCGTCCCGGGCCACGACCTGCTCGGGGATGCTCGAGGATTTCGAGCCGGTGGAGAAGCGGTCGGCGATGGCCGGCCCCGAGAACAGGCCGCCGCTGCCGGCCTCCCAGATCGTCACCGTCACGGCGTCGCCGACGCCGATCACCGGCTGCACCGAGGGGCGGCGGTCGCCGAAGGAAGCGAGCAGGCTGTCGAGGGGGCGGCCGCGCAGAGCCTCCACCACCGCCGCATCGACGTCGACGAGTTCGTAGCGGGCGAGCAGGCCCTGGTCGGTGGCGACGTCGGCGCCCTCAACGACCGCGCTCGCCGTCGGGCCTGCCGCGGGCAGGAAGCTGCTGCATCCCCCGATGAGGCAAGCCGCCGCCAGGACCGCTGGCATACCGACGCGCACCATGCACCACCCCTTTTGAAACCACCCGGGTCGTCCGCGACGGCCCTCCCGGTCTTCACTCCATCGATGCCGGCGCGCCGGCATCCGTCCCGATCGTTCGAGGCACACACCCTTTACGGGCGTGCGCCGCCCGCGGCCACGCTTCGCCGCTCCTCCCTACCATCTCAGGTCTTCGGGAGCGATGAACCGGGCGCTCCGCGTGCACAAGCGGCGGCGGTGTTGCACGGAGCCCACGCCGCGAGGCGCAACCCTCACGGCACCTCGGCCGCAAATACGTCGCGAGCGTGGCGGTTGGGGGTGCCGGCTGTGGCGCGGGTGCCACGTGGTGCGGGAACGGCCTGTGAATCCCGGGAATAAACCCCGATCCGTCCACGTTCCTGCCCAGATCGCCAGCCTAATGGCGACGATCGTCCGTTGGACGATCGCGACGGCGTCCACCGTACCCGCGCGACGATGGCCCTGCGATTTCTCCCGACTGTTGCAGACCTGCCATTGTTCGTCCCGGACCGGCCGGTACTGTCCGCGTCGTCAGCGGCTCGCGCGCGGATCGCGCGCCCCGAATGTCCGTCCGGGCAGGCTGGCCGCAGCCTGCGCGGGCCTTGACCGTCGCAGGACCCTGCCGGGCGACTGGCCGTCGGCTCCTGCCCAGACTCGAGGTGTGCCCGTGAGAGCTGATCCCGCGCGAAACGTCGAACCGGCCCGGCAGGCCGTCCGTCCGGGCGCCCGTCAGGTCTTCCTGTTCCTGCAGGGCCCGGTCACGCCGTACTTCGCCCGGGTCGCCGACGCCCTCGAGGCGCGGGGCCACCGCTGCCTGCGGGTGAACCTCTGCTTCGGCGACTGGCTGTTCTGGCGCCGGTCCGGCGGGGTCAACTTCCGCGGCACCCGCGAGACCTGGCCGGCCTTCATCGCCGACCTGATCGACCGCGAGGGCGTGACCGACCTGATGCTGCTCGGCGAGCAGCGCTACTACCACAAGGTCGCGATCGCCGCCGCCAAGGCCCGCGGCCTGAACGTCACGGTGACGGATTTCGGCTATCTGCGGCCGGACTGGATCACCCTGGAGCGCGACGGCATGTCGGGCGACAGCTGCTTCCCGAAGGACCCCGAGGCCGTGATGGCGCTGGCCGCGCAGGCGCCCGAGCCCGACCTGGTGCCGCGCTACCGCGACAGCTTCCTCACCCAGGCCTCCTGGGACATGGCCTACCACCTGATGAGCAACTGGCTCTGGTGGCTCTATCCCGGCTACAAGTCGCACCAGGTGCATCACCCGGCCCTGGTCTACCTGGGCACCGGCCTGCACATCCTGCGCGCCAAGCGCACCGGCCCGCGGGGCGACGCCCTGGTGCGCCGCCTGCGGGAGGCCGGTACGACCTATTACGTTCTGCCGCTGCAGATGGAGAACGACTTCCAGCTGCGCGCCTACTCGCCGTTCTTCGACCTGAAGACGCCGATCCACGCGGTGATCCGCTCGTTCTCCGAGCATGCCCCGGCGGAGTCGCGCCTGCTCGTCAAGATCCATCCCCTCGATCCCGGCATCCGCAACTGGTCGCGCATCGTGCGCCGCTCGGCGGTGAAGTGGGGCGTGGCCGACCGGGTCGACTTCGTCGATGGCGGCGATCTCGGCGCGATGCTGGAGGGCTGCCGCGGCGTCGTCACGGTCAACAGCACCGTCGGCCTGTGGTCGATGCGGGCCAACAAGCCGACCATGACGCTCGGTGCCGCGATCTACGACATCCAGGGCCTGACCTACCAGGGCGCCCTCGAGACGTTCTGGACCCAGGCCGAGCCGCCCCGGCGCGATCTCTGGGACGCCTTCATCAAGGCGATCGTCGCCAACATCCAGATCCGCGGCGTCTACTACAAGGGCGAGGGCCTGGCGGCGGCGGTGGAGGCGACGGCCTCCCGCCTCGACCTCACACAGGGCGCCTGGCTCGAGGTCCGCTCCCGGGCGCGGACCATCTCGGAGGCTGGCGACGGCCTGCCGGGCATCGAGGCGCTGCAGAACGCCTGATCGCGCGACATCACATCCCATCAAGGATTGCTACGGGGCCGGAGACGGCCCCGTTTTCTTTTGAACATCCTGCCCTTGCGTCCCCCAATACTAGCCTTCGCATAGGTTAAAGCCAGCACGACGGCGTCCGTGCTGATCTGATGGCGCAACCCGTCTCAAAGAACGGGAGATTCATCGCCGTCCGGCTCCGTATTGCTGCATCGTTTCAGGTACCGGCCGGGCAGAATGCTTGCGCACCCGGACTGCACCGGCGGCAAGACCGCTCTCATCGCGCGACGACGCGGGCGGCGAGCGCGGCCGCGCGCCGGGTCCGAGGGGAGGATCCGCTCCGATGTCGTCCAACTCCAGCTCACCCACCGCCTCGGCCCCGTCGCTCGCCCGCCTTGCAGCGCGGGTCGTCGGCGCGGCCGTCCGGGCGCCGCTCTGGCTCGCGGGCGTCGCGGGGGCCGACAAGTCCTTCGCCAAGAACCCGATCCTCGGCAGCCCGGCCCTGAACCGGCTCGGCCTCCATGCCGGGCGGGTGCAGCTCGCCGCCCGCATGGCCGAGCAGCGGCGCGCGCGGCTCGCCCATCGCCTCGACCCGGCCGACCGCGCCGCGTTCGACCGCGACGGCATCGTGATCAAGCGCGACTTCCTCGACCCGGACGCCTTCGCGGCGCTGAAAGCCGAGATCTATGGGCGCCCCTTCGAGGCGCGGGAGCTGCGCCAGGGCCAGGCGGTGCAGCGGATGGTGCCCCTCGGCGGGCGCGCGATGGCCGAGTTGCCGCGCCTTCGGGCTCTGATCGAGCACCCGGATCTAAGGGCCCTGACCCACTACGCCGCCTCGCGCGCCGGCGAGCCGGTCACCTACCTCCAGACGGTGCTGGCCGAGCCCGACGGGCCGAACGACCCGCAGACCGCGCTCCACGCCGACACCTTCCACGCCACCACCAAGGGCTGGTTCTTCCTGCACGACGTGGCCGAGGAGGACGGGCCCTTCACCTACGTGCCGGGCTCGCACCGGCTGACCCCCGAGCGCCTCGCCTGGGAGCGGGCGCAGAGCGTCGCCGCCCGCGCCGCCGCCAACGGCCACCACGCCGCCGGCTCGTTCCGGATCGCCGAGGCGGAGCTGGCCGGGCTCGGCTACGGCCCGCCGGTGCGGGTGGCGGTACCGGGCAACACCCTGGTCATCGCCGACACGTTCGGGTTCCACGCCCGCGCCCCGAGCCTGCGGGCGAGCACGCGGGTGACGGTGCATACGTATATCCGCCGCAACCCGTTCCTGCCCTGGACCGGCCTCGACCCCAAGGGGCTGCCGGGCCTGCGTGGGCGGGAACTGGCGCTCTATCTCGGCCTGCAGGACATCCAGCGCCGGCTGACCGGCCGCGGCGCACCCTGGCGCCCGGTCGGCGCCATCGCCATCGACGCGCCGGCCCGGACCTGAGAGCTTCTCAGCCCCGCCGCAGCACGCGGCGCCAGACCACCGACCAGACCTGCTTGAGCAAGGCCTCGGGGGTGAGGGCGCGGCGCGCCAGTTCCGGATCGCCCTCGGCGAGGCGCTGCACGAGCACCTCGGGCGGGCAGGGCAGGCCGGTGCGCGGGTCGACGTAGCGCGGGTAGAGAATCAGGGCGCCGGCCACCAATTCGTCGAGCGTCAGGCGGCGGGTGCGGCGGGCGCAGCCCGGATCCTCGGTCAGGCCCCAACCGGCGTAGAAGGGCAGGCCGTGGGTGGTCACGGCCTTGCCGCGCAACAGCGCCTCGAAGCCGATCAGCGAGGTCACGACCTCGACCCGGTCCGCCGCCTCGATCGCATCGATCGCCGAGACGTCGCGCAGGACCACGTCGGCATGGGCGGCGAGCTCGTCCGGCGGCACCCAGCCGGGCCTCAGGCCCGCCTCGACGTCCGGATGCGGCTTGAAGGCGATCACGGCACCGGGATTGCGCTCCCGGGCGAGGCGCAGGAGCGCGGCATTGCCCGAGACCGTGGCGCCGCCGAGGCGGATCGAGGCGTCGTTCTCGACCTGGCCGGCGACCAGCACCACCGGGCCCGGCCGCGGCATCGGCGGCAGCGCGGCGCTGCCGACATTGTACTTGCTCACCCGCGCCTCGACCACCGCCTGGCGCAGGGCGGCCGCCCGGGCGAGGAGATCGGCCGGGAAGGTCCCGGTCTCGAGCAGGTGCTCGAGGTCGCTGGGACCGGTGGCATCGTAGTAGACGCCGGTGGCGTCGAGGACGTGCGAGGCGCCCGGCCGCAGGGCGACCCCGAGGCCGATCGAGCGCAGGAAGCCGTCCTCCATGCGCAGCAGCGGCACGCCCGCCTCGCGGCAGGCCGCCTCCGTCCCGGCCGGCATCCGGCTGGCCCAGGTCACGACGCGCCGGACCTCCGACAGCTCGCCCGCATTCACCGGCGCGTCGCCGCGGCGCACCACCGGGCGGCTGCCCGGCGCCGACAAAGTCCTGGTGATCCAGTCCCGCTTCCAGGCCGAGAAGCCGACGCAGAGGGTCGGCACCGCGTTCTCGCGCCAGCGCGACGCGACGAGGTCGAGGATCGCCACCGCGTCCTCGAACCGGGCGGGCGCCCCCGTATAGGGGTCGAAGTAGCGCGAGCAGACCAGGTAGGCGGCGGCGAAGACGTCCGCGGCTTCACGCCGTCGGGTGCGCCGCGGCAGGTGCAGCCGGTCGTGGGTGAAGCCCCAGCCGGCGTAGAAGGGCAGGCCGAAGCAGGTCACGGGCGTGCCCGCGAGCGCCGCCTCGAAACCGGCATGGGCCGAGACGACGTAGACGCGGTCGCATCCCTCGGCCACCGACCAAGCGGTGACGGGGTCGCTCACCAGGCGGGCGCCGGCCGCCTCCGCCGCCGCCGCGTCGATGTGGCCGCGCCGGCCGATCCTGGCGGCCGGATCCATCACCACCAGGCGCTCGGCCTCCGGCGCATCGGCGGCCGCGGCCGCCAGCATCGCCGCGAAGGCGCTGGCCCCGGCGAGGCCGAACCCGACCGTCGGGTCGCCGACCGCCTGATCGACGATCACCACGCGCCGATGGGTGGCGTCCGTCCGCGCCGGCAGGTCGCGGCGGCGGGGATCGTTGTCGAGGCTGAGCCTCCCCTCGCGCAGGCGCGCGATGCCGGCCCGGGCGCGGGCGAGAAGCTCGTCCGATTCCCAGCCGCCCTCCTCGAGCATGACCTCGAGCTCGCTCGGAGCCGTGGCATCGTAATGGATGCCGAGCCCGTCGATGATGTAGCTCAAGGCGCGCTCGGGACGGGCGTCGCCGAGCCGCAGGAAGCCCTCGTCCCAGCGGTCGCTCAGGCGCACCCGCCGCGAGGTCGGCTCGCTGCCCAGGCGCCGCGAGCGCCGTGGACCGGGCCCTTCCGACTCCGACGGCAACCGGGGCCACAACCGCTTCAGCTTGCCGCGATCCATCCGCCTCTCACTCACTGCGGACCGTGCCGCCCCGGCCATGCAACCTGGAGCAGGGCCCGTTCCACATCGCCCCGGCCCCGTCAAGCGGGCGCTCCGCGCGCAAGATCCGGGGCTTCAACGGGCCGGGGCCTGTGGTGCACCGGTTTTCCTTAAAGTGGATCTGGTTTTCAGTCCCGGGCCGACCAGATTTTTTCGCGACCCGACGGGGACCGCCGTGCTACAGGCGCGGGCCGTGCCGCCGCGTTCCGATCCCTCGGGAGAATCGCCTTTGCCCGTCATCCTGATCACCGGGGCCTCGAGCGGCATCGGCGCGGCCCTGGCGCAGCATTACGCCGCCCCCGGCACCACCCTGATACTGAACGCCCGCGGAGCCGAGCGCCTGGAGGCGGTGGCCGAGACCTGCCGGCGCAAGGGCGCCGCGGTCGAGACCCGGGCGCTCGACGTGCGCGACCGGGACGGCGTGCGGGCCTGGATCGACGACGCGGCCGAACGGCTCGGCCTCGACCTCGTCATCGCCAATGCGGGGGTCAATGGCGGCCATCCGGAAGGCGGGCTCGAGACCGAGGAGACCGCCTTCCTGGTCCTCGACGTGAACCTGATAGGCGCCCTCAACGTGGCGTTGCCGGCCGTCGCCCTCATGGCCGCGCGGGGCAAGGGCCAGATCGCGCTGATCTCCTCCCTCGCGGCCTACGCGCCGCTGCCCGACGCGCCGGCCTATAGCGGCACCAAGGCGGCGCTCCTCGCCCACGGCCTCGCTCTGCGCGAGAAGCTGGCGCCCAAGGGCGTGCGGATGAACGTGGTCTGCCCCGGCTACGTGAAGACCGCGATGGGGGCCGATTACGAGGGCTGGCGCCCGCTCGAGATGAGCGCCGAGGCCGCCGCCAAACGCATCGCCAAGGGCCTTGCCCGCGACGAGGCGGTGATCGCCTTCCCGGCGGCGCTCGCCGCGGCGGCGCGGGGCGCCGCGCTGATCCCGGAATCCTGGCGCCGCCTCGGCATGCGCGGCTTCAGCTTCCGGATGAGCGAGCGCCAGCAGCGCTGACCCGATTCTTGTCGCGGAGACGGTAGCCCGGTGCGGATCGCCCTGTTCACCCTCGAGGCCCTGCCCAACGCCCGGGCGGTGCGCCGCTTCGTGGCCGACCACGCCGAGCGGATCGCCTTCGTGGGCCTGTCCGATCCCGAGCGACCGAGCACCGGCGGGCTGACCGGCCAGGTGCGGCGCCACCTCGCGCGCTCCGGGCCCGGCTTCCTGCCTTACCTCGCGGTGAATTTCGGCCTGCCCGACCTCGCCCGGGGTCTGGCACCGGCGACGCAGGCGCTCGCCGGCAGCCGCGACGTGCCGGAGGCCACGCCCCTGCGGACCCTGTGCCGGCGCCTCGGCCTGCCGCACGCCACGATCACCGACGTGAACGGACCGGAGACGACCGGGCACCTGCGGGACTGCAGAGCCGACCTGATCCTGTCGTTCCACTTCGACCAGATCTTCGACGCTGCGACCCTCACGGCAGCCCCGAAGGGCGGGCTCAACGTCCATCCCTCGCTGCTGCCGCGCCACCGCGGCCCGGTACCGACCCTGCACGCGCTGCTGGAGGACGGGCCGAACTTCGGGGTCACGGTGCACCGGCTGGCGCCGGAGATCGATGCCGGCGGGATCCTGGCGCAGCAGGCCGTGTCGCTGCCGCCGGAGGTCACCGCTTCGCGAGCTGCCGTGCTGCTGCACGAGGCCGGGCGACCGCTGCTGGAGGAGGTGCTGGCCGAGGCCGGGCGGACGGGCGCCCTGCCGGAGGGGCGGAGCGTCCCGGTCCTGCCCTATTGCGGCTTCCCGACGCCGGCGCAGCTGCGCGACCTGAAGCGGCGAGGAAGGAAGCTCGTCGATGCCGGCGACCTGCGGGAGGCGTTGAGCCTGTCCCTCAAGCCGCAGGTGCTGGTCTGAACGAGATCACACCGCTCATCCCACCCGCGACCTCATCCTGAGATCGCCGGTGGGATTGAGCGAGGACCACGACACGGCCCCGTCCCGGGGCTATGCAACCCCGCGGCGACGAGGCGCGGTCACGCCCGTCGCGACATCAGCCGCTCGACCAGCGAGCCGCCCTGGTTCAGCTCGTCCAACTCATCGGCGAGCACCGTCACGGTCTCGCGGATCTGCTCGGGCGTGTGCTCGGAGGTGATGAAGAAGCGCAGGCGCGACGAGCGCTCCGGCACCGCCGGGTGGATGATCGGCTGCACGTTGATGCCGCGCTTGAACAGCCGATCGGACAGGGTCACGGCTTTCAGCGAATCGCCGAGGATCACCGGGACCACGGCGAGGCCGAGGCTGGTGCCGGTGTCGAGGCCGCGCTCGCGGGCGGTTGCGAGGAAGAGGGCGCCGTTGCGGCGAAGCCGCGCCACCCGCTCCGGCTCGCGCCGCATGAGCGCCAGCGACGCGGTGGCGGCAGCCGCGAGCGGCGGCGACAGGCCGACCGAGTAGACGAAGCCGCCGGCGGTGCATTTCAGCAATTCGACCAGCGCCGCGGCGCCCGCGATGTAGCCGCCGCAGGAGGACAGCGTCTTCGACAGCGTGCCCATCCAGATGTCGACGCTGCCGGGGGGCACGTCGCAATGCTCGTGCAGGCCGTGGCCGTCCTGGCCGAGCACGCCGAGGCCGTGGGCGTCGTCGACCATCAGCCAGGCGCCGTAGCGCTCCTTGAGGGCGACGACGCCGGCGAGGTCGGGGGCATCCCCGTCCATGCTGTAGAGGCCCTCGATCACGATCAGCGCCCGGCGGTGCTCGTGGCGCGTCGCGTGCAGCAGGGATTCGAGGGCCTGGAGGTCGTTATGGGCGAAGCTGCGGCGCTGGGCGCCCGACAGCTGCGCGCCGGTGACCACGGAGTTGTGGATCAGGGCGTCGTGATAGATCACGTCGCCGGGCTCCAGCAGGGCCGCGATCGTCGCCACGTTGGTGGCGTGGCCGCTCACCATCACCACGCAGGCCTCGGTGCCGTAATGCGCGGCGATGGCCTTCTCGAGGGTGAGGTGGCCCGGGCGCTCGCCGGCGACGATCCGGCTCGCTGAGGACGAGGTGCCGTAGGTGGCGAGCGCAGCTTGCGCCGCCGCGTTCACCTCCGGATGGCCGTTGAGACCGAGGTAATCGTAGGACGAGAAGTTGGTGAAGGCGCGCCCGTCGATCCGCGTCGTGGCGCCGGCCTTGGCGTCGTGCACGCGGAAGAACGGGTTGCCGAGGCCGATCAGGTCGGCCGCGGAGCGCTGGAGCTTCAGCTCCTTGTAGGCCGGCAGGCTGTCGAAGCTCTGGGCCTGGGCGAGGGCGGGCTTGGGCGCCGGACGGGCCGCCGCGGGACGGACAGGAGCCTTGCCGAGGCGGGCGGCGACGAAGCCCGCCAGGGCCTCGCGCCCGCCCGCTCCGTTGGAGGATCCACTGCTCATGAGGTGATGACCTTGATGTCCTGGCTGTTCTGTTCGACCAGCACCTGAAGGGACTGCAGCGCCTCGGCGTCGACCGCCTCCGCACCGCCGTGGCGCTGCGACAGGCTGAGCACCGCCGCCGCGCTCTCGTCGACCGGGGCCGCCACCGACTGGATCAGGGTGTCGGCGAGTTCGGTCACGGTCTGGCCGCTCGACACGCCGGAGGGCGGCGCGTCGAGGCCGAAGCGCTCCTGCAGGCTCGCGCCGAGTTCGACGCCCATCAGCGAGTCGAGGCCGATCTCCGAGAGCTGGCGCACCCGGCTGATGTCGTCCTTCGGCAGGCGCAGGATGCGGGCGATGTCCTCCACGATGGCGTCGGCGACGGTCTTGCGGACGTCGTCGAGGTCGTGGGCACGCAGGAGACCCGCGATGCTGATCGCGGCCTGTCCGCCGGCTTCCGCCTGCTGCTCCGAGCCGAGGCTGGCATAGCTCGGGGAACGCAGGGTCGCGAGGCGTTCGCGCGCCTTGCCCCAGTGCATCGCCGCGATGGCGATCACCGCGTCGTCCGGCGCCGCACCCTGCATCCCCAGAGCCTCGGCCATCAGGTCGAGGGACTTGCGGGCATCGACCGGGGTCACGCCGACCCGGCCGGCGAGCGTCTCCATCACCGCCTTGTTGCGGGCGAGCACGCCCACGTCGCCGATGGCGCCCCAGGCCACCGCCAGGGCCGGCAGGCCGAGGCGGCGGCGCTGGCGGGCCAGGCCCTCCATGAAGCCGTTGGCGGCGACGTAGGAGCCCTGGCCCGGATTGCCGATGAAGGTCGTGGCCGAGGAGAACAGCACGAAGTAGTCGAGCGCCCGGTCGCGGGTGAGCGCGTCGAGATGGCCGGCGCCGATCACCTTGGGGGCGATCACCGCCTCGAGGGCGGCCGGATCGAGATTCGCGATCAGGCCGTCCTGCAGCACCATCGCGCCGTGGATGATGCCGGCGAGCTTGACGCCCTTGGCCTCCACGCGCTCGATCAGGCGCTGCACCGCGGCGCGGTCGGTGATATCGCAGGATTCCACCTGGACCGCGACGCCGCGGGCGGTGAGATCGGCGATCGCCGAGAGCGCCGCCTCGCCCGTAGGCGCCTTGCGGCCGACGAGGGCGATGTGGCGCGCCCCCCGGTCGGCGAGCCAGCGCGCCGCCTCGATGCCGAAGCCGCCGAGCCCCCCGGTGACGAGGTGGACGCGGTCGGGCGCCACCACGAAGGGCTTCGTCGTCTCGGCCGGGATCGTGCCGGCCTTCGGCGGCGCGATCACGATCTTACCGACGTGACCCGATTGCTGCATCAGCCGGAACGCGTCGGAGACCTCCTCGGCCGCGAAGGGCTGGTAGGGCAGCGCCTTCAGGCTGCCGTCGGTGAAGAGCGCCATCACCTCGCGGAACAGCCGCTTGCCCTCTTCCGGCTGGAACTGGAGCAGCTGGTCGAGGTCGACGCCGAAATAGGACAGGTTCCGGCGGAACGGCCGCAGGCCGATATGAGTGTTGGCGACGTAGTCGCGCTTGCCCAGCTCGACGAAGCGCCCGAAGGGCTTGAGCGCGTTGAGGCTGCGCTCCATCGCCTCGCCGAACAGGCTGTTCAGCACCACGTCGACGCCGTCGCCGGTGATGCGGCGGATGTCGTCCACGAAGGCGAGCGAGCGGGAATCGAGCACGTGCTCGGCGCCGAGGGCCTTGACCAGCGCCCGCTTCTCGTTCGAGCCGGCGGTGGCGATGACCCGGGCGCCGCGCATCCGGGCGATCTGGAGCGCCGCGAGGCCGACGCCGCCGGCGCCGCCATGGACCAGCACCCACTCGCCGGCCTTGAGGCGGGCGAGGGTCACGAGGCCGTAATAGGCGGTGAGGAAGGCCACCGGCGTGGTGGCGGCGGCCTCGGACGACAGCCCTTGCGGAGCCGCCGCCACGACCATCTCGGGCACCACGATGTGGGTGGAAAAGCCCGACTGGGCGAAGGCCACCACCCGGTCGCCGGGCTTGAACGCGGTCACGCCCGCACCCACCGCGGCGACGCGGCCGGCGCATTCGAGGCCGAGCCGCGGGCCGGCGAAGCCGTCCTCGAGGATCTCCTCGGGCAGCATCGAGAGGGCCCAGAGCACGTCGCGGAAGTTGAGGCCGGTGGCCTCGACCGCGATCTCGATCTCGCCCGCACCGGGAGCGGCGCGCTCGGCCGGGCCCCAATGCATCTCGTTGAGGCCGCCCGTCGTGCTGCGCTCGAGCCGCGCCGCCGGGGCCGCGGGACCGGAGCGGCGGGCCGGCCGCGCGCCTTGCGAGAACCGCACGACCCGGGTGCGGTCGTCGTCGACCACGATCTCGGTCTCGGGCGTGCCGGACAGGATCAGGTCGCGCAGGCGCTCGGCGGCGCGCTTCGAGGGGATCGCCGTCGAGAGGTCGATGCGGCGCACGTCGAGGCTGGCGACCTCGTTGGCGAGGGTCCGGGTGAAGGCCCAGACACCGGCCTCGACGCCGCAGGCGAGCCCGCCGCGGTCGCGGGTGGCGCCGGGGCAGACCACCCAGAGCCGGGTCTGGCGGCTGCCGAGATGCTCGACGCAGCGCTTGAGCCCGAGGCAGCGCTCGCGCAGCCGCTCGGCCGGTTCGCCGCCGCGGTTGAAGGCGCCGGCGAGGTAGACCACCGTGTCGGGCGTCTCGCGCTCCAGCTCGCGTAAGGAGGCCTCGGAATCGAGGATGATCGAGACGTGGACCCCGCTCGCCACCAGGAGGGTGGCCAGCGACGAGGCGGTCTCGGCCGCGAACTCGTCCTCCGAGCCGATCACGAAGGCGAAGGTCTGGCCGGCGGCGGCCTTCGGCCGGGGCGGGGCTTCCGCCAGCAGCAGGAGATCGTTGCCGTTGCGGGTGACGGCGCGGTCGGCCGCGACCTTGACGAGGCCGACGGCGCTCAACGAGCGCTGCCAGCCCGCCACGTCGTCGAGGCGCCCGACCGGTACGTCGCCGGCGGTCTCGAACCAGCCCGAGGTGAGGCCGAACACCATGTCGCGGAACAGCGAGGCGCCGGGCTCGACCGCCGCGAACAGGCCGCCGGCCGCCAGCGACGCCGCGAGCGGCGTCAGGAGGTCGCGGGAGGCACGGTGGAGCACGTCGCTCGCCAGCACCGCGTCGAAGGCGGCGAGGCCCAGCGTCGCCGGATCCTCGACGATCGTGACGCCGGAGGGCAGGGCGAGGCGGGCGCGCTCGGCGAGGCGCCGGTCGGCCTCGAACACCGTCAGGCGCGCCTCGTGCAGGCCGGCCCAGGTCGCGACCTGGGCCGAGAGCGGCCCGAACCCGACCTGGAGCAGGCGCAGGGCCCGATCCCGGGGCAGCAACGCGGCGCTGTCGGCGAGGAGCCGCATCACCGCGTCGGCCGAGGCCCGCACGGTGGCACCGCGGAGCGAGAACGCGTCGAGGGCCGCCTGCGGCAGGGACGGGGCCTCCGAGAGGGTCCCGGCCAGGATGCGCGAGACCACGGCGCCGAGATCGGCGCAGAGCAGCAGCTCCGCCGACAGCTCCGGATGGTCCGCCGCGATCCAGCGCATGATCTCGTCGGGCTCGGGGAGCGTCACATCGGCGCGCAGGCGCCAGCGCCCGTCGCCCGCGGCGTCCGCGAGGCCGCTCACCTCCAGGGCCAGGAGCTGGTTGACGAGCCAGGGCCGCAGAGCCGCCGGCAGCCGGCGCGAGGCCGCAACGTCGACGACGCCGCCGACGGCCAGACCCCGGGCGAGCCGGTCGGCGAGCGAGGTCGCCCAGCCTTCGAGCAGCATGTGGCCGGCCCCGAGGGCCGCCTCGCCGGTCGCCGTGACCGCGCCGGCCTGCCGGCGGACCAGGGCCGCGATGGCGGGCTGCGGCTCAAGGGCGATCGCCGTCGGCTCGGTGGCGAGCTCGGTGAACTGGCGGATCGCGAAGGCGTCGAGGTCGTTGCCCGCCTTCATGCGCAGGGCCTGGAACCGGCCCTCGCGCAGGGTCGCGATCACCTCGCCGGCCTCGTCCACCAGGGTGAAGTCGGCCAGGATGCTGCGCTCGTTGCAGCGCCGGGTGCGGATCACCGCCCGGGCGATCGCCGCGCCGGGGCGCACGAGCCGGATCTCGCCGAAGCGGATCGGCACGTAGGCCCGGCTCGCCGCCTCGCCGAGGAGGTCGGCGAAGAGCAGGATCAGGCCGTGGAAGCAGGAATCGAGGCGCGCGGGCACCAGGCCGTAGCGGGCATTCGCCTCGGCCGTCAGGAGGTCGGAGACGATGGTGGCGTCGTCGAGCCGGGCGCTCCGGGCGACCTGCCGGAAGGACGGGCCGAAGCCGAGGCCGGAGGCCCTGGCGCGGGCGTAGAGCGCCTCGCCCTCGACTGTCGTCTCGGAAGGCAGGGGCGCCACGTCGCGGCCGGTGAGGCGCGCCGGCGGCGGCGTCTCGCCCTCGACCAGCTTGGCGACGGCGTGGAGCTGCCAGGGCGCCTGGCTCAGGCGCGGCCGGGACAGGATCTGCACCAGATTGGCGCCCGGCGCGAACCGGGACAGCACCTCGCGCACCGAATCCTCGGCGAAGACCATCGGCTGCTGGATCTCGAGATCCGCCAGCGTCACGCTCTCCGAGCGCACGATCTCGCGGCCGACCGCCAGCGCCATCTCGGCGAAGCCGGCGCCCGGCAGGATCGCCTGCCCGTCGATGCGGTGGTCGTCGAGCTCGGGCACCGTGGCGACGTCGAGATGCGCCAGCCATTCCAGCCCGTCCGGACCCTGGCGGGCGCCGATCAGCGGGTGGTAGGGCCGGGCGCTCGCCGGGTTCGTCGCCTCGGTGGTCTCCGGCAGGCGGAAGACCTTGCGCTGCCAGGGATAGTGCGGCAGCGCGACGCTGCCGGCCGGGTCGGCGCCGAAGGCGACCGACTCGTCGACCGCGGCACCCGCGGCGAGAGCCGACGCGAGCGCGCGCCGGAACGGGTCGGCCTCCAGGGTCTTCTTCGGCAGCACGCCGACCGTGGCGCCGTCGAGGCCGAGCGGCTCGAGGCAGTCGCCGATATGGGGCAGCAGCGTCGGGCGCGGACCGACCTCGACGAAGATCCGGGCGCCTCCTTGCGCCGCGGCCTGGACCGCCGCGCTGAACCGCACCGGCTCGCGGATGTTGCGCCACCAGTAGCCGGCATCGAAGGCGGTGCCGTCGAGCACGTCGCCGGTCACCGTCGAGGCGAGGGGCACGGTGCCCGCAGAGGGCTTGAGCCCGGCGAGGTCGCGCCGCAGGGGCGCCTCGATCGGGTTCATCAGCCGGCCATGGAAGGCGTAGTCGAGGTCGAGCTTGCGGCCGCGGCGGCGCTTGCGCGCGAGCGCCTTCATGGCGGCCTCGATCGCCGCCACGGGACCCGCCACCGTCACGGCCTTCGGGCTGTTATAGGCGGCGATGTCGAGCTCGGGGAAGTCGGCGAGGAAGGCCTGCACCTCCTCGACCGGGGCGAGGAGCACCGCCATGGTGCCAAGCCCGCGGGTCGCCTCCTGATGCTTCGAGCGGTAGAAGATGACCTTCACCGCCTGCTCGAGGGTCAGGATGCCGGCGGCCTCGGCGGCGCCGATCTCGCCGACCGAGTGGCCGACGATCGCGGTGGGCGTGAGGCCGACGGCGCGGAGCGCCGCGGTGGAAGCGGCCTCGATGGCGAAGATCAGCGGCTGCGACACGCTGGTGAGGGCGAGCCGCTCCTCCAGGTCGTCGGCGAAGAGCGCGTCCTTCAGCGACCACCCGGCGAGCGGCCGGAACAGGGCATCGGCCTCGTCGAAGCGGGCGCGGAAGACTGGGTTCAGGGAATAGGCGTCCCGGCCCATCCCGGCCCACTGGCTGCCATTGCCCGAATACACGAAGGCGACGCCGCCGGCGCGCTCGACCGCGGTGGCGACCACCGCCGCCGGAGTCTCCTCGCCCTCGGCGACGCTGCGCAGCACCTCGGCCACGCCCTCGCTGCCGAGATCGCGCAGCGGGATCGCGGCGCGGACCGGCAGGCGCTCGCGGCGATGGGCCGCCGCCGCGGCGACGCGGGCGATCTCGGCCGCGTCGGCCCCGTCGAGGCGGGCGGCATAATCCTGGGCGAGGTCGGCGAGCGCGGCCTTGGTCTGGGCCGAGACCAGCAGCACCTCGGGGGCCGGCGCCGCCGAGGGTGCCGGGGCCGCCACGGGCGCCGGGTCGGTCAGGATGACGTGGGCGTTGGTGCCGCCGAAGCCGAACGAGTTCACGCCGGCGAAGCGCTCCTTGGCCGTGCGGGGCAGGGGGCGCAAGCCGCGGTTGACCGCGAGGTTCAGCTCGTCGAACGGGATCGCGGGGTTGAGCTCGGCGCTGTGCAGCGAGGGCGGCAGCAGGTCGTGCTCCAGCGCCAAGCTGGCCTTTAGCAGGCCGGCGAGACCGGAGACCGGCTCGGTATGGCCGATATTGGTCTTGATCGAGCCGATCGGCAGGGGTGTGGAGCGGCCGCGGCCGAGCTTGCCGCCGATGGCGCCGGCCTCGATCGGGTCGCCCACCGGGGTGCCGGTGCCGTGGGCCTCGACGAAGGCGATGGAATCGAGGGAAACGCCGGCCTCGCGGTAGATCTCGTCGAGGAGCGCTCCTTGCGCGTAGCCGGAGGGCAGGGAGATGCCGGTGGTGCGCCCGTCCGAGTTGACCTTCGAGGCGGCGATCACGCCGCGCACCGTGGCACCGTTGCGGGCGGCGGCACGCGCCGATTGCAGCACCAGGACGACGCCGCCCTCGGCACGCACGTAGCCGTCGGCGCTCGCCGAGAAGGCCTGGCACAGGCCGGTCCGCGACAGCATCGAGGCGTTGGAGAACGACACGAAGTTGAACGGGCTCACCAGCAGGTTGACGCCCGCCACGACCGCCGTGTCGATCCGCCCCGAGGCGATCGCCGCGACCGCGGCGTCGAGGGCGACGAGGGACGACGAGCAGGCGGTGTCGAGGGTGAAGCTCGGCCCCTTCAGGTCGAAGATGTAGGAGATGCGGTTCGACAGGATCGACAGCGTGTTGCCGGTCGCCGCGTAGGCGTCGCCCGAGGCGGCGTCGAGCACCCGCAGGTTGCCGTAATCGAGCGAGGAGGCACCCACGAACACGCCGATCGGGCTGCCGGCGACTGCCGACGGTCGCAGGCCGGCGCTCTCCAGCGCCTCCCAGGTCAGCTCCAGCAGCAGGCGCTGCTGCGGGTCCATCTGCTCGGCCTCGCGGGGCGAGATCCCGAACACCGAGGGATCGAACGACCAGGGATCGTCGATGACACCGGCGGCCCAGGTGTAGCTCTTGCCCCGCTCCTGCGCCCGGGGGTGGCCCATGCGCTCCAGGGACCAGCGGTCCTCCGGGATGCGCGAGACGGCGCACCGTCCCTCGATGAGCATCTGCCACAGGCTGTCGACGCCAGAGGCGCCCGGAAGCCGGCAGGCCCGACCGATGATCGCGATGTCAGGACGCTGTGTCACGTTCGATTCGCTACACGCTCATTTACGGAGGACCGGACGCGACGGCGCCGCACCCGGGCAATTCAACCCAACCCATAGTATGAGGCCCGCGCCGCGCCAACCCCGGAACGGCACCACCCGCCCCGATGAAGCAAGACTTGGCCCAAGTGTGACATCCCTTCATCAGTCAAAGTCCTGCCGAGCGACAAGGCACAACGCCTGCACACGCGACACAACACTGTCATCGGAAAGAAATGCGGGGCCTCACAGACCATCCGGTTGAGCTTGACGCGATCCAGGCGGGGCCGGGGCGCGCCCGATGCGTTAGACCCGATGAATCGGGTCGCAATGGGGCAGACCGGCGCGGGAACCGCCCGCGCGAGCGGTTGCGGTCAGAATGCCTTGAAGGTGATGATGGTGCGGGTATCCTGGATATCCGCGATGGTCTGCACGTGCTCGGCCACGAAATGCCCGATATCCACACCGTCATCGACGTGGAACTTCGCGAGCACGTCGTAATGACCGGCCGTGGAGTAGATCTCGGAGGCGATTTCGCGGTCGGCCAAGGCGCTCGCCACGGTGTAGGTCTTGCCCAGGCGGCACTTGATCTCGACGAAGAAAGTCTGCATCGGCTGGCTCCCGGCGATCGGTGGAGTTTCGTATCGGAAAATTCTCAACGGTGCATCGCGCGGTCTCGTGCCCGCGACGGCACCGCTGCGCGTCCCGGCGTCTCATGCCCGATCAGGGCCGCCCGACGCTGGCATAGGTGAAGCCGTGCCGGCGGGCATCCTCGGGCCGGTAGACGTTGCGCAGGTCGACCAGCACCGGCTCGGCCATCGCGCCGTGCAGGCGCCTGAGGTCCAGCGCCCGGAACGCGTCCCACTCGGTCACGATCACGAGAGCGTGCGCTCCTTCGGCGCAGGCATACGGGTCGGCGGCGTAATCCACACCGGTCAACAGGGCGCGCGCCTGCTCCACCCCCTCCGGGTCGTAGGCCACCACCCGGGCGCCCGCATCCTGCAACCCGGCGATGATCGCGAGCGAGGGCGCCTCGCGCATGTCGTCGGTGTTCGGCTTGAAGGTCAGCCCGAGCAGCGCGATCCGCTTGCCCCGTACCGGACCGCCGCAGGCCGCCACCACCTTGCGGGCCATGGCGCGCTTGCGGCTGTCGTTGACCGCCACCACCGTCTCGACGAGCCGCACCGGGGAGCCGGCATCCTGCGCCGTCTTGACCAGGGCCAGGGTGTCCTTCGGGAAGCACGAGCCGCCATAGCCGGGGCCGGCATGCAGGAACTTGCGGCCGATGCGGTTGTCGAGCCCGATGCCGCGGGCGACCTCCTGCACGTCGGCGCCGACCTGCTCGCACAGGTCCGCGATCTCGTTGATGAAGGTGATCTTGGTGGCGAGGAAGGCGTTCGCCGCGTACTTGGTCAGCTCGGCGGTGCGGCGGCTCGTCACCAGGATCGGCGCGTGGTTGAGGTAGAGCGGGCGGTAGAGCTCGCTCACCACCGCGGCGGCCTTCGGGTCGTCGGCGCCGATGACGACGCGGTCCGGGCGCTTGAAGTCGGAGATCGCCGCGCCCTCGCGCAGGAATTCCGGGTTCGAGGCGACCGCGATGGCGATCCCGGGCCGGGCCTCGCGCACGATGCGCTCGACCTCGTCGCCGGTGCCGACCGGCACGGTGGACTTGGTGACGACGACGGTCGGCCCGGTGACGGCGGCCGCGATGTCGCGGGCCGCCTGGTGGACGTATGAGAGGTCGGCGAAGCCGTCGCCGCGGCGGGACGGCGTGCCGACCGCGATGAAGACGGCGTCGGCGCCGGCGACGGCCTCGGCGAGGCTGGTGGTGAAGGCGAGGCGGCGCTGGCGAACGTTCTCGGCGACGAGCGCGTCGAGGCCGGGCTCGTAGATCGGGATGCGGCCGTCCTTCAGGGCGGCGATCTTCTCCGGCGCGGTGTCGACGCACACGACCGTATGGCCGAAATCCGCGAAGCACGCCCCCGAGACCAGGCCGACATAACCCGCCCCCACCATCGCAACGCGCATCTCACGTCCTCCCGGCAGCGGCGCGGCCCGGCGCCCGCGCGCATCGCTGTAGCGTTGCAGTGCAAAACGGGCAACGGTGGCGCCGTCACCAGAGGCGGAACAGCGCCTTCGCCCGGGCGAGGTTCGGGTTGTAGTAGGGATCGTTGCGCAGCTCGGGCCCCCAGCGCTCGGTCATGGTGGCGACCTCGGCCTCGAAGCGGGCGCGCTTCTCGGGCGTGTCCTCCTTGCCGCGGCTCTTCGATTCGTGGTGCGTCAGGGCGGCGTGCGGCGTCCAGATCACGCTGTAGCCGGCCTTCCGCACCCGCAGGCAGAGGTCGATGTCGTTGAAGGCCACCGCCAGGCGCTCGGCATCGAAGCGGCCGACCGCCTCGAACACCTCCCTCCGGATCATCAGGCAGGCGCCGGTGACCGCCGAGACCTCCTGGGCGATCACCATCCGGCCGAAATATCCCGGATCGTCGGGCCCGATATCCGGGTGGCTGTGCCCGGCCACGCCGCCGACGCCGAGCACGACGCCGCCATGCTGGAGCGTGCCGTCCGGATAGGACAGCTTGGCGCCGACGGCTCCCACTGCCGGCTCGACCGCGATCGAGGCCATCTCGGTGAGCCAGCCCGGTTCGGCGATCTCGATGTCGTTGTTGAGGAACAGGAGCAAGGGCCCGCTCGCGGCCGCGGCGCCGTCGTTCGACAACCCTGAGAAGTTGAACGGGCCGGGCCGCGACAGCACCCGCACCCGCGGATCGGCGGCAGCCTCCGCGAGCAGCGCTTTGGCCGCGGGCTCGGTGCTGCCGTTGTCGACCACCACGACCTCGATGTCGGGATAGTCGGTCCCGGTCAGGAGCCCGTCGAGGACGACGCGCAGCAGCTCGGCGCGGTCCCTGGTCGGGATGACGACCGAGACGCGCGGGGCCGGATCGGGCAGGGCGCGCACCAGCCGGTTGAAGCCGAGCGGCCCCCGCTCGACCCGGTGCGGCCAGCCGCGCCGCGCCACCAGTTCCTCCAGGGCCCGCAGGCGCGCCGCCTCGGCCCGCGCCAGGAACGCGTCCGAGAAGGTGCCGGAGCCGATCGCGGTGCGCCAGTGATAGAGGATCACCGGCAGGTGGCGGACGCGGGCCGGATCGAGCCGGTCGCTCAGGCGCAGGAGCAGGTCGTGGTCCTGGCTGCCCTCGAACCCAGGGCGCAGGCCTCCCACCGCCTCGACCAGGCTGCGGCGCACCACGGTCAGGTGGTTGAGGTAGTTCTGGCCGTAGAGCAGCTCGGGGTTCCAGTCGCCCTTGAAGTGCGGCTCGAAGCGCCGCCCGTCGGCGTCGATCTTGTCCTCGTCGCTGTAGATCAGGTCGAGGTCCGGCTCGCGCCGGACGGCTTTCGCCACTTCGTACAGGGCATGGGCCGGCAGCACGTCGTCGTGGTCCATGAAGGCGACGTAGG
Organism: Methylobacterium frigidaeris; assembly: GCF_022179185.1. Classification (GTDB taxonomy): domain Bacteria; phylum Pseudomonadota; class Alphaproteobacteria; order Rhizobiales; family Beijerinckiaceae; genus Methylobacterium; species Methylobacterium frigidaeris. Next base: position 35,661 of record NZ_BPQJ01000039.1, on the reverse strand, counting down.
CGCCGCGCGCGAGCCCGAGCGCGGTGTTGGTGGCCGCCGCGATGTGGCCGTTCTCGGGCCGGCGCGCGACGCGGATGCGGGGGTCCTCCGCGCTAGCCCGGGCGAGCAGGCGCGGCACCGCCGGATCGGTCGAGGCGTCGTCGGCGATGCAGAGTTCCCAATGCGGGTAGAGCTGGTCGCGGACCGAGCGCAGGGCCTCCTCCAGCACCCTCACGCCCGGATTGTAGACCGGCATCACCACCGAGAGCAGCGGCGGATCGCGCCACTGCGCCACCTCCGCCGCGATCCGGGCGCGGTCGGCCTCGCTCAAGCTGTCGAAGTGGCGGACCCAGGTGTCGTAGCCGGTGAGCCCCGGCGGCACGAGGGCGCGGGCGAGGCGGTGCTGCGAGCGCACCCTCTTGCCGACCGAGCGCCAGAACAGGGCCTGCGCGGTGAGGACCGGCCGGCGCAGGGCCGCCCGGCCGACAAGGGCGAGGCGGCTCCGCACCGTGACGGTGAACTCGGCGATGCTCAAGCCCGCCTCGCCGAGCATCGGCGTGAGCGTCAGGGCGGTGGTGCCGGCGGGCAGCCGCCCGAGCCAGGTGAAGCGCCCGTGGCCGAAGGCGCGCTCGGACAGGCTGGTGCCCTGCGGCCCCTCCGGCCCGTCCACGACCGCATTCAGCTCGACCCGGCTGAAGGCGCCGTGGTTCTCGTCCTTGAAGGCGATGGACACCCAGCGCCCGCCAAGCCCGAGATCCGCCACGTCGAGGCGCAGGCCTTGCGTCCCGAATTCGAGCCGGAGGCGGGCGAAGTCCCGCGCGACGACGCGCCCACGCCCGAGGTGGAGCGAGGCGCGCAGGGGGGTGCGAGGGGGGGCGGAAGGGGAAGGGGTCTGGGCTGTCACCTGTCCTCGCGCCTCCGGCGTCCGCCGGATGACGGCGCCATCATCGTCAATAAAATCAATTGGTTAGATCGATCTGTGCGGCCGACCGTGTAGCAGGGGGGCGGCGCGGCTGGCAAGGTCTATCCCCGCGTCTGCGGGGAACACGTCAACGAGGCGCTCCACATCCTGGCCACCCGCGATTCATCCCCGCGCCTGCGGGGAACACCCGGTCTACGCGGTCGGCTGCGACGAGTTCAGCGGTTAATCCCCGCGCCTGCGGGGAACACAGGATTGCCGGCGTAGTCGAGTTCGCGTGGCCCGATTCATCCCCGCGCCTGCGGGGAACACCTACACAAGGGAGCCCGCGCTTAAGCCGATTTGGGTTCATCCCCGCGCCTGCGGGGAACACTGCCGCGTCGCGTGGAACTGCGGCTCCTCCGGCGGTTCATCCCCGCGCCTGCGGGGAACACGGTTTGCTCCGCGCCCGCCTCGGGCCGGAGCGCGGTTCATCCCCGCGCCTGCGGGGAACACGACGGCCCGGCCGGCGACCAGTTCTCCTATGCCGGTTCATCCCCGCGCCTGCGGGGAACACGCGTCAAGGTACTTGGACTGGAGCCCAAGCGCCGGTTCATCCCCGCGCCTGCGGGGAACACCGATGCCGCGCGTCGCACGAAGTCCCGAACAGCGGTTCATCCCCGCGCCTGCGGGGAACACTTTCTCTGTCTCGGTCCCAATCGCTATCGCGGCGGTTCATCCCCGCGCCTGCGGGGAACACGAGTTCGAAGGGGCAGCATCGTTGTCCGGCGCGGGTTCATCCCCGCGCCTGCGGGGAACACCGCCAGCGATCGAAGCCGGAACGGCCGAGAACCGGTTCATCCCCGCGCCTGCGGGGAACACACGGCTATGCCGCGACCGGCATAGTGACGGTACGGTTCATCCCCGCGCCTGCGGGGAACACAGATTAGTGATCGGCTGGATGATGCGTATCAACGGTTCATCCCCGCGCCTGCGGGGAACACGAGGCCCGCTATCGGGAGCTGAACTGCGTCGCCGGTTCATCCCCGCGCCTGCGGGGAACACAGGACGATGGGGGTGGAGAGCGAGACGACGAGCGGTTCATCCCCGCGCCTGCGGGGAACACATCCGGCAGCGTAACGAACAGGCCCTGCCGACCGGTTCATCCCCGCGCCTGCGGGGAACACCCCTGCCCGAACAACGTCATCAAGGCCGAGCGCGGTTCATCCCCGCGCCTGCGGGGAACACACATCGTTGCAGATCCAGAATCGTAGCAAGGGCGGTTCATCCCCGCGCCTGCGGGGAACACGTCGTGGTCGGTCTTCACTCGGCGGCCTGCAGCGGTTCATCCCCGCGCCTGCGGGGAACACTTGCGCGCCTTGGCTTCCGCCGCGCGCTTGGCCGGTTCATCCCCGCGCCTGCGGGGAACACATGATGAGCGTGCCGAGCCGGTCCTCCTGGTCCGGTTCATCCCCGCGCCTGCGGGGAACACGTTGTCTCATTGGGCGGCGATCCACGCTATACCGGTTCATCCCCGCGCCTGCGGGGAACACACGTGATAGCGATCATCAGCAGCGCGAATGACCGGTTCATCCCCGCGCCTGCGGGGAACACGCTTCCAGGTTGATCACATCCTGCCGGATGCCCGGTTCATCCCCGCGCCTGCGGGGAACACGCGGAGAGCATAACCCGCGCATCCTGCCGATACGGTTCATCCCCGCGCCTGCGGGGAACACTGCCGGTACACGGCTAGCGAATGGAAAGACTACGGTTCATCCCCGCGCCTGCGGGGAACACCCTCTCCAGCACCGTAGCAATGGCATTCTGGCCGGTTCATCCCCGCGCCTGCGGGGAACACGCCGCGCAGTAGGCGTTAGCCTCGCGCTTGCCCGGTTCATCCCCGCGCCTGCGGGGAACACCATCATCCGGAGAAGGCCACCGGCCTCACCGCCGGTTCATCCCCGCGCCTGCGGGGAACACCTGCAGGCCCTCGCGATGCCCGACGTGCTCTACGGTTCATCCCCGCGCCTGCGGGGAACACGTCTCGTATTCGGGCGTCGCATCCCAGTACGCCGGTTCATCCCCGCGCCTGCGGGGAACACCTGTTTGAGGCCGGTCATACTGCGCCTCCGACCGGTTCATCCCCGCGCCTGCGGGGAACACTGGCGGATATACCACCCGGAATGGGGCTGAGGCGGTTCATCCCCGCGCCTGCGGGGAACACGCCAGAATGAGCGAGATCCTGAGCGACGTTGGCGGTTCATCCCCGCGCCTGCGGGGAACACTCGGAGGTGTGGCACCACTCCGCCCAGAGATCCGGTTCATCCCCGCGCCTGCGGGGAACACTTTGCCATCATCGGCACACCAGAGGCGGCGAGCGGTTCATCCCCGCGCCTGCGGGGAACACACCGGGCCTTACAACTTCTGGACGGGCCTGTACGGTTCATCCCCGCGCCTGCGGGGAACACATCTTCACGGACGGGTCTGGTAACACGAAGACCGGTTCATCCCCGCGCCTGCGGGGAACACCGGGGCGAGCCGGGCTCAATGCGCGGAGAACGCGGTTCATCCCCGCGCCTGCGGGGAACACTTGCCTAGATAGAGCGGGCTATTGTCTGGGGCCGGTTCATCCCCGCGCCTGCGGGGAACACGAGAGCGGCCTGCCCCACCTGGCCCACCTCGGCGGTTCATCCCCGCGCCTGCGGGGAACACGGGAGGGGAAGCTCTAACCTCCCCTCCGCGGGCGGTTCATCCCCGCGCCTGCGGGGAACACTGTCCGGCCTGCTCCTCGAGGCGCCCGATGCGCGGTTCATCCCCGCGCCTGCGGGGAACACGGCCGCTTGATCGTCCCCGTCTGCGGCAGCCGCGGTTCATCCCCGCGCCTGCGGGGAACACGCAACCGGGCGCGGGACGCCGAGTCGGATCCGCGGTTCATCCCCGCGCCTGCGGGGAACACGATGTGCTGGAGGCTGCCGACGCCAACAACGCCGGTTCATCCCCGCGCCTGCGGGGAACACAAGGCAGCCCGCGCGGCGATCCGGGATAAGGGCGGTTCATCCCCGCGCCTGCGGGGAACACGGCCTTGGGGCCGACCTGATCCACGCCGAGGTAGGTTCATCCCCGCGCCTGCGGGGAACACCGCGAGCGTCCGGATCGCGCCCTGCCGGTCGCCGGTTCATCCCCGCGCCTGCGGGGAACACATCCGATGCGCCCCGAACAGTCGGCCTTCTAGCGGTTCATCCCCGCGCCTGCGGGGAACACTGGTCGCCGATCTTCACGGTCTGGAGGTCCATCGGTTCATCCCCGCGCCTGCGGGGAACACTCTTCAGCCGCGCGCTCGGTCCGGCGACCAATCGGTTCATCCCCGCGCCTGCGGGGAACACGCGAGCTGCGCGTCGGTGAGCTGGCCGGCGATCGGTTCATCCCCGCGCCTGCGGGGAACACCCACTTCCGCATGGATGGCGCGTCGTGGTTCGCGGTTCATCCCCGCGCCTGCGGGGAACACTGCCACTTGGCGAAGTCCTCGTCGCTGACGGACGGTTCATCCCCGCGCCTGCGGGGAACACTGGCGCCAGGAGGCGTCCCGGGGTGCGCGAGGCGGTTCATCCCCGCGCCTGCGGGGAACACTCTTCCTGGAAGTGCCTGGTACGCCTCAGCTTTCACGATGTCAAAGAACCCACCGACGTTTCCCCTCCGTTCCGCCCCTCGTCAGAGCGGCGTCTCGTCGGGGTGGAAAGCGACCAGTGGGAGGCCGTCGAGGTCGACCGGCATGCGGCGGTTCCGGCCGCAGGTGTCGAAGGCGTAGCCGATGTCGGTCTGGGCGGTCCAGGCGATGACGCCGTTGCCCTCGCCGATGGCGGCCTGCACCTCGGCCCAGATCCGCTCGCGGGTGCGGCGGGAATAGTGACCGACATAGACCCCCGCGCGCACCTCGACGAGCCAGACCGCGAGGCGGCCGCGCAGGCGCGGGGGCGCGTTCTCGACCACCACGACCATCATCCGCGCAAGATCCTCATCCGCGCAAAGACCCTCATCCCCGATGGCCCCCGTCGCCGGACGGCGCCTCGGTGAAGGCAGGAGGCTGGGCGTCGGCGGGCTCGCCCGGGGGCGGCAGTCCGCCGGCGGAGAGCACGTCCTCGATGCTCGGGATCAGGCGCTCCAGGAGCTTGGTCCTGCGGAAGATGTCGCGGCAGTCGCGCCGCACCACGCCCTCGACCGAGCCCTGGAGCGGCTGCCCCTTGGCGACGCGGCCCGCGACCTTGAACGCGACGGGTACCACGGTCTCGAACTTGAACAGGTCGGCGACGTCGTAGACGAAGGACAGCGGCCGGCCGGAATGCAGGAAGCCGATGGCCGGCGCGTACCCGGCGGCGAGGATCGCGGCTTCGGCGAGGCCGTGCAGGCAGGCGGTGGCCGCCGAGAGGCAGCGGTTGGGGATATCGGCGGCGTCCCAGTCGCCGCGATCGTAGGCGCGGCGGCGCCATTCGACGCCGTTCTGCTGCGCCTGGATCTCGTAGAAGCGGCGCACCCGGGCGCCCTCGATGCCGCGGAGCTGATCGACGGAGCGGCGCTCGGGCGCCTCCTCCTCGAAGCGTAAGGAGAACATGCGGCGCACCACCTTGAGCCGCGCCGACTCGTCGAGGGCGAGGCGGGCCTGCCAGAGCAGCCGGTCGGAGCGGGCGCCGCCGGGCTGGCCGGCCGCGTAGAGCCGCACCCCGGCCTCGCCGCACCACACCAGCAGCGTCCCGGCCCGGGCCGCGAGCCCGACCGCCGCGTGGCTGACCCGGGTGCCGGGCTCCAGCATCAGGCAGACCAGGCCGCCGACCGGGATCTGCGTGCGCACGCCGCGCTCGTCCACCACCACGAAGGCACCGTCGAGCACGTCGAGCCGGCCCTTCTCGATGAAGACCAGCGAGGCGCGGTCGCGGATCGGGATCGGCTTCGGCGGGGCGAGGCCGGGGAGGGCGGAGGCGCTCACGGCCGGCGGATCAGCATCAGGCCGCAGCCGAACGCCTTGGCGCGGCCGAACCCTTTGGGGAGCTGAGCGAGGAAGCGGGCCGGATCCTCGACCACGATCTCGCCGTCGAGATCGAAGGTCGTGAAGGCGACGGCCGGGTGCTTGTGCCGGGGGTTCTCCGTCAGGTTCCTGCGCCGCGGCGTCTCGCGCAGGCGCTTCGCGTCGTAGGGCAGGCGGCGCTGGATGTCGCCGTCGATCGTCAGCACCGGGCGCGCGACGCCGTCCGCATCCGGCGCGGTCACCGGGCGGAAGCCGGACTCGCGGCCCTGGCGGGCGAGCCAGCCGCTGAGGACGTCGCGCTCGATCTCGAGCCGCAGCTTCTGCCGGTCGTCGGGCAACAAGGTCTTCAGACGATGTTCGTCCTTCTTCATCTCGTGCCAGACCGGATCGACCCGCTTGCCCCGCTCGCCCCTCGTCTTCGACGGAACGCTGAAGGACGGCGCGGCGCGCAGGCGGAAGCGCAGGGCCTGCCCCGCCGAGAGGGCGGGCGCGAACGGCTTACTCTCGACCTCGAACAGGCCGCCGCCGCCCGAAGGTTCGCGCGCCGACAGCACCAGGAAGGTGGTACGCTGCCACGCCGAGCCGCCGTCCTCGCGCCACAGGAAGTCCCGCTCGCGGTCGGGATGGTCGGCGAACAGCGACCAGATCAGCCGGTGGCCGGCGGCGATGCGGGCCTCGTCGTCCTCCGGCAGCAGCAGGCGGGCGAGGGCGGCCGTGTCGGGGGCGTGGCGCAGGCGCACGCGGCTGAGGAAGAGGCTCACGGGGCAACCTCCGGCTCGGGGCGGGGTTGGGGGAGGGCCACGATCTCGTCGCGCAGGCCGAATTGCCGGCGCACCCGGCTCGTCACCCGGTCGCGGCGGCGCTCGATCCGGGTCGCCTCGTAATCCGGAGCAAGCAGGTCTTCGAGTTCGGCATCGGCGTAGACGACGGCCTCGTCCCAGTCCTCCCACAGCCGCAGCGGCGCGAACGGGTAGGGCTCGCCGTCGGCCATCAGGTGCGTCGGCGCGCCCGCGAGATCGAGGAGGGCGGCCAGGCGCGTCACGTCGTCGAGACAGCGGGGCGCCGGCGGCCGGCCGAGCGGACAGGACTTGCGGCCGAGATAGAGCGTGTAGGCCGGGCGCCGCAGAGCCTCGGCGATCGCCGCGGGGGTGGGGGCCCGGATGCCAGCCTCCGTGTCGAGGCGCACCAGCCCCACCTCCACCCACAGGTCCTCGCGGTAGTCGCGGCTCGACAGGAGGGTGTTGAGCCGATGCGACGGCCGGTCCAGCGCCTCGCGCCGGGTGGCCCAGGCGGATCGGCGCTCGGCCGGCGGCGCCTGGACGGTGTGGTAGTCGGTCATCAGGCGCCCCGAGCGCCGCACGCGCTGGACGAGGCCGTAGCCCGCGTCGAGGTCGGCGTGCTGCGCCTCGGCGGCCCGGTCGTAGCCGAGGGCCGCCGCGACGAGGCCGAGGATCGCCGAGCGGCCCGGCCGGTCGAAGCCGCCGCGGCGCTCCCCCACCGCGAGGTCGCCGAGGCCTGCGAGCGGCGCGTAGAGCGTGAAGGCGAGGCCGGCCGGCATCAGCGCGTCGCGTAGGCGATCAGGCGCTTGAGGCTGCCCTCGCCGGTGAGCGTGTTGTAGACCGGCCACGCCGCGTCGTTGCCGCGCCAGCCCTCGGGGTTCTTGTCGCGCCGGCTCTCCGGCAGGTCGTAGGCGGCCCGGAAGCCGTTGCGCGTCGCCTCGAAGGCCGCGATCGAGCCGGCGAGCACGTCCTCGCCGCCGACCGGCTTCAGGAAGGCGGCCGCGAGCGTGTGGGGCGCCCCGTTGGACACCTCGACGAGGCCGTAGCTCGCCAGCGCCCGGCTGGCGAAGCTCGCCTGCTTGCCCTTCGGCCCCACCGTCGTGGCGGCGTGGATCAGCGCCGCGAGGCCGCGCCTGGCAAGCTCCGCGTCGCCGCCGAGGTTGCGGGTCAGGAGGTCGCGGTCGATGCAGAGATAGAGGTAGAAGGTGCCGGCGCCGAACCCTGCCTCGCCGACGAAGCCGGCCCCCGCATCCTCGGCCGGGGTCTTCAGGTCGTCGATGGCGGTGTAGTAATCGTCCTCGACCACCGCCCTGTGGGTGGTGACGGCGTGGGCCACCTGCACCGCCGCCTCGCGGTTGAAGTCCGGGTCGTCGGCCAGCATGCGGCCGAACATGCCGATATCGACGGCGCCGTCGACGGACCTGAGCAGCGGGGTCTTGCTCAGATCGATGCTCTCGCCGGCGGCGATCCGCTCCGCCAGCGCCAGGGCGTCGGCCCGCTCCTCGGCCGAGACGAAGACGAGCTGCTCGATCCGGGTCGGGTACTTGTCGCCCTCGCCCTTGACCTTGCCGAACACGTCGGCCACGTCCCGGGCCGCCTTGCGGGCGGCGGCCTCCGCCACGCCCCGCTTCAGGAGATGACCCTCGATCTCCTCGCCGAGGCGCTGGGTGCGCTCGCCGAGATGGCCCTCCAGGGCCGCCTTGAAGGCGGGGGAGGTACGCCAGGCCCGCTTGAGCGCCTGCGAGGAGACCCGCAGCCGGTCGACATTGCCTAACCGCGCCGTCTTCGGCCGGCCCGTATCGTCGCGGTTGAGGTTGGCCGGCGGATAGGCGGTCAGGAGGTGCAGCTGCACGAAGGTGGTCATGGCGGGCTCGGGCGAGAGAGAGGGGGCGTCAGGCGGCGGGCGGGCTCGCGGGCTCGGCAGGCAGTCCGGGCCGGCGGTAGCCAGCGGCGTGATATTCGTAGGCGAACATCGCCCGGGTTCGGTCGCAGCGCTCGGGATGCAGCCAATCGAGGATCGTCACTGCGAGAGCTCCGACATCGACCGCGGTGCTTTTGCCCAGAAGATCAATCGCACGCCGCATCTGCCGCAAAAGGTCTTCGGGGTCGCGGGCGGCCATCAGGCGCTTGAGCCGCGTGCCCGACAGCAAGGGTTTGGGCTTGTCGCCCGCCTTGTTCTTGTCCTTGCCTGCCCTGTCCTCGACCTGTCCGGATTTCGAGCGGGGCGATCCGAGGATCGTTTCAAGCCTGCGCTCCGGCTGATCGGCCGAAACGCGGGCGATCACACACGCGACGACGGCGACCGGCACCAGTCTGTAAGCCGCCTGCTCGTGCTTAAAACAGAGCTTGCGATAAAGCTCGAACACGACCGGCTCATCAAGGACATCGAACGGCGAAGAGGCACGCCGCAACCGAGCGATCGAACCCTTATCAAACAGGAATTCCCTATTTTTTACTTCGCCGCCTGAAGGAATACGGTCCCACCAAGCTCGCGCGGCTTCTTGCCTCTCAAATGATTTTGTGTTTTTAGGAGAGTTGCTCACTTCGCCTTCTTCCCTTTGGATTCGGGTGGCGACAAGTCGAGGGCTTTGTACAGGTTCTGGCCGAGTTTGCCGTAGCCGTACATTGCCCAGCCGAGGTCGATCCGTGCCTTGACACGGGTAGTAGCGACGCTCTCGCGGACCTCAACGAGATCCTTGATCGGCGCGAGTTCGTCAAAGACTGTTATCGTGCTCCGCTGCAGCACACCGAGCCACTGTTCGAGGGTCGGGCGATGAGGGATGTCGCCGGTGAGGCCCGCCTGCGGCAGGGCCTCCGCGAGACCTCCGAGCCTCCTGCCGAACGCGGCCTCCGTCCGCTCCCAGAAGCGCCCGCGGCCGAGATCGAGCAGGCCGCCCTTCTCGAGCGCCAGGGCCTGCTTCAGCGACACGCGCAGGATGAACTCGGCGTCGAAGGCGCCCCGCACCATCCGGCGCACGGTGTGATCGTAGGACCGGAACTCCGTCTCGCCGACGAGGTGCAGCGGCATCTCGCTCTCGACGAAGTCCCGGGCCTTCATGTTGTCCATGTCGTATCCGGCGGCGATCAGGCGGGTGCCGAGGCGGGCCTTGAAATCGTCGTGATTCAGGAGGCGCTTGAGGCCGTCATGCACCGCCGCGGCCGCTTTCCGGGCGGTCTTGTCCTCGTCGTCGCCGACGACGAGGCCGACCCAGTGGCGGTAGCCGATCCGGCCGGGCTGGCCGTGCACGGGCAGCCAGGGCTCGCCCTCCTTGGTGCTGTAGTGCGGCGAGAGCGGATGCGCGAAGCCGGCATAGCTCGTGCCGTGCGGCCGCGTGCGATAGCTGCGCACCACCACCGGGTCGACGCGGCCGGTGAGGTCGCAGGGGCGCCCCTCGGGATTGGCCTCGAGGACGAGGCGGATGCGCCGCGGCATGCCCCAGAAGGCCTGGAGTGGATCGACGTCGTCGCGCGTGGTCGTCCGTCCCTTGTCCGAGACGCGGGTGGGGACGAGCCAGGGAAACACCCGCTCCGGCACGACCGGCCCGTCCTCCGGGCGCGGCACCGCGAGCCAGAGGCTGCGCCACAGCGGCACCGGCGCCGTGCGGCGATCCTGCCCGGGGCTCGGGCTCGCTCCCGGGATCAGCAAGGTGGTCAACGGGCCGCCGCCCCGCACCGAGACGCGGTGGCCGGCCCCGCCCGAGGGGGCGTAGGTCTGCAGGGTGAACAAAGCCATGGCGGCGCCGGCCCGCGACAGGGTCTCGACCCCGCCGCGGCGGACGAAGTGATCGAGGTTGCGCCTCACCGTGTTGGCGCCCGGCGCCTCGATCAGCAATTGCGACACCGGCACGGCCTCGCCGGCAAAATCCTCCACGTCCTGCCCGAAGCGCGGCCCGTCGCCGTCGAGCACGAAGGCGCGGGCGAGGGGTCCGAAGGCCGCGTCCAACTCGGCGGGCGACGGCGGCGCGTCGAACCAGGCCGGCCACTCATCCTCGCCCGCCCGGGCGCCGCAGGCCGCCGCCAGGAGCCCGATCCAGAACTCCCGCGTCGCCGCATCGAAATCCGCCCGGCCCCAGGCCGGCGCGACGACAGGGCTCTTCTCGATGTCGTCGGTGATGGCGGCCGGCCGGATCACGTCCGGCTTGCCGTTCGCCCGCAGGACGGGGATCCAGGCCTCGGTCAGGAGGGAGAAGGGCGGGATCACGGCACTCCCTGGGGGAATCGTTCTTGGGTCGTCTCAGGTCACGGTTGCACGTTCGGCGGCGACGCGGAAGTGAAAAGCCAAGCTTGTCATGGAATTCTGTTTTCCATCAGAACACCCCGACTGGAGCAACGCGATGAGCGGACAAAGGCACTCTCAGCGCCTGCTCATCGCACACCGCTACCTCCCGATAGAAATTTTTCATGATTGTGAAAGCACAATCTTATCTGATGACGGAGCCGCTCGCGAAATCGAGCAGGAAGAACTGAACCGAACGGACCGCACGCAGCGAAGGATGAACCACCCGGGCACGGGAAGATGCTTTACGAATAAAGGCCGGAGGGATCACACCTCGCGAATCATCGCGGGGTGTGATCACCCTACTACCGCTTTCAGCGACTTCAAGTGCCCCATCCGTTACCGGAGCTGTCTTCGTCCCCGCTGATGCAGGGAACGCATCGCCTTCTCGTTCAGCCAAGTCGAGAACGCCGGTTCATCCCCGCGCCTGCGGGGAACACCCTTCCTGGGTCTATGACGATGCCGAAGACATCGGTTCATCCCCGCGCCTGCGGGGAACACATGGAGCGCCGGTTCGCCGCCGAGGCGGCCGACGGTTCATCCCCGCGCCTGCGGGGAACACGAGTTCGGGGTCACCAACCCCCCGACCGTCGTCGGTTCATCCCCGCGCCTGCGGGGAACACGGCCGTGAACGTGGCCCATATCGCCCGCACGCCGGTTCATCCCCGCGCCTGCGGGGAACACGCGACGCCGGCCCAGGCCGAGAAGCGGGCGAGCGGTTCATCCCCGCGCCTGCGGGGAACACTGCAGAACGTAGCGCCCCATGGGTATCAAGATCGGTTCATCCCCGCGCCTGCGGGGAACACACCCTCGGCGCCGACAGCCGGCACGCCATCGCCGGTTCATCCCCGCGCCTGCGGGGAACACACAAGCTGAACCGACTCGATTACCTCGACCGCCGGTTCATCCCCGCGCCTGCGGGGAACACAATGGCTAGGTCTCGTTCCACACGCAATCAGGCGGTTCATCCCCGCGCCTGCGGGGAACACTGGGGGTGGGGGTTAAGCCCGGGGCACATCCGCGGTTCATCCCCGCGCCTGCGGGGAACACCGCTGCGCCTCGTTCTCAGCCAGTCGATCGGCCGGTTCATCCCCGCGCCTGCGGGGAACACAATCGGGGTGCGAAAGTCGATCTTCTTGGTATCGGTTCATCCCCGCGCCTGCGGGGAACACCCCATCGCGAGGTTGGCGACGCCGAACTCCAGCGGTTCATCCCCGCGCCTGCGGGGAACACAACCACCACATGGGGCGATATTCGTCGCCGTTCGGTTCATCCCCGCGCCTGCGGGGAACACACCGGCTCGTAAGTCGCGGCGAAAATGTCGGGCGGTTCATCCCCGCGCCTGCGGGGAACACTGGACAGGCGATCACCGGCCATGCTCGGCCTCCGGTTCATCCCCGCGCCTGCGGGGAACACACCGTGACGGTGCTGATGGCCAGCGCGGTTCCCGGTTCATCCCCGCGCCTGCGGGGAACACCCGGCAAGGACCAGCAGTGGGGTCAGCGCGTCCGGTTCATCCCCGCGCCTGCGGGGAACACCCAAGCACCCCCCTTTGCTAGAGGGGGGTGGTCGGTTCATCCCCGCGCCTGCGGGGAACACGCTCATCCGACCGTCGCCAACAGGATCGCCGTCGGTTCATCCCCGCGCCTGCGGGGAACACGCCGGCGACCCCGCCCGGCCCCATGCCGAGCGCGGTTCATCCCCGCGCCTGCGGGGAACACTACGGGGCAGATAGCCGAAGCCATCCTCAAGACGGTTCATCCCCGCGCCTGCGGGGAACACCCTACCCCGAAATCCTGGAAGTGCTCTCGGCCCGGTTCATCCCCGCGCCTGCGGGGAACACTCCAGCTGCTTGACGAGGCGGTGAACGCCGCTCGGTTCATCCCCGCGCCTGCGGGGAACACGGACAAGCTGCTTTCAGAGATCGATGTTCCGTCGGTTCATCCCCGCGCCTGCGGGGAACACCGCTCGACAGGCGACGTCGCGCGCCTCTGGGGCGGTTCATCCCCGCGCCTGCGGGGAACACTCCTTCTGGAAGCAGTTGATCCGCCTCGCGTTTCACGATGTCAAACAGCGCACCGGCGTTTCTGCTCCGTTCCGCCGGCCCGTTTCGGCGGTCGGGACGGGCTCAGTGATGCCCCGGATCGGCGTCGGGCGCCAGGGTTCCGATCGCCAAGGTTCCGGGCGCCACAGCTCAGCGCGCCACGGCTCAGAGCATGAGCCCGAGCCGCGTTCCGTAGGTCAGGACGAGCGGCCCGCCATCCTCCGCCACCAGGGTGCCCTGCCAGGTACCGTCCGGCCCGGGCTCCAGGGGCAGCAGGATCACCGCATCGTCGAAGCGGCTCCAGCCGGCCCGGACCGCCGCGGCGGCGTCGTGCCAGCCGGGGACGGGGGCGAGGTGGCCGCGCAGCTTGCGCAACGCCACCGTGACCTCGGAGAGGGCCCAGGCCAGCCGGAGTTCCGGGTCGGGGTGCCAGGGCACCAGCCGACCGCCCTCGACCCGGGCGAGGCGGACCGTGCGGCTCTCCTCGGCGAGGCGGGTCGGCACCGCGCCCTCGTCGGGCCAGGCCTGGTCGGGCCAGTAGCCGGCGGCGAAATCGAGGAGCGCGCCGCGGGCGGTGGCGCGCTCGGCGCCGGCGCGGCCGACCGCCTCGAAGTGGATCGACTTCAGCGCCTTGGGGATGTCGGACTCGTCGGCGGAAAAGACCGCCTCAATCACCGGGCGCACGTCCTCCGGCACGCGGAAGGCGGGGCGGGCCGTCAGCTCCCGCGCGGTGCGCCACAGGATCGCGTGGTCGCGGTAGACGTGAGCCCCGCGGGGAAAGGCCGAAGCGGCCCAGTCGGCGGCGATGGGGCCGGCGGGATCGGGCGAGACCACGACGAGCTCCGGGCCGGGGATCGGGCGGTCGCCGCGGGTGTGGCGCCACAGGCGGCCGGCGCGCTGGAGCACCGCATCGACCGGCGCGAGATCGGTGACGACGAGGTCGAAATCGAGGTCGAGCGAGCTCTCGGCGACCTGGGTCGCCACCAGCACCCGGCGGCGCCGCTCCCCCGGCATCGAGGTCTTGCCGAACCGTGCCCGCACCCGGTCCTCGACCGCGAGGCGGTCGCCCATGGCGAAGCGGGCGTGGAAGAGGTCGGGGTCGAGGCCCGCCGCCCGCAGGGCCGCCGCGCCCTCGACGGCGTCGTCGACGCTGTTGCGGATCCAGGCGATGCAGGCCCCCGCCTCGGCGGCGGCGCGGATCCGGGCGAGGGCGGCGTCCCTGTCCGGCACGCGGGTGACCGCGAGGATGCGGCAGAGGTCCGCCCGGGCGGCGAGATCCTCCTCCACCGGGTCCTGCCCGGGGGCCAGCAGGGTCGCGAGCGGGTAATCGGCCCGAGTGAGGACCGCCCCGGCCGAGCCGACGGCGCGGCGCCAGTTCGCCACCAGCTCCGCCTTGGCCCCGGAGGGCAGGGTGGCGGAGAGGATCAGGGTGGTGCCGCCGCCGGCAGCGTGGAAGGCGACGAGGCGGGCGAGCTGGGCGCCCACGTAGGCGTCGTAGGCGTGGGCCTCGTCGACGATCAGCACCTTGCCGGCGAGGCCGGCGAGGCGGACCGTGCCGTAGCGGTTCGGCAGCACCGCCAACACCGCCTGGTCGATGGTGCCGACGCCGAGATCGGCGAGCAGCGCCCGGCGGCTCTCGCCGGCGAGCCAGGCCGGGGCGACGGCGGCCGATTCCGCCTCCTCGCCCCGGTCGGCCCCGGGCTTAGGCGGCGGAAACCCCTCGGCGGCGGCGCGAAAGCGCGGGTGCAGGCCGGCGCGGCCATGGGCGAGCGCCAGGGAGGGGCGGGCGCCCTCCGCGTAGAGCCGCCCGGCGAGGGGAAGGATCCGGTCGACCATGGCGTTGGCGGTCGCGGTGGTGGGCAGCGCCAGGTAGAGGCCGTCGGCCCGGCCGGCGGCGAGCAGCCGGTGAGCGAGCATCAGGGCCGCCTCGGTCTTGCCGCCCCCGGTCACGTCCTCGATCAGGATCAGGAGCGGCCCGTCCGGCAAAGAGACCGTCTCGGCCCAGGCCTGGATCGCGGTCGGTGGGTAGGGCAGGCCGGTCAGCTCCGCGAAGGCGCGGCGCGGGCCGGGGCGCGCCGGCACCAGGCCGGCCTCGCGCAGGGCCGCCTCGGCCCGGCCGCAGGCCTCGTCCCAGTAGGCCGCGAGACCGGCCTCCGGCGAGGCGTAGGGGAACCAGGCCTGGTTGGAGCCGATCCAGTCGGCGAGCGCCGTCAGCCCGGCGAGGGGCCAGCTCGCCCGCGCGGCCGCGGCGGCACTCGGGGCGGTCACCTCCGGCGCCGGCAGCAAGGCCTCCACCGCCCCCCAGTAGGCGAGGGCGGCCGCGGCCGAGGCCGGCGGGAAGAGGGGGCGCCAATCCTCCGGCTGCCAGTCCTGCGGCATCGCCGCCGGGCGGCCGTGATGCCCGAAGATCGGCTGGAGCAGGCGGTTGCGCGGCGCCGCGTTCCAGCCCCGCATCAGGCCGGAGGGCGCGGACCGGTCCATCAGCAGGCCGCCGACGAGGCGCAGGCCCGCGGCCGGGTGGCCGGGATCGGGGATCCCGGGCGGCGGCGGCAGGTGCGCGGGGCAGTGCGCCGGCACCTTGGCCTGGAACAGGGGGGAGAACTTGCCGATGTCGTGCAGCGCCAGCAGATGGAGCCACAGCGCCTCGAAGGCCGGCACCGCGAGCCCGAGCCCCGCCGCCAGGGCCCGGGCCGCCCGCGGCCGGGCCCGCAGCAGCGCCCGGCCGGCGGCCGCCACGTCGAGGCCGTGAGCCCAGGCCGGGTGGACGGCGTGGGCCGAGCCCGGATCGGGCCGGGCCTTGCCCCAGAAGATCCGCGCCGCGTGCTCCCGCATCGGGTCCATGATTCGCCTGCTCCCTCGTCGCCGGGGGCATGGTCGGCACGGCGGATCGGCGCCGTCGAGGGCCGGAAATGGAAAACTGCATTGGCGCAGGAGCCGGCGAAGGAACCCGCTTGTCACCCGCCGCAACTGCCTCTATACGCCCTCTCACACCGGGGCCGCGACACACGGCTTCGAGGGCGCGTAGCTCAGCGGGAGAGCACTACGTTGACATCGTAGGGGTCACAGGTTCGATCCCTGTCGCGCCCACCATCGCCACTCCGGATGTCGGGAGTTCATCTCCCCGGAGCGGTGCCGGACCGGATGGTCCGGATCGGATGAAAGAGAAAGATGGCCCCTCGTTCGCGAGGGTTGCCGATCGAGCCTGGGGCGGACGCCGCATGGGCCGATGGGCGCGTAGCTCAGCGGGAGAGCACTACGTTGACATCGTAGGGGTCACAGGTTCGATCCCTGTCGCGCCCACCATCATCCCTTTCGCCTTCTGCCGTGCGACCGGCTCCTCGATGACGAGGATTTCCCTCATGACCGATCAGGATGTGGGCGTGGCCTTCGCCACCCTGGCGACGGCACTCGCGGTCGCGCTGCACAAGCAGGGCGTCGCCGACGGCGAGGCGCTGCTGGCCGAGACCGTCGGCACCCTCGAGGCCGTGCTGCAGGACGATTATCCTGAAGAGGCCCGGGCGATCCTCTCGGCCTGCGCCCGCTCGCTGCGGGCGGCCGAGGGCTGAAGGGCGCCCGCCCGCGGTCACCGCCGGCCAGACTCGGCCCGGCTCGAATCGTCGGCCGGGTTCACGGAGATGAGCCCGAACGGCCCGACGCCGGGCACCTGGATCGTTGCGGGCTCCGCCGCGGTCCAGAGCAAATGCGGCATCCGGGCGGGCAGGACCCACGAACCCGCCCTGCGCCATCGCCGTCCCGCGCACCCTGTCGACGGTCTCCCCCATGGCATGCATCAGCGAGCCGGAGAGCAGCGTCACGCTCTCGTCGGCCGCATGGATGTGGGGCGTCACCAGGGTGTCGGCCGGAGACCTCACCCGCAGGGTGAACGGGCCGGGCTTGTCGGGATCGCTGCAGAGGATGCTGATCTCGCTGCCCCGCGGCAGGGAGGGCGGGGCGGGGCTCCATCGCACGGCCGCCTCGCCGGGCACCACGACCGTCCCGTGCCCGTCCTCGGCCCGCACCGGGTCCGCCGCCATGCCGAGGAGGCCGGCAGCGACGAAACCGACGGCCGCGCCCAGCCGCAGCGTTCCGCAGAACCGGCGACCGATGCTCGGAGCATCGATTGCACCAGGACTCGGGGTGAGCAGGGACGTCATGGCGCTGTCCTCCGGCCCGGGATCTCGACGGTGGATCTCAATCGGCAGACGCGATGCTGGGGATATTGTCCTCAGAGACAAGCACCCGTCGATCGTGCCGGCCGCCCGGACTTACGGACCCGGCCGCGACGGGGAGGCAGTCGCCCCGTCTCCCTCACCCGCACCGAGCCAGGCCGCGTGGACCGCGCCGCGGGCGGTATCCGGCTTCGCGTCGCCGATGAAGATCACGACCGGGCCATGCGCGTCGCGGCGCGGGTCGTAGAAGTCGAGCAGGGCCGGGTAGCGGCGCTGGAAGAAGGACGGCGTCAGATCCTGGCGCGCGAGCAGGTGATCGATGACGACCTGATCGCCATGGACCGCATTCGGGACCGGGCCGCAGGATCCCGGTCGCATCCAGCGCTCGGGCTCGGCCGCGAAGGCCGCGTAGAGGGGGGCGAGCGCGTCGCCGTGCCAGCGCAGCAGCGCGCTCGAGACGCGTCCTTGATGAAAGTAATCCTCCAGCGCGGCGAGGCCGGGCTCGGCGAGCGCGTCGGCCGGCCCGGTCAGGACGGTGTCGAGGTCGCACAGGAGCGCCGTCCCCTCGGCGAGGCCGGGCCGGAACGCCTCCATCTTCGCCCACCAGGCCGGCCAATCGTGCCGCAGCGGCACCCGCTCGACGCCCGCGACGGCGAGGGGCAGATCGGTGAGGCAGAGGATCCGCCGGAAGGCCGGCGCGTGGCGCCGCACGCCGCGGGCCAGGCGCGCGACCCAGGCCGCGTCGTAGCGGCCGCCGCTCTTCAGGACGGTGATCAGCGTGGCCATGGGGAAGAGGTCATCCGTCGGTCGGGGGAGGGTGCAGACGCAGCCGGCCGGCCGCCGCGGCTTGGGTGAACCAGGCGCGCTCGGCCGCCCAGGGGTGGCCGGGCCAGCCGGCGAAGCCGAAGCCGTGGGCCTCGATCGCGGGGGCGCCCGCCGGGCGCCCGGCGAGGAGGGCGAGCGCCACGAGGAAGCCGGTGCTCGGGTTCGGCCGGCCGCCGGCGTGACGGCCGAGCGCGCGCCGCGCCTCGTCGTGGAGCGCCTCGGGCAGGATGTGGACCGGCCTGCCGAGTGGGCGCAGCATCGCCAGCGCCTCGCGGGTGAAGCAGACCGGCTCGGGGCGGTTGTGCTCCTCCGGCAGCATCGGGAATGGCAGCACGAAGGCCCGGGCCTGCCGGACCACCGGGCGGTCGAGGAAGCCCGGATCGGCCAGCCATTCGCGCATCTGCCCGCCGCGATTGACCAGGGCGAGATGCGTGACGCGCGATCCTGTCCGGCCGCCGAAGCCCGGCGCGTTGTTGAAGCGCAGGACGGTCGCCGCCGCGTCGACCACGCCGGCGTCGGTCCCGGGCGCGTTGCCCACGAGGGCGACCGAGCCGAGATCGGACAGGCCCGGCCAGGCCGCGCGAAGGGGGTCGACGTCGTCGCTCACGCGCGGCAGATGTCTCGGCGACAGAGGACTGGCGACGGGGATGCGTCGGATGGACCCCGGAGGTATGGCGCCGGGCCCGCGCGACCAGCCCCGACCGGTACGGAACCGAGCGATGCCCGCCACGATCTCCTCGCGCCGCTGCTTCCTCTGCGGTGCCGCCATGCTGGCGCCAAGCGCCCGCCGCCTGATCGACCGCCACGGGCGCGAGCGCGCCTTTCCGGTGGCCTGCGAGTCCTGCGGCGTCCTGACGGAGCGGGGCGCGGACCCGGCCGAGAGCTGGCGCGACCTCAGCCGTCGCCTCGCTGCGCCGACCTTCGTGCCCGATCCGGACGCGCCCTACGGCCTCGACATCTACACCCTGCGCATCGCCGCGACCCGCCTCGGCCGCGGTCTGCGCCCGTGCGGGCCGGAGGACCGCGCCGCGTTGCTGGCGCCGCACAGCCCCCGGGCGGCGCAGGGCCAGCTCTACGATCTCGCGGAGGGGCGCCCCGTCTCCCTCGGCCTGCTCTGTCGTCCGGCGGAGCTCGACGCGGTGCTCGCCGGCCTCGCGCGACGGGCGGGCTGGACCGACGATGTGGCGATCCTCGTCGACGGCGAGGCCGTCCCGCCCCGCGCGGTGACGGTCGAAGGGTTCGCAGACGGCGCGGTGCGGGTGGCTGGCCGCCCCCTCGCGGGCGACTTCGCCGCGCAGCGCAACGCCCTGCAGGACCTGGCGCGCCACGGCTGGATGCTGCAGCTCGACGCCGACGAGACGTTCGACCTCGACACCGGCCGGCTGCTGCCCGCCCTCGCGGCACTGGCCGAGGACGGCGACGTCGTCTCGATCGGGCTACCACGGCGCAACCGCGTCGACGGGATCCTGTCGGACGTCTACCCGGACGTGCAGTACCGGCTGAACCGGACCTCCGTGCGCTATGCCGGCCGCGTCCACGAGCGGCCGGCCCTCGATGGCGGCTGGCGCCGCAGCTTCATCGCCCTGCACGGCGCGATCGACCACGCCCTGAGCCTCGCTCATGTCCAGGCACGCTCGCGAACCTACGAGGCGCTCGATCCCGGGCGCGGGCGGATCGAGGAAGAGGAGGCGCTGCGGCGGCCCTACCAGGAGTGAGGACCGGCCGCCGCGATCGCCCGCTGGTAGACATCAAGCGTCTCGCGCCCCAGGCTCGCCCGGGTGAAGCGTCCCGCCGCCGCGAGGGCGCGGGCGCGGTAGGCCCGGCGCAGGGCGGGATCGCGCAGGAGCGGGCGCAGGGCCTCGGCCAGGGCCGGGCCGGTGGCGGCGGCCGCGAGCGGACCCGCATCGGGCGCGCCGACGAAGGCGCGGGCGCTGGCATCCTCCGTGCAGGCCACGACCGGGCGGCCATAGGCCAGGGCCTCCTGGTAGACGAGGCCGAAGCTCTCGTAGCGCGAGGGCGCCAGGACCGCGTGCGCCGCCGCATAGGCTTCGGCCAGCGCCGCGGCATCGATCCGGCCGCGGGCGTGGAGGCACCGCCGCGCCGCCTCGGGCAGGTCCGCCGGCAGGTCCTCCGCCGGCACCCCGACGAGGTCGAGCCGGAAGGGCGGCACCTCGCCCCTGTCCTGTTCCGCGGCGAGGATCGCGACCGCGGCGACGAGGGCGTCGAAGCCCTTGCGCGCCTCCGCACGCCCGACGAAGAGCAGCCGCACCGGCGCCTCCGCCTCCGGATAGGGAGCGTCCCGGGCGCCCGCTGCGATCTCCGGCGGCAGGCTGAGGCCGATCACCGCGGCGGGCTGCCGGCCGGAGAGGCGGTAGGCCCGCGCGATCACCGCCTCGTGCGCCGCGGTGTTGGCGATGAGGCCGGCGCTCCCGCGCGCCTGGCGCCGCTCGAGGGCGTCGGCGCTCCAGCCGTCGAGGCGGTCGCGCAGGGTCGGCGCGGGGCCGCGGGTGAAGGCGGCCGGCGTCGAGGAGCGCGTCACCAGCGGCAGGTCCCGGCGCCCGGCGAGCAGCACCGCCGGCGCATACCAGTTCGTCGCCTCGACGACGTCGAAGGGCGCGCGGGCATGGGCGGCGAGGACCGCGCGGCGGAAGGCGAGCGGCGCGGCGAGGTGGCCGACCGAGCCCCGGAGGCGCAAGCGCGCGAGGCCTCCCGCCGGTGGCAGGGCGATCCCCGCGAGCGCGACGCCCCCGACCCGCTCGGTGACCGACCGGTCGAGGGTGAACACCGTCACGTCGGCGCCGGCCTCGGACAGACTCTCGGCGATCTCCCGGGCCGCGGTCGAGAGGCCGCTCGGGGCCGGCGGGTAGTCCCAGGCGAGGAGGGCGGTGCGCATCAGGGCTCAAGCAGGCACCAGTAGAGGGCGAGGTAGTCCCGCGCCATGCGCTCGGCGGTGAACCGCTCCTCGAAGCGGCGGCGCACCCCGGCCCGGTCGATCTCCCCGACCCGGGCGAGCGCCGCCACGGCCTCCTCCTCGGACGAGACGACGAAGCCGGTCAGCCCATCCTCGACGATCTCCGGCACCGAGCCGCGGTTCCAGGCGATCACCGGGGTGCCGCAGGCCATCGCCTCGATCATCACGAGGCCGAACGGCTCCGGCCAGTCGATCGGGAACAGGAGCGCGGCGGCGCCGGAGAGGAGCGCGCCCTTGGCCGCGTCGTCGACGGGACCGAGATAGACCGCGTCCTTGGCGAGCAGCGGGCGCACCGCGCGGTCGAAGTAGCCCGGGTTGCCGACATCGATCGTGCCGCCGAGCCGGATCGGCAGGCCGGCGGCCCGCGCCACCCGGATCGCGGTGTCGGGCCGCTTCTGGTCGGTCATCCGGCCGACGAAAGCGAGGTACGAGCCCGGCGCCAGGGAGGCGGCGTAGCGATCCCGGTCGATGCCGTGATGGACCGTACCGGCCCGGTTCGCGGCCGGGATGCCGGCCCCTTGCGCCGCCGAGATCGCCGCCACCGGGAGATCCGGAAACCCCTCGAAGAACAGGGCCCGGTCGAGCTCGTCGACCCGCCAGTGGATCGTCGTCAGGCTGCGGCGCCGCCGCTCCCCGAGGAGGGCGGCATGCGCGAACTCGCCGTGGCAATGGACGATGTCGAACGCGTCGAGGTGCCGGCGGAGGGCCTCGAGCTGCAGGGCGTCGAGCGCCGCCGGCACTCCGGGCGCGACGCTGCCGTAGCGACGTTCCAGGGCCGCGAGGCTCGGATGGGTACCAATGCGGGGTAAGTCTGTCGCACTGTCCGAAGGGGCGAACAGCGTTACCTCCGCACCCAAGCTTCGCAGCGCCGTGCTGAGGTCGTGAATGACCCGCTCCGTGCCGCCGTGATGTTCCGGGGGAATGGGAAAGATGTTCGGGGCGACTTGTGCGACGCGGATCACGAAATATACCTCACCTGATTCGTCCTGTCCTTCGGACCCGTCCGCTGCGGCAGCGTCCTGATGTTCGTTCTTCACATCGCCCTGCAGGGCTGCCTGCGCGGGCGGGACGTGGTGTACGGGCTCACCGCCGATACCGGCGGTCATATCCGCTACCTGCTCGACCTCGTCGCCGCCTCGGCGCAGGACCCCGGGATCGACCGGATCGTGGTGGCGACGCGCCGGTTCGACGGCCCGCCCGGGCCCGATTACGCCGTGCCCGAAGAGCATCTCGGCGACAAGATCGCGCTCGTCCGATTGGCGAGCGCGTCCCCGGGCTACCGCACCAAGGAGGAGATGCACGCGGAGGTCGCGAGCTTCGCCGAGAGCCTGATCGCCTGGATGACTCAGCAAGGCCGGGCTCCCGACCTGATCCACGCCCATTACGCCGATGCCGCCGCGGTGGCGGCGATCGTGGAGGAGAGGCTCGGGCTCCCGTTCGTGTTCACCGCCCATTCCCTCGGCCGGGTCAAGGCGTCGATGCTGGGCGAGGGAGCCGCGGACCGTCCCGAGCTCGCCCGCCGGATCGTCACCGAGGAGCGGGCGCTCGCCCGCGCGAGCCTCGTCATCGCCTCCTCCCGCGACGAGGCGGAGGTGCAGTATGCCGGCTACGCCGCCTACGATCCGGGCCGGGTCCGCGTTCTGCCGCCGGGCAGCGACCTCGCCCGCTTCGCCGACAGCCGGCCCGATCCGCGGGTCGACGCCACGATCGCACGCTTCCTGCACGATCCCGGCAAACCGGTGCTGCTCGCGCTCGCCCGCCCGGTAGCGCGCAAGAACCTCGCTTCCCTGGTCCGGGCCTACGGCGAGAGCACGGGCCTCCAGGCGCGGGCGAACCTCGTCATCGTCGCCGGCAGCCGCCAGGATATCGACGCGCTCGACGGCGACATGGCCGGCACGATGCGCGACCTCCTGGTACTCATCGACCGCTACGACCTCTACGGCCGCATCGCCTATCCGAAGACCCACCGGCCCGAGGACGTGCCGGCGCTCTACGCCCATGCCCGGGAGCGCGGCGGCCTGTTCGTCAATCCGGCCTTGAACGAGCCCTTCGGCCTGACCCTGCTCGAGGCCTCCGCCGCCGGCCTGCCCCTCGTCGCCACTGACAGCGGTGGTCCCAACGACATCGTCGAGACCTGCGGCAACGGGCTCCTGGTCGATCCGCGCGACCCCGACGCCATCGCGGCGGCCTGTACGCGCATCCTGGACGACCCGGCCTTCTACGCGGCCTGCGTCGCCGGCGGCGCGCGGGCGGCGGCGGCCTATGACTGGGACCGGCACGCCGTGCGCTACCACGCGTTGCTGCGGGCGCTGCACTCACCCGTGCCGCCCTTGCGGGCGCCGCGCCAGCTCCTCATCTGCGACATCGACAACACGCTCGTCGGCTGCGAGGCGGCTCTCGGCACCTTCCGGCGCTGGCGCAGCCGGCAGGCCTCGCTGGCCTTCGGGGTCGCGACCGGGCGCTCGTTCCACAGCGCGATGGCGGTGCTGGAACAGCAGGACAGTCCGCGGCCGCAGGTGATGATCACCTCGGTCGGCTCCGAGATCTACCACCTCGACGCCAACGGCGTGACCTACACGGCGGATGCCGCCTGGCGCGAGACGGTCTGCGCCGGCTGGGAGCGGGAGCGTCTCCGCGCCGCGCTCGCCGGCCTCGATGGGCTCGTACCCCAGGGCCCGCTGGAGCAGCGGGCGTTCAAGCTGAGCTATTTCGGCGACGTGGCGGCCGCCCAGCGGGTCCGCGCCCGCCTCGCTCGCGCCGGCCTGCGCGCCTCGGTGATCCACAGCCACGGCCGCTACCTCGATGTCCTGCCGGAGCGGGCCTCGAAGGGCACCGCCGTCGATCACGTCCGCGCCCTCTACCGCCTGCCAGAGCGGGCGGTGTTCGTGGCGGGGGATTCGGGCAACGACATCGAGATGCTGCGCGCCCGCGCCCAGGCGATCATCGTGGCGAACTACTCCGACGACCTCGCCGGCCACGCGGCGCTCCAGCATTCCTACGTCGCCCGGGCTTCGCATGCTCGCGGCATCATCGAGGGCGTGGCGCATTTCCGCCGGGCGCTCGCCCAACCTGCCGAGTCTCATGCCGGCTGACTCCAGCGTGCTCACCCTGGTGCGCGGCCGGGCCGACCGGCTGCGCAACCTGATGCGCGGCCTCGCCCGCCAGACCGTGCGCCCGCGCGAACTGGTGATCGCGTGGATGCAAGCAGCGACGGCCCCCGACCTGCCCGATCCCGGCTGCCCGGTCCGCCACCTGCACGTGCCGGGCGAGCCGATGCCGCTCGCCGCTGCCCGCAACCGGGCGGCGGAGGCGGCCTCCGGCGACCTCCTGGTCTTCCTCGACGTCGACTGCATCCCGGGCACCGGTCTCGTCGCGGCCTATGCGCGAGCCGCATCGCAGACCGACGGCCTGTTCCTCGGCGAGGTCCTGTACCTGCCGCCCGGCCTCGCCCCGCTCGACGACGCGGATCTCGACCGGCTCGGCCGCACCCACCCGGCCCGGCCCCCAGTGCCGGAGACCGGGCTCCGGCCGGAGCCCGATTCCGGCCAGCTCTGGGGTCTGTCCTTCGCCTTGGCCGCGCGGGCCTGGGGCGCGGTCGGCGGCATGGACGAGGCCTATGCCGGCTATGGCGGCGAGGAGACCGACCTCGCCGCCCGCCTTAAGGCGGGCGGCCTGCCGACCTTCTGGGTCGCCGGGGCGCGGGCCTATCACCAGCACCATCCGGTCCACGTGCCGCCTCTCCAGCACTTCGCGCCGATTCTCGCCAACGCGGCGCGCTTCCGGGCCCGGCACGGGCGCTGGTGCATGACCTACTGGCTCGGCCAGTTCCGCGACGCCGGCCTGATCGCCTGGGACGAGGGGGCGGAGGCGATCCGCCTGCTGCGCCACCCGACGGAACCTGAGATCGCCGCCGCCCTGCGGCCCGACGCCCTGTTCTCCTGACTTGCCGATTCTCCTGACTTGCCGAGCGACTTGCCGAGTGACTTGCCGAGTGACCATGAAGAAGCCGATCGCGTTCTTCGTCCACCATCAGGGCCGCGGCCACGCCAACCGCACGATGGCGGTGGCGGCGGAGTTCGCCCGCGACCGCCCGGTCTCGGTGCTGACCGCGGGCCCCCACCTGTTCGACGGCTTCACCCGCGACGTCGAGATCGTGGCTCTGCCGAACATGATCGGCGCCGCCGTGCCGACCCCGCGCCTCTACGCCGAGCCGACGCCGCAGGTGATGCATTGCGTCCCCCTCGGGCTCGCCGAGATGCGCCGGACGATGCGCCAGATCCTCGACCACCTCGACGAGCGCGGCATCGGCCTCTTCGTCGTCGACGTCTCGGCGGAGATCGCGCTGCTCTCGCGCATCGCCAGCGTGCCGGCGGTGCAGATCCGGATGCACGGCGACCGCCAGGATATCGGCCATGTCGGGTCCTACGAGGCCTGCGTCGGGATGCTGGCGCCGTTCGACGCCAGCCTCGAACAGGATGACTACCCCGCGCATCTCCGCGCCAAGACCTTCTACAGCGGCGGCCTGTGCACCAGCGTCAACCGGGTGCCGGACCGGGAGGAGGCGCGGGCGCGGCTCGGCCTCGACCCGGAGCGCGAGATCGTCGTGGCGGTCACCGGCGGCGGGGGCAGCGGCACGCCCTACGCGCCGCTCACGGTCGCCGCCCGCGCGGCGCCCGACGCCCTGTGGCTGACCCTCGGGCCGACCCACCGCGAGGGCCACGAGACCGACTTCTCCAACCTGCGCGAGCTCGGCTGGGTGCCCTCGGTCACCGAGTACCTGGCGGCGGCCGACATCGTGGTCGCCTCGGCCGGCGACAACACCGTGCACGAGGTCGCCCGGGTCGGCGGCCGCCTGATCGTGATGCCGGAATGGCGCTATTTCGGCGAGCAGACCCGCAAGGCCGAGGCCCTGGTGCGCCTCGGCGCCGCGGTCCAGGCGCCGGTCTGGCCCGGCGACCTCCAGGGCTGGCGCGACCTCCTGGCCCGCGCCCGCGCCCTCGACGGGGCCGCCCTGCGGAGCCTCTACGCGCCGGACGCCGCCGCCCGCGCCGCCGGCTGGCTCGAAGGCCTGACCGACGAGCTCTGGCAGGACGCGGCCGCGCTCGGCCCCCTGCGCGTCGTCGCGGCCGGCTGAACTCACCGCATTCCCGCCTTCCGTCCCACTTGCCGGAGCCGAGAGCCCGCATGTCCACCGTCTCCGTCGTGACCCTGGCGAAGGGCCGCCCGGCCCACCTGGCGAACGTCCTGCGCGGCCTGGTGCGCCAGACGCACAAACCCGCCGAGTTCATCGTCGCGGTGATGCAGGACGATCTCTACGATCTTCCGCAAGCCGCGTTCCCGGTGCGCCAGATCCGGGTGCCGGGCGAGGCGCTGCCGCTCGCCGCCGCGCGCAACCGCGGCGTCGCGGCCGCGACCGGCGACGCGATCGTCTTCCTCGACGTCGACTGCATCCCGGCGCCCGACCTCGTCGCCGATTACGCGCAGGGCCTCGCCACCCTCGACGGCCTGCTGATGGGCGAGGTGCTGCACCTGCCCGAGCACGCCGCGGCCGGGGACTGGACCTACGAGGGTCTGGCCAGGGTCGCGGAAAAGCACTCGGACCGCCGCGGCCCTCCGGCCTCCGGCCTCGAGATCTGCCACGACTACCGCTGCTTCTGGTCGCTCAACTTCGCGATCCGGCGCGCCACCTTCCTCGCCGCCGGCGGCTTCGACGAGCGCTATACCGGCTATGGCGGCGAGGACACCGATTTCGGCAAGGCGCTCGACCAGCGTGGCCTGCCGATCGCCTGGATGAAGGGCGGGCTCGCCTATCACCAGTACCACCCGCACCACATGCCGCCGGTCCACCACCTCGACAGCGTGGTGCGCAACGCGGAATTGTTCGAGGCCAAGTGGGGCTACCGCACCATGGGGCACTGGCTCCACGCCTTCCGGGTGATGGGGCTGATCGACGACACGCCGGACCGGCCGATCCGCATCCTGCGCCGCCCGGATGCCGACGACCTCGCGCTCACCGGCCAGCAGGGCCACCAGCCCTACACCAATTCCGCGTCCGTGATCCGCGCCATCGAGGCCCGCGAACAGCCCGTCCCCGTCTCGGTGCCAGCGTGAGGATCGCGCTCCTCGCTCATCTGCGCCACCCGATCGCGCCGCCCTTCGCGGGCGGCCTGGAGGCCTGTTGCTGGCACCTCGCCGAGGGGCTGACCGCGCGCGGCCACGAGGTCGTGCTGTTCGCCTCCGGCGACAGCGACCCGCGCTTCTCCCTCGATCCGGTGAGCCCGGTCCACCACGAGAAGCGCTTCCCGGGCCTCGAGCACCGGGGCGACCCCGGCCTCAAGGCCCATGTCGACGCGGCCTACGCGGCCGCCTGCGACCGGATCGCCGCCGGGGGCTTCGACGTCCTGCACAACAACTCCTTGAGCCGGCTGCCGCTGGAGCGGCGACGCACGCGGTCGGTCCCCACCGTCACCTCGCTGCACGCGCCGCCCTACGACGCCCTGCGCTGGTTCGTCCACGACAGCCCCGCGCCGACCCACCGCCTCACCGCGACCTCGGCCGCGCATCTCCGGGCCTGGTGGCCGGAGGGCGCCCCGCGCGAGGCCTCCGTCCTGCATAACGGCATCGATCCCGCCGCGTGGCCCTATGCCGAGCGAGGCGACGGCTCCGCCGCGTGGAGTGGACGCGTCGCACGCGTGAAGGGCGCGCACCTCGCGATCGCGGCAGCGCGGCGCGCCGGCCTGCCCCTGACCCTGTTCGGCCCGGTCGAGGAACCGGATTACTGGGAGCGCGCGATCGTCCCGCAGCTCGGCGGACCGATCCGCTACGGCGGCCACCTGCCCGGGCCGGCGCTCGCCGCCGAGCTCGGCCGCGCCTCGGTGTTCCTGTTCACCCCGTGCTGGGACGAGCCGTTCGGCCTCTCGGCGATCGAGGCGATGGCCTGCGGCCTGCCGGTCGCCGGCTTCACCCGGGGCGCGGCCCAGGAGGTCGTCGGCGAGGCCGGCTGCCTCGTCCCGTCCGAGGACGACGCGGCCCTGGCGGATGCGATCCCGGCGGCGCTCGCCATCCCGCGCCGGGTCCCGCGCGAGCGGGTTCTGCGCCTGTTCACCCGCGACCGCTGGCTCGACCGCTGCGAGGCCCTCTATGCCGAGGCCCGTGCCGGCGCCGCGCTCCCCCCGTCACCCGCACCGCGAGCCGCACCATGACCCGCCAGACGATCATCGACGCGCTGTGGCACGGCCGCGACCCCTTCGCGAACCCGCCGGAGACCTTACGCCCCCTCGACCTCCAGGGCTGGCGCAGCGTCCATCCCTACCTCGACGAGGCGGTGCAGGAGTGGCGCCCCGGCGTGGTCGTCGAGATCGGCACCTGGAAGGGCGCGAGCGCGCTCCATCTCGCCCGGACGATGGCCACGAGCGGCGTTCCCGGCACGGTGATCGCGGTCGATACCTGGCTCGGCGCCGTCGATCACTGGGCGGATCCGGCTTTGTTCGCGGAACTCGTCGTCGAGAACGGCTATCCGAGCCTCTACCGCACCTTCCTGGCCAACGTCCTGCGCGAGGGCATGGCCGACCGGATCGTGCCGCTTCCGCTCGACTCGGTGAACGCCGCCGAGCTGATGCGCCTGCGCGGCGTCACCGCCGACGTGATCCACCTCGATGCCGGGCACGAGGAGGCCTCGGTGGCGGCCGACCTCCGGGCGTGGTGGCCCGTCCTGCGCCCCGGCGGGCTGTTCATCGCCGACGATTACGACCGCCTCGGGGGTCAGTTTCCCGGCGTCGGCCGCGCCGTCGATGCGTTCTGCGCGGAACGCGGGCTCGAGGGACCCTGGTCGTTCAAGGGCAAGGCCAAGTTCCTCAAGCCGGGTTCGGCGGGGTGACCACCCGCCGGAACGCATCTGGTCATGCTCTCGTTTGCTTGAGGCCCCCACACGGGGAGCAGACGAAACGGGAGCGCGCCATGGCCGTCGATAAGGACCGCGTTGAGGGCTCCGCCACGAACCTGGGTGGCAAGGTCAAAGAAGGTGCTGGCAACCTGGCCGGCGATGAGAAGCTGAAGAAAGAGGGCATCGCCGATCAGGTGAAGGGCAAGGTCCAGAATGCCGTAGGCGGCATCAAGGACGCCTTGAAGGGCAAATAGTTAGATCAAAAATCCCTCTCGCGCCAGATTGCGAGTCGTGAGAGGGAATTTCATGAACAGCATAATTTATGACATCATATCGACACCCTTGTTAGATGATGAATTTTAACCAACCAACCGAACAGTTATTGCCATCCATTAGTTGCATTCTCCCATCAAAGCTCGACCAGCGTTCACAGGCGCTTATGCGGCCTTTAGGATTGGAAGTTGACCCCGCTGGTGGGCTTCGACACACGCGGCAGCCCACTCAAGAGCCTCCTCAGGCGCCGCGAAGGTCAACGAAGTGCCCACGTGGTGGCATGGGCCAAACGCGGCTTCCAAGCACCAGCGTCCCCAAAGCGTACCGTCAAGTTCGTCATCACGCTCGACGCGGACCAAGACAGCGACCAGCTTGTTGTCCACGAACAAGAGGTAACCCTGCTCGTCAGGGCTGGCGGTGTTCACCAGAAGGGGCTCACACCGAGTGGTGGGTGTGGTCATCGACCTACCTACGATCCATCAAACGTGCACTGTCATATTGTGGGCGTTCAAACTCCGTATTAACAAATGACATACAATCAGCCAAAGGTACAACCATGCCAGTGGCCGCCTGGAAGCTCGCAATCTAAGCCGGCGCGTCAACCAGAAGCTTGGCGAGACTGGGAGCGATACGAGCGCTTTTGGGGGACGCGGCACTCGTGACACGGCGTCACGCAGAAACGCTGGGCTGAGCCTGTCCGCGGTGAAGCCCGCCCACCGCCTCGGCCTACTTGCGAGGAACCTCAACGTCTGCCGTCAGCCTTGCGAGTTCCTGGGCCACCCCCTCGCGAGTATTCCCCGCGCCGTAGCCAAAACGCACATGGCCTCTACCTCCCCCTGTTCATCATAGCGGAGGTGACGATGCCTGAAGATGGCAAAAAGCCCGATCCCGAGATACCGCCCGCAACTGACCCGACAGGTATTGGGCCGCCTCCCGCAGGCGCCAAGATCAGCCCAGATGGGATAGTTACCTCTGAAACCAATGGGGCCGACGCGTCCCCTGACAAAGCTGGAAGCTAACTGTCCGACAGCAGAACGCCCGCCTGAGGGATAGGACCTTGGCGGGCGTGCTGCAATCGAGGAGATTACGAGATGACGCCGTCTCGCGTGAGCCCAATACCGTCCAACTCGGACGGTTCCGCCTTGGTGCGATGGCATACCGAAGGGCCAGAATGGAGGCCGAGGGCGATGCAGTGATCGCAACAGCTAGAGAGACAGGGAACGCCTTGAGCGTGATGAGTGTTGGAGGGCATCAGCGAGGGTATAGCACCACATGGATATTTGGCGCCTCATCGAACGCGATCATGCAAACATCAACCAGCTCGTCCGTGAAATCCCTAACGCGTTAAACGGCACTGGCGTTATACGCAGTCGAGAGCGGCTTTTAGCCGACCTGATGGACGAGTTGCGCTCTCATGGCATTGCGATAGATGCGAGCCTTCTAGCGCCACTACGGTCCCATGCCGAAGCGAAATCTCTGATTAATGAGCTTGCGGGTGAGCATGAGCAATTTACATCCCAGCTCGACAGCCTTTTGAAGTACCAGAATAAGGGCTCGGAGGGGTGGCTGAACACCTTTGAGGACGTGACTTATCTGGTGGACCAGCATCTCCATCGGCACAGAAACGAACTCTTGCCGATGGCTCGTCGTCTTCTCTCTCCTCAGGAGGTGATTACAGCAGCCTCGACGTTCATCCGCGCGAAGTCGGACGTGCTCCGAGCTGGCGGACGGGGCAGGCAGGCATCTGCGGGGTCAAGCGAGTTCTTCCTTGTTGCGGCGGTCGGCCTGGCTGCGGCTGGCGCGGCGCTGCTCGCGTGGCGCTTTGGTCTCCTTCGGGGCACTCAGGAGCTTGGACGCCAGAGCCGTAGAGATGACGGCGTGAACAGAGGGCAGCCCTTAGCTGATCTTGCTGCGGCCTCTGCGCCAGGAAACCGGACGCCTGGGGAAGACCTGAACAAGCGACAGGACCAGTTGCTGGACGAGGCTGTCGAGGAGACGTTCCCGGCGAGCGACCCCATCTCGCCGAAGCGAATCACGAAGTAGGCCGCTGTCGGAGTGGCGGGCCGGGTTGCCCCTTCTGATACGAGACCCGGCCCGCATGTGACGCCGACCGAGCGGCCGAGAGGCGGCAGGGCGGGTGTGACTGCCGGTCCAATGCTCTCCCGCTAGGCCGGTTCCAGGGCACCGGACGAGGGGCTGCCAGCCTAATCAGAGCCGTCGGACCTGGGCGGGTCCACCTCTCCCATCCAAAGATCTGCGAAGGTCAGCGTTGCCGGATACCTGGTCAGGCTGCCTTCGTTGCGCACGAGCACGGTGAAGGACGGCCTGTCGCCATCCTTCGGGATGGTGTCCCGTGCGATCGCAGGGAGAACGTGCATCGCCTTGTGCTCATAGCGGCTCGGCCCCATCGCATCCGCACAGGTCCGGATCAGCCGGAAGCCATCGTGAATGCCGAAGCAATCGCGGCCCGCACCCATCCTCTGCGCGCATGCTCAGGCTTGCAAACTCGTCGAGGCTTCAAGCGTTCGGTCAACTGGAGTGCTCTGATCGGATGATCATCTGGTCCAAGAGATTTTTTGGCGTCCTTCCGTCTTCTACCGCCGCGCCTTCGAACGGACGCGTTCGAAGGTGCCAGGCAAACCCGAACGGGCGCCGGCGCTGATGCGCCAGTCGCCTTCGCGTCGACACGGCGATGCGAAGGCGCGAGGATATTACGTGTGGATCACCCGCCCATACGCGTCGAGCACGCTCTCGTGCATCATCTCCGACAGGGTCGGGTGCGGGAAGACCGTGTGCATCAGCTCCTCCTCGGTGGCAATTAATCATTGAAAATCATCATCTTAGGGCAGGCTACCGCGGTTGAGGCTGAGTGACGAGAAAACATCGCTGAACACGCTTGGCACAAATTTGTCACAGCGAGTGCAGCAATGGCATCGTTTCGAAAGCGTCAGGGTAGTTGGCAGGTTCAGGTCCGAAGGAAGGGAGCGCCGTTGGTTACCCGGACGTTCGCCTCCAAATCAGATGCTCAAGCGTGGGCGAGGCAGATCGAGACCGAGGCGGATCGAAGGGGGCTGCCTACTGACCGCAAAGCCTTGGACCGGATGACCGTAGGCGACATCCTCGCGCGCTATAGAGACACCGTCACTCCGACTAAGAGGGGAGCAGTCCGGGAGGGGATGGCGATACGGGTGCTCATGAAGCACGGACTGGCGAAGGTGCCTTTGAGCAGCCTGACAGTGGCCAAGGTAGCGGCTCACCGGGATCTCAGGCTGAAGACCGTGAAGCCAGCGAGCATAAATCGGGAACTGGCACTCTACAGCCACGCCTTCGAGGTAGCCCGGAAGGTGTGGGACATACCGATTTCCGAAAACCCGTTCGCACTCGTCACCAAACCCAAGGTGGCCGATGAACGCTCAAGGCGGTTGGAGACGGGGGAATGGGAGATGCTGCGCGAGGCGTGCCGTCGATCCCGTAACCCACACCTGCTGCCGATGGTCGAGTTCGGGCTTGAGACGGCTATGAGGCGAGGGGAGGTGCTGCGACTTCGGTGGAGGGACATCGATTGGACTCGGCGCACCCTGCACATCCCGAAGGCCAAGAACGGTCATCCCCGGACCATCCCGCTTACGAGTCGGGCCTTGAGCCTGCTACGGGAGTTGAAGCCCGCGGAGGTAGTCCTGGATGAGGTGGTTTTCCCGACTACGGAAGATGCTGTGAAGATGGCTTGGCGTCGGGCTATGGGACGTGTCTCGTTGCCGGACTTCCGCTATCACGACCTAAGGCATGAGGCCGTTAGTAGGTTCTTCGAGATGGGCCTGAGCATCCCTGAGGTAGCCCTCATCAGTGGGCACCGGGATACTCGTATGCTGATGAGGTACACGCACCTGAGACCCGAAATCATTGCCGATAAGTTACAGAATATGCCCCGATCAACATAATTCATATTTAAGGCCGGCATTAACCCCCTGAAGAATCAGAGAATAGATTGAGTCTGCGGGAGACAGCAATAACAAGTGGACGCCAATCTCCCGTCTTTGATTAAAAAAAGCGTGTATCGGAGACTTATATCAAAGTGTCAATTACGGGAAATGCACGATCACTTCCGCCACCCGCATGTCTCGAAAAACACACTCTGTCACCCGTCTTGATTCTATTATTTCCATAATAGCTGTCAATATGAAAGAAAACGTCAGGTCCGTTATCTGCCTGAATGAATCCCTACGACGGGTTATCGAATTTTGATATTCTTCCAAACTCCCGAGTTTCAATCGGATAACACAACGATTCGCACATACTAACGACTTCATCCGCCGATGGACGTGCGGAAGGACTGGCGACAATACAAGAATGTACAATATTCATAATATCTTTGAACGCGGACGAAAATTGGGTTTTTCTAGACTGTGGTTGACTGTAACTAGGAACCTTAGCAGCAAGTATGGCGGGAACAGCTTTGAGGCCGGTACCAAAAGGCTTGGCGCCCGTTACGAGTTCATAGGTAAGTGCACCAAGTGACCAAATATCGGCCGGCTTGTCAGCGTTCTTGATATCATGAATTAGCTCAGGAGCCATGTATGGCAATGCACCAATCGCAGTCTGGGACGCCGTTAAACTTTCGTCACCGCCCTCGATTGCTTCTCCGAGCTCGTCTTCGACCATTTTTGCTATCCCAAAGTCAGTGATCTTTATTTCGCTGACGAAGGGACCATCAACGCTCATAATATTACTTGGTTTTAGATCGCGGTGAACAACTCCGACGTGATGGGATGCGGCGATTCCTTTCGCAAGACGGTGTACAATCTTACACACCCACAGAGGGTCAAACGATCTAAAATTATGCTTTAATAAAAATCCTAGATCCTTACCCTCAATGTGTTCTTCAATGAAGAACGAACGGTCATGCGCTTCTATATAGCCTAACGTCTTGGCGACATTAGAATGGTTTACTCTTGCGCTTACTACCGCACTACGGCGAAACCGTTTTAAAGCATGCTTATTTTTTGGGACCTTTAACGCGACGAAACGACGAAGCAGCTGATCTTCCGCAAGATATACTTCCTGCATTCCTCCTTCGTTTATGAATGATTTAACTTCGTATCTCTCAGCAATCATCTGTCCTATTAATTTTGTAGACTCGCTCATAGAGTTACCTCCGGATGAGAAACATCCATGGTGATCATTGTTCGTTGTGCTTTGGACAAAGGATTTCCAAGTACGATGACGCACGAAGCTGGCAGCTTCATACCGTCCGATGCTGGCAAATTGTTTATGTGCACAAAGCCAGAGGGAGTCACAACCCTGAAGTCGGTACCTGTATAGATAAGGCCGAGAGATCCTTGACCATCTACTTTGAGCTTAACAGATTTATTGGATGCATCTAGTTTGTACTTAGAACCGCGATAGGCGAGCAGAGCTCGGTGCTTCCCATTTAGAGCGCTGTGCGATCGGCCTGCAACGGCCAAGTTGGGTAGGGCGTTGGCTGGGTGAAGGAGCCGGCGATGACCTCACCCTTGTCCGTCGATCTGCGTGAGCGTGTGGTGTCTGCTGTCCTGGCGGGTGCGTCCTGCCGCCAGGCTGGCGCGCGGTTCGGCGTCAGCGCCGCCAGCGTCAGCCGCTGGCATGCCCGCCATCTCCGGGACGGCCACGTCCGGCCCAAGCCGATGGGCGGAGACCAGCGCTCGCAGGTCATCGAGGCTCACGCCTCGCGGATCCTGAGCCTGTGCGAGGAGCGCGGCAACATCGTGCTGTCGGAACTGCGCGACGCCTTGGCCGGGCAGGGCGTCACCACCAGCACCAGCAGCCTGTCGCGCTTCCTGGCTCGCCATCGCATCACCCGCAAAAAGGGGTTCTCCACGCTGCCGAGCAGGACCGGCCGGACGTAGCTAAGGCGCGCCAGGCGTGGTTCGAGGGTCAGCTCGATCTCGATCCGGACCGTCTGGTGTTCATCGACGAGACCGCAGCCTCGACCCGGATGGCGCGTCGCTACGGCTGGGCCCCGCGCGGCCAGCGCTGTCGCCTGCCGATGCCGTGCGGGCACTACAAGACCACCACCGTCACGGCGGCTCTGCGCACGAGCGGCCTGACGGCAACGGCCATCTTCGAGGGAGCCACCAACGGCCAGCGCTTCCTGGATTACGTCACAGACAGAGGAGCGAAGCAGGCTCCACTAGCACCATTTTTGTAAGAACACGTTGATCGAGGCTATATGGCCATCAACCGTTTCGCCACCCGCTTCCGACCGGCTGCATTCCAGTCCGCGGCCACTCAACCTGGATGCAATGGTGATGCCCTGGTGCACGCACCGGCTCTCTCTGAACATAATACCCACGGCCGGCTTCGATCGAACCACAGCAACACGATAAATGACTTCGATGCTAAAACCCCACGGCTGGACGCGATATCCAACAGGAAGGGCACTGACTGGCACTTCTCGACGAGGGATCACCTTCGGGATCTCAACGCACGTCGGCGAGACATGTCAGTCGTGGGAGGTATTGGTCAGCCCCCATCGGAGTGGTCCGCCCTGAAGTATGGCTTTGAGCCGACGG
>NZ_BPQJ01000038.1 GCF_022179185.1 Methylobacterium frigidaeris | reverse complement strand
ACACGGGAGAGTCGGTCACCGCCAGACCTGCCAAGCACGTCAACGTTCCCTCATCGCGACACTCACGACAAAGCCCGCCAGGCTTCACGCCTGGCGGGCTTTGTCGCGTTCCGTGCCCTTCGCCTCGCAGCACCAGATCTGCCCGCGAGGAATTCGGGGGCGCGGCGATCCCGGCCCAGCCTCCTCACTGCGGGGCAGGGCTGTTTTCCGTCATGCAGCCGGCCCGCGGCGCCGATCACGCCGCCTGCGCCTCCAGGAGCGGCGGGAGGGTCTTGAGGTCGAGCGGCTTCGACAGGAAGCCGTCGAAGCCGGCGTCGAGGGCGGCGGCCTGGTCCTCGGCCTGGACGTTGGCGGTCAGCGCCACGAGGCGCAAACGTGGGAGGCCGTTGGCCTCCTCGTGCGCGCGCACCTGCCGCGCCGCTTCGAGCCCGTCCAGGATCGGCATGCGGATGTCGACCAGCGCGAGGTCGAACCGTGTCGCGGAGGTTGCCGCCTCCTGCAGCCGCGCCACGGCTTCCGCGCCGTCCCGGGCCCAGAGCACGGCGGCGCCGAGGCGCTCGAGGGCCTTGGTGGCGAGGAGCGCGTTGATCGGGTTGTCCTCGGCCAGCAGCACCCGCGGACGCCGAGAGGATGGCCGCGGCGTGCCTTCTTGAGCGCTCGGCACGCGGGTGGGCGGCGGCGTCGGCTCGGCCAGGCGGGCGAGGAGCGAGGTGAGACGCACCGGCTTGATCAGGTAGCGGTCGAAGCCGGCAGCCGCCGGGGAGCCGAAATCGCGCCGGTCGAACGGCGACAACAGCACGATGCTGCGGTTCACCCCCGCCTGCCGGGCCACCGCCGCGATCCCGCGAACTGTCGCGTCCCCCAGCGCCCGGTCGGCGATGACCGCGTCGAACTGCTCGGCGGACAACGTCGTGACGGCCTCTGCCGCGGTCTCGACAACCACGGCCTCGGCGCCGGCCCGCCCGAGGCGGCGGGCGATGTAGGGCGCCTCGAAGGCCGCGGCCGCTACAACCAGGACGCGCTGCCCGGCGAGGCTCGGCGTCGGCGGCCGGACCCGACCGGGGGCCGGACGAAGGGGAAGATGCACCCGGAAGCAGCTCCCCTCCCCCGGCCGCGAGGTCACGTCGAGGCGGCCGCCCATGCGGTCGACGAGGCGCCGGGTGATGGCGAGGCCGAGGCCGGTGCCCTCGTGCCGCCGGCTGGCGCTGCCGTCACCCTGCTCGAATTCCTGGAACAGCACCGGCAGGCGTTCCTCGGGAATGCCGGGGCCGGTATCGTATACGGCGACCGTCAGACGGTCCGCCTCCCAGGACGCCGTGACGCCGACGCCGCCGGACTCCGTGAACTTCACAGCGTTGCCGGCAAGGTTAATCAGGATCTGGCGTACCCGGTCGGCGTCGCCGATCAGATGGGCGGGCAGTGCCTCCAGGTCGGCAGCGATCTCCAGGCTCTTGTCCTGGGCACGGGGCGCCAGCAATTCCACGACGCTCTCGACCAGGGCCGACGGGTCGAACGGCTCGGCCGCGAGGTCGAGGCGCCCGGCCTCGATCTTGGAGAAATCGAGGATGCCGTCGATGAGCGAGAGCAGCGCCTCGCCGGAGGTCTTCACCGCCTCGGCATAGGTGCGCTGCTCAGGGCTCAAAGGGGTTTCGAGCATCAGGTCAGCCATGCCCATGATGCCGTTGAGCGGCGTGCGGAACTCGTGGCTGACGCTGGCAAGGAAGCGCGACTTCGCCACGCTGGCGGCCTCGGCCCGGCTGCGGGCCTCCTCGAGGGAGCGGGCCGATTCGACCCGCTCGGTGACGTCGCGGCCCGCCCGCAGCACCTCGGCTCGCCCGTCGCGCCCGGCGGTCACAGTCTCGACGAAGGCGAACCAGCGCAACGGTCCGCCGCCGGCCGGCAGGATCGCGAGATCGACCAGGCGGGCCCCATCGGCGCGCTGGCGCATCTCGCCCCGCTCGACCACCTCGGCCTCACGGGTCGTACCCAGCAGCGCGTCCGGCGTGGTGTCGAGGAGGGCTGCAAAGCCGTGGTTGGCGAAGGTGATGCGGCCCTCGGCGTCGCGCTGGACGACGAGCTCGATCTGCGCCTCGACCAGGCTGCGGTAGCGCTCCTCGCTCTCGGAGGTGCGCCAGACGAGATCGTGCAGGCGCTCGACCTCGCCCTCGCGCCAGCTCTCGATTCGGCGGAGACCGCTCCAGCGCGCCGCCAGCCAGGCGACGGTGGCCACGAGACCGATCACAGCGCAGAGCCACATCATCCCGCATCCTCCAGCGTCCTGCTCATGGTTTGGCGGACGGAGCTGAAAGATGAGTTGGGAAAGTTACTGAGCTGGAGGTTCGCCCGGTCGGCGGGATTCGACGGGTAGACACAACCTTTTGCTAACCGAACGCATCACGCGGCGGCCGGGCGCCGGTCCGAGCGGCTGCGGTAGGACAGGGCCTCGGCGAGGTGAAGCCGGCGCACCCGCGCCTCGCCGTCGAGGTCGGCGAGCGTCCGGGCGACGCGCAAGACCCGGTGGAAGCCGCGGGCGGAGAGCCGCATGGCGTCGGCGGCATCGCGGATCAGCGCCATTCCCTCCGCGTCGGGCCTCGCGGCCTCCTCGATCAGCGTCGCCGGGCAGGAGGCGTTGGTGGTGCCGGGAGGCTGGCCGGCCTCGGCGTAGCGCCGCTCCTGGCGCAAGCGGGCGGCGGCGACCCGGGCGGCGGCCTCCGCCGAGCCCTCGTCCGGCGGCGGCAGGATCAGGTCGGCGGCGGTGACTGCCGGGACCTCGATCTGCAGGTCGATGCGGTCGAGCAGCGGGCCGGAGAGCCGGGCCTGGTACTGGGCGACGCAGCGCTCGTTGGGTCCGCGCCGGCAGGCGAAGCCCGGCTCCGTCGCCTGGCCGCAGCGGCAAGGATTCATCGCCGCGACGAGCTGGAACCGGGCCGGGTAGGTGACCCGGTGGTTCGCTCGCGCGATCATCACCGTGCCGGTCTCGAGGGGCTGGCGCAGAGATTCGAGCACCTGGCCGTTGAACTCCGGCAATTCGTCGAGGAAGAGCACGCCGCCATGGGCGAGAGAGACCTCTCCCGGTCGCGCGCCGATACCGCCTCCGACGA
Source organism: Methylobacterium frigidaeris (assembly GCF_022179185.1). Taxonomy (GTDB): domain Bacteria; phylum Pseudomonadota; class Alphaproteobacteria; order Rhizobiales; family Beijerinckiaceae; genus Methylobacterium; species Methylobacterium frigidaeris. The sequence continues at coordinate 57,346 of NZ_BPQJ01000038.1, read as the reverse complement.
GGGCCGCCATCGAGGCGGAGTGATGGGGCGCGCGAAACGGCCGGCGGTTCGACAGGGCGCCGTCCTTCAGCGTGCCGGCCACCGACTGGATCATCGAGACTTCGAGCAATTCGCGCGGCCCGAGCGGCGGCAGGATCGAGGGCAGCCGGGCGGCGAGCATCGACTTGCCGGCCCCGGGCGGACCATTCATCAGCAGGTTGTGGCCGCCCGAGGCCGCGATCTCCAGGACGCGCTTGGCGCCCTCCTGGCCCTTGATCTCGCGCAGATCCGGCAGCACCCCGGCGGCCGCGGCCACCGCCGGCACGGGGCGGGCCATCACCTGGGTGCCCTTGACGTGGTTGGCGAGCTGGATCAGCGAGCGCGGCGCCAGCACGTCCATGTCGCCGGCGGCCCAGGCGGCCTCCGGGCCGCTCGCCGCCGGGCAGATGAGGCCGAGGCCGCGGGCATTGGCGGCCATTGCCGCCGGCAGCACGCCGGCGACCGCCGTGAGGCTGCCGTCCAGCGCCAGTTCGCCGAGCACGCAGTAGCCCGAGAGGGCATCCGCCGGCAGGGCGCCGATGGCGCACATCATCCCGAGCGCGATCGGCAGGTCGTAATGCGAGCCTTCCTTCGGCAGGTCGGCGGGGGCGAGGTTGACGGTGATGCGCTTGGCCGGCAGCGCCAGGCCGGAGGCGATCAGGGCCGAGCGCACCCGTTCGCGGGATTCCGCCACCGCCTTGTCGGGCAGGCCGACCACCGTGAAGGCGACGGCACCGGGCGTGATCTGCACCTGCACGTCGACGGCGCGCGCCTCGATCCCCTCGAAGGCGACGGTGGCGACGCGGGTGACCATGCGGAAGAGGCCTTCGGGCTGGCTGGCTGCCGCAACGTTAGTTCGCAGCCCACGCCGGCACAACCCGGAACCGCAAAAGAGCTGTCCGAACACGAAAAAGCCCGGCACGGGGCCGGGCCATTTCCTCTCGTCCCTCGGACCTCCACGCCGTGCCGGCGCGAGCCCAAGGATCAGGCGTTACGCCTGGGCAACCTGCAGGCCCTTCACGCGGGCGGCAAGGCGCGAGACCTTCCGCGAGGCGGTGTTCTTGTGCACGATCCCCTTCTGGGACGCGCGCATGATCTCCGGCTCGGCGGTGCGCAGGGCGGTCAGAGCGGTGCCGTGATCGCCAGCCTCGATCGCCTCCTCGACCTTGCGGATGAAGGTGCGCATGCGGCTGCGACGCGAGCGGTTGACTGCCGTACGCTTGGCAATCTTGCGGGTCATCTTCTTGGCCGACACGGTGTTGGCCATCGGCGTTCCTCATTCAAAAAGGCGAGGCCCGAGCGATCCCGGCGGGATCGTGGCGTCGCGTGTCAGGGCATGGAAGCACGGGCAACCCGCCGGGCGAAAGCCCGCAGGTCCGCGAGCCGCGGTCTATAGACGCGACCGGTCGGAACGTCAACGCCGGAACGTGTCCGGTTTTGGGAACACCCTGCCCCGTCAATGGTTGAGGTTCCCACACAGACACGGGAGTTTCCCAATGGTCCGTCCCATGATCCGTTCCGCTTCCCTCCTCGCCGGCCTCCTGGCCGTCTCGGCCATCGCGATCCCGCACCAGGCCGAGGCCAAGGGCTGCATCAAGGGCGCCATCGTCGGCGGGCTCGCCGGCAAGGCGGTCGGCCACGGCAAGGCCGGCGCCGCGGCCGGCTGCGCGGTGGGCCACCACAACGCCAACAAGAAGGCGAGCCAGGCGCAGGGCCAGTAGAGCGCAGGGCCAGTAGGCCGATCCCGCGCTGCGGGATTATAATGCGGGTTATCGGCTCCGCTCAGGAGCCGCCTCGATCCCGCGGAGCCCGCATGACGTCCCCCGACGGCGCCCTGGTGCTGTTCTCCGGCGGGCAGGATTCCACCACCTGCCTCGCCTGGGCCCTCGACCGTTTCTCGCATGTCGAGACTCTCGGCTTCGATTACGGCCAGCGCCACCGGATCGAGCTCGATTGCCGCGAGACCCTGCGGGCCGAGATTTCCCGGATCGTGCCCGCCTTCGCCGAGCGCCTCGGCGACGACCATACGCTGAGCCTCGATGCCCTCGGCGAGGTCTCCGAGACCGCGCTGACCCGGGAGACCGCCATCGCCATGGAGGCGGGCGGGCTGCCCAACACCTTCGTGCCGGGCCGCAATCTCGTCTTCCTCACCTTCGCGGCGGCGCTCGCCTATCGCCGTGGGCTGCGCCACATCGTCGGCGGCATGTGCGAGACGGACTTCTCGGGCTATCCCGATTGCCGCGACGACACCATCAAGGCGCTGCAGGTCGCGCTCAACCTCGGCATGGAGCGCCGCTTCGTAGTGCACACGCCCTTGATGTGGATCGACAAGGCCGAGACCTGGCGGCTCGCCCGTGACCTCGGCGGCGAGGCGCTGGTCGACCTCATCGTACGCGAGAGCCACACCTGCTACCTCGGCGAGCGCGGTGCCCTGCATCCCTGGGGCCATGGCTGCGGCACCTGCCCGGCCTGCAGCCTGCGCGCTGCCGGCTATGCGCGCTTCCGCGCCGAGGATGCGTGACAGGCGCTTGCGGGCCGCCTTTCCGTTGCGCACAGTGCAGCGCAAACACGGGAGGAAACCACCATGACCGCCTGCATCGTCGGCTGGAGCCACACGCCCTTCGGCAAGCACGACGCCGAGACCGTCGAGAGCCTGATCGTCCGCGTCGCCAACGAGGCACTGGCCCATGCGGGGATCGGCCCGCAGGACGTCGACGAGATCGTGCTCGGCCACTACAATGCCGGCTTCACTCCGCAGGACTTCACCGCCTCCCTGGTGCTCCAGGCCGATGACGGATTCCGGTTCAAGCCGGCAACCCGGGTCGAGAATGCCTGCGCGACCGGCTCGGCGGCGGTGCACCAGGGCATCAAGACCATCGAGGCCAAGCGCGCCCGGGTGGTGCTGGTGGTCGGCGTCGAGCAGATGACCCGCACGCCGGGCCCGGAGATCGGCCGCACCCTGCTCAAGGCCTCCTATCTGCCGGAGGACGGCGACAACCCGGCCGGCTTCGCCGGCGTGTTCGGCAACATCGCCGGCGCCTATTTCCAGCGTCACGGCGACCAGTCCGACGCGCTGGCGATGATCGCCGCCAAGAACCATCATAACGGCGTCCAGAATCCCTACGCGCAGATGCGCAAGGATCTCGGCTTCGAGTTCTGCCGCACCGAATCCGACAAGAACCCGTTCGTCGCCGGCCCGCTCAAGCGCACCGACTGTTCGCTGGTCTCGGACGGCGCCGCGGCCGTCGTGCTCGCCGACACCGAGACGGCGCTCCGCATGCGCCGCGCCATCGCCTTCCGGGCCACCGCCCACGCGCAGGACTTCCTGCCGATGTCGAAGCGCGACGTGCTGAAGTTCGAGGGGGCCGCCACCGCCTGGGCCAAGGCCCTGGGGCAGGCCGGCATCACCCTCGACGACCTCTCTCTCGTCGAGACGCACGACTGCTTCACGGTCGCCGAGCTGATCGAGTACGAGGCAATGGGCCTGACCAAGGAGGGCCGCGGCGCCGACGCGATCCGCGAGGGCTGGACCACCAAGGAAGGCAAGCTGCCGGTCAACCCGTCCGGCGGGCTGAAGGCGAAGGGCCACCCGATCGGCGCCACCGGCGTGTCGATGCATGCACTCTCGGCGATGCAGCTCTGCGGCGACGCCGGCGGCATGCAGATCCCCGACGCGACCCTCGCCGGCGTGTTCAACATGGGCGGCGTCGCGGTGGCGAACTACGTCAGCGTGCTCGAGCGCATCAAGTAACCGCGAACCGTGAACGGGGCGGCAGGACCGTGACACCCTTCCTGGTTCTGCTGCTCGCCTACACGATCAGCCAGTTCGACCGCGGTTTCCTGGCGATGGTCGCGCCCGATCTCGGGCCCGACCTCGGCCTCGCGCCCTCAGATCTCGCGCTGCTCTCGGCAGGCTGGTTCATGGCCTTCGCCCTGGGCCAGGTGCCGACCGGCCTCCTCCTCGACCGGGTCGGGCCGCGGCGGACCGTGGCGGGATTCCTGGTCGTCGCCGCGCTCGGGGCGGCCGCCCTGGGGCTGGCGCAGGGCTTCCCCGGGGCGGCCGCCGCGATGGCGCTGATCGGGCTTGGCTGCGCGCCGGCCCTGATGGGCGGGCTCTACCTGTTCGGGCGGGCCTATCCCCCTGAGCGCTTCGCCATGCTGTCCTCGCTTATGATCGGGCTCGGCACGTCGGGCGACCTCCTCGGCTCCACGCCGCTGGCGCTCGCGAGCCACGCCTTCGGCTGGCGCACGATCCTGTTCGGGCTGTCCGCCGTCACCCTGGCCGCGGCCGGGCTGGTCCTGTGGCTGATCGAGGATCCGCCCCGCCTCGCCGATCCGCCAAAGACCTCGGTCTGGCGCGGCTTCGCCGAGGTCGCCCGGATGCGGGCCCTGTGGCCGATCTTTCCCGTGGTGTTCGTGAGCTACGCCGTCGTCATTGCGACACGCTCGCTCTGGGTCGGATCGTATCTCGGCAGCGTCCACGGTCTCGACGCGCTCCAGCGCGGCAACGGCACGCTCGCGATGAGCGCCGCCATGGCGGCCGGTGCCATCGGGTACGGGCCGCTGGAGCGGTTGCTGCGCGATCCGAAGCGCACCGCTTTCGCCGGCTGCCTCGTCACCGGCCTGGCGCTCGCCGGCCTCGGCCTGTTCGGCGGCGGCTCGACCGCGCTCGCGGTTGCGCTGCTGGCGCTGACCGGCGCGGCGGGCCTGAGCTACGGCATCCTGATGGCCCATGCCCGGCGGTTCTTCCCCGCCCACCTGCTCGGGCGCGGCGTCGCTTTCATGAACATCGTCTTCATGGGCGGGGCAGCAGCTTTGCAGGGGCTGTCGGCGCTGTTCGTGCTGGGCACCGGCGGACTCGCCCCGGACGCGCTCTACGGCCGGCTGTTCCTGGCCTACGGGCTGGCGCTGCTCGCCGCGACGGTGGTCTACGCCTTCGCGCCGCGGGAGCCAGTGTTCGGGTCGTTAGCCCCCACCGATCCGGGTCGAGGATCGCCCGGCCCTACCCCGCCTCCCCCGGCGTCCGCGCCCGCAGCGCCAGGGCGTGCAGGCCGCGCTTGAAGGCGTCGTCGAGCAGCGCGTTCACCATGCGGTGGCGCTCGACCCGGCTCTTTCCCTCGAAGGCCGCCGACACCACATCCAGTCGGAAGTGAGTTTCACCCCCCTCCCGCCAGCCGGAATGGCCGGCATGTTGGTGTGACTCGTCGACGACGCTGAGCGCCGTCGGCGCCAGCCGCTCCTCCAGCGTCGTCCTGATCCAGTCGTTCAGGCTCATCGCGCACCCGTCCTTAACCTGCTTCGGCTCGAGTGACCGGAGCGGGCGATCCCCGTCAAGCCGTCCGGTTCCGCCTGCGGCATCAGGCCCGAAGGCCTTGTGCCCGTCCGCCCGCCCCTCATAATCGCTCCGTCATGGATCTGAACTCGCCCCTGTTCGACCGCATCCGCATCCGGCCCTCCTGCGACGAGCCGAAGAAGGCCGAGGGCCCGGCCTGCGACCGGCCGGGCTGCACCCAGCCCGGGCTGCACAAGGCGCCCAAGGGGCGCAAGCAGGAGGGCCAGTACTGGCGCTTCTGCATGCAACACGTGCGCGAGTACAACGCTGCCTACAACTACTTCGACGGGATGAACGACGCCGCCGTCCAGGCCTATCAGAAGGACGCGGTGATCGGGCATCGCCCGACCTGGACGATGGGCGTCAACCCGGGTGGGAAGACCGGCCCGAAGCCCGAGGCGCCCCAGCGCGACTGGGACTACGTCGACCCCCTCGGCATCCTGCGCGGCGAGGGCGCTGGTCCGGCCTCGCGCCGGGCCCGGGCCGAGCCGCCGCCGCCGCGCTACTCCGCGCCGGTGCGCAAGGCCCTTGACGTGCTCGGCCTCGACGAGAGCGCCGATCCGGCCGCCATCAAGGCGCAGTACAAGGTGCTGGTGAAGCGCTTCCACCCCGATGCCAATGGCGGCGACCGCTCGTTCGAGGACCGGTTGCGCGACATCATCAGGGCCCACGACACCCTGCGGGCCGCCGGCCTGTGCTGATGCGGCGGGCACTCCGGAGGTGGGCACGGATCTCGCATCCCTGATCCGCGGCGGGAGGGGCTCGAAACGCGCCGCCTCCCCCATATATCCGGGTCAGGCACGTTTGCGCCGGCTCCCCCCGCAGATTAAGGACATGCGGCGCCCGCCGGTCTCTCCCGCGCCGTCGCGACATTCGCAGGCTCGCCCATGGAGGGCCGCCTGCCCCGACGAGGCTCCGTATGCTTGCTGAGAATACGCCACCCGCTCTCCCGGACACGACCGTCTCGGTGCGCAAGGTGTTCGGAATCGATTCGAACCTCGAGGTGCCGGCCTTCTCGGCCACCGACGAGCACGTGCCGGATCTCGACCCCGACTACCTGTTCGACCGCGAGACCACCCTGGCGATCCTGGCCGGCTTCGCCCGCAACCGCCGGGTGATGATCACCGGCTATCACGGCACCGGCAAGTCCACCCATGTCGAGCAGGTCGCCGCGCGCCTGAACTGGCCCTGCGTGCGCATCAACCTCGACAGCCACGTCTCGCGCATCGACCTCGTCGGCAAGGACGCGATCGTGCTGCAGGAGGGCAAGCAGGTCACCGCCTTCCAGGACGGCATCCTGCCCTGGGCGCTGCAGAACAACGTCGCCCTGGTCTTCGATGAGTACGATGCCGGCCGGCCGGACGTGATGTTCGTGATCCAGCGCGTGCTGGAGGTGTCGGGCCGCCTGACGCTCCTCGACCAGAAGCGGGTGATCCGCCCCCATCCCGGCTTCCGCCTGTTCGCCACCGCCAACACGGTCGGCCTCGGCGATACCTCGGGCCTGTATCACGGCACTCAGCAGATCAACCAGGGCCAGATGGACCGCTGGTCGATCGTCACCACGCTGAACTACCTGCCGCACGACCGCGAGGTCGACATCGTCCTGTCCAAGGCGCCGCATTATCGCGGCGAGGGCGGGCGCGACATCGTCAACAAGATGGTGCGCGTGGCCGACCTCACCCGCAACGCCTTCATCAACGGCGACCTGTCGACCGTCATGAGCCCGCGCACGGTGATCACCTGGGCCGAGAACGCCGACATCTTCAACGATATCGGCTTCGCCTTCCGGGTCACCTTCCTCAACAAGTGCGACGAGCTGGAGCGGGCGCTGGTGGCCGAGTTCTACCAGCGCTCCTTCGGCAAGGAGCTGCCCGAGAGCGCGGTCAACGTCGCGCTGAGCTAAGCCTTCAGGAGGTCGTCCGATGGCGGACCCGGTCTTGAGCGAGCAGCGTTCCGACGAGGCGCGGCCGTCGCAGGACCGGGCCCGCTACGAGGACGATACTTATGCCTGGGCGCTCGAACAGGCGCGGCTGCTGCGCGCCGGCCGCCTCGATGCGGTCGATGCGGAGCACGTGGCCGAGGAGCTGGAGAGCTTGGGCAAGAGCGAGTTCGCCAAGCTGCGCAGCGGCCTGCGCGTGCTCGTGATGCACATGCTCAAATGGGACCAGCAGCCCGAGCACAGGACAGCGAGCTGGATCTTCTCGATCCGCGAGCAGCGCCGACGCTACGAGCAGGTGATACGCGAGAATCCGAGCCTCAGGCCTCGCCGGCCAGCGGCACTGGCGGAGGCCTACGAGGAGGCCCGGCTCTGGGCCGCCAACGAGACGCATCTCCAGCCGGAGGAGTTCCCCGGCACCTGCCCCTACACCTGGGACGACCTCCTGGACCGCCCCTTCGACTTCGACTCGCTGAAGAAGTAGCCTCGCCATGTCCATCTCCAACCGCAAGCCCGGCGAGAAGCGCGAGTCCGTCGCCGAGCCGCTGAAGCGCTCGGTGGCCGGGACGCTGCGGGCCATTGCCCGCAAGGCCGAGATCGAGGTCACCTTCGCGACCGACCGGCCGGCGCTCACCGGCGACAAGGCCCGCCTGCCCGAGCCGCCGCGCAAGCTCGCGCCCGGCGATGTCGCGATCCTGCGCGGCCACGCCGACTCGATGGCGCTCCGCCTCGCCTGCCACGACAACGCCGTCCATCGGCGCCTGGCGCCCGAGAACGCCGCCGCCCGCGCGGTCTACGACGCCGTCGAGCAGGCCCGCGTCGAGGCGATCGGCTCGCGCCGCATGGCCGGTGTGGCCAGCAACCTCACGGCGATGCTGGAGGACCGCTACCACCGCGGCGGCAAGTACGAGGAGATCACCGATCGGGCCGACGCGCCGCTCGAGGATGCGGTCGCCCTGATGGTGCGCGAGCGCCTGACCGGCCAGACCCCGCCCCCGGCGGCGCAGCGCATCGTCGGGCTGTGGCGCGAGTTCATCGAGGACCGGGCCGGTCGCAACCTCGACGGGCTGCTCGGCACCCTCGAGGACCAGCGCGCCTTCGCCCGCTCGGTGCGCGACCTGCTCTCCTCCCTCGACATGGCGGACGAGGCCCCCCTCGACCCCGACGACGAGGAGAGCGACGACGAGAACGAGGCCGAGTCCGACGAGCAGCAGGCCGGCGAGGGCGAGGCCGAGCAGCAGAGCCAGGGCGACCGGGCCGAGATGGAGGTCTCGGACGAGGCCTCCGACGAGATCGAGGAGGGCGCCACCGAGGCCGCCGACGCGCCGTCGGGCGAGTTGCCGGAGGATGCCGAGGACGCCGATTCGGAGGAGGCCTCCGAGTCCTGGCGCCCGCCGGGTCCCCGGGCGAACGAGCCGCGAGGCCCGGACTACAAGGTCTTCTCCCAGAAATACGACGAGGTCGTCCACGCCGAGGACCTGTGCGACGCCGACGAGCTGGCGCGCCTGCGCTCCTACCTCGACAAGCAGCTCGCCCATCTCCAGGGCGTGGTCGGGCGCCTCGCCAACCGCCTGCAGCGGCGCCTGCTCGCGCAGCAGAACCGCGCCTGGGAATTCGACCTGGAGGAAGGCCAGCTCGACCCGGCCCGCCTGGTGCGCGTCGTGATCGATCCGTTCCAGCCGCTCTCGTTCAAGCACGAGAAGGACACGAACTTCCGCGACACGGTCGTCACGCTGCTCCTCGACAATTCGGGCTCGATGCGCGGCCGGCCGATCACCGTGGCGGCGACCTGCGCCGACATCCTGGCCCGCACGCTGGAGCGCTGCGGCGTCAAGGTCGAGATCCTCGGCTTCACGACGCGGGCCTGGAAGGGCGGGCAGTCGCGGGAGGCCTGGCTGCAATCGGGCAAGCCGCCGACACCGGGCCGGCTCAACGACCTGCGCCACATCGTCTACAAGTCGGCCGACGCGCCGTGGCGCCGGGCGCGCAAGAATCTCGGCCTGATGATGCGCGAGGGCCTGCTCAAGGAGAACATCGACGGCGAGGCCCTGGATTGGGCCCACAAGCGCCTGCTCGGCCGGCCCGAGCAGCGGCGCATCCTGATGGTGATCTCCGACGGCGCCCCGGTCGACGACTCGACCCTCTCGGTCAATCCGGGCAACTACCTGGAACGCCACCTGCGCTACGTGATCGACGAGATCGAGACCCGCTCGCCGGTGGAGCTGCTGGCCATCGGCATCGGCCACGACGTGACCCGCTACTACCGCCGGGCCGTCACCATCATCGATGCCGAGGAGCTGGGCGGCGTGATGACCGAGAAGCTGGCCGAATTGTTCGACGAGGATGCGGGCACCGTGCCGGTGCGCAGGATGGCGGCGGGCGGGCGGCGCTGAGCCGCCCTGCTCCCGGGCCGCCGCGCGGCGGCCCGGGACCCGATCCATGCGAAAAACCCCCGGGCGCCGCTGGCGCATCCGGGGGTTTTTCATGGTCTTCGCTGGTGGAGGCGCCGAGCGCCTCCGTCGAGGAGTCAGGCCGCCTCGGCGATCTTCTTCTCGATCTCGCGCTTCAGCAGGCGGGCGTTCTGCGACAGGTCGGTCTCGCCGGCCTTGATCAGGAACGCATCGAGGCCGCCGCGGTGCTCGACCGAGCGCAGGGCGTTCGCGGAGACGCGCAGGCGCACCGAGCGGCCGAGCGTGTCGGAGAGCAGGGTGACGTTGCACAGGTTCGGGAGGAACCGGCGCTTGGTCTTGCGGTTCGAGTGGCTCACGAGGTGGCCGGAGAGCACCCCCTTACCGGTGAGCTCGCAGCGACGCGACATGGTCTGTATCCTCAACTGGTCTTCGTTCGGCGAGGGACCACGCAACGCGAGAGCCGGGCGTGCTGCGCACCCCGGACTGAACCGGACCCCGCGAAGTCCCTGGAAAGCACGCGCCTATAGAGGCGGAAGGCGGGTCTCGTCAAGGCGCATGCTCCGGACGCCGACGAGGACCGGTCATCGGCCGGGGGTCCTCGCCGGCGGCCCTGGGGTCGAACGGGAACCGGCGAGAGTTGCGGCGAGGTCCACCGCCCAGGTTTCCGCTGCTGTGAACGCCGCCGCCGCAAGTTGTCCACCGGATTGGCGCCGATCGGGGCCGTCGATGGGCGAGACCCGCGACGTGCCCTTGATTGTCCCTCGACACTTCGGCATCCGGGACTACGGCGATCGACTGCGAACGAAGCCGGGCGGACGCTCACGGACGCACGGGTCGGTCATGCAAAGGGTTCGTCATGGCCGAGAGCAGCTTCCTCGCCTGCATCGATGCGGTCTATGCGGCCGGCCTCGACCCCGAGCTTTGGCCCGAGGCGCTCGGCCAGGTGTCGGAGGTCACCGCATCGGTCGGCGCCCTGCTGATCCCCGTCTTCCCCGCGGAGGCAATCCCCCTCGTGGTCTCGGAGAGGCTCGAGGAGGCGAATCGCGATTACGGGGCCGGTTGGGCGCAATACGACAGCCGGGTCCTCGCCAGCCATCGCCTGGCGCTCCGGCCGGGCCTGCTCGTCACCGACACGGCATTGTTCACCCCCGAGGAGATCGCGCGGGATCCGTTCTACCAGGACTTCCTGCGCCGCCACGGTCTCGGCCTCGGTGCCTACCGGCTGATTCCCGACGGGACCGGCGCCCTCGCCTCGGTCTCGCTCATGCGCGGGTTCGGCTGCGGCACGTTCGACGGCGATGAGTTGCTGCGGGTGGACCGGCTCTCCGGCCACCTGGCGCGGGCGCTGGGCGTCAACGCGCGGCTCGCCGAGGCACGGCGCCTCGCCGGCACTCTCGCGGAGGCGATCGAGCATCTGGGAACCGGCCTGATCCTGCTCGATGACCGCGGCTGCGCACGCTTCGTCAACGCCTCGGCCCATCGCCTGCTCGGCGACGGGCTCGATCTCAGCCGCGACCGCCACCCCGTGGCACACATGCCGACGGAGCGCCCGCGGCTCGCCGCCCTGCTCGCCGCCGCCCTGTCCGGACAGCCAACCGGGCCGCTGCTGCTCGCCCGGCCGCAGGGGGCACCGCTCCACCTCGACGCCGTGCCGATCCACGGCCGCGGCGCGGCGGCGGACACCCTGTCGGCCACGGCCGGCACCCGGCACGCGATCATGCTGCTCCTGCGCGATACCGCCCGGTCGGGACCGGCCAGCACAGTCGACCAGCTCCGCCAGCTCGGCCTCTCCCTGGCAGAGGCCCGCGTCGCCGACCTGATCGGGCAGGGGCAGTCCCCGGCCGATGCCGCCGATGCCCTGGCGGTCGGCATGGCCACGGTGCGCACGCATCTCAAGGCGATCAACCTCAAGCTCGGCCTCTCGCGCCAGGGCGAGCTCGTCGCTCTGGTGATGCGGCTCGCCGGCTGGACCCGTCCCGACCGCCCGTAAGCATCCAACCATACGTAAGCACTTGGGGAGACGATCACTTGGGGAGACGATCCGTTAACCCTAATCGCGTCACGATAGAGCCAGATTTCCCCCGCTTCATCGGTAGCGGGCGACGGCGTTCGAGATCGGTTCCCGCATGCGTTCCAAGGCCTTCCTCTCGCTCGCCCTTGCGGCGGGGCTCGCCCTTCCGGCCGGCGAGGCGAATCCGGCCCAGGCCGCGCGGGGCCGCGCGCCGAAGGCCGGCGAGACCGCCGTCACGGTCGATTACGGCATCATGCTGGCGGGCATGCCGATCGGGACCGCGCAGGTCACCGGCTCGGTGCAGGGCCAGCGCTATACGATGGATGTCAGCGCCCGCCTCACCGGCCTCGTCGGGGCGATCACCGGCGGCTACGGCTCGGGCCGGGCGAGCGGCACGGTGGCGGCCCGGCCGGTGCCGGCCGCCTTCGCGCTCGCCTCCCACAGCGCCAGCGCCTCGATCACCGTGCGGATGGCGCTGGCCCGCGGCAACGTGGTCGCCTCCGACATCGCCCCCCCGCTGGTGCCGGACCCCGAGCGGGTCACCGTCAGCGAGGTGCACAAGCGCGGCATCATCGATCCGGTGAGCGCCCTAATGATGCCGGCGCAAGGGCGCGGCGACCTCACCGACCCTCAGAACTGCAACCGCACCATCCCGGTCTTCGACGGCGCGAGCCGGTTCAACGTGGTGCTGAGCTACGGCGAGACCCGCAGCGTCCAGAAGCCCGGCTATGCCGGCCCGGTCCTCGTCTGCAACGCCCGCTACCAGCCGATCGCCGGCCACCGGCCGGACCGGCCCGGCGTGAAGTTCATGGAGGAGAACACCGAGATGTCGGTGTGGCTCGCCCCCGTCGAGGGGGCGCGGGTGCTGCTCCCCCTGCGGATCGCCGTGCGCACCCAGCTCGGCCTCAACATCATCGAGGCGACGCGTTGGTCGCAGAGCGGCGGCGGCCAGGCCGCCCCGGACGCGACCGTGCAGGCGGCCGTGCAAGGGCCGGAGACGCCGACGGACGGGCGCTAGAGCGGTGCTTCGCGCCCTCCCCCTCCTCCTGCTGCTGGCTCCGCTCCCGGCTCTGGCGAACGGATCCGCGAGAGAACCCGATTGCGGCGGCGACGCCTATTCCTCGGCGACGATCGGGACGAACCCGCCGGGACCACTCACTGCCGTGCCCGACACGCTCTGCGCCGACCTGGAGCAGGGCCAGGCGCCCGGCACCCGCATCGAGATCATCGCTCCGGGAATCACCTCTCCCGGCCTCGCGCCGCCCTCCCCTTATGGCGATCGCTACGCCCCCGCCCCATATGACGGGAGGCCGCTGCCCGGGCCACGGCCGCGGGGCGGCCGCGATCCGGAGCGCTAGACGGGGTCGCGCGACGGTCCCGGCGCCGAGTTCGGGACGGCGCGGCGGCCGCCGCCGCTTCTCGCCCCGAGGATGTCTGTCCAGCCCGATGACGCGCCGTTCCCTCTCACCGCAGGCCCGCTTGCGCGGCGCCACGGCGGTGCTCGGTCCTACCAATACCGGCAAGACCCACCTCGCCATCGAGCGGATGCTCGGCCACCCGACCGGCATGATCGGCCTGCCGCTGCGGCTGCTCGCCCGCGAGGTCTATCACCGCGTTGTCGAGCGGGTCGGGCCCGAGCGGGTCGCCCTCGTCACCGGCGAGGAGAAGATCAAGCCGAACCGGCCGAGCTACTGGATCTGCACCGCCGAGGCGATGCCGCGGGACAATACCGTCGACTTCGTCGGCATCGACGAGATCCAGCTCGGCGCCGACCGCGATCGCGGCCACACCTTCACCGACCGCCTGCTGCACCAGCGCGGCCGCGAGGAGACGCTGCTGATCGGCTCGGCGACGATGGAGCCGCTGGTCAAGGCGCTGATCCCGGGCATCCACGTCACGACCCGCCCGCGCCTGTCGCAGCTGAGCTTCGCTGGCAGCCGCAAGCTCTCGCGCCTGCCGCACCGCAGCGCCATCGTGGCGTTCTCGGCCGAGGAGGTCTACGCCATCGCCGAATTGCTGCGGCGCCAGCGCGGCGGGGCGGCGGTGGTGCTCGGTGCCCTCTCGCCGCGCACCCGCAACGCCCAGGTCGAGCTCTACCAGTCCGGCGAGGTCGATTACCTGGTAGCGACCGACGCCGTCGGCATGGGGCTCAACCTCGACGTCGACCACGTCGCCTTCGCGTCGAACCGCAAGTACGACGGCACGCGCTTTCGCGACCTCTCCCCCTCCGAGATGGCGCAGATCGCAGGGAGAGCCGGGCGCCACCTGCGCGACGGCACCTTCGGCACCACCGGCCGCTGCCCAGCCCTCGAGGCCGAGATGGTCGAGGCGCTGGAGAGCCACACCTTCGAGCCGCTGCGGATGCTGCAATGGCGCAACCCGGACCTCGATTTCGGGTCGGTCGACGCCCTGCGCCGCAGCCTCGCCGAGCACCCGACCGAGCGCGGCCTGACCCGGGCGCCGACCGGTGACGACGAGGCCGCCCTCGATCTGCTCGCCAAGGAGGACGACATCCGCGACTACGCCACCTCGCGCAGCGCGGTGGAACGGCTCTGGATGGTCTGCGGCGTGCCGGATTACCGCAAATCCGCGATCCAGACCCATGCCGACCTCATCGCCCAGCTCTTCCGCTTCCTGATGCGCGGCATGGCCGGACGGATCCCGGTCGACTGGTTTGCCCAGCACGTCGCGATGGTCGACCGTACCGACGGCGACATCGACGCCCTGTCGCAGCGCATCGCCCACGTGCGCACCTGGACCTTCGTGGCGAACCGTCCGGACTGGCTCGCCGACCCGGAGCATTGGCAGGGCGAGACGCGTCGGGTAGAGGACAGGCTGTCCGACGCCCTGCACGAGCGGCTGGCGAGTCGATTCGTCGATCGGCGCACCAGCGTGCTGATGCGGCGCCTGAGAGAGAATACCATGTTGGAAGCTGAGATCACCGCGGGCGGCGACGTGACGGTCGAGGGACAGCACGTCGGCCATCTGCACGGGTTCCAGTTCGTGCCGGATCCCGGCGCCGAGGGCCAGGAAGCCAAGACCCTGCGCAGCGCCGCCGAGAAGGCGCTGGCGAGCGAGATCGAGGCGCGGGCCGACCGGTTCGCCGCCGCGGCCGACGCGGCGCTGGTGCTCTCGAACGACGGCACGATCCGCTGGACCGGCAATCCGGTCGCCAAGCTCGTCCCGGGCGAGAAGCTCTACGCCCCCGGCCTGCGCCTGCTCGCCGACGAGCAGCTCACGGGCGCGGCCCGCGAGAAGGTCGAGACCCGGCTCAACGCCTGGCTCAAGGCTCACATCGTGCGCCTGCTCGGGCCGGCGCTCGAGCTCGAGACCGCCGCCGACCTGACGGGCCTTGCTCGCGGCATCGGCTTCCAGGTCGCGGAGGCGCTCGGCGTGCTGGAGCGCGCCAAGGTCCTCAACGAGATGCGCAGCCTCGACCAGGAAGGCCGCGCGGCCCTGCGCAAGCACGGCGTGCGCTTCGGCGCCTACCACATCACCATGCCGGCGCTGCTGAAACCCGCGCCCCGCACCCTCGCGGCGCAGCTCTGGGCACTGCAGAATGGCGGCCTCGACCAGCGCGGCCTCGACGAGATCGCGCATCTCGCCGGCTCCGGCCGCACCTCGATGCCGGTCGATCCCGAGATCGCCAAGGGCCTCTACCGCGCCGCCGGCTTCCGGGTCTGCGGCGGCCGGGCGGTGCGCGTCGACATCCTGGAGCGCCTGGCCGACCTGATCCGCCCGGCGATCGCCTACGTGCCCGGCACCACCCCCGGCGAGCCGCCTCCGGGCGCCGCCGACAAGGACGGTTTCGTGCCGACCGTCGGCATGACCTCGCTGGTCGGCTGCTCGGGCGAGGATTTCGCCTCGATCCTGAAGTCGCTCGGCTACGTCGTCGACCGCCGCCCCGGCCCGGCCATCACCGTGCCGCTGCGCCCCTCCGCCCCGACGGTGCCGGTGCAGGCGAAGCCCGCGGAGGCTTCGGCCGAGGCGGGCGAGACCGCCGACGCTCAGTCCGAGACGCCGGACGAGGCCGTGACCGCCGAGGTGGCGCCGGACGACAGTGCGCAGGCCGAGGAGGCCGCGCAGCACGAGGCTGCTGCCGACGAGATCCCGGCCGCAGAGCCGGTCCAGGCCGAGGCGGTCGAGCCTGCGGCGACGGCCCAGGACGCGACAGCTCAGGGCGCGACAGCTCAGGACGCAGCGGCTCACGACGCTCCGGCTGAAGATGCCGTGGTCGAGGACGTGCCGGTCGAGGCGCCCGCATCCGAGGAGCCGGCCCCGGTGGAAGCCGAGGCTGCCGATGCCGCACCGGTCGCGCAGGCCGGGGCGGGCGAAACGGCCGCCGAGGGCACGGAGGCTGCGGGTACCGAGGCTGCCGTCTCCGGCGAGATCGCGACGGCGGAGACCGCCGAGGCCGCGGGCGAGCCCGCCGCGCCGGCGGAGCCGATCGTCATCGACGTGTGGCGGATGCATCGCCACCAGCGGGGCCACGCGCCACGTCACCAGGGCCGCGGCCGGCCGCAGGACGGCCCGCAGCGCGAGGGCCAGCGCGACGGTCGCCCGCGCAGCGGTTTTCAGCGTCCGGAGGGCGGCGAGGGTGCGGCGGCCGAGCAGCGCGCCCATCGTGGAAGCCCGCGGGACGGCCAGCGCTGGGGTGACCGGCGCCAGGGCGAGCATCGTGGCGAGAACCGCCCCGCCGGGGAAGGCCGGCCCGAGAACCGCTTCGAGAGCCGCGGCGGTGAGAACCGGGGCGAGGGCCGCCGCGACGGCCGTCCGCCGCGCGGGCCGCATCCGGGCGGGCGCGAGGGTGGTCGTCCCCCGCAGGACCGGCGCGACGGCGCTCCCCGCAACGGCGGCATGCACGACGCCCGGCCGCCCCGGCGCGAGCGCGCCCCGGACCCGGATTCCCCCTTCGCCAAGCTTCTCGCCCTCAAGGCGCAGATGGAGGCGAGGGACGGCGACAAGCGCTGACTGCGAGCCATGCGCGCGGACCGGCAGCGCCTCGACAAGTGGCTGTGGTTCGCGCGCTTCGCCAAGACGCGCTCCCTCGCCGCGCGGCTGATCGAGGACGGCTTCGTGCGGGTGAACGGCCAGCGGGCCGATGCCCCGTCTAAGGCCGTGGCGGTGGGCGACGTGATCACGGTCGCGGCCCAGCACGTCACCGCGGCGGTGCGGGTGCTCGATCTGGGCGAGCGGCGGGGCCCGGCGCCGGAGGCCCGGCTGCTCTACGCCGACCTCTCGGCGAACGCGTCGCCCGACGAGGCGGGCTGACCGGTCCGCCGCGAAAGCGTGACGCGAAGGCGACGCTTCCCGGTTACGCAACGCTGCCCCCCATAGGGCGGCTTGCAAGCCCGCCCGCCCGGGTCTAAGGCCCGCCCCATACGCCCGGGCGCCGCGCGCGAGCGCCCTTCCCTGGCTGCGAGGTTTCACCAGCCCATGACCTACGTCGTCACCGACAACTGCATCAAGTGCAAGTACATGGACTGCGTGGAGGTGTGTCCGGTCGACTGCTTCTACGAGGGCGAGAACATGCTCGTCATCCAGCCGGACGAGTGCATCGATTGCGGCGTGTGCGAGCCCGAATGCCCGGCCGAGGCGATCAAGCCCGACACCGAGCCGGGCCTGGAGAGCTGGCTGAAGCTCAACGCCGACATGGCGAAGAGCTGGCCGAACATCACCCAGAAGAAGGCCGCGCCGGCCGACGCCAAGGAGTGGGACGGCAAGCCCGGCAAGTTCGAGGCCCATTTCTCGGCCAATCCCGGCTCGGGCGACTGAGCGGATCGCGCGCGATCCGACCGGGTTCGGTTGCTGCTGCGTTGCGATCCCGGCAGGGATCAGCTCCCATCTGTCGCGATCCCTGCCGGGATCGCATGGCGGGTCTGCGATCGGCCAGCCAAGCTGGTGAAACATGGTGCAAGGTGCCCGCGCAGCCATGCCGGGCGCCTGAATTTTTTTGATTTTCAGGCCTCTTCGTGCTAGGTTCCTGATTGCCGTCGCTTGCGTCCGACGTGCAGCCTTCGTCCACCGAGCGGGAATTTTTCGATGGGACGAGGCGGCATGCGATCAGCCGAGGTGGATCTAATGCGGTCCGCAGCGCGTTCGGACGTTCCTTAGCTATGGTTTGACAGGGACTGACGGGCGCCCCTCGGGACGTCCGGCAGGCGCGTATTTTTCGCCGGGCGCCCTGACCCGGATGAATGATCCGGTCGCGGACATTGCCGCGAACGGTGACCTGGAGGCCACCCCCGCATGACGACCGCCAAGAAGACGACAGCCGCCCGGCAGGGCTTCAAGACCGGCGAAGCGATCGTGTATCCGGCTCACGGCGTCGGCCGCATCACGGCCATCGAGGAGCAGGAGATCGCCGGCTACAAGCTCGAGCTGTTCGTGGTGTCGTTCGAGAAGGACAAGATGGTCCTGCGGGTCCCGACCGCCAAGGCGAACTCGGTCGGCATGCGCAAGCTCGCCGAGCCGGAGCTGGTCAAGAAGGCGCTCGACGTGCTCACCGGCCGCGCCCGGGTGAAGCGCACCATGTGGTCGCGCCGGGCCCAGGAATACGAGGCGAAGATCAATTCCGGCGACCTGATCGCCGTCACCGAGGTGGTGCGCGACCTCTTCCGGTCCGATGCCCAGCCCGAGCAGTCCTATTCCGAGCGCCAGCTCTACGAGGCGGCGCTCGACCGGGTGGTGCGCGAGATCGCAGCGGTGAACCGCATCACCGACACCGAGTCGCTCAAGTTGATCGAGCAGAGCCTCGCCAAGTCGCCCCGCCGGGCCAAGGGCGCCGAGGCCGAGGCCGATGGCGAGGACCTGCAGGACGAGGCCGAGGCCGCCTGAGCCTCCAGCACTGTCCGAGACGAACGAAAGCCCGGCCATCGTGCCGGGCTTTCGCGTTCGTGACCCCGCTCCCGACGGTCCGGTTCCCACCTTGGATGCCCCTGAACCAGCTCGCGAAGCGCTGCGCCCGCCAAAGAATCGTGCCACCGGCGATTTTTTCGCAATGCGGGAACCGACGAGGGGATCCCGCCGTTGTCGCAGGCCTTGCGGTGTAACGGGCGCGCATCATGCTGCGCTTCCGCCTCATCGCGACACACAGCGCTCACCACAGCGGCGGAGGCGGGGATGGCGGAAATCGCAGGCATACGTCGGCAGTTCGTGCGAGTTGCGATGGATGCCCCCTTCCTCGAGAGGGAGGAAGAGCGCGGCCTCGCGGTGCGCTGGAAGGACGAGCGTGACGAGCAGGCCCTGCACCGTCTGATCTCCGCTCATATGCGGCTCGTGATCGCCCTGGCCGGCCGCTTTCGCCATTACGGCCTGCCGATGGCTGACCTGGTCCAGGAAGGCCATGTCGGCCTGATGGAGGCCGCCGCCCGCTTCGAGCCCGAGCGGGACGTTCGCTTCTCGACCTACGCGACCTGGTGGATCCGGGCCTCGATCCAGGACTATATCCTGCGCAACTGGTCGATCGTGCGCGGCGGCACCTCCTCGGCCCAGAAGGCCCTGTTCTTCAACCTCCGTCGGCTGCGTGCCCGGCTGATGCAATCGACCGACGAGCGCGTCGGCGACGAGATCCACCGCCGCATCGCCACCGCCATCGGCGTCTCCCGCGAGGACGTGGCGCTGATGGATGCCCGCCTCTCGGGCCCGGACATGTCGCTCAACGCCCCGGTCGGCGACGACGGCGAAGCCTCGGCCGAGCGTGTCGACTTCCTGGTCGACACCTCGCCCCTGCCCGACGAGACCGTCTCAGACGCCGTCGATGGCGAGCGGCGGCTGACTTGGTTGCGCCAGGCGCTCACCGTGCTCTCCGAGCGCGAGCTGCGCATCCTGCACGAGCGGCGTCTCGCCGAGGATCAGGCAACCCTGGAAGCGCTGGGCCATCGCCTCGGCATCTCCAAGGAGCGGGTGCGCCAGATTGAGAATCGCGCCCTCGAGAAGCTGCGCCGCGCCTTGGCCGAGCGCTTCCCGCAGTCGAATGCCGGCATGAGCGCTTACGTCTGAGTCCCTTGATCTCTGTCCTGAAGTTTTGACGCACTCCATGTCATTCCGGGCCCCGCTTCGCGACCCCGGAATGACCCGGCGAGTAGCCATTCTTCAATGCAGATCAGGTGAGCGTTCGCTGGCGAGAAGGAACATCACCGCAACGCACGTCGAGTGATCTCCTCGATCAGTTCTCCACTACGACCGTCACCCCCACGCCCTCCTCCACCGCCCAGGCGAACCGGGCCCCGTCCGGGAGAACCCGCGACGCCGCCCGCAGCGACAGGCCCGCCCGCGCCAAGCGCCAGGCTGCACCGTCCGGCGTCAACCAGATCGAGCGGGGCTCGGCGACCAAGCCCTCGCCGGTCGCCTTCAGGCAGGCCTCCTTGACCGACCAGAATTCCAGCGCCCGGCGCGGCCGTGCGCCGGCCGGCAGGCCGCGATAGGCGGCAAGTTCGGCTGGGTGCAGGAACACCGGTGCTATCCCATCCCAGTCGACCGGTCGGGCTGCGCCCTCGACATCGACGCCGATCCGGCCGGAGGTCGACAGCCCGACCGCGACCCAACCGGCGCCGTGGCTGAGATTCAGGTCGAGGCCCGGCACCCCGGGCAGGAACGGCCGGTCGCCCGCATCCCGCGCCAGGACGATCCCGGTCGGGTCGTGGCCGAGCCAGGGCGCGAGCAGGTGGCGGAGCAATCCATGCGCCGCCGCCCGCTCGTGACGGTCCTGCGCCTGCCGGAAGCGGGCGATGCGCACGGCCTCGTCCGGCGGCAGGCTCAGGCGCTCCGCCGGCAGGGTGGCCACCGCAACGGCCGGCGCCGCCACCGCCAGCGCGCCGCCCGTGAACACGAGATCCGAGAGTGTCGTCACGTCGCCCCCCCGTCCACCGAGCTAAAGCACGGGCGGCCCGTATGCGTCACGCCTCCTCCAGGTCGTACAGGGCGGCGAGTTCGGCCTCGTCCAGGGCGATGCCGCGGGGCGTCAGCTGCTCGGCGAGCTGGCGCGAGGCGAAGGCGATGAAGCTGCGAGTCTTTGCCGGTAGCAGCCGCGAGGTCGTGACGATGTAGACCGGGCTCGGGAGGCCGCGCCACCCGGGCAGCACCCGCTCCAGGCGACCGGCTTCCACATCCTGCTCGGCGTCGATCGCCTGCAGGAGACCGATGCCGTACCCCGACGTGGCCAGGCGCCGGGCCATGCCCTGGCTGTTGCTGGAGACCGCGCGGCCGACGGGGGCCGAGACCGTGTCGTCGTCCCTCTCCAGCGTCCAGGTGCTCGACGCGGTCGGCGGGCCCACCATGACCGTCTGATGCTGCGCGAGGTCGGTCGGGCTCTCGGGCCGTCCGGTCCGGTCGAGGTAGGCGGGCGCAGCGAACAGGCAGGTCTCGAGCTGCGCCACCTTGCGGGTGATCATCGACGTCTCCCGCGGCGCCCCGACGGCGAGCGCCAGGTCGTAGCCGTCCTGGGCGAGGTCGACGAGATGGGGCCAGAGGTCGAGATGCACCCGCACCTGGGCGTAGCGGCGCGCGTACTCTCCCGCGACGGCCGAGAGATGGTGAAGCACCCAGGGATCGGGCGGCGCCGCGATCTTGAGGAGGCCGCTCGGCCCCTTCGCTTGGGCGATCAGCTCGTCGAAGGTGCGCTGCGCCTCTTCCACCAGGCGGGTCGCCTGCTCGTAATAGGCCTCGCCGTGCGGGGTCAGCACCAGCTTGCGGGTGGTACGGTCGAGCAGGCGCAAGCCGATCGAGGTCTCGAACTGGGTGATGCGCCGGGAGAGGGAGGAGATCGGCACGTCGAGCGCCACAGCGGCCTGGCTGAAGCTCTTCCTTTTCGCGACCTCGACGAAGAGCGCCATGTCGCGAAGGACTTGCGGGTGGGCCAAGCGGGAACCTCCGGGCGGCGGACGGGGAGGCGCGGCCGCGCCTCCCGAGCCTGATCCTCTAGATAATAAGGTGCAACTCTAGATAATGGAACTCCGTCCCGTCCCTGCGTCAGCTCGTGCCTGGAAAACAGATTTGCGCCCGCCTGTCCCAGCGGGCCGCCCGTGCGACGGACGCGGAGCCGGCTTCTCAACTCGGGCATGCACAACCGAACATACAACCGACCTCACGGTCGAGGCTCCGGCCAGTTGACGCAGGGCGCCTTCGCGGGGCAACACCGCCGCGCCGACGCGGACGACGAGGCGTCGGCGGACCGGAGTCCCGCATGTCTCACCCCGTCTCGCCGCTCGCGCCCAAGCACCAGCCCGCCCTGCCGCCGATCGCCGGCGTGCGCCTCGCCACCGCGCAGGCCGGCATCCGCTATCGCGGCCGCACCGACGTGCTGCTGGTCCTGCTCGACCCCGGCACCCGGGCCGCCGGCGTCTTCACCCGCTCGAAATGCCCCTCGGCGGCCGTCGACTGGTGCCGCGAGACCCTGCGCGGCGAAAAGTCGGCCCGGGCGCTCGTGGTCAATTCCGGTAACGCGAACGCCTTCACGGGCCTCAAGGGCCGTGACTCGGTGCGCCTCACCGCCGAGATCGCCGGCAAGGCGGCGGATTGTGCGCCGGGCGAGGTCTTCATCGCCTCGACCGGCGTGATCGGCGAGCCCCTCGACGCCACCAAGTTCGACGGCGTGCTGGCCGAGTGCGCCGGTCGCACCGGCGAGGGCGCCGAGCGCTGGACGGAAGCCGCCAGCGCCATCATGACCACCGACACCTTCCCGAAGCTCGCCACCCGCCGGGTGCGGCTCGGCGGGGTCGACGTGACGATCAACGGCATCGCCAAGGGCGCCGGCATGATCGCCCCCGACATGGCGACGATGCTCTCCTTCGTGTTCACCGATGCCGACCTGCCGGCGGAGGTGCTGCAGGCGCTGCTCACTCGCGGCGTGGCGAAGAGCTTCAATTGCTGCACCGTCGACGGCGATACCTCGACCTCCGACACCCTGATGCTGTTCGCCACCGCCAAGGCCGGCAACGCTCCGGTTACGTCGGCCGAGGATCCGGGCCTCGCCGCGTTCGCGGAAGGACTCGACGACCTCCTGATCGAGCTCGCCCAGCTGGTGGCCCGCGACGGCGAGGGCGCGCGCAAGTTCGTCACCGTCGAGGTCGGCGGTGCGACCGACGACGCCTCCGCCCACCGGATCGCGATGTCGATCGCCAACTCGCCGCTGGTGAAGACTGCGGTGGCGGGCGAGGACGCCAATTGGGGCCGGGTGGTGATGGCGGTCGGCAAGGCCGGCGAGCCGGCCGACCGCGACCGGCTGGCGATCTGGTTCGGCGACGTGCGCGTCGCCGTCGAGGGCGCCCGCGATGCCGGCTACGACGAGGAGGCGGCGTCCGCGGCGATGCGCGGCGACGAGGTTACCATCCGGGTCGATCTCGGCCTCGGCGCCGGCACCGCCCGGGTCTGGACTTGCGATCTCACCAAGGCGTACGTCGAGATCAACGGGGATTACCGCTCGTGAGGGCGGCCCCCTTCCTCCTGGCGCTCGTCCTGGCGGGGCCCGCTCTCGCCGACGAGCCCCCCGGACGGATCAGCGTCATCGGCCGGGCGAGCCGGGAGGTGCCGCCGGACTTCGCCACCGTGGAGGTCGCGGTGGAGAGCCGCGGCCCCAACCCGGCGGCGGCCCTCGACCAGAACTCGACGGCGGCCCGCAAGGTGGTGGAGCTCGCCGGCGAGTTCGGCATCGCGGGTCCCGACATCGCCACGGCGGCCGTGTCCCTGCGCCCCGCCAGCAAGACGGTGCGCGACCCCGGCGGGCAGATGCGGGACGTGCCCGACGGTTACCAGGCCACCAACGCCGTTTCGGTGCGGGTGCGCGACCTCAAGCGCCTCGGTGCCCTGATGCGCCGCCTGCTCGATGGCGGGGCCGACCGGATCGGCGGCGTCGCCTTCGGGCTGTCGGATCCCGGCCAGACGGAGAACGCCGTCCGGGCCGACGCGGTGCGGGACGCGCGGCGCCAGGCCGAGACCCTGGCCGAAGCGGCCGGCACCCGCCTCGGCCGCCTCGAGAGCATCGTCTCGCCGCCGCGGGAAAATGCGCCGGCACCGATGCACGCTCGCGCCTTCGCCGCCAAGGCGGCGCCCGGCGGCGTCGCCGTCCCGATCGAGCCCGGCACCCTCGCGGTCGAGGCCGCCGTCGAGGTCACGTATCAGGTCGCGCCCTGACGGGCGCGACTTCCCCCCTCAGGCGAGCCGCCCCGCATGACCGAACCCCTCAAGCTCCTCCTCGTGGTGGCGGTCGCCCTCGTCGACCCGGACGGGCGCGTGCTCCTGGCGCAGCGCCCGCCCGGCAAGCAGCTCGCCGGCCTGTGGGAGTTCCCGGGCGGCAAGATCGAGCCCGGCGAGCGCCCGGAGGAGACGCTGATCCGCGAACTCGCGGAAGAGCTCGGCATCGCCGTGAAGGCAGACTGCCTGGCGCCTCTCAGCTTCGCCAGCCACGCCTACGAGACCTTCCACCTCCTGATGCCGCTCTATGTCTGCCGGCGCTGGGACGGATTCGTGCAGTCGCGGGAGGGGCAGGCGCTCAAATGGGTGCGCCCGCGCGACCTCGCGAGCTACCCGATGCCTCCGGCCGACCTGCCGCTGCTGCCGGCGATCGTCGATCTGCTCGGGCCGTGATGCTCAATCCGTGAATTCCTCGATCGCGTCGACCTTGTTCGGGTAGAATGCCAGATATCCGGCGATCGCCGATACCGCCGGGAACGGCGCCTCGTAGGTCCACACCGCGTTCGCCCGCTCGACCCCGCCGGCCGTGAGCGAGTAGTAGCTCGCATCGCCCTTGTGCGGGCAGTGCGTGCGGTGCTCGGTGCGGTCGAAGAGATCCATCTCGGCATCCTCCCGCGGGATGTACTGCACCGGCGGCAGGCCGCCCTCGCGCAAGGTGAGCGCCCGGGTGGTCTCGGCGACGATCGTGCCGCCGAGCATCACGCGGATGCGGTGCGGGTTCGGCGTGATCGTGATCGGATGATCGGTCATGACGGCTCCTTGCGTTCGACGGTGCCGAGGGCGTCGGCCAGCCGCGCCTGGGCACTGCCCGGGCGCAACGGCTTCTGCTGGCTCTCGTGCGGCACCCAGCCCGAGAGCCAGATCAGCTCGAAGGTCGCGCGCAGGCGCCCGTCCGGATCGGCGAAGCGCTCGGCATAGAGGCTGGCGGCGCGCATCAGGGTCTCGCGGCGCAAGGTCCCGCGGCGCTCCCGCAGGGCGTTGGTGAGCCCCATGGCACGCAGGTCGCGCATCAGCCCGAACGGGTCGCCGTAGCGGACCGTCAGGGTCTCGACATCGGTGACCGGCAGGGCAAAACCGGCACGCTGGAGCAGCCCGCCGAGGTCGCGCACCTCCGCGAAGGGGGCGACCCGCGGGCTCACCCCGCCCTCGACCTCGCTCTCGGCCTGGGTAAGGACCTGGCGCAGCTCCGTCAGCGTGCGCCCGCCGAGCAGGCAGCCGACGAACAGCCCGTCGGGCTTCAGCGCCCGGCGGACCTGGACCAGGGCGCCCGGCAGGTCGTTGGCGTGCTGGAGCGCGAGCAGCGACACCGCGAGGTCGAAGCTGCGATCCGCGAAGGGCAGCGCCTCCGGGTCGCCGACCGCGACCGCGAGGCCGGGACTGGCCGGCTCGGGCACCGGGGCGAGGCGCGTGACGGCGCCGGCCCGGCCGCTCAGCCGAAGCCAGGTCGCCGCCGCCGGCACCGGGGTGGCGAAGTCGAGGGCGCGCGGAAACTTCCGCAGCACCGCGCCGAGGCGGTCCGACAGGTCGTCGACCGCCCGCGCGACCAGGAAATCGGCGAAGCCGGTGCGGCGGGCGCGCGCGAGGCGCTGGCGGATGAGGGCGGAGTCGAACAGGAGCGGCGAGGACATCGCCCGCTAGATGGCGCGGGTCTGTACCCGGCGCCAGGGCCTCACGCCTCGCGCGGACCTGAAACACCCCCGCGACGATCACACCTTGCCGAATCGTTCAGCGAATCGCGGTAAAGGTGCACCCGTGACCCGCATCGCACTCCCCCTCCTCCTCGCCCTGACCCTCGCCGCCCCGGCTTTTGCCGCTCCGGCGGCGCCCGCGCCGGCCGGCCCCGCCGAGAGCAAGGAAGAAACCGTCGAGCAGGCCCTGTGCCGGCTGATCGAGGGGGCGGCCAAGTCCAAGGGGCTGCCGGTCGCCTTCCTGACCCGCCTGATCTGGCGCGAGAGCAGCTTCCGGCCCGGCGTGGTCAGTCGCGCCGGCGCCCAGGGCGTGGCGCAGTTCATGCCCGGCACGGCGCAGGAGCGCGGCCTCGCCGATCCGTTCGATCCCGAGCAGGCCATCCCGGCGGCGGCGCGGTTCCTGATCGACCTGCGCGGGCGCTTCGGCAATCTCGGCCTCGCAGCGGCGGCCTATAACGGCGGGCCAGGCCGCGTCTCGGCCTGGCTCGCCGGCACCGGCGGCCTGCCGGCCGAGACGCGCGCCTACGTCGCGGCGATCACCGGGCGCAGTGCCGAGGACTGGGCCGCCGCCGCCAAGGAGGACCCGCGCACCGACCTCTCCGAGCCCGAGGGCACCCGCTGCCTGCAGGTCACGGCCGCCTTGCGCATCCGCGGCCGCACCGAGACGTTCTTCGCCGAGACTGCGGCGGCGCTCGCGCCCTGGGGCGTCCAGCTCGCCGGCAACTTCTCGAAGTCGATCGCGCTGGCGAGCTTCGGCCGAGCCCGCGACCGCTACGCCGCGATCCTCGGCGACGTGCGCCCGATGATCATCGGCACGCGGCTGCGCCACCGCGGCACCCGGGCCTTCTACCGCATCCGCGTGCCCTCCGAGACCCGCGCCAGCGCCGAGGCCCTGTGCGGCCGCATCCGCGGCGTCGGCGGCGCCTGCATCGTGCTGAAAACCTGAGGTTGGCGCCACGTCACCCAAATGGGTGATGACAGGGGGGACCGCCCCTGTTTCGTTCACAAGGCGACATCGGTCGCGTGGCGGGCGAGCAGGGAGGGAAGCCCCATGAAGTTCGGCGATGGCGTACCCCGGTGGGCGCGGAGACGGGTCGAGCGGCATCTTGCACGTCACAGCGACGGCAAGGTGGTGCGCTGGATGTCGTTCGCGATGGGGAATCAGCGGGTTCGCGCCGAAGCGGGGCCGACCGCGACCACCGGAAACGTCCTCCCCTTCATCCGCCGGGCCCCGGTGGCGGAGCCCGGCGGCGGCGCGTCGGTGCTCGACGCGACGGGATCGTGACTCTCACCTAGAGTAACAGAGAGCCGGGGCCAGGGGCGCCGGCTCTCCTCGACGCCTGCGGCCTCAGGGTCGCGGATCTCGGCCGATCTGGTCCTGACCGATCTGGGCCAGCAGCGCGGCGAACCACGGCGCCGTCGGATCGAAGGCCTTTCCGCCGCGGATGCGCGGGAACTCGATCGCGCGCAGGCGGCCGCCCTGGTCCTCGTCGTGGCCGATCACGCCGGAGACGCCCTTCAGGCCACACTCGACCGCGAGGTCGACCATGCCCTGGATCAGCCGCAGGTCGTCCGGGTTCGGCGCGGCCGAGCGGCCGAAATGGCCCGACTTCAGCACCAGGGTCTTCTCCGCCCCGATCATCGGCGCGAAGCGATCGGCGAACCACTTGCCGACATTGACCGTGTCGATCTTGACGTGGCCGAACGGATCGCGGCCCAGCACCTCGCCGCGCCCCTCGATCTCGGCCACGATCTCGTCGAGGCCGGCGCCCTCGCTCAGGAAGATCGTGACGCAGTCCTTGGCGTCGAGCCGCTCCTTAAGCCGCGCGGCCTCGCGCTCGATGTCGAGGGGCATCTCCGGCAGGTAGACCGCGTCCACCTCCTTGTGCGCCCGGTCGAGCCCGAATTCCGGCAGGAAGGCGGTGCGGTCCAGGCGCTCGCGATAGGCCCGGGCCGTCGCGGCGGTGAGCCAGCCGCATTTGCGGCCCATGATCTCGTGGACGATCAGCATGCGCGGGTTGGCGCTCTGCTCGTTGACGATGTTCTCGGCGAAGATCGCCCCCTGCTCCGCCGCCGTCCAGGCGCCCAGCGTCTGGCGGATCGGTACCACGTCGTTGTCGATGGTCTTCGGCAGGCCGACCACCGTCAGGTGGTAGCCGTTCGCCTCGAGATAGGCCGCGAGATCGGCCGCCGTGGTGTTGGTGTCGTCGCCGCCGATCGTGTGCAGGATCGTGACCTGATCGCGGGCGAGCTGCTCGGCCGCCACCTTGAGCGGATCCTGGCCCTCCTTGACGAGGCCGCGCTTCACGCAATCCTTGACGTTGGTGAGCTTGATCCGGCTGTTGCCGAGGGGCGAGCCGCCGTGGCGCAGGAGCACATCGGCCTTTGCCCGCACCTGCGGAGTGACGGGCAGGTGGTCGCCCAGGAGCAGGCCCTTGTAGCCGCTGCGATAGCCGATGATCTCGGCTTCGGGCGCGAGGTCGGTGTAGCGGGCGATCAGCCCGCCGACCGCGGCCGACAGGCAGGGGGCGAGGCCGCCGGCGGTGAGCATGGCGATCTTCTGGGTGGGCATGGTGGGCTCCGCTTGACGACGCGAGGCCCACATTGGGCCACTGAGCCCGTCGGTCCAGTCCCGAACGCTCAATCCTTGTCGAGGCTGAGGTCCGGCGCCTCGGGATTCTTCATGCCGACGACGTGGTAGCCGGCATCGACGTGCAGGATCTCGCCGGTCATGCCGCGGGACATGTCGGAGATCAGGTAGGCGGCGGTCTCGCCGACCTCGTCGATGGTCACCGTGCGCCGCAAGGGAGCGTTGTACTCGTTCCACTTCAGGATGTAGCGGAAATCGCCGATGCCGGAGGCGGCGAGCGTCTTGATCGGGCCGGCCGAGATCGCGTTGACGCGGATCTTCTGCGGCCCGAGATCGGCCGCGAGGTAGCGCACCGAGGCTTCCAGGGCCGCCTTGGCGACGCCCATCACGTTGTAGTGCGGCATCCACTTCTCGGCGCCGTAATAGGTCAGCGTGAGCAGCGAGCCACCGTTGCGCATCAGCTTCTCGGCGCGCTGCGCGACCGCCGTGAACGAGTAGCAGGAGATCAACAGCGACTTCGTGAAGTTCGCCTCGCTCGTCTCCAGATAGCGGCCCGTCAGCTCGTCCTTGTCCGAGAAGGCGATGCAGTGGACGACGAAGTCGATCCCGTCGGGGAAGTGCCGGCCGGTGGCCTCGAAGGCCGCGTCGATCGAGGCCGGGTCGGTGACGTCGCAATGGCCGACGACGACGGCATCGAGTTCGCGGGCGAGCGGCTCGACGCGCTTCCTCAGGGCCTCGCCCTGATAGGTGAAGGCCAGCTCCGCGCCGTGCTGGCGCGCGCTGCGGGCGATACCCCAGGCGATCGAGCGGTTGTTGGCGACGCCGAGCACGAGGCCGCGCTTGCCGGCGAGAAGTCCGGCCTTGGGGGATGCGGCCTGCCCGTCATCCTGTACCTGTGCCCGGTTCGAGTCAGCCAGGTTCGAGTCAGCCATGAGTCACCCAAAGAACAGCCGCCACGGGAGGCCGGTGGCGGCCGGGTGGACCCGGCCGTGCATGGCTCCCCAGCGGCTTCCTTAACCGACGCCCGCGGGCGACGGAAGTGCGCCGGCTCCGGTAAAGCCGCGGACGCCCGCGGGCTCAGCTCGTCGCGGTTGCGGCCCGGCGCTTGCGGGCGAACTCGGTCAGGGCCTCGTCGGCATTGGCCGGGAGGGTGACCGCGATGGTGGCCATCAGGTCGCCGCGGGTGCCGTCCTTCTTCGGCAGGCCCTTGCCGCGCAGGCGGAAGACACGGCCCGAGCTGGTCATGGCGGGAATCTTCATCTCGACGGCGCCGGTCAGGGTCTGGACCCGGATCGGTCCGCCCAGGATCGCGTCCTCGAGCGGAACCTCGGCGGTGGTGCGCAGGTCCGAGCCCTCGATCTGGAAGCGGGAATCGGCAGCGAACCGGATGGTGAGCAGCGCGTCGCCCGGATCGGCGCCGTGGGCGCCCGGATAGCCGAGGCCGCGCAGGCGAATCACCTGCCCGTCGACCACGCCCTTGGGCACCACCACGTCGACCTCGCGACCGCTCGGGAGGTTGAGGCGCAACTTGGCCTCGCCCGCGACCTGGTCGAGGGTGACGGTCAGCTCGGCCGCGACGTCCTCGCCCTTCTGGGGTGCGGCGCGCCCGGGCCCGCCGGCGGAGCGGAACGCCTCGCCGAACAGGTGCGAGAAGATGTCCTCGCCGAACCCACCGGCACCCGCGCCGCCGGCCCCGCCGCGGCCGCGGGCCATCGACTCGAAGTCGAACCCGGCCCCGCCGCCACGACCGGCGCCGCCGCCGAAGCCCTCGAAGCCGG
This sequence comes from Methylobacterium frigidaeris, assembly GCF_022179185.1. Taxonomy (GTDB): domain Bacteria; phylum Pseudomonadota; class Alphaproteobacteria; order Rhizobiales; family Beijerinckiaceae; genus Methylobacterium; species Methylobacterium frigidaeris. The sequence goes on along the minus strand of NZ_BPQJ01000038.1, from coordinate 27,393 downwards.
TGAAGCGGGGCTTGCCCTCGCCGTCGATGGCGCCGCGGTCGAACTGCTCGCGCTTCTTGGCGTCGCCCAGGATCTCGTAGGCCTGGTTGACCTCGGCGAAGCGGTCCTGCGCCTTGGCGTCGTTCTTGTTGCGATCGGGGTGGTAGGCCTTGGCGAGCTTGCGGAAAGCCTTCTTGATCTCCGCCTCGTCGGCCGAGCGGCTCACGCCGAGTACGTCGTATGGGTTGCGCATGGCGATCCGATGGCGATTCGAGCGGCACCGGCCCCGGGGCTTGACCGCCCGGGGCCACGCCGCCGAGTGAAAGAGGTGAGCCCTATCTGGCGACCGTGTTGCCGGATTGCAACGCAGGCGGCGCAGGAAGCGGCCAGGTTACGTCACTTCCCGCGGCGGCGCCAATTCCTCCGGAGCCGCCCGGCTCAGCTCGGCTTCGTCGTCGCCTTCAGGCTCTTCAGCTCCCAGGCGCCACCCGAGGGGCGGCAGCCGGTGCCGCGCACGAAGCGGTTGCCGCCGGGCCCGATCACCGAAGCCAGGAAGCCGCGGCAGATCTCGTCGTTCTTCACGAAGGGCAAACCGGTCGGGTTGACCATGCCGCGCATGCCCGAGTCCGGATTGTCCCACTTCACCGGCTGGCCGTTGCCCTGGGGATCCAGGGCCACGGAGAGCGCTGCCTTCGCCCGGCGCCAATCCTCGCCGGAGAGGTCCGGGCCGAAGCTCTTCGGCGCCGCAGGCTCGATGCTGCCGGTGCTCTCCGGCTCCGGCGGCGCCGTATCGACCTGAGGCGCGAACATGATGAGCGGCTGACTGCAGCCGCCGATCGCCAGGACGCTGCCCAAGGCGCTCGCCGCAACGACGAGCCCGAGCGTCACCGAACCGACTTTACACGCACCGCGACGCATTACACCTGTTCTCACGACCGGACGGTCCGCCGCGACGCATGAGGATGCGATGCCGGCCCGCCCCCGGTTCCGGTTGTCACATTGGCGCTCAAGCCACTTGGGTAAGGACGATGCCGTGGACGGGTTAACGAAAAGTGATTTTACCCTGAACCCGGATCCCTGGGGACTGTTCCGGCAATGGTTTGCCGAGGCGCAGGCCTCGGAGCCGGAGGATCCGAACGCCATGGCGCTCGCCACCTGCGACGCCGACGGGCTGCCGGACGTGCGCATCGTGCTCCTGAAGGATGCCGACGAACGCGGATTCGTGTTCTACACCAACACCCTCTCGACGAAGGGGCTGGAGCTCTCGGCCAACCCGCGCGCCGCCCTCGTTCTGCACTGGAAGAGCCTGCGCCGCCAGGTGCGGGCCCGCGGCACGGTGACGAAGGTCGAGGATGCGGAGGCCGACGCCTATTTCGCCACCCGCGCCCGCGACAGCCGTCTCGGCGCCTGGGCGAGCCGCCAGTCGCAACCCCTCGACAGCCGCGAGACCCTGATGCGGGCGGTGGAGGACGTGGGCCAACGCTTTCCCGGCGAGAGCGTGCCGCGCCCTCCCCACTGGACAGGCTACCGCATCGCCCCGGTGACGATGGAGTTCTGGCAGGACGGCGCGTACCGCCTGCACGACCGGGTGCGCTTCACCCGCCGGGGCGGTGCTTGGGAGAGCAACCGCCTCTATCCTTGAAGCCTTGCCTTAAAGCCTTGCCCTGACTCCCGATCCGGGCAAGCTTTGCTGCGGCGCGGCGAGCCCTGGATTTCCGGGACATGGAGCCCTACCCTGAGGCTCTTCGCGCCGCGCAGCCCACCGCCGGCGCCCCGCACCGGACATCCCGAGGAACGGCCGTGGCCCAACCGTCGAACGAACGCCGCCGCGTGATGCTGCTCACCGGCGCGAGCCGGGGCATCGGCCATGCCACCGTCAAGCGCTTCTCGGCGGCGGGCTGGCGCGTCATCACCTGCTCCCGCCACGCCTTCCCGGAGAATTGCCCGTGGGAGATGGGGCCGGAGGACCATCTGCAGGTCGACCTCGCCGACCCCGAGGACACGGTCCGCGCCGTCAAGGAGGTGGCCGGGCGGCTCGAGGCCGAGGGCGGGCTGCTGCACGCCCTCGTCAACAACGCGGGCATCTCGCCGAAAGGGGCCGGAGGGGCGCGGTTAGGGGCGATCGATACCCCGTTCTCCGACTGGCAGCGGGTCTTCCAGGTCAATTTCTTCGCCCCCATCCTGCTCGCCCGCGGGCTGTGCGAGGAGCTGACACGGGCCCGCGGCTCGATCGTCAACGTGACGTCGATCGCGGGGTCCCGCGTCCATCCCTTCGCGGGAGCGGCCTACGCCACCTCGAAGGCGGCGCTCGCCGGCCTGACCCGCGAGATGGCCTCCGATTTCGGGCCCCTGGGCGTGCGGGTGAACGCGATCTCGCCGGGCGAGATCGACACCTCGATCCTGTCGCCCGGCACCGACAAGCTGGTGGCGCAGATCCCGCAGCGGCGCCTCGGCACGCCGGACGAGGTCGCCAAGGCGATCTATTTCCTGTGCACCGAGGCCTCGTCCTACGTGAACGGCGCCGAACTGCACATCAACGGCGGCCAGCATGTCTGAGCGGCGGCCGCTCGCGGTTGCGCTCGCCTGCGGCTGCCTTGCCGCCCTGCTGCCAGCGGTGCCCGCCGCCGCCGAGCCGCGCGTCACGCTCCTCGACCTACCGTTCCGGGTGACGCAGCTGCGCGATCAGGCCAGCGAGGCGGCGCTCGCCGTCACGACCGCCGGGCTGCCCCAGCTGCCGCGCAAAGCCGGCCCGGTCGCCGTGGTGTGGGGCGAGGGCGGTGCGGCCGTCCTGACGCTGTCGGGCGACCGGGTCGCGGCCGTCCCCCTCCCGCTCGACGCGATCGAGGGCCTGACCGCTGGCGAGACGCCGAAAGGCGCGCTGCCGGGAACGCGCCGGGTATTGGCGGGGCCGGTCAGCGCCTACCTGTCGGGGCCGAGCCGCGCGCCGGACGGGCGCCCGGGCGCCGCCGGCGTGACGGTCCGCGAGCGCCAGAAGGTGACGATGAGCGCCGACCCCAAGCCCGTGCCGGTGGCGACCGCGACGGTGCCGCCGGGGGCCGGCGCGGTCTTCTCCGCCGACACACTGCGGCCGGTCGAGATCGACGGGTCGCTCAACCTGCTCGCGCTCGGCGAGCACCCGGAGGGCACGGGCCTCGCCGTGATCGGGCGTCAGGACGGCGCCTGGCGGGTGCGGGCCGAGACTCCGCCCGAGCCGGGTCCCCTGGCCCTCGCGGCCGACCTTCCGGGCCAGGCGCCGGGGGCCGTGCTGGTGCGCGGCGAGGAGGGCCGGCTCGAACACTGGAGCCTCGCGGGGGGTAAGCCGGCCCGGCAGGCGCAGGGCGCCAGGAGTGCCGACGGCAAGGGCTTCTCCGCTCCCGGTGCCGTCCTCGGGGGCGAGGTGGTGGTGGCATCCCGCGACCGTGCCGCCCTCGCCTACGTCTCGCTGAAGGACCTGACCGAGCGGACGCGCGCGACCTTGCCGGCGCCGATCGGACCCGGCCTCGCGGTGCTCGGCAACCAGGTCGTGGCGGCTCTGGCCGACGGGCGGCTCGCCGTTCTGCAGGACGGGGATGCGCGGCCTTGAGCGCGGATGCCGAGGACCTGGCCTGGCGCCGACGCTACCCCCTTCGCCCGTTCATCGCCGCCTCCGCGGCGGTGGTGCGCGATGGCCGGGTGCTGCTCGCCGCCCGCGGCCAGGCGCCGATGCGCGGGATCTACACTCTGCCGGGCGGCCAGGTCGAGGTCGGCGAGACGCTGGCCGAAGCGGCCCTGCGCGAATTGCACGAGGAGGTCGGGGTAGTGGCCGAAGTGGTTGCGGGCCTGGATCCCCTCGAGGTGATCGAGCGCGATGCCGACGGCGCAGTGCTGCACCACTTCGTGATCCATCCCCACGCGGCGCGCTGGCGTTCCGGCGAGCCGACGACCGGGCCGGAAGCCCTCGATCTGCGCTGGGTGACGCCGGCGGAGGCGCGCGACCTGCCGACAACCAAGGGGCTGCATGGGGTGATCGCGCAGGCGCTCGCGGCGGTCGGGGAAGAAGTAGCAGGGGACTTGGCAGGGGACTTGGCAGGGGACTTGGCGAGGAACTTCGCAAGGAACTTGGCAGGAGGCACGACATGAGGCGCGCCGTCATCCTGGCCGCCTGCCTCGTCGCGGCGGCCCCGGCTCTGGCCCAGAACCGCCCGAAACCTGCGCCTAAACCGCCCGAGAAGGAGGCCCCCGCCCCGCCCCCGCCGGCCGACACGCCGGCGCCCTACGACCGCGACCTTCTGCGCCTGTCCGAGATCATCGGCTCGCTGAGCTTCCTGCGTGAGTTGTGCGGTAATCCCGACGCACCGGAATGGCCCGCCCGGATGAAGGCCCTGCTCGATGCCGAGGGCACCAGCCCGGGCCGGCGCGACCGCCTCGCGGGGGCCTATAACCGCGGCTATGGCGGCTATGCCGTGACCTACCGGGTCTGCACGCCCTCGGCGGTCGAGGCCGCCACCCGCTACATTGCGGAGGGCGAGCGCCTGTCGGTCGCCCTGGCCGGGCGGTTCGGAGGCTGAGCCCCTCTGTTGCAGTTGCGTCACGCTGTGGCGTCCGTGTCGGAGAGGGCGGCATTCTCGTGGCGCCGTTAACCTCTTCGCAATTCCTTGCTGGCTCGCCGCCGGGCAAGGGCCTATGAATCAGGTCATCACACGAGGCCGCTGCGGATCCGAGACCGCCGTTCTCGCCAGAGACCCGATCTCAAGGCTGTCGATGACCGAGTTCGAAACCCACGACCCCGCGCTCGATTCCGACCAGGAGGCGAAGCGCGTCGCCCTGAGCTACGTCTCGGAGGCCTTCGCGGAAGGTTGCCTGGACGGGATCGACGGCGACTGCATGGCCCAAGCCGCCCTGTTCGCGGCCTTCCAGGAGCTGGTCCAGACCTACGGCGAGGAAGCCACCGCTCGCTACGCGGAAGGCTTTCCCGAGCGCATCCGCGGCGGCACCTACACGGTGCGGCCTCAGGCCCGGCATTAACGTCCGGCAGTGAGGCGCGGCATCAACGCTCGCCCGTTCGATCGTTAACGATCGGGACCCGGAGAGCCGCCCCGCGCGTTCGCCGGGCATGACCCTCCCCGATCCCGCCCCCGCCCACGCGGCCCGCCTCTGGCGCCCGCGCCGGGTCATCGTCACCGCGGCGGCGCGGGAGCACGCCCATGGGCGGGCGATCATGGCACGGGCGGAAGCGCTCGGGTTGCCCGTCGAGGCCCTGCCCGGCAACCGCCTCACCGGCCTGCGCCACCCGGACCCGCGCCGGGCCTATATCGAGGCGAAGAACACCCTCGCGGTGTTGGTGGCGCCGCCGACCAAGCTGAAGCTGCAGCCGATCCCGCCGAGCGCCGACTGGCGCATCGACCTCGCCGAGGGCTGCCCGGCCCATTGCCAGTACTGCTACCTCGCGGGTTCGCTCTCCGGCCCCCCGGTGACCCGGGTCTACGCCAACCTGCCGGAGATCCTGGACAACCTCGCGATGTACGTCGGCCAGGGCGGCGTCACCTCGGCGAGCGCGGAGCGCGCGCACGAGGGCACGACCTTCGAGGCATCCTGCTACACCGATCCCCTCGGCATCGAGCATCTGACCGGCTCGCTCTCGGCGGCGATCCGGCATTTCGGCGCATGGGACGCCCCGGTGGCCTTGCGCGCCACCACCAAGTTCGCCGCGGTCGAGCCGCTGCTCGGCCTGGAGCACCGGCGCCGCACCCGGCTGCGCTTCTCGGTCAACGCGGCGGCGGCCGTCCGCTACGAGGGCGGCACCGCCCCCTTGCGCGACCGCCTCGCCGCGATGGGGGCGGTCGCCCGCGCCGGCTACCCGGTCGGACTCACGGTCGCGCCGATCTTAGCCTTGCCGGACTGGCGCGAGGCCTATGCCGACTTGTTCGCCGAGGCCGCGGAGGCGCTCGACGGCGTCAAGGATCTCGACCTCACCGCGGAGCTCATCACCCACCGCTTCACCCCGGGCTCGAAGGAGGTGCTGGCGGGCTGGTATCCGGGCTCCGACCTGCCGATGCGGGAGGACGAGCGCAGCCGCAAGCTCACCAAGTTCGGCTCGGTGAAGTATGTCTTTCCGGCCGAGCTGATGCGGGAGATGCGCCAGCACCTCACACGGGCGCTGGAGCAGCGGCTTCCGGCGGCGCGGGTGCTGTACTGGACGTGAGACCGCCCCGGTTGCGAGTGGGAGGCGGCGGACGAATCGGGCAAACATGCTCGGAGCGCCATCGACCGGAGACCCCGCCATGACCGCCCGCTTCGCCCTGATCGACGTGTTCCACGACGGTGCCTTCACCGGCAATCCGCTCGCGGTGGTGAGCGGGGTCGAGCCGGACACCGCGACGATGCAGGCGATGACGCGGTGGTTCAACCTGTCGGAGACGGTGTTCCTGCTGCCGCCGACCGATTCCAGCGCCGATTACAGGGCGCGCATCTTCACCCTCGCCCACGAACTGCCCTTCGCCGGCCATCCGACCCTCGGCGCCTGCCACGCCTGGCTGGCCTTGGGCGGCACGCCGCGGCGGCCGGGGCGCGTGGTGCAGGAATGCGGCGCAGGCCTGGTGCCGATCCGGCAGGATTCCGGCCGCCTCGCCTTCGCGGCACCGCCGCTCCTGCGCGCGGGCCCGGTGGACGAGGCCACCTTGCGGGAGATCGTGACGGTGCTGCGGATCGACCCTGAGCAAATCGTCGAGGCGCGCTGGGCCGATAACGGCCCGGGCTGGGTCGGGGTGATGCTGGCTTCGGCCGAGGAGGTGCTGGCGGTCGAGCCGATGCGCCGCCACGAGGGCCGGATCGATATCGGACTCGTCGGCGCCCATGCCCCGGGCGCGGAGGTGGCCTGGGAGATCCGCACCCTGTTCAGCGACGGCGCGGGCGCCCTCGTCGAGGATCCGGTGACCGGCAGCTTCAACGCCGCCGTCGCCGGCTGGCTGCGGGAGACCGGCCGCGCCACGGGCCCCTACATCGCCGCGCAAGGAACGCGGCTCGGCCGCCGCGGCCGGATCTTCGTCGATTACGACGGCGCCGACTGGATCGGCGGGCGCACCCTCACGGTGGCGGAGGGAACGATCCCCCTCGACCTCGATTCGCTCGGGTCTCAATTGGCGTAGGTGAAGACCCCGTCGCGCCAGACGTAGAGCACGTAGCCCGGCGCCGTCACGTCGCCCTTCTGGTCGAACCCGACATTGCCGAGCACCAGGGTGAAGCGCTCCGCATGCAGGGTCTCGGCGATGGCCTTCGGGTCGGTGGACTTGGCAAAGTTGCCGGCCTCGACCAGCGCCTGGAGCGCGGCGTAGCCGTAGAGGGTGAAGCCGGCGGGGTCGATCCCATCGGCTTGCAGCGCCTTCACGGCGGCGGCAGCCTCCGGCTTGCGGCGCAGGTCCGGGTTGAAGGTCATCAGCACGCCGTCGCTTGCCGGGCCGGCAAGCGCCCCGAACTCCTTCGTGGCGATGCCGGAGGTGCCGAACCATTGCGGGCGATAGCCCGCCTCGGCCGCCTTGCGCACCAGCTTGCCCATCTCCTGGTAGTGGCCGCCGTAATAGACCACCTCGATCCCCGCCCCCTGCAGGCGCTTGACCAGCGCGGCGTCGTCGGTCTGGCCCGGCACGATGGCGGCGAACAGGGTCTCGTTCTGGCCGATCTTGTTCAGGTTGGCCTTGGTCGACTCGGCGAGGTTCCGCGACAGCGGCGTGTCGTCGTACAGGATCGCGATCTTCTTGTCGCGAAACCGCTCGGCCAGGATGGTGGCCGAGAGCCGGCCCTGATCGTCCTCGCGGCCGGAGACCCGGAAGATGGTGGGCAGGCCGCGATCGGTCAGGCGCGCGGCGTTGGAGGCCGGGCTGATCATCACCGCGCCGGCCGCCGCGTAGACGTCCGAGGCGGCGAGCGAAGCGCTGGAGCAGACATGGCCGATCACCAGCCGCACGCCGGAGCGCACGAAGCGCTCGGCCACCGCCATTGCCTGGCCGGGGTCGCAGGCATCGTCCTGCACGTCGAGCACGATCGGCTCGCCGGCGATGCCGCCGCGGGCATTGGCGTCCCGGACGGCGGCCTGCACGCCCTGGAGCACCTGCTCGCCGATGCCGGCGACCGCGCCGGTGCGCGGGACCGCGACGCCGATGGCCACGTCGGCGCGGGCGGCGCCCGCCCCGTACAGCAGCGCTCCGATCGCCAGCCACAGGGCGGCGACGGCCCTGGTGCGCGTCATCACCGGCGCTCCCGCATGGTTCGAACCACTCCGACCTCCGGCTTCGATCGTCCGGCCGCTTAGCACGGCCGCCGCCCCTCTGTCCGTGCCTGTCTCCGTGCGGACCCGCGAGGGCGCCCGCTCTATCGGGCGCGAGCCCGCAGGGGCGCAAGGGGGGCACGGCGCGTCAGGGTGCTGCGGCGAGCATAGCACGGACGGCACGGCTGGAATGCCCATCCGACGCCGGATATTGACGGAATCATGACCGGACAAGGTCAGGCGCCCGCTCGGGCGCGACCAGGCGAGGGACGATGACGATGACGCAGGCCGACGGGATCCGGGTCGCGGTGCTCGACGATTACCAGGGCGTGGCCGCACAGCTCGCCGAATGGGGCAGCCTCGGCCCGGAGGTCGCGGTGGAATTTTTCCGCGAGCCGATCCCGCGGGCGGAGGCCGCCGCGCGGCTCGCGCCCTACACCGTGCTCTGCCTGATGCGCGAGCGCATGCCCCTCGACGCAGAGCTGATCGCGGCCCTGCCGAACTTGAGGCTCGTGGTGTTCACCGGCGGGCGCAACCCCTCGGTCGATACCGCGGCGCTTGCCGCTCGCGGCATCACCGTCTGCAACACCCGCAACGGCGAGGGCGGCGTCGCCACCGCCGAACTGACTGTCGCGCTGATGCTGGCCTGCGCCCGCAACCTGCCGCGGGAATTCGCCAACATGACGGGCGGGCGCTGGCAGGAAACGCTCGGCGAGGGCCTGGAGGGGCGCACCCTCGGGCTCCTCGGCCTCGGGCGCATCGGGGCCCGCGTGGCGGCAGTCGGCCGGGCGCTCGGCATGCGGGTGACGGCCTGGAGCCCCAACCTGACACCGGAGCGGGCCGAGGCCGGCGGCGCGGCGCTCGTCGCGCGCGAGGCCTTGTTCTCGGAGAGCGACGTCGTCAGCCTGCACATGGTGCTGGCGCCCGCGACCCGCGGCATCGTCGGGGAGGCCGAAATCGCCCGGATGCGCAAGGGCGCGATCCTGATCAACACCTCCCGCGGCCCACTGATCGACGAGGCGGCGCTGGTCGCCGCCCTGCACGAGGGCCGCATCCGGGCAGGGCTCGACGTGTTCGACGGCGAGCCCCTGCCCGCCGACCATCCGTTGCGCGGCGTGCCGAACGCGGTGCTGACGCCGCATCTCGGCTACGTCACCCAGAGCACGTTCCGGATGTTCTACGAGGACACCGTCGAGGCGATCGCGGGCTGGCGCCGGGGGGCGCCGGTGCGGGTGGTGACGCCCTGACGCGATAGGGCGGGCGCGTGGCGCCCGCCCTATCGCCCTTACCGTACGCCGGAATAGACCGAGGCGCCGGCCGAGACCGGTGCCGTGATGGTCGAGAACACGCCGAGCACCTTCTGGACCTCGGTGAAGGGCGCGTTCGAGACGTAGACGAGGTCGCGGTTGCGCATCCGGAAGGCCTGGGAGACGAACAGGCTGTTGGGGTCGCGCATGTTGATCCGGTAGACCACCGGCACGAAGTTCGAGGAGAGCAGCGGGCTGTTGGGGCGGATGCGGCGCACCACCGAGGCCGGCTCGAACCGGAACAGGAACACCCCGGCCGGGTCGGCCTGCAGGTCCGAGAGGCCCCGCGCCTTGGCGAGCGCCTGGGCGAGGGTGATGCCCTCGGCGGCGAACGGGATCTCGGACTGGGCGCCGAGCGCGCCGACGGCCAGGAAGGTCTGGGGATCGCGCACCAGGGTGAGGGTGTCGCCCGGGCGCAGGAAGATGTTCTCGCGGGGATTCGAGACGATCGCGGTGAGCGGCACCGTCGCGGTGGTCGAGCCGCGCGACAGCCGCACGAAGGTCTCGCTCACCGGCGCGCGCACGCCGCCGGCGGAGGCGACCACGTCGAGCAGCCGGTCGCCCTTGGTGGAGAGCGGCAGACGGGCGCCCGCCGTCACCTCGCCGGTCACCGTCACGGCGGTGCTGGTCGGCTGCACCACGGTGACGATCACCTGCGGCTCGATCGCCTTGCCGGCGAGCTCCTGCTCGATCTGGGCCTGCACGTCCTGGACGCGCTTGCCCGCCACCTGGATGCGGCCGGCATACGGCACCGTGATGGCACCGTCGCGGGTGACGATCTGCGGCGGGATGGTGGCCGATTTCGAGCCGGAGGAGAACCGGTCGACCGACAGGGAGCCGGAGAACAGGCCGCCGGTGCTGGCCTCGTAGATGGTCACCGCCACGGTGTCGCCGACGCCGATCACCGGCTCGACGGAGGGACGGCGGTCGCCGAAGGAGGCGAGCAGGCTGTCGAGGGGACGGCCGCGCAGGGCCTCGACCACGGCGGCGTTGACGTCGATGATCTCGTAGCGGGCGAGCAGGCCCTGGTCGGTGGCGACGTCGGCGCCCGACGCGACCGCACTGGCCGTCGGCCCGGCCGCCGGCAGGAAGTTGGAGCAGCCCGAGACCGCGAGCGCGGTGCAGAGGGCGATCGGGAGTGCGCGCATCAGCGAGAGTGCTCGTCCTTACCTTGAGAGTGGTCCGTAGCCGAGTCGAGGGCCCCTGTCCGTGGCCCCTGTGTCACAGTGTTGTCGGGAGCCCTCCCCCGGCGCCGCCTTCCCCGTTAGACACAGGGCCAGGAGAACGGCGCGTGGCCTTCGTCGTGCCGTGGAAGCACGACAAGGGTTACCGAATCGCGGCGTCAGGATGGCGTGACGCGGATGACAGGGCAGCGATGACCACACAGATCGGCTACACGCCGCCCGACGCGGCCGCACGAGGCCAAGGACGAGACTCCCTGCCGGTGCGGCGGCGCCACGTCGTCTACCTGCCGGGCTACGATCCGGAATCGGGCAAGCGCTACCGGGCGCTGTTCGCCCGCGAGTTCTCCCGCTACGCCAAGCGCTTCGACCTCGGCCAACGGTCGATCACCCGGGCCGAGACCCGGCCCGACGGCCTGGTGCAGACCTGGACCGTCGAGACCGGGCATCCCGGCGCCGAGACCCGCACCACCTACGAGGTGCTCCTGTGGGACGACCTCGTGCGGGCGGATTTCCGCCGGCCGCTGATCGCCTCGATGGCACTGCTCACCGCCGGCATCCTGCACAGCCTCGTGACCGGAAAGCTCTTCCGGCTCTACGGCCTGAACTGGAAATACGGCAACGTCATCCTCTATCCCTTCGGCATGACAGTGATCTTGGGCGCGCTCGCGGCCCTCCTCGGCACCGGCGTCGCCCGGCTGCTGGTCGGCTGGCTGCCGAGTCTGGCCGCCGGCGGGATCGGGGCGCTCGCCGGGATCGGCCTCGTTCTCGCCGCCACCCCGCTCCTCGACCGGATCTTCCTGCGCCAGCTCATCAACGACTGGGTGTTCAACTGGCAGCACAGCAACGGCTGGCGCGCCGATTACGAGGCGCGCCTGACGCTGTTCGCCGACCACGTCGCGGGGATCTGCCGGGCGGGCGAGGTCGACGAGGTGCTGATCGTCGGCCATTCCTCGGGCGGCCTCACCGCCGCCGAGGTCGCCGCGCGGGTGCTGGAGCGGGACCTGCCGGAGAGCCCACGCCTCTCGCTCCTGACCCTCGGGGCCGGGCTGCCCCTCGTCACCATCAACCCGCGGGCGCGGCGGGTGCGGGCCGACGTGATGCGCCTCGTCGAGAGCGAAAGGCTGGTCTGGGCCGACTACCAGGCGCCGCAGGACTGGATGAACTTCCCGGGCTTCAACCCCGCCCGCGACCTCGGCGAGACCCCGGCGGGCCCGGTACGCAACCCGCTGATCCGCTCGACGAAGTTTCGCGAGATCATCGTCCCGGACGTGTACCGGCGGATCTCGTTCCGGCCGTTCCGGATGCATTTCCAGTTCCTGATGGCCAACGACCTGCCGGGCGAGTACGACTTCTTCGCCCTGACGCTGGGGCCGCAGGCCCTGCGCGACCGGGTGCTGGCGCCCGAGATCGTTCCGCTGCGGCCCGAGGCCGCTCCCGAGCCGGTGCCGGTGCACAGAGAAATCTGAGGCTGAGATCTGAGGAGACCGTTCCCTTGCCCATCTCCCTCGTGGTCACCGACGTCGACGGCACCCTCGTCACCGGCGACAAGCGGCTGACGGAGCGCGCCACCCGCGCGGTCGCGGCCCTGCGCGAACGTGGCATCGCCTTCACGGTGGCCTCGAGCCGCCCGCCGGTCGGCCTGCGTCCCCTGGTCGACCCGCTCGGGCTCACCCTGCCGATGGGAGCCTTCAACGGCTCGACGGTGGTGCGGCCCGACCTTTCCCTCGTCGACGAGACGTTGATCCCGGAAGGAGCGGCCAGAACCGCCGCAGCCCGCTTCGCCGCCGAGGGCATCGACCTCTGGGTCTTCGCGGAAGGGGCGTGGCTCGTCACCGACCCGACCGGCCCCTATACCGACCTCGAGCGCCGCACCCTACAGGCCGATGCCCGGGTCGTCGACGACCTCACGCCCCACCTCGCCCGCGCGGCCAAGCTCGTCGGCATCTCCCGCGACCACCCGCGCCTCGCCGCCCTCGAGCCTCGCCTCGCGGCCGAGATCGGCGACGGCGCGGCGGTCCACCGCTCGCAGGCCTACTACCTCGACGTCACCCCGCCCCATGTCGACAAGGGCCACTTCGTGGCGCGCATCGCCGGCGAACTGGGCACCCCGCTCGACCGGGTCGCGGTGCTCGGCGACATGGCGAACGACACGGCGATGTTCGCCCGCGCCGGCCTGTCGATCGCGATGGGTAATGCGAGCGACGCGGTGAAGCGGGCGGCGACCCACGTGACCGGGACGAACGAGGCGGAGGGATTCGCGGAGGCGGTCGAGCGGTACGTGCTGGTGTGAAATCCCTCACAGCGCCTGTCCGACGCGCGCGGGACGCGCGCGGCGAGATTAACACTCTCCACGTCATTCCGGGGCCGCGCAGTGGAGCCCGGAGTGACGACGCGAATGAGAAACCACCCGCACGATCAGTCTGCTGAACACCGAGAACAGTCTCTCGGGTTGAGGTCGAGGGTGGAGCAACCGGACAAACCGGAACGCTCCAACCGCAACGCCCCCTTTAATGCAGCTCGACGTGGTAGCGCACCCGCTGAACATCCCCGAGGGGACCGACCAGCTCGACCGCGAACCGGTCGTCATCCGCCGCACCAGGAGGCGCGCTGTAGATGAGCCGGGTCGCCGGGACCTTGCGCTTGTTGCAGGCCGACCGCGGATTCGCGGGGTGGAACCCGGGATATTCCGATCCCTGGTCGATCATGATCTGCCCCTTGCCCGGCGGCTCGATCAGGTTGACGGTCATCGCGCCCATCGAGCGGCAGGTCGGATCGAGGGCGACGAACCACCCGATCTTCTGGGTCTGCCCGGGCTTGACGACTTTCTCGATGGTTGGAATGGGCCGCGGCCAGGCGAACGCGCTCGTCGGCACCAGGCAGAGGAGCGCGGCGCACAAGGCAATCGTGTGATCACGCATCGATCATGTCCCGCGTGCGGATGACGCCGACGGGTGTTTACAATCAGGAAATGCCGCGGAGGCGGCATTCACCTGCAAACGCCCGATGGCGCGGGACATCAGTAGATCTGGTCCCGACCTGCCGCAAGGACAATCGAAGATACGACAGACGACTCCGCGATGCTGGAAGCGACCGAAGCCTCGGCGCAGATGGGGCGCGACGGGTCAGGCCAACGCCGCATCCACCTCCCGCCCCCGCCCCAGGCCCCGCATCAGCTCGGCAAGGTGCGGCCGGACCCGCAGCTGTTCGGCGTGCAGGCGGCGCACCGCCTCGGTGAGGCTGCCGTCGTAGCCCAGCGCCTCGTCCGCGAAGGCGATCAGGCGGGCGTTGGGCCAGGCCTTCTCGCGTAAGGAATGGACCTTGGCGACGACCGCCTGCGCGTCGAGGTCCGGATGGGCCCGGCCGAGGAGCATGGTCATCGCCGCGGTGGAGCGGGAGATGCCGGCGTGGCAGTGGATGAGGAGATGCGTCTTGCGCCGCGCGGTCTCCGCGGCCAGCTCCTCGCCGAAGCGCAGGATCGCCTCGACGTCCCGGCGCTCGGGCAGGATCTGGCCCTCGACCGGCTCGATGATGTCGTGGAAGCGCAGGGTGGTGCGGTGATGCGCGTCGTAGGTGCCGAAGGCCTCGGGCTCGGGCCAGGCCGGGTCGAGGATCGACAGCACGTGGGTGACGCCGCGGGTCGAGTGGTGGCCCAGCTCCTCGAGGCCGCAGACCGTGTGCAGGGAGATCGGTTCGGGCTTCACGGTCGGGTCGCGCTCCGGCGAGGGGCGGGGCGCCGGGCGCCGCCGCGGGATCCTCTCGGGTTAGCATAGCCCTTACCCTCGCACGAGGGCTTTCCCGGGCGGCAGCGGCACCGGCCCCGGTGCGCTTTCGCCCGAAGCGCGCTACCTGTGGTCCCGTAGAGACTCTTGGATGGTGGGCATTTCCGTCGATGGGGAGAGCATGAAGCGTCGCGACATCCTGACGGCCGGCATCGGCCTCGCCGGCAGCGCCGCCGTGGCGGCCCCGGCCGTGGCGCAGAGCACGCCCGAGCTGCGCTGGCGCCTGCACTCCGCCTTCCCGCGCAACCTCGACGCGCTGTACGGCGCCGCCGAGCTCTTCGCCCGCCTCGTCGCCGAGGCGACGGACAACCGCTTCCAGATCGAGGTCGCGGCGGCGCCCTCCGGCGAACCCGCGGCGCTCCTCGATTCCGTCGGCGCCGGTACCCTGGAGATGGCCTACTCGGCCGCCTATTACGAGGTCGGCCGCGACCCGACCTACGCGCTCGCCACCGCGATCCCCTTCGGCCTCAATGCCCGCCAGCAGAACGCCTGGATGCTGCAGGGCGGGGCGCTGGACCTGTTCAACGAGATCTTCGCGAAGAGCAAGCTCTACGCCCTGCCAGGCGGCAATACCGGCACCCAGATGGGCGGCTGGTTCCGGCGCGAGGTGAAGTCGGTCGCCGACCTGCAGGGCCTGCGCTTCCGCATCGCCGGCCTCGGCGCGCAGGTGCTCGCCAAGCTCGGCGTCGCGACCCAGACGATGCCAAGCGCCGATCTCTACGCGGCGCTCGAGGGAAAGACCCTCGACGCCGCGGAGTGGATCGGCCCCTACGACGACGAGAAGCTCGGCCTCAACAAGGTGGCGCCGTTCTACTACTACCCGGGCTTCTGGGAGGGCGGCTCCGTCATGCACTTCTGGTTCAACGCCCAGAAATGGGCCGAGCTGCCGAAAGCCTACCGGGCGATCGCGGCGGCGGCGGCGGCGAGCGTCAACGGCGACCTTCAGGCAAAGTACGACGCGCGCAATCCGGCGGCCCTGCGCCGGCTGGTCGGGGGCGGCGCGCAGCTGCGCCCCTTCCCCCAGGAGGTAATGGAGGCCGCCCTCAAGGCGGCGAACGACATCTACGCCGATATCGGCGCCAAGAACCCGGACTTCAAGCGCATCCACGACGCGCTGAAGGCTTTTCGCAATGAAGAATACCTCTGGTTCCAGGTCGCCGAGTATACCTACGACAATTTCATGATTCGGGCGCGGGCCCGGGGCTGATCCGCGTCGCGCCCGGGCCGGGGAGCGCGCCTATTCGGCAGCCTCCTCGCCCGGCAGCGTGCCGCGGCCCTCTTCGCGCATGAGCGCCCGCACCACGCTCGGCACTGCTTCCAGCGCGCCGGCCAGGGTCTCGTCGGCCACGAACAGGCTCTTGATCTCCGGACTGGTGATGCAGACGAGGCCTTCCCCACTCTCCTCGACCCGCAAAGTGAATTGCCGCATCGCTCGACAGCTCCCTCACGCTCGGCTCCGATCGCCTCGCGATGCACGAGGCGGGCCAGCATCCGGACGACAACGCGGAGCGCGGCCATAAGCTCCACCGGACGTAAAGCAACG
Organism: Methylobacterium frigidaeris; assembly: GCF_022179185.1. Taxonomy (GTDB): domain Bacteria; phylum Pseudomonadota; class Alphaproteobacteria; order Rhizobiales; family Beijerinckiaceae; genus Methylobacterium; species Methylobacterium frigidaeris. Next base: position 11,362 of record NZ_BPQJ01000038.1, on the reverse strand, counting down.
CCGGTCGCGACCCGGCGCCGAGAGATGAGGCCAAGAAAAAAGGCCACCTTTGCAGGCGGCCCGAAGTCTAGGGAGGAAACGCCCAAGGAGGGCAGCGGGAGCACGACGCCATCGCGCTCCCGCACTGCAATAACATAAGGGTGCGATGCCAGGTGGCAAGGCGCGATTGTCGGCAGCCTTGCCGCTTTTGCGGGCAGTCTCGGCCTGCCGCTGGACCCCGCCCCGCCACGGCCTAGTTTCCTCTGCCTGGTTTCCTGAGCCTGACGGGGGCGCGGCATGGCGATTCAGGCGGGGCGGATCCGGGTTCTGAAGGACGTGGAGCCGCGGGACGGTGCCTACGTGCTGTACCTGATGCAGCAGGGCATGCGCAGCCGCGACAACCCGGCCCTGGAAGTCGCGGTGGAGGAGGCGAACCGCCTCGGCCTGCCGGTGGTGGCGGGGTTCGGTCTCCTCGACGGCGGCGCTCACTTCCCCGAGGCCAATGCCCGCCACTACGCCTTCCTGCTCCAGGGCTTGCGCGACGCGAAGGCCGGCCTGGAGCGCCGGGGCATCGCCTTCGTGCTGCGCCGCGCCACTCCGGCCAAGGCCGCCCTGGCCCTGGGCAGGAAGGCTGCGATGCTGGTGCTCGACCGGGGCTACCTGACGATCCAGAAGTCCTGGTACGCCGAGATCGCGGAGGGGTTCGACGGCCGTCTGATCCAGGTCGAGGGCGACGTGGTGGTGCCGGTCGACGTCGTGACGAACAAGCACGAATTCGCCGCCCGGACGCTGCGGCCGAAGCTGCACCGGACCTGGGAGCCCTATCTCGCGCCGTTGCGTGCGCGGACGGTCAAGCATCCGGCCGACGACCTTCACCTGAAGAGCGACATCGACGTCTCGGATCCCGACGCGGCGCTCGCCGCGATGACGCTGGACCGCAGCGTGACGCCGGTGCGCCGCTTCCACGGCGGCGAGACCGAGGCGTATCGCCGGCTCGATGCCTACCTCGCCGGGCCGTTCTCGGATTACGGTACGGTGCGCAACCGGCCGGAGGCGGGAGCCGCCTCGCATTTGAGCCCCTACCTGCATTTCGGCCAGATCTCGCCGGTGGCGGCCGCCCTCAAGGTGCGGGCGGCGAAGACGGGCGGCCCGGAGGACCGGGCGGCATTCCTGGAGGAGCTGATCGTCCGGCGCGAGTTGGCGATGAACCACGTCCACACCAATCCGGGCTACGACGCTTACGCGCAGGCGGTGCCGGACTGGGCCCGCAACGCGCTCGCCGAGCATGCCGACGATCCCCGCCCGCACCTCTACGACGAGGAGGCGCTGGCGGAAGGGCGCACCCACGACGAGTACTGGAACGCCGCGATGCGCGAGATGCGCGTCACCGGCTACATGCACAACCACCTGCGCATGTACTGGGGCAAGAAGATCCTCGAATGGTCGCCCTCGCCGGAAGAGGCCTTCGCGGTGACGTTGCGGCTCAACAACCGCTACTTCCTCGACGGGCGCGACGCGAATTCCTTCACCAACGTCGCCTGGCTGTTCGGCCTGCACGACAGGCCGTGGGGCCGGCGCAAGGTGTTCGGCACCGTGCGCTATCTCGGGCAGAACACGCTGAAGAAATTCGACGCCAAGGCCTACCTGAAGGCCGTGGATGAACTGTGCCGGGCAGAGGAAGAGCAGAGCCCCATCACATGAGACGGGTGATGCAGGCCTTCTTGATCCCGCCCACGACCGCATCCTGAGGTGCGAGCGGGAAGGAGGATGCAGCCGCAGAGCAAGCCCCCGGTTGACCGCCCCGCCCGACCGGCGTCATCAACCTGCATGACCTCCCCCACCCCCCTCTCGCCCTGGCGCGCCACGGTCCTGACCCTCTACCCCGAGATGTTCCCCGGCCATCTCGGGCTGTCCCTCGCCGGCGATGCCCTCGCGCGGGGCGCCTGGAGCCTGGAGGCACGCAACATCCGCGACCACGGCATCGGCCGGCACCGGGCGGTGGACGACACGCCGGCCGGCGGCGGGGCCGGGATGGTGCTGCGCTGCGACGTGCTCGCCGCCGCGATCGATGCCGCGGCACCCGCGGACGATCCGCGCCCACGCCTGCTGATGAGCCCGCGCGGCCGGCCGCTGACGCAAAGCAGGGTCCGGACGCTCAGCGAGGGGCCGGGCGTCGTCGTGGTCTGCGGCCGCTTCGAGGGCGTCGACGAACGGGTGATCGCGGGGCGCGCCCTCGAGGAGGTCTCGATCGGCGATTATGTGCTGTCGGGCGGCGAGCCCGCGGCCCTGGTGCTGCTCGATGCCTGCGTGCGCCTCCTGCCCGGCACGATGGGCAAGCACGCCTCCGGGGTCGAGGAAAGCTTCGAGAGCGGCGCTCTCGAATACCCGCACTACACCCGGCCGCGGGACTGGGAGGGGCGGGAGATCCCGGACGTGCTGACCGGCGGCAACCACGCGGCGATCGCCCGTTGGCGGGCGGCGGAATCGGCCCGCCTCACCCGCGAGCGGCGCCCGGATCTCGTCCCGGACCTCTCGACGCGGGACCGGAATCCGTGACCGGCGGCAAACTCCAGTGGAGTATTCCTGAAAAACAACACAGGTAAATGTCCGAGGAGACGACCCTTCCTAGAGCCCTCCCGTGGCCGGGCGTCGTCCCGGGTGCCTCTCCTCGCGACGCCTCCCCCGGACCACCCCGCCGCCATGCCCGATTCCGCCCGCTACCTGCAGCACCGGCCCGAGATCCTGGAGGCCCTGCGCCGGGGCGAGGCGGCCATCGACCGGGTGATGGAGGGCACCGGCCGCCTCTTCCCGGCCGGTCGCCTGCTGGTGGAGGCCGACAGCCCGAACACCACGATCTTCCGGCTGCGCAAGGGCTGGGCCGGCCGCCTGCGCACCCTGGAGGACGGGCGCAGCCAGTTCATCCTGATCTTCCTGCCCGGCGACCTCTTCGCGGTCAAAAGCCTGTTCGTCACCCACAGCCCAGACGCGGTGCAGGCCCTGTCCGAGGTCGTGGTCGAGCAGGTCGACCACCGCATCCTGCGCGAGGCCTACGAGCGCGACGCCGACCTCGCCACCCGCTGCATGTGGCAGGTGATCGAGGAGGAGCGCCGGCTGCACAACTGGATCGTCGGGCTCGGCCGCGGCAGCGCCGACGAGCGCCTGGCGATGCTGCTCATCGACTTCCGCGGCCGCCTGATCCTCTCCGGGGCGCTGCCGCCCGACGCGATGGCCTACGACCTGCCGATGACCCAGGAGCAGATCGGCGACCATCTCGGCATCTCGAACGTGCACGTCAACCGAGTGCTGCGAGCGTTCCGGGAGGACGGCCTCGTCACTATGCGGGGGCGCCGGGTGACGATCGGCGACCTCGACGCCCTGGTGCGGATCGCCAAGCCGCTCCTTGACCTGTCCGAGCGCGGCCGCCCGGAATTCGTCGGGAAGCGGGAGGCAGGAACCGGCGGCGAAGGGAAAGGTGGCAACGATGCCGGCCACTGAAGAAGGCATGACGCAGGACGGGAAGGGTCGGGACGGGATGGACCGGCAGCACGCCGCCAGCGGTCAGGCCGCCCTGATGCTGATCGAGAGCCTGATGCTCGCCCTCGTCGAGCGCAAGGTGATCCCGGCCTCCGAGCTGGTCGAGGCGGTGGAGACCGTGATCGAGACCAAGCGGCGCCTGGCCGCGAACGGGCACGAGCCAGAGATCGCCGCCCGGGCCGCCGCCCTGCTCACCACCCTCGCCAACAGCCTCGCGGCGGCGGAACCGGCGGCCAAGGGTTGATCCCGCGGAGGCCGATAGATCCTGGCGCTGAGCCCGTGCCGCAGGATACGCAGGACAGCAGACCCTACCGGAGCCAAGTCCGTGAGCCGCCTGTTCCCGCGTCGCCTCGCCCTTCTCGCCCTCCTCGCCGTCGCGCCCGCCCTCAAGCAGCCCGCCGTCGCGCAGGAGCGGGCGATCACGCTCGCCTCGACTACCTCGACCGAGCAATCGGGCCTGTTCGGCCACCTGCTGCCGATCTTCCAGCGCGAGACCGGCATCGCGGTGCGGGTCGTCGCGGTCGGCACCGGCCAGGCGCTCGCCATCGGCGCCAAGGGCGACGCCGACGCACTCCTGGTCCACGACCGGCCCGGCGAGGACAAGTTCGTCGCCGAGGGCCACGGCCTTGACCGCCGCGACGTGATGGCGAACGACTTCGTGATCGTCGGCCCCGCCGCCGACCCGGCCGGCCTCAAGGGCGGGCGCGACGCCGCGGAGGCGCTCGCCCGCACCGCCCGCGCCAAGGCGCCTTTCGCCAGCCGCGGCGACGACAGCGGCACCAACCGCACCGAGCTGCGGCTGTGGAAGAAGGCCGGGGTCGATGCCCGAGGCTTGGGCAGCAGCTACCGCGAGCTCGGCCAGGGCATGGGCCCGACGCTGAACGCGGCCGCCGCGATGGACGCCTATACCCTGACCGACCGGGCGACCTGGGCGAGCTTCAAGAACCGCCAGAACCTCGTGATCCTGGTCCAGGGCGATCCCGCCCTGTTCAACCCCTACGGCTCGATCCTGGTCAATCCCGCCAAGTTCCCTCAATCGAATCGCCCGCAGATCCACGCCGCCGACGCGACGATCTGGCACGAGTGGCTGACCTCCGAGCGCGGCCGGGCGGCGATCGCCTCGTTCAAGATCAACGGCGAGCAGCTGTTCTTCCCCACCGGCACGATGCCGACTCACTAGGCCTCACGCCCTGGGCAACGCCGCCATCCGGTTGAGCCCGAAGGCAGCGGCACTCACCACCAGCGTCAGGCTGACGAGGACGAGACCGAGGCCGAGCGCGAGAGCTAGGTCGCCGCGGCTGGTCTCGAGCGCGATGCTGGTCGTCATGGTGCGGGTGTAGCCGCGGATGTTGCCCCCGACCATCAGGATGGCACCGACCTCGGCGATCGCCCGCCCGAAGGCCGCCAGGAAGGCGGTGACGAGGGGTGCGGGCGCCATCGCGAGCAGGATCAGGGCCGCGTGCCCCGTCCCGACCCCATCGACCCGCAGGGCGTCGCCGTATTCCGCCCACAGGGCCTCGCAGGTGCGGTGCGAGAGTGCCGCGACGATCGGCAGGGCGAGCGCCCCCTGGGCGATCACCATGGCGCCGGGGGTGAACAGCAGGCCGAGGCTCCCAAGGGGCCCGGAGCGCGAGACGAGCAGGTAGAGCACCAGACCCACCACCACCGGCGGCAGGCCGAGCAGCGCATTGACGAGGACGAGGAGCGCCCCGCGGCCGGGGAAGCGGGTCGCGGCGAGCAGCGCCCCGAGGGGCGCGCCGAGGATGAAGCCGAGGCCGGCCGCCGTGAGGCTGACGCGCAGCGACAGGCCGACGATGGCGACGAGATCGGCATCCGCCCGCAGGATCATCGCGACCGCCAGCCCCAGGGCGCGCCCGAACTCGTCCATGTCACCCCAGCTCATGCCTGCCACTTGACGGTCTCTTACCCGTCCTATCCGGGCGGACCCGCCCGTGCCATAGTGCCGGAAGGTCAGTCGGTTCCGGTGCGCGATCCACCAGCTGCCCATCGGCCGGGCCGGCCCGACTGCCTCCGTGGCAGGAGGGCTCCGCCATGCAAGCGGCTCATCGGCTTCGCGAAACGGATCTCGAGATGGCTTTGCGCCACGTCATCGAGGCGGAAGCCCGGGTCGCGCGCCAGCGTGCCCTGGTGGAGCGCCTCGCCCCGGGGGGCGGGCGGACCGCGGCTCTGGCCGAGGCGCTGCTCAGCGACTTCCAGGCGACGCTCGCGGCCCACCGCGCCCATCTCGCGCGTTTGATGCCGCAGCAGGGTTGACGCGACGTCCGGCCTGGCGCATGCGAGCCGGCGGGACACCTCTCCCCACCGAGAGGCGCCCATCTGGAAGGATGGACACCAGGCATGACGACCCGCCCCGCGGCGCGCCCGCGCGCGCCCTTCTTCTCGTCCGGACCCTGCGCCAAGCGCCCTGGCTGGACGCCCGAGGCCCTCTCCGACGCGGCGCTCGGCCGCTCGCACCGGGCGAAGCTCGGCAAGGCCAAGCTCAAGGAAGCGATCGACCTTACCCGCACTGTGCTGCAGGTGCCGGCCGAGTATCGCATCGGCATCGTGCCGGCCTCCGATACCGGCGCCGTCGAGATGGCGATGTGGTCGCTGCTCGGCACCCGCCCGGTCGACATGCTGGCCTGGGAATCCTTCGGCGAGACCTGGGTCACCGACGCGGTCAAGCAGCTCAAGCTCGACGCGCGCGTCATCAAGGCGCCCTACGGCCGCCTGCCCGATCTCTCCACGGTCGACACCCGCACCCGCGACGTGGTCTTCACCTGGAACGGCACCACCTCGGGCGTGCGCGTGCCGGATGCCGACTGGATCGCCGCCGACCGCGAGGGGCTGACGCTCTGCGACGCCACCTCGGCGGCCTTCGCGCAGGATCTCGACTGGGCGAAGCTCGATGTCGTCACCTTCTCCTGGCAGAAGGTGCTCGGCGGCGAGGCGGCGCACGGCATGCTGATCCTCTCGCCCCGCGCCGTCGCGCGGCTCGAGAGCTACGTCCCGGCCTGGCCGATGCCGAAGATCTTCCGCATGACCAAGGGCGGCAAGCTGATCGAGGGCATCTTCCAGGGCGAGACCATCAACACGCCCTCGATGCTCGCGGTCGAGGACTACATCGACGCGCTGCGCTGGGCGGAATCGCTCGGCGGCCTGCCGGCCCTGCGGGCCCGGGCCGACCGCAATGCCGGCGTGATCGCCGACTGGGTCGCCCGCACCCCCTGGATCGCGAACCTCGCCGAGGATCCGGCGACGGCCTCCAACACCAGCGTCTGCCTGGTGGTGAGCGATCCCGACGTGGTCGGGCGCGGCCCCGAGGCCGTGGCGGCCGTCGCCAAGGGCATCACGACGATGCTGGAGCGCGAGGGCGTTGCCCACGACATCGGCTCCTACCGCGACGCCCCTCCCGGCCTGCGGATCTGGTGCGGCGCCACCGTCGAGGCCTCGGATCTCGAAGCCCTGACCCCGTGGCTCGACTGGGCCTTCGCCCAGGAGAAGGCCCGCCTGACGAAGGCGGCCTGACCAGCCATCGTCATCATCGGCGCCGGAGCCCTGCGAGGACCGGCGTCGGCCACGGGTGGCCGCACGAAGCGCACACATCGCCAAGCGAGGCGCGGGATCTCTCCTCTCCCCGCGGGTGGGGAGAGGGTCACGGCCCCCTTGGCGGGGCCGTGACGAGCGCAGGCGAAGCCGAAGCGACGGTGAGGGGGTATCTCCGGACGTTACTCCTCCGGCACCTCCCCCCTCACCCTCGGCTATCGCCCCGCCGTGTCTCCCGAACGGGACCACGGCCCTCTGCCCGCCGAGGGGAGAGGAGAATGCGCCCGACCCGGTGTGACTCCGCGAGCCCAGGCCGACGCGCTCCCTTGCGCGGGGCGATGGCGCGCACCCGTTCGAGGCCGCCATGCCCACCACACCCAAAAAAGTCCTGATCTCCGACACCCTCTCCCCCGCCGCCGTCGCGATCTTCCGCGAGCGCGGGATCCAGGCCGATCTCCGCCCGGAGCTCGGCAAGGACAAGGAGGCCCTCGCCGCCGCCATCGGCGACTATGACGGTCTCGCTGTCCGCTCGACCACGAAGGTTACGGCTGCCCTGCTGGAGCGCGCCCGCAACCTCACGGTGATCGGAAGGGCCGGCATCGGCGTCGACACGATCGACGTGCCGGCCGCCACGTCCCGCGGCGTGATCGTGATGAACACGCCGCACGGCAACGCCGTGACGACCGCCGAGCACGCCATCGCGCTGATGCTGTCGCTCGCCCGCCAGATCCCGCAGGCCGACGCCTCGACGCAAGCCGGACGCTGGGAGAAGAACCGCTTCCTCGGCATCGAGCTGACCGCCAAGACCCTCGGGGTGATCGGCTGCGGCAATATCGGCGCCATCGTCGCCGATCGCGGCATCGGCCTGCGGATGCGCGTTGTCGCCTACGACCCGTTCCTGACCCCGGAGCGGGCGATGGCGCTCGGCGTCGAGAAGGTCGAGCTCGACGAGCTGCTGCGGCGGGCCGACGTCGTCACCCTGCACGTGCCGCTGACCGACAAGACCCGCAACATTCTCTCGGCCGAGGCCCTGGCGCGCACGAAGCCGGGGGTGCGGATCGTCAACTGCGCCCGCGGCGGCCTGGTGGACGAGGTGGCGCTCCGGGCAGCGCTCGAATCCGGCCACGTCGCCGGGGCGGCGTTCGACGTGTTCACGGAGGAGCCGGCCAAGACCAACGTGCTGTTCGGGCACCCGAACATGGTCTGCACGCCGCATCTCGGCGCCTCGACCACCGAGGCGCAGGAGAACGTGGCGCTGCAGGTAGCCGAGCAGATGAGCGACTACCTGCTGCACGGGGCGATCCGCAACGCGGTCAACTTCCCGTCGATCTCCGCCGAGGAGGCCCCCCGCCTACGGCCCTACGTGACGCTCGCCGAGCAGCTCGGCTCCTTCCTCGGCCAGCTCACCGAAGCGCCGATCCGCGGCATCCGCATCGTCTACGAGGGCGAGGCAGCGGAGCTGAACACCCGCGCGCTCACCGCCGCCGCGGTGACCGGGGCGCTGCGGCCGTTCCTGGAGGGCGTCAACATGGTCTCGGCGATCGAGGTGGCGCGGGCCCGCGGCATCCAGGTCGAGACTGCGACCCGCACCGCGATCGAGGGCCCCTACGCCTCGCGCATCCACCTCACGGTCGAGGCCGAGGACATGCCCCGCGACGCCGCCGGCACGGTGTTCCAGGACGGCCGCCCGCGCTTCGTCGAGATCCGCGGCATCGCGCTCGAAGCCGCGGTGGCGCCGCACATGCTCTACATCCGCAACGCCGACCAGCCCGGCTTCATCGGGCGCTTCGGCACGCTGATGGGCGAGGCCGGCGTCAACGTCGCCACCTTCCATCTCGGCCGCGACCGTCCCGGCGGCGACGCGATCTGCTTCGCCGCCGTCGACGAGCCGGTCTCGCCGGACCTGCTGCGGGCGATCGAGGCGATCCCGCAGGTGAAGCGGGCGCGGGCGGTGCGGTTCTGAGTAGGAAAGCGCGGGATTCGGACTTCGCATCCCGCGCTTTCAGCGACTCGTTTCACTCTGTAAGGCGACGACGGCCGCGATGTCGCGCCAGCGTCGCTCCGCAGTCGCAGCCGTCGCGCCTTCCCGTTTAGCCAAGGCCAGGCAGTCTCGATCACCCAGCGACAATCCGAGCCGGAGCGTAATACAGCCGCACCTTCGAACGGACGCGTTCGACGGTGCCAGACAAGCCCGAACGGGCGCCGGCGCTGATGCGCCGCTCGCCTTCGCATCGACACGCCGATGCGAAGGCGCAAGGGTATGACGCACCCGTCTTCCCCTCGACGAGCCCGAGGCTCAAGGCCTGCACCCGGGCGACGGCCTGATCCAGCGTGCGCGGGACGATCGCAGCGCCGGTATCCTCGACCGACACCTCTCCGCCTCGCGTAAGGCCGTGCCTCTCGCGCAGAGCGGCGGGAAGGCTGAGGCTTCCATCAGGCAAACCCATAGCCTTCATGGCAATCCACTGATCTCGATCGGAACTCTAGCATGGATGGACAGGCTCCGGCTCAGGTCTTCGTCAGCATGCGGGGCCCGCCTTCCGCTTGGTCGGTTCGCGTGAACAGCCTATCACGGTCTGAATCTGCTCCGCCCGGTGGCAAAGCAGGTCGAAATGACCGAACTCAAGGTTGTGGCTATCGATGACGCGCTTGCGCTCGCACTGACTGATGAGATTCGTGAAAGTCTGCCATTGACCAAGGGATCGGCGCTGTGTCTCACAGAAATCCCCGACGGATATTGAATGACAGCGCGATCTGCTTTCGAGGCCGGACAGATGGCCGTCGCACGCGAGGTCATGCGGCGTTGCCGCACTGCTCTGGGTGAACTCGCGAGGTCGTCGCGCGTCGGCGCCGATCGTGAGATCGAGCTGACGTGGCAGATTGGCTGCATCCCAGTACGCGCTCAGTGTGCCGCCGCGCAGGCTCCCCGCCCCCGCCTTTCGTGCTAAAACGCCCGCCATGAAGATCGACGGCCGCCACTACCGCACCATCTTCCCCGCGCCCGATGGCGGGGGGATCTGCGTGATCGACCAGACCCGCCTGCCCTTCGCCTTTGAAACGAAGGTTCTCGCGAGCGAGGCGGAGGCGGCGGTCGCGATCCGCACCATGATCGTGCGCGGCGCGCCGCTCATCGGCGCCACAGCCGCCTACGGACTGGCGCTCGCGATGCGCGAGGATCCGTCCGACCGCAATCTCGACGGGGCCAGGAGCCGGCTCGCCGCGACGCGGCCGACCGCGATCAACCTGCGCTGGGCCCTCGACCGGGTGGCGGGGGTGCTGCAACCGCTCTCCGCCAAAGAGCGCGAGGCCGCCGCCTTCGCGGAGGCCGCCCGCATCGCCGACGAGGACGTGGCGAGCTGCCGGGCGATCGGCGAGCACGGGGCGGCGCTGATCGCCGAGATCGCGCGCAGGAAGGCCGGGCCGGTCAACGTGCTGACCCATTGCAATGCCGGCTGGCTCGCCACCGTCGACTGGGGCACGGCGCTGGCGCCGATCTACGTCGCGCACGATGCCGGCTTGGCCGTCCATGTCTGGGTCGACGAGACCCGGCCGCGCAACCAGGGCGCGGCGCTCACCGCCTTCGAGCTCAACGCTCACGGCGTGCCGCATACGGTCATCGCCGACAATGCCGGCGGGCACCTGATGCAGCACGGGCAGGTCGATCTCTGCATCGTCGGCTCGGACCGCACCACCTCGACCGGCGACGTTTGCAACAAGATCGGCACCTACCTGAAGGCGCTCGCCGCCCGCGATTGCGGGGTGCCGTTCTACGCCGCCCTGCCGTTCTCGACCATCGACTGGACCCTGACTGACGGCGTCGCCGGCATCCCGATCGAGGAGCGCGACGCCCGCGAGGTGACCCACCTCACCGGCCGCACCGACGAGGGCGCCTTCGCCACCGTGGCGGTGGTCTCGCCCGGCAGCCCGGTGGCGAACCCGGCCTTCGACGTGACTCCGGCCCGCCTGGTGACCGGGATCATCACCGAGCGCGGCGTGGCGGAGGCGACTCCGGAGGGGCTGCTCGGGCTGTATCCGGAGCGGCGGGTGGCGGCGTGATCGAGTGAGAGACAGCGATCGTCTCACCATGACCATCGAACGCAACACCCGATCGATCGACGTCCCCTTTTCCTCCCCGCAACCTCATCCTGAGGTGTCAGTCCATCAATGATGGACTGACCTCGAAGGAGGCCTCCAGAAGCCTCTGTGATCCCTGGAAGCCTCCTTCGAGGTCAGCCGATTTTCAATCGGCTGATACCGCCGCGCTTATATTTTGACTCGTGAGGGTTTTCACCGGTTCGTGGAG
>NZ_BPQJ01000037.1:15465-62096 GCF_022179185.1 Methylobacterium frigidaeris | reverse complement strand
TGCGCCGGTCGCCTTCGCATCGACGCGTCGATGCGAAGGCGCGAGGGTATGAGAGCCTGTCTGGTGGGCTCCCACGGATCTTGAACTCACGGCGTCATTCCGGGGCCGCGCGGCGGAGCCCGGAACGACCCTGAGAGTCTCAAGACTGTCGAGCAGGTCGAACAGCCCCTCATCCCGCACCATGTCCGACCAGGCGCGTTTCGGATGTGCGAGGCAACGCCGAACGGGCGCCGACGCCCGCTCCGGCATTCACCCGCGGCAGGCGCGCAATCCATCAATGGTGCGGCAGCCACACGTCGAGGACAGCACAGCGCTTCTCCTCACGGACCACCCTCAGCGCCTCGGCCAGGGCCTCGTCGACCTCCGCCGCATCCCTGACCTGACGCCCCCAGGCACCGCCCGCGGCGGCGGCGATGCCGACATGGTCTGGCGCGGGCTCGAACGAGGTATCGAGATGGTTGGCCCGCGCGGCGTAACCGTCCGGATGCACGGCCAGGGTCGAGAGCTTCGGTGATTTCCAGCCGCGGTTGTTGAAGACGATCTGGACGAAGGGAGTGCCGTAGCGGCGCGCCATCCAGTGCACGGAGGACGGGACGGTGAACAGGTAGGAGCCGTCGCCGGTCAGCGCGACGACCGTCCTGTCCGGCCGCGCCAGCTTGATCCCGATCGCCGCCCCGCCGTTCCAGCCGAGCGACCCGCCGCCGCTGGTGAAGATCGACCCGGGCCGGTCGAGCGACAGGTGGTTGAAGACGGTGTGGTAGTGCGAGATGCCCTCGTTCACGAACAACGCCTCGTCGCCGGCCAGGACCCGGAGCCGGGCGATCAGGTATTCCGAGGTCACGGTCCCGGACGCCGATGGCTGCTCCAGGGCGCGAAGCTCGCGGTCGCGCGCGGCATGCAGGTCGGCGTAGTGGCGGGTGCGGGCCTCGACGGCGGCCTCGTCCGGGGGATTGGCGTCGAACCAGTCGTTGAGCTGTTCAAGAGCGGTTTCCGCATCGGCGCCGAACACCCCTTCGGCGCGGATGTGCCAGAGCGGCATCTGCTCTTTCAGCGGATCGATGTCGATGTGGAAGATGCGGGCCTCGTCCGCGGGCTTCGACACGGTCGGAATCCACGGAACGTCGCTGTCGACGACCAGGATCACGTCCGCCGCCGCGAGGACGGGGTTCTGGTTCGGGTGGTTCCACTGATTGCCCTGGTAGAGCGGATCGGTATGCGGGAAGTTCATCGCATTCGGCACCGATTCCAGGACGCCCATGCCGAGCCGCCGGCACAGGGTGGTGAGGGGGGCGACGGCCTTCGGGTTGCGCCCGACGAAGGAGGTGACGAGGAGCGGCCGGCGCGCGCCCGCGAGCGCGGTCGCGATCTCGCGTAACCCCCGCCCGCTCAGCGCGGCCGGCTCGATCGGCCGCCACGCCGCCGCATCGTTCGGGGTCGGCGCGACCTCCTCCTCCATGACCTCGCGGGCGCCCATCAGGTAGACGGGTCCCTTCGGATCGGACTTGGCGAATTGCAGCGCCCGGTGGACCAGGTCCTTGACGTTCTTCCCCGTGCGGATCTCATTGTCGTACCGCATGTAGCCGCGCACCAGCCCGCGCTGGTCGTGGACGTCCTGGATCCACTGGATGAACTCGTTGCGGCTTCCCTTCAGCTCGCCGTTCTGCGTGAAGGGGGAGGCGCCCGCGAAGACGATCATCGGCGCGCGGCCCTTGGCGGCGTTGTGCACCGCGCCTGCGAGCGCCTGGGTCCCGCACTCGACATGCACGACGACCGCCTGGGGGACCCCGCTCGCCTGCCAGTAGCCGTGGGCGGCGCTCATGCCGACCATCTCGTTCGGGCAGGTAACGATCTCGGGGATCACACGTCCGGCAGCCCGCGCCTCGGCGATCGCTTCGATCAGGGCCGGATGATCGCTTCCGACATTGGCGAAGATGAACGAGACGTTGGCCTCGATCAGGGCGTCGAGGAAGGCGCTGCTCGTCGTGTACATGGTTCAATCCTCGTCGGCGCTGGGGCCTGGTGACGGCGTGTCTTTGTTCAAGGATTCGGTCAGGGTCTTCAGCAGCGAGATGAATTGCTGCTGCTGCTCCGGCTCGAACAGGGCGTTGAGCCGGGCGTCGTGACGCGCCGCGCAGTCCGCCAGCAGGGCCAGCTTGGCCCGCCCGTCCTCCGTCAGGCTGATCCGTCGCCCCCGTCGGTCGAGGGGGTCGGGGTCGCGCCGGATCAGCCCGCGCCGCTCGAGATCGCCGAGGAGCGGGGTCAGGGTGCTCTTGTCGCGACTGGTCGCGAGGCTCAAGCTGGTCTGGCTGACGCCGGGATTGTCGCCGATGAGCTGCAACAGGGCGTACCAGCCGGGACGCAATCCCAAGTCCCCGGTCAATGCGCTGAATGCCTGGAACGATGCGTTCTGAGCAAGACGGAGGTTGTAGGCGATCGTCTCGCCCAGCCATCCCAGCTGAAACGGAGCCGGTGCGGATCCCTGGGCCGAATCGATGGTGGGCGAGGCCGTCATCGTCTTGCTGGAACGGGTAGTGGGGTGCGTCCGCATTGATGGTAATCCAGCGCAGGTCGGTGAACTCGGCGATGGATGCCTGACCGCCGAACCGGCCATAGCGGCTGGTTCCCTCGCCGCCAAACGGCATCTGCGCCGCGCTGCCGCGCCGACCGGACGATCGATCTGCATCGTGGACGCCCGCGTCGAGGGTTCAGCGTTCGGTCGCGACGGTGGTCGTCGCCGATTCCAGCGCCACTTCGCCGGACGACGGGTTGCGCATCGCCGGGATGTGACGGCCGACCACGGCGAGGGAGACGGCAACCCCGGCCATGGCGAGGCCCAGCATCACGAGGTAGCCGCCGGCTCCGCCGGAGGTGATGACGGCGGCCCCCGCGAAGGCGCTGAGGATCGCCCCGAGGCGGCCGAAGGCGAGGGCGGACGCGGTGCCCGTCGCCCGCACGGTGGTCGGATAGACGTAGGCGCAGACCGCGTACATGGTCGACTGGGTGGCGTTGGCGAAGAAGCCCTGAAGACCGAAGCCGGCGATCAGGATGCCGGTCGAGGTTCGGATGTCCACGCCGGTCAGGAAGAACGCGGTGGCCGCGCCGCCGACGGAGCACAGCAGCAGCGGCCAGCGCGACCCGAAGCGGGTGATCGCCACGGCGCAGAGCAGGGCGCCGAACACGCCGCCGAAATTGTAGGCGGTCAAACCCGATCCGGCCACGGCGACGTCGAGACCGGCCGCGTTCAGCATGGTCGGCAGCCAGCTGAAGGCGCTGTAGACCGCCAGCAGGTTGAGGAAGAACGCGCACCAGAGCGCGATCGTGTCCCGCGCCCGGCCGGCCTCGAACAGGGCCGGGAAGCCCTCGCGCTGCTCGAGCCTCTGCTCGCTGGCGTCGGTGAAGACGGCGCCGGCGGGAACCGGGCGCGACATGCGTGCGAGCAGCCGGGTCAGTTCGGGCCAGCGGCCCGGCCGGCGGGCGAGGAACCGCGGCGATTCCGGCAGGACGAGGATCAGGAGGAGGCCATAGGCCACGGGCAAGCTGCCGCCCAGCAGGAACAAGGCCCGCCAGCCGAGGGTCGGCAGAACGACGCTGGCGAAGACGCCCGCGAGCATCCCGCCCAGGGGCACGCAGACGATGGTCGCGGTGATCGCCAGCGTCCGGCGCCGGGCCGGCGTGAACTCGGCCGTAACCGTGGTGGAGCTGGGCAGGGCGCCGCCGATGCCGAGCCCGGCGATGAACCGCAGGATGCCGATGGTCCACAGGCCGTCGGCGAGACTGATGGCACAGGTGGCGAGCCCGAAGACCAGCACGCTGCCGATGACCGCCCAGCGCCGGCCGAAGCGGTCCGCGAACAGGCCGGCGCAGGCGCTGCCGATCCCCATGCCGACGAGGCCCGCCGCGAGGGCCGGGGCGAAATCGCCGCGGGCGATGCCCCATTCCCTGATCAGGACGGGGATCGCGAAGCCGATCAGCTGACCGTCGAACCCGTCCATCACGATCGACAAGGCGGCGAGGACGACAACCGTCCTCTGCATGGCCGTCCAGTGACCGGTATCGAGCAATTCGCCGATGTCGGTGGCACTCCGCGTGGAGGTTTGCGTGGCGGTCATGCCGGCCTCCTCCCTGCAAGGAACCGTCCCTCTGCGAGGAGCTTGCCGTCTACGCTGGACCGGCCCGCGGTGCCCAACGGCGCCGGCACGACCGACGCGCGGGGTTCGACAACACGCGGTTCTTCCGCCGAAGCTGCCATGGCATTTTCTCCCGAAGGCGGCCCGGCTTTTGATCCAGACTCGCCCTGCCGGCTTGAGCCCGCTTTCGGCGCGTGTCAAGTTGGTTGGCATACCAACTAATATGGATGGGGCGACGCCCGGGCCGACCGTCGCCGTCCTGGGCGCGGGTGAGATGGGGGAAAACGTCCCGTATCGGATCGCCGGATGCAGCGGCGCGATCGTGCTGGCCGATGTCGACGGGAAGTGCCTCACCGCCATCGCCTGGGATGGCTTGCGCCCTTCTTTGAGGTTCGGAGGCTCAAGCAGAGTTGCACCGTGCAACTCTGCTTGACGACTCGGCCGGGTGGCGTTGCTCGCCCGCACCGGGACGCCGTTCCCGGCCGTTCAGGCCTTCGACCTCGTCGAGGGCGTTACTCAGGCTCGCCGCCGCGAACGCGGTCGTGGCGGCGCCGGCCTGTGCCGGTGCGGTGCCGAGGAGAGGGCCGATGGCGAGCGCGGCACGAGCAGGGTTGCGCATGAAGGTTGCGCATGAAGGTTGCGCTTGGGCCGGGCGGCCTCGCGGGAGGCAGGCGGCGCGAGCCGGGGTGACCGTCGGTCGTCGAGCGACGCGAGCCGACCCGGCCGCTATATGAGGCGGATCAGGACGCCGTCACCTGCCTCGTCAAGACCACCACCTGCCATGCCCTCGCTCAGCATCCGCATCGACCTCGGCCCCGAGATCCGGGTCGGTCCCGGCAAGATCCGTCTCCTCGAGGCCATCGCCGAGCACGGCTCGATCTCGGCTGCGGGGCGGGCGCTGGGAATGTCGTACCGCCGCGCCTGGATGCTCGTCGACGAGCTCAACCGATCCTTCTCCGAGCCCGTGGTCGAGGGGCAGGTCGGGGGCCGCAGCGGCGGAGGGGCCCACGTCACGCCGTTCGGCGAGCGCCTGATCGCCTGCTATCGCGCCATCGAGCGCGACGCGACCGCGGTGGCGGCCCAGCACTGGGCCGGCATTCAGGGCGCCGTCATAGCCCGTTGAACGGTCCGGAGACGGTCGTCCACCCGTACCACAGAGGCGCGCCGCGGCTGTCGACCTTGCGCCAGATGTGCTCAGATCCAGCGATCGTCGCCGACGACGCGGCCGACACGACGCGGTCGACACGACGATGCTACACGACGATGCTCATGCCGCTCGTCCCGCGCGAGCCGTGGCCGAGCCGGTCTTCCGGCCGGCCGGACTGCTCCGCGAGCGCCTCGCCTCGGGTGAGGGGCTCGTCGAGCCCGGTGCGCGGATCGGACTCGCCGTCGATGCCCGGAGCCCGGAAGGCGAGGCGAGGCGAGGCGCGGGACGGCGATGGGCGCCGCCGCGTCAATACTTGGGCAGGCCGGGCGGGTTGGTCTCGGAGCGCGGCAGAGCCTCCTCCTCCAGGCCCCAGCGTGCGAGCATCTGACGGTACTTGCCGTTCGCGATCAGGTCGTTGGTGGCGTGCGTCAGCGCGTCGACGAGGCCGCTGCCCCTGCGCGTCGCGATCGCCACGTCTGATTTGAGCGGCCAGCCGGCGCTGAGCGTGCCGACCCGCCGGATGTCGCGGTCGCGCGCCGCCACGAAGACGAGCTGGGCATGGGGTTGCACGACCGCGTCGGCGCGGCCGGAGCGCAGGGCGACGAGGCGCGCGGCCTCGTCGTCGAAGAGCTGAAGATCGATGGGCTTCAGGCCCGCCGCGACATTCTGGCGGCTCCACTCGACCAGGATGCGCTCCTGATTGGTGCCGCCGCCGACGCTGATCGTCAGCCCCGCCGCGTCCCTGGGCTCGCGGATCGTCTCGATCTTGCTATCCGCGCGCACGAAGAAGCCGTGCAGCCCCTGCCGGTAGGTCGAGAAGTCGAACTTCTCCTTGCGCTGCTCGGTGACGCCGACATTCGAGATCACCGCGTCGTACTTGCCGGAGGCGAGGCCGAGCGGCCAGTCGGCCCAGGCCACCGGGACGAGGGCGAGCCGGAGGCCGAGGCTGTCGGCGACGAGCTGGGCGAAGTCGGGATCGGCGCCGATCACGGTCCTGGCATCGGTCGCGTAGGTGCCGAGCGGCGGCCCGCCCGGCGTGATCGCCACGGTGAGGGCGCCGGGCGCGACGAACCGGGTGCCCTTCGGGAGCCGGGCGATCGCCGCCGGGTCGGCCTCGGCGCGGATCCGGCCCGGCTGCTCGGGCCCGAGGTCGAACGGAGCGCTCTGCGATGCTGCGGGCAAGGTCTGCCCGGCGCAGACCGCGCTGACGAGGAGCGAGAGCAGCCAATGCCGCAAGCTCATGGGGGATCTCCCGATCTCAAGCCCGCGGCAGGCCGGGCGGGTTGGTGCGCGATTCCTCGATCGCCTCGGCGGAGAGGTTCCAGCGCGCCAGCGCCTTGGCGTAGGTCCCGTTGCGGATCTGGGTGTTGATCGCGTGGGTGATGCCCTCCGCGAGCCCCGCCCCTTTGCGGGTCGTCACGGCGATCTCGGCCAGAACCGGCCAGCCGCCGCTGAAGTTGCCGGCGAGCCGGGTCCGCCCTTCCTGCGCTGCCTTGAAGCTCAGGAGCGCGTTCGGCCCGAGATAGGCATCGGCGCGACCCGAATCGAGGGCGAGATAGAGCACCACGTCGTCGTCGTAATACTGGACCTCGATGGGTTTTAAGCCCGCCTTCACGTTCTGGTCGTTCCAGCGCAGCAGGATCTGTTCCTGGTTGGTGCCGGAGGAGACGATGATCTTCAGCCCCGCCACGTCCTTCGGCTCGCGGATGACGAGGGGGTTGGTCTTCTTGACGTAGAAGCCGAGCAGGTCCTTGCGGTAGGTCGAGAAGTCGAACTTCTCCTTGCGCTGCTCGGTGACCGTCACGTTCGAGATCACCGCGTCGAACCGGCCCGAGGCGAGCCCCAGCGGCCAGTCGGCCCAGGAGGTCGAGACGATCTCGAGCCGGCGGCCGAGCGCGTCGGCGACGAGCTGGGCGAGGTCGGGCTCGGCGCCGATCACCGTCCTCGTGTCGCTGGCGTAGCCGGCGAAGGGGAAGCGCCCGGTGTTGTTGCCCACCGTGAACACGCCGTCCTTGGCGAAGCGGGCGTCCTTGGCGATCAGCCGGATCGCCTCCTCGTCGCGCGGGGCGCGGACGCGGCCGGGCTGCTCGGGGGAGAGGTCGATCGCCTGCGCGAAGGCACGGCCGGAGAGGAGCGCGGTCGAGGCGGCGGCCAGGAGGGCGAGCGAGTCGCGACGGGTCGGCACGGGAAGAAGTCCTTCGTGGGGAGGGGAGGTCAGAGCACCTTGGCGAGGAATTCGCGGGTGCGGGGGTGGTCCGGCGCGGCGAGGACGCGGGAGGGCGGGCCCTGCTCGAGGATCCGGCCGCCCTCCATGAACACCACCTGGTCGGCGACCTCGCGGGCGAAGCCGATCTCGTGGGTGACGATGACCAGGGTGGTTCCGGAGCGGGCGAGCTCCTTGATCACGTCGAGCACCTCGCCGACGAGCTCGGGGTCGAGGGCGGAGGTCGGCTCGTCGAACAGCACCACCTTGGGCCGCAGCGCCAGGGCCCGGGCGATGGCGACCCGCTGCTGCTGCCCGCCCGAGAGCTGGCGCGGGAAGGCGTCGGCCTTGTCGGCGAGGCCGACCCGGGCCAGCAGCTCCCGCGCCTCGGCCAGCGCCTGCGCGCGGGGCAGGCCGCGGACCGCGATCGGTGCCTCGACGAGGTTCTCGATCACTGTCAGGTGCGGGAACAGGTTGAAGCTCTGGAACACCATTCCGACGTCGACGCGGCGGGCGAGGATGTCCTTCTCCTTCAGCTCGTAGAGCGTGTCGCCGTCCTGGCGGTAGCCGATCAGCTCACCGTCGATGGCGATGAAGCCGGCATCGACCCGCTCGAGGTGGTTGATCGCCCGCAGCAGCGTCGACTTGCCGGAGCCGGACTGGCCGATGATCGCCGTCACGCTGCCCGGGCGCAGGGTCAGGCCGACCTCGTCCAGCACCTTGAGGGTGCCGAAGCTCTTCGAGACGCCGGTGATGCGGATCTCGCCGCCATTGCGGACCGGCAAGACGGACCGGGCCGAGAAGACGGCCGGAGCGGGGACGGCCGGGACCGCTGACCGAGCGGGAGCGCCGGCCCCGCGCCACCGCTCGAGGAGCGTGCCGATCAGCGAGGGCGGCGGGTTCCGCAGCGCGCCGCGCGCGTAGTAGCGCTCGACGTGGCGCTGGACGAAGGACAGGACGCTGAGGATCACCAGGTACCAGACGGTCGCCACCATCAGGAGCGGGATGACCTCGAGGTTCCGCCGGTAGATGACCTGGATCGTGTAGAACAGTTCGGGCAGGGCCAGGATGTAGACCTGCGAGGTGCCCTTGGCGATGCTGATGACCTCGTTGAAGGCGGTCGGCAGGATGGTCCGCATCGCCTGCGGCAGGACGATGCGCGTGACCTGCCGGCGGCGCGGCAGGCCGAGCGCCGCGGCGGCCTCGTGCTGGCCCTGGTCGACCGCCAGGATGCCGCCGCGCACGATCTCGCACGAGAAGGCGGAGGCGTTGAGGGTCAGCCCGAGCACGGCGGCGAGGAACGGCGTGATGAGCTGCGTCGTCTGCCAGGAGGCGAGCGTGATCCCGGTGAACGGCACGCCGAGCCAGACCGTGTCGTAGAGGTAGCCGAGATTGTTGAGGATCAGGAGCAGCACGATCAGCGGAATCGAGCGGAAGAGCCAGACGTAGCCCCAGGCGAGGCCCGAGAGCAGCGGCGAGCCGGAGACCCGGGCGAGCGCGAGCAGCGTGCCGAACAGGAAGCCGAGCACCGAGCCGAAGGCCGTCAGGAGCAGGGTGCGCCCGAGCCCGACCAGCACCGGCTCGGCGAGGAACCACTCGGCGAACACGTCCCAGCCCCAGCGCGGGTTGGAGAGGACCGAGTGCAGGATCGCCGCGATGACGAGCCCGGCGAAGACCGTGCCGGCCGTGCGGGCGGGGTAGCGGGCCGGGACGATCCGATGGCGGCTGAAGTCGCGGCCGGGGGACGGCGCGTGGGCCTGCGCCGGCAGGTCCGCCGCGTGGCTGGCGAGGGGCATGGCTTGTGTCGGGCTCGGATACTTGCGGGGATGGTGCGATCAGGCGGCGCTGCGCTGCCGGCCGGTCTGGCGGAGCGCGGCTCCCGGCAGCGCCTTCTCGAAGGGCAGGATGCCGTAGGTCTCGGGATCGACCTCGAGGTCGAACAGGGGCGTGTAGCCGAGGCCGAGGTAGAGCCCCTTGGCCTCGGGCTGGCGAAAACCCGTGGTGAGGTAGGCGCGCTCGTAGCCCTGCCGCACGGCCTGCGCCTCCAGCTCGGCGACGACCCGGCGCGCCAGACCCTGGCGGCGCAGGGCGGTGTCGGTCCAGACCCGCTTCAGCTCGGCGGTCTTCGCGTCGAAACGCTTGAACGCGCCGCCGGCGATCGCCACGCCGTCGCGCAGGAGCAGCAGGAAATGCCCGTCCGGGGCTGCGAACAACTCGGCCGGGTAGCGGGTCATCTCGGCGCCCGGCGGATCGCCGAAATAGCTGCCGTAGCGGGTGACGTATTCCCAGGTCAGCTGGTCGACGAGGGGCTTGGCCCGCTGGTCGAGGGGCGTGGTCGAGACGAACAGGTCGGGCATGGGCCTCTCCGGTCGCGGGGTCAGGCGAGGAAGGTCTGCGCGAGGCGGACCCAGTAGCTCGCGGCGGGCGCGATCAGGGCGTCGTCGAAGTCGTAGTCGGGGCTGTGCAGGGGCGGGCCGTCGCCGTTGCCGACGAACAGGAAGCTGCCCGGCCGCGCCGCCAACAGATGGGCGAAGTCCTCGCTCGCCATCCGCGGGCGGAAGCCGTCCGCGACGCGCTCCGGCCCGAAGGCCGCGAGCGCCACGTCGCGGGCGAAGGCCGTCTCCGCCGGGTGGTTGCGCAGGGGCGGCAGGCCGCGTCGATAATCGATCTCGGTGCGCGCGCCGTAGCTCTCGGCTTGGGCGCGGGCGATCGTCGTGACGCGGTCTTCCAGCCGGTCGCGTACGGACGGCTCGAAGCTGCGGATCGTGAGTGTGAGGTCGACGCTGTCGGGGATGACGTTCGATGCATCGCCGCCGTGGATGGCGCCGACGCTGACCACCGCCGCCTCGCGCGGATCGACGTTGCGGGAGACCACGCTCTGCAGCGCCAGCACGATGGAGGACGCCGCCACGACCGGATCGACGGTCTCGTGCGGGGAGGCGCCGTGGCCGCCGCGGCCGAGGACACGGATCGTCGCCTTGTCCACCGCCGCCATCGCCGGCCCGGCGACGAAGCCGAACTGCCCGAGCGGAACGCTGGGCCAATTGTGCAGGCCGAACACTGCGTCGACCGGGAATCGCTCGAACAGCCCCTCGGCGAGAAGCGTGCGGGCCCCGGCGCCGATTTCCTCGGCGGGCTGGAAGATCAGGGTCAGCGTGCCGGAGAAATCGGCCTCGGCGAGGCGCCGGGCGGCGGCGAGCAGGATCGCGGTGTGACCGTCATGGCCGCAGGCATGCATCGTACCGTCCCTCGCACTGGCATAGGGCAGGCCGGTGCGCTCGCGGATCGGCAGGGCGTCCATGTCCGCCCGCAGGCCGAGCCGGCGCAGGCCGGCCCCCTTCGTCAGCACCCCGACCACGCCGGTGCCGCCGAGCCCGGTCGTCACCGCGTAACCCCAGGCGTGGAGCCGCTCGGCCACGAGGCCGCTGGTACGCGTCTCCCGGAAGGCGAGCTCGGGGTGGCGGTGCAGGTCGCGCCGCAGGTCGGTGAACTCGCCCAGCGTCGCGAGGATGCCCGGGTCGAGCCCGCGTTCGGAGACGCTCGCCGGGATCGTCATCGCGCGCCCGCCCTGCGCGCGGGCGCCGCATCGTCCGCGGCGTAGCGGCTCTCGCGGCGGGGCAGTCCGAGATGGTCGCGCAGGGTGGTGCCCGGCAGCGTGCGGTCGTAGACGCCGCGCCCCTCCAGCACCGGGACGACGAGGTCGACGAAGTCGTCGAGTCCCTGGCCGATGACCGGGAAGCCGAGCACGAAGCCGTCCGCCGCCCCCTGCTCGACCCGGGCGATCAAGGTCTCGGCGACCTCCTCGGCCGAGCCGATCAGGTCGGTGCGCGGGGTCGCGGCCTCGAGCGCCGCCTCGCGCAGGGTCTGGCCCTTCTCGGCGGCGTTGCGCTTGATGCGGTCGGTGGTCGAGCGGAAGCTGTTGCGGCCGATCTCGCCGAGATCGGGGAACGGCGCGTCGAGCGGGTAGGCGGTGAAGTCGTGATGGTCGAAGAAGCGGCCGAGATAGGCGAGCGCGTCGTCGATCGAGATCAGGTCGCGGATCGCCCGGTACTTCTCCTCGGCCTCGGCCCGGGTGCGCCCGACGATCGGCCCGGCACCGGGGAAGACCCGGACGTCGTCGGCCCGGCGGCCATGGGCGACGGCGCTCGCCTTGAGGCTGCGGTAGAGCGCCTGCGCCTCCGCGAGCGGCACGTGGTTGGCGAAGACCGCGTCGGCGTGCCGGCCGGCGAGCCCGATGCCGGCCTCGGACGAGCCGGCCTGGAACACCACCGGCTGGCCCTGTGCCGAGCGCTGGATGTTGAGCGGGCCCTCGACCTGGAAGAAGCGCCCCTTGTGGTCGAGCCGGTGCAGCTTGCCGGAATCGAAGAACCGGCCGGTCGCGCGGTCGCGCGGGAAGGCGTCGTCGTCCCAGGAATCCCACAGGCCCTTCACGACGTCGAGGTATTCCTGGGCGATCTCGTAGCGCAACGCGTGCTCGGGATGCGGTCGGCTGTAGTTCCGTCCCGAGCCTTCGAGCGGCGTCGTCACGGCGTTCCAGCCGGCCCGGCCGCCGCTGATCAGGTCGAGCGAGGCGAATTGCCGGGCGATGGTGAAGGGGTCGCTGTAGGAGGTCGAGACCGTGCCGACGAGGCCGAGCTTCTCGGTGCTCGCGGCCAGCGCCGACAGGATGGTCAGCGGCTCGAAGCGGTTGAGGAAGTGCGGGATCGACTTCTCGTTGATGTAGAGCCCGTCGGCCACGAACGCGAAGGCGATGCCGTTCTGTTCCGCCTTGCGGGCGTTGCGGATGAAGAAGTCGAGGTTGACGCTGGCGTCAGCCGGGTTGCTCGGGTGGCGCCACGCATTCATGTGGCTGCCGCCGCCCTGGAGCATCAGGCCGAAGGTGAGACGGGTCTGGGTCATCGCGCGGGTTCTCGAAGTCAGGCTGCCAGCGCCGGGGCGCCGCCCGCGAGCAGGGTCACGGAGGCGAGGCACTTGCCCGTCGCGGAGGGTGGGGTGTCGATGACGAACTCCTCGATGCCGAAGCGGGCGTGGAGCCGGTCGAGCTCGGTCCGCACCTCGTCGGCGGTGCCCGACAGCACGTGGGGCCGGCGGATCTCGGTCCGGTACGAGGCGGAGCCGGCCTGGCGGGCGAACTCCGCCGCCTGCGCCTCGCTGCCGAGATTGACGCTCTGGCCGTCGGGGAGCGTGACCCGCACCACCTGGAGCGGATCGGTGAGCGCCCGCGCCTCCTCGTGGTTCAGGGCCGCGAGGGCGGTCACGGCGAGGAGAGGGGGTTCCTTGGCGCCGGCCTGGGCGTGGGCGTCGAGGCTCGCCTCGATCGCCCGCGGATCGCCGTTGAGCTGGCCGGCATAGACGAAGCGCCACCCGAGCGCGGCGGCCGAGCGCGCGCTGTCGGGGCTGGCGCCGAGAAGGAAGCGCTCCGGGGCCGCGGGCGGCGTCGGGAGGGCGCGCAGCGACCCCGTTCCCGACGGCGCGAGGTACTGCGCGAGTTCCGCCAGGAGGTCGTCGAAGGCGGCAGGCTGATCGGGATCGTGCCGGCGCCGCAGGGCGCGGGTCGCATCGGGCAGGCCGCCCGGGGCCTTGCCGATGCCGAGGTCGATCCGGCCCGGCGCCAGGGCGGCGAGCAGGTTGAAGGTCTCGGCGACCTTGAAGGGGCTGTAATGCGGCAGCAGCACGCCGCCGGACCCGAGCCGGATGCGCTGGGTGCGGGCGGCGAGATGCGCGATCAGGATCTCGGGCGCGGTGCCGGCCAGTCCCGGATTGCCGTGGTGCTCCGCCACCCAGAAGCGCGCGTAGCCGAGCCGCTCGGCGGCCTGCGCCAGGACGATCGTGCGCTGCAGGGCGGCGGTGGCCGGCTCGCCGGACAGGATCGGGCTCTTGTCGAGGAGGCTCAGGCGATAGGTCATCGGGAACTCGGGCGGTCGGGGCGGCGCGGTGCCGGAAGGCGCCGGCACGGGCCGCCGTGGTCGGGGGTGACGGGGCCTCCCGGGGGAGGGCGGTTCGCCTCCGGCCCGGCCGCCCGGCCGGGGGCCGGCGCCTCGCCGCGTGCGCGCCGCGGTCCGGCGATCGAGGTGAGAAGCGCGATCAGGATCATGGATGGTTTCCGGTCTCCCGAGCCGCGATCGTGCCGTGACGCCGCAGGTCGCACCAATGCAGGGCAAGACGAGGTCGAAAGACGATCACGCCATCGCGCTGTCTTCTGCGAGCCTTGCCGCTGATTTTTCCGCTTGTCAGCGCCTCTCGTCAACGAAAGACGTTTCCAAATATTCTTGAACACAGGGGAGGGTGCTTTGTCGCCCGATGGCGGACCGGGAGATTCTTCTCCCAGGCCGCGCTCAGGCGATCCGCGCCCGCGCGATCGCGTCCGTGAGCGGCGGCAATTCGAGGTTGGAGCGGAAATCGTCGCCGACGTAGTCGGTGTCGATCAGGCTGCGCCGCCGCAACTCGGGCAGGAGGCCGTTGAGGAGCAGATCCTCCTGGTCGGGGTTGCCGAGGCCATGCAGGGTCACGACGTCGAGGATCCCTGCGCGGTAGCGCTCCTCGAGGGCATCCGCGAGCTGCTCGGGCGTGCCGGCGACCGACCAGTGCCCGGTCTCCTGCGCCTCGATGATGAGCCGCCGCAGGGTGAGGCCCTGCCGGGCGTAGCGGCGGAAGATCTCGACGCGTCCGCGCCGGCGGTTGATGCTCGTGACTTCCGGCAGCAGCGATTCGGGCAGGGCCGCGTCGAGGGGGAGACCCGACAGGTCGATCTCCCCGCCCAGCATGTCGGCGAGCTTGAGCCGGCCCTGCTCGTAGTCGATGCGGGCGTGCTTCTCGGCGAGCCGCCGGCCGACATCGGCCACGGATTCGCCGATTAGGCAGTGGAAGGAGTTCATCACGAAGGGCAGCCCGCCCCTGCGCCCGAGGGCGGCGGCGCGTCGGCGCAGCTCGGCCGCGAAGGCGACCGCGCCCTCGAACGTCGGCTGCGAGGTGTAGACCACCTCGGCATGGGCGGCGCCGACCGCGACGCCCGCCTCCGACTGCCCGGCCTGGAACTGGACCGGGCGCCCCTGCGGCAGCGGCGGCACGTTGAGCGGACCGGCGATCGTGAAGTGGCGGCCGCGATGGTCGATGCGGTGGAACTTCGCCGGGTCGACCACGACCGCCCCCGACGCCTTCCGGGTGACCGCGTCGCGCTCGTTCGCGTCGAATAGCGCGTTGACGACCGCGATGAACTCGGCGGCCCGGGCGTAGCGTGCCTCGGGGCTCGGCAGGACCCCGTCGAATGTCTGCTCGCCGAAATTCTCCTCGCCGACCGAGGAGGTCACGGCGTTCCAGGCCGAGCGGCCGCCGCTGGCATGGTCGAGGGTGGCGAGCTGCCGGGCGAGGTTGAAGGGGTGATGGAAGGTGGTGGAGACCGTCGCCACGAGCCCGATCCGCGAGGTCGCCTGGCTGAGCGCGGCGAGCGCGATCAGCGGCTCCTGCACGCCGGCCGTCCCGGCGAGGCCGGCCCGGTCGATCTGCAGCAGGTCGGCGGTGAACAGGCCGGTGATCCGCTCGGCCTCCGCCTTGCGGGCGAGCGCGACCGCGCGGCGCAGGCCGGATCCGGGATCGCCGTCATTCGCGGCCGCGACGAGGGTGGGCGCGCCGACGAGAGTCTTGAGGCGGCGGGGACGGGAGGAGGACATGGTGGGTTCCAAAGGGGCACCCGCCGCCGGCGGGGCGTCGAGGCGGCGGGGCGAGTCAGGCGGCGCTCGCCCGGTGCGCTGCGATGCGGGCGAGGAGCCGCTGCTCCTGCTCGGCCTTCAGGGCGTTGACGCGGGCGGTCGCCGCCTCGAACGAGGCCGCGGGCAGGATCACCGGGGAGGCGGCGCCATCGCCTGCCGGGCCCAGGCTCTTCTCGAATGGCAGGGAGCGGTACAGGAGCGGGTCGGCCGAGACGTCGAAGAGCGGCCGGTAGCCGAGGGAGGCGTAGAGCGCCGTGGCCTCCGGCTGGCGAAAGCCCGTCGTGAGGTAGGCGCGGCTGTAGCCGAGCCGGGCGGCGCTCTCCTCGAGCGCCCGGACCACGCGCTTCGCGAGTCCCTGGCGGCGCAGGTCGGGCCGGGTCCAGATGCGCTTGAGCTCGACCGTCGCGTCGTCGTGGCTCATGAATGCGCCGCCGGCGATCGGCTCGCCGTCGCGCAGCACGAGCAGGAAGTCGCCGAGCGGCGGGCGGTACGCCTCGGCGGGGTAGCGCAGGATCTCGGCCCGGGCGCCGCCCGGCCGGCTCGCCGCGCCGTAGCGCCCGTCATACTCGGCCACCAGCCCGTCGAGGAGTGGCTGGGCGGCGGGCTCCAGGGGAGACGATCGGACGATGATGTCGGCCAAGGCATACCTCCGGGATCGGGATTCGGTGCTCGGGGTCGCGTCTGGCGCGCTGGCAGAAGACCGACGACAGGCGTGATCGATCGACGGCGGTCGTGTCGCCGCGGCGCGCGGATTTCGATGATTGCGACCTCGCCTCGACCAGTTCATCTTCCACGCAGGACGCGATCAATCCTGAGTCAGGTCTGCGGAGGGGCCGTCATATCCTGGCGATAATCGGCCAGGATTATGGATTGCGTCAATGAAATCGATCTCTCTTTTGCGGTGCGTTCGCAGGACGAAATCGCCGCCGGCACCGCATGGCGTGGGAGGGCCGATGCCGTGATGGTCGAGCTGCCCAGCTCGGCGCTCCCTTCGAAACCCGGGCCACCCTCACGCGGGACCTTCGGTCGCCAAGACGCTCTTTCACAGGTCCCCATTCACAGGGAGAGGGGAGACCCGCGCCTCTTCCTTCTCTCCCGATGGCCTTGTCCCCGGCTTCTCACCGGGCACGTCGGCGAAGGCCGGCACCGGGATGGCTGTCCGGCAGGCGTGCACCGCGCCCGGCAAACAGCTTCTCCCGCAAGGTCCCCTCCCGGTAGGCAGTCTTGAACATGCCGCGGGCCTGCAACTCGGGCACGAGCAGGTTCACCACCGCGTCGAGCGATTCCGGCATCACCGTGCGCACGAGGTTGAAGCCGTCCACGTCCGCTTCCGCCACCCAGGACAGGAGTTCGTCGGCGACCTCGACTGGCGAGCCGACCACCACCGCCGCCCGGGCGCCGGCCGGCGTGAAGTCGAGGAGGTCGCGCACGAGGGTCGGGCGCTCGGCGCGGGTGAGGTTCTCCACCGTCGAGCGGATCGCGTTGGTGCGCTGGAAGGCAAGTGGATCGTCGAGGGACAGGCCCGAAAGATCGATCCCGGTCCAGCCGGAAACGAGAGCCAGCTGACCCGACGCGTCGAGGTAGCTCCGGTACTCGTCGCGCAGGTCGCGCGCCTCGGCCGAGGTCGGCGCCACGATCACGGTCGCGCCGAGGAAGGTCAGGACATCGTAGGGGTCGCGCCCAGCCTCCCGAGCCGCCTCCCGCACCCGACGCACCACCTTCGCGGCGGCGGCCTTCGTCGGGCCGTTGAGGAAGACGCTCTCGGCGTGGCGCCCGGCGAAGCGCACGCCCCGCTCCGACGTGCCGGCCTGGTAGAGGACCGGCGTGCGCTGAGGGGAGGGCTCGGCGAGGTGGCGGGCATCGACCTTGTAGTACGGGCCGTCATGCACGACGCGGTGCACCTTGTCGGGACGCGTGAACACGCCCGCCGCCCGGTCCCGCAGGACCGCGCCGTCCTCCCAGGAGCCCTCCCACAGCTTGTAGACGGCCGTCATGAAGTCCTCGGCCGCCGCGTAGCGCTCGTCGTGATCGCGCGAGACCGGCAGGCCCATGCCGCGGGCGCCGCTGTCGAGGTAGCCCGTCACGATGTTCCAGCCGAGGCGGCCCCCGGTGAGGTGGTCGAGGGTGGCGAAGCGGCGGGCGAACTGGAACGGGTGATCGTAGGTCAGGTTCGAGGTGATGCCGAAGCCGAGGTGGCGCGTGACGTGGGCCATGGCCGAGACGGCGAGGACCGGATCGGCGTTGGGCGCCTGGGCGCCGGCGAGGAGCGCGGCGTCGCCATTGCCCGCATAGACGTCGTAGAGGCCGAACACGTCGGCGATGAACAGTCCGTCGAGAAAGCCGCGCTCGGCCGTTTGCGCCAGATCCGTCCACCAGGACAGCTGGTTGTAATCGGCTTGATTGTCCCGCGGGTGCCGCCACAGGCCGGCCCAGTTGTGCGACGGGGCGGCCATCTGGAAGGCGTTCAGGCGAAGTTCGCGGCGTGGCATCATGGTCCCGACCGGGTTTCTCGCCGGGGGCAGTTCCTGCGGCTTCCGGGTTGTGTCGCCTGCGGCGGCCACGATGTCAAATTAGTCTATAAGAAAAATATACTACAATGGAGGGCGTGGCGCGTGCTCCTGCGCAGCCAAGGAGCTGACGGACGCTCATCATCGTAGTGCCAGCGGCATTGCGCGATCTCCAGCGCCTGCGCCGCGCCGGATCCGCTCACCCGATACACGAGGCGATGCTCGCTCGAGATGCGGCGCGACCACCAGCCCTTGAGCTTGAACCTCACCGGCTCCGGCTTGCCGGCCCCCTTGAGCGGCGTTCGCTGGATCTCCTTGATGAGGCTGTCGATGCGCGCGAGCGTGCCGTCGCGCTGGTCCTGCCAGAACAGGTAGTCGTCCCAGGCATCGTCGGAGAAGACGATCTTCATTCCCCGGCAGGCGCATCCGGCTCGGTCGGCGTTCGCTCGGTACCCCGTCCGGCATCGATCTGGGCGACTGACCGCAACAGCCGTCGCGCATTCGCGGGCGTGCCGAGCAGGTGCAGCGTCTCGCGCAGGCTGTTCAACTCGGCGAGCGGCAGCACCGCGAGGGGCTCGTGGCCTTGGCGCGTCATCACCAGCTCCTCCCGGTCGCGCTCGACCCGGTCGAAGTGGCTGGCGATGTTCTGGCGGAGATCCGTGAGGCTGACGTGAGCCATGACCGACCCTGCCTGTACGTGTTCTCCTACGCAAAGCAGGATGCGCCCGATCGCAACCGAGGTGTCCGCTAGAGCAGCGACCGATCGCGTTGCAATCGGTCGCTGCTTCAGGCCCTCGATCTCGCCGCATGTTCGGCGACGAGCCGGTATCCACTCCGTCGGAAAATACTCTAGCGCACCTGCCCCCAGCGCCGGACCGTCACGCGCTCCAGGCTCGCGAACACCACCGTCTCGACCATGAGGCCGATGGCGATGACGAGGAGCAGGCCGGCGAAGACCCGATCGGTGTAGAGCTCGTTGCGGTTCTGGAAGATGTACCAGCCGAGGCCGCCCCGGCCCGACGACGCGCCGAAGACTAGCTCCGCCGCGATCAGGGTGCGCCAGGCGAAGGCCCAGCCGATCTTGAGCCCCGACAGGATCGCCGGCAACGCCGCCGGGACCAGGATCTGGCCGACATACGTCAATCCTTCGAGCCCGTAGTTGCGCCCGGTCATGCGCAGCGAATCCGGCACCGCCTGGAAGCCCGCATAGGTGTTGAGCGCCAGCGGCCACAGGACCGCGTGGACCAGCACGAAGATCAGGCTGCCCTGCCCGAGCCCGAACCACAGCAGCGCGAGGGGCAGCAGCGCGATCGCCGGCAGCGGGTTGAACATGGCCGTCAGCGTCGAGAGCAGGTCGCGGCCGAATTGCGTCGAGACCGCGAGCGAGGTCAGCCCGAAAGCGAGGAGGACGCCGAGGACGTAGCCTTGCGCCAGCACGGTGAGGGAGATCCGGGTCCGCTCCAGGATCTCGCCGGTGGCCAGGCCGTCGACGAGGGCCGACAGCGTCGCGCCGAAGCTCGGTAGCAGCAGGTCGTTGTCCTGCCAGCGCGCCAGCGCCTCCCAGATGAGGGCCAGTGCCACGAGGATCAGGCCGCGGCGCAGCCAGCCCTGCTGCCACAGGCGGGTCGGCAGCGGGAGCGCGCGCACGACCGGCGCCTCCACGAAGGGCGGCAGCACCCGGTCGACCTCCGGACGGATCGGCGGCGTGAGGGCGTGGTTCATCGCGCGAAAGCCTCGGGGGCGGGCTCGAACAGCCGGTCGTGCAGGCGCTGCACCGCGGCCTGGAAGGTCCGGCTGCCGAGGCTCGACAGGTCGAACTCATGGCAATTGTACTCGCCGCGGACCCGACCCGGATGAGGAGAGAGCAGCGCGACCCGGTTGCCGATCACCAGCGCCTCCTCGATTGAGTGGGTGACGAACAGAAGGGTCATGCGGGCCTCGTCCCAGAGCGCCAGCAGCTCCTCCTGCATCTTGCGCCGCGTCAGCGCGTCGAGCGCCGCGAAGGGCTCGTCCATCAGCAGCACCTTCGGCTGCATCGCCAGCGCCCGGGCGATGGCGACGCGCTGCTTCATGCCGCCGGAGAGCTGGTGCGGGTAGCTGCCGGCGAAGGCGGTGAGGCCGACCTTGTCGATCGTGGCGCGCGCCCGCTCCAGCGCCTCGCGGCGGCCGAGCCCGCGGGCGGCGCGCAGGGGAAAGGCGACGTTCTCGACCACGGTCTTCCAGGGCGGCAGCTGGTCGAATTCCTGGAACACCACGATCCGGTCGGGGCCGGGCTTGCGCACCGGAACGCCGGCGAGCGTGATCTCGCCCTCGACCGGGGCGATGAAGCCGGCCACCGCCTTCAGCAGGGTGGACTTGCCGCAGCCCGACGGCCCGAGCAGCACGAAGCGGTCGGCCTCGTAGACGTCGAGGTCGATCCGGTGCGCCGCCCGCACCACGCGCCCCGGCGTGCGATACTCGAGCGACACGCCGGCGATACGCAGGAGCGGATCGGGCAGGGCGCGCGGCGCCTCCGGGAGCGCCCGCGAGGGCGCCAAGGCGGGCGCGTCGCGCGCGATCACGAGCGTCATGCCGGTCGCCCTCAGCTGCCCGCGGCGACGCGCGGGTTGACGAAGAAGTAGTCGTTCAGGCTCTTCGGCTCGTTCTTGATCGCGCCGACCCGGTGCATGAACTGGCCCAAGCCCAGGGTGTTCTGCGGCTCGACCTTGAAGGTCACCTCCGGGCTCTTGATCACCTTGAGCAGCAGGGCGCGGTCGATGCGGCTGCCATTGGCCTTGAGGTAGATGTCGGCCGCCCGCTCCGGATCGGCGGCGATGAAGCGCGCCGCTTCATCCAGGGCGTCGACGAAGGCCTGGTAGGTCTTCGGGCTATCCTTGTAGAATTTCTCGGTCGCGTAGAGCACGGTCGAGGAGGCCGGCCCGCCCTGGACGTCGTAGGAGCTCAGGATGACCCGGGCGTTCGGGTTCTCGGCGAGCTCCTGTTCCTGGAACGGCGGGTTGCCGAAATGCGCGGTGATCTCGGTGCCGCCCTTGATGATCGCGGCCGCCGCCTCGGGGTGGGGCACCGCCACGCTGTTGCGGTCGAGCCGGGCGAAGTCCTTGTCGCCCCACAGCTTGGCCGAGGCCCATTGCAGGATGCGCGCCTGGACCGAGACGCCGACCGCCGGCAGGGCGATGCGGTCCTTGTCGGTAATGTCGGCGATCGACGTCACCTCGGGGCGGTTGCTGACGAGGTAGTACGGGAAGTTGCCGAGCGAGGCGACGCCGCGGACGTTCTGGCGGCCGCGGGTGCGGTCCCAGAGCGTGAACAGCGGGCCTACCCCGGCGCTGCCGATGTCGACGCTGCCCGAGAGCAGCGCGTCGTTGACCGCCGAGCCGCCGGAGAGTTGCAGGTACTCGACCTTGATGTCGAGCCCGGACGCGCGGCCGTGCTTCTCGATCAGCTTCTGGTCCTCGGCGACGTTGAGGAGCAGGTAGACGACGCCGAACTGCTTGGCGATGCGCAGTTGCCCCTCGGCCGCGGTTGCCGGGCCGGCCGGCAGCGCCGCCAGCAGGGCCAGGCCTCCGAGCAGGAATGCGGCCTGACGGCGCAGGAGCCGGGCGCTTTGCTTGATCATCACCATACTCTCGTCGCTGTCGGGAGCCTGGATACGATCGATCCGGCACAGAATATCTGGCGTTCTCCGGCAACGTCGTCAACCAGAACGTTCTTTTACTTTGACGAAGATGCGGAGATCGGACTTGCTCGCGCCGCGGACGTTCCGAGGATATTTTTTTTATTCGCGGTGGCGCACGCAGCGTCAGGCCAGGAGCCCGGACCGGCGGCCGAGGCGGAGCGTGACGGTGATGCCGACGAGCATCGCGATCCCGAACACCCAGCCCGACAGGGCGCCCGCCATGATGCCGGAGAGCAGCGTGCCGATGCTGCAGCCGAGGCCGGTCATCGCGCCCCAGCCGAGCAGGATCCCGCCGGCGAGCCCGCGCAGGACGTGGCCTCGCCCGGGCCGGGCGGGCTGGAACTGGCCCGCCGCCAGCGCCGCCGCGAAGGACGCGACCACGAGCCCGCCGACGAACAGGCCGTTCGGGGTGAGGAGCCCGTCACGGAGTGCCGTCGCGCAGCCGCGAAACCCGTCGAGCCCTTCCAGCCGCTCCGGCAGCAGCCCGAGGCCGGCCGCGGCCTGCCGGCTGCGCCCACCGATCTCCGCCGTGACCCCGAGGGGGCCGAGGCGCAGATAGGCGAGCGTTCCGATCGCCCCGACGGCGAGACCGCCGAGCCAGGTCGGCCAGCGTGCCACGAACACCGCCCGCAGCGGGTCGGCCGTGACCGGTGCCGAACGGGGTGGGAGCGGCCGTCGCAGCAGCCCCAGGGCGAGTCCGCCCAGGACCGCGAGCCCGGCCGCGAGGCTGCCCGCGTAGCCGAGATGGCGCGGCAGCCAGGTCACCGGCGCCTCCGCGATGCCCGCGAGGTAGAGCGGGTTCCAGGTGAGGAAGCCGAGGACGAAGCCGAGGGCGGCGCCTGTGAGCGCGAACGGCGCCGTCGGCGAGCCCTCGCCGAGGCGGTAGAGATGGGCGCTGAGGCACGAGCCCGACACCGCCATGCCGGCCCCGAAGGCGAGGCCGGCCAGCGCCAGGACCGGCCCGACCGGCCCGATATGGGCGCCGGGCGGCAACCGCGTCCCGGAGGGGTCCGGCAGCCAGGCGCCGAACACCACCGTGTAGCCCGAAAGCCCCGCCGCCAGGGCGGCCAGGATCCCGAGCACCCCGCGCGGGTCGCCGTGGTCGAGGAAGTCGCGCCAGACGCACAGGAAGCAGAACCGCGAGCGCTGCAGCACGAAGCCGAACAGCGCCCCGAACACCAGCGAGAGGGCGAGGCGGCTGCCGCCGGCCTCGCCCGAGAGGTGCCAGGCGCTCGCCGCCAGCAGGACGGCGAGCGTCAGGCTGAGGCCGGCGCGGAGACCCGCACCGGCGGGGGCGACCGCAGGGACCGCCGCGCTCGACGTCATTTGCCGCCCCAGACCGTGCCGGCGAGGTTGACGACCGGCACGCCGACGGCGTTGCCGTACTCGGTCCACGAGCCGTCGTAGTTGCGGGCCGGATAGCCGAGCACCCGGCTCAGCACGAACCAGGAATGGCTCGAGCGCTCGCCGATGCGGCAGGAGGTGATGACCGGCTTCGACCCGTCGATGCCGGCTTCGGCGTAGAGCTTCCGCAGCTCCTCCACGGGTTTCAGGGTGCCGTCGGCATTCACGGCCTTCGCCCACGGCACGTTGACCGAGCCCGGGATGTGACCGGCGCGCACCGCCAGCTCCGGCACGCCGGACGGGGCGATGATCTTGCCGGAGAACTCGTCGGGCGAGCGGATGTCGAGGATCCTCTCGTCGCGCTCCTTGCGCGCCACCGCCAGCACGTCGCTGAAGCGGGCCCGCAACGAGGTGGAGGCCGGGGTCACCGGGAACCTGGAGGCGGCCACCTCCGGTGTGCGGGTGTCGAGCGGGCGCTTCTCGGCCTCCCACTTCTTGCGGCCGCCGTCGAGCAGCTTCACGGTATCGACGAGGCCGTACTGCGCGAAGACCCAGGCGCCCCAGGCGGCGAACCAGTTGTTGTTGTCGCCGTAGAGCACCACCGTGGTGTCGCGGTCGATTCCGAGGCGGCGGGCCAGCGCCGCGAATTTCTCGGGCCCGGCGATGTCGCGGCTCACCGTCTCGACGAGGTCCGTGTGCCAGGCGACGTTGTGGGCACCCGGGATGTGGCCGCGCTCGTAGACCCCCGGATCGACGCTGACCTCGACGATGCGCAGCTTCGGCGAATCGATGTTCTTCTCAAGCCACTCGGTCGAGACCAGCGGGCTCTTCTCGCCGTCGCGGATGGGCGCCGCCGCGGCGGCCGCGCCGGCATTCGCCAGGGCGGGAGCCGCCGGCAGGAGCAGGGCCGCCAGGGCGGCCCCGGCCAAGGCGGCCCCGGCCAGGGCCGGCCGGAGCGATGTGGTCTTGAGCCATGTGGTCTTGCGCATCGTCGTCATTTCCCAAGGACCTCCCGGCTCGCCGGAGCGCCGCACCTGATCTTGTCCGACGCGCTCGCTATGCTTGGCGGCTTCGGATTTCGAATGATTTCCAGAGTATTTCCGAAGGGTCAATTGATCGGATATTTTTTATTTTTGCCCGACAGGAGAAGATCCGTGCTCACGTTCGATCGAAATCGGCGAGGATTATCTTGAGGTGTGACGCGTGCGGTCGGTCACACGGACGCGGCCCGTCGAGGCGAGCCCGACAGGCCCTCGACCTCCGCGGCGACGAGGGCCGCGACCTCGGCGGCCTGGCTGCGGATGTCCGGCACCGCGACGCATTCCCACAGCGTGCCGCGCAGGAGCGGGCCCAGCGTCCAGAGCCGGTTCGACCGCTCGGCGTGCAGGCGGTAGTCTTTGCCCGCCGCGAGGCCGAGCCCGAACGCGTCGGGCCTCGCGAGTCCGCGGACGACGAGGCGGCGCAGCAGCGGGTCTCCGGTCTCGTCGATGCGCCCGATCCCGGTGGCGTCGACGATGCCCTGCACCGCCAGCATCTCGTCGGCCGCCCCGCCCCGCGGCCGGATCGTCACCACGGCCTCGCCGGGCTCGTCCGCGATGGCGAGGATGCGCCCGGCCCGCACGTCGAGGCGGCCCGCGGCGATCTCGTCCGCGATGGCGGCCGCCGCCGGAGGGGCGGCGCGATGGCGGTGACCGTCCCAGAACGGCCGCAGGTGGCGCAGGAAGCGCGCCCGCTCCGCGGCCGGCAGGCTGCGCCAGAGATAGCCGATGATCGGCCGAAGCGCGTCGATCACGTCGCGCCAATCCCGCCCGCTCCGCTGCGCCGCCGCGACCTCGGCGCGGATCCGCCGGGTCAGCCGGGTCAGGGAGGCGAGGTCGGCGGCCTTGAGATCGGGTACCGGCCACGGCTTCGTCGGCGCGTGGACGCTCGGCACCAGGCCACGGCGCGACAGGGCGACGATCCGGCCGGCGAAGCCCCGGCCGCGCAGGGAGGCGACCGCGTCGACCATGGTGAGGCCGGTGCCGACGACCAGCACCGGGCGGTCCGGGTGCAGCCGGCCGAAATCCTCGGGCCGCCACGGGTCGAGTCGATGGCCGCTCGGCGGCGCGCCGGGGCCGGTGAGGTTGCCCATGGCGAGCACCGCGCCCGCGACCGGATAGACCGCCCCGCCCTCGGTGCGCAGGCGGTAGCCGCCGGCGATCGGGACGAGGTCGGTGATCGTGTCGTGGACGAGGTGGAGCCGGGGGGCACCCGCCGTGACGACGGCCTCGGTCAAGAGCTCGGCCAGATAGCGGCCGTAGAGGGCGCGCGGCGCGAAGGTGCCGGCCGGCGTCACCGCGACGCCCGACCTCTCGTCCTCCGGCAGCCCGCCGAGCCAGGCCGCGAAGTGCTCCGGCCGGTCCGGGTAGGCGCTCATGTTGGCGGCGCGCAGGTTGAGCAGGTGGGCGGGCGCGTCGGTACCGTAGGCGAGTCCCCGCCCGAAGCTGCCGCCCTTCTCGCATAGCAGCACCGACCAGGACCGGGGCAGGGCAGCCAGCAGGTGAAGGGCCGCCATGCTGCCGCTGAAGCCGGCGCCGACGACCGCGATGACAGGGTTCATCGGAGCAGATCGTCAGGCTGCGCGCAGCAGGAACGCGAAGGCGGCGAGGATCAGCGTGACGCACAGCGCGACGACGACCAGCCCGGGGCTCGGCTCGGAGGGGTGGAACGGGACGGCGGGGTCGGGGAGTTGCGGCATGGCGGTCCTCGGGCGACGAGCAGTGAGGTTGCGCCCCGGGGGAGCCCCGAGGCGCGCGGAGGTCAGAAGTCCGGAGCGGCGGGAGCCGGCAAAGCCGGCTTGTCCTTCGGCCGGTCGGCGACGAGGGCTTCCGTGGTGACGAGCAGGCCCGCCACCGAGGCCGCGTCCTGGAGCGCCGTGCGCACCACCTTCGCCGGATCGACGATGCCGGCCTCGATCAGGTCGAGGTAGATCTCGGCTTGCGCGTCGAAGCCGTAGGTGTCGGACTCGCTCTCGGCCACCTTCGCGACCACGATCGAGCCCTCGACGCCGGCATTGGCCGCGATCTGGCGGATCGGCGCTTCGAGCGCCTTGAGCACGATCTTGATCCCGGCCGCGACGTCCGGGTTACCGGCCTGGAGCGCCGCGACCGCGCCGCGGGCCCGCAGCAACGCCGTGCCGCCGCCCGGCACGATGCCCTCCTCGATCGCCGCGCGGGTGGCGTTCAACGCGTCGTCGACCCGGTCCTTGCGCTCCTTGACCTCGACCTCGGTGGCGCCACCGACCCGCAGCACCGCGACGCCGCCGGCGAGCTTGGCCAGGCGCTCCTGCAGCTTCTCGCGGTCGTAGTCGGAGGTCGTCTCCTCGATCTGCGCCTTGATCTGGGCGACCCGGGAGGCGATCTCGGACGCCTCGCCGGCGCCGTCGACGATCGTGGTGTTCTCCTTGTCGATCCGGACCCGCTTGGCGCGGCCGAGCTCGGCGAGCGTCACGCTCTCGAGCTTGATGCCGAGTTCCTCCGAGATCGTCTGGCCCTTCGTCAGGATCGCGATGTCCTCGAGGATCGCCTTGCGCCGGTCGCCGAAGCCCGGTGCCTTCACGGCGGCCACCTTCAGGCCGCCGCGCAGCTTGTTGACGACGAGCGTCGCCAGCGCCTCGCCCTCGATGTCCTCGGCGATGATCAGGAGCGGCCGGCCCGACTGCACCACCGCTTCGAGCACCGGCAGCAAGGGCTGGAGCGAGGACAGCTTCTTCTCGTGGATCAGGATGTAGGGGTCGTCGAGCTCGACGGTCAGCTTCTCGGCATTGGTCACGAAGTACGGCGAGAGATAGCCGAGATCGAATTGCAGGCCTTCGACCACGTCGAGTTCGGTCTCGGCGGTGCGCGCCTCCTCGACCGTGATGACGCCCTCCTTGCCGACCTTCTCGACGGCCTGCGCGATCAGCCGGCCGATCTCGGCGTCGCCGTTCGCCGAGATGGTGCCGACCTGCGCGATGGCGTCCGACGCCGTGACCTTGCGGGCGCGTCCCGCCACGTCCTTGACCGCCGCCGCGACCGCGAGATCGATGCCGCGCTTGAGGTCGAGGGGATTGAAGTTCGCCGCCACCGCCTTGGCGCCTTCCTTGACGATGGCCTGGGCCAGCACGGTCGCGGTGGTGGTGCCGTCGCCGGCGAGATCGTTGGTCTTTGCCGCGACCTCGCGCAGGAGCTGGGCGCCGAGATTCTCGAAGCGGTCCTCCAGCTCGATCTCCTTGGCGACGGTGACGCCGTCCTTGGTGATGCGGGGCGCGCCGAAGCTCTTCTCGATCACGACGTTGCGGCCCTTCGGACCGAGCGTGACCTTCACCGCGTCGGCCAGGATGTCGACGCCGCGCAGCAGACGCTCGCGGGCATCAGACGAGAACTTCACGTCCTTGGCAGCCATGGGGTTCGTCCTTCTCGCTCGTCGTCTTCGTCAGGCCGCGATCACGCCGAGGATGTCGGCTTCCTTGAGAATCAGCAGATCCTCGCCGTCGATCTTGACCTCGGTGCCGGACCACTTGCCGAACAGCACCCGGTCGCCGGCCCTCACGTCGAGGGGCGTCGGCGTGCCGTGATCGTCACGGGTGCCGGGGCCGACGGCGACGACCTCGCCCTCTTGCGGCTTCTCCTTGGCGGTGTCGGGGATGATGATGCCGCCCTTGGTGGTCGCCTCGCCGTCGAGGCGGCGCAGCAGCACGCGGTCATGCAGGGGCCGAAAGGCCATCGGTGGAACCTCCTGGTTGGGAATGGAGACCGGAAGGACCCGCGTTCGGGGCCGTATCCGATGAGCCAAGGGTGTCCGGAGGCGTTCGTTAAGTCAACGAAATTGTTCTTTTTAAAGAACGATGCGGCGGAGAGGAGTGGGCTCCGTCAAGTGGTGGCCCGAGAAGAATCTCCGCGACGCGCCGTCCTGGCTCGCGTTCGGCCCTGTACAGGGCTCGGCCGAGAAGTCCGGCTCCGCCCTCGTTCAACCCCGCTCGTTCGGAGAACCGTCCGCTCCCCCGGTGGCGCGGCCGCTCATTGGAAGTTGCTCGGTTGCGGGTGGGCGCCGGTCAGGAACCAGGTGCCGACGTTGCGGATCTTGTACTCGGCCGGGTTGTGCAGGGTGTGGGTGCGCACGTTGCGCCAGAACCGGTCGAAGCCGTACGAGGCCGCCGAGGCCCGCGCGCCCATCACCTCGAACACCGTACTGGTGACGTCGAGGGCGACCGCCCCCGCATGGGCGTTGGCCGCCGCCACCGTGACGGCGGCCTCGCCGCGCTCGGCCTCGGTCAGGTCGCGGCCGCGGACGAAGGCGGCGTCGATGGCCTGGAGAGCCTTGTCGGCGAGCAGGGTCGCGGCTTGCGTGCGCAGGACGAGGTCGCCGTAGGTGCGCTGGACCCAGGGGTCGTCGGTGTGCCGCTCGACGCCGGAATGCAGCCAGGGCCGCGAGGTCGTCACGGTGTAGTCGCGGGCGGCGAGCAGCGCGCCCTGCGCGCTGCCGATGAACACGTTGAGGAGCACGCTCTGCTGCTGCAGCACGCCGAGCGTGCGGTAGGGGCGGCCGCGGTCGAAGCCGTGGTCCAGCACCTCGTCGGCATGGACCTTGAGATCCGCGAAGGTCACCCGGCCGCTGCCGGTCTGGCGCTGGCCGATGGCGTCCCAGTCGTTCTCGACGATGATCCCCGGCCGGTCGGCCGGCACCGCCGCGAAGGCCCACTCGTGGGATTCCTCGTCGAGCCAGGCGATCATCAGGGCGTCGGCGACGTGCGAGCCCGAGGTGAAGGGCTTGAAGCCGTTCACGGTGATCCACTCGCCGGTGCGGCGGCCGAACAGGGTCCTGGAGAAGCTGTTGCGGGCGTTGCCCCAGAACCAGTTGCCCTCGGCCGAGCGCCGGTAGAGGCGGGCGGCTTGGTCCGGATCGCCGAGGAGGTGGGCGGCGTGGACCGAACCGAAATGGTAGCCGTAGAGGTGGCCGAGCGACCCGTCGACCTTGGCGAATTCCCGCACGATCCTGAGCGCCGTCGACCACGGCTCGCCGTGGCCGCCATGCTCGCGCGGAATCAGGAGCTTGAGGAGGCCGCTCTCCTTGAGCAGGCGGATCTGCTCGGTCGGCCGGCCGCCTTGCCTGTCGCGCTCGGCCGCGTCGCGGGCGAAGATCTCGCGCAAGGCCGCCGCCTTGGCGAGGTAGGGATCGGAGAGGTCGGGCTCGAAGCCGAGGCCGTGGGAGGGGCTCATGCGGAATCTCCTGTCGGGGGGCTCACGCCTCGAGCCAGACGTCGGCGAAGGTGTCGGAGGGGCCGTCGATCGTGGTCGGGTGGTTGGCGACGCGGCGATTGAGGATCGTCAGGTTGGCGCCGGTGACGAGGTTCACGTCGGGCAGGTCGCGGCCGACATGTCCCTGGACGGCGAAGAAGTGCTCGCGCCGCCGGGCCTGGTCGGTCTCGACCGCGGCGGCCTCGAGCAGCCGGTCGACCTCCGGGTTGCTGTAGCCGGAGCCGTTGGTGAACGGCACGCCGGGCCGGAAGTTCTTCGACCAGTACAGCCGCTGCACCCCGACCGTCGGGTCGAAGGAGTGGCTCATGCCGTTGCTCATGACGTCGAAGGCGCGGTCGGTGTAGGTGCGCCGGAACCAGGTCGGCACGTCCTGCGCCCGCAGGGTCACGCCGATTCCGATCTTGGCGAGCGCCTGCCGGGTGTAGTTGCCGAGCTGCTGGTAGGCCTCGCTGTAGGGCATGTAGTCGTGGTGGACCCGGAAGCGCACGCCGTCCGCGCCGCGGGGAAAGCCCGCCTCGTCGAGCAGGGCCTCGGCGCGCTTGGGGTCGAAGGGGTGCTTGGGTGCGTCCGGGTCGTGGAACGCCTTGAGCGCCGGGCTGATCGCGGAGGGCGCGTCGCGGCTGTAGCCGTAGAAGACCAACCGGTTGATCGCCGATCGGTCGACCGCGTGGGCGACCGCCTGGCGCACCGCGAGGTGCTTGAAGTACGGGTTCGCCAGGTTGAACTCGAGCCGGTAGACGATCGGCTGGTAGTCGTAGCCGCGGGTCTCGATCCTGAGCGCCGGGTTGGCCTTGAGCGCGTCGAGCTGCGCGAGCGGCACCGGGGTGTCGGGGGCGTAGAGCACCTCGCCGGTCTCCAGCGCCACCGCCCGGGCGTTGGCATCGGCGATGAAGCGCACGACGATCCGGTCGAGATAGGGCTTGCCCGGGTCCCAGTAGTTCGGGTTGCGCTCGTACAGGATGTGGCTGCCCTGCACCCATTCCTTGAACACGAACGGCCCGGTTCCGACCGGCGCCTTGCCGTTCGGGCTTCCCAGCACGTCGCCGTCGTAGCGGTGCTTCGGCACGATCGGCGTCTCCGAGGCGGTGAGCGCCGCGAGCAGGTAGGGGGCCGGGCGCGACAGCACGATCTCGGCGGTGTGGGGATCGGGCGTCAGCACGTCGACGACGCCCGCGAGCGTGCCGCGCCCGCGCGGATGGTGCTCCTTGAGGAGCCGGATCGAGTGGGCGACGTCGGCCGCGGTGAAGGGCTGGCCGTCATGCCACGTCACGCCGCGGCGCAAGGAGAAGCGGTAGCGCAGGCCGTCGCCGCTCACCTCCCAGGCGGTGGCGAGCTGGGGGCGCGGCCGGAAGTCGAGGTCGAACGACAGCAGGCCCTCGGTAACCTTCGGGCTCACCCGGGTGGTCGGTCCGGCGGTGTGGGTCAGGCTGACCAGCGTCGGCGGCTCGGGCTGGATCACCATCGTCAGGGTGCCGCCCCGGCGCGGGGTGCCGGCGCGGGCCGGCAGGGCGAGGCCGAGGGCTCCGGCGGCGAGGCCGGTGGTGAGGCTGCGGCGGGTGAGGGTGGTCATGGCATCCGTGTTCGGCGGCAGGGTAGGGGGGTCAGGCCGCGAGGGAGACGGGCGTGCCGCGCAGGCCCGCCTGGCGCATCAGCGGCAGCACCCGCTCGCCGAAGAAGGCGAGGTCGGGCTTGAAGTCGTAGAAGCTGAGCTGCAGCCCATCGATGCCGGCCCGCTTCAAGGCCTCGAACTGCGCCACGACCTGCTCGGGCGAGCCGATCACCCGGATGTTGCCACCGATCGCCGCGTAGGGGTCGGGCCGGCCCTCGCGGCCCTTCCAGGCCTGGGCGTCGGAATCGAGGGTGCGGAAACCCTTCGGGCTGCGCGGATCGGCATGCGCCACGATGGCGTCGGCATAGGCCCAGGCCTCGGCTTCCGTCTCGCGGCAGATCACCAGCGGGTTGATGAGCGTGCGGACCTCGCGCCCGACCGCGCGCGCCGCCGCCTTCACCCGGGCGGTGTGGTCGGGCAGGGCGTCGAGCGCGCTGTCGATGTCGGCGCCCGCCGGGCTCGTGACGAACACGATGTCGGAGTAGCGCCCCGCGAAGGCGATCCCCGCCTCCGAGCCCGTGGCGTTGACGAGAATCGGGCGGCCGTAGCGCGGCTTCGGCGTGACGAAGCCCTCGCCCAGGCGCCACGAGGATTCGCCCGAGAACGAGAACGGCTCGTCGTCCTGCCACAGGCGCTGCACCACCTCGACGAACTCGGCCGCGAGGGCATAGCGCCGGTCGTGCTCGATGCGCGGCCAGCCGAACATCTCGTGCTCCACCGCCCGGTGGCCGGTGACGACGTTGAAGCCGAAGCGGCCGCCGGAGATGTGGTCGAGGGTGGCGCCGAACTTGGCGAGGTGCAGCGGGTGCCACGGCCCGTAGAGCACGTGGACGGTCGCCACCAGCAGGATGCGGCGGGTGAGCGCCGACAGGGCCGCGATGCTGGTGAAGGAATCGAGGGCCTGCCCGTCGAGCACGCCGCCGTAGCCGCCCTTCGGCAGCCATTGCGACAGCGCGAAGACGAGGTCGAAGCCGAGCCGCTCGGCCTCGAGCACGAGGTCGCGGTTGTAGTCGAAGCGCCAGTCGGTGGTGCGCGGCAGGGTCGAGGCGGTCCAGCCGCCGGCCTGGATCGGCAGGAACAGCCCGAGCAGCAGCGGCTCCTTCAGCGCCCGCGACAGCGGACTTTCGGGGAAGTCGGCCGGGCTCGCGAAGCCGGATTGGCCGACGAGAGCGCCGGGAGAGTGCGTGAGGGTCATGACGAGGCTCACCTTGGGGGCCGGGCCGCGAGCCGGCGCGATGGTGGCATCCTATAGTTGACAAAATAGATCGACAATATGAATTTAGC
This sequence comes from Methylobacterium frigidaeris, assembly GCF_022179185.1. Classification (GTDB taxonomy): domain Bacteria; phylum Pseudomonadota; class Alphaproteobacteria; order Rhizobiales; family Beijerinckiaceae; genus Methylobacterium; species Methylobacterium frigidaeris. The sequence goes on along the minus strand of NZ_BPQJ01000037.1, from coordinate 30,218 downwards.
CCGACCGCCGCGGCCCGGCGGCGTCGAGCCGGAGAGACCCGCGATGGACCGAACACGCCGCCTGCTCCCCGTGCTGGGGCGGGCGCTCGCCGACGCAGTACCGACGGCTCTCCTGATCCTGGTGGTGAACTTCTTTCTGCTGCGCCTCGCGCCCGGCGACGCCGCCGAGGTGATGGCCGGCGAGGCCGGGGCCGCGACCGAGGAGACGCTCGCCGCGATGCGCAGCCGCTTCGGCCTCGACCTGCCGCTGCTCGACCAGTTCCTGGCCTACCTGAACAACCTCGCCCATCTGAGCCTCGGCTTCTCGCCGCGCTACAACATGCCGGTGGCCGAGCTGATCGGGCAGCGCCTGCCCGGCACGCTGATGCTGATGGGCTTGGCGCTTATCCTCGCGCTGCTGGCCGGGCTCGCCCTCGGCGTGCTGATGGCCCGGGCGCCGGGAGGCGTCCTCGACCGGGCGCTGTCGGTCGCGGTGCTGCTGTTCTACTCGGTGCCGGGCTTCTGGATCGGCCTGATGCTGATCGTGCTGTTCTCGGTGAAGCTCGGCTGGCTGCCGAGCGGCGGCGCGCGCACCATCGGGCAGGGGCTCACCGGTGTCGCGGCCCTCGCCGACCAGCTGCGCTACATGGTGCTGCCCGGCCTGTCGCTCGCCCTGTTCTACGTGGCGATCTACGCCCGCCTGGTGCGCGCCGCGATGCTGGAGGTGCGCGCCCAGGACTTCGTGCGCACGGCCGCCGCGAAGGGCCTGTCGCCGCTGGCGGTGACCCTGCGCCACGTCCTGCGCAACGCGCTCCTGCCGGTCACCACCGTCGCCGGCATGCATGTCGGCGGGCTTCTGGGCGGGGCCGTCGTGGTCGAGACGGTCTATTCCTGGCCCGGCCTCGGGCGCCTCGCCTTCGAGGCGGTGATGGCGCGCGACTTCAGCGTGCTCCTCGGCGTGCTCCTGCTCTCCTCCCTCCTGGTCCTCGTCGCCAACGTGGCGGTCGATCTTATCCAGGCGATCCTCGACCCTCGCATCGCGGTACGCTCATGACCTCGTCGCCGATGACCCTGCGACTCGCGGAAGGCCCTCCGGCCGCGGACCGAGTGGCCGCGCTGCCGGCCCCCGCGCCGCGCCGCGCCCTGCGGGCCTTCCTGCGCAACCCGACGGCCCTGTCCGGCCTCGCGATCCTCGGCGTGGTCGCGGCGGCGGCTCTGGCCGCGCCCTTCGTCTATCCCGACGATCCGCTCGGCATGGTGGCGCAGCCTTTCCTGTGGCCGGGCCAGGACCCAACCTATCCCCTCGGCACCGACTCCCTCGGCCGCGACGTCGCCGCCGGCGTCGCGCACGGCGCCCGGGTCTCTCTCCTCGTCGGATTCGCGGCGGCCGCCACAGGTCTCGCCCTCGGTGTCCTGGTCGGCGCCACCGCCGGCTACGCCGGCGGGCGGATCGACCGGGCGCTCGGCCGGCTGATCGCCCTGTTCCAGACGATTCCCGCCTTCATCCTGCTGGTGGTGCTGGTGGCGATCGCGCAGCCGTCGATCCCGGCGATCACGCTCGCCATCGGGGCGACCTCGTGGCCGACGGTCGCCCGCCTCACCCGGGCCGAGTTCCGCTCCTTGCGCGAGAAGGACTTCGTCACCGCCGCCCGCGGGCTCGGCTACGGGCCTCTGCGGATCGTGTTCGCCGAGATCCTGCCCAACGCGCTGCCGCCGATCGTCGTCACCGCCTCGGTGATGGTCGCCTCCGGCATCCTGATGGAATCGGCCCTGTCCTTCATGGGCCTCGGCGACCCGAACGTCGTGAGTTGGGGCAGCATGATCGGATCGGGCCGGGAGGTCCTGCGCAGCGCTTGGTACCTGACGGCGATCCCCGGGGTCGCGATCGTGCTCAGCGTGCTCGCCCTCAACCTCGTCGGCGACGGGCTCAACGACGCCCTCAACCCTCGTCTCGCCGGGGAGGCGTGAGATGCCGCTCCTCGACGTCCAGGGCCTCGGCATCGCCTTCCCGCGGGCCCGGCCGGTGCAGGACCTGAGCTTCACCGTCGATCCCGGCGAGACCGTCGCGCTGGTGGGCGAGTCGGGCTCGGGCAAGTCGCTCACGGCGCTGGCGCTGATGCGCCTGCTGCCGCCGCGCGGCCGGATCGAGTCCGGCACGATCCGGTTCGACGGCCACGACATCGGGCCTTTGAGCGAGCGCCGGTTCCGCGAGATCCGCGGGCGCGAGATCGCGATGGTGTTCCAGGAGCCGATGACGGCGCTGAACCCGGTGCTGACCGTCGGCGTCCAGATCGCCGAGGTGTTGCGCCGGCACGAGGGCCTCTCGTCCCGCGCCGCCCGGGCCCGGGCGATCGAGCTGCTCGACCGGGTCCGCATCCCCGATCCGCACCGGCGGGTCGACGCCTACCCGCACCAGCTCTCCGGCGGGATGCGCCAGCGGGTGATGATCGCCGTCGCGGTCGCCTGCGCCCCGAAACTCCTCATCGCCGACGAGCCGACCACGGCGCTGGACGTGACGATCCAGGCCCAGGTGCTCGACCTCATCGACTCGCTTCGCCGCGATCTCGGCATGGCGGTGCTGCTCATCACCCACGACCTCGGCGTGGTCGGACAATGGGCCGACCGCGTCGTCGTGATGTATGCCGGCCGCCGGGTCGAGGAGGCGGAGCCGGACGCGCTGTTCGATCGCCCCCTCCACCCCTACACGCAGGGCCTCCTCGCCGCCTCGCCCCGCGGCCGGGCGGCCTCTCACGGTGAGGTCCTGCGCGGCGAGGCGCTGCCGGAGATCCCGGGCTCGATCGCCTCGGCGCAAGGGCAGCCCGGCTGCGCCTTCGCGCCCCGCTGTCCGCGGGTCGAGCCGGGCTGCCGCGCCGCGCCGCCGCCGGCGCTGGTGCGTCCCGACGGGCGCATCGTCGCCTGCCCGGTCACGACGCCCGCCGCGCGTCCGGCGCTCGCGCCCCGCACCTCCGGCCTGCGCCAGGAAGCCTATCATGACGCTGCTCTCGGTCTCTGACCTCGCGACATCCTATGACGGGGTGCGGGCGGTCGACGGCGTCAGCCTGACGGTCGCGCGCGGTGAGACCGTCGGCCTCGTCGGCGAGTCCGGCTGCGGCAAGTCGAGCCTGGCGAAGAGCCTGCTGCGCCTCGTCGAGCCCCAGGGCGGGGAGATCGTGTTCGACGGCGTGCCGGTGCGCCGGCTGCGGGGCGCCGACCTGCAGGCCTATCGCCGCCGGGCCCAGATGGTGTTCCAGGATCCCTTCGCCTCGCTCAACCCGCGCCACACCGTGGGCAGCATCCTCGAGACGCCGCTCAAGGTGCACGGCTTACGGAGCCGGGGCGAGCGCCGTGCCCGGGTCGCCCGGGCCCTCGACCAGGTCGGCCTGCCCGGAAGCGCGGTCACGCGCTTCCCCCACGAGTTCTCCGGCGGCCAGCGCCAGCGCATCGGCATCGCCCGCGCCCTGGTGGTCGAGCCGCAGCTCGTGGTGTGCGACGAGCCGGTCTCGGCCCTCGACCTCTCGGTCCAGGCACAGATCCTCAACCTGCTCGCCGCGATGCGGCGCGAACTCGGCCTCGCCTACCTGTTCGTCTCGCACGACCTGTCGGTCGTGAACCACGTCGCCGACCGGGTGCTGGTGATGTATCTCGGCCGCATCGTCGAGAGCGCGCCGACCGAGGCCCTGTGGGCCGCCCCGCGCCACCCCTACACCCGCGCCCTCATCGCGGCGGTGCCGGACCCCTCGCGAAAACGCCAGGCGCCGCCCCTCGGCGGCGACCTGCCGAGCCCGACCGACGTGCCGGCCGGGTGCCGCTTCCATCCCCGCTGCCCGCTGGCGACCGACCTCTGCCGCCGCGACGACCCGGCCCTGCGCCCGGTCGCGGACGGCCACGCCGTCGCCTGCCACCACGCCGACTGACCCCTTACCGCACGAGGACGAGCCCCATGAGCCTGCGCCAGACCACCCGCTTCCGCATCGTCGGCTTCAGCGGCAACACCCACCGGCCGTCGAAATCGCGGGCCCTCGTCGGCGCCATCGCCGAGGCGGTGGCCGCGCGCCGTCCCGTCGACGTCCAGCTCCTCGACCTCCTCGACGGCGGGCCGGAGCTCGGCGCCGCCTACACCCCGAACGACCTGACCGCCCGCGGCGCCGCCCTGATCCGGGCGATCGCCGAGGCCGACGCCCTGATCGTGGCGAGCCCGGTCTACAAGGGCTCCTATGCGGGCCTGTTCAAGCACGTCTTCGACCTCATCGATCCGGCGGCGCTGGCCGACCGGCCGGTGATCGTCGCGGCGACAGGCGGGGGGCACCGCCACGCCCTCGTCGTCGAGCACCAGTTGCGGCCGCTCTTCGGGTTCTTCGCCGCCCACACGGTCGCGACCTCGGTCTACGCGAGCGATGCCGAGTTCAGCGACGGCCGCCCCGCCGACGCTGCCTTGCAGGCCCGGATCGCCTTGGCCGCCGGCCAGCTCGTCGAGGCCCTGGCGCATCGCACGCCCCGCGCCACGGTCGCGGCCGCCGCCTGATGACGCCCCTCCTCACCCGCCGGGCCGTCCTCGGCACCGCCCTCGCGGCCTCCGTCATCGGCAGCGCCCGCGCCGCTTCCCCCTTGCGCATCGGCACCACCGCAGGCCCGGTCGGCCAGACCCTCGGCGTCGCCGCGAAGCTCGCCAAGGCGCAGGGCCAGGACGTCGAGATCGTCGAGTTCACCGACTGGGTCACGCCGAACGAGGCGGTGGCGACCGGCAGCCTCGACGCCAACCTCTTCCAGCACGTGCCCTTCCTCAACAGCGCCATCAAGGCGCGGGGCTACGCCCTGGTGCCGGTGGCCCCCGCCATCATCCTGCCGGTCGGCCTGTTCTCGAAGTCGCTCAAGCGCCTGGAGGACGTGCCGCGGGGCGCGTCGGTCGCGATCGCCAACGACCCGGTCAACGCCGCCCGCGGCCTGCACCTGCTGGAGAAGGCCGGCTTGCTCACCCTCAAGGCGGGCCTCGGCGACGAGGTCACGGTGGCCGACGTCGTCCAGAACCCGAAGGGGCTGCGCATCCTCGAACTCGACGCCGCGCAACTTCCCCGCGTCCTCGACGACGTGGCCCTGGCCCAGATCAGCTTCACCTACCTGATCGCCGCCGGCGGCGACCCGAAGACCGCCCTCATCACCGACGGGGCCGGCGACCGGCACTACACGCTGAGCTTCGTGGCACGGCCGAACAACCGGGACGACAAGCGGCTGACGGCCTTCATCGCCAGCTATCGCTCGCCGGAGGTGAAGCAGTTCCTGCTCGATCGTTACGGCGGGTTCCTCGAGCCGGCGTGGTAGGAGCGGGGCCGGGACGCCATCGCACGCCCGGCTCACCTATTTTGTGCCGCAAGAGAGGGGAGGAGGACCTACCGGCGCTCCTCACGCCTCCCGCGGGTCGATGTAGAGGTCGGCGAAGTTGCCGGTGATCCCCTCGGCGCCGGTGGCGAAGTTCTTCACCTTGCGGTGCGCCACGATGATGCCCGAGGGCGCGATCAGATCCACCGACGGCAGGTCGGCGCGGATGCGGTGCTGGAAGGCGACGAACAGCGCGCGGCGCCGCGCCTCGTCGGGCTCCACGGACGCGGCCTCGAGCAGGCGGTCGACCTCCGGGTCGGCGTAATGCGCGGCGTTCGAGAACGGCAGGCCGAGCTTGAAGTTCTTCGACCAGTAGGCCCGCTGCACCCCGATCGTCGGGTCGAAGGTGTTCGACAAGGACTCGATCGTCACGTCGAAGGCGCGGTCGCGGTAGACCCGGGTGAGATAGGTTGCGAGGTCGAGACGCTGGAAGTCGACCGCGATGCCGATCCGGGTCAGCGCCTGGCGGATGAAGTCGCCGTAGCGCATTTCGAGGAACGGGTTGAGGGTGAGCCGGAGCGGGAAGCGGATGCCGCCGGCGCCGCGGCGGTGGCCGGCCTCGTCCAGCAGGGCCTCGGCCCGCTTCACGTCGAACGGCACTGGCCCGAGGCTCGCATCGTGGAACTGCGGGTGCACGACGCTGACCGGGGTCGGCGAGACGGTGCCGTGCCCGAAATACACCGTCGCCAGCAGGGCCTTGAGGTCGATGGCGTGCGCCACCGCCCGGCGCACCCGCAGATCTTGCAGCACGCCGGTGTCGAGGTTGAAGAAGAGCTGGGTCTGCGGCCCTGAATAGGCGTAGGTCGTGGTGTCGACGACGAGCTTCGGCAGGGCCCGCAGGCGCGCCAGGTCCGCGAGCGGGACGGGATTGCCGCCGAGATCGACCTCGCCCGCCTCGAACGCCGCCGCCCGGGCGCCCGGATCGGTGATGATCCGCAGCACGATCCGGTCGAGATAGGGCTTGCCCTCGTCCCAGTAGTTCGGGTTGCGCTCGAACAGGAGATGGCTGCCCGGCACCCATTCCTTGAGCATGAACGGCCCGGTGCCGATGGTCTGGGCAAGGCTCGCACTCGCCTCCGGCCGGATCGCCTCGTAGACGTGGCGCGGAACGATGGGCGATTCCGCTCCCGCGAAGGCGCTGATCAGGAACGGGGCCGGGCGCGACAGCGCGATCTCGACGCTGTGGGCGTCGGGCGTCCGCACCTCGGCCACGTTGGCGAAGGTGATGCGCCCGCGCGGATGGGCCTCGCGCAGGCGCAGGAGCGAGAACGCCACGTCGGCGGCAGTGAACGGCTTGCCGTCGTGCCAGGTCACGCCGCGGCGCAAGTTGAAGCGATAGCGCAGGCCGTCCGGGCTGATCGCCCACTCCGTCGCCAGGTTGGGCAGCGGGGTCATGTCGGTGGCGTAGCGCAGCAGGCCCTCGTTGATCTTGCTGCCGATGGTCTGGCCGGTGCCCGAGGTGGTGTTGATGGCGATGATCGCCTGCGGCTCGGGGAAGAACACCCAGTTGAGCGTGCCGCCGCGCACCGGCGTCTCGGCCGGGGCGGCGGAGGACGGGAACGCGGGCAGGGCGGCGCCCGCTGCGGCGCTCAGGAGCAGGCGGGTCGCGTGGCGGCGCGTGAGGGACATGACGCGGACGCTCCAGGAATGCGAGGGGATTTGGCAGATGTTCTTTTAAAAGAACATACAACGGAAAGCCAGAGTCGGGTTGATTGGTGCGCGATTGGATTGCTGGGTAAGATGCGCTGAAATCAGGGATATTGCCCGCTATTTTCTATGCAATATGCCGGAGACAGCAGATAATTCCTTGTCAGGATGTTCTGTAAAAAGAACATTCTCGTTGACCGGCCAGCGTGGTGCGGAGAGACTGGCGTCCCAAGAGAGCCTGCCAACCGTGCCGGGGACCGATCGATGCCGGATACGCAGCACACAGGAACCAGCCTCCGGGATACCGGGCCCGCACCGGCGTCCCGCGGCCGCCACGTCCTGGTGATCGGTGCGAGCGCGAGTGGCTTGGGGCTGGCCTCCCACCTGCTGCGCCGCGAGGCCCGGGTGCAGGTCACCGTGATCGAGGCGCAAGGCCCCCGCTGTCGCCGCCTGCGCCGCGGCGAGTTCGCGGCCCTGCTCGCGGCGGAGACCGGCTCGCTGCCGGCGGAACCCCTGCACCTCGTCGAGGCGCTGCAGCAGCATGCGGGGCGTCTCCACGTCGCCGAGACCACCTGCTTGTCCGTCGCTCCCACCCCGCAGGGCGTGGCGGCGCGGACGGCCGATGGCACCACCTATCTCGGGCGCGCCGCGGTCCTGGCCTTCGCTCTGCAGCCGCCGGCCCCGGGCGGGGCGCCACGCGAGGAGGCCGTTTCCGGCCGCGCCCTGCGGCTCGACCCGGCCGACCTGCCCCTCGGGACTGGCGCCGCTGCCCTGGTGCGTGCCCTCCGGGCGCTGGTGCGGGAGGCGGAAGACCGCGGCGTCGGCACCGGCGAGGCTCTGGCGGGCCTGCGCCTGAGCGCCCCGGCCCTCTGGCACGATCTGCCCGACGAGGCGCGCGAGCGCCTGCTGCGCCACGGCCGACGGGCCTGGGACCGCATCCTGGGCGGCGGTGACGCCGGCCCAGCGCCGCGCCGCGATGCGCCGAGGCCGAGCGCCCTCCTGCGCGACCTCGTCGTGCGCGGCCTGATGCTGCCGCGCGCCAGCGGCCTCGCCGTCGCGCCGGGGGCGGCCGACCGGGTGTTCGCCGGCCATCCAGCGGACCTGATGCCCTACGCGGCGCCGCGCCTCCTCGACCTCGACGCCGCCTGCGCCTGGCTCGCCGGGCGCGTCGGGGAGGGGGTCGTCGCGCCGGTCATCGCGTCGGCCGAGGCACAGGGCCCGGCGCGAGAGGACGCGGCGCTCAGATGTGGTAGGTGAGGCTCGCCTCGGCCTCCGTCTGCGGCATCGCCCGCATCTGTTCCAGGGTCAGGTTGTCAAGGATGCCCGCGATGCTGTTGCGGACCGCCAGCATGGCGAGGCGCACCGAACAGGCTGCCTCGTCGGCGCAATCCTCGCAGGGGCGGTAGGCCGTGCGGCTGGCGCAGGGGAGCGGCGCCAGAGGGCCGTCGAGGGCCCGTACGACGTGACCGATGCGGATCTCCTCGGCCGGCCGGGCCAGGGCGTAGCCGCCCCCTGGCCCTTTCTTGCTGTGCACGAAGCCGGCATTGCGCAGGTCGCCGAGGATCGCATCGAGGAATTTTTTCGGGATCCGGTGCGCCTCGGCGATCTCGGCGACGCCGATGCGGGCGCCCGGGGGCAGCCCGGCGAGGTGGACCATCGCCTTGAGGCCGTACTTGCCCTTGTTGGTCAGCATCGTCGTCCTGCGTGATGCGCGAGCGGGTGAGAGCGGGAGGAGGCCGTCGCCGGCAAGCGGTGCCGGAGAGATGGGGATTTGTCGACCGGTCCGGTAGACTTCCGGCTGGGCCGCGGCCGCGGCGCACCGACTGGTTGGGTCGGGTGCGACGGACGCATCGCCGGCACGGCTCCTGCTATAGTACACAAAAATTATTGACTAAATAGACGGAAACGACGAGAAGCGCATGACCGGTGGGCTGCTGCCGGATTTCGACAGTGCGAGGCTGACGGCATGGCGCGTCGCGACGACACCCTGCACCTGGGTGCCTTCCTGTATCCCGGCGGACACCACGTCGCTGCCTGGCGGCATCCGGACGCCACGGCCGCTGCCGGAACCGACGCCGCGCATTACCGGCACCTCGCGCAGGTCGCGGAGGCGGCGAAGTTCGACCTGATCTTCCTCGCCGACGGCGTGAGCATCCGGGGCGACGACATCGACGCGCTGAGCCGCACGGCGACCCGCTACGTCGGCCAGTTCGAGCCGCTGACCCTGCTCTCGCATCTCTCGGCGGTGACCGAGCGCATCGGCCTCGTGGCCACTGCATCGACCACCTACAACGAGCCGTTCCACGTCGCGCGCAAGTTCGCCTCCCTCGATCACCTGAGCGGCGGCCGGGCCGGCTGGAACCTCGTCACCTCGGCCGACGAGCGCGAGGCGTGGAATTTCGGCCGCGACGCCCACCTCGCCCATGCCCGCCGCTACGCCCGGGCGGCGGAGTTCGTCGACGTCGTCACGGGGCTGTGGGACACCTACGAGGACGACGCCTTCGTCCGCGACAAGGACGAGGGCCTGTTCTTCGATCCCGGCAAGCTCCACGTGCTCGGCCACCGGGGCGAGCACTTCTCGGTCCGCGGTCCCCTCAACGTCCCGCGCCCGCCGCAAGGGCACCCGGTGGTGGTGCAGGCCGGCTCTTCCGAGGCCGGCAAGGCGCTCGCCGCCCGCACGGCCGAGGTGATCTTCACCGCGCAAGTCACGCTGGAGGACGCGGTCGCGTTCTACGCCGACGTGAAGGGGCGGCTTCCCCGCCATGGTCGGGCGCCGGACGAACTCAAGATCATGCCGGGCGCGATGCCGTTCCTCGGCCGCACGCGGGACGAGGCGCAGACGAAGTACGACGCCATGCAGGCGCTGGTCCATCCGGTGGTCGGCCGCTCGCTCCTCGAGCGGATGCTCGGGGTCGACCTCTCGGGCTACCCCGAGGACGGGCCGGTGCCCGACGTGCCGGAGACGAACGGGGGCAAGAGCCGGCAGGCCCTGCTGGTGGCGCTCGCACGGCGCGAGAATCTGTCGATCCGCGACCTGTACCTGCGCATTGCCGGGGCCCGCGGGCACTGGACGCTGGTCGGCACCGCCCAGGATGTCGCCGACGCGCTCCAGGAGCGCTTCGAGGCCTACGGCGCCGACGGCTTCAACATCATGCCGCCGGTGCTGCCGACCGGGCTCGACGACGTGGCGACGCTGCTGATCCCCGAATTGCAGCGCCGCGGCCTGTTCCGGACCGAATACGCCGGCCGGACCCTGCGCGAGCATCTCGGTCTGCGCCGCCCTCCCCACCGCGTTCACGCCGCGCCCGAGCGCGAAGCGGCCGAGTGAGAGGACGCCATGCCGGACAGCCACGTCGGCCTGTTGGGGTTCGGGAAGGCCTATCCGCGCCAGCTCTCCGGCGGCACGGCGCAGCGCGCCGCCATTCCATTGCCCGCGGCCTCGTCGACCGGGCGGGCATGTTCCTGCTCGACGAGCCGTTCGGCGCCCTCGACGCGCTCACCCGCGCGCGGCTCCAGGACGAGCTGCAGCGGATCTGCGCCCGCGAGGGCATCACCGCGCTCCTCGTCATCCACGACGTCGACGACGCCCTGCGGCTCGGCGACCCGGTCGCGGTGATGGCCCCGCGACCGGGCCGAATCGCCGGGATCCTGGACGTCCCGGCCGAAAAGCCCCGGGACCGGCGCGATCCCGCGCTGGCGCAGTTGCGCCACGCGATCCTCGACCGGCTCGAGGCGACGCAGGGCTCAAGTCCCCAAGCCGCGCCCGTCCGGGACGCCGGGCGCCGTTCTGCCGCTCGCCGTCCGCTCGGCCTGATCCCTCGTCTCAGGAGCCTGTGCCATGGCCCAACCCCGACAGATGAAGCTCGGCGCCTTCCTGATGACCGACGGCCACCACGTGGCGGCCTGGCGGCATCCGGACGGGCGGCCCGACGCCCATGTCAGCCTCGACCACTTCGTGCGGCTCGCACGCCTCGCCGAGTCGGCCGCCTTCGACGCGGTGTTCCTCGCCGATTCCTCAGGGGTGCGCGACACCAACGTCGCCTCGCTCAGCCACACCTCGCGGGCGGCGAGCTTCGAGCCCCTGACCCTGCTCTCCGCCCTCTCGGTGGTGACCGAGCGCATCGGCCTCATCGCGACGGCATCCACGAGCTTCAACGAGCCGTTCAACCTCGCCCGCAAGTTCGCCTCCCTCGACCTCCTCAGCGGCGGCCGGGCGGGCTGGAACCTCGTCACCTCGTCGAGCGAGTCGGAGGCGCAGAACTTCAACGCCGAGCGGCACGCGGCGCATGCCGACCGCTACGACCGGGCGCGGGAATTCGCCGAGGTGGTCGCCGGCCTGTGGAACTCGTGGGAGGACGACGCCTTCCTGCGCGATCCCGAATCCGGCCGGTTCTTTGACCCGGACAAGCTCCACGTCCTGCACCATCACGGCCGGCACTTCCGGGTCCGCGGGCCCCTCAACGTGGCGCGTTCAGCCCAGGGGCACCCGGTCGTCGTCCAGGCCGGCTCCTCGGAGGACGGCAAGGAGCTGGCCGCCGCCACCGCCGAGGCGATCTTCACCGCGCAGGTGACCTTGCAGGAAGCGCAGGCCTTCTACGCCGACGTGAAGGGGCGCCTGTCGCGCTACGGCCGCGACCCCGACCACCTCAAGATCATGCCGGGCATCTTTCCGGTCGTCGGCCGCACCGAGGAGGAGGCGCGGGAGAAGTTCGCGGTGCTGCAGGAGCGCATCCATCCGGTGGTGGGCCTGAGCCTCCTCTCGACCACGCTCGGCGGCGCCGATCTCAGCGGCCACGACCTCGACGGGCCGCTGCCGGACCTGCCCGAGACCAACGGGCCGAAGAGCCGCCAGAAGCTCCTGATCGAGCGGGCGCGGCGCGACAACCTGACGATCCGGGAGCTCTACCTCGCCATCGCGGGGGCGCGGGGCCACTGGCAGGTGGTCGGCACCGCCGCTCAGATCGCCGACCAGCTCGAGGAGCGCTTCCGGGCGGAAGGCGCCGACGGCTTCAACGTGATGGCGCCCTACCTGCCCGGCGGGCTCGAGGACTTCATCGCCCACGTCGTGCCCGAGCTGCGACGCCGCGGCCTATTCCGCGAGGCCTACGAGGGCCGGACCCTGCGCGACCATCTCGGCCTGCCGAAGCCGGTCCACAAGGCGCCTCGCTCCCCGGCCCGCGAGGCAGCGGAGTGAGGGCGATGCGTCTCCTCGCCGGCCTCGCCGTCCTGCTCCTTACCGCCCTGCCGGCGGCGGCCGGCCTGGTGCCCGGCGGCATCCGCCGCGTTCCGGGCATCCCCGTCGAATGGGTGTTCTTCAAGGGCGCGGGGCTGGCGGTGAGCGAGCCCCTGGCCGGCGGCCTCGACTACAGCGCGACACGCGATCCCCGCGCCGGTCCCGGCAACCGCCTGATCGTGGCGGGCGCCTTCGCGCGGGCCCACCCCGGCCTCGTCGCCCGGGTGGTCGGGGCGAGCGTGTGCGCGGCGGCCTGGGCCTCCGAAGAGGCCAACCGCGAGGCGGTGTTCGGGCCGTGGGTGAGATCCGGCGCGCCGGCGGCAGTGGTCCGGGCCGATGACGACGGCCGGCCCCCCGCTGAGCGCCTGTCGCCGCGGGCCGACGACCTCCCGGTCGAGAGCTGCCGCGAGAAGGCAGCGCGGGCGTGATCATCGCCGGGCGCGAGCGCTTCCAGATGGACGTGGTGATGCGCGGCGTCGTGATCCTCGGCCTCGTCGGCTTCCTGCTCAATGGCACCGCCGCGTCGCTCGCGGCCCGCGGCTTTCTCTGGCGCACCGTCTGAAGGATGTCCTCCATGCCACCATCCCCCGTCCCGCTCTTCGGGCGCCGGAGCTTCCTCGCCGGAGCGCTCGGCGTCAGCGGCGGAGCGCTCGCCGCCGAGGGGCCGCTGCAGGTCCCGGTCTGGAGCCGCGAGCAGGGCAGGGGCGTCGCGAGCCCCGGTTACGGCGTGCCCTCGTCCTTCGAGCGCCTTGCCCGCAAGCCGCGCACCGTCCCGGCCTTCCCGGGCGCCGCCTCGACCAGCACGCCGCACCAGCACCTCCACGGCACGATCACCCCGAACGGGCTGCATTTCGAGCGCCACCACGGCGGCGTGCCGGCGATCGACCCCGGGCAGCACCGCCTGGTGGTGCACGGCCTCGTCGCGCGGCCCTTGATCCTGACCATGGACGACCTCGTGCGCTTCCCCAGCGTATCGCGGCTGCACTTCCTCGAATGCTCCGGCAACACCCCGGCCTGGCAGACCACCAATCCGGCCTGGACGGTGCAGGACACCCACGGGCTCCTCAGCTGCGCCGAGTGGACCGGCGTCGAGCTGGCCACGCTCCTCGACGAGGTCGGCGTCAAGCCGGAGGCCTCCTGGCTGCTGGCGGAAGGGGCGGACGCCGCCGCGATGACCCGCAGCCTGCCGCTCTCGGCCCTCGACGGCGCGATCCTGGCCTACGCCCAGAACGGCGAGGCCTTGCGGCCGGAGCAGGGCTATCCCCTGCGGCTGTTCCTGCCCGGGCTCGAGGGCAACCTCAGCATCAAGTGGCTGCGCCGGATCAAGCTCGGCGACCGGCCGTTCCAGACCCGGGAAGAGACCTCGAAATACACCGACCTGATGCCCGACGGCACGGCGCGCCAGTTCACCTTCACCATGGAGGCGAAGTCCGTCGTCACCACTCCGTCCGGCGGGCACCAGCTCAAGGAGCCGGGCGCCTACGAGATCTCCGGCCTCGCCTGGTCGGGGCGGGGCCGCATCACCGGGGTCGAGGTCTCGGTCGACGGCGGCGCCTCCTGGCGCCCGGCCGTCCTGCAGGAGCCGGTGCTGTCGCGCTGCCTCACCCGCTTCCGCCTGCCCTGGCGCTGGGACGGCGGTCCGGCCCTGATCCAGAGCCGCGCCACCGACGAGACCGGCTATCGCCAGCCGACCCGCGAGGCGCTGGTCGCCGCCCGCGGCACGAACTCGATCTACCACTACAACGGGGTCTACGGCTGGCAGGTCGCGGCCGGCGGGAGCGTGCGGCATGTGGCGTGAGACCGTCTCGAGAGCCGCCATCCTCGCGGTTTGCCTGATCTTCGCCGGCCCGGCCTCGGCCGACCCCCTCGGCCCCCACCGCCTCGGCCGACCCGCGACGCCGGACGCGATCGCGGCGTGGGACATCGACGTGCGCCCCGACGGCGCAGGCCTGCCGCCCGGCCACGGCAGCGTCGCGGAGGGACGCACGGTCTTCGCCGCCCGCTGCGCCGCCTGCCACGGCGAGGCCGGGCAGGGCGGGGCGGCAGACCGCTTGGTCGGCGGGCAGGGCACGCTCGCGAGTGCGAAGCCCGTGCGCACGGTGGGCAGCTTCTGGCCCTACGCCACGACCCTGTTCGACTACGTGCGCCGCGCGATGCCGTTCGACGCGCCGCAATCCCTGTCGGATTCCGAGGTCTACGCAGTCTCGGCCTACCTCCTCCACCTCAACGGAATCGTGCCGGCGGACGCTGTCCTCGACGCTGCGCGCTTGCCGGCCGTGGCGATGCCGAACCGGGCCGGCTTCGTGCCGGATGCCCGGCCGGACATGACGACGCCGTGAGGGCGTATGGGGCGGTTCGAGACGGCTCGGGTCAGCACCCGGGTCGGCCGGGCAGGCCGCCTTGTCCGAGAACAGCAAGACGCGCGGGATCCCCTCTCCCGGGCGATGCCGGGCTTGCCAGAGATCCTTGCCAGAGATCCTTGCCAGAGATCCTTGCCAGAGATCCTTGCCAGAGATCCTTG
>NZ_BPQJ01000037.1:0-15367 GCF_022179185.1 Methylobacterium frigidaeris | reverse complement strand
CGCTCGGTATCGCTGCAAGGTGCGGGAATGGGCCGGGGTCAAACCCCGACAGCTCGACCGCGCAAAGGGCGGCGGAGAGTGGTTTGCGGGCCATGGCCCTGGGCCTGCGCCCAAGATCTTACAACCGCAGCTCGAAGGCTCCTCCGACGACGCAGCTCATAAGCGCTCACTTGTTTGAATGCATCGCGCCATAGCGGCGTGCCCGCACTCCCTCGAACCATTTTCAGCCTCAGCCGTTTCACCTCTCACATTCGGGTCATGCCGAGTGAGGGAGAGGCTATCATGGGTAAATTGATGTTCGCCGCCGCCACGACTGTCGTGCTGCTGGTTTCAGGTGCTCCCAGCTTTGCCCAGGGTATCCGGATCGGGCCTGGTGGCGTGGAGATCGACGATGGGCGAGGCTATCGCGAAGAGCGCGACGAGCGCCGCTACCGCCGCATGTGTCGGGACCTTCGTGACCGTTGCGAGAATAGGGACGTGTACGGCGAGGAGGGGCAGGGCAATTGCCGCCGCTATCGTCGCATGTGCGGTTGAGCGGTGGTCTCGCCCACTTGGATGTCCCACGCTCCCGTGCCCGGGTTGAAGCAGCGGGTTCACGGTCTTCTTGGCTGCCTGATCGAGGTGAGACTTTCCAGGCACTCGGTTCTCTCAGAGCCTGTTTGATTGGCGTCCACAGATCTCAAATCCACCGTGTCATTCCGGGCTCCGCTGCGCGGCCCCGGAATGACGAGGAGGGTGTCAATGCTGCTGAGTGAGTCAACAGGTTCTTACATCTCGGCTCGGGCGACGAAATGACCGCTCATCCCCGCGACGGCTCGGTCACTTCGGGGAAATGACTGGGGCGCCCCGCGGCGACGCCTCTGCCCGCCGCCCCGCCCCCCGCCGAAACCGCGCCGCCGGATGGCTCGCCGGCAGCAGATTGCGGCCGGTCCCGAAGACCTTCTCCCGCAGGGGGCCGGGCGCGTAGGCGGTCTTGTAGCGGCCGCGGCGTTGCAGCTCGGGCACGACGAGGTCGATGAAGTCGCCGTAGCCCTCGGGCGTCACCGCGTAGCTCAGGTTGAAGCCGTCGATATCGGTCTCGTCCATCCAGGCTTCCAGGGCGTCGGCGACCTGCGCGGCCGAGCCGACCAGGACCGGGCCGCGCCCGCCGATGGCGTTGTGGGTGACGATCTCGCGGATCGTCCAGGTCTTCTCCGAGCGGGCGAAGGACTCGACCATCGAGGCGACCGCATTGTCCTTCCGGATCACCGGGAACGGGTCGTCGAGGTCGTACGGCGCGAGGTCGATGCCGGTCCAGCCCGAGAACAGGGCGAGCGCCCCTTCCGGATCGACGTGGGCGAGGTAGTCGCGGTGCTTGTCCTGCGCCTCCGCCTCGGTGCGCCCGACGATCACCGTCATCAGGGCGAAGAACAGGATCCCGGCGGGGTCGCGCCCGCGGGCGGCGGCCCGGCGGCGGGTATCGGCCACGGTCGCGGCGATCGCCGCCTTCGACGGATCGCTCAGGAACACCGCCTCGGCATGCGCGGCGGCGAAGTCGCGGCCGCGGTTCGAGGCGCCGGCCTGGAACAGGAACGGCGTGCGCTGCGGCGAGGGATCGACGAGGTGGATGCCCTCCATCCGGAAATGCTCGCCCGCATGCACGATGCGGTGGATCTTCTCGGGATCGGCGAACAGGCCTCGCTCCCGGTCGCGCAACACCGCGCCGTCCTCCCAGCTCTCCTCCCACAGGCGGTAGACCACGTCGAGGAACTCGTCGGCGATGTCGTAGCGGGTATCGTGGGCGGTGATCCCGGGTCGGCCCACCGCCCGCGAGGCCGCCGCCGAGTAGCCGGTGACGACGTTCCAGGCGATGCGCCCCTCCGTCAGATGGTCGAGGGTCGAGAAGCGCCGCGCCAGGGTGAAGGGCGGCTCGTAGGAGACCGAGGCGGTGATGCCGAAGCCGAGATGCTCCGTCACCGCCGCCATGGCGGAGACGAGCAGCATGGGATCGTATTTCGGTACCTGCGCGGCGCGGCGCAGGGCTGCCGCGGCCGTGCCGCCATAGACGTCGTGGATGCCGATGCCGTCGGCGATGAACAGGGTCTCGAACAGGCCGCGCTCGAGGAGCCGGGCCACGTCGGTCCAGTAGCCGAGGGTGTTGAAGTCGAGCGAGCGGTCGCGCGGATGCGTCCACAGACCGGGCGAGAGATGGACCGGGCTGTGGATCGCGAACCCGTTGACGCGGATCGGCTTCGTCATGGGGAGGCCTCCAGGTGCGGGATCACTGGCGCGGGATCAGCGGAAGTAGTCCGGCAGCGTGAAGCCGTCGTAGAAGCGGTCGGCCCGGATCGCCGCCTGGAACGCATCCGAGCGGTACGCCGCCACGATCGCCTTCGCCCACGGCGTCTCCGCCTGGCCGCGGCGCACCGCCACCACGTTGATGTACGGCCCAGTCATCTTTTCGAGCGCCAGGGCCTCGGTGAGCTTGAGGCCGCTGAAGATCGCGAAGTTGCCCTGGATCGCCGCGAAGTCGACGTCGTCGAGGGCGCGCGGCGCCTGGGCGGCCTCCAGCGGCACGATGCGGATGCCGCTCGGATTCGCGGTCACGTCGAGTTCGGTGACGTCGACCGGGTTGGCGTTGGGTTTGAGCCCGATCCAGCTGGCATCGCGCAGGATCTTCAGTGCCCGCTCCAGGTTCACCGGATCGTTCGGCACCGCGACGGTCGCGCCCGGGCGCACGGCCGAGAGCGTCTTGTGCTTGCGCGAGTAGAGCCCCATCGGCGGCGTCGGCACCTGCACGATGCCGACGAGGTCGGTGCCGTTCCGGTCGTTATAGGCCTTCAGGTAGACGCTGTGCTGCATGACGTTGGCGTCGACCTCGTCGTAGGCCACCGCCTTGTTGACCTCGAGCCCGGTGCTGAAATGGGCGTAGGCGATGCGGTAGCCCTGCGCGCCGAGGACCGGCGCGACGCCGGCCTTGAACGCGTCCTCGTAGGGGCCCGGAGTGAAGCCGACCCGCAGGTCGCGCTTCTCGAGCGCCGCCTTGACGGGAGTCGGCACGGCCGATTGGGCGAGGGCCGGAGCCGCGGCGGCCGCGAGCAGGACGGCCAGGATGGCGCGACGCGCGAGCATCACGCTCTCCCGGCGGCGCGGCCGCTCGAACGGTGAGGGGGCGGATCGGCGATCATCGTGGGCTCCGGTGAGGGACGAGGCGTGCAGGCTCGGCCGCGACCTCGCCCATGTCAACGAGAATGTTCTTTTTGAAGAACGACCCGTCGGAAACAGTGCTTCTTCGTGTTCGCTCTTCAGCAGTGCGATTCTTTCAAAATCGCAGGTATGGGCATTTATACATCAGCCAATGCTTGCATGGTGAGTGTGCCGCGGCGAAAATCATTCTACCGTAGTGCCGACCGTCCGATTTATGTTCTCTTAAACGAACGTGATCGCGAGGGCGCGGGCATGAGTTTCGGGATGTCGGCGCCCCGATCGGCGAGCGCCGACCGACAGGATGGGACGACCGTGATGACGCAGATCCAGACCGGCTGGGGTGCGGGCCCGAGCGCCCGCTACGAGGATCTGGCCGAGCGCTTCCGGCCGGTTTTTCGCGAGATCCGCGCGGGCGCGCCCGCGCGCGACCACGAAAGGCGCCTGCCCCATGCCGAACTCGCGGCGCTGAAGGAGGCGAGCTTCACCACCCTGCGGCTGCCGCCCGGAGAGGGCGGGCACGGGGCGAGCCTGCCGGAGCTGTTCGGGCTCCTGATCGAACTGTCCGTGGGCGATCCCAACGTGACGAACGCGCTGCGCGCGCATTTCGGCTTCACCGAGGACGTGCTGAACTCACCCCATCCGGACTGGCGCAGCCAGTGGCTGCCGCGGATCGCCGCGCGCCAGACGGTCGGCAGCGGCGTCTCCGAGACCGGCGCCGCCAAGGTCGGCAGCTTCGACACCGTGCTCAAGCGGCGCGGCGATGGCTACATTCTCGACGGCACCAAGTTCTACACCACCGGCTCGCTCTTCGCCGACTGGATCCACCTGGCGGCGGTCGACGAGGCCGGCCAGCCGATCGGTGCCGCGGTGCCGCGCCTGGCCACCGGGGTTGAGGTGCTGGACGACTGGGATGGCTTCGGCCAGGCGCTGACCGCCAGCGGCACGGCGAAGTTCACCGGTGTGGCGGTGGAGGCGGCCTGGGTGAATCCCGATCCCGGCCGGTTCCGCTACGCGGTGGCGTTCTACCAACTCGTCCACCTCGCGACGCTGGCCGGGATCGGCCGTGCCGCGGCCGGCGACGTCGCCCGCCTCGTCGCCGAGCGCACCCGGGTCTACAGCCACGGCAACGCCGCCCGCACCGCCGACGACCCGCAGGTGCTTCAGGTGGTCGGGCGGGTGCGCGGGGCGGCCTACGCGGCCGGTGCCATCGTGCTCAAGGCGGCGGAAGCGCTTCAACGCGTGTGGGAGGCCGACCGGGCCGGGGACGGGGAGGAGGCGGCCGTCGCCGCCACGGTGGCCGACGTCGAGGTCAACCAGGCGGTGACGGTGGTGACCGGGCTGGTGCTCGACGCCACGACGCAGCTCTTCGACGCGCTCGGCGCCTCCTCGACCCGGCGCGGTCTCGCCCTCGACCGCCACTGGCGCAACGCCCGCACCATCGCCACGCACAATCCCCGCATCTACCGCGACCGCACCGTCGGCGACTTCGCCGTCAACGGGACGGCCCCGCCGCGGCAGTACCGCGTCGGCCAAGCCTGATACCGCAGCGCTTTCGAACGGACGCGTTCGAAAGTGCAAGGCGAGCCCGCATGGGCGCCGGCGCTGATGTGCCGAACGCTTGTGCATCGACGTGTCGATGCACAAGCGTGCTGGCATGAGACGATCGAAGCCGCGCCCGTGAGCGGGTGCGGCAGGCCGATCAGGCCGGCGCCGCGTCGGGCGCGCGGGCGACGCGGAAGCGGGCGATCCCGTCATTGGCGAGCTGGGCCACGAGCTGCAGCTCCCAGTCGATGTAGCCCTGCATCGCCGCCCGGGCGTTGTCGGTGCCCTCGTAGGGCCGCTTGTAGACGTCGACCGGCTCCGACAAGAAGCGGCCTTCCGTCTCGAGCGGCCGGCCGGAATCGGCCCAGGCCCGGGTGCCGCCGGCGAGCAGCAGCACCGGGCGCGTCGTCGCGCCCCGCGCCTCGGCGAGGTTTCCCGCCGCGATCCGCCCGTCCGGCGAGGTCAGGACGACCGGGCCGTCGCCCGGCAGGGCGGCGAGGTCGCGGGCCAGCGCCGGACCGGAGGCGTGCCAGGCACCGGGGACGTGGCCGCGTCGGTAGGCCGGGCTGCGGGCGAGATCGACGATGGTCGCGTCCGTCCGCGTCGCGAGGTCGTCCGGCGAGAGCGCCGGCCCGGCCGGAAGGGTCACCCGGGCTGGCTCCGGCGCCGGAAAGGCATCGGGCAGCGCCGCGCCCTCGGCGAGGACGAACGCGTCCCACCCCATCTGGACGAGCCAGGAGGCCGCCATCCGGGCGCGCACGCCGTCGTCGTCGTAGAGCACGACGCGGGCGCCGCGCACGCCGAGCCACTCGTCGGTCGCCTGGACGAGCTGCCCGCCCGGCGCCGAGGCGAAGCCCGCCGGGTGGCCGAGGGCGTGCTCGGTGGGGTCGCGCACATCGAGGGTGTAGAGGGTGCGTGTCTCGGCCTCGGCACGGAACCGGGCGAGGTCCTCCGCCCCGATCACCGGCACGCCGACATGCGCGGCCCACGTTGCCGCCCGCTCGCGGGCCCAGGCGCGCGTCGCGTCGGACGGTGGTGCGACCTGCTCGGTGCGGCGCGTCGCGAGCGGCAGGCCTTCCAGCGTCCAGCCGATCGTGCCGTTGCGAAGCGCCACGACGCGGTTCGGCAGGCCGGCATTCACCAGGCTCTGGGTGCCGATGATGCTGCGGGTGCGGCCGGCGCAATTGACGACCACCAGGGTGTCGGGGGAGGGCGCGGCCTCGCGGATGCGGTAGACGAGCTCGCCCCCCGGCAGGCTGCGTCCGCCCGGGATGCTCATCGTGGCGAATTCCTCGAAGCGGCGGGCATCCACCACCACCACGTCCTCCTCCTGATCGAGGATGCGCCGGATCTCGGCCGCCGGCAGGGACGGGGTGTGGCGGATGGCCTCGACCAGCTCGCCGAAGGCCTTCGAGGGCACGTTGACGTCGCGATAGACCTCGCCGACACGGGCATAGGCCTGGAGCCCGCCCTCCAGGACCGCGACGTCGCGATACCCGAGGGCGGCGATGCGCGCGGCTGCCCGCACGGCGTAGCCCTCGCCGGAATCGTAGACCACGACCGGGGCCGACAGGCGCGGCACCAGGGCCGGCACGGACGTTTCGATCTCGCTCACCGGCACGCTGAGGGCGAAGAGCGGATGCGCCTCGGCGAAGGGGCCCTCCTCGCGCACGTCGAGGAGGGCGATCTCGCGGCCCTCGGCCCAGTGGGCGCGCAAGGCCCGCGCGGTGATGGTCTTCGTCATCCGGCTCTCGTGGTGATGATGCGTGGGCCGGGGCCCGGCTCAGAAGAACGCCCCGGTCGGGGGCAGGGCACCGTTGAGGTAGTGGTCGCCGACCACCCGCTCCTTGTAGATCCGCGGGTTGTGCGCGGCGATGACCTTCAGGTTGCGCCAGTGGCGGTCGAGCGCCCGGTCGGTCGCGACGGCGCTGCCGCTGCCGACGTCGAGGAGCAGGCTCGCGAGCGTCGCTGCGATCTCGTCGGTCACGATCTTCGCCTCGGCCGCCGCGATGCTGGCGGCGATCGACAGGGCCTCGGCGTCGGGATGCGCCGCTCGCGCCCAGGCGAGGTCGAGGGCCGCGACGGCGCGGTCGGTCACCGCGAGGATCGCGGCCCGTTGGGCGGCGATGCGCCCGATCACCGCCTGGATCTCGGGCTCTTGCGAGGGGTGCTCGGCGAGCGCGTGGTAATAGTTGCGCGAGCGTCCCCGCACCAGCGTCAGGGCGTCCTGGAGGATCCGGGTGACGATGCCGGAGATCACCACCGTCAGGTAGACCTGGTGGAAGGTGAAGCCGTAGAGATGCGGCTCGCCCTCGGCCCGCTCCGGCAGCGCGAACAGGTCATCCGGCGCCACCGCCACATTCTCGAACACCGTGGTGCCCGAGCCGGTGAGCTTCTGGCCGAACCCGGTCCAGTCGTCGTCGAGGATCACGCCCGGGGCCTTGGTCGAGACCAGGAACTGCACGGTCCGGCCGCTCGCCTCGTCCACCGCCGAGGCGAAGAGGTGATCGGCATACACGTTGCCGGTCGAGTAGATCTTGCGGCCGGAGACCCGATAGCCGTCGCCGTCGCGCACCAGCCGCGCGCCCGGCACCTGGCCGCGGCTGCCGGCCGGCCCGCCGCCGGCCTCCGAGACGGCGTTGCCGAACATCCGTCCTTCGCCGGCCAGCGCCAGGATGCGGGCGGAGAAGGGCGCTCCCGGCGTCTTCCGGTGCTGCTCGACGGCGAAGAAGTGGTTGCGGAAGACGTGGGCGATGTTGGGGTCGGCACTCGCGAGGTCGCGGGCGAGCGCGAACAGCTCGGGCAGGCTCACGCCGGCCCCGCCCGCCTCGCGGGGGAGCCGCAGGGCGCCGAAGCCGCGCTCCTTCAGCGCCGCCGTCTCGGCGGTGATCGGGCGCCGCGCGACGTCGCGGGCGGCCGCGCCTTCGGCGAAATCCGCGAAGAGTGCGGCGAGGCCGAGGTGGCGGGTGACCGGGCTCCAGTCGGGCCGGGTGGCGGCGGCCGGGTCGAGTTGGTGTCCCTGCAGCATCGAGGCCTCCTATCGGCCGGTGCCGGTGCGGCGCAGGGGCTCGGCGTCGCGCGGGTCGGTGTAGGGATCGAGGCCGAGATGGTGGCGCAGGGTCTGGCCCGTATAATCGTCGCGGAACCGTCCGGCCTTGCGCAGGAGCGGCAGCACCGAATCGACGATGTCCTCGAGCCCGCTCGTCTGGACGTCGATGTTGAGGTTGAACCCGTCCGCCGCACCCGTATCGAACCAGTGCAGGATGTCGGCTGCGATGACCTCCGGCGGGCCGACGATCATCCGGTGGCCGCCGACGATGTTGCTGAGGGCGGCCTGCCGCACCGTCCAGCCGTGCTCGACCGCCTCGGCGAGGATCTGCTTGCGCGGCCAGCGCGAGGCGATCGGCACGCGCGGCTCGGCCGCCTCGATCCGATCGTAGGGCAGGGGAGCGTCGAGGGGCAGGTCGTCGGGGTCGAGGGCGAAGTGGCGGGCGAGTTCCCCACGCAGGAAGTCGATGTCGAGGCCGGCATCGAGGTCGGCCTTGCGCCGCAACGCCTCGTCCTCGGTGCTGCCGACGATCGGGAACAGGCCCGGCATGACGAGGAGCTGGTCGGGATCGCGGCCGTGGCTGCGGGCGAGCGCCTTGACGTCGGCGTAGAATTTTTTTGCGGGCCCGATCAGGCGCTGGCCGGTGAACAGGGCGTCGGCGTAACGGGCCCCGAAGGCCTTGCTGTCCTCCGACTGCCCGGCCTGGAAGATCACCGGCCGCCCCTGCGGCCCGACCGGGGCCGACAGCGCGCCCCGGGCGCTGAAGTGGCGGCCCTCGACGGCGATCGGACGGACCCGCGCCTCGTCGACGAAGACGTGACGGTCGCGGTCGGCGACGACCGCCTCCCGGGGCAGCGAATCCCAGAGACCGGTGACGATCTCGACGAACTCGGTGGCGCGCCGGTAGCGCTCCTCCTGGTCGAAGCCGTGGGGAAGCCCGTAGGCGGCGAGTGCCACCGGGGTCTGGCTGGTGATGACGTTCCAGGCTGCCCGGCCCTTGCTGATGTGGTCGAGCGAGGCGATCTGGCGGGCCACGACATAGGGATGGCCGAAGATCGTCGAGGTGGTGGCGACGAGGCCGATATGGTTCGTCGCCTGCGACAGGGCGGCGAGCAGCGTCACCGGGTCGAGGGCGCGCCAGGGCCGGTGCAGCGCCTCGTCGACGAGGCCGCCGGGCCCATCGGCGAGGAAGAGCGCGTCGATCTTGCCCTTCTCCGCCACCCTGGCGATGTGCAGGAAGGCGTCGATGTCGGTCGGCAGCGAGGCCGGGTCCGAAAAGGTCTTCCAGGCGGCGTCGTGGCGTCCGGAGGCGAGGACGTTGACGCCGAGGCGGACGGGCTTTGGAGAGGGCATGGGCGCGCTCCGGGCGGAGTTGGGGGAAAGGTGTGTCAGACCCGGACGGAGTGGTCGGCGACCCGCACCCGTCGCGGCAGGATCGCGCGGTCGGCGAGCCAGTCGGCTGCCTTCTGGAAGCCGGCGAGGAAGGCGGCGTCGTCGGCCTCGTAGAAGCGGTTCTGGCGCTTGAGGCCGGCGAGGTGGTCGCGCACGGCGTCGCCGTACTTGCCCTCCTTCTGGGCGATGGTCTCGGCCTCGACCGGGTGCTCGCTGATCCACTGCCCCTCGCGGGCATAGGCGTCGATCACCGCGCGCACGAGGGCGGAGTTCCGGGTCGCGAAGTCTCGCAAGGTGACGAGGGACGAGTAATCGATCAGGAAGTCGAGGTCGGTGCCCTCGAAGAAGATGTTCTTGGCGTTGTACTGGTCGCGGGCGATGTCGACGGCGGGGGTCCACATCGACCAGGCGTCGACCCGGCCCTGGCCGAAGGCCGGCGAGGCGTCCGGTGGGTTGAGGTACACGAACTCGACCAACTTGCGGTCGACGCCGTGCTTCTCCAGGGCCGCGACCAGCAGGAACTCGCCGAGGCCGGAGCGGTTCACCGCGACCTTCTTGCCGGCAAGGTCCTTGACCGAATCGATGCCGGAATTCTTCTTGACGATGATCGCCGTCGAGCGCGGCGAGTAGACGTTGTAGTTGGTGAAGACGAGCGGCGAGCCGGCGATGATGGCGGCGAGCGCCGGGGTGGTGCTGCCCCAGAAGCCGAAATCCGCGCTGCCGCCGACCACCGCCTGCAGCGAGGGCGCGTGGTTGGGGAACGGGCCGACCCACTTCACCGTGATGCCCTGGTCGGCGAGGCCCTTCTCGAACGCGCCGCGCTCGCGGGCGATGAGCGGCAGGCCGCCTCGCCCCCAGCCGAGGCGGACGGTGTCGGTGTCGCGGGTGCCGGAATTGCCGGAGCCTTGCGCCCGGGCGGGGCCGAGGCCCGTGGCTGCGGCGCCGAGCGCCAGCCCGGCGCCCAGGATGAGCCGGCGCCGGTCGAGACCGAATGGAGTCGTGCGGGTCATGCGGAAGGAGTCCTGTGACTTCGGTGTCCGTCGATCAGGCGGCGCGGTCATGGCGGGTGACGCCGAGCTCGCCGAGGAGCTTGCCGCGCAAGGGGGCTGGCCCGGCCGCGGTCTCGGCCTGCACGTCGTACGAGGCGGCGATCCGGCCGCCGCGCATCACCAGGATGCGGTCGGCGATGGCGATCGCCTCGTCGACGTCGTGGGTCACGAGGAGGACGCCGGGCCGGTGGCGCGCCACCAGGTCCTTGATGAGGTCGTGCATCTTGATGCGGGTGAGCGCGTCGAGGGCGGCGAAGGGCTCGTCGAGGAGCAGGAGCCGCGGCTCCCGCACCAGGGCGCGGGCGAGCGCCACCCGCTGGGCCTGGCCGCCCGAGAGGTTGCGCGGCCAGTCGGTCTCGCGCCCCGACAGGCCGACCTCGCGCAGGGCCGCGACCGCCTGGTCCCGCGCCTGCGGCGTCTCGATCCCGAGGGCGACGTTCTGCCAGAGTGGGGCCCAGGGCAGCAGCCGGTGCTCCTGGAACACCACCGCCGGCTGGGCCGGGCCGTCGATCCGCCCGGCATCGACCGGGTCGAGGCCGGCCAGCGCCCGCAAGAGGGTGGTCTTGCCGCAGCCGCTCTCCCCCAGCATGGCGACGAACTCGCCGAGCTCGATCCTCAGATCCAGGCCCTCGATGACGACCCGCTCGCCGTAGCGGCGACGCAGGCCCCGGACGGTGACGGCAGCGCTCATCGACGCCCTCCCTTGACGAAATTGGGGTGCCAGGCGAGCAGCCGGCGCTCCAGGGCCCGGGCGATCCCGTCGGCGATCACGCCGATCGCCGCGTAGATGACGATCGTCAGCACGATGACGTTGGTCTGCAGGAACTCGCGCGCATCCATCGCCAGGAAGCCGATGCCCTTCGTGGTGGCGATGGTCTCGGCAATGACGAGGGCCAGCCAGGCGACGGCCAGCGCGTAGCGCACGCCGGTCAGGATCGACGGCATCGCGCCGGGCAGGATGATCTTGGTGATGCGCCCGCGCAGGCTCAGACCCGTCACCTTCGCGACCTCGAGGAGCTTCGGGTCGACCTGGCGGATGCCGAGCACGGTGTTGATGTAGATGGGAAACATCACGCCGAGCGAGACGAGGAAGATCTTGCCGGCCTCGTCGACGCCGAACCATACGATGACCAGCGGCAGGAGGGCGAGGAACGGGATCGCCCGGATCATCTGGATCGAGCGGTCGAGCAGCGCCTCGGCGAGGCGCGAGAAGCCGACGAGCAGACCGAGCCCGAAGCCGATGCCGCCGCCGATGACAAAGCCCGTCGCAGCACGCAGCAGGCTGTAGCCGAGATGCACGAACAGGGACCCGTCGGTGACGAGCGTCCAGGCCGTGGCGAGCACCGCGCTCGGGGCCGGCATGACCTGCGGGTTCACGCCGCCGAACCGGCACAAGGCTTCCCAGACAAGCGCAAACAGGAACGGCGCCAACCAGGAGAGGACGATCAGCTCGCGCTCGCTCCAGGGCCTGCGGTCCGCCTTGCGCGACGCCGTTCGAAGCGCGCCCGATATCGCCCGAGGCGCCTTGGTTGAGAGATCGACCGCCATGAGAGCCCGCTTCCGGCGACCCGTCCGCCCATGGCGCAACCCATGGCGCAGTGGCCGCAGCCCCGTCATGGCGCGCTTGTTATTTTATTCGATCGATTTTGTAAACTATCGCTTGGCGCCGGCTGGCGTGGTCGCGCCAGCCGGCAGGGATCGCGGACACCGGCGCCATTCCCTTTATGGCGATCCTGTCCGCCGATGGTCCGGGCTATGGACCGGCGGATAGTGGCTCCTGCCTTCGGGAGGGGACGACGAGCGCCCGATCGTCAGCCGATGTCGGTCTCGACGCTGACGATCCCCGGATGCGCGTGCAGCCGCGCGGCGATCGCCTCGACGCTGCGCTGCGACAGCCGGACGAACGTCACCGTCACCTCGTCCAGCCCCTCCGAGGTCGACTGGCGCACCACGAACTGCTTGATCCGCGACGAGCGCTCGCCCGAGACCTGCTGCAGCACGTCGATCGACATCTCGCCGCTGCGGGCCACAGTCCGCGGAGGGCGCGCGCGGATCCGCTCCTGGTAATGCTCCTCGATCGGCGTCACCCCGGCCAGGATCACCACCACGATCATCGCCGCGACGTAGAGGCCGCCGCCACCCACAGGCTCGCCGCGGTGGTCAGCCCCCGCACCACCTCGCCGCGCAGCAGGATGGTCACGATCCTGCGCGAGGTGAGACCGGGCCTTCGCTGCGCGGGCGAGGAATATCTTGCGACCGTCGAGCACGCCCGCCCTCTGGTCACAGTTGCATCGGCACCTGCTCGCCGCGCCGAGTGACGATCCCTGAAGGCAGCGCTCCCGCGTCATTCCGCCTCCCGGGGCCTGTCCGGGCGATGACCGATCGCGTCACGGCATCGGCTCCCGTGGCACGGCGTCGGCAGGCCTTGTCCGAGGGGCTCTGCCAGCCTCGTGCTCCATTGAGCGACCGACGTCACCTGAATGCGGATCCCCTCGGCCGATCCCGGTAGTCCGTCACGGCGCGAGCCAGGTCTCCGAGAAGTCGCCGGCGGCGAGGTCGATGCTGTTGAACAGGCGCCGCACCCGGGAGTTCTGGACCGCGACCGTCGGGATCGTCACGAGGGCCACGACCGGCAGGTCGGGTCCGACGATGCCCTGGATCGTGCGGAAGATGTCGCGTCGGTGCGCCTCGTCGACCTCCGTCGCCGCCTGGCGGAAGAGGTCGTCGACCGCCGGATTGTTGTAATGGGCGGCGTTCAGGTAGGGCAGGGGGCGCTTGATCCCGTCCGACCAGTACAGCCGCTGCACGCCGATAGTGGGGTCGAACAGGCGGCTGATCCCGTTGAGGTTGAAGTCGAAATCGCGCTCGGTATAGACGCGGCGGATGAAGGTGGCGAGGTCGCCGTCGGCGATCTCGACCTTGACACCGACGCGCATGAATGCGGCGCGCAGGTACTCGGCGGTCTTCCTGAAGGTCGGCCCCGGAAGGAAGGTCAGCCGGAGCGCGAAGCGTGTGCCGTCCGGCCCGCGCGGCAGTCCGGCCTCGTCGAGCAGGCGATTGGCCCGGGCGAGGTCGAACGGATGGGCGAACGGCGCCTCGTCGTTATAGGCCTTGAGCGCCGCGGGGATCGTCGAGCCGGCGGCCTGGGCGTGACCGTAGAAGATCGTGCCGGTGATGATCCGGCGGTCGATGGCCGAGGCGAGGGCGTGGCGGACCTCCCGGCGCGCCAGGACCGGCCGGTCGAGGTTGAATTCCAGCACCTGCGCGTTGTTGAGGTAGTCGTCAGAGGCCGTCGTCACCGCGAGACGCGGATGCGACCGCAGCCGCTCCAGCTCCGGCAGCGCCACGCTGTAGCTGACGTCGGCCTCGCCGGATTCGAGCGCCGTCGAGACCGCCATCGTGTCGGCGACGAAGCGGACCACGATCCGGTCGAGGAACGGTCGTCCGGGCTGCCAGTAATCCGGGTTGCGGCGCAGGACGACGTGGCTGCCCCGCGCCCACTCGACGAAGATGTAGGGCCCGGTTCCGATCGGAGCGCTGCCGTTCGGGCTCTCGCCATAGGCCTCGCCCGAATAGGCGTGGGCCGGCATGATCGGCGACTCGGCCGCGGTCAGCGCCTTGAGCAGATACGGCGTCGGCTTCGACAGGACCAGGATCGCCGTCAGCGGGTCCGGCGTCTCGACCTCGACGAGGTTCGCGAAGGTGATGCGTCCGCGCGGACCGATCTTTTTCAGGGCCAGGAGCGAGAAGCGCACGTCGGCGGCGGTGAACGGCTTGCCGTCGTGCCACCTGACGTTCGGGCGCAGGGTGAAGCGGTAGCGCAGGCCGTCCTCGCTGACGCTCCAGCCGGTGGCCAGGAGCGGCTGCGGGGCGAAGCTGGCGTCGAAGCGCAGCAGGCCCTCGATGACCTTCGTGCTGAGATTGCGGGTGCGGGTGTTCGAGTCGGTCAGCGGCACGAGGGTGGTCGGCTCGCCGACCTCGACGAGCGTCAGCGTGCCGCCCCGCCGCGGCTCCGCCTCCCGCGCGCGAGACAGAGTCTCCGCCTCCTGCGCGTGGGGGAGGCGGGCGCCGAGCGGCAGGAGCAGCGTCGACGACAGGAGGGCGAGGGCTTGGCGGCGATCGGGCATGAAAGGCCTGGAAAGGGGAGGCGAAAGGCCGGGCGCTCGCCGGCGCGGGGCTGGCCGTGGCAGCACCGGCGCATCCGGATCGGGCGCGGCCCGGGACCGGCATGCTCCGCTTCGGGATGGTCCTGAGTCAACGAGAATGTTCTTTTTGAAGAACGCGCGGAAGGAAGACAGCGTTACTCTCTCGACGCGCGGTGCAGCTGATTTCTTTCAAATTTCGCATCAATAAACGATTCGTGGTCGCGCGCTCTTGTTCCCGGCGTCGCCTTCGGCGACAAGCGCCACCTCGCCGCCCTCCGGCCGATCGTTCTTTGAGAAGAACAAATTGACGCTCGCCGGCACAGGTCCGGCACGCGGGCCGCGGCGCCCCCGGACATCGTCCACAGGACTGACAATGCTCGCCTTCGCCAGACGCACCCTGCTCGCCGCCGCGGCTTTGTCGCTCCTCTCCGGCGCCGCTCTCTCCGCACCGTTGCGGATCGTCGCCTCCTCGGTGCCGCATGCCGAGATCCTGCGCTTCGTGAAGGAGAAGCTCGCCCCCGATCTCGATGTCGCGATCATCGAGATCTCCGGCGACATCAGGCCGAACTCCCTGATCCTCCACGGCGACGCCGATGCGAACTTCTTCCAGCACGCGCCCTACCTGCGCACCGAGGAGGCGCAGCTCGGCACGACCTTCGCGGTGACCGCGGCCACCCATATCGAGCCGCTCGGGATCTACTCGCGCAAGGTGAAGAGCCTCGCCGACGTACCGGCCGGCGCCACGGTAGCCTTGCCCAACAACGTGACAAATCTCAGCCGCGCCCTGAACCTGCTGCAGGCGAGCGGCCTGATCACCCTGAAGGCCGGCCTCAAGGGCGGCCAGCTCGCGACGCCATCGGACATCGCCGACAACCCGAAGCGGATCGCCCTCGTTCAGGTCGCCCCGGCCCAATTGCCGCGCTCCATCGACGACGTGACGCTCGCGATCCAGGCTGTGTGAGAACGCGGTTTTGGTGGATGGGCAGGTGAGTGAGCCCTTGCAG
>NZ_BPQJ01000036.1 GCF_022179185.1 Methylobacterium frigidaeris | reverse complement strand
GGGACGACGCCGTCCACGCTTCTCTTTCTCAGATGAACTTGTCAAAGAGCGGGCCGGTCCGAACCGGCGATCATCGGCGACAACAGGACCAGTGCCTGACCAAGGTCAGGCCCACTGGCCCAGACTGTGCAGAAGACGTCTCAGCGGCCGGTCCGCGGGAGCGGCCGGCGCCGATGGGTGGTCGTATAGGCCTCGGAATTTGCCCCGTCAACTCCCTTTGTGACGCTCACGCGAAAGGGAGCCCTCCCCTCTCGCACGTCTCGACGCGGGGGGCCTCCATGGTGCCGGTAGCTTCCACCGGAACGCTCGCGCACGCGAGGTTTGCTCAACCCAGCATGCAGGGCATGTATTACATCAGCGCATAGGCAAAAATTTCTATCAGGGGCGACAGCCGCTCACTATCGATGGTGCACAATTTTGTTTCTCCGGTGTAATTCTGTCGCATTCGCAAAAAGAAATATTGACCCACGGCGCTCAAAGACGCATGGGGCACGCACTCTGCCATCGGAGCCAATGGAATGCTGGACCAAGATCAAGAAACCAACCTGATTGAGCGCGCAGCCGACATTGTGTCGGCTTACGTGTCCAACAACTCCGTGCCGGTGGCCGATCTGCCGGCCCTGATCAACGCGGTGCACCAGTCGCTGAGCCGGCTCGGCGACGCCCAACCGATCGAGGCGGAGAAGCCGGTTCCGCTGATGCCGATCAAGAAGACGGTGACCCCGGACTACCTGATCAGCCTCGAGGACGGCCGTCAGTACAAGTCGCTCAAGCGCCACCTGTCGACCCGCGGGCTCACCCCCGAGGAGTACCGCCGCAAGTGGGGCCTGCCGCACGACTACCCGATGGTCGCCGCCAACTACGCCGCTCAGCGCTCCGAGCTGGCGAAGAACAGCGGGCTGGGCCGGCGCCGCAGCGCCTGACGATCAGTCCCGACACCGTCTCGGGCGAGGGGGCTCCAGCCCGAGCAGAGAAAGGCCCCCGGATCGGAAGATCCGGGGGCCTTTCTCATTGTCAGCAGCGGGTCAGACGTTTAGTGCGCCACCAACCCCGACGCGTCATCCTCTGACCGAGCAGGAGAGGCCTTCGGCAGTGGCTCATCCCAGTCGATCGCCTCGGGCTTGCGCACCAGCGCCCGCTCAAGAACCTGATCCATGCGCGAGACGGGGACGATCTCGAGCCCGTTCTTCACGCTATCCGGAATCTCCACCAGATCCTTGGCGTTCTCCTCCGGGATCAGCACGATCTTGATGCCGCCCCGCAGAGCCGCCAGCAGCTTCTCCTTGAGGCCGCCGATCGGCAGCACCCGGCCGCGCAGCGTCACCTCGCCGGTCATCGCGATGTCGCGGCGCACCGGGATTCCGGTGATGACCGAAACGATCGCCGTCGCCATGGCGATGCCGGCCGAGGGCCCGTCCTTCGGGGTCGCACCCTCCGGCACGTGGACGTGGATGTCCCGGCGCTCGAACAACGGCGGTTCGACGCCGAAATCGACGGCTCGCGAACGGACGTAGGACGCCGCTGCCGAGATCGACTCCTTCATCACGTCGCGCAGGTTGCCGGTCACGGTCATCTTGCCCTTGCCGGGCATCATGACGCCTTCGATCGTGAGCAGCTCGCCGCCGACCTCGGTCCAGGCCAGTCCGGTGACGACGCCGACCTGATCGTCGGTCTCGACCTCGCCGTAGCGGAACTTCGCCGGGCCGAGGAAAGTGTCGAGGTTGTCGGCCGAGACCGTCACGCTCTTCACCCCCGAGATCAGGATCTCCTTCACCGCCTTGCGGATCAGGTTCGAGATCTCGCGCTCCAGGTTTCGCACGCCCGCCTCGCGGGTGTAGCGGCGGATCAGCAGCATCAGGCCGTCATCGGTGATCGACCATTCCTTGTCGTCGAGGCCGTGCTTCTTCAGCGCGCCCGGCATCAGGTGCTTGCGCGCGATCTCGACCTTCTCCTCCTCGGTGTACCCGGCGATACGGATCACCTCCATCCGGTCCAGCAGGGCCGGCGGGATGTTGAGGGTGTTGGCCGTCGTCACGAACATCACGTTCGACAAGTCGTAATCGACCTCGAGGTAATGGTCGTTGAAGGTCGCGTTCTGCTCCGGATCCAGCACCTCGAGGAGCGCCGCGGACGGATCGCCGCGGAAGTCCATGCCCATCTTGTCGATCTCGTCGAGCAGGATGAGCGGGTTCGAGGTCTTGGCCTTGCGCATCGACTGCACGATCTTGCCGGGCATCGAGCCGATATAGGTCCGGCGGTGACCGCGGATCTCAGCCTCGTCGCGCACGCCGCCGAGCGACATGCGCACGAACTCGCGGCCCGTGGCCTTGGCGATCGACTTGCCGAGCGAGGTCTTGCCGACGCCGGGCGGTCCGACGAGGCACAGGATCGGGCCGGTGAGCTTGTTGGCGCGCTGCTGCACCGCCAGGTACTCGACGATCCGCTCCTTCACCTTGTCGAGGCCGAAATGATCGGCGTCGAGCATCGCCTGCGCTCCGGGCAGATCCTTCTTGATCTTCGAGCGCTTGCCCCACGGGATGCCGAGCATCCAGTCGAGGTAGTTGCGCACGACCGTCGCCTCGGCGGACATCGGCGACATCTGGCGCAGCTTCTTCAGCTCGGCCAATGCCTTGTCCCGCGCCTCCTTGGAGAGCTTGGTCTTCTCGATCTTGTCCTCGAGCTCGGCCAGCTCGTCGCGGCCGTCCTCGTCGCCGAGCTCCTTCTGAATGGCCTTCATCTGCTCATTCAGGTAGTACTCGCGCTGAGTCTTCTCCATCTGCCGCTTGACGCGGGTGCGGATGCGCTTCTCGACCTGCAGCACCGAGATCTCGCTCTCCATCAACGAGAGCACGCGCTCCAGACGCTGGGCGACGGTCGGGATCTCGAGGATCGCCTGCTTGTCGGAGATCTTGACGGCGAGGTGCGACGCGACGGTGTCGGCGAGCTTCGAGGGCTCGTCGATCTGGATCACCGCCGAGACCACCTCGGGCGAGATCTTCTTGTTGAGCTTGACGTAGTTCTCGAACTCCGAGATCACCGAGCGGGCGAGCGCCTCGGCCTCGATCCGGTCTCCGAGATCGTTCGGCAGCACTTCGGCCTCGGCGGCGTAGTACTCGTCCGAGCGCACGAAATCCTGGATCTTGGCCCGACCGCCACCCTCCACCAGCACCTTCACGGTGCCGTCGGGGAGCTTGAGCAGCTGGAGCACGCTGGCGAGCGTGCCGATGGTGTAGATCGCGTCGGTCGCCGGGTCGTCGTCGGTGGCATTGACCTGGGTGGCGAGCAGGATGTGGCGATCGGTGCGCACCGCCTCCTCGAGCGCCCGGATCGACTTCTCGCGGCCGACGAAGAGCGGCACGATCATGTGCGGGAAGACCACGATGTCGCGCAGCGGCAGGACCGCGTAGGTCCCGGTCGAGCCGGGGACGACGGGCTGGCGCGATTTCGGCTGGGTCATTGACTGACTTCCTTGTGTGGTGACGCCCAGATCCCTCCCCTCACAGGGGACAAGCAGGAGGAACATGGGGGCCGACCGGGCCGCGGGGGTCGGAACGAGGAGAGCGGCCGGGTCGCGGCACCGCACCTCGTTTCGGTGAGCATGCGGCCGCCGCGTTGACTCTCAGGTGGCTCCTCCGGGTGCCGCTTTCAAGCACCGTGCCACCCGGCCGCATTCGGCCATCTCTCAAGCAAGAGGCCGCCGTTTTGGCGGCGGCCTCTGGGTGACAATCAGGCGCTGGCGCTCGCCGGCGCGTCCTTGCCGCGGTCGCCGTGGATGTAGAGCGGCCGCGACTTGCCGTCGACGACCTCCGGCCCGATCACCACCTGCTCGACCGAGTCGAGGCCCGGCAGGTCGTACATCGTCTCGAGCAGGATGCTCTCCAGGATCGAGCGCAGGCCGCGGGCGCCGGTCTTGCGCTCGATCGCCTTGCGGGCGACGAGGCTCAGCGCCTCCTCCTGGAACGTCAGGTCGACGTTCTCCATCTCGAACAGGCGCTGGTACTGCTTGACGAGCGCGTTCTTCGGCTCCTGCAGGATCCGCTTCAGGGCGGTCTCGTCCAGATCCTCGAGGGTCGCCAGGACCGGCAAGCGGCCGACGAATTCGGGGATGAGGCCGAACTTCAGCAGGTCCTCCGGCTCGACGTTCCGGAAGATCTCGCCGGTGCGGCGGTCGTCCGGAGCCTGGACGGTGGCGCCGAAGCCGATCGAGGTGCCCTTGCCGCGGGCCGAGATGATCCGCTCCAGCCCCGCGAAAGCGCCGCCGCAGATGAACAGGATGTTGGTCGTGTCGACCTGGAGGAATTCCTGCTGCGGATGCTTGCGCCCGCCCTGCGGCGGCACGCTGGCGACCGTGCCCTCCATGATCTTCAGGAGGGCCTGCTGCACGCCCTCGCCCGACACGTCGCGGGTGATCGACGGGTTGTCGGACTTGCGGGAGATCTTGTCGATCTCGTCGATGTAGACGATGCCGCGCTGCGCCCGCTCGACGTTGTAGTCCGAGGCCTGGAGCAGCTTGAGGATGATGTTCTCGACGTCCTCGCCGACGTAACCGGCCTCGGTCAGCGTCGTGGCGTCGGCCATCGTGAACGGCACGTCGAGGATGCGCGCCAGGGTCTGGGCCAGAAGGGTCTTGCCCGACCCGGTCGGGCCGATCAGCAGGATGTTGGACTTCGCCAGCTCGACGTCGTTGTGCTTGGTCGCGTGCGCCAGGCGCTTGTAGTGGTTGTGCACAGCCACAGACAAGACCTTCTTGGCAAAGTCCTGCCCGATGACGTAGTCATCCAGGACCCGCCGAATCTCCTTCGGGGTCGGTACGCCGTCCCGCGACTTCACCAGCGAGGACTTCGATTCCTCGCGAATGATGTCCATGCACAGCTCGACGCACTCATCGCAGATGAAGACGGTCGGGCCCGCGATCAGCTTGCGAACCTCGTGCTGGCTCTTGCCGCAGAACGAGCAGTACAGCGTGCTCTTCGAGTCGTTGCCGCCAGCCTTGCTCATATGGGTCTCCAAGTCCCCGATCGGTCCCGCCCCGGGGGCACGACCGCATCGCTTTTAGATAGTGGCGCCCGGCTAAAGAAACAGTCACCGCCCACCGCGCGCCGAGCGCCCGACGCAGAATCGCGATGCAAACACGCAGCCACCGCCGGATCAATCCCACGGATGCGACAGGCTACCGCCAAATGGCCGCATCGGGGGTCCGCCTTCCGGAGCGGCGACCTCCCGCCGGGGGAGGTCCCACCCGGGCGGGTTCCTCCGGCGGGCGACGCTGCCGCAGGCTTTAGGCCTGCGCCGGCGCCTCGGCCCGCTTCTGGAGCACCTCGTCGATGAGGCCCCACTCCTTGGCCGCGTCGGCGGTCATGAAGTTGTCGCGCTCCAGGCCCTGCTCGATGGCGTCGTAGTCGCGGCCGGTATGCTTCACGTAGATCTCGTTGAGGCGCCGCTTCAGGGCCTCGATCTCGCGGGCATGGATCAGGATGTCGGTGGCCTGGCCCTGGAAGCCGCCGGAGGGCTGGTGCACCATGATCCGGGCGTTCGGCAGGGCGAAGCGGTGGCCGGCCTCGCCGGCGGCGAGCAGCAGCGAGCCCATCGAGGCGGCCTGGCCGACGCAGAGCGTGGCGACCGGGCAACGGATGAACTGCATCGTATCGTAGATCGACAGGCCGGAGGTGACCACGCCGCCCGGGGAGTTGATGTAGAAGGAGATTTCCTTCTTCGGGTTCTCCGCCTCGAGGAACAGCAGCTGCGCCACGATCAGCGACGCGGAATAGTCCTCGACCGGGCCGGTCAGGAAGATGATGCGCTCGCGCAAGAGGCGCGAGTAGATGTCGAAGGCGCGCTCGCCGCGGCTCGACTGCTCGACCACCATGGGGACGAGCGCGCTGTTGTAGAAGTCGACCGGATCTCTCATCTCACTGGCCCTCTGAACGGAACCCGGCCGCTTCTGGGCGACCGGGATGACGGCGGAACGAACGACCTCGCAGGCCCCGTCCGCCGCCCGCTCGAGGGGGTCGGCCGGGGATCAGGCCGGGTTGGACTCACCCGCGGGAGCAGCCTCGGCCTTTTCGGCCTTAACACCTTCCTCGGCGTCGTCCTCGTCGGCGAACAGCGCCTCCTTGGAGACGGGCTCCTCGACCAGTTTGACCTGCCCGAGGACGTGGTCAACCACCTTCTCCTCGAACAGCGGGGCGCGCAGCTCGGCCAGCGCCTGCGGGGTCTTGCGGTAGAAATCCCAGACCTGCTGCTCCTGGCCCGGGAACTGACGGACGCGGGCGATCAGGGCCTGATTCACCTCGTCGTCCGAGACCTTGATATCGGCGCTCTCGCCGGCCTGCGCAAGCACCAGCCCGAGGCGCACGCGGCGCTCGGCGATCCGGCGGTACTCCTCGCGCGCCTTCTCCTCGGTGGTGTCCTCGTCCTCGAAGGTCTTGCCGCGGTTCTTGAGGTCCTGCTCGACCTGGGCCCACACGGCGGCGAACTCCTGGTGAACGAGGCTCGGGGGCAGCTCGAAGGAGTAGCGGCTGTCGAGGGCGTCGAGCAGGCCCTTCTTCAGCTTCTGGCGCGAGGCCGCCTCGTACTCGCGGCCCATGGTGGTGCGCACGGCGTCCTTGAGGGCGTCGAGCGAATCCATGCCGAAGTTCTTGGCGAGCTCGTCGTCGATCTTGAGCTCACCCGGAAGCTTGATAGCCTTCACGGTCACGTCGAACTCGGCCTCCTTGCCGGCGAGGTGCTCGGCGCCGTAGTTCTCCGGGAAGGTGACCTTGACCAGGCGCTCGTCGCCGACCCTGGCGCCGAGGAGCTGGTCCTCGAAGCCCGGGATGAAGGTGCCCGAGCCGAGATCGAGGTTGATGTCCTCGCCGGTGCCGCCCTCGAACGGGGTGCCGTCGATCCGGCCGGTGAAGTTGATGACGACGCGGTCGCCGCTCTCGGCGTACTGGCCCTCCGGCCGGTCCTCGAACGGGCGGTTGGCCGAGGCCATCCGCTCGATCGTCTCGTTGATCTCCTCGTCGGAGGGGGTGACGACCTGCTTGGTCAGGCTCACGTCCGAGAGGTCGACGAGGTCGAAGCTCGGCATCACCTCGAGAGCGATCTTGAACGAGAGGTCGGCCTTGGCGTCGAGCGCCTTCTCGATCTCGTCCTTGTCCTCGGGCATCTGCACCTGAGGCTCGAGGGCGAGCTTGAGCTTGTTGTCCTCGACGATCTTCTGGTTGGCCTCGTTGACGGCGTTCTGGACGACGTCGGCCATCACGGAGCGGCCGTAGACCTTGCGCAGGTGGGCGACCGGCACCTTGCCCGGGCGGAAGCCCTTGAGCTGCACCTTGCCCTTGATCCCGTCGAGCTCGGTCGCGAGCCGGCTCTCCAGCTCGGCCGCGGGCAGGACCACCTGGAATTCGCGCTTGAGCCCCTCGGCCTTGGTCTCGGTCACCTGCATCGTCGTCATTCCGCCTTGCACCTTCGAATCCGGCCTGGCTGCGGGCCCGGACGGCGCTGTCATCGACGCCGTGCGACGGGACCGTCAGGACAAGGGGCCGGCACTGCTGCTTGAACCCAATCCGTCGTGTCGCCTGGCGGAGGTGGTGCGGGCGGAGGGGCTCGAACCCCCACGACTCTCGTCACTGGAACCTAAATCCAGCGCGTCTACCAATTCCGCCACGCCCGCGACGCTCGCGCCCGAGGCCTGACGCACCCGGGCGCGGCTCTATAGCATGGTCGATCGGTCGCGCAGCAAGAATTTTAGGTCACGCCTCGCCCCGCGCCCGCGCCCCGGCTACAAGGCGGATCCCCGCGCAGGCCGCCCGCCCCGCGCGAACGACTCCGCCGAAAACTCCCTTCAGCGAGGTGCCATGCCGTCGTCCCTGCCGCCCTCGCGCCGTGTGCTGCTCGCCGGCGCCGCCCTCTCCCTCGCGCCGGCCCTGGCCCGGGCGCAGGGCGGGACGTCGGGAACAACCTCCTCGCCGGCACCCGGCGCAGCGGAGGCGAAGCAGCTGGTCGCGACGCCCGCGAAGGCACGGATCAAGCCGGAGCCGGCGCCCGAGACCCCGGTCTGGACCTTCGACGGCAAAGGCGATGGATCGGTGGCGCCGCCGGTCCTGCGCGTCAAGCTCGGCGAGGCGGTGCGCCTGCGCCTGGAGAACAAGACCGAGCGGCCCCTGTCGCTGCACTGGCATGGTGTGCGCAACCGCAACGCCATGGACGGGGTCGGCGGGGTGACGCAGGCTCCGGTCGCGCCAGGGGCGAGCTTCCTCTACGAGTTCACCCCGCCGGATGCCGGCACCTTCCTCATCCGCCCCCTCGTGGTCGGCGGATCGAGCGAGCCCGCCGGGCGCGGGCTCTCCGGCATGCTGGTGGTCGAGGAGGCGAAGGCCCCGGTCGTCGACCGCGACGTGCCGCTCATCCTGCAGGATTGGCGCTTGGAGGCCGACGGGACGCTCGCGGCCTTCGGGCAGGTCGCCTTCGCGGCGAGCTCGGGCCGGCTCGGCAACGCGCTCACGATCAACGGAAAGCCGGCGCCGGAGCTGATCGAGGCCGCGCCTGGCACCCGCCTGCGCCTGCGCCTTGCCAATGCCTGCAACGCCCGTGCGACCCGGATCCGCTTCGATGGCCTCAAGGCCTGGGTTGCGGCGGTGGACGGGCAGCCGACCGACACCTTCGAGCCCCTGCGGGCCACCCTCCCCTTCCAGCCCGGCACCCGCTACGACATCCTCCTCGACGTGCCGGGGGCGTCCGAGCCGGCGGGCGCCGTGGTGGCTCTGATCGGCCAGGGGATGCCGCTCGCCCGCATCGTCGCGAAGGGTGAGCCGGTCGCGGCCCGGCCGCCGGTGGCGCCGATCGGCGAGAACAAGCTCCTGCCGCCGGAGATCAAGCTGCAGAACGCCTTCCGGCGCGACGTCGCCGTCGCGGGCGGCGCGGTGTTCGACAAGGCGAAGCCCGAAGCGGCCCCGGTCTTCACCGGCGACCCTACCCGGATCTGGACGCTGAACGGCGCCGCCGGGCGGGCGGAGAACCCGCCCCTGTTCTCGGTCAAGCGCAACACCGCCGTGGTGCTGGCGCTCACCAACACCACCGCCTTCCCGCAATCGCTGCACCTGCACGGCCACGTCTTCCGGCTGCTCCACCCCCTCGACGACGGCTGGGAGCCCTACTGGCTCGACACGTTCCAGCTGCTCGAGGGCCGCACCGCCCGGATCGCGTTCCTGGCCGACAATCCCGGCCGCTGGCTCGTCAGCGCGACGGCCCTGGAGCGGTTCGACACCGGCCTCTGGGGCTGGTTCGAGGTGACCTGACGCCCGGGCCGGCCTGCGTCCGGCGGTCGCAGGCCGGCTGCCGGATGAGCAAAGGCCACGCTTGAAGCGACGTATTCAACCTCTTGTCGCCAACGGCTTTACCGGCGTTTGCTTCAAGCTCGGCAGAAAGGCGATCAAGAGAATGTGTTAACGTGGGCCAATGCATCGGAGAGATGCTTGGCGCATGCTGGCGCACCAGCAGCGCGCAACGGGCTGCCGCGCATCGATGAGGTTCCCAGCATGGAACATCAGCCGCTTCGCCACATCCGCGACATTGCCGACGTCGAGACGGTCCCGGCTCTTCTCGAAGGCCGCCGAGCCCGGCTCGAGCGCTTCGCCGAGATTCTCGAACGCGATCCGGGCCGCAGCTTCATCACCCTGGAGGAGATTGAGTTCGTGCCTCGCAAGATGCGAGCGGCGATCCGGGCCGACAACTCGCCGCTCGCTTTCGCCTATGCCGATCCGGTCCTGCGGGCGAGCGGGCTCACCGGCGACACCTTCGGAGAGGCCCGCAGTTTCTTCGAGTTGAGCACCGGCGAGGCCCATAACCTGCTCTGCTCGTGCGTGAACGGGCGCACCGTCAAGGCCGGGCCGACCGCCAAGCGCCTGCGCCGCCTCGCCGCCCGTCGGCCGGGCCTGTGGCTCGCCTATGGCTGCGCCGCCGGTTTCGTCGCCCTGCCGGGGGCGATGTACCTGTTCGGCTGACGATCGCCCCAACGGAAAAAGGCCGCCCTCGCGGGCGGCCTTTTTCATGCTGCTAAAACCGCAGCCCGAAGATTACTTGATCTTGGTTTCCTTGAACTCGACGTGCTTACGCGCGATCGGGTCGTACTTCTTGAACGACAGCTTGTCGGTCTTGGTACGGGAGTTCTTCTTGGTGACGTAGAAATAGCCGGTATCGGCGGTCGAGAGCAGCTTGATCTTGATGGTGACGGCCTTGGCCATGGCGCGACCTCTTGTGGATGATGGGTGTTGCGCCCGGAGGACCGAAACGCAAAACGGCCGGGCAGGCCCGGCCAGAACGCGGCGCCTTCCTGCCCCATCGCCCCCCGGGCGTCAAGCCCGGCGCGACGTCACGGCGCGGCCCGGATGATCCGCCCGCCCACCACCGCGAGGTAGCCGACGAACAGCAACGCCAGTGACCAGGCGAAGCCGTGCGGCGAGGCGAGGTCCATGCCGCCGCCGACCAGCGGCGGCCCCAGCACCAGGCCGATATTGTAGAGCACCAGAAAGGCGGCGTTGGCACCGGCCAGAGCCGCGCCGTCGAAGCGGGCGCCGAGATGGGCGAGGCCGACGGTGTAGAGCGTGCCGGCGATGCCGCCCCAGACGAACAGGATCGCGCCGAGCAACCGCAGGTCGTCGGCTCCGAGCGGCAGGGCCACGGCCCCGACCGCGCCGAGGAACGCCGCGGCGAGGAGCACCCGGCGCTTGTCGACCTTGTCGGCGATGAGCCCGACCGGGATCTGGAACAGCACATTGCCGAGCGCCGCGAGGCTGACGAGGCCCGCCGCCTGCTCCGCAGTGAGGCCGAGCCGCAGGCCGTAGATCGGCAGGATGGCGAAGCCCCCGGTCTCGACCGCACCATAGACGAGGGCCGCCAGCGTCGCCGAGGGCGCGACCCGCAGGTAGCCGACGAAGCCGCGCCCGCCCTTGTGCGGGATCTCCGGCGAGAGCCCGCGGGCCATCACGAGAGGCAGCGCCCCGGCGCAGAACAGCGCGGCGCCGGCGAGGTACGGCGCCCACCCGGTGGTGCCGAGGACGCGCAGCAGCCCCGGGCCGATGGCGAAGCCGAGCGCCAGCACCGTGGCGTAGACGCCCATCACCAAGCCCCGCCGGGCCGGCGGCGCCGCCTGGTTGATCCAGAACTCGGAGAGGACGAACAGCACGCCGAGGGCGGCCGAGAACACGAACCGCAGCGGGAACCACCAGGCGAAATCGTAGACCGCCCGGAAGCCGAGGAGCGTCAGCGCCCCGACCGCGATGGCGCCGAGGAGCAGCGGCATCACGCCGAGGCGCGCCGCCACCCGCGGCACGAAAGGCAGGACCACGATGCTCGCCACCCCGGCGATCGCCGTGTTGACGCCGATCCAGGTGTTGGACAGGCCCATCCGCTCCATCTCGAGCGAGAGGAGCGGGATCGACAGGCTGAGCCCGACGCCGACCACCGCCACGCAGGCGATGGCCGCTGCGATGGCGGCGAGGCGTGCCGCGTCGAACTCGGAATCGGGGGTGAGGCTGGTCATGGTGGGGCTGGCCGTCAGGGCCGGCCCATATGGATCAGGCAGCCCAGGAAGGCCACCCCGGGTCGCCGACGGCGGCCCGCCCTACAGCTCTTCCCGTGTGTGCTCGCCATCCACGTCGCGGAAGAACGGCACCGGGAGCATCGGGCTGAACCCCGCCGCGAGCCGGGCCTCCAGCTCGTCCAGCACGATTGACGTGATGCGCGGCAAGTCCAGCTTGCGCGCCGCCGCGAGGTCGACCCAGGCGAGCTCGGTCAGTTCCGAATCGGGACCGACGATGCCGGGCGTCTCGGCCACCACCGCATCGCGGTCGACGGCGAAGAAGCGGGTGTCGAAGCGCTTGGGCCGGGAGGGCGGCGTGATCGCCCGGGCGACGAACTGCAGCAGTTCGAGGTCGGGCATCACACCGGCCTCGCGGAAGGCCGACCACGCGCCGGGCGGCGCCGTCTCGGGCGGGCCGTAATCGAGGGAGCCGACCATCAGCCCGGTCTCCTCGTAGGTCTCGCGGATCGCCGCGAGCGCCAGCACCCGGCCGAGATGGAACAGCGGCGGGTGGACCTGCTCGGCCAGGGCGGCTTCGGCCCGGTCGTTGAGGGTGCCGGCCACCGGCATGGAGCGGTCGCCGAGCTCGATCCGTCCGCCCGGAAAGACGAACAGGCCGGGCATGAACTTGTGCCCGGCATGACGCCGGCCCATCAGCACCTTCGGCTGGTCGCCCGAGCGGTCGAGAATGATCAGCGTCGCGGCGTTGCGGATCCGCAGGGGCCGCTTCTTCCGCTCAAGGGTGGCCGGAGCCGAGTTCCCGTCCGTCGGTCCTGCCGCCATCCCGCGTCTCCGTCACGTGCCGGCCCGAGCTGTCCGCTCCTTGAGCCCCGGCGCGGCGTATCGCGGAAAAGCCGTGCATGCCAAGGGCATATTGCAGCCCGACCACCGCCCCCTTGGTCGGCTGGAGCAGGAGCAGCGAGGCGATGAGGGCGAGCGCAGGCCAGAAAGTCATCTGGAACCAGAACGGCACATCGAGGCGCATCTCGGTCTCGAGGACGCCCAAGCCCACGAGATGACCGACGACGAAGATCACCAGGTAGGGCGGCAGGTCGTCGGCCCGATGGTGGTGCAGCTCGAGCCCGCAAGCCTCGCAGGCAGGCCGTACCTTGAGGAAGCGGCCGAACAGCCGGCCCTCGCCGCAATGCGGGCAGCGGTTGCGGAAGCCGCGCCACATCGCCAGCATCCAGGATGGACGAGCGTCCATCCGCGCGGCTTGCGCCTCGACAGGCTCGGCGGCGGGGCCGGCGTGGATCTCGATC
The DNA here is from genome assembly GCF_022179185.1 of Methylobacterium frigidaeris. Lineage (GTDB taxonomy): Bacteria > Pseudomonadota > Alphaproteobacteria > Rhizobiales > Beijerinckiaceae > Methylobacterium > Methylobacterium frigidaeris. Next base: position 49,762 of record NZ_BPQJ01000036.1, on the reverse strand, counting down.
ATGCGCGTCTCCCGCGGCGCTTGGTCAGGCTGTCCCGGCTCGCCGGTGCGGGCCGGCCCTTGCGCGGGCCGCCGCGGGCCGGAGCGGGCACCCCAGTTCGGCCGCCGCCGGCGATCTCGAAGCGAAGAGCCCCGGCCACCGGGGCGGCTTCCATCAGCTGCACCTCGACCTTGTCGCCGAGGCGGAAGGTCTGGCGGGTGCGCTCGCCGACGAGGGCGTGGCGGCCCTCCTCGTGGCGGAAGTAATCGGCGCCCAGCGTCGAGATCGGCACGAAGCCGTCGGCCCCGGTCTCGTCGAGCTTGATGAACAGGCCCGAGCGGGTCACGCCCGAGACCTGCCCCGAGAAGGTCGCGCCGACCCGGTCGGCGAGGTGGTGGGCGATCAGCCGGTCGATGGTCTCGCGCTCCGCCGCCATGGCGCGGCGCTCGGCGGCCGAGATCTGCTGGCCGATCTCGGCGAGGTCGCCGCTCTCCATGTCCGGCGGCAGGCCGTCGGAGCCCAGGCGAAGCGCCCGGATCAGGGCGCGGTGCACGATGAGGTCGGCGTAGCGCCGGATCGGCGAGGTGAAGTGAGCGTAGCGGCGCAGGGCGAGGCCGAAATGGCCGGCATTGTCGGCGGCGTAGACGGCCTGGGCCTGCGAGCGCAGCACCACTTCGTTAAGGAAGAGCTGGTGCTCGCCGCCCTCCACCATACCGAGGATGCGGTTGAACAGGGCGGGCCGAAGGTTCGCCTCCTTCGGCAGCTTCAGGCCGATCGAGGCCATGACCTCGCCGAGCGCCCGCATCTTCTCCAGCGAGGGCTCGTCGTGGACGCGGTAGATCAGCGGCTGGCCCTTCGCCTCAAGGGTCTCGGCCGCCGCGACGTTGGCCTGGATCATGAACTCCTCGATCAGCCGGTGCGCCTCCAGGCGCTCCGGCACGATCACCCGGTCGACCCCGCCTTCGGGATTCAGGATCACCTTGCGCTCGGGCAGGTCCAGCGCCAGCGGCCCCCGCGCGTCGCGGGCCGCAGCCAGCGCCCGGTAGGCGGCCCAGAGCGGGCGCAGCACCGGCTCGAGGATCGGACCCGTGACCTCGTCCGGCCGACCGTCGATCGCGGCTTGCGCCTGCGCGTAGGCGAGCTTGGCGGCCGAGCGCATGGTGACCCGGTGGAAGCTGTGGCGGAGCTTCCGTCCCTCCGCCGTCACGGTCATGCGGACGGCGAGCGCCGGCCGGTTCTGGCCAGGGCGCAGCGAGCAGAGGTCGTTCGAGATCCGCTCGGGCAGCATCGGCACCACCCGGTCGGGGAAATAGACCGAGTTGCCGCGGACCAGCGCCTCGCGGTCGAGCGCGGTGCCGGGCCGGACATAGGCCGCGACGTCCGCGATCGCCACCGTGACGACGAAGCCGCCCGGATTGGCCGGATCGGGATCCGGGACCGCCATCACGGCGTCGTCGTGGTCCTTGGCGTCCGGCGGGTCGATGGTCACGAGGGGAAGGTCGCGCCAATCCTCGCGGCCGTCGAGCCCGACCTCACGGGTGGCCTCGGCCTCCGCCAGCACCTCGCGCGGGAAGACGTGCGGGATGCCGTGGGCGTGGAGCGCGATCAGGCTGACCGCCTTCTCCGAGCCGAGGCTGCCGAGGCGGTCCTTGACGCGGCCCTGCGTCAACCCGAACCGGTCCTCGCGGCCGAGCGTCACGGTGACGAGGTCGCCGTCCAGCGCATCGCCCTCCCCGCCCGGCGGCACCGCGATCTCGCGTCCCTGCGCCTTCTTGTCGACGGGGACGATCCGCCCGCCCCCGGTCGGGAGCGCCCGGAACACGCCGAGCGTCTCGGCCTTGTTGCGGCCGATCACCTTGATGACCCGGCCGAGATAGCGCCCGGGCGCGTCGCCGTCGGGCTCGATCTTCAGGAGCGCCCGGTCGCCGGTACCGGGGGCCGGCCCGTTGGCACGGCGCCCGCGCGGCATCAGCACGGTGATGAGGGGCGCAGGCCCGGCCTCCGGATCCCACTGCGCCGGCCGTGCGACCAGCTCACCGTCCCGGTCGCGGCGGGTGTCGATGTCGGCGACGACGACCGGCGGCAGCCGGCCGGCCTTGCGCAGGCCGGCGCGGTCCTTCTCGATCGCGCCGTCCTCCTGCATCTCCTTGAGCAGGCGCTTCAGCTCGATCTTGTCCGAGCCCTTGATGCCGAAGGCCTGGGCGATCTCGCGCTTGCCGACCTTCTGGGGCGATTCCTCGATGAAGGCGAGCACGGCCTCGCGGGTGGGCAGGGCGGCGTGCGCCGCTCTCGGATGAATTCGTTTGGCCAACAGCTCGACCCAGGAGAACATGCAAGACGGCCCCGGCCGGCAGCGCGGAGCGTTGCTTCCTGATATGGGACACGCTCAGGTGCCGAGCAACGGCCGACCGCCGTTCAACCGGTGGACGCCGATTTGCGCACCCGGTCGACGGCGCCGTCGACGTCGAAACCGGGCTCCGTCAGCTCGTCGAGGGACAGCGGGCAGGATTGCGGCATCGTCAGCGAGACCTGCGTCTCGTCGGGGCGCAGGTCCGGCACCTCGGCCTCGCGCACCGCCAGCGTCCAGATCCCGTCGAGCTTGAGGGCGGACAGGTCCTGGCCCCCGAGGCGCCGGTGCAGGTCCGCCGCCTCCCGGCGCCAGCCAGCGAGCCGGGCCTCGTCGGCGATCAGCGCAGACTTGACCAGGATGGCGAGGAGTGCGCGCAGGGTCGCGGCGGGGGATGTCGGATCGGTCATCGGGGCTCCGGGGTGTCTCGCCTCGACACGGCAAGCCGGATGCCAAAAAGGAAGGGGCCGGATCGCTCCGGCCCCCTTGTCTCGACGCTCGACGCCGGTGCGGCTCAGAGCGAGTAGTAGTTCACGAACTCGATCGGGTGCGGGGTCATCTCGTACCGCATCACTTCGGTCATCTTCAGCTCGATGAACGAATCGATGAAGTCGTCGTTGAACACGCCGCCGGCCTTGAGGAACTCACGGTCGGCGTCGAGGCTGGTGAGCGCCTCGCGGAGCGAGCCGCACACGGTCGGGATCTCCTTGAGCTCCGCCGGGGGCAGGTCGTAGAGGTCCTTGTCCATGGCCGGACCGGGATCGATCTTGTTCACGATACCGTCGACGCCGGCCATCAGCATGGCGGCGAAGGCGAGGTAGGGATTCGCCATCGGATCGGGGAAGCGGACCTCGACGCGCTTGGCCTTCGGCGAGGTCGTCCACGGAATCCGGCACGAGGCCGAGCGGTTGCGGGCCGAGTAGGCGAGCAGCACCGGAGCCTCGTAGCCCGGGACCAGGCGCTTGTAGGAGTTGGTCGACGGGTTGGTGAAGGCGTTGAGCGCCTTGGCGTGCTTGATGATGCCGCCGATGTACCACAGGCATTCCTGGCTCAGGTCGGCATACTTGTTGCCGGCGAAGAGCGGCTTGCCTTCCTTCCAGATCGACTGGTGGACGTGCATGCCCGAGCCGTTGTCGCCGTAGACCGGCTTCGGCATGAAGGTCGCAGTCTTGCCGTAGCTCTGGGCAACGTTGTGGATGCAGTACTTGTAGATCTGCATCTGGTCGCCCATCAGGGTCAGCGTGTCGAACTTCATGCCCAGCTCGTGCTGGGCAGACGCGACCTCGTGATGGTGCTTCTCGACCTTGACGCCCATCGACTGCATGGCGGCGAGCATCTCGCCGCGCATGTCCTGGGCCGAATCCTGCGGCGGGACCGGAAAGTAGCCGCCCTTGATCTGGACGCGGTGGCCGAGATTGCCGCCCTCGTACTCGGTCTGGCCGTTGATCGGCAGCTCGACCGAATCGAGCTTGAAGCCGGTGTGGTACGGGTCGGCGGAGAAGCGGACGTCGTCGAAGACGAAGAACTCGGCCTCGGGGCCGACGAAGATGGTGTCGCCGATGCCGCTGGCCTTCACGAAGGCCTCGGCCTTCTTGGCAATGCCGCGGGGGTCACGGCCGTAGGGCTCGCCGGTGGCCGGCTCGAGCACGTCGCAAACGATCGACATGGTCGAGGCCGAGAAGAACGGGTCCATGCAGGCCGTCGCCGGGTCCGGCATCAGCAGCATGTCGGACTCGTTGATCGCTTTCCAGCCGGCGATCGACGAGCCGTCGAACATCGTGCCCTCGGCGAAGATGTCCTCGTCGACCAGCGACACGTCGAAGGTGACGTGCTGCCACTTGCCCCGCGGATCGGTGAACCGGAAATCGACGTACTTGACGTCGTTTTCCTTGATTTCCTTGAGGACGTCCGTCGCGGTCTTAGACATTCTCGTTTGATCCCTTCCTAGAACGGCGTTTTGGCCGCCATGAAGCCGCGGTCCTGGGTGTCAGGCCGCGGTTTTCGTCGTCGCAGAGAGAGGGGCAGGCCGGTCAGATCGCGTCCGAGCCGGTCTCGCCGGTGCGGATGCGGATCGCTTCCTCGATCGAGGAGACGAAGATCTTGCCGTCGCCGATGCGGCCGGTCTGGGCCGACTTGCGGATCGCCTCGACGGCGCCGTCCACCAGCGTGTCGGGCAGCACGATCTCCAGCTTCACCTTGGGCAGGAAATCGACCACGTACTCGGCGCCCCGGTAGAGCTCGGTGTGGCCCTTCTGGCGGCCGAAGCCCTTGGCTTCGATCACCGTGATGCCCTGGAGGCCGACCTCCTGCAGGGCCTCCTTCACCTCGTCGAGCTTGAAGGGCTTGATGATCGCTTCGATCTTCTTCATGCCGGGCGGGCCTGGTCTGCAACGGTTCCGGCGGCATTCCTAGCATCGCGCCGCGCCGACCGCCACGGGGGATTTCCCCGGACCGGACCGGGAATGCCCAATCGATAACCAATTGCTGCGCGTTTGTTGCGCAATTCGCCGTTCTCGAGCCTGGTGCCACGGCAAAGATGCCGCGTCCGGGCGCTTCTCGGAGTATGACGCGATGGTCGGGACCGAGCTGCTCACCACCGACGAGATGCGGCAGGCGGATGCCGCCGCGATCCATGCCGGCACGCCGGGCCTGACGCTGATGCGCCGCGCCGGCGCTGCCGTGGCCGAACGGGCCCGGGCGCTCGCCGGCGACGGCCGGATCTTGGTCCTGTGCGGGCCGGGCAACAACGGCGGCGACGGGTTCGTCGCCGCGGCGCTGCTGGCCAAGGCGGGCCTCGTGGTCGAGGTGGCGCTGCTCGGAACGGTCGAGGCCCTGACGGGCGATGCCGCGGCGGCGGCGGCCGAGTGGACCGGGCCGGTGACGGAGGCCGCCGCGGCCGAGCCCGCGGGCTTTACCCTGGTGGTCGACGCGCTGTTCGGGGCGGGGCTCTCCCGGCCGCTCGAGGGCGACGCCGCGGCGCTCGTCGGGCGGATCAACGAATCCGGCGTGCCGGTGCTGGCGGTCGACGTGCCTTCGGGTCTCGACGGCGACACCGGTGCGTCCGCGGGTCCGGTCGTCACCGCCACCGAGACCGTGACCTTCGTGCGCCGCAAGCCCGGCCACCTGCTCCTGCCCGGCCGGCGCCTGTGCGGCCCGGTGACGGTCGCCGAGATCGGCATTGCGGACGACGTCGTGGCGGGGATCGGGCCTGCGGCCCACGTCAACGGGCCGGCTCTCTGGGGTGCCGCCTTCCCGCACCTCGCGGAGGACAGCCACAAATACACCCGCGGCCACGCCGTGGTGCTGTCCGGCCCGGCCCACCGCACCGGCGCGGCGCGGCTCGCCGCCCGCGGGGCCCTGCGGATCGGCGCCGGCCTCGTCACCGTCCTGTCGCCGACGCCGGCGCTCCCCGAGAACGCGGCCCAGCTCACCGCGATCATGCTGCGCCCCTGCGACGGCGCGGACGACCTCGACGACATCCTCACAGACGAGCGCCTGAACGCGATCGTCGCCGGCCCGGGCCTCGGCACCGGAGCCCCGACCCGCGACCTCGTCCGGGTCGCGGCGGAGGCGGGCCGCGGCCTCGTCCTCGACGCCGACGCCCTGACGAGCTTTTCGGGCAAGGCCGGCGAACTCGCGGAGATGATCGCGGCGGGCGGGGCCCGGGCGGTCGCGACCCCGCACGAGGGCGAGTTCGCGCGCCTGTTCCGGGGCGTGTCGGCGGTGCCGGCGGAGGGGTCGAAGCTCGCCCGGGCGCGCGCCGCGGCGTCGGTCCTCGACGCCGTCGTGGTGCTGAAAGGGGCCGACACGGTGATCGCCGCTCCCGACGGCCGCTCCGCCATCAACCCCAACGGCACGCCCTGGCTCGGCACCGCCGGCAGCGGCGACGTGCTGTGCGGCTTCATCGGCGGCCTGCTCGCCCAGGGTATGGAGCCCTTCGAGGCCGCCGCGGCCGCCGTCTGGCTCCACGCCGCGGCCGCCCGCCGGCACGGGCCGGGGCTGATCTCGGAGGACCTGCCGGAAATGATGCCGGGGGTGCTGGGGGAGGTGCTGGAGACGCTCGGGGCGGCGTGAGGGCCGGCAGGCGCGAGCGCCCTCCCCTTGGGGTTTGCCCGCGTTCCTCGACGGTCTCATCACCGTCCGCGACGTCCCGGGGCTCGCCGAAGGCGGGAATCCGGGATCCGTAACCGCTGACGATCCCGGATCAGGCGGATCGCGTTCAGCCCTGTCCTGGACCGTCGGCGGTCATGGATTCCGGATTCCGTTACTCCTCCGCCATCCCACAGGCCCGCAGCCCCTCCCGCATATGCCCCGGCGCGGGTGCCTCCACGGCAATCGCCGGCTTCTTCGGGTAGAGCGGCAGGGCGAGGGCACGGGCATGGAGCTGCAGACCCGGCCCGCCCTGCCGCGGGGCGCTTCCGTAGACCGCGTCGCCGAGGATCGGCCAGCCCATCGCGGCGCAGTGCACCCGGAGCTGGTGGGTGCGGCCGGTCACCGGGGTGAGCGCCACCCAGGTCCGCCCCGAGGAGGGATCGCGCCCCATGACCCGCCAGCGGGTGAGCGAGGGATCGCCGGCCGGATCGGTCTTCATCCACCAGCTGCGCGGGTCCTCGGAGCGGCGCGCGAGCGGGAGATCGATCTCGCCGGATGCCTCCGCGGGCCCCCCCTCGACCAGCGCCCAGTAGGTCTTCTCCGCTTGTCCCTGCGCGAACAGGGCGTTCAGCCGGGCCAGCGCCTTGGCGTGGCGGCCGAGGGCCAGGCAGCCGGAGGTGTCGCGATCGAGGCGGTGGGCGGCTTCCGGACGGCGTGGCAGGCCGAAGCGCAGGGCATCGAGGTGCTGGGTCAGCGTCTCGCCGCCCTTCGGCCCCGGATGCACCGGCAATCCCGCCGGCTTGTCGATGACGAGCACCAGGGCATCGCGGTAGAGGAGCCGCGAGAGTATGTCGTCAACGATCATGAGCCTGTCGCGGTGGCGGCGGATGCGGGCGAAGTTCGGGGCAGGCCGCCCTAGATCGTCCGCAGGGTCTGGAGCAAGTGCGGATGAGTGAGACCAAACAGCCGGGCTGGTTCGGCCGACTGTTCGGCCGGAAGGCCGAGACGCCGACGGAGACCCCTGCCGAAACGCCCGCCGAGGTTCCCGCCGAGAGCCCCGATCCCGCCGTGACGATGCCGACGGAGCCGACCGGCACCCTGTCGGAGGGCGTGCCCGATTTCGCCACCGGGGCCGATGACGTGCTGCCCGCGCCGCCAACCGTGACGGACGCCTCGCCCGAGACCGAGCCGGAGCACGACCTGCCCGACGAACTGGCCGGTGCCGACCTGGAGCCGGTCGAGGGCGTGCAGCCCGAAGGCCTGGCGCCGGCGGCCCCCGAGCCCGAGGCAGACGAGGCTCCGGAGCCCGAGGTTCGAGAATCCGAGGTTCGGGACCCCGGGATCCCGGCCGAGCCCGACTCTCTCGTGATCTACCAGCCCCCGGCGGAGCCCGAGGCGCCGGCGGAGAAGCGCAGCTGGTGGGGCCGGCTGACCGGCGGCCTCAAGCGCACCTCCTCGGCCCTGTCCGACCGGGTGACCGGGCTGTTCACCAAGCGCAAGCTCGACGCCGACACCCTGGAGGAGCTGGAGGACGCGCTGATCCAGGCCGATTTCGGCCTCGAGACCGCGACCCGCATCGCCGAGGCGGTCGGCAAGGGCCGCTACGAGAAGGGCATCGCCCCCGACGAGGTGCGGGCGATCCTGGCGACGGAGGTCGAGCGCGCCCTCGATCCGGTGGCGCAGCCGCTCGTCATCGACACGACGAAGAAGCCGTTCGTGATCCTGATGATCGGGGTCAACGGCGCCGGCAAGACCACGACGATCGGCAAGCTCACGCAGAAATTCCGGGCGCAGGGGCACAGCGTGATGCTGGCCGCCGGCGACACTTTCCGGGCCGCCGCGATCGAGCAGCTGCGGGTCTGGGGCGAGCGCACCGGCGCGCCGGTGGTGGCCCGGCCGCAGGGCTCGGACGCCGCCGGCCTCGCCTACGACGCTCTCCAGGCCGCTCGCGATGCCGGCACCGACATCCTGCTGATCGATACCGCCGGCCGGCTCCAGAACAAGGCCGGGCTGATGGCGGAGCTCGAGAAGGTGATCCGGGTGATCCGCAAGCTCGACGCGGAGACGCCCCACGCCGTGCTCCTCGTCCTCGACGCCACGGTGGGCCAGAACGCGCTGAGCCAGGTCGAGATCTTCCAGAAGACCGCCGGCGTCACCGGCCTGGTCATGACCAAGCTCGACGGCACCGCCCGCGGCGGCATCCTGGTGGCGCTGGCCGCCAAGTTCGGCCTGCCGGTCCACTTCATCGGCGTCGGCGAGGGCGTCGACGACCTCGAGCCCTTCGCGGCGCGGGACTTCGCCCGGGCGATCGCGGGATTGGATAAGGGGTGAGTGGAGGGCCGCATCGGCCCTCCCTCACTCCGCGCAATACGCTGCCATCCCCTCCGCCAGCGCGTCGAAGACCACCCGGCAGCGGCGCAAGGCGCGCAGGTCCTCGTGCATCGCCACGAAGGTCGGCAGCTCCCAGACAATCTCCGGCAGCACCCGGATCAGGTTCGGATCGCGGCCAGCCAGTACCGTGTGGCAGGCGCCGAGGCCGAAGCCGGCCCGGAGAGCCGCGAGCTGCGCCAGCGTGCTGTCGCTGCGCCAGGCGAAGCCGGCCTCGCCGAGGGCGGGGGCCGCCCGCATCATCGCCCGCAGGAACGGCGTCTCGGCGTCGAAGCCGATCACGCTGTGCCGGGCCAGATCCGCCGGGCGCTCCGGTACGCCGCACCGGTCGAGGTAGCGGCGATGCCCGTAGAGGCCGAGGCGGATCGTGCCGACCCGACGCGCCACCAGCGCCTCTTGTGTCGGCGGCGCCATGCGCACGGCGATGTCGGCGTCGCGCCGCAGCAGGTCCTGCATCCGGTCGGTGAGCACCACGTCGACGGCGAGGCGGGGGTGGCGCGCGTGCAACGCGGCCAGGATCGGCGGCAGCACCTCGGCGCCGACCACCTCGGACGCGGTGATCCGCACCCGGCCGGACAGCCCCTCCGCTTCCGCCGTCACCGCTCGGCGCAGGGCCTCGGCGGTCGCCTTCAGGGATTGCGCGTACGGCGCCAGGATCAGCGCGGCCTCGGTCGGCGCGAGGCCGGCGGGCGAGCGGGTGAACAGGGCCACCCCCAAGGACCGCTCCAGGGCCGCGATCTGCCGGCCGAGGGTCGGCTGCGTCAGGCCGAGCGCCCGCGCGGCGCCGGAGAGCGAGCCCTCCTCAAGCACGGCGAGCGCGGCGCGATAATGGTCCCAGCTCGGTTCGGTCATGCGAAAGCGTATAGCCGCTCGCCGGGATTCGGCAATTTTCGTCGTACCGTCGCCCTGGCACATCTTCACCCGCGGCGAACGAGGAGCACGCGATGACGACGAGGATGGCCCTGGTGCTGGGCGCGACGGGCGGGGTGGGCGGCGCGGTGGCGCGACGCCTCGCCGCCGAGGGCTGGACGGTGCGGGCCCTGCACCGCGATCCCGGCCGGGTGCGACGGGAGGCGGACGGACTCGCCTGGGTGCGGGGCGACGCGATGGTGCCCGAAGACGTGGTCGCGGCGGCCGCGGGCGCGTCGCTGATCGTCCACGCGGTCAACCCGCCGGGCTACCGCGACTGGGACCGGCTGGTGCTGCCGATGCTCGATGCCTCGATCACCGCGGCCCGAGCCGTGGAAGCCCGCCTCGTCCTGCCCGGCAACGTCTACGTCTACGGCCGCGATGCCGGCCCGACCCCGGGCGCCGATGCCCCCCAGACGCCCCGGACCAGCAAGGGCCGCATCCGCATCGCCATGGAGGCGCGCCTGCGGGAATCCGGCGTCCGCAGCCTGATCCTGCGCGCCGGCGACTTCTTTGGCCCCCGCACCACCGCCAATTCCTGGTTCTCCGCCGCCCTGGTGCGACCGGGCAGGCCGGTGCGCACGATCCTCGATCCCGGTACGCCGGGGACCGGCCACCAATGGGCCTACCTGCCCGACGTCGCCGAGACCATGGTGCGTCTGGCCGGGCGCGAGGTGGAGCTTCCGCGCTTCGCGACCTTCAACATGGACGGGCACTGGGACCCGGACGGCCGGCAGATGATCGCGGCGATCGCCCGGGCGGTCGGCCGCAAGGTGACGGCGCGGCGCTTCCCCTGGGCGCTCCTGCCGCTGGCCGCTCCGGTCTGGCCGCTGGCGCGAGAGATCCGCGAGATGCGCTACCTGTGGCGGGAGCCCGTGCGGATGAGCAATGCGGAACTCGTGGCGTTCCTGGGGGCCGAGCCGCACACACCATTGGACGAGGCGGTGCGCGAGACGCTGGTGGGGCTCGGGTGCTTGCCGGGGCGCGGCCCGAGCCGAGAGGAGATCTGACTTCGTCGGCGCGTGCTCATCGCGATGCCGGGCAGGGTTGGGAGGCGTTGCGCTCCTGTCGGTCGGCGCCTCGCCCTCCCCCGCGATCCCGTGCAAGGATGGTCGGAACAACGGGAGGACACGGCCAGGAATGAGATCGCTCAGGGTACGCTTCGGGCTGCTGGTCGGGAGCGCGGCCGCCCTCGTGGTGCTGGCGGCTGTCGGCCTCTACGGGGCGATGCACGCCGCCGAGCGCACCCTGGACGCCACGCTCGACGCGCAGGTGCGGCTGGAACTGATCGCCGAATTGTCCGGGCGCCTGACCGAGTTCGGCCTCGCCTCCGTCGAGGCGGTGAGCGACAATCCGGGCCGGCCCGAGCGGCTGGCCAATGCCCGCAACGAGGTCGACCGGGCGCTGAACGCCGTCGACGAGGGCCTGAGCCGGGCGGTCGCCGGGGCCGGCGGCGTCCTCGATCGCACGCAGTACACGGCCCGGGCCCGGCCGCTGGCCCGCCTGCGCGCCGCCCGCGCCATGCTCGACCGGCAAGTGGCGCAGATCCAGCGCGAGCCGGATCAGGGCCGGCGCGCCGACGCGATCCGGGGCGCCCTCAACGCCTTCGGGGCGGTGACGGGCCAACCCCTCACCTTCCTGGTCGAGGCCGAGCGCCGGGCGGTCGAGGCCTCGTCCGCCGAGGTCCGCACGCTCGCGGCCCGGATGCGCGGCGTCGCGGTGGCGGCGGCCGTGCTGATCGTGCTGCTGCTCCTCCTGCTGCACCAGAGCCTGACCCGGCCGATCCTGCGCCGGATCGAGGCGATCCGGGCCGGGGCCGCGGCGATCGGCCGGGGTGAGCTCGACACCCGCCTGCCGGTCGCGAGCCGCGACGAGCTCGGGCTCCTGGTCGCGAGCTTCAACCGGATGGCGGCGCGGCTGAAGCGCCGCGAGGCGCGGGTCGCCGCCGACCGGGCGGCGCTGGAGGAGATCGTCGCCCGCGCGACCGCCGACCTGCGCGGCGCCAATGCGCGGCTCGAGGAGATCGACCGCTCGCGCCGGCGCTTCTTCGCCGATGTCAGCCACGAACTGCGTACGCCGCTGACCGTGATCCTGGGCGAATGCGACCTCGCCGCCCGCTCCCCCGACACGCCGGACCATTTCCGGCCGGTGATCGCCACCATCCGCAAGCGGGCCCTGCGGCTGCACCGCCGGGTCGGCGACATGCTGCGGGTCGCCCGCTCGGAATCCGGCCAGATCGAGCTGGAGCTTCGCCCGGTGAGCCTCGCCGCCATCCTGGCCGAGGCGGTGGAGAGCTGCGCCCCGGAGGCGAAGCGACGCCGCATCGCCCTCGAGCTGGAGCCGAGCGCCGCCGACGTCGAGGTGCCGGCCGATGCCGAGTGGCTGCGCCAGATCGTCGAGGGGCTGATCGACAACGCGCTGCGACACGCCGCCGGCGCGACCCGGGTGGGCGTCGGCTTCGCCGCCCGCGGCAGCGGCGCCACCGTGACGGTGACCGATGACGGCCCGGGCTTCCCGGTCGAGGCCGAGACCCTGTTCGAGCGCTTCCGCCGCGGGGACGGGCCGGGCCCCGCGGCGGCCGGCTTCGGCATCGGGCTCGCTCTGGCGCGCTGGGTCGTTGAGCGCCATGATGGGGCCATCCGCCTGGAATCGGGGGGGCCGGGAGCACGGGTCACCCTGGAGCTGCCCGGCGAGGAAACGAGGGAGGATGCGGCATGAGCGGGCGACCGGGACGGCGCGCATGACGATCGTGCTCATCGTCGAGGATGACGGCGACATCCGCGCCATGCTGGCGCGGGGCCTCTCCGCCGAGGGTTTCGCGGTCGACATCGCAGGTGGCGTCGACGAGGCGCTGACGGCGGCCCGCGAGCGGGTGCCCGAGGCGGTGCTGCTCGACAACATGCTGCCGGACGGCACGGGCCACGACGTCTGCCGTTCCCTGCGCGAGGGCGGCTATCCGGGGGCGATCCTGTTCCTGAGCGCCAAGGACGAGGTCGGCGACCGGGTCGACGGCCTGGCGGTCGGGGCCGACGACTACATCGTCAAGCCGTTCGTGTTCGACGAGCTGCTCGCGCGCCTGCGCACACACCTGCAGCGGCGCCGCACGACGGGCGAATCCCGCACGCTCGTCAGCGCCGGGCGCCTCTCCCTCGACCTCGCCACGCGGCAGGTCCGCTTCGGCGAGGTCACCGCCCGCCTGACCCAGCGCGAGGCGGAATTGCTGGCGATCCTGATGGAGCAGGCGAGCCGCCCGGTCACACGGGGCGACATCTTCGACCGGCTCTGGGCGAGCCAGGGCGGCCTCTCCCTCAACGTGGTCGACGTCTATGTCGGCTACCTGCGCACCAAGCTCGCCGAGATCGTCCGGGCCGGCGGGCCGAGCCTCGTCACGGTGCGCGGCCGCGGCTTCATGCTCGACCTGCATGAGGCGGGATTTCGTCAGTGACAAAATTATTTTGGGCGCAATCGATGCAGGCTAAAGCACTGCCGATCCTGCACAATAAGACCGGTCTGAGAAAGCCGGGCTCCGTCCGTCCCGGACTTACGGCAAAATAGCGCTTGCGCTCCGGGCCTCGATTGCCGATATATCCCGGGGTGACGGAAAACACTGTCATCTCAAAGTCTTAGGAACCTCTTAGAGGTTTCCGCCGCTCAGGAGAAACGCCATGAAGTGGTCGATGCCCGTCGTCGCCGAGGTCTGTGTCGGCATGGAAGTCACCAGCTACGAGTCGGCTGAGATCGATCCCTTCAACTAAGGGCTCGTACGGTTCGCGCCTCCGGCGGCCCCCGCCGGACGGCGCTCGACACGGATGTTCTCAGAAGCCCGGCCGCTCGAGCCGGACCGTCCGCCGAGGTCGAAGGAGGAAATCATGACCTGGTCGCTGCCCGTCGTCGCCGAGATCTGCGTCGGCATGGAAGTCACCTCTTACGAATCCGCCGAGATCGATCCCTTCAACTGACGGGATCGGCCACGGACCATGCACGCCATCGTTCTGGGGTCCGGGGCGGGCGGAGGCGTGCCGCAGTGGAACTGCCGCTGTCCGATCTGCGCCATGGCCCGGGCGGGCGACCGCCGGGTCCTTCCCCGCACCCAGTCGAGCCTCGCCGTCTCGGCTGACGGCGATCACTGGCTCCTGGTGAATGCCTCGCCGGACATCCGCCAGCAGTTGTTCGATACGCCGACCCTGCACCCGCGCGAAGCCTTACGCCACTCGCCGATCCGGGCGGTGCTCCTCACCAACGGCGACGTCGATCACGTCGCGGGCCTGCTCACCCTGCGCGAGGGCCAGCCCTTCCGCCTCCACGCCACGCGCGGCATCCTCGACTCGATCGCGGAGAACCGCGTCTTCGACGTGATGGCGTCCGGCGTGGTGGAGCGCGTCGAGATTGCGTTGAACCAGACCTTCTCGCCGGTGCCGGGCCTCACCGTCACCCTGTTCCCGGTCCCCGGCAAGGTGCCGCTCTGGCTCGAAGACGGCACGCCGGAGATCGGCGCCGAGACCGAGAGCACGGTCGGCGCGATGATCGAGGCCGGGGGGAAGCGCCTCGCCTACGTGCCGGGCTGCGCCCGGGTCACCGAGCGCCTGAAGGAGAGAATTTCCGGGGTCGACGCGCTCCTGTTCGACGGGACGGTGCTCGCCGACGACGACATGATCCGGGCCGGCGTCGGCACCAAGACCGGCTGGCGCATGGGCCACGTGCCGATGACCGGCGAGGGCGGCTCGGTGGCGGCGCTGGCCGAGGTGCCGCTCGGCCGTCGGGTCTTCGTCCACATCAACAACACCAATCCGGTGCTGGTCGAGGGCTCGGAAGAGCGCCGCGGCATCGAGGCGGCGGGATGGGTCGTGGCGCATGACGGGTTGGCGCTGCGGCTGTGAGACGGTTCTGAACACTCTGCGCCGGTCACGAGACGGTGCGGGATCCCCTCTCTCCTGCACGGGTGAGGGGGACCGCGCTCGCCGGCGATAGGGGCAGCCACGTCGATGCGACCCCGTCGGGGGCCTTCCTCAAGCACTTTGGCCCCAAGCACTTTGGTCGCCCTTGACCGGGCCTCGCGGCGGAGCAATCTCCCGCCCACGGGACTGCCGATAACGAAGAAACCGGATACGCCAGGACGCCCGACGCATGACCGCCTCCCTCGCCCACGCCGTGAGCCCGAGCGAGCCCACGGAAAGACTGCTCTCCCCGGCCGAGCTCGAAGCGGCGCTTCGCGACATCGGGGCGCGGCGCTACCACAACCTGCATCCGTTTCACCGCCTGCTGCATGACGGCAAGCTCGACAAGGATCAGGTCCGGGCCTGGGCGCTGAACCGCTACTATTACCAGGCGATGATCCCGGTGAAGGACGCCACCCTGCTGGCCCGGCTGCCCGACGCGAACCTTCGCCGGGTCTGGCGCCAGCGCATCGTCGACCATGACGGCGATCACGAAGGCGACGGCGGCATCGAGCGCTGGCTGAAGCTCGCCGAGGGCGTCGGCTTCGAACGCGACTACGTGCTCTCGACCAGGGGGATCCTCTCCGCCACCCGCTTCTCGGTCGAGGCCTACGTGCATTTCGTCGCCGAGCGCTCGCTGCTCGAGGCCATCGCCTCCTCGCTCACCGAGATGTTCTCGCCGACCATCATCTCGGAACGCGTCGCCGGGATGCTGAAGAACTACGACTTCATCACCCGCGAGACCCTGGCCTATTTCGACAAGCGCCTGACCCAGGCGCCCCGGGACGCCGATTTCGCCCTCGACTACGTGAAGCGCCACGCCGTCACGCCGGAGCAGCAGGCCCAGGCCCTCGACGCCCTGCGCTTCAAGTGCAGCGTGCTGTGGACCCAGCTCGACGCGCTCTACTTCGCCTACGTGTCCCCTAAGATGATCCCGCCGGATGCCTGGCGCCCGGGCGAGGGTCTGCGGGCGGGAGCGGGCGCATGAGCCTGACCCCCGACAGCGTGCCGCATCTGCCCCGCGGGGTACGGATGCGCCACGACACGGTGCGCAACGCCCACGTGCTGCTGGCGCCCGAGCGCACCTTCGACCTCGACCAGAACGCCGTGGCGGTGCTGAGCCTCGTCGACGGCGCGCGCAGCATCCGGGCGATCGCCGAGGCGCTGGCGCAGCAATACGAGACCGAAAGCGGCATCATCGAGCCCGACGTCATCACCATGCTGGACGGCCTGCTGCTCAAGCGCGTGCTCGAGACCGTGCCGGCGCCGTGACGTCCCGGGAAGGAACGCCCATGAACGCCGTCACGCCCACTCTGCCGGCCCCGATCGGGCTCCTCGCCGAGCTGACCCATCGCTGCCCCCTGCGCTGCCCCTACTGCTCGAACCCGCTCGAGCTCGACCGGC
Organism: Methylobacterium frigidaeris; assembly: GCF_022179185.1. Lineage (GTDB taxonomy): Bacteria > Pseudomonadota > Alphaproteobacteria > Rhizobiales > Beijerinckiaceae > Methylobacterium > Methylobacterium frigidaeris. The sequence continues at coordinate 33,709 of NZ_BPQJ01000036.1, read as the reverse complement.
GCTCGGCCGAGCTCGACACCGCGACCTGGCAGCGGGTGCTCGCCGAGGCGGCGGGCCTGGGCGTGCTCCACGTCCACCTCTCGGGCGGCGAGCCGACGGCGCGGCAGGACATCGTCGAGATCACCCGCACCTGCGCCGAGCTCGGCCTCTACTCGAACCTGATCACCTCCGGGGTGGCGGGCGCGCTCGACAAGCTCGACGCCCTCTACGAGGTCGGGCTCGATCACGTGCAGCTCTCGGTCCAAGCGGTCGAGGCCGCCAATGCCGAGCGCATCGGCGGCCTCAGGAACGCGCAACCGCAGAAGTTCGCCTTCGCCGAGCGGGTGACGGCGCTCGGCCTGCCGCTGACGCTGAACGCGGTGATCCACCGCGGCAACATCGCCGAGGTGCCGGCGCTGATCGACCTCGCGGTCCGCCTCGGCGCCAAGCGCCTGGAGGTGGCCCACACCCAGTATTACGGCTGGGCCTACGTCAACCGCGCCGCCCTGATGCCGGCCAAGGCCGACGTCGACCGCTCGATCCGGACCGTCGAGGAGGCGCGCGAGCGGCTGAAAGGCCAGCTCGTCATCGACCTCGTGGTGCCGGATTACTACGCCAAGTACCCCAAGGCCTGCGCCGGCGGCTGGGGCCGGCGGCTGATGAACGTGACGCCGACCGGCAAGGTGCTGCCCTGCCACGCCGCCGAGACGATTCCCGGGCTCGCGTTCTGGCACGTCCAGGATCACTCCCTGGCGGAGATCTGGGCCGAGTCGCCGGCCTTCCGGGCCTATCGCGGCACCGACTGGATGCAGGAGCCCTGCCGCTCCTGCGACCGGCGCGAGAAGGATTGGGGCGGCTGCCGCTGCCAGGCCCTGGCGCTCGCGGGCGACGCCGCCGCCACCGATCCGGCCTGCTCGCTCTCGCCCCTCCACGGCAAGGTGCAGGCCCTGGCGATCGCCGAATCGGCGCTGGAGACCGCGCCCGACTATCAGTATCGCACCATCGGCGGCGCACCCCGCACCGCTGTCCCTGAGGGAGCGCCCGTGTGAGACGCCTCGTCCTGGTTGCCGCCCTCTCCGCCCTCCTCGGCGGTCCGGCCCTGGCTCAAGACACGCCGTCCCAGAGCGCACCGCCCGGCGCCACGGCGCTCCTGTTCGAGACCAATCAGGTCGCCAACGCTCCGCCGGGCCGGACCCTGAGCTACCGCTACACCCGTTTCAGCGGCATCGACGGTGCGCCCTTCGGTCCTCCGGTCGAGGACCGCATCCGCGAGGAGGTGGCGCCGGGCGCGAGCGCGGAGAACCGGAACCTGAAGGTCGAGATGTTCTCCGGCGAGCGCCGGATGCCGACCGCGACCTACGAGGACGTGCCGGGCAACCCCGTGCTGGTGCGCTTCCTCGAGCACCATCTCGACGACCTCGCCAAGGTGCTCAAGGGCAACCCGCGCTACATCAAGAATGCCATCCGGCGGGCGCTGCGCGAGAGCGCCACCGTGACCCCGACTGAGGTCGAGGTGGACGGTGCCAGGAAGCCGGGCTGGCGCGTGGTGGCGCGGCCCTTCGTCGACGATCCGGTGCGCGAGCGCCTGCGCGGCTTCGACGGCCTGACCTACACCTTCGTGGTCTCAAGCGCCGTGCCCGGCCAGATCGTCTCGATCGACGCCCGGGCGACGAACCCGGAGGGCGGGATTCTGCTGCAGGAAACGCTGACCTATGAACCGAATGCTGGTTAAGGCGCTGATCGCGGGCGGCATGATGGTCGCGGCCGGACTCACCGCCGCGCGGGCCGACGACAACGACTACCCGACCGAGGCGCGGGCCGATTACGTCTTCGGCTGCATGGCAGCCAACGGCCAGACCCGCGAGGCGCTGACGAAATGCGCCTGCTCGATCGACGCCATCGCGGCGATCCTTCCCTACGACAAGTACGTTCAGGCCTCGACCATTCTCGGCATGCGCCAGGGCATCGGCCAGCGCGCCAACGAGTTCCGCTCGACCAAGATGTTCGACGACAAGGTGGCGGAACTGCGCCGCGCCCAGGCCGAGGCGGAGATCCGCTGCTACCGGCCGACGGCGAACTGACCCGGCGCGATACCGCCGAGCCTCGCGCAGCGATGATCGAGGTGCGGGTGACGCGGGCGCACTGCGTGCAGGTGGCCGGCGTGCCGCGCTTCCTGCCCTCCGATTGCGCCTCGACGTCACGAAGACCGCGCCCGCCTCGACCGGGACGCGCTCACGAGAATGACAGCGTGCCTACGGAGTCGGACCGATGCCCGCCAGTGCCCGGATGCGGGGTACCGCGAAATCGGTGAAGGCGCGGACCGCCGGCCGCATGTGGCGCGTCGAGGGGTAGACCAGGAAGGCTTCCGTCGAGCGGAGCGCGTAGTCCGGAAGCACGCGCACCAGGCGGCCCGCCGCCAGATCCTCGGCGACCAGCAGGAGCTGCACCGGCCCGACGCCGCGCCCGTCCCGCAGGGCGTGGACCAGCACCTCGGCGTTGTTCGTACGCAGGACGGGACGAACCGGCACCTCGACCGTCCCGCCGTCGCCCTGGAGAGCCAGCAGGGTGCGAGAGACGGTCGCCGAGGCGATCGTGACGACGTCGCACGCGGTCAAGTGCTCGGGCCTGTCGATCCCACCCGCCCGCGCCAAGTAGGCGGGTGCCGCGACCAGGATGCGGTGCGACCAGCCGAGCCGGCGGATGACGAGATCCTGCCCCTCCGGCCGGCCGTAGCGCAGCGCCAGATCGTAATCCTCGTGGACGAGGTCCACCACCCGCTCTTCCAGCACGAGGTCGATCGAGACCCGGGGATGCTGTGCCTGGAAGTCGGCCACGATCGGATGCAGGTGCCTGACGCCGATGCAGGACGGCGCGTGCAGGCGCAGCCGGCCCTCGACCTGCGCGCCTTCGGAGCGCACGTCCTCCAGGGCGGCGTCGATGGCCGCGATCGCCGGCTGGCTCGCCGCGTAGAGCCGCTGGCCCTGGGGCGTCGGGCGCACGAGGCGCGCGGAGCGCTCCAGGAGGCGAGCGCCGACATGTGCCTCGAGGTTGCGCAGGTGCTTGCTGATCGCGGGCTGCGACACGGCGAGATCGCGGGCGGCCGCGGTCATGGAGCCGCGATCGACGGTGCGCTGGAAGGCACGCAGGGCGAGAGCAAGGTCCATCGATGCCATCCGGTTATGGGTCGGATCACCGCATGACCGATCGACAGGGCGGAAGCATGGCCGTTTCCTGGAGACCCCCGGATCGATCGAGCCCCCGGCCATGACCCTGACCCGCCGCGTCCTGCTCTCGGGCACGCCCCTCCTCCTCGCCGGCTGCGTCACGCATCGGACGCCGCCCCTGGTGGCGGATCGGCGCCCGCCCGCCGATCCCGGCACCCTCGCGACGTACGCGGCCCTCGACACCGAGCCGTTTCCCGTACCGGCCATCGACCTCACGGAGATCGACCCGCGCTTCCTTCGCCGGGAGGTCGCCTACGCGACGCCGGAGCCGCCCGGCACCATCGTGGTCGACCCCGCCGAGCGCTTCGCCTACCTCGTGCGCGAGGGTGGGCGCGCCATCCGCTACGGGGTGGGAGTGGGCAAGGACGAGGCCTTCAACTTCCGCGGCGAGGCCGTCATCGCGCGCAAGGCCGAATGGCCGCGCTGGACGCCGACACCCGCGATGATCCGGCGCGAGCCGGAGCGCTACGGCCCCGTCGCCGGTGGCCTGCCGGGCGGGCCGGGCAACCCGCTCGGACCGCGGGCGCTCTACCTCTTCCGGAACGGGCAGGACACGCTGTACCGGCTCCACGGCACGACGGAGCCGGACACGATCGGCACGATGGTGTCGTCGGGCTGCGTACGGTTGCTGAACCAGGACATCATCGATCTCTACCGACGCGTCCCGACGGGCTCGCGCGCCGTCGTTCTGCCTGCTTAGAGGTCGGCTACTGGGCGCACGCCCCGATGTCCCTGCCTCGTCCGGCTCGCCGCGGGCTCCCGCGCGGGCGGTTGCGGCCCCGCCCGCCGGCCGGCACTCTGGGCGCCTCTCGATCGGCGGAGATGCACGATGAAGCGGCTTATCGGACTGACGCTGGCGATGGGGTTTCTCGCCCGCCCGGCAGCCGCCGACGACCTTGCGCTCTGGTCGCTCTACGACCAGACATTCCGCTCGGCGAAGTACATCGACCTCACCCACGCCTTCGCGCCGGTGCAGCCGGTCTGGCCGGGCTTCTCCGGCGCCCGGTTCAAGCCGGCCCGGGCCGGCCGCACGCTCGAGGGCTTCGCCAAGGAGGGCGATGTCTTCACCTACGAGACCCATGGCTTCGTCGCCACCGCCTACGATCTGCCGACCGACCAGTACGGCACCCAGCTCGACCCGCCGGCGCACTGGAATCCCCGCGGCGCGACGATCAGCGACCTGCCGGCCACCTACACCCTGCGGCCCCTCGCGGTGATCGACATCTCGCCCCAGGTTGCTCGCGATGAGGGCTATCACCTCCAGGTTGCCGACGTGACGGCGTGGGAGCAGAAGCACGGCCGCATCCCGGCCGGCGCCGTGGTGATGGTGCGCTCCGACTGGTCGAAGCGCTGGGCCGAAGCCGAGCGCTTCCGGCAGAAGCCGTTTCCGGGGGTGAGCCTCGCGGCGCTCCAGTTCCTGCACCTGGAGCGCAAGATCCTGTTCCACGGCCACGAGCCCCTCGACACCGACACGACGCCGAATCTCGAGGGCGAGGCCTGGCTGATGCACAACAACTTCGCGCAAGCCGAGGGCGTGACGAATCTCGACCAGGTGCCGGAGGCCGGCGCCCTGATCGCGATCGGCTTCGCCAAGCCCCTCGGCGGCACCGGCGGCTATGCCCGCTACGTCGCGATCGCACCGGCGAGCTGGCCGCACGGCGTCAGCGTCGACGCGGTGCCGGGCGCGCCGCTGCCGCTGCAGCCGGCGCCCCTGCGGCGCGATGCCGACGGGGTGATGCGGCCGACGGCACCATGAGGAGGCGAGGATGACGATGCAGGGCCGCCTCTCCCCGGCGGCGTTCCGGTCCTTCCAGGACGGTCGGTCCGACGAGGAGCGCTGGGAGCTGATCGATGGAACGCCCGTCATGATGACGCCGCCGATCGATCACAACCGGATCGCCAGCACGCTCGAGCGCCTCCTGAACGATACCCTGGAGCGGCACGATCCCAACCGCGAGGCGGTGCCAGCGCCGGATCGAACTCACGGTCTGGCAGCGCGGGCCGGACGGGTGGGACCAGCGACGGCTCACCGACCCTGGCACCACGCTGGACCTGCCGGATTTCGGCCTGCTCTGCCCGGTTGGATCGCTCTATCCCGGCACGCATCTGCGGCCGCGCGGACGATCGTGAGGCTGTCGTCTCGCCCTCGCTGACGGACCGCCGACGGTACCGGAGACAGACGCCCTGCGCCGTCCGTCACTCCATCCCCGGCTTGCCGCCCCGCAGCTTCTTCACGTCACCCCGCCGGCCCTTCTCCTCCAGGCGCCGCTTCTTCGAGGCCAGCGTCGGGCGGGTCGGGCGGCGCGGGGTCGGGGGCACGGCGGCCTCGCGGACGAGGTCGGCCAGGCGCTCTCTCGCCTCGGCGCGGTTGCGCTCCTGGGTGCGGTGGGTCTGGGCGGTGATGACCAGCACGCCGTCCGCCGTGAGCCGCCGCCCGGCGAGCTTCATCAGGCGGATCGCCACGGCGTTCGGCAGCGAGGGCGAGCGGCGGACGTCGAAGCGCAGCTGCACCGCCGACGAGACCTTGTTGACGTTCTGCCCCCCCGGGCCGGAGGCGCGCACGAAGCTCTCCTCCAGCTCGGACTCGTCGAGGGTGATCCAGGACGTGCATGCGAGACCCACGACGGCGCTCCCGAGAACAGTTTGAGGCCGCCGCCATCCCACGAAACCGGTGCGCGCGCTACATCGGTGGCGTGCCCAAGATCTCCTCCCCCAAGATCTCCTTCCCCGAGATCTCCTCGTCCAAGACATCCTCGTCCAAGCCGGCGTCCCGCAGGGCGTCGCTCCCCGAGCCGTCTGGTTCGCCGCAACATCCCGCCCTCCCCGCCGCCTTCGCCGCCTGGTTCGCGGAACGCGGCTGGGCACCGCGGCCCCACCAGCTCGCCCTGCTCGCGGCGGCGCAAGCCGGGCGCTCGGCCCTGCTGGTGGCGCCGACGGGGGCCGGCAAGACGCTGGCGGGCTTTCTCCCCACCCTGGTCGAGCTGGCGGAAGGGAGCGGCAAGGGAGGCTTGCACACCCTCTACATCTCGCCGCTCAAGGCGCTCGCGGTCGATATCGCCCGCAACCTCGAGGCGCCGGTCGCCGGCATCGGACTGGAACAACGGATCCGGATCGAGACCCGCACCGGCGACACCCCGTCGCACAAGCGCAGCCGCCAGGTCGCCCGCCCGCCGCACATCCTCCTGACCACGCCCGAGCAGCTGGCGCTGCTGGTCGCCCACCGCGAGGCGGCCGACCTCTTCCGCGGACTCAAGCGGGTGGTGCTCGATGAGTTGCACGCCCTCGTCACCTCGAAGCGGGGCGATCTGCTGAGCCTCGGCCTCGCCCGGCTGCACCGGCTGGCGCCCGGCCTCGCCATGACCGGGCTGTCGGCGACGGTGCGCGAGCCCGACGCGCTGCGGCGGTACCTGGTGCCGCAGGTGCCCCAACCCGCGATGGCCGATCTCATCACCGTCCAGGGCGGTGCCCGGGCCGACCTGCGGATGCTGGAGACCGGCCGCACCCTGCCGCTCGCCGGCCATACCGCGTGGCAGTCGATGCCGGCGGTCTACGACCTGATCCGGCAGCACAAGCTGGTCCTGGTCTTCGTCAACACCCGGCTCCAGGCCGAGTACACGTTCCAGGAACTCTGGAACCTCAACGATGACGGCCTGCCGATCGCCCTCCATCACGGCTCCCTTGATGCCACCCAGCGCCGCCGGGTCGAAGCCGCGATGGCGGCGGGCGTCTTGCGGGCCGTGGTCTGCACCGCCACCCTCGATCTCGGCATCGACTGGGGCGACGTCGACCTCGTGATCAACATCGGGGCGCCCAAGGGGGCGAGCCGGATCATGCAGCGGATCGGGCGGGCCAACCACCGCATGGACGAGCCCTCGAAAGCCTATCTGGTGCCGGCCAACCGCTTCGAGATGCTGGAATGCCGCGCCGCCCTCGACGCCGTCGAGGAAGCGGCGCAGGACACGCCCGATCCGCGCATCGGCGCCCTCGACGTGCTGGCCCAGCACGTGCTCGGCATGGCCTGCGCCGGACCGTTCGGGGAGGAGGATCTCTACGACGAGGTGCGGGCCGCCTCGCCCTACGCGGATCTCACCCGGGACGACTTTCTCCTCGTCCTCGATTACGTCGCCACCGGCGGCTACGCCCTGCGGGCCTATGAGCGCTTCGCCAAGATCCTGCGCGGGCCGGACGGGCTGTGGCGGGTGCGCGATGCCCGCACCGCGCAGCAATACCGGATGAATGTCGGCACGATCATCGAATCGACCACCGTCAAGGTGCGGCTCGCCCGTCGCAACCGCACCAAGCCCGGCAGCGTGCTGCCGGCGGGCGGCCGGGTGCTCGGCGAGATCGAGGAGGACTTCGCCGAGACCCTGACGGTGGGCGACACCTTCCTGTTCGCCGGCGAGATCCTGCGCTTCGAGGGCCTGCACGAGGACGAAGCACTCGTCACACGCGGCCCCCCCGGTAGCGACCCGGCGATCCCGAGCTATGCCGGCTCGAAATTCCCGCTCTCGACCTTCCTCGCCGCCCGGGTGCGGGCGCTGATCGCCGATCCGTTCGAGTGGGATCGGCTGCCGGCGCAGGTGGCCGATTACCTCGTGCAGCAGCGCCGCCGCTCGGTGCTGCCCGGCCCCCGCGATCTCCTGGTCGAGACCTTTCCGCGCGCCAACCGTTACTATCTCGCCTGCTTCCCGTTCGAGGGGCGGCTTGCCCACCAGACTCTGGGCATGCTGCTGACGCGACGGCTGGAGCGGGCCGGGATGCGTCCGCTCGGGTTCGCCGCCAACGATTACGGCCTGGCGGTCTTCGGCAACCGCGACCTCTCGGAGCGCATCGGCCGCGAGCCAGGCTTCCTCGACGGGCTCTTTGCCCAGGACATGCTCGGCGATGATCTGGAGGAATGGCTCGACGAATCGGCGATGATGAAGCGCACCTTCCGGCAATGCGCGGTGATCGCCGGGCTGATCGAGCGCCGGCATCCGGGCCAGCGCAAGACCGGGCGCCAAGTCACGATCTCGACCGACCTGATCTACGACGTCCTGCGCAAGCACCAGCCCGGCCACCTCCTGCTTCGCGCGGCGCGGCAGGATGCGGCAACCGGACTCCTCGACGTGGCCCGCCTCGGCGTGATGCTTGCGCGGATTCAGGGGCGAATCATCCACAAGGCCCTCGACCGGGTTTCGCCGCTCTCCGTGAACGTGATGCTCGAGATCGGGCGCGAGCGGGTCTACGGCGAGGGCGCGGACGAGATCCTGGCCGAGGCCGAGGCGGCGCTGCTCGACGAGGCGCTGGCGTGAGACAGGACAGACCGGAGGCGCCCCGCTCCGCTTGAAGGACGATGACACCGTGGCGCTGCCGCTGAAGCTCGAGAAGACCCACAAGACCCCCGGCGCGACGCTGGCCGGAGAGACCCTCGCATTCGATCTCAGCGGCGGGCTGTGGCTGCCGGAGCACCGCACGCTCGTGGTCTCCGATCTGCACCTGGAGAAGGGCTCGGCCTTTGCGGCTCGCTCGGGCCAGTTCCTGCCGCCCTACGACACCCGCGAGACCCTGGCGTCCTTGCACGAGGCGGTGGCCCGCCTCGACCCGGCCCGGCTGGTGTGCCTGGGCGATTCCTTCCACGACGCGCAGGGCCCCGCCCGCCTCGACGTCGCCGACCGTGCCCTGATCGCTGCCCTGCAGGATGGCCGCGACTGGGTCTGGATCTCCGGCAACCACGACCGGGCGGTGCAGGACGGCATCGGCGGTTGCTTCGCCGACACCCTGACGATCGGCGGTCTGACGCTCCGGCACGAGCCGGCGGCGAAGCCCGAAATCGGCGAGGTCGCCGGCCACTTCCACCCGGTCGGCAAGGTGGCGATGCGCGGCCGCGCCGTGCGCCGGCGCTGCTTCGTCCTCGACGGCACGCGCCTGGTGATGCCGGCCTTCGGCGCGCTGACCGGCGGGCTCAACGTGCGCTCCGAGACGTTCGATAAACTCTTCCCGGGCGGGTTCACCGCGCATCTGATCGGGGATGGTCGGGTCTTCGCCATCGCCCGGACGATGCTGACGCGGGATTGAGCGGCGGGCCGGGTCTCGCTGGTTCGGCTTCGGCAGCTCATCATCCCACCCGCGCCCTCACCCCGAGATGCCGAGCGATCGAAGATCGACTCGCCTCGAGATTTCTGGCGCCCTCCTTCGAGGCTCCCGGCTCACTCGGGCTGAGGGTGCGGGTGGGATTTGAGCATTCCTCGGCTCTGCAGGCCAAGAGCTGCCGACGGTCTCACGCCGCTCCCAGGAAGCCCGCTGCCAGGAGCGCCAACCCGGCCACCCCCGACAGGACGAGCCGCAACCGCCCGAGCCACGCCGGCACCAGCCCGCGCCGGGGCAGGTCCTGGTCGACGAGGCCCCAGGCCAGGACCAGGGCACCGAGCGCCCGCAGGTCCCACGGCGCCGGGGCGAACAAGGCCGCCCAGGCGACGAGCGAGGGCACCACCGACACGGCGTAGTCGACGCCCCTGCCCTCCGGCGAGGCGGCGGCCGCGCCCCAGCGCAGGCCGCCGAGGAACGACGCGATCACGGCACCGTAGGCCGCGAGCAGCGGGCGCGGCGCGAGGCCGAGGAGCGACTGGCCCAGGATCACCAGGGCGCTGAGCCCCAGGAACGGAATCAGTCCCGCGCCGCCGAGGATCAGGGCGGCGGGGGGCGCGGCGCGGTGCATTCAGTCTCTCCGGAAGATCACGCTGGCGAGCCAGCCGGAGATGAGCGCGAGCGCGCCCGCGGCAAGCCCGTAGGCCAGCGACCAATCGCGGGCCGCCGTCGCGATCCCCTGCTCGACGCCGGACTTCACGAGGTCGAACCGCGCCTCGTGCCGCGCCAGCGGCACGCCGCCAGCGAGCAGCACCACCTCGACGTCGTAGGCGCCGACCGGCGCAGTGGCCGGCAGCGGCGCGGTCGCGCGGAAGACCGTGGGCGACAGGAACCGCACTCCCGCCTCGGCCTCGGTGAACAGGCGTTCCCGCCGGCGCAGGCGCAGCAAGGCCTCGCGGAAGGGATCGTCCGGCTTCGGCGCCGTGAGGGTGAGATCGGGGGCGGCCACGATCGCCTTGAGCCCGAGCCGCAGGCGCCGGCGCGTCGCCTCGTCGGCGATCTCGGCCACGGGACGGGAGGACAGCACCGCCAGGAAGCTCGGCACATCGGCGAATTTCTGCTGCGCCCGATTAACCCAGACCGGCCCCAGGGCCTCCTTCTCGCGCACCGTCAGGGCCTGGCGCGGGCCCCGGATCGTCACCACGACGTCGTAGCCGCCGGAGCGGGCGCCCGCCTGCCCGTCGCGCTCGATGACGCCGAACACCGCGACGGAGGTTCCCGTATACGTTGAGGTGACGGCGAGCCGGTTGAACGACAGGCTGACCACCAGGGATTCCGCCCGCGCCGGGGCCAGGCCGAGCAGGCTCAGGATGACGGCGAGGGCGGCGCGCATCAGCGCGCCTCCATGAAACAATGGAACGGCGCGCATCAGCGCGCCTCCTGGACCACGATCGAGAACGGTTCCTCGGGCCGCAGCACCAGCTCGACCGCGAAGCGCAGGCCCACCGCCAGGACCAGGATGGCGAGGAGAAAACGAAAATACTCCGAGCGCAGGTTGCGCCCGGCCCGTGCCCCGAACTGCGCCCCGAACACCCCGCCGGCGATCAGGATCACCGCCAGCACGATGTCGACCGCCTGGTTCTGCACCGCGTGCAGCACCAGCGCGACGAAGCTGGTGCAGACGATCTGGAACTGCGAGGTGCCGACGACCACCCCCGTCGGCACCCGCATCAGGTAGAGGAGCGCCGGGACCAGGATGAAGCCGCCGCCGATGCCGAGCACCGCGCCGGCGAAGCCGACGAACAGGGCGAGGCCGAGGATCGGGATCACGCTGGCATAGAGGCGGGAGCGGGGAAAGCGCATCCGCAGCGGCCAGGCCATGTAGGCGGCGTGGTCACCGCCGAGCCGCGCGGGGCGGGGCCGGCCTCGGTGGCGCGCCCAGGTGCTGCGCACGCTCTCGGCCAGCATCAGCCCGCCCACCACCGTGAACAAGGTGACGTAGGCGACCGTGATGACGAGGTCGAGCTGGCCGGCCCGCCGCATGGCGGCGAAGAACCAGACGCCGAGGCTGGTGCCGACGAAGCCGCCGAGGACCAGGACGAGGCCGAGCCGCAGGTCGAGGGCGTTGCGCCGGAGCGCCGCCAGCACGCTGGTGGCCGAGGAGGCGACGATCGGGGCGGCCTGGGTCGCGACGGCGATCGCCGGCGGGATTCCCATCACGATCAGGATCGGCGTCATCAGGAAGCCGCCGCCGATGCCGAACAGCCCCGACACGAAGCCGACCGCCGCGCCGAGCCCGATGAGGACCAGGACGCTGACCGGCATCTCGGCGATCGGAAGGTAGATCTGCAACGACGGGAGGGTCCGGGACGGCGGGGGTCCCCGATCTAGACCATGTTTCGCCGCAGGGGAAACCGCGGGCGCCGGACGCGGACGGGCGCGAACCGGCTGGTCCGCGCCCGTCGATCGCCGATGCCGCCTCGCGCGGCTACACCTTGCCGGTGCCCGTCCCCTTGGCGACGCCGAGGGGCGGCGGCGCGCCGATCAGCGACATGGCGCCCGGACTCGCCGCGGTCTCGATGCGGGCGGCCGGAGGATCGTTCACCGCCGGGTCGGGCGTCCTCGGTTTCCAGGCCTCGGCCGCGCTGCGGGCCGCCGCCAGGTCCTTCGGCGTCAGCTTGCCCGCCACCTCGTCGCGCTTGCGGCCGGCATCGTCGTCGCCTTGCGCCGCGGCCGCCGCGAACCAGCCATAGGCCTGGTTGAGGTCCTGGGTGACGCCGAGGCCGCGGGCGAGCAGCACCGCGAGGTTGTACTGGCTGTCGCGCACCCCGTACTCGGCGGCCTTGCGGAACCAGGTCGCCGCGGAGGTGTAGTCGGGCTTGCCGCCGGCGGCGCCGGACTCGGCCAGCATCACCGCGAGGTTGTGCATCGCCCGGACATGGCCCTGCGTCGCCGCGCGGCCGTACCAGAGCCGCGCCTTCTCCTGGTCGCGGACCAGGCCGAGGCCCTTCTCGTACTGGCTGCCGAGGCGGTACTGCGCCGGGGCGTAGCCGGCGCCGGCCAGGCGGTCGAACAGCTTGGCGGCGAGGGCGGTGTCCCGCGGCAGGCCGCGGCCATCGACGGCGCGGCTGGCGAGCTCGTAGATCGCGGCGCCGTCGCCCTCAAGGGCCGCCTGGCGCAAGGACGCGGCGCCGGCCGGGATGCCGGCAAGCTCGCCGCTCAGGGACGCCATGTCGGTCACCCGCGGCGTCGTCGGCCGGGCCACGAGGGCGGGCTTGGACACCTCAGGGGCCCCCGTCTCCGGGCCCTTCTGGAGGGCGGATTCGGGCTTGGCGGAGGCCGGCTTCGCGTCGGCGGCCTTGTTGGGATCGGGAGCCTTGGGATCGGGAGCCTTGCCCTCGGGCGCCGTCGTGTCGGCCGGCACCGCGACCGGGGGCGTGCCCTTGGGAAGGGCGGGCGCGCCGGTGGCCTGGGTCGTCGCCGGGTCGACCGGCGCCGTCGCCTCCCGGGAGGCCGTCGGGGTGTTGGTCCGCGGACCCGCGCTCTGCAGGGCCTGCAGCGTCCCGAGCGCCAGCACGATCGCCGCGATGCCGAGGAGCAGCGGCCGGCGCCGGCGCTCGATCGCGGCCCGCAGCCGCTCGACCAGGCTGCCCCGTGACTCGACGCTCCGGTCGGTGGCGGGCGCGGCCTGACCGCCACCGGCGGCCTCGGCCGCCGCGGCCTGGGCGGCGCGGCGGGCCGCCGCGATGAAGCTCGCCTTGATGTCGCCGGCCGGCATCTCCGGCGCGGCGGCGACCTCCCCTGGCGGCTGGCGCGGGCGCACCGCACCGGGCTCGATCATCTCGTCCGCCGGGCTCGGCGGGCCGGCTCGGGGAGCTTCCGGCCGCCGGGCCGGACGCGGCTCCGGCGCCGGGGTGGTGGTCTCGCGCAGAGTGTCGCGCAGGTTGCGGGCGGTGCGGGGTGCCGCCGCGGCGGCGGCTGGGGCCGCCTCGCTCCGACGGTCGCCGTCGAGATGGGTCAGCCGGGCAACGAGTTGCTCGAGGGCGGAATGCACGCCCTCCATGGTGGCCTGGAGGCGCTTGTCGGACGCCGCCTGCTGCGCCCGCATGTCGGCCAGGGCCGCCTGCAGCCCGCCGAGGCCCTGGGCCTCCGCCGCACCCTTGCGCTCGGCCCCGATCGAATCGGCGACGCTGCGGGCGGCGCGCTCCGCCGCGGCCTGGATCGGCGCCTCGTCGCGCAGCAGCGCGACCTGGGCCAGGAGGTCGCCCATGGTGCGCTCCAGGCCCGCCAGGGCCGGATCGCTGCCGCGGGTGTCGATGCGGCTCGCCAGCGCCAGCACCTGCCGCTCGAGGCCGTCGAGGGTCTCGCCTCCCGCCCCTTGCCCGACCCGGTCGAGCTTGTCGGCGAGGCTGCGCAGCATGCCGTGGATCGACGCGAGATCACTGCTCGGCAGCGCCGGCTGGCGCAGGGCCTCGCCGATCTGCTCCAGCCGCTCCATCACGTCGCCGACGGTGGTCACCGCTGCAACCTGGTCGACCTTGGCCGAGAGGGCATCGATGCGGCCGAGAATGTCGCCGGCCGCGTTGGGCTGCTCGCGCCGCTCGGCCCGCAGGTCGTCGAGCTTGCGGTCGAGATCGGCGATGCCCTGCGCCAGGGCCGGCGCGTCGGCGCCCGGGGCGCGCACGCCCTCGCGGATCTCCTCCAGGAGGGGCCGCAGCTCGTTCATCAGGGCGGGGCTGTCGAGCATGCCGTTGCCGAGCCGGGTCACCGTCTCGGTGAGCTCGTCGACCGACCGGGCCAGATTCTGCACCCGGGCCGGCTCGGCGAGCGCCGCGATCCGGCCGCGGATCTCCTCGAGTTCGCCGAACAGCTTGGCGACCGCGTCCCGGTCGGCGAGCCCGGCCCGGTCGGCCCCGAATGTCCTGTCGAGGGCGCCACCCACCTGCTGCGCCAGGCGCTCGACGTCCTGCGCCACCCGGGCGTGCACGTTGGCGGCCACGTCGTTGGCGAGGCGGCCGACCTGGACCCGCATCAGGTCGATCGGCCCGGCGACGGCGACGAGATCGGCCGGGTCGCGGGCCCGCTGCACCTCGTCGGCCAGCGTCCGGACCGCTTGCTCCAGGGTCACGACATCGCCGCTGGTGGCAAGCGTGCCGATCGACTCGCGCAGCCGCGAGGTCTCTGCCTGCAGCCCGGCGATCGCCGGCGAGAGCTTGTCGGCGGCGGCCTCGGTCGTCTCCATTACCCGGGCGAGGTCCCGCCGCAGGCCGTCGACCAGGAGATCCTGGTCTTCCTCGGGAGTGCCGTCGTCGAGCTGCTGCTGGCGCAGACGGATCTCCGCCACGGCGGCAGCGAGGCTGTTGGGCACCGGGCGGGCGCGGCGGCCGGCCGGCCGTGCCGCGGGTTCCTGCTCGGCGAGGCGGGTCTCGTCACCCTGCCCCGCCTTGCCCTGCGCGGCCTTCATGCCGTGCACCGCCTTGATGACGGCTTCGTCGGTGGCCTCGCGGCTCTCGCCGATACGGCGGTCGATCGCGTCGAGACGGCGGCCGATCGCCGCGACCGCCTCGATCAGCTGCGTATCGACGGCCGGCGGCGGGGCGGCCGGGATCGGGGCTGTCTGCAGCGGTGCGGGCTCGGCCACGGGGCCGCGCCCGTGGCGGGGACGCTGTGCGCGGGGCGCCTCGTGCTGCCAGGTCCGGTCCGCCCGCCGGCCTTCGGCGTCGACGTCCGGGAAGGCTTGAGACTGGACGATCTCGTGACGTGCGCGACGGGAGCCTGCCGCTCGTCGAGATTGCTGCCGCACGCCCGCGCGTGCCGAGCCCTCGCTGATCGCTTCGGCCAACCACTCGTCCACCGATATGCCGGCGCGACGCGCGGCCTCACGGGCGGCGTCGCGCAGCTCCGGATCGAATGCATCGAGTGTAGGAGCGGTCCGTCTCATAGCGGGCTCTGCGCAAGGGGCCGATGGATCTCGCGGATAGGCGCCGGTTCACCACCGGCAGGAACCCCGCGCTCTGCTCGATCGTGAAGATCCGGTCAGTGGCGGGAGCCTGAAAAGGTTCCTGACTTCACTTTCGAGGGGCACGGTAAACAAGCGGTTAAGGGAGGACCTTACGTCCGTCCCAGCGCGCGGCGAGTCCCCAATCGTTGCACGCGCAACTCAATGATGGTCGATTTCTGTTCACAACCTAACGGCGATTGCACGCAAGGCGCACGGGCATTTCGCGTCGTTCCTGCCCTGACCTGCCCACGTAACGGTAATGTGATTTCAGGCATAAAGGCTTGATACATCAAGCTTTTTACCGTAAGTAACACACGCTCAAGTTGACGTTACCTTTCCCTTAGGTAGGTCATTTGACCTTCTTTGTGTCACAGGGCGTCCGCGGGACGTCGCTGGTATGCGCAGTCTGCGTGTCTCAACGGGGGGAACGGCATGGCTTATGATCGGCAGACCGAGAGCAGCAGGGGGGCGTCCGTCCGCTCCGGCGGATCCGCTTCGCGCACCGGCCGGCCGGCCGGCCGCTCGACGGCTCCGGCGACGCTCACGATCGGCGATCTCGCCGAGGAATTCGGGGTGACCTTGAGGGCTCTGCGCTTCTATGAGGCGAAGGGTCTCCTGCATCCACAGCGCCGCGGCACGACCCGGCTCTACACCGAGGACGATCGTTCGCGCCTCGCAACCATCCTGCGCGGCAAGGAGCTCGGCTTCACCCTGCGCGAGATCGCCGCGATGGTCGATGGCGACGAACTCGCCGAGGCGGGCACCGGCGCGACCCTCGCTCTCTCCCCGGCCCAGGTGGCCGAGCAGATCGCTCATCTGGAGAACCAGAAGGCCGAGATCGAGCGGGCGCTCGAGGCGCTGCGGAGCTACGGCAAGACCGTCGCGACCGCCTGAGCGACCTCAGCACCAGGCGGCGCCCTGCGGGGGCGGGCGCCGCCCGGATCGAAACATCGCCGTTATCCCGCGTCAACCGTGTCCGGTTCTAATCCCGGCGGCGCGCCGACAGGCCCTTGTCGTTCCACACTCAGATAGTTTACATGTGAACTATCTCGCCGCGGGAGCCGCCGCGGATCATGCGTGGGAGCGGGGGAAACATGCCGAGCTACAAGGCGCCGGTGGAGGACGTGCTGTTCCTCCTCAACGACGTGTTCGGGATCGCGCGCTACAGCAACCTGCCCGGCTTCGCCGAGGCGACGCCCGACGTGATCGAGGCGGTGATCGCCGAGGGCGCGAAGCTCTGCGAGGAGGTGCTAGCGCCCCTCAACCGCGTCGGCGACACCGAGGGCTGCACCCGTCATCCGGACGGCAGCGTGACGACGCCCAAGGGCTTCAAGGCCGGGTACGACGCCTATGCGGGCGGCGGCTGGATGGGCCTGTCGATGCCGGCCGAGTATGGCGGCCAGGGCCTGCCCCATACCCTCAACAGCGTGATGCAGGAATTCGCGTCCAGCGCCAACCTGGCGCTCGGCATGTATCCAGGCCTGACCCAGGGCGCGATGGCGGCCCTGCTGGTCCACGGCACCGAGGAGCAGAAGCGGACCTATCTGCCGAAGATGGTCGAGGGCACCTGGACCGGCACGATGAACCTGACCGAGCCGCATTGCGGCACGGATCTCGGCCTGCTCAAGACCAAGGCGGTGCCGAACGGCGACGGCTCCTACGCGCTGACCGGCACCAAGATCTTCATCTCGGCCGGCGAGCACGACCTGTCGGAGAACATCGTCCATCTGGTGCTGGCCCGGATCGAGGGCGCGCCCGCGGGCACCAAGGGCATCTCGCTCTTCGTGGTGCCCAAGTTCCTGGTCGGCCCGGACGGCACCTTGGGCGGCCGCAACGGGGTGTCGTGCGGGGCCATCGAGCACAAGATGGGCATCCACGGCAACGCCACCTGCGTGATGAACTACGACGGCGCCACCGGCTGGCTCGTCGGCGAGGCCAATCGTGGCCTCAACGCGATGTTCGTGATGATGAACGAGGCCCGCCTCGCCGTCGGCATCCAGGGCCTCGGCCAGTCCGAGG
Source organism: Methylobacterium frigidaeris (assembly GCF_022179185.1). GTDB lineage: Bacteria > Pseudomonadota > Alphaproteobacteria > Rhizobiales > Beijerinckiaceae > Methylobacterium > Methylobacterium frigidaeris. The sequence continues at coordinate 16,420 of NZ_BPQJ01000036.1, read as the reverse complement.
TCGCCTACCAGAACGCCGTCGCCTACGCCCGCGACCGGCTCCAGGGCCGGGCGCTGACCGGCGCCGCCGCGCCCGACAAGCCCGCCGACCCGATCATCGTCCACCCGGACGTGCGGCGGACGCTGATGACCATCCGCGCCTTCAACGAGGCGGCCCGGGCGCTGGTGATCTGGACCGCGCTCCAGGCCGACATCGCCCACCGCTCCGAGGACCCGGCCGCCCGCCAGGCGGCGGAGGACCACATGGGCCTGCTCACCCCGGTGGTGAAGGGCGTGCTCACCGACCGGGGCTTTTCCAACGCGGTCGACGCCCAGCAGATGTTCGGCGGCCACGGCTACATCGAGGAATGGGGGATGTCGCAATTCGTGCGCGACGCCCGCATCGCCCAGATCTACGAGGGCGCCAACGGCATCCAGGCGATGGACCTCGTCGGCCGCAAGCTGCCCCGCGACGGCGGCCGGGCGATGATGCGTTTCCTCGCCGAGGTCGAGGGCTTCTGCAAGGAGAACGCCGAGGACGAAGCCCTGAAGGCGTATTGCGCGCCGCTGATGAAGAGCCTCGGCCACCTGCAGCAGGCGACGATGTGGCTGATGCAGAACGCCATGGCGAAGCCCGACAATGCGGGTGCGGCGGCGACCGACTACATGCACCTCATGGGCCTCGTCGCCATGGGCTACATGTGGGGCCGGATCGCCAAGGCGGTCGCCGAGAAGAAGCGGTCCGGCGAGGGCATCGCCGAGCGCCTCGACGCCCGGCTCGCTACCGGCCGATTCTACGTCGAGCGCGTGCTGCCTGAGACCGGCACCCGCCTCGCCCGGATCTCGGCCGGCTCGGATGCCGTCATGGCGGTGCCGGCGGAGCTGTTCTAGGTTCAAGGTTCCGCGCGTCATCCGCCCGACCGATACGGGTCCGAGAAAGGCGCGGGATCCCCTCTCCCACACGGGAGAGGGGAGGCGCGCTTCGGCTCCCTCGGGACGATCCCGCGGAAGGTATATCAAGAACCATCGCCTCCCGGCGCCGCCCGTCCCTCGGGCCGCCGCACGACAATTCCGGGAAGACGCCTCATGCCCGACGCCTACATCTACGATCACGTCCGCACGCCCCGCGGCCGCGGCAAGCCCGACGGTTCGCTGCACGAGGTGACGGCGCTCCGCCTCGCCGAGACCGCGCTCCGCGCCCTCAAGGACCGCAGCGTCCTCGATACGACCCTCGTCGACGACGTCGTGCTCGGCTGCGTCGATCCGGTCGGAGAGGCCGGCGGCGACATCGCGCGCGCCGCCGCCCTGGTGGCGGATTACGGCACCCACGTGCCGGGCGTGCAGATCAACCGGTTCTGCGCCTCGGGCCTCGACGCGGTGAACTTCGCCGCCGCCCAGGTGATGAGCGGCCAGCACGACATGACGGTCGGCGGCGGCGTCGAATCGATGAGCCGCATCGGGATCGGCGCGTCCGGCGGCGCCTGGCCGGTCGATCCGGCCATCGCCATCAAGTCGTACTTCATGCCGCAGGGCGTCTCGGCCGACCTGATCGCCACCAAGTACGGCTTCTCCCGCGATGAGTGCGACGCCTACGCGGTCGAATCGCAGAAGCGCGCCGCCCGCTCCTGGGAGGACGGCCGGTTCAAGAACGCGGTCGTGCCGGTGCGCGACGTCAACGGCCTGACGCTGCTCGCCCATGACGAGCACATGCGGCCGAACACCGACATGCAGTCGCTCGCCGCGCTCAAGCCCTCCTTCGTGCAGATGGGCCAGATGGGCGGGTTCGACGCGGTCGCGGTCGACGCGCATCCGGACGTCGAGGCGGTCGAGCACGTCCACCACGCCGGCAACTCGTCGGGCATCGTCGACGGTGCCGCCGCGGTGCTGATCGGCTCCGAGGAGGCCGGCGCGGCGGCGGGCCTGAAGCCCCGCGCGCGAATCCGGGCCTTCGCCAATATCGGCTCGGACCCGGCCCTGATGCTGACCGGCCCGGTCGACGTGACCCGCAAGGTGCTCAAGCGCGCCAGCATGAGCATCGGTGACATCGACCTGTTCGAGGTCAACGAGGCCTTCGCGGCGGTGGTGCTGCGCTTCCTCCAGGCCTTCGACGTCGATCCGGCCAAGGTCAACGTCAATGGCGGCGCCATCGCGCTCGGCCATCCCCTCGGTGCCACCGGCGCGATGATCCTCGGCACCGTGCTCGACGAATTGGAGCGCACCGGCAAGCAGACGGCCCTGGTCACCCTCTGCATCGGCGCCGGCATGGGCACCGCCACGATCATCGAGCGGGTGTGAGAGCGATGCGCACCCTCCCCCACCTCGCCGCCGGCCTCGTCCTCGCCCTGGCACTGGCCCTCGCCGGACCGGCCCGGGCCGACGACGAGCGCCTGACCCTCGCCCGCGACATCGTCACCAAGACGGTCGCCCGCAACCTCACCCAGGCGTTCAAGCAGGCCGAGGAGAAGACCCTCGCCTCGATGAGCGCCGAGCAGGCCGACAAGCTGCGCCCCGAGCTGGACAAGACCTTCGCCCAGGAGCGCGACACCCTCGTCGACGGGCTGTCGAAGGAATACGCGCAGAAGTTCGATGGGCCTGAGCTGAAGCGCCTGGTCGCGATCTACGACGACCCGGTCTACCAGAAGTTCCAGGCGCTCAACGCCGACCCGACCTCGATGGTCACCACGATCACCAAGGACGCGGTGACCAAGATGATGAACCTGCTCTCGCTGGCGGCCCTGTCGCAGCAGGGCAACGGCCAGACGCCAGTCCCGCAGGGTGTTCCGGCGCCGACGCCCGCGCCGTCACCGGTGCCTGCACCGGTCAAGCCGTAATCGATCTCACGAGGCCTTCGCCATGAACCTCACGAATTTCCGCTTCGAGACCGATGCCGACGGCGTGGCGCTCGCCACCTGGGACATGCCGGGCCGCTCGATGAACCTCGTCACCCCGGAGGTGATGGACGAGCTGAACCGGATCATCGACGCCGTGGTGGCCGATCCGGCGATCAAGGGCTGCGTCGTCACCTCAGGCAAGGACACCTTCTCGGGCGGCGCCGACCTGACGATGCTGCAGGGCCTCGGCGCCGAGCATGCCCGGCTGGCCCGCGAGCGCGGCGAGGAGGAGGCGATGGCCTTCTTCTTCGAGGAATCGCGCCGGCTGACCCTGCTCTACCGCAAGCTCGAGACCTGCGGGAAGCCGTTCGCGGCGGCCGTGCACGGCACCTGCCTCGGCGGCGCCTTCGAGCTGGCGCTCGCCTGCCACCACCGGGTGCTGTCGGACGACGACAAGACCCGGGTCGGCCTGCCGGAGATCAAGGTCGGGCTGTTTCCGGGCGCCGGCGGCACCCAGCGCGTCGCCCGCCTGATGCAGACCGGCGACGCCTTGCAGATGCTGTTCAAGGGCGAGCAGATCCGCCCGCTGATGGCCCGCAACATGGGCCTCGTCCACGCCGTGGCGCCGCGGGCGGAGATCGTTCAGAAGGCAGGTGAGTGGATCAAGGCGGGCGGCTCGGCGGTCGCGCCTTGGGACCAGCCGAAGTTCAAGGCGCCGTCGGGCAAGGTCTACTCGCCCGCCGGCATGATGACCTGGCCACCGGCCAACGCCATCTACCGCCGCGAGACCCACGACAACTATCCCGCTGCCAAGGCGATCCTCCAGGCCGTGTACGAGGGCCTGCAGCTGCCGATGGACCTCGCGCTCAAGGTCGAGAGCCGGTACTTCGCCAAGATCCTGCGCTCGCCGGAAGCGGCGGCGATGATCCGCACCCTGTTCCTGTCGATGGGCGAGCTGAACAAGGGCGCGCGGCGACCGAAGGGCGTCGGGACGGTCCCGCTCAAGACGGTGGGCGTCGTCGGCGCCGGCTTCATGGGTGCCGGCATCGCCTACGTCTCGGCCAATGCCGGGCTCGAGGTGGTGCTGGTCGATCAATCCGTCGAGGCGGCCGAGAAGGGCAAGGCCTACGCCCACAAGCTCGTCTCCGACCAGATCATGAAGGGCCGCGCCAAGACCGCCGACCGCGACGCGCTCCTCGGGCGCATCACCGCGACCGGCGATTACGCGGCGCTGGCCGGCTGCGACCTCGTGGTCGAGGCGGTGTTCGAGGACCCGAAGGTCAAGGCCGAGGTGATCGCCAAGGTCGAGGCGGTGATCGGGCCGGACGCGATCTTCGCCTCCAACACCTCGACCCTGCCGATCAGCGGGCTCGCCAAGGCCTCGGGCCGGCCGGAGCAGTTCATCGGCATCCACTTCTTCTCGCCGGTCGAGAAGATGATGCTGGTCGAGATCATCATGGGCAAGGCGACGGGGGAGCGGGCGCTCGCCGTTGCCCTCGACTACGTCCGGGCAATCAAGAAGACCCCGATCGTCGTCAACGACGCCCGCGGCTTCTTCGCCAACCGCTGCGTCGGCGCCTACATCCTCGAAGGCCACCTGATGCTGGGCGAGGGGATCCCGGCCACGATGATCGAGAATGCCGGGCGCCAGGCCGGCATGCCGGTCGGCCCGCTCTCGCTCAACGACGAGGTTGGCGTCGACCTCGCCCTCAAGATCGTCAAGGCGACGAAGGCGCAGGTCGGCGAGGCCGCGGTCAACCCGACCCAGGAGCGCCTGCTCACCGCGCTGGTCGAGGGCGAGGGCCGGCTCGGACGCAAGAACCGCAAGGGCTTCTACGATTATCCCGAGCAGGGCTCGAAGAAGCTCTGGCCGGGCTTGGCGGGCCTGCAGGAGACCAAGGTCGATCCCGACGCGGTCGATTTCCCGGAGCTGAAGCAGCGCCTCCTCGTCACTCAGGCGCTGGAGGCGGCCCGAACCTTCGGCGAGGGCGTCGTCACCGATCCGCGCGAGGCGGATGTCGGCTCGATCCTCGGCTTCGGCTTCGCGCCGTTCACCGGCGGTGCCCTGTCCTACATCGACTTCATGGGGGCGGCGCACTTCGTCGACCTGTGCCGCAAGCTCCAGGCCAAGCACGGCGCCCGCTTCTCCCCGCCGGAGACGCTGGTGGCGATGGCGGAGAAGGGCGGCACCTTCTACGGCGGGTCGGCCAAGCAGGCGGCGTGAGGGGCATCCGGCCCTGCCATCTGCCTGAGATGCAGGGCCGGCATCCTGCCCGGGCGGCACTTTCGCCGTCCGGGACAGTCGTGTGACGAAGCAGAGCAGCGAAACACCGGCCCGCCGGGTCGTGCTGGTGACGAACGTGGCGGCGGGCTCCCTGGTCGACGGAGGCTTGACGCCGGAAGCCTTGCACGGGCTCCTGGAGGCGGCGGGCCTGACCGTCGTGCCGGAGCCACGTCCCGACGCGCCCCTCCCGGAGCGGCTGGCGGCGGCAGCGGCGATCCCGGGCATCGACGCCGTGGCGGTCGCGGGCGGCGACGGGACACTGACCTGCGCGGCGCAAACGCTTGCGGCCCAAAAGATTCCCCTTGGCATCCTGCCGCTCGGCACGCTGAACCTGCTCGCGAAGGATCTCGGGCTGCCGCTCGATCTCGACGCGGCCTTGGCGGTGCTGGCGACCGGTTCCGTCCGCACGATCGATGCCGGCGAGGTCAACGGCCACGTCTTCCTGATCAACTCGGTGCTCGGCATGCCGGCGCGGATGGCGCGACATCGCGAGGCGAGGCGCGGCCGGATGGGCGCCCTCGACCTCCTGCGCATGGCCGCCGGCCTGCTGCGCCATCTCGGCCGCTACCCGCGGGAGCGGGCGACGCTCACGCTCGACGGCCTGACCCGGCAAGTCCGCTTCCGGGCGCTCGCGGTGGTCTGCGGCGACTACCGGGAAGGTCTAGGCCAGGTTCTGTCGCGGGCGGGCGTCGACGACGGCCACCTCACGCTCTACCTCGTCGAGACCCTGTCGGCGGCGCGGCTCGTGCGCCTCGGGCTCGGTTTCGCGGTCGGCGAGTGGCGCCGCCTGCCGGACCTGGAGCGGCACGAGACCGACGCGCTGACCCTCGACTCCCGCCGGCGCGCGCTGCGGGTCATGAATGACGGAGAGGTCGTGCTGATCGTCCCACCCCTGCGCTACCGCCTCCTTCCGGGCGCCCTGCGGGTCCTCGTGCCGACGGAGGATCCCCGGTGAAGCGGATCGCCCACATCTCGGACCTGCATTTCGGCCGCACCGACCCGGCGGTGGTGGAAGGCCTGGTGGCGGAGCTGAACCGCGACCAGCCCGACCTGATCATCATCTCGGGCGACTTCACCATGCGGGCCCGCACCCGGGAATACCTGGAGGCGAGAGCCTTCCTCGACCGGCTGCCGAATCCCTGGATCGCGGTGCCGGGCAACCACGACATCTCGCCGTTCCGGCTCTGGCAGCGCTTCTTCCATCCGTTCCGGCGCTACCGCCGCTACGTCGCGCCGGAGACCGAGCCGGTCTTCCAGGACGACGAGATCGCGGTGATCTGCCTCAACACCGTGCGGACCTGGGCGCCGGAGACCGACTGGTCGCAGGGCAAGATCACCCGGGCGCAGATCAGGCGCACCGAAGCCCGGCTCGATGCCCTGCCGCCGGGCTTGTTCCGGATCGTGGTCGGCCACCACCCCTTCATGCCGCCGCCCTGGGACGAGGAGGCGCGCCTGGTCGGCCGCGCCGACGAGGCGCTCGACGCCTTCCAGCGCCACGGTGTCGGCCTGACGCTCGCCGGCCATCTCCACCGCGGCTACGCCCGCTTCGCCGAGCCGACCCCGGACGGCCACAAGGCCGAGATCGATCGGCCGGAGGCCAAGGCCAGCGCCCGGCGCCTGCTCGCGGTCCAGGCCGGCTCCGCCACCTCGACCCGCCTGCGCGGCAACGAGCCCAACGCCTATAACCGCATCACCGTCGCGAACGGCGTCGCCACCGTGCAGGTGCGGCTGTGGACCGGCAAGGATTGGTGCGATGCGGCGGAATCGGGCGCGGCGCGGTGCGCGGTGGAGGAGTGAGAAGGCTTCAGCTCGATCGGTGCCGGAGGAAGTAAAGCTCAGGCCTTCTCCTCTCCCCGCGGGCGGGGAGAGGGGAGATACGCTCGACCTTTACTGGATCAGATCAGGCGGAAATCACGTCAGATCCCGGCTCCGCCCCCCTCCCACCCATCGAGGCGCCGCGCGCCCTCGGCCTCGACATCGAACTGATCCATCGGCACGCGCGCCAGGAAGCGCTCCGCCACCTCGACCAGCAGCAGGTGCGGGCGCACCCGCTCGACGTAAGTCCAGTCGAGGCTCGCAGACCAGACGAAGTGTAGCTCGCGAAAGCTCTCGGCGAGCAGCCCGGTCAGGAAGATCGGGTGGAAGTGCGAGCATGAGTCACCGAACAGCATCAGGGTCCGGGGATCGGCGGCCGCGCTCTCGTTGCGGAACACCACGTGGGCGCCGACATGCAGGTCGGCCGCCGTGCCCCGCGCCTCGTGGCCCTCGACCAGCGGGTTGGCGTAGACCCGCACGGCATCGCGCTGGACCTGGTAGACCCGCATCGTCTCGCGGAGGGGCGGATCGAACTTGGCGCCGAGGTCGCGCACGCCGTCATGGTCGTGGAACGGCCGTGCCCCGAGATCGGCGGGCGGCACGGCGCCGAGGGCCCGCATGATCTCCCCGTAGGCGAGGCGGCAGCCCTCCTGGCTCCAATGGGTATCGGTGCGGAGATACAGCGGAGGCTCGGCATCCCGCGCCGCCCGCAACGGCCCGACGAGATCGATCCAGGCTCTCGCTGCGGGCGAGCGGGCGAGGCGCGCGCCAAGGCGGCGGGCCGGCGACAGCGCGGGATCGATGGCGAGACCGTCGAGGCGGTCGTCGTAGATGCTCAGCTTCTCCGGCACCACGACGTGGAAGGCGCGCGAGCCCAAGCCTGCGGCCTTCGCGGTGCGCGCCTCGATCAGCCGGCGCCAGCGCCACAGCCGCCACGCCATCCGCAAGCTCGCCCGGTATTGCTGCCGCACCCTGTTGGTGCCGCCGGTCAGGAAGAGCCAGCCATCCCGGCCGAGATGGACCATGTCGGTGCTGTCGCGCATCGCCGCCGTGTAGCGGGAAGTCCTCGAGCTGAACAGCACCGCCGGCTCTGGCCATTCCCGCCGCCCGCGCCATTTCGCCGGGAGGATGCCAAACCCACCTCTCCCTCATCCCCTGATCCTCACCCTGGAGCTCGACGAGGCCGCCTTCGCGGACTTCGACGGCCAGCGTCGCCGCCACTTTCCGGCAGCGATCAACCACATCCCGGCCCACGTCACCCTCTTCCACCACCTGCCGGGTGAGGAGGAGCGCGGGATCGTCGAGACCCTCGCCGCGGAGGTGCGGGCGGAAGGCCCGATGCCGGTCAAGGTCGCGTCCTTGCGCTTCATCGGCCGCGGCGTCGCCTACGCCCTCGAATCGCCCCGCCTGTCGGGCCTGCGCGGGCGGCTCGCCGCCGCCTTCGCGCCCTGGCTGACGCCGCAGGACCGCCAGGGCTACCGGCCGCATGTCACGGTGCAGAACAAGGTCGCGCCGGAGGAGGCCCGGGCGCTCCACCGCGACCTCGAGGCCGCCTTCGTGCCGCGGGAGATCGCCGGCACCGGCCTGCTGCTCTGGCGCTATCTCGGAGGGCCGTGGGAGGCCCGCGGCCGGTTTCCGTTCGGGGGCGCGTGATGGTCCAGATTCCGTTTCGCCATCACGCCACGGCGGTGTGGCGGCGCCTGCGCCTCAACGAGATCGGGCCGCTCGCCTCGCTGCTCGCCGTCAGCCTGTTCGGCTTCGGGTTCTTCCGGCTCGCCGACGAGATCCGCGAGGGCGGGTCCTTCGGCTTCGACGACCGCCTCCTGCTGGCGCTCCGGGTGCCGGGCGACCTCGCCCAGCCGATCGGCCCGTCCTGGCTGCCGGAGACGATGCGGGACATCACCGCCTTCGGCAGCGTGTTCGGCATCGTCTACGTCACGGCCTGCGTGGTGCTCTACCTGGCGATCACGGCGCGGCGCCGCGCCGCCCTGTTCGTCGTGGTGGCGGTGGGCGGCGGCGAGATCCTGTCGACCGGCCTGAAGCTGTTCTTCCACCGTCCCCGGCCGGACCTGGTGCCCCACGGCATGGAGACCTTCACGGCGAGCTTCCCGAGCGGCCACGCCATGCTGTCGGCGATCGCCTACCTGACGATGGCGATCCTGCTCGCCCGGGTCGAGCGCTCGCGCAAGGTCAAAGCGTTCGTGATGGGGCTCGGCGTCGTCACCACGCTCCTCGTCGGGATGAGCCGGGTCTATCTCGGGGTGCATTGGCCGAGCGACGTGCTCGCCGGCTGGTGCATCGGCGCCGCCTGGGCATCGTTGTGCTGGTTCGTCGCGCTCCAGCTCCAGCGCCAGGACGTGGTCGAGGCGCCGGATCCGCCGCCGCCGGCCTGACAGGCGCTCACGCGGACGCTTGCGCCCCGCCCCTCCCTCCCCTAGCCAAGCGGGGGAGACGAGCGGGAGAAACGCCGTGGAGTACGAGAACATCCGGGTCGAGACGCGCGGGCGGGTGGCGCTCATCACCCTGCACCGCCCGGCGGCGCTGAACGCCCTGTGCAACGCATTGATCGCCGAGCTGAACCACGCCCTCGACGGCTACGAGCGCGACGACGGCATCGGCTGCATCGTCATCACCGGCTCGGAGAAGGCCTTCGCGGCCGGCGCCGACATCCGCGAGATGCAGGACCGCACCCATCCCGAATTCTACATGGCCGATCCGTTCGGCGAGTGGGACAAGGTCGGCCGGCGCCGCAAGCCGATCATCGCCGCGGTGGCGGGCTACGCCCTCGGCGGCGGCTGCGAACTGGCCCTGATGTGCGACTTCATCCTGGCCGCCGACACCGCGAAGTTTGGCCAGCCCGAGATCAAGCTCGGGGTGATCCCCGGCGCCGGCGGCACCCAGCGCCTGACCCGCGCGGTCGGCAAGGCCAAGGCCATGGAGTTGTGCCTCACCGGCCGGATGATGGACGCGGCCGAGGCCGAGCGCTCCGGCCTCGTCGCCCGGGTGGTGCCGGCCGCCGACCTCCTCGCCGAAGCATTGGGCGCGGCCGAGACCATCGCGTCGATGTCGCTTCCCGCCGTGATGGTGGCGAAGGAAAGCATCGACCGGGCCTTCGAGACCACCTTGACCGAGGGTATCCGCTACGAGCGCCGGGTGTTCTACGGGCTCTTCGCCACCCACGACCAGAAGGAAGGCATGACGGCCTTCGTCGAGAAGCGCAAGCCCAACTTCGAGAACCGCTGAGATGAGCGTCACCTACGCCGACGTCGAGGCCGCGTCCGGCCGGATCGAGGGCATCGCCCACCGCACCCCGGTGCTCACCTCCCGCACCGCCGATGCGCGGACGGGCGCCGCTTTGTTCTTCAAGGCCGAGCCGCTGCAGCGGGCCGGCGCCTTCAAGTTCCGGGGCGCCTGCAACGCCATCGCGGCGCTCTCGCCCGAGCAGCGGAAACGCGGCGTGCTCGCCTTCTCGTCCGGCAACCACGCCCAGGCGATCGCCTATGCGGGGGCGCTCCAGGGCGTGCCGACCGTGATCGTGATGCCGCACGACGCACCCGCCATCAAGGTCGCGGCCACCCGCGGGTACGGCGCCGAGATCGTCACCTACGACCGCTACAAGGAGGACCGTGAGGCGGTGAGCCAGGCGCTCGCCGAGGCGCGCGGCCTCTCGATGATCCCGCCTTACGACCATCCGGACGTGATCGCCGGCCAGGGCACGGCCGTGAAAGAGTTGATCGAGGAGGTTGGCCCCCTCGACGTCCTGCTCGTCTGCCTTGGCGGCGGCGGGCTGCTCGCCGGCTCGTGCCTCTCGGCCAAAGCCCTGTCACCGGGGGTCGAGATCTGGGGCGTCGAGCCCGAGGCCGGCAACGATGGCCAGCAATCGCTGGCCAAGGGCGAGGTGGTGCGGATCCCGGTTCCGGTCTCGATCGCTGACGGCGCGCTGACGACGCATCTGGGCCGCCACACCTTCCCGATCATCCAGCGCGAGGCCGCCGGCATCGTGACGGCGACGGACGCGCAGCTCGTCGCGGCGATGCGGTTCTTCGTCGAGCGGATGAAGCTCGTGGTCGAGCCGACCGGATGCCTCGCGGCGGCTGCCGCCTTCGAGGGCGCGGTGTCGGTCAAGGGCAAGCGCGTCGGCGTGATCCTGTCGGGCGGCAACGTCGATCCGGCGGCGCTCGCTCGTCATCTCGCCGCATGAGCGCGGCGACGACCCCGGAGGAGTTGTTCGCCTTCCTCGACCGCCTCGGCGTCGCCCACGCCACCGTGGAGCACGTGCCCGTGCACACGGTGGCGGAATCCCGCGACCTCAAGGCGGCGATGCCGGGCGGCCACTCGAAGAACCTCTTCCTCAAGGACAAGCGCGGCCGCCTGTTCCTCGTCGTGGCGGAGGCCGAGGCGCGAATCGACCTCAAGCGCCTGCACGGGCCCCTCGGCGCCACCGGCCGCCTCTCCTTCGGCTCGGCCGACCTGCTCTATGAGCGGCTCGGCGTGCGCCCCGGCTCGGTGACGCCGTTCGGGCTCATCAACGACCGCGACGCCACGGTCGCGGTGATCCTCGATGCCGGGCTGATGGCGCACGACCCGGTCAACTTCCATCCGCTCCACAACGGGGCCACGACGGCGGTGAAGCCTGGCGACCTGATCCGCTTCCTGGAGGCGACGGGGCACCCGCCGCGGGTGATGGCTCTGCCGGAGCCGGCGGGGGAGGATGAGGAGCAGCCGGCCTGATTGGAGTGCAGGGCTCACGACACCCTCTCCCTTTCCCGGATCTCCTTCCGCTTCGCCTCAGTCATCCGGGAAAGGGTTGGTGCGCTCGCCGTGGCGTCGTCGGGACGCGATCACCTCGCCTCCGCCCCCCGCCGCGCCGCCTGGATCGCCGCCTGGTTCGCCTCCGCCCAGCGGATCAGTTCCCGCATCGGCTCCAGGAACGAGCACCCCAGAGCCGTCAGCCGGTACTCGACCCGGGGCGGCACCTCGGCGTGGACCTCCCGCGCCACGAAGCCGTCCTGCTCCAGCCGGCGCAGGGTCTTCGACAGCATCTGCTTCGAGATGTCGCCGATCTCGCGCTCGAGCTGGCTGAAACGCCTCACCCCCGGCGCCAGCGTTGCCAGCACCAACAGGCTCCACTGATCGCCGATCCGGTCGAGGACATCGCGGATCGCGCAAGGTTGGTCGACGCTCTTGGCTGTCCTCACTTCGTCGAGCAAAGAGATCTCCCGATGGTCATCGCGCGCTGACCTGGTCGCGCGCCGGTGACGTCTTGCGTGGTCCGCCGCGAGGGTCTAGCTCTGTCATCGGTCTCGAACATAGACCAGATCGCGAAGCCAAACCAAGAGAGCATCATGGCCAAGGTTGCCGTCATCGGCGCGACCGGGAATGTCGGCGCGCGCCTCGTCGCCGAGCTGGTCGCGCGGGGCCACCGCGTCACTGCCATCGCCCGCAACCCCGCGAAGGCGGCCTCCCCGCAGGTCGAGGCGGTCGTCGGCGACGTGCGGGATCCCGCCGGCCTCGCCCGCCTGCTCGCCGGCCACGACGCGGTGGTGAGCGCGGTGCGCTTCGGCGACAGCGATCCGCAGGCGCTGATCGGCGCCGTGCGGGACTCAGGGATCACGCGCTATCTCGTGGTCGGCGGCGCCGGCTCGCTCGAGGTCGCGCCCGGTCAGCGGCTGGTCGACCAGCCCGATTTTCCGGCCGCCTACAAGGACGAAGCCCTGAAGGGCGCGGCCTTCCTCGACGCGCTGCGCGGCGTCACCGACCTCGACTGGAGCTTCCTGTCGCCCTCCGCGCTGATCGAGCCGGGCGAGCGCACCGGCCGCTTCCGCCTCGGCGGCGACGCGCTGCTCGTCGGCGAGGGCGGAAGCCGCATCTCTTACGAGGATTACGCCGTCGCCCTGGTCGACGAGATCGAGCGGCCGGCGCATCTGCGCCAGCGCTTCACCGTTGGCTACTGACGCGGGCAACGAAGCGAGGGGTCATGTCCGACCGTCTCACCGTCACCGGCCTGTACGATCCGCTCTGCGGCGGGTGCTACGGTGCCCATCGGCGCTCGCCTGGCTCGGCGCCAGCGACGACGTGGCCCTCGCCCTGCTCCCGGTCGGCCTGTTCGCCGGGCCGGGGCCTTCGCGAGGGATGCGGGGTTCGCCGCCCATGCCTGGCCGGCCGATCGGCGCATCGCCGCGCTCACGGGCCAGCCGTTCAGCGAGGCCTACCGGAGTGAGGTTCTGGCAGCGCGCGGAGGCAGGGTCGATTCCGGGCCGGCGACCCTGGCCCTGACCGTGATCCACCTGACCGCGCCCGACCGCGAGCTGGAGGCCCTCTCGGCGATCCAGGCGGCCCGCTACGTCGGCGGACGCGACATCGCCGATCCGGCGATTCTGGCGGTGATTCTCGAGGAGAACGACTTCGCGCCTGCCGCCGCCCGCCTGCGGGCGCCCGATGCGGCTTTGCACGAGGCGGCCACCGCCCGCATGGCCGCGGGGCCGCATGGCCGCGGGGCGCGCGGCGATGATCCGGCACGCCTTGCGCGGGGTGCCGGCCCTCTTGGTCGGCGACGATGGGGCCGGCGATGAGGGCCGCGGCCTCGACGCCGACGCCCTCTTCGACGACCGCGACGGCCTCCTGCGCGCTCCGGGACGCGGCGGCTTAGAGTCCGATCAGCTCGGCGATCAGGTCTGCCCCCGCGGCGGGCGAGCGCTCGCCCGCCGCGACCCTCCGCTCGGCCTCCGCCGTCCGGCGGCGCACCTCGGCGCTTCCGGTGAGGCGCTGGTGCAGCCGCTCGTGGACGAGGGCCCACATCCACTTCACGTCCTGGCTTCGGCGCTTCGCGGCGATCTCGCCGGTGGCGGTGAGCTTGCGGCGGTGATCGAGCACCGCCTCCCACAGGGCGTCGAGCCCCTGGCCCGAGAGCCCCGAGATGGTCGTCACCGGCGGCGCCCAGGTGGCGCTCGCCGGCGTCAGGATGTGGAGCGCCGCGCGGTACTCGGCGGCCGCGGCCGTGGCGCGGCGCATCCCCTCCTCGCCGTCGGCCTTGTTGACGGCGATCATGTCGGCGAGTTCGAGAATGCCCTTCTTGATGCCCTGCAGCTCGTCGCCGGCGCCGGGCAGCATCAGCACCAGGAAGAAGTCGGTGAGGTCGGCCACCGCGGTCTCGGACTGGCCGACGCCGACGGTCTCGACCAGCACCACGTCGAAGCCGGCGGCCTCGCAGAGCAGCATCGTCTCGCGGGTCTTGGCGGCGACGCCCCCGAGGGTGCCGGAGGAGGGCGAGGGCCGGATGAAGGCGTTGGGATCGACGGCGAGCCGCGCCATCCGGGTCTTGTCGCCGAGGATCGAGCCGCCGGTGCGCGACGAACTCGGATCGACCGCCAGCACCGCGACCTTGTGGCCCCGCGCCGTCAGGCTCGCGCCCAGCGCGTCGATGGTGGTGGACTTGCCCACCCCCGGCACGCCGGTGATGCCGACCCGCACGGCCTTGCCGGCATGCGGCAGGGCGGCATCGAGGAGTTCGCGGGCGGCGGCCCGGTGATCGGCCCGCTTCGACTCGACCAGCGTGATGGCGCGGGCGAGGGCGGCGCGGTTGCCGGACAGGAGCTGGGCGAGGTCGGGGGCCGGAACGGTCATGCGGCCTTTCTGCCGGCTCCCCGCCCGCCCGTCGAGGGCTTGCGCTGTGGACGAAGGGCCAGTGGGCGTGACCTGCGGGCAACAGGCGCGGCTTTGCCCGAGAGCGACGCGCCACGGTCACGATCATGCCGCATCACCGGCCTGAAAGCGCGGGAAGGCCGGCCGCGCCGGGGACGAGTGAGACGACATGACAGCGAACGCCGCGCCGACGCGCCGGGGCCTGGCCCGCCTCGGCCTCTCCGCCCTCGCCAGCCTGTCGCTGGGCGGCTGTCTGGACGGCGGGCTCGGGGTTGGGCTCCTGGGCGACTCGGCGGGCCCGGAGAAGCAATCGGCCCTCGATGTCAGCCCGGTCCTGCTCGTCGCCACCACGCGCCGCCCGGCTGATCCCGCCGGCCGCCCGCCCTACTTCACCGACCAGCGCGGCCGCGGCCTCGCCTTCGCGACCGTGCGCCTGTCCGCACCCGACCGCTCGCTGATCGGCAAGGTCTCGGCGGTGGTGACCGGTGATTGGCGCATCGCCGCGGCGCCGCGGGTGGTGACAGGCCCGGAGGCCGCCACCGCCTTTGCGGAAGCGGCGCTCGGCCGCGACGTGCTGCTCTACGTCCACGGCTACCGCGAATCGTTCGAGACCGCGGCGGTGAGCGCGGCGCAGCTCTCCGACGGCATCCGCTTCCGCGGCGTCTCCGGCCTGTTCACCTGGCCCTCGGCGGGCAAGACCTTCGATTACGGCTACGACCGCGAGAGCGCCCTGTGGTCGCGCGACGCCTTCGAGGACCTGCTGCGGGCGCTCGCGACCGCGCAGGGCGGGCGCATCCACATCGTCGCCCACTCGATGGGCACGCTCCTGACCCTCGAGACCCTGCGCATGCTGCGGGCCGATGCCGGCGAGGCGGCCCTCGATCGGATCGGCGCCATCGTGCTCGCCGCGCCCGACATCGACATCGACCTGTTCACCAACGGCATCGAGCGGCTGGGCATTGCGGCCCAGAAGATCACGGTGATCTCCTCAACCAACGACCGGGCGCTCGAACTCTCGAGCACCATCGCGGGCGGCGTGGTGCGGGCCGGCGCGGCGGATCGCAGCCGCCTGGAGGCTTTGGGCGTGCGCGTCGCCGACGCGTCGGATTACGGCAGCGGCCTCATCAACCACGACCTCTTCCTGTCGAACGTCGAGGTGCAGCAGGTGATCAAGCGCGCGGTGGCGCGGGCGGATGGGCGGTGAGACGCGCGATACATCAAACTCAATCTGCAAGATCTCCTGCTCGGGCGGAACCGCTTTTCACCATTCTGCCGACTGTCGATCTTTGGAAAACATTTTATCTGTGGTTTACTCTATAGGCGGATAAAAGTAGATATTTTGCGTCTTTGCTGTTTTCTATATTTGTTTTATTCTCGGCGAGCACGAAGGGTCTTGAATACTCATTTTATGCACAAACACAGCGCTCAAAGCCCCGGAACGGCGGCGCTTGATTTTTATCCGCTGTGTTGCCAAGTTGTGTCTCAGATGGTGACGAGATGATAGAAGGCCGATCCGGGAGCCAGTCTCTGCTGTGTTCAGAGCTTGCTTTCTGAAATATAATTGCCTTGATCATATCACGGCGGCATACGCGGCACTAGCGCGCGATCCTTTCTTGCGGCCTTGATGTCGAAATACTGACTTTGATTGATATGGCGACCAGAGTGATGCCCAAATTATGTTGTCAACACAGCTTGATAACTTGCGCATTTGCAAATTTCAGTCTATACAATAGTCGGGCCAGAAAAAATAACGACTGGCCATGCAGCGGAGGAAACTATGCCAGACCTTCTGAAACAATATCCCGGCGTCCAGGAGCGTAATTACTCAGGGGTGCGCTCGGTCGCGGCGTGAGGCCGGCGAGGAGCCGATG
>NZ_BPQJ01000035.1 GCF_022179185.1 Methylobacterium frigidaeris | reverse complement strand
TTTCCGGAACACGGGTTCCGGATTGACGAGACGGCAATTTCGGGGGATGATCCGTCCTGCTTAGTGGTTGGATCGGCCCCTCGGGGCTCAAGACCCTCGGTCGCCCTTGCAGGGGCTTCCGGGGGTCTCGTCTTTTCAGGGTCTCACTGCGGCGGCGGGAAACTCCGGTGATGCGACTCGGGCAGCGCGCCCGGTCACGTTAACGAGCCATGAGGCACACTTTAACCACGGCCGTCAAACGCCCGGCGGTAAGAGTGCGCTTTCGTGAGCGGCATCAATTGCGCATGCGATTTGACAGCAACGGCCTTTTCCCCCGTCTCGATTGAGGCCTCTCCGCAGGCGCGTGAGCCGCCATCCTGCTCCGTAGGCCCACCTGAACGTACTGAGGATAGCTGCGCCTCATCAGAGCATGAGGTTTTCCGGGCCTTGCGGCCCTTCGCTTCGCGCTTCACCGCGGGACCATCGCCCCGCTCCACGCCCGCGGACTGTCCGCGGTGAAGGATGACGCGCGCGGCGTTGTGGTCGGCGTTCGCCTCGTGACCACACGCTGTGCACGCGAAAAGGGATTGGCTCCGGCGACTCGCCGGGTCGACCGCGCCGCAGGCGGCGCAGGTCTGGGAAGTGCGCCGGGGGTCAACGGTCAGCAAGTTGCCGCCGCGCTCCGCCAGCTTGTAGGCGATCGCCGTCGCGAAGGCGCGCCAGCCCTGATCGAGGATGGCGCGGTTGAGGCCGGCCTTCTGCAGGACATTGCGGCCCGGGGCCTCGACGGTGCCCTGTGCCGAGCGCGTCATGGCTGTTATGCTCAGTCGTTCCAGCACCACCGTGCCGAACCGCTCCGCGATTTCGTGCGAGGCCTTGTGCAGCCAGTCTTTGCGGTAGGCTGCGGCCTGCGCCTTGACCTTGGCGAACCGGGCTCGGGCCTTGCCTCGCCGCTGCGATCCACGCTGACAGCGGGAGAGTGCGCGCTGCGCCTTCCGAGCCCGCCGATCAAGGATCTTCAGCCGCTCTCTGTCGAGAGAAAGCGTGCCGCCAGTAGAGAGCGCCAGCGTTTTGACTACACCCCGGTCAATGCCGACCGCAGGCTTATCGCTACCCGCCAAGGGTGGACGGTCAATCTCACACCCAAAAGCAGCGTACCACTTCCCGGCTTTCGCCGAGATAGTGATCGAGAGAGCACGCCCCTCAAGTGGGCGATGGGTACGGACGCGGATATCCCCGAGTTTCGGCAGACGAATTGTGGACCACTTGGCGTTGATCCTACGAAGGCTACCACAGTGGATTGCCGGAAAGCGAAAGGTATCATTTGCGCCCTTGCGGCGCGGTGATGGATATCCGGCTTTGCCAGCAAAGAAATTCGTATATGCTTGATCTAGATCCCGCAATGCCTGTTGCTGAGTGTTTACAGGAACCGCCTTTATCCAAGGTACTTCGGCACGAAGCGCTGTTAGCTCCTGACATTGGCTGGCAAAATTTATGCATTTACCCCTAGAACGGAGGTAGTTGCGGTAGTGGTCTCTTCTTTGCTCTAAGGCGATATTATATATCAATCGTACCACGCCAGAAAAAATCTGGAACGCCGCAGCTTGCTCTGCTGAAGGATAGATCCGGAAACGGAAGCCGCGCGAGATCAGCATGATCTAATTCCGCCCCGAACAACCCTGCAACTCAAAATGCTGACGCATCAGCCGGTAGAACGCCCGCGTGTCCTCGGGGGAGAGCCGCAGGCCGACCGCGCCGGCCGGCGCATGGATGGTGACCGTGAGGCGGCCATCCTCGATCCGCGCGTCGAGGGAGCCGGTGGGCGGGGGAGGGACATTTGGCATTGAAATCTCTCTCGGTAGGCCAAGCGGTGGAAGACGCGGCACGCTGGGACGACTCAGTCGCCCTTGGGCCACAGTCCAAGCTCGGCCGCTCATGGCCGGACGGAGCCAATCCCCGTGGGACCTGAACTCATCCTCCTCGCCCTGGCCGAGATCGGCGCGGGCAACGCCACCGGCACGCGCGTCACGCCCCGCCAGTTCGTCGACAACCCGAAGGCCTACGTCGAGAAGACGGTCGTCATCCCCGGCATCGCCTGCGTGAACCCGCCCAAGGGGGATTTCCTCTGCATGATGAAGGTCGGCGGCCAGGTCCTGCGGATCCAGGCGAGCGGTCTGGGGCCGAAGACGAACCTCACCATTGCCGAGCGGCTGACCGGCGACTGCAAGGGCACGGCGAACCTCGAGAACCCGGCCTGCAAGGTCGACGCCGAGTTCACCCCGCGAACCGTGGTCAAGGACGCCGTCGACACGCCCTGGGGCAGCCTGCCTGTGGTCGAGGTCTACGCGCCGCAGGTCGAGATGTATCGGCCGAAGCGGTAGCATCAGCGCTTCCCGAGCGGCTTCGAGGCCGTGCACTGCGGCGGCGCCTTCGGGAAGCCCCGGCTCTCGATCTTGCGCTTGCCGGGCGGTGTGATCCCGAAGTGCCGATCTTCGCGGCGCAGGGCGCGGGCGGTGTCGCCCGCGTCCTTCTTCGTCTTGGCCTTGTGGCAGTCGGTGCAGAGCACCTGGAGATTGGACAGGGAGCTATCGCCGCCCTGGGCATCCGGAATGATGTGGTCGTACTGGAAGCGGCCGAGGGTGAGGCGGATCCCGCACGCCTCGCACTTGCCCCCGCACCGCAGGAACCCGTCGCGCTGGGTTTTGCGGTCGAACTCGTGGCGCGCGATGGGCATGCGGGCGGCTCCCCTGAGATGAGGATTTCACACGAACGCGCGTGATCGCCGGAAAAAGCGAGGCCCGCGCCAATTCGAATAGTTTCGAGCTAAACTCGATATCGCTCTAAGTCTTTTTTCCCGGACTAGCCAGCTCGACTTGATCAAGGTGCATGTCGACGATCTGTCGGATGGCCTCAGAACGATTTGGGATCGGACGCTGTTTGCTACGCCACTCGTCCAGGCGATCCAGCCACGTCACGGGTACCTTCACGTTGATGCGGTCCGTGGGCGTATTCGGCTGCAGCTTGGGCGGCATCGACGGCGGTCTCGGTGATTTTTCCTTCTTGTCCATAACCAGCCTCGACGCGGTGGGCGATGGGGAGTACGATGCACCCGATGCGCTTCGTCTTCAAGTAAAAAGTGCGCCTCGGGTTCCGCCCATGCCTCCATTCACCCTCACCACCGCCCCCCAAGGCCGCGCCGTGCACCTCACGCCCGAGGGCGCGCCCCAGTCCTGGTGCGGCCGCCGCGCCGACCAGCCGGAGCGCGGCCCGGTCCGCCTCGGCGCCATCTGCCGGCGGTGCTGGGCGAGCGCGCCGGCGGCGTGGCGGTCCGAGCTCGTGGCCGACGCCACCGAACACGACGCTTGTGCGTTCCGCACTCGCCGCGGCGTACATTCCGGCAACGCCGTGGCACGATGCGAGAAACAGGGGGCGGGGGAGCGCGCGGAGGGGAGGAGTGACGAGCACGTCGGAGCCATGGCCGACGACAGGCTGCGGAGGTGAGTCGATGATGATCGACCCGCCTCCGACCGATGCCGACGTGCCTGATCCGCCCGAAATGGCCGACGTGCCCCAGGTGGAGGGTGACGCTGAGTCCCTCGCCGACGCGGATGATACGGTCTTCATCAAATTGTACCTTAGCAGTTCCGACCGCAAGCGGATCCGCCACCTGAGCATTGATCTAGAAAAGTCGTTGCAGGCGCTCGGGCGGGAGGCATGGAATCTTCTCCTCGAAAAGCACGGCCTGCCGGAGTTGGAACATCGCACAGCCAATGTGCCTTCGGGCGGGAGGACTCGAAAGAAGCAAACCTAGACTCGATCTAGACTCCACCCGCCTCAGTAGCTTTTGCGGAATACCCCGTTAGGCAGTCGCATTTCACCTTTGTGCAGCTTTCCAGAGCGGCACCGAGTCGCTACGGTGCGCCCAGGCCCCGCGATTCGCGGCGCGCAAAGGCCCCGCCCGCTCTGGTGGAGCAGCGGGGAAGACGGCGGGGAGGGGGACGACCCTGACCTCTCTGACGTCGGCGGGGGCGCGAGCTAGTCACTCGCGTCCCCCGTCTTTCTCAGCCAGGTCGAGTGCCGGTCAGGCGGCGTAGAGGTCGCGCACGACGGCGGCCATCTCTTGCGGCACGCCCAGGGAGAGGGCTGTCAGCGGCGCGCACCCCGTCTCGGGCGGCGCGGCGGGAGGAGCGGCCTCGCGGTACTCGGGCGTCTCCTGATCGCCGCCATCCTCGTCGTCGTCGTCGAGCCCCTCGAGGTCCTCGACCGAGGAGCCCCACATCGCGAGGCGGTCGAGGAACGACACGTCCGCCTTGAAGGCGAACCGCACCGTGCCGTCGGGCGCTGGCACGATGTCGAGCCCATGCTTCTCGATGATGGCCCGGAGAAGGCGCACGGCCTCACGCTGCTCGGGCAGATACGCCCGAGCGCGCATCAAATCTGTGATGAGCACGACCCAAGTCCCTAGATTGGGCCGGCTGGTGGCCGGCCCGTTGTGGCCGAGACGTCGAGAGACGCGGCGTCACGCACGAGGGATAGTCACGCCCCCGCACTGCATCGTCCGAAATGGGATGCAGATGACGCCACGTCGCCCGCAGTCGCGGAGCGAGGCATGACCTCGTTAACAAAAGGGGTACCACAACCGCGCGAGACGGAAAGGGGGCATGGGGTAAGATGTTCTAAATTTTTCGCGCCACCCCTGATTGCGCTCAGAGAAGACGCGGCCCGCCCCAAGGTCGCGGGAAGCAGCCGTTGCGACGCCGCTACACCTGACGTCACGTCCGCACGGTTCCAATTTGGTTCACATCTCAACAATTCGTCCAACAGGCCATCTGGATAGCCTGTCCATGGGAGAAGCTGGTACACCTGTACAGGTCAACCAGGTCGCCCTTGCGGGGGCGCCTGCTGCCGCGCTCCGCAAACGACAGGATCGGGCGCCGCAGAGAGACGGGCCGCGGACCTGGCCGGCTTGGCATCCTCGCCAGCGCCGCCTCAGGCAATCCGTCTTGCTATGCGCGCAAAAATGTACGAATGTATGGGCGCGATGACCCAGGTCGCTGCTGCGATTGGTCCGAGTGGAGAACCTCGGCCAGCACCCGCAGCACACCCGGATGAAGGCGGGACCAGAACGGCCTTCATCTGCGGAGGAGGATAGAAGCCATGATCCATCAGCCCAGGCCGCCCTGGCCTTGCAAGGAACTATCATATGGAGCGAAAGCAGTTCCTCCGCGCGTTAAAGCGTTACTGCCGTAAGAACGGACTGCGCTACGACTGGAATTCGGACGAGGGCAAAGGCAGTCACGGAACGGTCTACGTCGGCAATCGCAAATCCACGGTGCCGGACGCCGATCTTCCAAGATATTATATCAACGACATCCTGTCCCAACTCGGAGTTGGCCCCGATGCCCTCTAATGCCGCCGCTATCCTTGACCCTTTCTCAGAGCCGCTGTCCCGCCATGGCCCATCCCTTCACCTACGCCGCCCGTGTGCGGCAGGTCGACGAGGGCGCCTTCCTCGTCGACTTCCCCGATCTGCCTGAGGCCCGCACCTTCGGATCGACCCAAATCGAGGCGATCCAGCGCGCGAGCGACGCCCTGCGCGAAGCGTTGCGCCGCCGCATGGAGGATCGCGAGGAGATCCCGGTCCCGTCGCCGGTCGGGCCCGGGCACTGGCTCATCTATCCGCCGGCCGAGATGGCCGCGAAGGTCGCCGTCTACGAGGCCTTCCGGCGCCGCGGCCTGACCCAGTCCGCGCTTGCTGACCGCCTCGGCGTCGGTGAGGCGGAGGTGCGACGCATCCTCGACCCAAGTCACCGCACGAAGCTCGGCCGGCTCGACGAGGTGGCGCAGGCGCTCGGGGGCCGTCTTGAGGTCGCGTTCGTTTCGGACGCCGCGTGACCCCCGACACCTCCGTCCTCGCGTGGATGCGCCTCGGCCTCCACGGCCTGCGCATCCGCTCCTGCACCCGCTGCGGGGCGGAGACGCGGCGGTCCTGGCAGATGCTCGCGGCACGCCCCGAGCACGACGTCGCCGATTGCTGGCGCCGGTTCGTGTGCGACACCTGCAAGGCGCTGGCGGCGACGCAGGACGTCGAGGGCTACGGGTTGGGACCGGGCGGGAGCGTGAGGCCGGAGGATGTCGGGCCCTGAAAACGACAAAAGGCCCCGCCTTCGCCCGATCGGGGCGAGGACGGGGCCTTTGCGGTCGTCGGGTCGGCGTCAGGCGTCCGACGGGAGTCGTGTCCGGGCGAGGCGCGCCTGCGCCTCGGCGAGCGAGAGTTGCAGCTCGGCGAGCGCGATCTCGGTGAGGCGCAGCGCCTTGTGGCGGCCGGCTCCGTCGCAGTAGACGAGCGCGGGCCCGTCCTCGGCCACGACGATGCGCGGCGCGAGCATCGGAGCCTCCAGGATCTCGGCGAGCAGGGTCTGGGCGCTCATGGGCGCGGCCTCGTCAGACGGACGCCGGCAGCCCGAGGGCGACGCGCGCGCCCCCGATCTCGC
The DNA here is from genome assembly GCF_022179185.1 of Methylobacterium frigidaeris. Taxonomy (GTDB): domain Bacteria; phylum Pseudomonadota; class Alphaproteobacteria; order Rhizobiales; family Beijerinckiaceae; genus Methylobacterium; species Methylobacterium frigidaeris. Next base: position 56,820 of record NZ_BPQJ01000035.1, on the reverse strand, counting down.
CGCGGGTGAGATGGAAGGTCCGGGCGGTGATCGCCCGCTCGGATTTCAGGCCGCGGCCCGCCTCGTAGGCGCCGCGCGCCGCGATCGGCGACAGGCTCTCGACGAGGACGCCCGCCTGCTCGCCGCCCAACTTGCGCACGTGGTGGATGTGGCCGTGATAGAGCCGGCGGATCACCGTCTCGCCCCAGTCGCGCGGACGCTCGACGGGGAGCAGGCTCACCATCTCGGCCGGCGAGAGGGTGTGGCCGTGGGTGCAGCCGATCAGGGTGATGCCGTGGCGGCGGAAGTAGTGCAGGCCCGGCTCCCGGCAGACCGTGATCCGCGGGTGGCCCTCGAAGTAGAGGGCGAGCGCGACGCGCAGGGTCTTGGCCGCGTCCGGATCGTGGTTGCCCGGGAGCACCGCGATCTCGACGAACTCGTGCCGGCGCGCCACCTCAAGGCAGGCCCAGACCGCGACGCGCGCGGCGATGTCGTAGATCTTCTCCCAGCGCCCGTCGGCGTCGAGCTGGTGATGGCTCGTCGGCGTGGCGTTGGTCTGGTCGTTCATGTGCGTGTAATCGCCCATGAACGCGAGGACCGCGTGCTTGGAAGGCGGCGACATCGCGACGAGTTCCGCCAAGTGCTGGCGCACCGTCGCCTCAGCGATCCTCAGGTCGTAGCTCTCGCCCACTTCCTGACCCCAGGACAGGGCTCCGAAATGCGCGTCCGCCAGACCGTAGAAGGTGAGGAGGTCGGCGTTCGCCGTCTCGGGTGGCGGCGGGAGCGGCGCCGCGCCCCGCACGTCGAGCATCACCTGGCGCAGGCGCTCGGCGAAGTCGACGGGGTTCGAGGCGGCCTTGCCGGTCTTGATCCACTTCGCGATCTCGCGCCCGTCGCCGGTGACGAGGGCCGAGACTCCGTTCACCTGCTGGCCGTCGGGGACGGCGAAGACGGGGCCGAGCGCGCGGCCCTGCTCGATCCACTCGCGCTCGGTCTCGCCGTCGGCGTTCCGCTGCGTCGAGACCCTCTTGAGGCCGAACCCCGGCATCACCGGATCCGTCCCGAGCTCGCCCCGCTCGGCCGCCGCGACCGCCTCCGCAGGGGGGAGCGCCGCCGCGAGCGACCAATCGACGGACAGCCTGTGATCCCGGGCGTGCGTGCCCTTGACCGAGGGCGAGCCGACGCGCCGGCGGAGCGAGGACAGGTCGACGCCGAGATCCCGGGCGGCGAGGGTGACGGCCAGGGGATCACGATAGCCGGGCCGCGCGATCGCGGGGGCCCCGGCGCGCAAGCGCGCCTCGACCGCGGCGATCTCCGCCTTGGCCTTCTTCCGACTGATGCGGGTTGCCATGGTCTAAGGCCTCGTGAGCCGGGGAGCCTCGAGGCGATCGAGGCGGGCGTTGATGCGGTCGGTCTCGGCGTTCAGGCGCTCGCGGATCGCGGCGTTCTCCCGCTTCTCGCCCTCCCACATCAGGAGGTGGGTGTCGCGGGGGACGACCTGTTTCGTCAGCGCGTCGGCGTCCCGCTCGATCCGGTCGAGGCGTCCGTCGGTGACGCGCTGCGCGTCGTCGCGGCGCTGGGCCGAGACCTGGAACCGGGTGTCGAGGTCGGCGCGGGGCACGAAGTCGCTCGCCCGCGCCTCGACCTTGAGGATCAGCGCCTCAAGGCGACTTTGCCCGCCGTTGATCCACGCGAACCCCATGCCGCCGACGGCGATCAGCACGGTCGCCAGGATGGAGATCGGAGCCCAGTTGATCGCCGAGCGGGCGTCGAGCTTCTGGGCGATCGCCGAGAGCATCGACTCGATCGAGCCGACCCGGGTCTCCAGGGTGGCGAGGCGGGCATCCGAGTGGAGTTGCGGCTGGGGCTGCTGCATCTGCTGCGTCTGATGGGTCACGGGTCAGGACTCCGTCCCGACCCGCGCGCCTCACGCGGGCCGGTCGCCGGGGCGTGAGGATGAGGGCGAGCGATCAGCCCGCCTTGGCGGCGACCTTGTCGGCGGAGGCGAGAAGCGCAGCGTTGCGGCGCGCGTAGATGCCGTAGGCCAGGGTGCCGAGGGCGACCGCGCCCGCGACGAGATCGCCGGCGGCGGTCTGGTCGAGCCAGCCACGGCCAATCGCGTAGGCGGCGCCCATCTGGGCCACGGTGCGCACGAGGGTGCCGACCTGTTCGACGTTCATGGGATGTCTCCGGGGTGTGAGGGCGACAATCTCGTCTTCGTCCCGCTTCGTTCGCGGGGCGTTCCAGGCGTCAGGCGGCGAGCGTCGCGCCGCACTTCGCGCAGGTCGGCACGGCGACCGGCACGGGGGCCGGCGGGGGCGCGGGCGGGACGGCCGACCGCTCGGCGGCGAGCGCCTTCGCCAGGATCGCCTCGATCGCCTCGGGCTTCACGAGCGCCTTGTTGAGGCCGTCGCCGGCGTAGTAGCTCTGCCCGCGCACGACGGCCCGGGAGCCGCCCTTCGTGGACGAGAGGACCGGGAACGACGCCCATTCCTTCGCGAGGGCGAGGGCGAAGCCTTGCAGGGTGAGACGGCCGGCAACGTAGGAGTCCCACCCGCGCCGGCGCAGGAGGTGCATCGCCATGCGGTCCTGGAGGTCGGCGTCGAACCGCTCCGCGCCGCTCAACCCCATCTCGCCTTCGATGTCGGCGAGCGTGCCGGGGGTGTCGAGCGTGTTGCGCATGAACTGGTAGCGGCCGGCCGCCGAGGAGCCGAACCGCTTCGTCCAGGACGGCTGCGCCGCCTGCACCTGGTCGAGCGTCCAGGTCGTGATGTCGATGCCGAGCTTCACTTGCCCGTTGGCGTAGATCGTGCCGTAGCCCTTGGGCGCTTCGGTCTGCCCGATGAAGTCGAGCAGGATCGCGGCGCCGGGCGAGATGCTCCGGTCCATGGGGAACCTCGGGATCGTGAGAGGGGGGAGCAAGGCGGTCCGGGCGTCACCCGGCCGGTCGAAAGGGGGCGCCTCCGCACGCGTCGGCGCTCCCGCCGCACAGGAGCGCGGCGAGGATCAGGGCGTGCATGGGGACTCCGGAAATGCGACGGGCTCGGCCGAAGGAGGGCGGGCCCGTCAGGATCGCAGGAGGCCGCGACCGCGGGCCGGGGCAGTCATCAGGATCTCAGGAGTGCCAGGGCGTCAGGACCGGGCCGGGTGGCGCTGCGGTCGGGCAGGGTCAGAGCGCTGGCGCCCGAGCGCCCGTCCTCAGGCCGCGTTCAGCACCCCGGCCACCGCGTCCAGGATCGCCGTGTTGGGCCCGGATGACGGCGTCCATGTCGGTATGAGCGGGCTGCCGCCTTCGTCGTTCTCGTTCCACGAGTAGATCAGCAGCGTCTTCGATGGGCAGGCGGCGGCATTGGCGCCGATGTATGTGATAGCCGCCTGGATGTGCGCCGCGATCTGCGCCGGGGTTCCCGCGGCGACGTAATTCAGCATCCCCGATCCGGGCGGGTTGGGCGCCCACGGCGGGGGCCGGAGCTTCCTGGGCCTCGTGTCCCAGCCCGTCTGACAGATCGGGATGATCGGGGCGCCGGTTGCGGCCAGCGCGGCCCAATAGGCCTGAGCCGTCGTGTCCTGTGCCGCATAGGTCGCAGGCTGCCCGGACGCGAGTTGCGCCGTGTAGTTGCTGATCGCGTCGGCCGAGACCTGCGTCATGATGCTCTGACCCGCAGCCGGGTCGCCGGTCATGATGACGATGTAGGGGGTCGCGAGGCCCGCGTTCGTACAGGCTGCGCGCAAGGCGTTGAGCGAGGACTGAACGTTTGCCCAGCTATTTCCCCAGTTCGCGGCAAGAGCTGTTGAACTGTCGACGAAGATGTAGAGCAGCGGCCTGCCACCTAAAACCTTCTGGTGATTGGATTGCTGGAAATAGCCGACATAGGTCGAAATCAGAGAATTAAACTTCGTCGCATTACCCATGCGGCTGAATTGCAGGATCATGCACCAGTTGACCTGGTTTTTGATCGCGCTCGCCTGATGCAAATCCCAGGCTTTCTGCATGGGCAGATCGGTGTCGCCATACCAGCAGTAGGCCCAATAATTCAGCCCCGCGTTCTTCGCGTAGGTAATCTCTTGATCCATGATCGACTGTTGATTGCCGTCGATCGACATGGCGTAAGGGCTGATGCGTTGCGCGAACCACGGTGCGCGGGTCTGGAACTGCGCCGGCCCGAGTGCCGCCTGCACGGGCCCCTGCTCCAGACTACCCGCCCCCGCATTCCAGGCATCCCAGCGGATGGCGCCCGCCACGACGTTGGTCGAGGCGAGTGCAGGCCTCGACGAGCCAGCGAGAGCGCCGGCGGCCAGCGCCGTGCCGACGATAAACTTGCGACGCGAGAGCATAGACGTCCTCACTGGAACACGGCCGAGCACTTCCACGACGAGACGTAGACACACAGCTTGGAGTTGGTCGTATCGTAGGTCAGATAGGCGGTGCCGGCGCCAGCCTGAACCGGGGTGCCGGTCGGCGCGCCCGCCATCGTGGGGATGCCGAGAAACCCGACCGCCGCATTTGTCGCGAGCGCTGACGCCACGCCGCCTGTGCCGCCGATACGGATGTTGGATAGACCGCTCCCGGGCTGCATGAGGATCGGCGTGCCGGTCGAGGCCGCCCTGAACACCGAGTAGTCGTAGAGCGTATTGGCGGAGCTGTTGGCAAACGTGGCAAGCGCTCCTTGGTCGCTCGCAAACGTAACGCTTCCTGTTCCCTTGGCTGCGAAGTAGCACCCGACGTTTGCGTTGACGCCGTCACAGCGCAGGCGCCCCGCATTAGTATCCGATGGCGCAAACTCGACCCACGAATTGCCCGTTGTCGCGCTGGTCGAGTTCCGGACCTTGCCGGCGAGTACGCCGTTCACGGAAAATGCGGTTTCCTTGCCGGCCGGCGCATCGATCTGGAGACCTTCGGCCGCGTCGATCTTCGCCTTGCCACCGGTCACGCCGGACAACACCCGAAGCGGGTTTACTGCGGGCGCGCCAGGATCAAGCACCTGCAATCCAATCCCGGACCCATTGCCTACGTTGATCCGCCCGCGACCCTGAGCGATTACGTTGCACGCCGCGTCGGCGTTGGCATCGTCCTGGCAGGAATAGGTCGCCCCAGTCCCCAGGTTGCCGCCGATGGCGTGCGTATAGGCGGTTGCGGCAGGAAACCATCCGATGCGCATCTGCTCGGCGTCGTCTGGCCCGCGGAAATGAGCCGCGCCCGATGCTACGCTGTGATCGCCGTGGTTAGCTTGTGTTCCGCCGTTGACCACTGTCTGCGTGCTGCCAGCGATGGTGCTGTTGGGCGGAGAGAGGATGCTCAAGGCGCCGGTGAACGCCGGGCTGGCGAGCGGGGCCTTGCCCCCCAGGATGGCCGAAATCGCGGTCCCACCGACGGTCATCCCGTCGGCCGGATCGGTCGGCCGCAGCACCCGTGTCCAGGTCTCGCCTTGGCGCACACACGGCACCCGCGCCCCGCTCCCGCCCTGGGCGTAACACAGCCCCGACGGGGCATCGCCGACGGGCACGAGGCCGTCGGCACGGACGGCGCCCAGGGACGCGATCAGCAGCAGAGCTGCCGCAATCTGGCGGATCATGGTGATGTCCTGCACTGGAGACGGTCAGACGAACAGGCCGTTTCGCTCGTCGAGGTACTGCGCCATGAGCGTCCGCAGGTCGGCGTTGGCTGCGTCGAGCAGGCTCGCGTTGAAGAGCGCGATGAGATCGATGCTACCCCCGAACGGGATGAACTGGTTGCCGACCCTGAAGACGGTCGCCGTCGAGTTGTTGTTGTTGCCGGCCGGCGCGCCGGTCGCCACTGGTCCTTCGTTGGCCTGTGCGATCGGCTGCCCCAGACCGATATTGATGCCCATGATCCGGTTCCAGCCCTCGCGTCCCGTGACGTCGACGGCTGCGCCGCGCGCCTGAATGCCGGTATGGACTTGGTAGGTGATCCGGTCGTTGACGGTGTTCAGGCCGACGAAATTCGGGTCCAGGAACTCTCCGGCGATCATGTGAAAGTCGGCCGTATTCGTGCCGACGGTGGTCTTGACGATCGCGATCATCGTCCACGGGAAATCGCTGTTCCACGTGAGCCCCGTCGCCGTGAGGAACTGGCCGCCCGCCGGGTTGAACGCTAGCACCTGCCGGCGCAGCTCCTGATCGTAGACCGTGCCCGGGCGACGCGCCGAGTCCGTCTGCACTAAAGGCACCCCGCCGGCCTTGAAGTTCTCGACGCGGCTGACGCCGCCCACGTCCTGGGTGACGTCATCCGCCGTCCAGATGCCGTGGCATCGGACGTCGTTGGCGATCAGGGCCCGGTAGTCGGTCAGGCCCGCATAGCCCGCCGCGGCGTCGATCTTGCTGTCGATGATGATCATGGGTCAAGTTTCCCAAGTTTAGGCCGCGGTGACGGTCTGGCGGAACACGGTCAGCCACGTGTCGATCGTGTATCCGCTGAGGATCAGGCTCGGCGGCCCGACGCGCTTGACGTTGCCCCACACGCCGCTGTGGACGCCCGCTGTCGATCCGGGGCCGTAGAACGCGTAGGACACCTCGGCAGAGGCGCCGGACGCCACGGGCGTCGCGAGCGTGAGCGTGACGGTGTCCGCCGCGACGGCGACGGCGCTGACCGCGATCTCGCTGCCGCCGACCCGGACGTGGAACCCGAGCTGCGGCGCGGCCTCGATGATGTCCGCGTCGATCGCGAGATCGCCCATGCCGTGGGGCCGGGCGACCGTGATGGTGACGGTGCTGCCGGAGACCGCGATCGCCGTGGGGCGCGCCGGGGTCCAGGCTTGCCCGAGGTCGAGGACCACGTGCTTGACGTAGCCCTCGAGGTCGCCGATCAGCGCCGTGCCCATCGCCGTGTGGTGGATGTTGTCCTGGAACGGGTACGGGTAGCGCGGCCCGATCAGGTGAACGCGGCCCGCATTGGCGAGCGCGAACGCCGCCTGCTGCAGGATCGCGGTCGGCGCCACCGTCTTCTCACTTACCGGCGCGGTCTGGTCGGTGAAGAAGTGGAGGAGCTTCCCGCCCGCCCCAAGTTGCTGGGCATCGAACGACGCGACCATCTCCGTCAGGGCGGCGTAGTAGTCGATCACGTTGCCGGCGCCGTCGACCCCGCCGTCATCCGGCGCGCCATGGGTCCAGCCGACGGCCCGATAACGCAGGCTCGCGCCGTACATGGCCGCGATCTGGGCCGCCCGCGCCCGCATCGCGATCCCGCTCGCCCACGGGTCGGTGCCGGGGCGGAGCTGGTCCCAGCGATACCCCGGGTAGCTCGGGTTGACGTCCACGATGGCGGCCACGTGGAGACCCGCCCGGCTGCGCAGGCGCTGCCGGCTCATCGCGGCGACGAGCCCGATGGTCATCCGGGCGGACGGCGCGAGTCCGAAAAGCGTCTGCATCACCTCGACGCCGTAGGCCGACCCGATATTGGGCGACTGGGTCAGGGCGCCAGTCGCGTCGATCTGGCCGAAGGTCATGACGCGCCGAGGCTCAGCCGCTCCGATCAGCGGCACGGCCGACATGTCGAAGTCCATGCCGCGCCAGCTTTGCCCGTAGCTGTGCGTGGCCTCGATCACCGGGCCCGGCATCAGGACGTGCGGACCCTGCGCGAGCAGGTCGCGCCGCAGCACGTAGGGCGCCACCGGGCCGTCCGCGTTGCTGCGGTAGGTCATCAGGCGGCCGGGCGTGCGGGGGATGATCTCCACGTCGCTGATCTGCCCGACGGCCCCGAGGGCGATGGCATCCTCCGGCGGGCGGGTCGCGGCGCGCCTGGCCTCGACGTAGCTCGCCGGGTCGAGGGCGAGGCGGACCCGGCCCGAGCGCAGGAACTCGACGAGCGGGACGTGCGCCTGCGCGGCGACGATGCGGCCCGCCACCTCCGACATCGCCGCGCGCGCGCCGGCCACCCGCAGGGCGCGGGTGCACGCCTCGAGGCGATCGTTGAGCCAGAGGATCCGCTCGTCGCGCGGACCGAAGAACCCGCCGAGGAGCCCGCCGAACCGCCGGCCGATGCGGTCCGTGCGCAGCGCGCGCGCCCGCGCCTCGCCGCGCTCGGAGAGCCACAGAAGGCGCTCGCCCCGCGGGCCGAAGAACCCGCCGAGCGCCGCCGCGTTGCTGCGCGGCAGGCGCAGGCGCCGCGCGCACCAGTCCTGCGCCGCGTTGAGATAGGCCAGCCGCTCGCCCCGCGGGCCGAGGAAGCCGCCGAGCGTCCCGCCGTATCGCTGCGGCAGGCGCTCGAGGCGCAGGCGGTGGATGAGCCAGTCGCCCTGCGGCGACAGGCGCAGCAGGGCGGCGAGCGCGCCCGCGCCGACACGGCCGGCGATCGTCCACAGCGGCACCGTGCCGTCGGGGCGGAGCTGGGTCTCGGCCGTGCGGGCGTCGGTGGCCTGACGCGCGGCGACCTCGAGGCCGAGCCGCGCATCGACGGACGGCAGGGTGGCGGTCGAGTACCGGGACCACGAGCCCAGGCCGCTCGGACCCGACTTGCGGTAGCTGCCCGCCTCGTCCCCGGTCAGCACCTGGGCCGTCGCGCCGTCGGGCGGAGCGACGTTGGCGGCCAATTCGGCGAGCGTGGCGTAGGACAGCGAGCCGGAGACCTGGCCGGCCTCGACCGCCGCCAGGCGTTCGGTGATCGCGGCGACGCGCCCCGCGACGTCGTCCTGCGTCGGCCGGCGGCCGAGCGCGTCGATCAGGCCCGTGTCGCCCTCCGCGAGGGGGAGGGTGATCCGGCTGAGGAGCTGCGCGCCCTCCTCCTCGATCGGCCGGCCGCTCTCGTCGATGGCGGTGAGGAACAGTTTCGCCATGCGGCAGGCCTCGGGTCAGGGGGCGGGGGACGGTGCGGGCGGTGCGGAGGCGGCCTTGAGCGCCTCGCGCAGGCGGGCGATCTCGGCCCGCGCGAGGCTGGCTTGCGCCGCCAGGCGAAGCCCCTCGTTCAGGGCCTGGTCGCGCTGGGCGATCGCGGCCTGGAGGGCGGCGCTCAGCATCTCGGGCGAGGCCTCGGCGGGGCGCCCGTCCTGCGCCCGGGCGGCGCAGGCAAGCCCGATCAGCGCGGCCGAGAGGGCGAGGGCGCGGATCACAGGCAGGCTCCCGGGGTCGTCTTGACGTAGACGGCGCCGGCCGTGTCGACGCACAGCGTGCCGCGGACGGCGCCGGCGGCGGTCGGCAGGCCCGGCGCGGCGATGCCGGCCGAGAGCGAGAGCGGCGAGACCACCTGCACGGCACCGCCGCCCTTGCCGCTGAGGTTGAGCGCGATGGTGGCCTCGCCGCCCGTCGGCTCGATCAACGGCCCGAACCCGGTGCCCGCCGCGGTCGCGCGCAGGCCGTTCGCCCCGTTCGCGACCGAGACGAGCTGCAGGACCGACTGGCCCTGGTTGGTGTACTGCATCGCGCCGCCGATGAACGACCAGCACCCGTCGAACGTCTTCAGGCAGACTTTCTGCTCTTCGCTGGCGACGACGGCGAACCGTGCGTCGTCGCTGGCGGTGTTCAGGCCGACGTGGTGCTTTCCGGCGACGGTGATCGCGTTGTACGCCGAGGTGTTCAGGGCGAGGTCGTTGTCCGACGCCATGTTCTCGCCCTGGAACAGGACGCCGTTGGCGACCATCGCGTTGTCCCACGACGCGGCGACGGGCGAGGCGTAGTTCGGGATCGCGACGCTCGCATCGACCCGATCCGGGTTCACGTACTGGACGCGGTAGAGGACGTTGGCGATCTTGAGGCGGTAGATCGCCCGGTTGAACGACTCGCCGGCCGTCCGGGTGACGACCCCGTTCGCGACGGTGACGGACAAGTGGCGGGTCTGGGTGGTGCCGCCGCCGGAGTAGAGCCACGCGGTGTTGGTCCAGCCGCCGATGCCGTTGAAGTACATCGCGGAGGACAGGCACGACGAGCCCGGGTAGCAGTTCTGGTTGAAGTTGTTGATGTCGTACTCGACACCCCAGGTCTGCACGCCGCCGGAGCCGGGGGCGATGTGGATGTCGACGTTGTGGCCCCAGGTCGAGGGCGGCTTCTCGCCGTCCGGGCCCGGGCGCTGCCGCACCGAGATGAGCTGGCCCGTCGTGTTGGTGTTGTCGAGCCCCGCGGCGCTCTGGGCGCCGCCCAGGACGTCGAGGTTGATGATCATGCCGTTCTGTTCTTTGTCGAGCGCCCCTGACGCCCGCGCCTGGATCATGAACGGCGCGTACAATTTGCTGTTCGGCACCTTCGGCGTGGCGCTCGGATCGACCGCGGCGGTGCCCCGGGTCAGGTTCGTGCGGACGTCCTGGCCGGGCGCGGAGAACACGCCAAAGCAGCTCGGCTCCCAGCTCTGGGTGCCGTCGGTCGCGTAGGCGCCGGCGGTCGAGGCGCAGCCCGGGCCGACCATGAAGCTGCCGCGCGCGAGGGCGCGCCCGCCGACGTCGAGGCTGTCGAGGTCCATGCCGCCGTAGCGTCCGGCGGAGGCCGGGTCCCAGGCGCGGGCGGGCGCGGCCCCGATCAGCCCGGCGAGGGCGAGGGCCAGGAGGAGGCGGAGCATCGGGGGTCCTCTAGAGCGAGAGCGCGAGGCGGTGCTGCGCCCGCCAGACGATGCCGGGCGCGATCGGGGGATTGAGCGGGAGCGTCGGCAGGGTCCCGGCGAGCCAGGGCAGGACCACGGCCCGCACCGCCCCGAGCGCCCCGGCGCCGCCGGACGGCATCAGGGTCACCGGATAGGGCGAGCCGTCGAGGGCGGGGGAGAGTGCGACGAGGCCGTTGTTGCGCCAGAGCACGCCGGCGCCGGCCGGCGGGCTGGTCGGCAGCGCGCGCAGCACGAGCGGCAGCGCGACGGGCAGGAGCGCCGAGACCGGGTCGAGGGCGCCCGCGGACCCGGCCCCGGACGGGGCGACGTAGGGCGCGCCGTCGAGGGCGGGCGACAGGACGACGAACGACCCGTTGCGCCAGAGCACCCCGGCGCCGACCGGGGGCGCGAGGCCCAGCGCGCGCACGGCCTCCGTCAGGGCCTGCGGCAGCGCCGCGACGAGATCGGCGAGCGCGACGGCCGGGACGCGCCACACGGCGGGAGCAAGCGCGAGCGCGAAGGTGCCCGGGCCCGTCGTCGTGCCGACCGACTGCACCCAGCCGCTCGTGCGCCGCACCGTCGTCGGGCGGCCGTCGTCGGTGAGGTAGACGGGCAGGCCCGCCGCGGTCCAGTCGGCGAGCGGCGCCGCGACCGCGCCGGCGACGCGGGCGCTGATCGCCGCCCCGTCGGCCGCCGCGCCCTCGAGGTAGCCGATCGCCCGGCCGGCCGCGCTCGCGCTGTCCGCGGGAGCGACGACGACCGCCTGACGGTCGCCGTAGGCCGCGAGGAACCGCCCCCCGGGAAGCGGCCCCCGGGCGGTGAGCGCGAGGGCCGCGAGCCCCTTGGGGACGATGTCGGCGAGATCGCCGACGGCGCCCGAGATGTCCTCGACGGCCGTCTTGAGGGCGAACGTGTTGGCGTTCGCCTTGATCCAGGCCTCGCGGGCGAGGTCGCCCTTGCCGTCGTTGGGGCGGTCGCCGACGCGGATCGGCGTGATGTCGACCATGATCGGCTCCTCGCGCCGGGCTGAAGGGTGGCGCGGGGATCAGGCCGCGATCGCGGCGGCCTGCCGGAAGAGGTCGTCGATCTCGCCCGCGGACAGACCGAGCGCGGCGCCGAGCGCGGCGACGTAGGGATTGCCGCGCTGCCAGGTCCGCGCGTCCGAGAACCAGATCTCGACCTCCGTCCCCGCCGCCGCGACCGCGCTCTTGACCGCCGGGAGCAGGCCGGCGCGGGCGAGCTGGATCTTCGCCTGCGCCGAGGACACGTCGGGCAGCGCCAGCGGTGCGACCGGGTGGGGGGCGCGCAATGCCGCCTCGAGGCGGTCGGGCGCGGTGACGAGATAGGTGCCGTCGGCCTGCGGGTGGGCGACGCAGGCCGGGCGGTCGGCGGCCGACAGCGCCGCCATGGCGTTCGTGACGGCCGCGGCCGAAGCAAAGGGGACGCTCACCATGATCATTACCCCGCGACCCGCACGCCGCCGAAGTGGCCGAGCGCTTGATTGAGAGAATTGGCGGGAGAATTACCGGGGTTGAGCTGGTAATACGTCGCCGTGACCTTGTCGCCGGGCGCGAGCCGGATCACCGCCGTGACCGACTTGTCGTTGGCGTTCGAGCCCGGATCGGGATAGGGCCCGCGCGAGGTGGCGATCGCCGTGGCGAGCGGGTTCCCGGCGTCGCCCTTCCACAGGACGATCGACTCGTCGGTGGTGGGAATGTCGACCGCGTTGGTGGCGGTCAGCACGTAGACCCCGCCGTCGTCCGGCCCGATGGTCACGACGCCCGAGAGCGCCGAGACGTCGGTGCCCGCGCCGACCGTCGCGACCCGGGTCGCGTAGTTCGCCAGCACGGTCTGGGCGGCGGCGGGGACCACCACCGTCGGGCTGTCGAGGCGCCAGTAGGTCCCGGGCTTGTCGTAGAATTGATTGATGATGTACTCGATGCTCTCGACGCTCTTTACGGCGATCTTCATCGCCTTCCAGAGCTGATGCAGATCCTCGTTCGTCGGCGACTGGCCGCTCTCGAGGATCGCGTTGACGATCTCGCGCTGCGTGAACTCGACCGCCGAGGGGGGGATGCGCGAGCCCTGCTGGCCGGCCGCGACGTTCTTGCCTTTGTAGCCGGCGTTCGGGTCGGTCGAGCCGGAGGGCGGGTTGTAGAGCATGGGGGATCGGGCTCCCGAGGGTGGGCGATCCCGCGCGCGGGGAGGCGGCGGGTCGGGCGGGCAGGGCGGGACGGGGCGGCGGATCAGCCGTCGTAGGCGATGACCAGGGCGGTATGGGCCGGGCTGACGCGGCGCAGGAGGCATTCGAGGTCGGCGGCCGAGCGGAACCCCTCGATCGGGTCGGTGTCGCACTCGCCCTCGTCGCACGCGAACCACGTGTCGCCCTGGGCCGCGACGTGCACGACCCAGAACTGCCAGGCATCCGCGTTCGGGTTGGTCGCATAGAACTCGAGGGGCGTGACGTCGCACATCCCCTCGTCGGCGACGCACCAGCCCTCGACGAAGGGGTCGCCGCCGACCTGGTCGGTGTCGTCGGCCGCCGGCGCCATCGCGAACCCCTCGATGGGGTCGCCGTCGCACTCGCCCCCGTCGCAAGTGAACCACGTCTCGACGAGCGCGTCGGTCCCGACCGCCGAGACGTCGCAGAGGAACTGCGTCGGCTCCTCGATCGTGATCGCGTACCCGAGCGAGGCGGCCAGGCAGATGAAGTAGGCGGGCGAGCTGCCGCCCCTGGCCCCGAACCGGGCGCGCACCGCGGCGATCCGGCTCTCGGTCGTGAACCCGCCCGGGGAACACGGATCGGGCAGGCCGTACTCGGCCTCCCAGTCGGGCAGGCTGTAGGTGATCGCCGAGGGCAGCGCTTGCGTCGCGAGCGTCCACTCGTCGGCGTTCTGACGCGCGACCCACTGGCTCAGCGCGCGCCAGACGCCGCGCATGACGGGCCCGGCCCCGCGGCCGTCGCCGGCCTCGTCGGTGCCCCAGGCCGGCCCGCGGGGCGTCAGGACGCCCGCGATTTGCGGATAGAGGTCGTCGGCGCTCGGCGCCGCCTGCCGGTCGGCGACCGAGGGCGGGGTCCCGGGCAGAGCCTCGCAGGGCCAGCCCGGTCCGCAGCCGTCGGGCACCGTGTCGACCGTCACGGTGCCGAGGTCGGCCGTCGGCAGCACCCGGTCGGCGGTGAGGCAGCCGAGCGCCCGGAGTGCGGCAGACAGCATGGTCGGCACCTCGTCCGGGTCAGTCGGTGTAGGAGATCGTCCCGAGGACCGGGTATTCCCCGGCCCCGAACACGAGGTCGGCGGCCGGGCTCGTCAGCCGGTGGCGGTCCTCGCCGGTCGCGCGGCTCACCGCCTCGTCGAGCCAGGAGCGCGAGAGGCTGAACGGTCCTTGCGTGGGCTTGCCCGGCTCGGCCCGGTCGGCGAACACCGCCGCGACCTCGGCGGCGATCGCCGCGCGGGTCTCCGGCCGGTCCGGGTCGAGGCCGGCGATGAGGAGCGGGACCGGTATCGGGATGAGGCCTGCGACGAACACCCGCGCGGTCACGGGCCGCCGCAGCGGGTCGTCGAGATAGGCCTGCGCCACCGCGATCTCGCCGGGCGTCGGCAGCCGGCTCGTGCCGGCGTCCGGGTCGTCGACGACCGTGAACGCGACCCAGACCGACCGGGTGTCGTTGGAGAACGAGTCGACCCAGACGCCGGCGGCATTCGGGATCGCCTCGCGCAGCCATTGCGCATAGTCGAGCGCCGACCCCCCGTGCGGGGGGTTGCGCTTGCGGGCGAGGACGCGGGCGCGGAACGCCTCGAGCGTCTCAGCCTCGATCCCGCCGGAGAGGCCGGCCTCGCCGGTGTCGCCGGCGACCACCGTGGCGGTGTCGCCGACCCCGTCCGGCGCGGGCGAGTCGGGCGAGAGCGCGAGGCTCGTGCCGATCGACGCGTTGCCGGCGGCGCCCGCGAGATCCGCCTCGACGTAGACCGTGACGAGGCCGGCGCGCGCCGTGCCGCCGGTGAGGCTCGTGTAGGCGACGCCGTCCCCTCGCGTGAACGACAGGCCGGCCGGCACGAGCACGCCCGTCGGCGCGGGGAGGCTCACCTGCCCGAAGGCGGGCGCGCCCGGCGCGCGGGAGAGGCCGAGCTCGAAGCCGTGGCGGGTGAGCCAGAGCTCGTCGGCCGACGAGGCAAAGATCTGTTTGAACAGCCAGGCCCGGCGCAGGTCGTGCAGGTGGTCGAGCTGCCCCAGAACCTTGGCGAAGACCGTAAACGTATTCGCCCACAGCGCGGCCACCGCGCCGTCCACGGCGCCGGTGAAGTAGCCCCGCGCGACCTTCGACAGGCTCGCGAGCGAGCGGATCTCATAGCCGGCCATCTGCTCGCTTCCACAGGAGGTCGAATTTCGCCGCGTAGGCCTCGGACCCGTCGCGGCCGTAGACGCCGACGGACAGGAGAACCCGGCCGCCCACCTTGTCGGCGGTGGCGGACGCCGTCACGGTCGTCGCCGCGCCCTGGTCGAGGAGGGGCTTTAACGCCCGCTCGGCCTCCGCCGCGATCTCGCGGGCGGTGAGGTCGGAGAGCTCCCGCCGGCGGTAGAGCCACAGGAGCGAGCCCAAGGGCGCCTCGCCGTTCGCGGTGTCGACGTCGAACCCGTCGCCGGGCCAGCCGCGGGCGTCGCCCCGGTGCTCGAAGCGCAGATCCCTCGGATCGGCGCGGGCGTCGGTGAACAGGAGAAGCAGGATCGCGGTCCGCAAGGGGTTCGCCGCGACGAGCCCGCCGACCGGACCGTCGGCCGGGTCGGTCGAGACCGCGAAATCCCCGACCGTGCCATTCCAGACGATGTCGGGAGGGAGCACCGCCACGCCGGCCTCGGCGAGGGGCGTGAGGGTGAACTGCATGGGGCCTACTCCTGCGGCACGTCGGTGTTCGCGCTGCCGGCCTCCACACCGCCGTGCTTGTGGTCGGCACCGATATTCTTGCCGTCGTGGGTGACCTTGCCGCCGCGGATGTCGAGGCCGTCCTTGGTGACGGTCAGCGTCACGCCCCCGACCGCGATCACGTGCTGCTTGCCGTGCACCACCCGCATCTCCCGCTCGACGATGGAGATCGCGTTGCCGTTGGCGTCGTAGATCGTGGTCGAGCCGGCCTCGGTCTTCTTCGGGCGGTGCTGCGGGCTCTCGAGCCCGAGGAACGCGGTCAAGCCGCGCTCGCCCGAGCCCGTGATGCCGATGCCGTGCGAGCCCTTCGGGGCGTGGCTATGGAACCCGAACTGGCGCACGAGGTGCACCCGGTCCATCTCCTCGCCCGCGTAGCCCCGGCCCTTGCCGAGCTGCAACTCGCCGTCGTCGTAGACCTTGTCGAGCTCGGCGCGGAACAGGTTGGTGCGGCTCATCAGACCCAATCCCCCGGATCGCCGGCGTCGAACACCGCGTCCGACCCTTTCGCGCTCTTGCCCTTCGCGGCCTTGCCGCCCTGCGCCTTCGGGTCGACGAAGGTGACGTAGGCGACCGTGCCCTCGTCGCCCTGGCGGAAATTCACGCTCGAGACCGAGAAATCCCCGTCGACGTCCTCAGGGTCGTTGACGACGGCCATCAGGAGGCCGGGCGTCCAGAGCTGCCCGCCCTCGTCGCGCCAGGTCGAGAGCTTGACCGAGATGGTCGTACCGTTGCCGGCGCGCCGCAGCCGCTCCCATTGCAGCCGCTTCTTCAGCTCCTTCTTCGTCCAGTCCCCTTCCGGGATGACGAGGAGGGGCCGGTAGCGCCCGACGCTCGGATCGTCCTCGCTCTCCTCGAGCCGCAGGGCATCCGTGCCGGTGCCGGTCGCGCGCTGCCCGCGGCCGACGATCTTCGAGAACTTCGCGTCGCACTTGAGCCGAATGTCCATCTCCTGGACCGGGGATTGCCCCAGCACCAGGGCGCCCGCGTGGCGCCTCACACCCGCCCGCGTAATGTTGATCGACCCGTCGGGCTCGCCTTGCAGCATCAGCCCGAGCCGGCGCGCCTCGCGCTCGACCGTCTGATAGATCGTGTCGAGCGGCTGGCGCTGCACCTTTGCCAGCTTGTCGAGCTGTTGATCGGTCGTGAACCCGACGTTCACCTCGTCGAGATCCTTGGCGATGTCGAGGAGCGTCTTGTTCTCGAACCGCCCGGTCTTGTGCTTGACCGGATGGCAGTCGATCGCGTCGACCGCCTTCGACTTGCCCTCGATCGTGATGGTCTTCGTGTCCGGGGCGTACTTCGCGCCGTAGCCGGTGACGTAGCCCTTGACCAGGAGATCGCCCCCGCCCCGACCGCCGGGCGCGGTGCGGATCTCGACCGCTTTCCCCCGCCGCAGGGTCTTGGCCTCGGCCGACCAGCTCGGGTTGGTGGCGGTGAGCGAGAACGAGATCTCGGCCGACTCCGCGGAGCGGTCGACGCTCACTTCCTGCCAGCCCCGGAGCCGGGTGCCGTCGACGGTGAGGCTCACGATCTCCTCGACGAACGGCATCGCGGGTCCTCGTCAGCGGTCGGGCGCCAGCGCCTCGTAGGTGGCGGGGAGGAAGAGCGGCGTGCCCGACGCCGCCCGTGCGAGCAGCTCCTCCGCCCGGGACGGGTCGCGGTAGAGGTGCCAGGCGGCGTAGGTCGCCGGGAACGAGCGGCCCGCCTCGACCCGCACGACGCTGCGCAGGGTCGCGGCGGTCTGGACGAGGTGTCCGGCCGCCTCGCGGGCCGCCGCCGCCATGATCTCGGCCACCGCGATCCCGAGCAGCTCGGCGATCCGGTCGAAGCTCGCATCCGCCGCCGCCCCGATCCGGGCTCGCGCCGCGAGCGCCGCGACCCGGTCGGGATAGGCGGCGCGCGCCTCGCACAGGAACGCCTCGCCCAAGGCTGCCGCCTCGATCGCGGCCGCGAGCGCCCGGGCGTAGCGGTATTCCCGCTTGAGCACCGGGGAGGCGGAGGCCGGGCAGGTGGCGCCGGCCTGCGCCGCCGCCGCGTAGAGGAGCGGGGCCGCCGTGCCGGGATCGGCCGCGCGCGCGAGCGCCTGGACCGATCCGACGAGGCTGCGGGCGATCTCCGCCACCGCCGCCCGGCGCGTCGCCCGCGGCGCGAGGATCGCGGCGATCCGCCGGCAGTCGCGGGTCGCGTCCTCGGTCACCTGAGGATCGCCCGGCAGCCGGCCGGCGAGGTCGAGGACGAGGGCGGCAAGCCCGATCGCCGCGACCGCGGCGCCGGGCAGCGCGCCCGAGGGGGCGATCGCCATGGGCGGATCCTGTCTACGGGGGGCCGAGGTCGCGCACGCCGTCGAACGTCGTGAGCGCGTCGCCGACGGCGCTCCCGAGCCCGTCGAGCGCGCTCTCGACGATCCGGTCGCCGAGCGCCAGCGCGGGAAAGCCGCCGCCGTCCTGGCCGGCCTCGACGAATTCGAGTTCGAGCGCGATGTAGCCGAGTCGGTCCTTGTGGGTCGCGGTCGAGCAGCCCTCGCACCGGACCTGGTCGGAGCCTTGCAGCGGCAGGACGAGCGTCCCGACGCCGGCGCGCCCGCACGCCGTGATGAGCGCGGTCTTCTCGGCATCGGCGGTGTCGCTCGCGAGGTAGGCGGTGATGCGGTACTCCCGCACCAGCCGGCCCATGTCCTCGGTCGCGTGGGTCTCGGACTTGACGTAGCGGTGCCGGACGATCGAGCGTCCGACCTTGCCGAGCTCGTCCTTCTCGACGAGGAACCGGGCGCCGCGGAACGACGCCGGCATCAGGCTCTGGCGCCAGTCGCGCATGTCACGCGCCTCCCGGGTTGCCCGCCGCTTGCGGCATGGATCGGCCGCGCGTGCCCGCGTTCGCCTGCACGTTGCCCGACGACGAGGCCGACATCCCCGTGACCTGCCCGGGGCCGTCGACCTTGACGGTCACGTTGACCTGCGCCTGACCCTCGACCTTCGCGGTGATCTGGTCCGGCTTCACGTTGGCCTGGATCTGGTCGGGCTTGACCGTGGCCTCGACCGGCTTGCCGCCGTTCGCCGCGGTCGCCGCGGCGCCCGTCGCCTTGTCCAGGGTGTTGGAGAGGGCGCCGACCTGGCCGGAGGGGTCGCCCCCGGCCCAGGTCGGCATGGTGCGCCGCCACCACGCCTGGAGCGGCGGCGCCGCGCCCTTCTCCCGGGCAAAGGCGCCGAGCGGGTTGGCGTCGAGCGCGCCGCCCGTCGCCGGGTCGGCCGCCCCGCGCTTGACCGCGTCCGGCAGCGCCTTCGCCGTGGCGTAGCCCGCGACCGCCGCGCCCGCGAGGGTCGCCGTCGCGACGGCCGCCGCGCCGAGCGTCGCGGCTCCGCCGGCGGCCGCAGCCCCGGGCAGGCCGCCCGCCGCCGCACCGGCCGCGGCCGCGCCGGCTCCGGTCGCCGCAGCCCCGCCGGCCGCCGCACCGGCGCCGGCTCCGGCTGCCCCCGCGCCGCCGGCCGCCGCGCCGCCGAGGCCGAGCACGCGGCGCAGCAGCGTGAGCGTGCCCCAGGCGCTCGCCGCGGTGAGGCCGGCACCGGCCCCGAGCGAGAGGCCCTGCTGCGCGCCCTCCGGCAGCTTCGAGAACTGGTCGAGCCCGGCGCCGAGCTTGTCGGCGCTCCACTTGATCAGCCCGGCATTGGCGTTGCCGATGGTGAGCACCAGGTTCTCGAACGAGCCGCGCAGGTTCTCGACCGCGCCGCCCAAGCCTGCGAACACCTCGTCGGCCTTCTTCTTCGCCCAGTCGGGGTCGTCGGCAGCGTGGCCGATCTGCTGGCGCGCCTGCTTGAACTCGTCCCACTGCCGCTGCGTGATCGCGCCCTTGCCGCCGTGCTTGTCGGTGAGCCAGGCGTTGAGCTGCGGCAGCGTCATGTTCTTCGACATGGCGTCGTCGAGGAGCCGCTCGCTGTCGACGCTCAGCGCCGAGACCTTGTGGAAGCCCTCGACGGCCTTCGCCGCCACCCGCGCATCCTGCGCCTTGACGGTGCCCTTCTTGTTCTTCCCGAGGATGTCGCCGACCGCCGAGACCACGGCCTCGGTGTACTTGCCGCGATCGCCGATCAGGCTGGCGTCGGCGTTGATCTTGTCGAGCTTGGCACGCACGGCCGGCGTGAACGACTTGCCCATCTTGAGCTGGAACTGCCCCTCGAGCGCGGAGGTCGAGAGCTGCTTGGGCATGGTCACGTAGTCCGAGAACTTGATCCCGGCGGCGTTGAGCGCGGCGAGCCCCGGATTGGTCGGCGAGACGAGCTTGCCGGCGGCCGAGCGGATGAACGTGCCCGCCTCGTCGCCGCGCAGGCCGCCGCGGCGGGCGAGCGCGGCGAGCGACATCAGCGTGTCCGAGGACAGCCCGGCGCTCGTGCCGGAGGAGGCCGCGAACTTCGCGTACTGGGCCACGTCCTCGCCGTTCATGCCGCCGAGCTTTGCCATCTTGACGAGCTGGTTCGTCGCCTTGTTGGCCTCGAACAGGGCCTTTTCCTTGGTCGAGATGTCCTTGCCGGTCTGCTGCAGGTAGCCGCGGATCGTCTCCGCGCCGTCCTTGAGATCGGTCTCCATCAGGGTCGAATAGTTGCGCACGTTGGCGACGATGCCCTGCGCGACCTCGGCCTTCAGCGTCGCCGAGAACCCGGCCGGCAGGCCCTGCATCGCGGCGGTCTGCGCCTTGACGACGTCGATGTTGGAGAACTGCGTCTCCTGGCCGATCTGCTTGGCCTGGGCGAGGAGCCCGGCCTGATCGGCGTCGGAGATGTCGGTGAACACCTTCTGCTTGCGCACCGCGAGATCGAACTCGGCCGCCGACGTGATCGCGTCCTTGGCGATCGTCTTGCCGTGATGACCCGCGACCACCGCCGCGCCCGCACCGAGCACGGTCGCGGCCTCGCGCCGGTCGTCGCGGCGGGCCTTGCGGGCGTCGGCCGCCTCCTGCGCGATCCGCTCGCGCTCGGCCTGCGCCGCCGCCTGGCGCCGCTCGCGCTCGGCGAGTGCGGCGCGGCCGGCCGCGCCCATGCCCTCGGCCACGTAGCGGTCCTGGGCGATCTTCGCCATCTGGCGCCGGCCATGATCGCTCATGCCCGCCGTCATGCCGCCCTCGGCGCGGGCGAGGGCGTGCTGGCGCTGGATCGCGGCGCTCGTCTGGTCGACCGCCTTGGCAAGCCGCTTCTGCTCGCCGATGAGGCTCGTGATCGCGACGCCCCCTTGCGCGAGGGTGGAGCGCGCCGCGAGCACGGCCGCCTTCTGCCGCTCGAACGCCGCGGCGGCGGCATCCGCCGCGGCCTGCGCCTTGCGCAGGTTCTGCTCGAGCGCCTTCGTGGGCTTGGCCGCATTGGCGAGCGAGCGCGCCGCCTCGTCGGCGCCTTTTCGGGCCGCCTGGAGGTCGGCGCGGGCGGAGAAGAACGCGTTGCGCTTGCCCTGGTAGCCGTCGATCGCCTTGAGGTTGTCCTGCGCGGCCTTGAGCGAGCGCGACAGGCGGTCGACCTCGGCCGCCACCTTCGCGCCCTTGCCGACGTCGCGGAACTTCCGGGCGATCTGGTCGAAGACCTTGCCGGTGCGGTCCTCGGCGGAGATGACCGCCTTGGCCTCGATGATCCGCCCCATCAGCGCCTCCCGCCGCCCCCCTCACGGCGGCGCTTCTCGGCGCGGGCGACCGCCCGGCCGTACCAGTGGATGATCTGCCGCGGGGTCAGGCGGCCGACGGCGTCGAGCGGCTGCTTCAGCTCGAAGACGATGTCGTCGGCGAGGTCTCCGAGGGTGCGCTGCCCGCGGCGGGCGCCTGGAAAAAACCCAGGATCGCCTTTCGCACCTCCCGCGCCACGCGCCAGTCCTGCCCGTCGAGGAGCAGGGTGTCGGGCGACACGATGCAGGTCGCCGCATACGCCCAGATCACCTCCGGCTTCTCGATCGTGAAGACGTTGCCGTCCTCGCTCTGGCCGATCGAGTAGGGCTCGCCCCCGCACGCGACGTAATCGTCGTAGGTCGGCTCGCGCAGGACGAGGTGAGTGTAGTCCTTGCCGTGCGCGCTGATCGGCCTGGAGAGCGGGATGCGGATCTCGGCCATGGCCTCAGACCTGCCGATACTTGTCGGTCTCGATCGACAGGCCCGAGACCTCGCCGGTCTCCGAGTCGATCGAGGGCGTGCCGGACCACGACGCCGCGGTGAACAGGTGCGTGACCTTGGGCTTCAGGTCGGTCTCGACGAAGGTGACGTCGATGTCCGCGAGGATCATCGCCTCGTCCCACTCCAGCCCGACGCCGCGGTCGAAGGTCAGGTCGAGCTTGGCGAGCTTCGGCTTGACCGTCGAGTAGCCGGTGCCGTCCATGTTGGCGCCGTTCTCGCGGCTGATCGTCGACGACTCGATCGTCGCCTTGCCGCGGCCCGAATAGGTGCGGCCGTTGATGTCGAGCGTGAACCGCCCGCCCTTCGTGTCCATGGCAGGTGTGCTCCGAGAAATCGAAGATCAGGGCGGCCGGGCGCAGGGTGGCCCGGCCTCGCGGGTGGGACGATCCTCAGAGCTGCGCGGCGTTCGCCGCGGTCAGCTCCTGATTGACCGTGATGTTGCTGGCGAAGACGTTGAGCTGGTTCGCCACGTCGATCGGCAGGTATGCGTTGAGCCGGTTCGGATCGGCCGAGCGCTCGACGATGAGGTACTGTGCGAACAATTCGACGTTCTCGACCACGCCGCCCACCTCCGAGAGCTCGGTGTAGGCGTGGATGATCGTCGTGCGCGCCTGATCCGGCGTGACGACGCCCTGCAGGCCGCGCGGGTTGTCGCTGCGCAGCACGTGGCGCGGGTAGGTCGAGGTGATCTTGAGCGCCATGTAGCGCCCGACATAGGCCGAGATCGCGATCGACTCGACCGAGATGAACGTGTTGTCGGGCTGCCCGTAGGCGTTCAACTGGTAGGTCGTGAACAGCCGGTCGATCGCGACCGAGCCGTCGGCGTTCACCGTGAGCCCCGAGATGCCGTTGTGATACAGCGTCTCGCGGTCGGCGAGGTCGAACCGGTCGCCCAGATCCGCCGCCGGGCGCACGCCCTGGAGCACGATGGTCTGGAGCGGGCGGGCGATCTCGATCGCCTCGGTCAGGGAGCGGCCGAGGTTCTTGGAGAACCCGACCACGCCGCCCAGCGCCGCCACGATCGACCACAGCGGGGTCGGGTGGTTGAGCACGCCGAGGATGGTGCAATGGCGATCGTTGCGGGTCGCGCCGAGCGTCGTCAGCGCCGAGACGTTGCCGTTGAGGATCGTGAGGTAGTGCCCGCCGAGGCCCACCGTCGGGCCCCAGGTGCCGCCGGCGTCGCTGAAGTGGTCGCGCGCCGCGTTGAGCTGGCTCGCCGCCGCGTAGGGGCTGATCACCCAGTCGAACTGGGTCGAGCCGAGCGCGGCCAGCGCCGCCGCCATGTCGACGTCGCCCGCGCCCCCGCTCATCGCCGTCACCGTCACGGTGACGCCGGCCGGGTCGATCTCGTCGCCGTCGAGGCCGCGCTCGATGCGGAAGCCGTTGCCCTCGGTGCCGGTGTGAACGGCGGTCAGGTTCACCTTGCCGGGCGTCGTGCCGTCGACCGCCGCCGTGACGGGCGCGTTCATGCGCCGCCCGAACTTCACGTATCCCCGGCCGATCGTCGCGACGAGAGCGGCGGCGATCGTCGCGGCGCTGTCGCCGTTCGCCACGCCGACGCTGTAGCGCTCGCCGCCGAGGTAGACCACGACCGTGCCCGACGCCGTCGCCGGGCCGGCGACCGTGATCGCCCCGGTCGCGGCCGCGCCGCCGGTCGGATCGCCGACATCCATCACCCACAATTCGCCCGTCGGGTTGTGGCGGCGGGCGTAGAGCAGCATCTCGGCGAGCATGGACCCGCGCCCGCCGAGCGCGTTCGGGTCGGTGCCGCCGACGTTGCGGGGCTTGAGCGCCTGGAGAAGGGAGCCCGTCGAGCGCCGCCCCAGCACGATCGAGCGCGACAGGCCCGAATAGGCCGGGATGCCGGCATTGAACTCGGCGTAGAACAGCGGCGCGCGCAGGTCGCCGGGCATGTTGTTGAACGCGACGACCATCGCTTCACCTCGAAACGCCAACGGCCGCCCTCAGGGCAGCCGTAGCAGGGGGGACGGGAGGGGTGGAGAGGGCGGATCACTCCGCCGGATCGGCCTCGATCGGGGCCGCCTCGGCGGCGGCCGGCGCCTCGGCGGTGGCCGGCGCCTCGGGCGGGATCGGCGTCGCCGTGATCTCGCCCCGGCGCTCGCGCTTCGCCCAGTATGGGCTCCACACGACGGGCGCGCCGTCCGGCGGCAGCGCCCGGCCTCGGGACGGATCGAGGATCACGGCGCCGGGCAGGCTCGGCGTCACGCGGGTGTCGAACATCGGCGAGCCTCGCTCAGGGATCGGCGTGGAGCGCGAACACCCGGTCGGCCGCGACGTCGGCGGCCTGGTCGGGCACGATCGCGGGCGACAGCGGCTGCGGGGCGACGATCATCCCGACGCCCTCGAAGAGGGGCGCGGGATCCGGCCCCGGCGGATCGGCGATCCCGGCGAGCATCAGGCAGGTGTCGCGCGCCGAGCCCGTCGCCACCGCGCACACGCTGCGCAAGGGCTCGGGCAGGCTCGCGAACTCGCCCGTCGGGGGATTAACGAGTTCGTCGCTCTCGTCCCAGCCCTTGAGCTGGACGGTGAGCGTGAGGAGCCGGATCGCGAACTTCTCGCCGGTCTCGTCGGTGGTGAACCGGCTCGACTTGACCTTGGTGATCCGCCGCGTGACCGCCTCGCGCAGCAGGATCGCCTCAGGCGTATCGCCGGCGCCAAGCACCCGCGGCACCCGGTCGGCGAGGAAGTCGAGGGCGGCCTCCAACTCCCGGTCGGTCGCGACGGGCCCGGTCGCCGTGACGACCTCGCCGCCCATCATGACATCGCCGGTCGCGGTCTGGGCGATCTCGAGGACGAGCTCGGCCTTGAGGTCGAACGGCGGGCCGCCGTTGTTGGCGGAGTAGGCGTCCCCGGCCATCTCCTCGGTCGTCAGCACGATCGTCGGCACCGGCTCGCGGTGGTCGAAATCGGCGATCCGCGAGTCGTAGATCCGGGGGCCGCAGAGTTTGGCGATCGCCGGATCGGCCAGCAGCGCCGCGATCGCCTGGAGGCGGAGCGCCGTGAGGGCGAGGCTCATCGCAGCTCCCGCAGCCAGATCCGGGTGCGGCCGTAATCGACCGCGGTGACGTTCGTGACCGCGTAAGAAGCCCCGGTGTAGAGCCGGGTGATCTTGTCGTCGGCGACGGGCGGGGGCACGAGCGCCCGGTCGTCGATATCGATCGCGAACTTCTCGCCCGCGATCGCCTTGGTCGAGGCGTCCGACATCGCCCGGCCGTGGGCGTTGAGCATCGCGCCGGGCGAGACCCACACCGCGTCGAAGTCGACCGGCGGGCTGCCGGCGCGCGCGACCGGGCGGGCGTTCACGTCGGGCCTGCCGCCCGTGACGGGCGCGGTCCGCCGTTCGAGCCGGAAGCCCAGGCGCTCGGCCTGCACCTGGTCGTGCGTGCGCGAGGCGACCCGGGCCGCGACGTCGAACAGCGAGCGCATGGCGCTTACGAGACGTTGCCGTTGAGGCGCACGCGGCCCGTGGTCTGGCCGGCCGAGCCGGCGACCGGCAGCACGGCGGCGCCGATCAGGGTGTTGCTCGTGGCGACCGTGGTGCACACCTTGGCGGCGTTGTCCCAGTAGATCTTGGCGCCCTGCGCCCAGGCCTGGCTGTCGGCCTTGGGCAGGTCGTAGACGCCTTCGATCGCCGCCTCGACGTTGCCGCCGGAGAGGGCGGCAAAGCTGGCGACGCCGAACAGGGAGCCGACGAGCAGGCCGGCGCCGCTCGCCACATCGTAGGGCGCCACCAGCGTGAGGGTGTGGCCCTTCTGAACGTAATTCTTCATCGTGGATGCCCCGGGAGCGGGAGTGCGGGCGAGCGACCGCATCCCGGGGCGCTCACGCCCCGGGGGGTCCGCTCAAGGAGTCAGGCGGGGTCCGGCGCCGTTCAGGCGCCGGGGTTCTTGTAGCCGCCGCGGAAGTCGATCGCGGCGAGGCCGAAGTCGTGCTCGAGCTTCACCTTCATGCCCTGCACGCCGAACACCTGCTCGGAGGTCAGGCGCGGGCCCTCGAAGCCCTCGAGGTAGCCGTAGACGAAGCAGGGCGCGATCGCCGGGTCGGCGAACAGGTACCAGCCCTTGCCGTCGATGTTGGCGTCGGCCACCGGCATCATCCGGCGGAACGACTCCGGCACCGCGTTGCCGGTGATCTGCGGGGTGATCGCCGTGAAGAGCTGCTCGGCGTTCGTCTGGATGTCGGGGCCGGTGAGCAGGATCTTCGGGGTGAAATTGGCCTTCATCCCGTCGAGGGTGGTCTGCTTCATCATCGCGGCGCGGCCGGCGCCGACGGCGTCGACGCCGATCGCCGTGCCGGCGCCCGCGAGGTTGTTGTGGCCGGCGTGGAACACCGCCTTGCCGTCGGTGATGAGCTGCGGGTTCGCCGCGAGCGTCGCGAAGGCCTGCGCGTTCTCCCAGTCGGTGACGCGCTCGCCGACCGAGCCGAGCACCTGGTCGATCGCCCCGAGATGATCATTGACGATCATCTGGCGCGAGAGGTTCACGGAGACGCCGTAGGGGTTGACCCGGAACACCTCCTTCGACTCGGAGAAGGTGCCGGCCTTGATCTCGCCGGCCTCGTTCACAGGCTGCAGCGACGGGAAGTCGCCGGCCCGCACGACGTAGGTCGGGCGGAAGTCGGTGGCGGTGTAGGGCGCCGCGAACATCCGGTAGGTCGGCTGGGCCAGCCGGTAGCGGGCCAGAAGCCGGACGTTCAGGGCGTCGATGAAGATGCCGGGGAAGTCCGACACGGTGTGGAACGCGCGCTCCATCACCTCGGTCACCTGGCGCGAGGTGCGCAGGTCGCCGCGGTAGCCGATGCACTCGGCCGCCATCTCGGCCACGCCCATCTCGCCGTAGGCGCGGGCATGCGCGGGGATCTCGGCGGCGCGGTCGCCGCCGTGACGGGCGAGGCGGGCGACGAGCGCGTCGGTCATCGCGCGGCGGCGGGTCTCGGTCTCGTCCTGCCCACCGAAGGCGGCGCGGGCGTGGCCGATCCGGTTCTGGGTGGCGTCGGCGCGCGAGGCCATGAACTCGAAGGCGCGGGCGCGGAACGCCTCGACCGCGTGGCCGCCGTCGAGGGCCGCGGTCACGGCGTCGTCGGCCATGCCGGAGCGCCGGCCGATCTCGCGGATCTCGGCCTGGCGGGTGCGCTCGGCGCGCACGAGCGCCTCGGTGTCGACGGCCGGAACCGGAGCGGGCGCCGGCGCGGGGGACGGAACCGGGGCCGGGGCGGCCGGGGTGGCCGGGGCCGCGGCACGGGTCTCGGTGGCCTCGGGGGCCTGGGTCTCGACGGGCGCCGGGCCCGCCTGCGGCGAATGACGACGCAGCACGTCGCTCTCCTCGGTGTGGGCCTCTGCCCGGTGGGTGGGGGTGGTGTCGGGAGCCGTGGAGCGCACGGCGGCCCGGGGATCGGCGGGGACGGTGACGAGGGAGACCTCGAGGAGCTCCCAGCGGTCCGCCCGCCAGATTTCGGTGTCGTCCTCGACGCTCGTGAGCGTCCAGGCGGTGACGCGGTAGCCGACCGAGATCGAGGACAGCTCGCCGCGGGCGACCATGCCCTCGTGCAGTCGGCCGTCCTCGGTGTCGGCGAAGCGCAGGCGCCCGCCGAGCTCGCCGCCGGCGACCCGGGCGATCTCGACGACGCCGATCGGCCGGTCCTGGTCGTGGTTGAACAGGAAGGCCATCCGGCCGTCCGCCGCCCGCGTCAGGTCGATCGCCTCGGGCGTGACCGCGAGCTCCTCGTAGGCGCCCCAGCGGCGCACCCGGGCGCCGGTCGAGAACACCGCCTCGACCGTGCGGGATGCCGCGTCGTAGGTGCCGGCCCGGAAGGTCGCGGCGCGCGTCGCGGTCGAGCCCGGCTCGAAGCCGTCGGGGCCCATGCGCGGGGTCGTCGCGGCGCGCGTGCGCCGTCCGGCGGCGCCGGGCGCCGCGGGGGATGCGATCATCGGGTGAACCTTCCCGGGGTTAGTCGGCGCCGGCGGTCGCCGGTTTCGCCGCGGCGGCGCCGTCGCCCTCGGGCGATTGCGCGACGCCGAGCTGCGAGGTGCGGCGCGGGTCGATGTCGAGGACGAGGTCGCCCGGCAGCGCGTCGAGCACGCGGAAGAAGTCGGCGGTGTCGGCGAGCCCCTTGCGCCAATCCTGGCCCCAGGAGCCCAGAAATTCCTGGGGCGAGAGGCGGCCGGAACGGACCGCCAAGATGTCGGCCTGCAAGTCCTTCAAGGGGTCGATCGGCTCGACCGCCGGCATGATGTACTTCCAGCGGTACCCGGCCTTGCGGGGCTTGAGGGCCCCCGACAGGATCGCCGCGTCCGTGAACCAGCCGGTCACGCGCCGCATCATCTGCGGCACGAGGATCAGCTCCTGCTCCTGCTCGGTCAGGCGCCGCCCCTCGATCTTGCCGGCGCGCAACGACGAGTAGTTGGCCTGCCTGAGGTCGCCGGTGAGCTGGTCGTAGGTGACGCCCGTGCCGGCCGCGAAGGCCATTTGGGCGGCGAGGTAGACCGGTTCGAACTGCCCGGCCGAGGACGGGTTGACCGTGACGACGTCCTCGCCCGGGTTGAGGTAGCCGATCATCCCGGGCGCGAGGCGCTCGAGCAGCCGGCGGGCCGTGCCGCTCTCCTTGACCACGGCGCCGAGCGAGGCGGCCTGGTCGCCCGTCGTCTTCACGAACAGCGACAGGCAGGCCTCGGTCTTGGCCTTCATCAGGACGGCGTCGAACAGGTCGGCGGCGTCGCGGGCGTTCAGGAGCACCGGCGTGAACACCGGCACACCCCGCACCTGACCGGGGCGCAAGGGGTGGAAGAGGTGGATGACGTCGCCGGCCGGCACCCACTTCGACACGTAGGCCGTGCCGCGGTAGGTCAATTCCCCCGGGTGCTCCGGGTGCAGCCAGTAGCCGGTGCGCTCGTCCCAGTCGCCGAGCGTGACGCCGAGGCGCGAGACGTGCCCCTCGAACACGGCGCGGTCGCGGAAGGCGTCGATGTAGTCGCCCTCGAGCACCTTGAGCTTGAGGGGGACGCGCTGGCCGCCGTCGAGGCGGCGCGGCACGCGGCGGATCACGCTGTCGCCGCCCTCGAGCATCGCACTGTGCGCGGATTTCTGGAGCCCGGCGAAGTCGAGGATCCCCTCGATGTCGGCGGTCGGGCACCAGTCGTCCCATTCCTGCTTGGCCGCGTTGTCGACGCGGTCCGAGCCGTTGTCGGGCACGGCAATGATGCCGGTGCCGATCGCGTGGCCGGTGCGGATGTCGAGGACGCGCCGGCCGGCCGGCGTGTTGCGCGCGAGATCCCGCGAGCGGTTGCGCAGGCGGCCGAGGACCGCGCCGATCTCGACGTTCGCCGACGAGTTGCGGTCGGTGAAGCTCTCGCCCCGCCGGCCGGTCTTCGCGCCGTCGTAGGCGCGGGCGTCCTCGACGAGGCCGAGGGCCTGGGCCCGGGCGAGTGCCGCCCGCGGCGCCACCCAGGCCAGGGCCTTGAGGGCCCGCTTGGACAGCGACATGGGTCAATCCCGCGTGAAGGTGGCGAAGGTGACGCGCGGCGCCTCGGCCTTGAGCCCGAGCGCCGCCGCGATCTCGTCCCGGATCGAGCGCATGTCGGCGAGCGTCCGGTACTCCACCTCCCGGTTGTCCGCGAACCGGACCTTGCGGGCCCCGGACGCGATCGCGGCGTTGATCGCGTCGAGGTCGGCGGTGGTCCAGGCCATCGGGCGGGGTCCTTCAGAACCAATCGTTGGTCGGTCGATCGAACCAAGCCGGCGCCTCCGGCGGGGGAGGCGGAGGCGCCGGCTCGGGCGGCGGCGGGGGCGCCGCCGGTGGGGCACCGGACGAGCCCTCGTCCTCCGTCGGTAACCTCCGCGCAGGCGTGAAGAGGTCGACGTGCGAGAGCTCGTCCGGCAGTCCGCGGGCCCGCGCGAGCGCGGCCCATTCGTCTGGGCTCATCGAGGAGAGCCCGAGGTATTCGGCGAGCGCCAGGTTGTAGACCCGGCAATCGAGAAGGTGGTTGTCGGTGGTCTTCGCCCACTTGCGGGTCGTGACCTGCCCCTTGACGATCACGTCCTCGAGCCGCTCACCCGTGAGCTGCTTGAAGTACGTCTCGTCGAGCCACATGCCGAAGTGGCAATAGCCGGGCGGATCGACCCGCTCGCCCGAGCGGATGCCGGCCTTGTGGAGCGCGTTGTAGAGCCAGGACTTGAGGCCCCAGGTCCCCACCGGATAGATGTGCACGCCGCCCTTGATCTTGCGGCCGTCGAGGTCGACCTCGACCTCGCGGCGCTGCCCGATCGGCGGCTTCTGCCAGCCCGGCACGCCGTCGAGCGCCAGGATCGTGTCGTGCCCGGTGTTGAGGTTGATCGACTGGTTCAGCCGCACGAAGCCGTAGACGGCGTTCGAGAGGTAACCGGTGTCGATCCCGAGCACGTCGACCCGCCGGGTGCGCCCGAAGGCGTCCGGAAACTCGCGCCGCAGCGTCCGGTCGAGGAGGAGGCCGTAGACATCAGCCCGCGAGTCGGAGGGGTCGCCCGGGATGTAATCCGCGTCGACCGTCCAGCTCTGGCCGTCGGGCGCGAAGGCCGCGACCTCGTACCAGATCCCGCGCATCTGCACGTCTGCGGCTGCCACCAAGAGCAGCCCCTGCGCCGGAACGTGGAAGCGCTGCAAGCCCTCCTCGCGCCGCTCCATCAGGCGGGTGTGGTCGGGCGCGTCGCCGCGCTGGCGGTAGGGCCGCCCGAGCGTCAGGTTCGCGAAGTCCTTGGCGCCCTTGTCGCCCTTCTTGGCGGCCTTGAGCCAGTCCTCGGCGATCGCCTCGTAGCTCATCATGAGGCTGATGAAGCTGTCGATGTGGAAGCCCGGGTGCCGGCCCTCGCCCTCGACCGACGGGATCCAGCGCCCGGCCCGCACCGCCTCGACCCGCTCGGTCTCGGTGATGTGGTGCCCGCACCGGCACTCGTAGCGGGTGCGGTGCGGGTGCGCCGCGTCGATCCGCAGCCGCTCGAAGTCGTGGACGAACAGGTTGCCGCAAGCGGGGCAGGTCAGGTTCCAGAACCGCTGGTCCGAGCGCCGGAACGACCGGTCGATCCGGCAATGGCCGGGCTTCTCGCCCGTCTCGTCGCCGGTGTCGATCTCGGGCGTCGAGATCTCCAGGATCTTGAAGTCTTTCGTGCGCCGGAACGCCGTGAACCGGCCGAAGAACAGGGTCTCGGGATCACCGAAGCCCGGAATGTCGGCCCACTTCGACAGCTCGTCCTTGACGCCCTTCTTCGTGGTCTTGGACGAGAGGTCCATGACCGAGTTGGCGTTGCCGAGCGCAATGTAACCGCCGGCGAATTTCTTCTCGTAGGTCGTCGAGCCCGCCCCCGACCGGCTGGTCTGCGGCTCGATCACGACCCGGCCGGCCCGCTTCTGCCACGCGTCGATCAGCGGCTGCAGCTTCTGGCCGTTGATGTCGCGCAGGAAGTCGATGCCGGGCACGCCGTAGAGGGTGTTCGCCGGCTCCTGGTCGGCGATGTAGAGCATCCAGCCGAGCGCCAGGATCGAGGCGCCCGTCTGCTGGCTCTTGCGCACCGTGACGAGGTTGCAGGGGTGGTCGTCGCCGAGGCAATCGGCGATCTCGGTGAGGTAGGGGGCGCCCGCCGGGTTCCAGAGCTGGCCGGCAAGGGGGCCGTCGATGAGGACGAGGTTCTCGGCGAGCCACTGCGAGACGGCGACCGGCGGGCGCGGTTCCAGGACCTGGCCGATCCGGCCGGTCACCAGTCTCGCCGCCCCGGGAAAGCCGCTCATCCACGCTACTCCGCCGGCACCTCCTCGTCCGTTGCCGGCGCCTCGGCGGCCATGGCCTGGAACGACGCCGCGATCTTCGCGCGCATCCGGACCGCCGCCTTCTTCAGTTCGATCCGCAGGGCGTGGACGTTCTCGAGGCCGAGCGCTCGGCCGATCGCGTCCGCCTCCTGGGGCAGTTGGTCGATGAACCGCGCCATGTCGGCGGCGGACTTCGCCACGGCCGCCTCGTAGCGGTCGCGGCGCAGCAGGGTCTTGCGCAGGTCGCCGACCTCGAGCCGGCGCTTCTCGACCTCGTGCCACGCCTTCTGGCGCAGCGCCTCGTCGTAGCTGTCGCCGGGATCCGTCGCCGGAGGCGGGAGGGCTGCCTTGGGCGCCTGCGCCTTCGACGGATCGCCGAAGCGGCCGCGCAGGTGATCGTACTCGACGACGTTGAGCGCCGCGATGCGCCCGCGTCCGTCGCGCGCGACCGCGAGGCCGTGCTGCGCGACGAGGTCCCGGGCGATCTTGAGCACCGCCTCGCGGGTGACGCCGTCCCGCTCGGCGATCCGGGCGGCCGTCCACATCACCTCAGGTGTGGCAACGTCGGTTGGCACGTTTGACAACCCTGGCAACCCTGATTTCGAGGGAGCCTCACTGGCAAGATCCCGGGGTCTCCCGCCCGTGGGGGCCGATCGACCGGGGAGGGACCCTGGCTGACGCAGGGGGAGGCCGGGGGTCACCCCCCGAGCACCCGCCCCAGCTCGTGGGCGAGCCGGTCGGGCAGGTCGCGCTCCACCGCCGCCTCGAAGGCCGTGCGGCTCGCGCCCTGCACCATCTCGTCCGGGATGTAGAGGCCCGAGCGCTTGACCTCGAACCGGTCCATGCCGGAGTTCGTGCGCGAGCCCACCCGCTCGAAGACCTGCCCGTTCCAGTTCGGCTTGACGACCCGCTTGGGCCACCACCCCGCCTTCATGAACGTGCTCGGGTAGATGCTCCGCTTCGACCAGGGCGCGGCCGAGACGCCGGTCGACGTCTCCCGCGCCCCGAAGTGTTTGAGCCGGATGTTCCCGCCCTTGCTCCGGATCGTGTAGGTCAGCCCGCCCTTGCCCGCCTTGTCGACGCGCAGGGCCTTCACGATGGTGCGGCGCTTCAAGCCCGTCTGCGGGACGAGCGCGCGCGTCATCTGCGTCTTGGCTTTGTCGCCCGTGTGGTTGATCGCCCGGGCCAGCGCCGGACGGGCTTGCGCGCCCGCCGCCGCGATCTGGTTGCCGAGGCGGGCGATCGCCGCGGCGTCGAGGGTGACGATCAGGCCGCCGCTCATCCGCGCCTCCGGGCGGCCTGCGCCAGGGTGCGGGCGAGGTCGCGGGCATCCTGGCCCAAGGAGCGCCCGAGGGCGTGCGCGCTCTGCGCTGCGGTCCGCACGTCGCCCTGGCGGAGCGCCTGCACACCCGCCGCGAGGACGGGGCGGCGCTCGGCGCAGCGGCAACCCATGGTCGCCTCCTGTGTCCGAGGACCGCGTGTCGCCCGCGGCCGGCATGCTCAGGTGAGATCGCCTGCGGGCAACAAAAAACCCCGGCGGGGTGCGCCGGGGTGTTTTTGGCCCTTTCTAGGGTGGGTTGACTATGGTCAAGCTTTTGCTGGCCGTCAAGCGTCTTGTGTCAGGCCGCGATCCGTTCGGAATTCGCTTTATTCGTCCGTGCCTTGCGCCGGGTCACGGGTGCCCGGTCGAGGGCCTCGGACGACCAAATCGTCAGAGGCGCCGCCGGCCCGGTGACCGCGAATTCAGGGCAGCCGGCGCGGGCCGCGGCCAGCATCCCGAGGGCCGCGTGCCACGCCGCATACCGCGCGCGCTCGAAGGCGACGACGTCGAGGGGCGCGTCCGCCACGAACTCGAACCCGGCGACGTCACGGGTGCCGGGGCGATACACGGGACGGCGGCGCAGGCTCGCGTCCATCACGTCCGGCCGGCTCGCCTCGCGCCCGTGGGTGATGATGAGCACGCTCGTCGGCAGGGTCGTTAGGGGACGGGGCAGGCCGACCGGGACGCGGTCGTTGCGGCCCTCGCCGCGTCCGCCGCGGCGGCGCGTGGCCTGGATCGACGCCTTGCCACCCTTAAGCGTGATGACCTCTCCGTGGCGCTCCGCCGTCTCAGCGTCCCACACCAGGAAGTCGGCGCCGGCCCCGTACTCCACGTACATGTCGGGGAGGGCCAGAACCGCATCGTGCAGGGCGAGGAGGCCATCGGCCGTGCCGGCGAGCCGCAGGAACGCCTCGCGGGTGCGGGCGGCGCTGTTCGCGGCGTAGGACGAGGTGTCGACCCGCTCAGGGCCGCCGAGCTGCGAGCCAGGCGCCCGGGGGCCGGAGCCGAGACCGAGGGCGACTGCGCCCGCCTGCCGGCCGTCCTGGCCGTAGCGGTCGACGCGCTTCTCGCGGTAGGCGCGGACGAGAAGGGCCTCGATATCCACAGTTTCCCGGTTCGCGTTCTGGAGCATGGCCGACCCCTGTTCGGGAGGATTGGGAGGCTAGGGAGGCAAGCCTTGGCGCCGCGGCGCTTGCCTCCCAGAACTCGGGGCGCCGCCACGGCCCCGCTAAACCCTTACACCAGCTTCGCTTTTCTTTCTTTCTTTTCCGTTTGAACGATCAATTTGGGAGGCTAGGGAGGGTAGGGAGGATAAATCTTGGGTATGCATGAGACGCTTTTGAAATGAGCGGCCCCCTTGGACCCCGCATCTTACGCGCGCTCATTGGGAGCTACCCTCCCTAGGCTCCCTAGCCTCCCAATCGCCGGCTAACCCCTTGATCGCCCTCGCGCTCCCTTTGGGAGGCAAGCCGCCCCTCTCGTCGGCCTACCCTCCCTAGGCTCCCAACTAGCCGCCCAAGGGGGGCGGCGGGGGCGCGAATTCGGGGCGAACTCGGATGCCCGTGCACACGCTGACAGAGGATTTGCCCTTCTCAAAGCCGTGCTGGGAGGCGGTTTTGGGCAGGCGGCGGGTGAACGTGTTCTGCGCGAAGGGGGTGCGGCCGGTGCGGCGGCAGAAGACCTCGAACACCCGGTAGAGGTGGCCGGTCTCGACGACGTCGGCCGGATCCTTCGTCACCTCGAGGGCGGCGCGGGCAAACATGCCCATCAGGTCGCTTTCCTCGCGGTACTCCTGCGTCGCCTCGATCACCTCCTTCGGCGGGTCGAGCTGGCCGCGGGTGAGGTAGTCGATCGCCCCGGCGACGAGCCAGTTGAGGATGCCCGCGCGCTCGGCCCACATCTTGTCGCCGAGCTGCTTGTCGACGTCCTCTTTCGCGATCTGGACATCGAAGGGCACGAGCACCACCCTTCGCCAGATGCCGTCGTCGTTGCCCTTGATATCCGGCTTGCGGTTGGCCGAGATGACGAGCTTGAACGTCGGATAGACTTCGATGAACTCGGCGTTGAGGCGGCGCACGAGGATCGGCTCGCCGGCCGTGAGCTGCTTGATCAGGCTCTCGTCGAACCCGGCGCCTTCCTTCGGCTCGGCGGTGCGGACGAGGCGCGCGCCGGGCAGGCGGGCGAGGTCGGGCGTCGCCTCCGAGCCTTTTTTCTGCGCGCCGGAGTTGACGAGGCTGTCGATCGGGATCGTGGTCGAGTAATCGCCCATGATCTTGCCGATGATGTCGACGAGCGTCGACTTACCGTTGCGGCCCTCGCCGTGGAACAGGAGGAAACACTGTTCCCGGGTGAGTGCAGTCAAGCTGTACCCGAAGTACCGCTGCACGAAGGCGCGCATCTCGGCCTCGGGCAGGATCGTGGCGAGGAACTTGTCGAAGATCGGCGACTCGGCCGCCTCGTCGTATTCAATGTCGGACAGCTTCGAGATCAGGTCTTCGCGCGCGTGGTCGCGCCGCTCGACCGTCCACTGCGTGACCATCCGGACCTCGTCTGGATCTGGGCACTCGGGATCGGGCATCTCGACCTGAACGAACCGCAGCGTGCCATTCGCCACGTTATAGGCGAGCTGATCCGCGTCGAGGTCGCCGATCGGCCGCGACAGGAAGGGGATCGCCTCCGAGAGCATGCCGTCGAGCTTACCCTTGTTGCCCGAGGTGTTCGCGAAGCGCTTGCGCTGCGCCTGGCGCTGGGCGAAGGCCTTGCGGGCCTCCCGTCCCCGGTCGACAGCGTCCTTCGCCTCCTCGAGGCTCTCGCGGAGCGCGTCGGCCCGACGGCGCGTGTCGGCGTCCTTCTCGCTCGCCTTGAGGCTCGCCAGCTCGCGCTCGTAGGCGGCGACATCGCGCTTGGCCGCGTCGCCCGCCTCGATCGCCTCCTGCTCCCGGGGCGTGGGCTTGAGCACGTGCGCCTCGTAGGCGATCGCCTCGACGACCGCGTGGCAGACGGGCCGCGTGCCGACGTCGTCGATGTCCTCTTTCCAGCGCTGCGCGTCGTAGACGTGCCAGCCGATATTCTGGACGTGGAGGAGGTCGGCGCCGGCGCGGTGGCGCAAGCGGCGGGAGTTGCCGATGTCGTTCTGGGGCTCGGCGGCGCAGCGCTCGACGAGCGCCCAGTCGGTGTCGGCCGGGGGCGCTTCGTCGGGGAACTCATCGTCGAACCCGTACTCTTCCATCATGGGGGATGGCGGGGGCTGAACGCCCCCGGCCGGCGCCCCGTCGATCAGCCCGACGATGAGCGCGCTGTTATCGGTGGGGGTGGAGGTCATGACTCCTCGCCGAACAGTGGCGCAGGCTTCGGAGCCTTACCGCGGGCCTTGGCACGCTCGGCGCGACGGATGGCGGGGCCGGCGAGCGCCAACTCGATCCGACGCGCGATGTCTGGCAGGTACTCCGGATCGCGCTCGCACAAGATCGCGTTGAAGCCCTCGCGGAATGCCGCTTCGCCGGTCGTCCCGCTGCCCGCGAAGGGATCTAAAACTATGCCGGGTCTTTCACGCCAGGCGAGACGACCACCACACTTCGCACAGTATTGGACAGCTTCAGCGTCGCCGCGCAGCAGGGGCATTGGATCACTGACGACGTTGTCAGCTTCGGCAGTCGATCGTGATCCGCCTTCAGCATGACCTGTAGATTTTCGATCCTGTTGTCGTCCCGTACCCCGTTGATGTGATGCACCGCCTCCTCCGCCCGCAACGGCCGTCCGAGGTGCTTCGCCATCACCAAGCGGTGCTCCATCACGTAGCCCTGCTTCGACGCCATCGGACTGTCCGGTGCCAGCATTGCAATGTATCCGTGCACCG
This sequence comes from Methylobacterium frigidaeris, assembly GCF_022179185.1. Taxonomy (GTDB): domain Bacteria; phylum Pseudomonadota; class Alphaproteobacteria; order Rhizobiales; family Beijerinckiaceae; genus Methylobacterium; species Methylobacterium frigidaeris. The sequence continues at coordinate 20,296 of NZ_BPQJ01000035.1, read as the reverse complement.
TCTTCGTCTTTTTGCGTTTGGCCAGCCCGTTCCCGATCGCCGCACAATTTCGGGAACAGTAAGTCCGCCCCCCGTCCTTCTTCGGAGTGAACGTCTGGCCGCAATGCTTGCACTGGCGTGGCGTGAGAGTTTTCGGAACCTTCATGCTCAGCGCCAAGCACGCCGGGGAACAGTAGACCTGCCTCGCTCGGTGAGTCGGCGCGCCGCACATCTTGCATGGCGTTCGCGGGATCACTGCTGCCGCATGCTGGCACGTCTCGGAGCAAAAAATCGTGACGCTGCGCCTGCTCTGAAATGGCGCCTCGCAATGCTTGCACGTCTTGTCGAACATTATTCCCTCTCGGCGCGCCGCATGGAGGGTTATGGCATGTTTCGCACACCAGTTCCCGCACTTTTGGCGGAGTCACCAAACGCACGAGCCAGCGCATGAGATCGACAGGCTTAACCGTGGGGTGCTTGGAGCCTATGCGATCGTCAGCGCCCGCCTTTGCCGAAAAAAAGAACCGGGCGGCTGACCCTGCATCTTGCGGAACGTCCCACGTCTTTCCCGCGCGCTGCGCGAACGCCCCACCCTTGTTCCCAGCTATACCCTCAAAATCGCTGCGACGCGTTACGGTACCGCCAGCGCTCTCGCTCTGCGGGAATGCCCCGGCGACTTCTTCGGACGCGTCGTGAACGACGTTGGCCGGCCACCGCCCCATGGTCGTAGTAACCGCCTCGGCCTCGGCGCGCGCAAAGACGCCAAGGACGGGAGAGGCCTTCCCACCCATGCCGCCAGTTGTGGTTTGGCGCGGCTCGCCGCCGCCGATGCGGCAGGCGTCGATATTCATGGCCCCTGTTCCGTGCGCCAGGACATTCTCAGCCACAGTGCCAATAAGGGGCTTGCGTGCGACCGTAATCGGCTCGATCGCCGGCTTGAGAGCGGTGCCCCAGCCGCGCCACGCCTCGCCCTCCGGAGTGGCCGGGTCGTCCGAGTCCTTCTCATGATAGCCGCGCTCGAGCGCGGCCTCGATCCAGGGGCGAGTGGCGCCCTCCATCCCATCGCGACCGCCGGCGGTCGCCTTCGGATTGCGCACCTGCGCGGCGTCGACGACGACCTTCGTGCGCTCGGCCCCGAGGTGCTTATCGATCGCCTTGGAGACGTCGTGAGACTTGGGGAAGCCGCTTCCGTAAAGCCAAGCGATCATATCGCGGATTTCAAAGCCGGCATCTTCAATCGCGCAGGTAAGGCGATGGATCGTCCGTGTTGCGGAGAAGGCAACCACGAACCCGCCTGGCTTCAATACACGGTAGATCTCAGCCCAGAACTCGACGGCAAAAGCCCGTTCGCCCGTATCCCAGGACTTACCCATGAAACCACTGGACGCACGGGCATAAACGCCGGTCGCCCCGACCTTCGAGGGAGCCGCGCCGTCCTTCCCGAAGCGCTTGCTAATCGAGACGAGCGCATAAGGCGGATCGGTCACGACCGCGTCGATCGAGCAATCCGGGAGGGACTTGATCGACTCCAGGCAGTCGCCGGGCAGGAGACGCACCCGACCACCGTGAAACTCTACCGGGGTCATTGGAACTCCGAGGGAAACAGGGCCTCGACCATCTCAATTCTTCGGCCGAGCCAGCGCATGACGTTCACGGCCATGGAATTACCCAGGGCCTTGTACCGGGGACCGTCCGGCATGGTGCCAGAGCGCCAGGGGACGGCGGTGTGGCCGCGGGGAAATCCCTGGAGGGCCTCGCACTCCTCGGGGGTGAGGCGGCGGACGGCCCATCCCGAGAGCGGCGGGCCGCCGTTGTGGCCGACCATGGCCGCCGCGTGACCGCCGCCGTGGCCCTCGCCGCGCAAAGCGCCGGCCACGTCCCCGATTGAGAAGCCAGTGTCGCCGCCGGCCTTGCAGTCGAACGCGATGGCGGGAGGGTGAGCGCCCGCCGCGAGGGGGTGGCAGGGGCCGCCAGGCTCGGGATTGGCGCGGTTCTCGCGGCTGGTGATCTGGGTCGTGTCGAAGGCGATGGCGTGCTGGGCGCCTGCCTGGAGCGTGAACATCGGGTCGCCCGGCTGGCCGATGCCAGTGCCGACCTTCACCGTCGACTGGTCCTCACCCTGGCGCTTCGTCGCCTCCAGGATCGGGATCGGCGCGGTTACGAAGGTCTCGGACTCAAAGTCGTACCGCCCGGCATGATGCGTCAGGGTTGCGGCGGCTTCGATTGGCCCACGAGTGTCATTGCTGCCGAAGGCGACAGGCACGACCATGCCTGCGGCAGCCTGATCGGCGCTGACGCCGCGATTGCCGGGCGTCAGGGCGGCGACGAGATGCCCTTCGGTGTCTCCGCCGTCAGGCTGCCCGCAGCGGCGGCCAAGGCTGCCTGTAAGGCTGGCGGCAGCGATCTGCCCCGCACCTCGGCGCGGCGCAGGATCCCCGCGCAGGCACGCGCGCTCAAGAAGTACCGCGGCGGCACGGCGCCAGTCTCCAAGATGTCCGACAACGAACACACGCCGGCGTCGCTGAGGGACAGCCCGTCCAAACCCGTCCACTCGGACGTACTGAGCGTCCAGCACTCGCCAGGCGAGGCCATAGGCGCGATGGTATCCGGGGACGACGCCGGAGTTCTGCCATCCGCCGGCGGGGACCTCGACGGATCGTCCGGCGAGCAGTCCCAGAACGCACGCAAAGTCGCGTCCTCCGTGGCTGGACAGGACACCGGGGACGTTCTCCCAAACGCTCCAGCGGGGCCGGAGGCGCCGAGCAAGACGACCAAACTCGAGCGTGAGGTTGCCACGCTCGCCATCCAGGCCCGCTCGGAGTCCGGCGACGGAGAAGTCCTGGCAGGGGGTTCCTCCGACCAGAAGGTCGATTGGGTCGTAGAGCCCCGCTTCGATCGTCGTGAAGTCGCCATGCAGGGGCACCTCGGGCCAGTGATGCGCGAGGACGGCGCGCGGCGCCGGCTCGATCTCGGAGAAGAAGGAGGGGCGCCAGCCGAGGGGATGCCAGGCGACGGAGGCCGCCTCGATCCCGGAGCAGACGGAGCCGTAGCGGAGGGTCACGCCGCCCTCGCCAGGATCGCGTGCACCTCGGCCTCGTGGGGCGCGAGCGCCGCGAGGGTGGCGCGCAGCTCGGTCAGACGGTCGACGGTGAGGCGCAGGTCGTCGCGGGCGTAGCCGAGGCCGGTGTCGCGGCCGTTGGGCCGGCCCTCGGCCATCATCCGCTCGACCGCCGCGAGCGCGTTGATGTCCCGGGACAGCGAGGCGTCGAGGGCGCGCACGAAGTCCTGGAACGCGAAGGTCGCGGCCGACGCCGCCGGGGGTGCGGGAGGGGGCGCCATCTAGAGGCCTCTGAGGAGAAGGGAATTGAAGTCGGAGCCCTCGGGGGCGAAGGCGGCGCGCACCCGCCGCCCGTCCCGCGCGTAGCGGGCCGCCGCCCGGTCGTGGGCGTAGCGGGTGAGGACCGGGTCGCTGTCGCCGTCGCCGAGGGTCAGGACCGAGACGACGGAGTCGGGGATGGCGATCGCCGGGCCGTCCATGTCGGGGACCGGGCCCGGGATCATCCACGGCCGCTGATGCCCGCGCTTGTCGGCGTTGCGGATGGTGGGGTGGGCGACCGTCTCGGCCGCCGGGCCGCCGAGGCCCCCGAGGGAGAGGGCGCAGGCGAACGCGGTGCGGGAGGTGTCGCGGTCCTGGCGTTCGAGCGCCGTGCGGACGGAGAGCGTCGTTTCGATGCCCTCGCCCATGCACCAGCTCAGGGGCTCGGCGGGGCGGGTGAGCGGGATGTAGCCGCCGCGGACGGAGCCGCGCATCTTCTTGGCCGGCGCGACCTCCCCGGTCTCGGGGTTGAGGATCTGGGCCTTGCCCGACGGGGCGTCGAGGTCGAGCCAGGTCAGGTGCACGCCGGAGAACAGGCCGTCGGGCCCGACGATGCCGCCGACCATGGCGGGGCCGGCATGGACCTTCACCTTGCGCGAGACGCCCTTGACCGTGCGGTCGTCGAAGAAGGCGAGGTTCGGGTGGAACCGGATCGCGCAGCCGTGGCGGGGGAGATCCACGCCGCGGATCTCGCGCAGGTAGGTCTCGACGGGGGTGCCGGGGGCGGGCTCGGACTGGGCGTAGATCCCGCGGGCCTTGCGGCGCTCGTCCTCGCTGATCGCGGCGGAGCGGGCGTCGTGCGCGGCGCGCTTCTCCGCCCGCTCCGCCTCCAGGGCGGCGCGCTCCTCGACCGACAGGGTCGAGCCCTCGCCGCGGGGCGGAGCCTGACCGGTCAGGATCTCGCAGGCGGCGAGGAAGTCGCAGCCCTCGACGAGCATCACGAGGGCGATCGCGTCGCCGCCCTTGCCGCAGCCGCGGCAGAGGAAGACCCCTTTCCGCAGGTTGATGCCGAACCGGTCGCGCCCGCCGCAGACCGGGCAGGGGCCGACGCGCTCGTTCGAGCCGCGCAAGGCGAGATTGTACCGGCTCGCGACCTCTGCGAGGCCGACGGCGCGGGCGGCCTGCGTCCAGTCGTCGAAGGCGGCGTCGCGGTCCCGGGCCACGGGCTCAGCCTTCGAGGCAGGCTGCGGCCGGCGAGAGGCCGAGGCCGAAGTGGGTGACGGGCGGGGACGTGATCCCGCGGCAGGTGCCGTCCGAGCCGATGCGGTAGGACGGGTAGAAGGTCGGGTGGTGCTCGGCGAGGTCGGAGAGGTGGAGGAGCGTCGAGCGCTGCGGCCCGGAGGGCAGGTCGGCGGCGTAGGCGCGCAGGCGGTCGACGAGCGTGGCCCGCTCGTAGGCCTCGGGGGTGAGGCGGGGGGCGGGAGGCGCGTCCGGCACCGGCGCGGGGGCACAGGCGGCGGCCGCGGCAGCGATCCGCCGGGCGCGCTCGGCCTGGGCGAGCGCGATCACCTTAGCGCCAACCCCGAAGGAGGCGCGGACCGCGCCGGGCGCGAAGCCGCGGTCGAGCTGCAGGATGATCGCCTCGACCTGGCGGGCGGCGGCGGGAGAGAGGCCCGGACGCGGCGACGCGCCCGGCGACACGGGGCCGGTCATGGGGAACTCTCGCTGTCGTGGCGGCCGGAGGGGCCTGAGGAGGGATTCAAAGAGCCGGCGGCGCGAGCAGAGGTCTCGGGGATGCCGCGCCGCCGGTGGCCGCGATGCCGTCAGGCCGGGGGACCTGCGGCGGGAGCGGCCGAAGAGGGGACGGGGGTCGGAGGGCGCGGGGCCGGACGCGGGACTTCACTCGGCCACACGGCGCCCTCCGGCCACCGATCAGAGAACCACTGCAAGCCGTCCTCGATATTGGCGCTCAGCATGTCCTTGCCCTCGCGCAGACGGCGCAGGCGGTCGCCCGAGCCGTACACGAGGGTCGACACGCGGCCGTCCGAGAGGCTCATGGCCTCACCGAAGGCGTCAGCGACCAGGAGGAGTTTCGCTTTCAGTCTCATGATGCGCTAAGCGTGCGCTAGAATTAGCGCAGACGCAAGGGGGGTTGTGGCGCCCAAAACGCGCTTAGTTTGGCGCGTTTCGCCTTGCGCCCACGCTTGGAGTGCGCTAAGTTTAGCGCGTTTTCAGGTTAGGTTTTGCCATGTCCGACACCTCCGCCGCCGCGGTGCTCGCGCGCATCCAGCAGCGCCTCGACGCGGTCGGCCTCTCCGAGCGCGGGGCCGAGCAGGCCGCCGGGCGCGCGAGCGCCATCCGCAACCTGCGGACCGGGCTGGTGCAGTCGGTCAAGATCGGGACCCTCGAGGATCTCGCGCCGGTGCTCAAGACGTCGGCCCTCTGGCTGCAGACCGGCGAGGGCGCGGCCGCGGTCGAGGCCCCGGCCGCCTCCACCGCGGAGAGCATCGCGCGGTTTCGCAAGGTGCAGACCCGCCTGCGCGCGAAGGCCGGCCTGCCGCCGCTCGCGCCCGACGTCGCGGCGATCGCCCTGCGGGGCGAGGTCGCGGCCGGGCAGTGGCTCGAGGTCGACCACGTCGACGCGCCGAGCTTCGAGGAGGTGCGCCTGCCGGTCGACTCGCGGTTCCCGGCCGAGGCGCAGTTCGGCCTCCTGGTGCGCGGCACCTCGATCAACAAGGTCGCCCCCGACGGCGCCTATCTGACCTGCATCGACACGATCGCGCTCGGCTACGAGGTGCGCGAGGGCGACCTCGTGATCGTCGAGCGCACGCGGGACGGCGGCCACCTGCGCGAGCGCACCGCCAAGCGCTACCGCCGCAACGGCGACACGCACGAGCTCTGGCCCGACTCGTCGGACCCGCACTGGACGAGCCCGATCGTCATCGACCCCGATCACGAGGCCGAGGACGTGAGCGTTCAGATCGTCGGCCTCGTGGTCTGGGTGCACAATCAGGTGCTCCAGGTGCCGAACTTTCCGACGCGGATCTAGCGCATCTTCGCGCTAAAATATTTAGCGCGCCCCTGTTGACGCGCTAGTTTTAGCGCATTAGCGTGCCCTCCATCGCCACCGATGGAGGGCACGCTGGTGTCCGGGGATCTCTCCCAATCGCCCGACGCCGTGCGTCGGGCCCTGATCGCGCACGTCTCGGCCAAGCTCGCCCATCTGCTGCCGCAGAGCGCGGACCTCGGCGCCTGGCTCGCGGACGTCCCGACCGAGGACATCGTCAAGGCGCTGCGCCTCGACGCGATGCTGACGGCCGAAGCGCTCGCCGACGTCCTCGTCGGCGCGGAACCCCGCGGCGGGTTCGCGGGCCAAGTCGCGGTCGCGACCTCCATCGTCTACCCGGCGATGCCGGCGCCCGAGCGCCAGCGCGTCGCCGAGTTCGCGATCACCGTCCGGACCCTCGCCCGTGAGGGCGACGGCGAGGTGACCGCCGCCCGCCTCGAGGCGGCCGGGTTCAACGGCATCCGCGTCGCGAGCCTGATGCCCAAGGCCGAGCGCGTGATCGCGTTCCTCGCCGGCCTCGAGTCCTCCGACATCCCCGGACGGCGGCTCGCGCTCTACGGGGCGCGGATGAGCGCGCAGAGGGCCGCGGCGTGACCTTCGCCCGGTCTCCCATCCTGGCCCCCGACGCCGACCTCGCCGGGGTCGTCGTCACCCCGCTCGCGATCGACGCGGCCCACTACTGGGAGGCCGGGACCCGCGGCCGCGCCAGTCTCGACGAGGGCCGCACGGTCGCCGCGCGGGACTGGACCCACGAGCTGCAGGGCATCGCCCTCGACCGTCACCCGAGGGTGCGCGCCCTGGCGCAACGTCGCTGCGACCAGCTCGACGCCGCCCTCACCCGCCATCTCTCCGACGAGGTCGCCTGATGACCTGGCTCCCCACCCGATCGGGGGTCCCGATCTCGCTCGTCGAGCCGACCGCCGCCGAGGTCGACTTCGCGGAACTCGCCTGGTCGCTCGCCAACCTCAACCGGTTCGCCGGCCATCCCCAGACGACGGTGTCTGTCGGCCTTCACACCCTGATCGGCCTCAACATCGCGCCGCCGCCCCTCAAGGCGCACTGGCTCCTGCACGACGCGCACGAGAGCCGCACCGGCGACGTGACGAGCCCGGCCAAGGACTCGCTCGATCATCTGGCCCGCCTTCGGTTCGGGCCGGAGGTGGCCGAGCAGATCCGGACGGTGCGCCAGCAATTCGAGCAGATCCACGACGTCGCGATCCACGCGGCGGCCGGGCTCGACATGCCGACCGCCGCCCAGCGCGAGACGATCAAGCAGATCGACCTCATCGCGCTCGCCACCGAGAAACGGTGGTTTTGCGCGCCTTGCCCGCGGCCGTGGTTCATCGACGGCGCCGGGATCCAGTCGCTCGCGACCAAGCCGAAATGGATGCCGCCGGACCGGGTCGCCGACGCGCTGCTCCAAGCCTTCCTGCGCCACCTGCCGGCCCTCAAGGGCAAGTCCGGCCGGGCGGTCGCGTAACCCTCACGCTTCGCCCGGGAGGGCGCCATGTCCGAAGCATTGATCAAGCGCATCGACGTCGAGGTCGACACGACTGCGACCGTCTCCGTCAGCATCGCGGTCTTCACGAAAGACGAGATTGTCGACGAACTCGAGCGCCTCACCGCGATCACGTCAGCGGAGGCCGAGTATCTTCGAGACGGTCGGTCCATCGAGCACCTCTACGATCCCGACGATCTGGAGATCGACACATCGCCTCAGATTGACGCCGATGCCTGGGAGAACGCCGTCGACGCGCTGCGCCGCGGCGACCTCGCCGAGGCACTGATCCAGCTCGGCCGCGCCAACCCCGACCTTGCCGACCTTCCCTATCTCGCCGGTCGCGCCGGCCTGGCCGGAGCCTGACATGCTCTCCCTCACGATCGCCCGCTCCGCGCTCCTCGACGCGCTGTCCTCGACCGCCAAGGTGGTTGAGAAGCGGAACACGATCCCGATCCTCTCGAACGTGCTCCTGCACGCCGAGGGCGACACGCTCGCGGTGACGGGCACGGACCTCGACATCTACCTGACCACGCGAGTCCCGGCGACCGTGACGGCGGCGGGCTCGATCACCCTGCCGGCGGGCGCGCTGCACGACATCGCCCGCAAGCTGCCGGGCGACGCGGTCGTGACGATCGAGGACGGCGGCAACGGCCAGGTCAGCGTGCGGGCAGGGCGTTCACGGTTCACGCTCGGGAGCCTGCCGGCCTCGGACTTCCCCGCGGTGCTCGGCATGGCCGACAGCCATGCGGCCGAGATCGCGATCGCCGGCGGCCTGCTCGCCAAGCTCCTGTCGCGCACCGCCTTCGCGATCTCGAACGAGGAGACGCGCTACTACCTCAACGGCACGTTCTTCGTCGGCGTCGAGACGCCGGAGGGCCCGGCCCTGCGGGCGGTCGCGACCGACGGGCACCGGCTGGCCCGCGTCCAGACCAGCGCCGCCTCCGGCGTGCGGACCGACGTCCCGGGCGTGATCGTGCCGCGCAAGGCGTGCGGCGAGATCAGCCGGCTCGCGGAGGCTGCGGGCGAGGTGGACGTGCGCCTCGTGATCATGGCCGCGCGGATCCAGATGACGGTGGGCGACACGGTCCTCACCTCGAAGCTCATCGACGGGACGTTCCCCGATTATCAGCGCGTCATCCCGACCGGGAATGACCGGATCGCGCTCGCCCCCGTCGAGGCCTTGAGCGCCGCCGTTGCCCGCGTCGGGGTCATCGCCTCCGAGCGGGGCCGCGCCGTGAAGCTCGATCTCGACGGGCGGGGCGGCCTCACCGTCATCATGCGCAATCCCGAGGGCGGCGAGGCGGTCGAGACGCTCGACGTCGAACACGAGGGCGCGCCCTTCGGCATCGGCCTCAACGGCCGGTTCCTCGCGGACATCCTGGAGCAGGTCGGCGGCGACACGGCGAGGCTCGCCTTCGCCGATCCCGGCAGCCCGGTCCTGATCCGGCCGCGGCAGGGCGACGACGCCCTGTTCGTCCTGATGCCGATGCGGGTCGCCTGATCCGACTCCTCTCCCCTTCGATCCTCCCGCCCGACGCGAGGCGCCTCATGTCCGAGACACGCGACACTGACACGGTGATGTATGGCGGGCGGATCCTGCCGAAGGTCATCGCCGACGCCCTGCGGTTCTATGCGCGGGCAGAGCTCTACACCTCCGACGACCCCGACCACTGCCCGGTCCGAGTGGACGGGGGAGCCCTGGCGCGGGCGGCACTCGCCGCCACCTGCCCGAGCGCCGCGGCGGTAGCGGCTCCAGCCCCTGAGATCCAGGCCCAGCCCGCCGACCGCCACACCCCCGTGCCGGCGGTCTACACCAACCACGAAGGCCGGACGCAGCTCCGCCAGATCGTCCCGGTCGCCCTCGGGTTCGACAGCCGATGGCACCCGGGACAGTTCCACATCTACGGCCTCGACGCGGTCAAGGGAGCATACCGGGAGTTCGCCCTTTCCGGGTTCCGGGCGATCGGGCAGGGCGCGGTCGACGAGCGCACCGAACTCCTCGTCGCCATGGGGCGGAGCATGGATCTCCTCGCCCCGATCTGCGACTTCGTGCCGGCCGTCCAGGTCGCCTACGAGATCCTGGCGGATGCGGGGGCTGCGGCTCCGGGGGAGGCGGCGTCATGCTGAGCCTCGACCCCATCACCCTGCGCGAGCGCGTCGAGGAACTCGAGGAGGAGGTGCGCCAGCTCCGCGCGATGATGAGCCCGCGCCTGCACCTGCCGGCGACCTGGAACCTCACCCCGGCGATGCGGCGGATCCTCTCGACGCTCATGGCCCGGGCGCCGGGGATCGTCACGCACGATCACCTCCTCGAGGTGTGCATGAGCGATCAGCGCCGGAACGATCCGCCGTCGATCGAGACCCCCAAGGTGCAGATCTGCAAGATGCGCCCCAAGCTGGCGCAGCTCGTCCCCGGCGCCACGATCGAGACCGCCTGGGGCGAGGGATACTGGATCAGCCTGGAGAGCGCGGCCCTCATCCGTGAGGCGATCGCGCGGGATCTCGCCGGCCCTGTGGCGGAGGCGGCGTGATGCGCAAGCTCGAACTCAACCTCCACGACACCCACGCGGGCATCTGGCAGGACAACGCCAACGATCCGACCTTCCGCAAAGAGATCTTCCTCGGCCTTTTGAAGCATCTCGGTCGCAGCGGGTGGACCATCACCCTCGATGAGGAGGTGCGTAAGTGCTACCGCAGCCTAAGCCCCAGTCACCGCCGCGCCCGCAAGGGGAACCTGCTCGCGAGCCTCCGCATTTCCGGGCGCGTGGTCGAGGTCGAGATCTGGGCGGAGACTTGGCAGAAAGATAACTCGAACGGTCACCGCTACGACTTCGACAAGCTGAGCCGACTCGATTACCTCGACCGCCTTCGGGTCGATCTGACGTTCCGACGGATTGCCCGCTGGCTGTCCAGCCTCGCGGCCGTCAAGGTCAAGGATAAAAATTGCCGGCCCTCTCTCGTCGCCCCGACCGCCCTTGAGCGGATCGCTCAACGCTATGCGGAGTCCTGTCACACCAACAAGGCACTCGGCCGCCCGGTCTGCGATCAGCCCTGCAACAGCCGCTCCGCCGATGGCGGTACAGTCAGCCATGGCGCCACGGTGTGGTTCACCGACAGCAAGGGCCGGATAGGTCGCGGGGTCGCGTACTACAACATCAACAATATGTGGTGGATCGCGGTCGGCCGCGACACGCTCCGCAATCAGGCGTCGTTCGAGATTTACGTCTCGCCGCCGAGCGACCTCCGCGCGAAGCGCAATGAGCGAGAGCGGCGCAGGCGGCTCGAAGCCGAGATGTCATCCGCCGTCCGCGCGCATAACTTTCGTCGCGCGGAGACGATCCGGAATATCCTGTTCGGTGACCAGCCGCTGTTCCGGATCAGGTCGAGCAAGAACGACGCGTTCTATGGCTCGAACTATTCCGGCTACACCTCCGACACGGCGCGGGCCGGCCTCTACACGCGCACCGAGGCCGAGGATGAGGTGCGGCGCGTCCCGCACCTTCTGAGCGCCTTCGATCTCGCGGGGAAGCCGCTCGTCATCCCCACCGACCCCGACCCGGTCGTCTGATGACCACGCCTCACCCCGACCCCGCCCACGTCGAGATCCTCGCCCGGATCATCCACGACCAGACCTGGATGGAGAGGGCCGACTCCGACCGCTTCGACCGCATCCCGGATGTCTGGAAACGCCCGTACCGGGCGAGCGCGGTCAAGATCCTCACCCAGGTCGACACCCTCGCGGCGAAGGTCGCCGTGATTGCCGGAGAGAGAGCATGCCCCTGATGAACTTCGGCCATTGCTGGCGCGGCCGCACCGATTGCACCAGCTTCACGTCCGTCGAGCACGTGCCGCCGGGCACGACCGAGGATCAGTTCTACGATCTGGCCTTCACGCCCGAGTCGTTCGTCTGCTGCGGCTGTGTTGCCCCGGAGGCCCGCACCCTGCCGCAGGACGCCTACCGGGTCTGCTTCAAGAACGCCGCCTCCGACGAGATGACGGACAACGATGAGCAGGACATCGCCCACCTGGCGCACGTCCTCAACCACACGCTCGCGACGGTCGCGACGCGTCGGCTGCAGCAGCCGACGATCCTGGTCCCGCACGAGATGGGGATGACGGAGGTGCCGACGGCGCAGCATGCCGAGGCGACCAAGGCCCCATCATCCTCTCCCTCCCCCGTCCCGTCCTCGGCCCTGCCGCAGGCGGTGAGCCCGCACGCAAGTTAACTCAGTTCCAGAACTGACATTACGCGACAGCCTAAAAGTAAAAGCGATCCGATTAAGGGGAAAATATATGACCGATTACAACGCCTTGGCTGGCGGGATCCTCGCGCGCGCCATAGACAGAGATGCCCTGGCGCTTCCGGCGCTACATCCTGGCCTTAACGCCTTAGCCGCCGCCTGCCACGCCGCCAACGCCAAGTGGTGGCAGGACCCCGCAACCGGCCAACCCATCCCCCGCAACAAGGGCGAACTCCTCATGCTCGTCGTCTCGGAGATCGCCGAGGCGATGGAGGGCGAGCGCAAAGATCTGATGGACGACAAGCTCCCTCACCGCCGGATGGCGGAGGTGGAGCTCGCCGACGCGCTCATCCGGATCTTCGATTACGCCGGGGCCTTCGGCTACGACCTCGACGGGGCGGTGACGGAGAAGCTCGCGTACAACGCGACCCGGGCGGATCACACGCACGAGGCTCGGCTGCGGGCCGGCGGGAAGAAGTGGTGACGACCATGATCGTCACCCCCTATCCGGGCCGCACCGGCGAGCCCGTCGCCACGCACGAGGGCGTCCTCCTGCTGTTCGATCGGCGGGCGATGCCCCCACCGCTCAACTCGCCCGTCGAGGTCATGATCCTCAAGGCCCCGGGCCTGCGCTACCACAGCGACTATGCGGCGATGACCCCAGAGGAGCAGGAGCGGAACCCGCCGCGCTTCCCCTTCCTGTTCGTGCGGCCGGTGACCGACGACGATGCCCTCGTCGAGCATGACGGGTTCGAGTGCTCGGGGTCGATGTGCCGGACCAGCGCGAACCTCACGGCTGCATCGGATCATCTTCTCGCGACCCGATACGGCATCGGGCTCGGCTGGATCACGCCCGGCCGCACGCCGGTCCTCTCGGTCAGCAACGTCAACACCCGCTGGCCGGAGACGCCTCGCCCCCTCGTGCCGGGCAAGGCCTACCTCGCCGGCGCCGACGTGCGCCAGGGGTTGAGCCGGATCACCGGCGTCCCGGACCTCGACCAGCTCGACCCAGCCGTCGTCAACCGACTCACCCGGATCCGAGCTTGGCGGGAGCAGCAGAACCCGCCCCAGACCCGTCGCACCGTCGACACCCTCACCAGCCGGCGCGGACAGAGGAGCGCGTAGAGATGAAGCGCCGCCACGCCCCTGACGCCCGCGCCATACGGGCTCACAGCACCCGCCGCCAGGCGCAGCGGATGGCCGAGGCCCGCGCCCGGATCGAGGCGCACCGCGCCCTGGTCGCAGCCAGGACGGAGGACGTCCTCGACTGGATCTATCTCGGGGCCGGCATCGTCATCGCCGCTGTCTGTCTGGCGATCGCCGTACTGGTCGAACTCTCCCGATGACCTCCCGGCCGCGCTGCCGCCAGTGCGGTCACCCTCTCCAATCGTACCAGTGAGACCGCATCCCATGCGCGACATCATGATCGACCTCGAAACCCTCTCCACGCGACCGGATGCGATGATCGTAGCGATCGGGGCGGTGCAGTTCGGACCGGAGGGATTGGGGGATCTTTTCTACTGCGCCGTCACGCCGGATGGCGCGCTCGGGCACATCGACCCGAAGACGGTCGCATGGTGGATGGGACAGGGCGACGAGGCCCGCAGCGTCTTTCGGGATGACGGGCCGAACCGCGAACCCCTCGCCGTCGCCCTTCGGGACTTCCGGGCATGGCTGGACCGGAAGGGGAAAGACCTGCGGATCTGGGGCCACGGGTCGAGCTTTGATCTGCCGATCATCGAGTCGGCGTTCCGCGCCTGCGGCCATCCGATCCCGTGGTCGCATCGCGCCATCCGCGACACCCGCACGCTCTACGAACTCGCCGGCGTCAAGGTCGAGATGCCGGAGGGGGAGAAGCACCATGCCTTGTCGGATGCCAAGGCGCAGGCGCTGGCGGTGATCCGGGGCGTGCGGGCGCTCGCGGCGGATCACATTTGGTCGAGGTGCTTATGATGCCCTGGCCCTACGCCTTCCTCCTCGCGATGACGATCGTCTGTCGCTTCACGGTCCTCGCAGGCGGCGCCTACGTCGTCTTCGGCCTTGATCGCAGCATCTGGTGGTTCGCGGTCGCGATCGGCGCGACGTATCTGATCCCGGGCGAGTTCAATTTCTCGCGCAAGCCGCAGGGGAAGGCGTGATGGCCTGGAAGGACACCGGCAAGGCCGGCGTCCCCGTCCGCTACTTCGCCGTCACCTACACGCGCGCCGAGACGGAGGCGCACTTCGAGGCGATGCGCGAGCTGATCTGCCGCGGCGTGTTCGAGCGGGGCTTCGCTGTCGCACCCGGGCGACGGGAGGGCGAGACCTTCCTGTCGTTCATGATCGCCGAGAGCGAGGCGGATGCCTACGTCAAGCGGATCAAGGAGGCGAGGCCGTGACGAGCGCCGCCAGCCTCCGCCCCCACGAGATCATGGCCCTCGACTTCCTCGACCGGAACGGCCCCGACGCACCCGGCGAGGTCAACAGCGAGGAGGTGATGGCCGCGCACCTCCTGTTTCTCGACCTCAAGGACCGCGGTCTCGTCTCGACCACACCAGGGGATGACGGGCCCGTCTACGCGATCACTGCCGCCGGGAAGCAGGCTCTCGCGGTGGCGCGAGCGCACTGATCTCATCATTGATAACCCACGGCTTATCGTTGATTACCCAAAGGAGAGACACCGTGAACTGGCAGCCGATGAGCACAGCACCGCAGGACGGTAGGACATTCCTCGCCGGCTTGTGGGTCAATAAGAGCAGCGCGCGGGGAACGTGCGGTTACTGGGACGCGCATGTCATCCGGGCCGACGATGAGCACAAGGACACTGTTCACCCCGACTTTGAGAACGGATGGGAATGGGACGACTATAGCCACTGGTGCCCGATCGAGCCGCCGGCCGAGGGGCCGGACGCCTAACCACACTGATAAACGCAAGTTATCAGGTGTCAGCGCCCGGATGTGCAAGTCATCCGGGCAGTGGAAGCTAACGATCGGATCGGTTCTCTTGAGCCGGTCGTGGCGTGGAAATTCAGGGGGTTAGCATGAGCGAGGCGATCGAATGGAAGGTGCACCTGCCCGAGGTGGCGAAGATCCTGGCAAGCCATGGATACCATGTGGCAGCGCAGAGAGTTCGTGACGCACTGGCCGAAATGACCCGGCTGATGGCGGAGCGCGACGAGGCTGACCGCCGGGCCGGCGCGGCAGAGCGCGAGATGGCGAGCCTCAAAGAGGAGGCCCGCAAGCGCCGTTGGTGGCTTGACGACGCGAAGCGGTCGCGCGGCTATTCCATGAACACCTCGTTCGACGTGGTCTGGGCCGAGACGTGCGCCAAGGCGGACGAGGCCGATCGGCTGCGTGAGGCGCTACAAGCCATGCTCGACTTCCCCGGCGGGATGTATGCGCCCGCTCTGGAGGCTAAGGCCCGTGCCGCGCTCAACCCGGCCGAGGGAGCGGACGCATGATACGCGCCTACCTGCCCCTACGCTGGCGTATCGGGCTCGCTCGTCTGCTGATCCGCAAGGTGGACGACATCGTGCCGGACCTGACCGACGCCGAGCTGAAGGAGCTTCTGGCCGAACCGATCGAGGAGCGCATCGCATGGCGGATGACATGACCGTTCACCTCCACAGCCTCATCCAGGACATGCGCCGCTACCTGGACCTTGCCACCTTCGACGTCGTGGTGAACCTGCTGGGCGACAAACCCAGCTTCTCCGGACGCATCCGCATCCCGCAGAGCCGGGAGGACGAGGTCAGCCGCTTCCTGCTGCTGTTCGGCGTCGGCCCAGTCACGTGGGATAATCACCCCGTGAGCGGGTGGCGCGAGGTCACCTTCCCCGTGATCCCATACGCGGATCGGGGGCGCTGAGGGCGCCTTCTACTCAGGTCCCATAAGCGGCGATTACGCGACGAGGCATTCGACTATGGCGCTCAAGGTCTACGCGGTGCTGATGGTGCTCGGCCAGCCGGCAACATCCATCGGACCATGGCCGGGGGATGTGGAGGCGTGCCGGGCGCGCCTTCCGGAGTCGACGGCGAAGCTCGACGCCGCGTTCGCCGACCCGGCCACGCTCGCCAAGCTCCGATCCGGCTGGCCGGACGTCGAGCGGCACCAGGTCGAATGGGCCTGCGTCGAGAGCGAGCGGGCGCCGCGGATCAAGGATCCGGTGCGGCTGCGGTAGGGACAAAAGAAAGCGCCGGCCAGGATGTCCAGGCCGGCGTCTTGGGAGCCGCCCTCACTCGGCCCCGAAGAAGACTTCGGGGAAATGAGGGGCGTGCTCGGAGGTGCGCACGATCAAGAAGAGACCCAGAATGATGAGCTCCGCATCAATTGGGTCCAGGACGATATCCTGGGTCGCCTCCGCTTTCCGTGCGATCGCCAAAGCAAGAACGAGAGCCTTGCGAGCTTCGTCGAGCGTAAGAAACTTCATACGTATCTCCCGCGTTTCCAGAGGGCGGGAACTAAACGCGGCTTTTTCGATATTAACCGCATTAGCTCCCGTCTCGGGAGACACAGAGACATTCAGAAGCTTATCCGCCTCCTAGTACTTCTGCCCGGTTGGGCTGAGGCCGGTGTTAGCAGAAGCGTAGCCGTAATGCAACTCGGCTCAATCTTGTCAAAAATTGTTGCAGATAGGGCTTGCACTTCGTCGCGCGCATCCCCACCGCCGCGTTGAGCCCCCCTCGTCAAACCCGCGCCCCCTGATGTCTTCGACCCCTGAGACAGACCGCCTCCTCGCCCTCGCCCATAATCTCGGCATCGACGACGAGACGTTCGCGCGGGTGCTCGCCGAGGTCATGGCGAAGGCCGAGGCCGATCCCGACTGGGGCCGACCGCACGAGGTCATCGCCGAGATGCGCGCCCGGTTGCTCGCCCTGGCGACCGGGCCGGAGGGCGCCGCAGAGGCGCCTTGAGCGCCCGGAGCGCGCCGCTAGCCCTGTCGCCAGGGCGGCAGGTCGTGGCTCAAGGCGGCGCAGGCGAGAGCGATGTAGGGCGGCGCACCATTGACGCTCCAGATCGCGATCTGGTTCACGCCGCATCCGAGGCGGCGCGAACACTCGCGAGCCGACCAGCCTCGGGCTACCTTCATCGTGGCGACCCACGCCGCAAACTCTACTCCGGTCACAGCGCCGAGACCGCAGCCTCAAAGGCGTGATCAACGGCGCTCTTGGTGGCGTAGTCATCGGCATCCATCGCGGACACCGCCGCGAAGACGGTGTCGTTGATGTTCGCCAACGTCGCCTTGTCGTACTGGAAATCGGTGCTCTGCTCGGTGGCGCGGAACTGGGCGTCGAATTCGTTGCGAGTCATCTGCCATCTCCGTGTCGATGACCTTTTATGTCACTGATCAGTGACGCCGTCAACACGGATCGGTGACATTTTCCGTCGCGGGCGCAGGCGCCACCTTGAGCACCCGGTAGACGCTCGCCCGGCCGATCCCCAACTCGCGGGCGATCTCTGATGCGCCCTTCCCCTCCCCTATCAGCGCCCGCACAGCCTCCGGATCGACCGTGCGCGCCCGCTTGTAGACGCCGGCCGCCTTCGCCTTGGCAATCCCCTCGGCCTGGCGCTCGCGCCTGAGGTTAGTCTCGAACTCGGCGAACACGCCCAGCATGTCGAGGAAGGCCTTGCCGGCGGCCGTGCTTGTGTCGATAGGCTGCTCGGTCGCCATCAACCCGGCGCCTCTGGCGCGCAGCTCGCGCACGATGTCCTGGAGGTCGCCAATCGAGCGCGCCAGGCGGTCGACGCGGGTGACCACCAGCGTGTCGCCCTCGCGGATGAAGGCCAGCACCGTGCGCAGCTCGTCGCGGCCAAGGGTCGAGGACCCGCTCACCTTCTCGGACCGGACGATGTCGCAGCCGGCGGCTTTCAGCGCGGCGAGCTGCACGGTGAGGTCCTGGTCGAGGGTGGAGACGCGGGCGTAGCCGATCCGGGCCATGGAATGCCTCGTAGGGTCTAGACGATCCCTTGTAGCTGTCTCACGAGCCGTCCGACAACCCTGTGAGACAGGGCCCAGGCGTCTCACCGCAACCGTCTTACAGGGTGTACCCTGCGGACAGGGGGCGGGGCGTTCGGGGAAACGGATCCGGGGGTCGCGTTGGTGCCGTCTAATGACTTCATATGAAGTCACTTCACTTCACATAACGCCAAGTGGCGCTAAGCGCCTTGACGCCAAACCGCATCACGTCGCATCACGCCAAGGCGCGTCACGGCAATTAACTCGGCGTTGAGCGACGCCCCGTCACACTGCGCCACGTGACCGGAAGTGAGGTGACCCGACATGGCCGTAATTGCCGTCAGCAATCCCAAGGGCGGGACCGGCAAGAGCACGACCGCCCTCGTGCTCGCGACGACGCTCGCCCGCCACGGCGCGTCGGTGACGCTGTTCGACTGCGACCCGAACCGCAACCTCGTCGCCTGGAAGGACGGGCCGACCGCGAGCCCGGTCACCGTCATCGGGCACGCCGACTCGACCAACATCGGCCGGATGCTGAAAGGGGAGGGGGCCCGCAGCCAGTTCGTGATCGCCGACCTCGAGGGCACCGCCTCGCTCATGGTCGCCTCGGCGATCCTCGCGGCCGACCTGACGCTCATCCCCATGCAGGGCTCGGCGATGGACGCGACGCAGGCGCGGCGCGCGATCGACTACATCGAGGACCAGGCGGCGACCGTCGGCCCACGCGCCTACCGCGTCCTGTTCACCCGCACGAAGCCCGGCTTCGCCACCCGCGACGAGCGGGCGATCCGCGAGAAGCTGGCGGCGTCGGGCGTGCCGATGATGGCAAACGATCTCGCCGAGCGGGCCGCCTACCGCTCCATGTTCACCTACCGCCAGAGCCTCGACGAGCTCGACCCGCAGGCCGTCAACGGCCTCGACAAGGCCCGGGAGAACGCCGACGCGCTCGCCGGCGAGATCGTCGAGATCCTGCGCACCGCCAGAGAGCCCGCCCATGTCTAAGCCCACCCCCGCCGGCCTCGCGAACCTCGGCGACTTCAAGCCGGCCGCACCCGCGCCCGAGGAGATGCCCGCCGTGAGCCGCACGGCGGCCGCCGCCCACGGCTTCGTGGAGCGCGATCCCCCGAAGCCGATCAAGCGGCGCCGGGCATCCGATGAGCCGACGACGTCATTCACGACGCGGATCAACGTCTCCGACCAAGTCGACTTCATCGAATGGTGCGACCGCGAGCGCCTCCCCTACCGCGAGGGGTTCAAGCGGATGATGGACGCCGTCCGCAAGGGCATCGTCTGAGCCTGCCCACCCAATCCCGAATCCCTCACCAAGCGCCGGATCCTCACCAGGGTCCGGCGCTCTCGATTCCAGTGGTGGCGCCAGTCTCAGGCTAGAATCGATGCCCCGCGGCCGGCCGTCCTGCCGGTCCAGAGCCCGAATTCCCCCTCCGAAAACCCGTCGCGACGCTTCCGCGAGCCGCCGTCCTCGATTCTAGAGAAGAAAGAGAATCTTGAATCCCCGTGGAGGGAATCGGTTTGCACCCTGTCGGTCGACGCCGTTGAAGCCAGGCGGCCCATTCCCGCGACAGGACGCGCACGAGGTTCGTCTGGTGCTTCTGGCCCTTGCGGGGCCGCTCGGTGATGGTGACGAGCCCGTCGCTCTCGGCGAGGCGCAGGGCCATCTGCGCGTGGCGGTGGCACACGCCCGCCCGCGCCGCGATCTCGGCGACCGAGAGGCCGCACACGCCCCGCGCCGCGATCTCCTCGCCGACGATGAACAGGACGGCCCGCTGGCCTTCGGTGTAGCGGCGGGCGAGCGGCTCGGGGAGGGGGCTCGATCCGCCCAAGCCCCGGCGGCGCTCGCGGCTCTTGGCGCGGTCGGGCGAGCGCTGGCGGCGAGGCGCGAACTTCGTGATCCGGGCGGCGGTGGGCGCGATCGCGGCGGCGAGCGACAGGCCGGCCGGTGCGGGGGCCGCGGGGGCGGGGCCCTTGCGGCGCGCCTCGATCGCATCGTCGAGCTCGCCCGCGTCCCGGTCGCTGATCACCCCGGCGCCGTTGAGCGCGTAGAGCTGGTCGCGCAGGGCCGGCAGCATCGCGGGCAGCGCCCGGGCAATCGCCTCTTTCATCTCGGCATAGGTCATCGGTCGGCCTCGTGGTGAGGCCGCGGCAGATCGAGCCGGGTCACGCGTGAGCGCGCCCGGTTCCCGGACAAAGCGCCATCGTTTCCGGAACACGGGTTCCGGATTGACGAGACGGCAATTTCG
>NZ_BPQJ01000034.1 GCF_022179185.1 Methylobacterium frigidaeris | reverse complement strand
CGCCGCACCTTCGAACGGACGCGTTCGAAGGTGCCAGGCAAGCCCGAACGGGCGCCGGCGCTGATGCGCCGGTCGCCTTCGCATCGACACGGCGATGCGAAGGCGCGAGGGTATTACGTCGTCTTTCCGACGCCCAAAAAAAAGCGGGCGGCACTCGCGTGCCGCCCGTTCTCATTCCGCGATGCTTGACGCTCAGCCGCGCTGAGCCATCGTCACGTAGTCGCGCTTCGGCTCGCCGGTATAGAGCTGGCGCGGGCGGCCGATCTTCTGGGACGGATCCTCGATCATCTCGGCCCACTGGCTGATCCAGCCGACGGTACGGGCGAGCGCGAACAGCACCGTGAACATCGAGGTCGGGAAGCCCATCGCCTTGAGCGTGATGCCCGAGTAGAAGTCGATGTTCGGGTAGAGCTTCTTCTCGATGAAGTACTCGTCCTTGAGGGCGATCTGCTCCAGCTCCATCGCGACGTCGAGCAGCGGATCGTCCTTGATGCCGAGCTCGCTCAGCACCTCGTGGGTGGTCTTCTGCATGATGCGGGCGCGCGGGTCGTAGTTCTTGTAGACCCGGTGACCGAAGCCCATCAGGCGGAAGGGATCGTTCTTGTCCTTGGCCTTGGCGACGTACTCGCCGACGCGCTCAGGGGTGCCGATCTCGGCCAGCATCTTCAGCGCCGCCTCGTTGGCGCCGCCATGCGCAGGGCCCCACAGGCAGGCGATGCCTGCGGCGATGCAGGCGAAGGGGTTGGCGCCCGAGGAGCCGGCCAGTCGCACCGTCGAGGTCGAGGCGTTCTGCTCGTGGTCGGCGTGCAGGATGAAGATCCGGTCGAGCGCGCGCGACAGGACCGGATTGGCCTGGTACTCCTCGCACGGCACCGCGAAGCACATCCGCAGGAAGTTCGAGGTGTAGTCGAGGTCGTTCTTCGGGTAGATGAACGGCTGGCCGATCGTGTACTTGTACGCCATGGCCGCCAGCGTCGGCATCTTGGCGATCATGCGCATGGAAGCGATCATGCGCTGCTTCTCGTCCGTGATGTCGGTCGAGTCGTGGTAGAAGGCCGAGAGCGCGCCGACCGAGGCCACCATGACGGCCATCGGGTGGGCGTCGCGGCGGAAGCCCTGGAAGAACCGGTTCATCTGGTCATGCACCATGGTGTGGCGCGTGACGCGGTAGTCGAAATCGGCCTTCTGGGCCGCGGTCGGCAGCTCGCCGTACAGCAGCAGGTAGCAGGTCTCGAGGAAGTCGCCGTGCTCGGCCAGCTGCTCGATCGGGTAGCCCCGATACAGGAGCACGCCCTCGTCGCCGTCGATGTAGGTGATCTTCGACTCGCAGGAGGCGGTCGAGGTGAAGCCCGGGTCGTAGGTGAACTGGCCGGTCTGCGCGTAGAGCTTGCTGATGTCGATGACGCTCGGACCGATCGTGCCGGTCTTCGTGGGCATCTCGATCGCGCGGCCGTTCACCGTGAGGGTGCTGGTGGGGAGGCTCATGGGGTTGCGGACCCTTTCCATCAACGTGACTGAGCGTCGGCGCCTCGGCCGCGGCCCCCGGGGCAGGGCGGCGAACTTTGCTGCGGGTGCTCACTCGGGTCCGGGTTAGCGGATCGCCGCACCGGCATCAACTACGGCTCCCTGCCCGGGTGACAGAATTCAGTTTCTGTTCAGGGGTCGTCGAGTCACCCCCGCGAGTGCAGATTCGCGGGGGTGCGCGGCCCAGTTGTGCCTCAGGCCCCGACCTGCTCGCGCAGGCGCTGCAGGCTCTCCTCGCGGCCCAGCACCGCCATCACGTCGAAGAGCGGCGGCGAGGTTGTCCGGCCGGTGAGCGCCGCTCGCAAGGGCTGGGCCACCTGCCCGAGCTTGACCCCGGCGGTCTCGGCGAAGTGCCGCACCGCACCCTCGGTCGAGGCGGCGCTCCACTCAGTGAGGGCCTCGAGGTGAGTCAGCGCCCCGGCCAGCCGCTCGCGCCCGCCATTGCCGAGGAGGCCCGCCGCCTTCTCGTCGAGGGCCAGCGGGCGCGGCGCGTAGAGGTAATAGGCGCTGTCGACGAGCTCGATCAGGGTCTTGGCCCGCTCCTTGAGACCCGGCATCGCGGCGATGAACTTCTCGCGAAGAGCCGGATCGAGGGGGGCGGAGAGGCCCCAGCGCTGCCCTTGCGTCGGCAGGATCGCCTCGATCGCCGCGACCAGCGCCTCGTCTGTGGACGAGCGGATGTAGTGTCCGTTCAGGTTCTCGAGCTTGGCGAAGTCGAACCGGGCCGGCGAGCGGCCGACCTGGGCGAGGTCGAAGGCCGCGACCATCTCCTCGGTCGAGAAGATCTCCTGGTCGCCGTGGCTCCAGCCGAGGCGCACGAGGTAGTTGCGCAGGGCCGCCGGCAGGTAGCCGAGATCGCGATAGGCATCGACGCCGAGCGCGCCGTGGCGCTTCGAGAGCTTCGCCCCGTCCGGGCCGTGGATCAGCGGGATATGCGACATGTTCGGCACGTCCCACCCGAGCGCCTGGTAGATCTGGGTCTGGCGCGCCGCGTTGGTCAGATGGTCGTCGCCGCGGATGACGTGGGTCACGCCCATGTCGTGGTCGTCCACCACCACCGCCAGCATGTAGGTCGGCGTGCCGTCCGAGCGCAGCAGCACGAGGTCGTCGAGGTCCTTGTTCTGCCAGACCACCCGGCCCTGCACCGCGTCCTCGACTACGGTCTCGCCGTCGACGGGAGCGCGCAGGCGGATCACCGGCTTGAGTCCGGCGGGCGCCTCCGCGGGGTCGCGGTCGCGCCAGCGGCCGTCGTAGCGGATCGGCCGGCCCTCGCGCCGGGCGGCCTCGCGCATCTCGGTCAGCTCCTCGGGGGTGGCGTAGCAGTAATAGGCCCGGCCGGCGGCGAGCAGCCCCTCCGCCACCTCCCGGTGCCGGCCTGCCCGGGCGAACTGGTAGACCACGTCGCCGTCCCACTCGAGGCCGAGCCAGTTCAGCCCGTCGAGGATCGCGTCGATGGCGGCTTGGGTCGAGCGCTCGCGGTCGGTGTCCTCGATGCGCAGGAGCATCCGGCCGCCGTGCCGGCGCGCGTAGAGCCAGTTGAACAGCGCCGTGCGACCCCCGCCGATGTGGAGGAAGCCCGTGGGCGACGGGGCAAAGCGGGTGACGACGGAGGACATGCGCGACGAGAACCGGGTGAGAGCGAAAAAACGGTGTGGCCGGGGCCGTTAGGGCCGGGTCAGCTGAGTCGACCTGCCGGCGCCGGGTCCTGTAGCATGCGCGGGACGAGCCGTTAAGGAACCGTCTTCCCGGCTGTCCCGTCGCTGCGGGGATCGGCGACGGGATCAGCGGCGGTTGGGCGCAGCCTCGTCGGGTCGGGGCGCATGATGGCGGGGCCGGGCGCAGGGACGGGGATTGTGGCGCGCCGCTTGCGCGCGCTGCCCGCGCCCGTGCTGCTGCTGCCGGCCCTCGGCGGGTGGTTCTACGCCGGGCTCGCTGCGGAAGCCGCGCAGCGCCGGCTGTTTCCCTGGCTCGCCGTCGCCTTCGGGGCCGGCGCGCTGGTGTTCCTCACCGTCGCGGACGGCACGGTTCTCCTCGCCGCGCCGTTCGGCACCGGCCTCGCCCTCGCCGGGGCGGCCTTCGCGCTCCGGGCCCGGGCGGTGGCGCCGGCCCTGCTGCTTGCCGCGTCCTTCGTGTTCCTCGGCTTCGGTGCCGCGGCCTTCCGCACGGCCAGCGTCGCCGCGCCGGTGCTGGCCCGCACGGTGATCGCGCCGCTCCACGGCTTCGTCGAGGCGCTGGAGGAGCGCGAGGAGGGCGCCCGTCTGGTGGTGCGGGTGACGCGGCTCGGGGAGATGCTGGCGGCCGAGCGCCCGGCCCGGGTGCGTGTCTCGTACCGCCGCGCGGACAACCTCAAGCCCGGCGACTACATCGAGGCCAAGGCGCGCCTGCTGCCGCCGCCGGAGCCGGCGCGGCCGGGCGGCTACGATTTCTCCCGCGACGCCTATTTTCGCGGCATCGGCGCCGTCGGCTCGCTCCTCGGCCAGGCCACGGTCAAGCCGCCGCCCGAGCCGGCTCCGCTCTCCCTGCGGCTCGCCGCCGGCTTGGACGAGGCGCGCAACGCGCTCACCCGCCGCATCGCCGAGGCCAATGGCGGCCAGCCCGGCGCGGTGGCGGCGGCCCTCGTCACCGGCAAGCGCGGCCTCATCGACCAGGACACCAACGAGACCTTGCGGGCGGCCGGCATCTATCACGTCGTCTCGATCTCGGGTCTCCACATGGTGCTGGCCGCCGGGGTGGTGTTCTGGCTCGCCCGGGCGCTCCTCGCCCTGGTGCCGGGGCTGGCGCTGGCCTGGCCGATCAAGAAGATGGCGGCGTTGCTGGCGATGATCGGGGTCACCGGCTACTGCGCCTTCTCGGGCTGGGACCTCGCGGCCGAGCGCTCGCTGGTGATGACCCTGGTGATGCTCGGCGCGATCCTGGTCGACCGGCCGGCGCTCAGCCTGCGCAACCTGGCGCTGGCGGCGCTGATCTCGCTCGCCCGCGAGCCGGAAGGATTGTTGGGACCGAGCTTTCAGATGTCGTTCGGGGCGGTGGCCGGGCTCGTCGCCTGCGCCCGTCTGATCGAGGGGCGGCTGTGGAACCCGGAGGGCGGCGGCCCGATCACCCGGGCTGTGGCCTGGTGCCTCGCCACGGTCGTCGGCACTCTCGCCACCACCCTGGTCGCGCAGGTCGCCACGGCCCCCTTCGCCACCTACCACTTCCAGACCGTCCAGCCCTTCGGCCTCGTCGGCAACGCGCTGACCTTGCCGCTCGTCTCGCTGGTGGTGATGCCGGCGGCGGTGCTCGGCATCCTGGCCACTCCCTTCGCCCTCGACCGCCCGGTCTGGTGGACGATGGGCCTGGCCGTGCGCGGCATGCTCGACATCTCGGCCTGGATCCAGGGCTTCGACCGCGCCACCCTCGTGCTGCCGGCCTTCGGCCCGGGCGCCCTCGGGCTGATGACCGTGGCCCTGCTGCTCCTGGTGCTGCCGGTGTCGGGCTTGCGCTGGCTCGGCCTCGTCCCCGGCCTCCTCGGCCTCGCCCTCGCGGCGGCCCCGGAGCGCCGCGACCTCTACGTCGACCGCGAGGGCGGCGGCGCGGCGCTGCGCGGATCCGACGGGCGCCTCGTCGTGCTCGGCCGCCCCCCGGCCTTCGTGCTCGAGCAGTGGCTGAAGGCCGACGGCGACGGCCGCTCTCGCGACGATCCCGGGCTGAACGCGGGCGCCCGCTGCGACAAGCTCGGCTGCGTCGGCCATGGGCCGCAGGGCGTGAGCGTAGCTCTGGTGCGCGACAAGCGCGCCTTCCCGGAGGATTGTGCCCGGGCGACCGTGGTGGTCTCCCGCCTGGAGGCGCCTCCGGGAGGCGCCTCCGGGATGCGCCGCCAAGCATGTCCTCGACAAGACATTCCTGGCGGCGCACGGGGCGACGACGTTGCGACTCACCGCGGACGGTCTGGTGATCGAGACTGCCAAGCGGCCGGGAGAGACGCGGCCGTGGCGGCCGGCGCCGGTCGTGAGGGCACCTGCGCCGCCGGCCCCCGTCGCGCCGGTGCCGGGTGTGACGCCTCAGCCGGCGCCACCGGAGGGGGAAGAGGCGGAGGGGCAGGGTGAGCCGTGACGGCGCCGATCCTACGGCCCGATCTCCCGCATCTCCGTCCGCTGACGCTTCGGTCGTCCGGGAAAGGGTCCGGGAGCACCCGGTGCCAGATGTTGCAGTAGATCTTCCAATCCTACGGCATCAGTTTCAGTGCATCGGTGAAGAAGTCCGGCCCGCCGAAATTCCCGGACTTGAGCGCCAGCCACATGTCCCGGTCGGTGGTGCGCAGGACCGGCACGCCGGGGGCGATCTCGGGGCCGACGCGGAAGGCCGGCAGCCCCAGGCGGTCGACCACGGCGCCGGAAGTCTCGCCTCCCGCCACCACCAGGCGGCGCACGCCGTTTGCGACCAGTCCCTCGGCGATCCGCGCCATCGCGGCCTCGATGGCGTGGCCGGCTTCGTCGCGGCCGTAACGGGCCTGGACCGCGGCGACGTCGTCCGGGCCGGCGCTGCTGGCGATCAGCACCGGGCCGTCGCCGATCCGCTCCATGGCCCAGGCCAGGGCCGCGCCGGCCTCGTCCTCGCCGGCGAGCAGCCGCGCCGGATCGAGGCGGCGCACCGGCATCGCGGCCTCGGCCCGGGCGATCTGGCCCAGAGTGGCCTGCGAGCAGCTGCCGGCGAGGCAGGCCGCCGGGCCGCCGATCGGGCCGCCGAGATCGGTGTCCGCGGCAGCGGGCGCGACGCGGCCCGACGCCACGAGCGCGCGGGCGAGACCGAGGCCGAGCCCCGAGGCGCCGGTCGAGACCTTCCGGGTGAGGGCGGCCGCGCCCAGCACCGCGAGGTCGCGGTCGAGCACCGCATCGGCGATCGCCGCGCCCTTGCCCTCCCGGGCGAGGGCGTCGAGCCGGGCGCTCACCGCCTCCGCGCCGTGCGCCACCGTGGCGAGGTCGAGGAGCCCAACCGGCCCCCGGCTCTGGCGCGCCAGCACCCGCACGAGGTTCGAATCCCGCATCGGGTTCAGGGGGTGGTCCTTGAGCGGGCTCTCGTGCAGCGGCACCGCGCCGACGAAGAGGTGGCCGAGATAGACCGTGCGCGCCGTCTCCGGAAAGGCCGGGGTGACGAGGGCGATCGCTTCGCCGGCATCCTCGCGCAAGGCGTCGGTCACCGGGCCGATATTGCCGGCATCGGTCGAATCGAAGGTCGAGCAGACCTTGAACAGCAGGTGGCCGGCACCCCGGGCGTTCAGCCACGACGCGGCCTCGCGCGAGCGCGCCACCGCCTCTTCGGCGGGAATCGAGCGGCTCTTGAGCGAGACGACCACGGCGTCGACCTCGGGGAGCGCGAGATCGTCCGCCGGCACCCCGATGGTCTGGACCGTGCGCAAGCCCGCCTTGGTCAGGGTATTGGCGAGATCGGAGGCGCCGGTGTAGTCGTCGGCGATGCAGCCCAGCGCCAGGGTCATGTGCGTGCTCCCTTGTACGGGGCGAACCAGCCGAGCCCTTCGCGCGTGCCGGCCCGCGGGTTGTACTCGCAGCCGATGAAGCCGTCATAGCCGAGCCGGTCGAGCTCGGCGAACAGGAAGGCGTCGTTCATCTCGCCGCTGCCGGGCTCGTGCCGCTCCGGCACGCTCGCGGTCTGGACGTGCCCGACCATCGGCATCAGGGCGCGCAGCCGCATGGTCACGTCGCCGTGCAGGATCTGGCAATGGTAGAGGTCGAATTGCAGCTTCAGGTTCGGCAGCCCGAGGTCGCGGATCACGTCGGCGGCGTAACCGAAGTCGTTGAGGAAGTAGCCCGGCATGTTGCGGGCGTTGATCGGCTCGAGAACGAGGTCGAGCCCTTCTGTGCTCAAGCGCTCCGCCGTCCAGGCGACGGCGCGGCGGTAGGAGTCTCGGGCTTCGGGGTCGTTTCGGTCTGCCATGCCGGCCATCATGTGCAGGCGCTTCACGCCGGTGGCGCGGGCGTACCCGAGCGCCGTCTCGACGCCGCCTTTCAGCTCCTCGAACCGCTCCGGCAAAGCTGCGAGGCCTCGCTCACCGGCCGCCCAGTCGCCCGGGGGCAGGTTGAACAGGGCCTGGGTCAGGCCGTGTGCCGTCAACCGCTCGCCGATCGCCTCGGGCGGGTGGTCATAGGGAAACAGGAACTCGACCGCCTCGAACCCGGCCGCCGCGGCCTCGGCGAAGCGGTCGAGGAACGGGACTTCGGTGAACATCAGGGTCAGGTTCGCGGCGAAGCGCGGCATGACAATCCTCCCTTGATCGGCGCGGCGGCGCCGGTGCCTTGGCGGGCTTGAGCCTGGTCGGTCAGCAGAAAGTCGCCGACCAGGCGCTCACATTGCCTGATCCTCCGGTCGTCCCGGAGCCGCGCAGCGGAACCCGGGGTCCAGCACCGCTGGGCGCGCAGGGTGAAGCGGACCGCGATCCGACGTGTCCTGAAGCACCGTAGTGTCTGGATTCCGGGCTCCGCTGCGTGGCCCCGGAATGACCAGGAGGATGTCAGCCCGGTCGATGGATCGCGACCGGCGTCACCCCGCCCCGCCCGGCAGGGCCGTTCCGGTCACCTGGGCGTAGATCCGCGCCACCGACGCATCGTCGTCGCGGCCCATGCCGGCGCCGGCGGCCATCAGGAACATCTGGAGCGCGGCGGCCGCCACCGGCACCGGGAATTTCTGGGTCCGGGCCATGTCCTGCACGATGCCGAGATCCTTGACGAAGATGTCGACCGCGCTGCGCGGCGCGTAATCGCCGTCGAGCACGTGCGGCATCCGGTTCTCGAACATCCAGGAATTGCCGGCCGAGGCCGTGATGACCTCGTAGACGCGGCGAAGGTCGAGGCCCTGGCGGGCGGCGAAGGCCATCGCCTCGCTCGCCGCGGCGATGTGCACGCCGGCGAGCAGCTGGTTAATCATCTTGAAGGCCGCCCCCTGGCCGGCGGCGTCGCCGAGCTCGTAGAGCTTGGCCGCCATGGCGTCGAGGGCGGGCCGGGCCGCCGCGAAGGCCGCGCCGCTGCCCGAGGCCAGGATCGTGAGTTCTCCTTGCGCGGCGCGCTGGGCGCCGCCGCTGATCGGCGCGTCGAGGTAGTGGCGGCCGGTGGCCTCGAGCCGGGCGGCGAGGCGGCGGGCGATCTCCGGATCCATCGTGGCGCAGGAGACGAACACGGCCCCTTCCGGCATCGCCGCGGCGACGCCGTCGGGCCCGAACAGGACCGCCTCGGTCTGGGCCGCGTTGACGACGACGCACACCACGATCCCCGCATTCGCCGCGGCTTCCGCCGGGCTCGCTGCGCCGCGGCCGCCCTCTGCGGAGAAGCGCGACACGGATGCCGGATCGACGTCGCTGCCGGCCACATCGAGGCCGGCCCGGCGCAGGGCTTGCGCCATGCCGTAGCCCATCGAGCCGAGACCAATCACCGCAACGCGGGCGGGTGTGTCGCTCATGCCGTTTCCTCCTTGCGGGTCACGAAACGACCCGTGCGGGTCGCTCGCACGACCCGAACCGGCGCGATCTGACGCCGCGCCTCGGTCCCAAGCTCTAGCCCGATTTGGCAGCGCTGCCAATCCGGACCATGGGTCCGTTGAGCCGCCCGGGGAACCATGACATCGTGGCGCTCCCGAGCGTCCGTGACAAGGTGCCGGGCGGAAACGGGAGGACGGATGGACGAGGGGGGCAACGAGGCCTTCGCGGCCGACGACGAGGTGCCGCGGGACGGGACCGGCCGGCGGCCGATCACCCTGGCGGACGTCGCCCGCGAGGCGCGGGTCGGCGAGAGCACGGTGTCGCGAGTCCTGCGCAGCCACGGCTCGTTCTCGGAGACGACCCGGGCCCGGGTCGAGGCGGCGGTGGCGCGCCTCGGCTACGTGCCGAACCGCATCGCCGGCACCCTGGCTTCGACTGGCTCGCGGCTGATCGGCATCGTCATCCCCTCGCTCACCAACATCGTCTTCCCGGACCTCCTGCGCGGCGCGACCGCCGCCCTGGAGCAGGAGGGCTTCCAATCGGTCATCGCCGTCACTGATTACGACCAGGATCGCGAGGAGGCGGTGGTCGGCTCGCTCCTGAGCTGGCGCCCGGCCGGGCTGATCGTCACCGGGCTCGAGCACAACCCGGGCACGCGGCGCCGGCTCGTGGCCAGCGGCGTGCGGGTGGCGGAACTGCTCGACATCGACGGGCCGGGGCTCGACATCGTGGTCGGCTATTCCAACCGCGCCGCGGGCGAGGCCAGCGCCCGCCACCTCGCGGGCCGCGGCTACCGCCGCATCGGCTATATCGGCCACGACCTGACCAGGGATAAGCGCGCCGCCAAGCGCTACGCCGGTTTCCGCGAGGGTCTGGCCCAGGTCGGTCTCGCCCCCGCCGGGGAGGAGCGGGTCGCCAGCCCGTCCTCGGTCGAGGCCGGCCGGCACGGGCTGGAGGCGCTGCTGGCCCGGGTGCCGGACCTCGACGCGGCCTATTTCTCGAACGACGACATGGCGCTCGGCGGCTATTTCCACTGCCTCGCCCACGGCATCACGGTACCGGGGCGCCTGGCGCTGTTCGGCTATAACGGCCTCGATGTCGGCCGGCTGATGCCGCAGCCGCTGGCCACCATCCGCACCCCGCGGGTCGAGGCCGGGGCGAC
The DNA here is from genome assembly GCF_022179185.1 of Methylobacterium frigidaeris. Classification (GTDB taxonomy): domain Bacteria; phylum Pseudomonadota; class Alphaproteobacteria; order Rhizobiales; family Beijerinckiaceae; genus Methylobacterium; species Methylobacterium frigidaeris. Next base: position 56,596 of record NZ_BPQJ01000034.1, on the reverse strand, counting down.
GGCGGCACGGCTCCTCTGTACCGGGGGCCCGGCGACGGTGGTGGATCTCGGCTTCGAGCTGATCGAGGGAGCGACGGCGTGACGGACATCTCTGGCAAGAACGAATCCGCTTTGCGCGAAGCGATCTGCCGCTTCGGCCGCTCGCTGTTCGAGCGCGGCCTGACCCCCGGCTCGTCCGGCAACATCTCGCTGCGGCTCGACGACGGCGGCTGGCTGGTGACGCCGACCAACGCCTCGCTCGGCTTCCTCGACCCCGCCCGCATCTCCCGTCTCGACCGCGACGGGCGGCTCCTGTCCGGCGACAAGCCCACCAAGGAGATTCCGCTCCACGGCGCCCTCTACGACAGCCGGGCCGAGGCGCGGGCGATCGTTCACCTCCACTCGACCCACGCCGTCGCGGTCTCGATGCTGCCGGAGATCGATCCTCGCGCGGTGCTGCCGCCGCTCACCCCCTACAGCCTGATGCGGGCCGGCGCGGTGGCCCTGGTGCCTTATTACCGCCCCGGCGACCCGGCGGTGGCCGACGCGATCAGGGGCCTCGCCGGGGCGTACTCCTCGGTCCTGCTCGCCAATCACGGCCCGGTGGTGGCCGGCGATACCCTGGAGGCGGCGGTCTTCGCCACCGAGGAGCTGGAGGAGACCGCCAAGCTCTACCTGCTCCTGCGCAACCTCAACCCGCGCCACCTGAGCCCGGCCCAGGTGCAGGACCTGGTGACGCATTTCGGGCTGACGCTGCCGGAGCACACGCACGATCATTGAAGGCCGGACGACGGGCGCGGCCGTCCGGCGACGGAGCGGGCGACATCGCAAGGATGGGTCCAGGGATGACCGGGTCGGAGCCCGCGCCGCGACGTGGCGCTTCGCGCGCAGGGGAGCCGACGGGTGGGTCGGGGCCCCGCGTCTCTCTGAGCGACGAGAACGGCGAGGCGAGTGCGGCGCAGGTGGCGATGGCCGAGGCCACCGTCCGTTCCGTTTCGAGCGACTGCAAGGTTGACGGCGAGGATCGCTCCGCGACACGGAACGCGACGATCAGGCCCTGAGGACAGTCGAGATCATCGGCCTGCACGCTTCCAGCGAAGCATCGGGAGCGTGAGCGCAGTGCTGATCGGCTAGATCTCCGGCCGTGGCGCTCCCAAGGGGACTCGAACCCCTGTTTTCGCCGTGAGAGGGCGACGTCCTAGACCGCTAGACGATGGGAGCTTGCCGGGCGGGATGGCGGCGGTATAGCGACGGGCCTGGACGGGCACAAGCCCGAAATCGTATCCCGGCGACGTTTTCGGGTGATGCGGCGGGAGTGGCGGTTTGAGCGAGGCTGACGTGCGGGAGGGCGTGATCCCGCCGGGGGAGGGGAGCGAGCGCCTGGACCGGGCCCTGGCGCGGCTATGGCCGGACCTGTCGCGCAGCCGCCTGCAGGCGCTGATCCGCGACGGGCAGGTGATCCTCGGGGAGGCGCTGGCCGGCGATCCCTCCGCCAAGGTCACGGGCGGTCAGCGCGTGGCCGTGACGGTGCCGCCGCCGCGCCCGGCCGAACCGGAGCCGGAGGCCCGCGACCTCGCGGTCGTCTACGAGGACGACGACCTGATCGTGATCGACAAGCCGGCGGGGCTCGTCGTGCATCCGGGCGCCGGCAACGACAGCGGCACGCTCGTCAACGCGCTCCTCGCCCATTGCGGGGCCAGCCTGTCGGGCATCGGCGGGGTCGCGCGGCCCGGCATCGTCCACCGCCTCGACAAGGACACGACCGGCCTGATGGTGGTGGCCAAGACCGACCTCGCCCACCAGGACCTCTCGGCGCAATTCGCCGATCACGGCCGCACAGGCCCGCTGGAGCGGGCCTATCTCGCCCTGGTCTGGGGCCTACCGGAGCCCGCCGCCGGCACGATCGACGCGGCGCTCGCGCGCTCGGAGCGGAACAGGGAGAAGATCGCGGTGGTGCGCGAAGGACGTGGCCGCCACGCGATCACCCATTACCGCCTCGAGGCCGCGCTCGGGGAGCAGGAGCCGGTGGGGCTGGTGCGCTGCCGGCTCGAGACCGGGCGCACCCATCAGATCCGCGTGCATCTGGCCCATCGCGGCCATCCCCTGCTCGGGGACGCGGTCTACGGCGCGGCGTTCCGCACCAAGGCGAACCGCTTGGGAGCGGAGGCTCGCGCGGCGCTCGACGCCCTCGGCCGTCAGGCGCTGCACGCGGCGCTCCTCGGCTTCCGCCATCCCCGCACCGGCGAGTCGCTGCGCTTCGAGAGCCCGCCGCCGGACGACATGGCCCGCCTGATCGCGGCCCTGACGCCCTGAAAGCGGGGCTTTGTTGGACCTTGGCGGGACGAAAATCCCTTTCCCGTACGTTTCATTGACGGGGGCGGGCTCGCGTCTCACCCTACGGCAGTGCGGCACCGCACGCGGCGAACCGCCACGGCAGCACAAAACGCCGTCTCACGCGTTAGTCGCGACACCCGTCGCTACCCGGCCGGACCGCTCTCTGCTATGGTGGCAGATCGAACGACCGGCCAACGGGAGGTCGTTCGCGCTCGCCCATGTTGTCCGGGGAGCTTTGAGGAGGTTGGAATGGCTGCTGCACTTCCCGTGCTCGCCAATGAAGGGGGCCTGTCGCGCTACCTCGACGAGATCCGCCGGTTTCCGATGCTGGAGCCGACGGAGGAGTATATGCTCGCCAAGAGCTGGCGCGAACATGGCGATCGCGACGCCGCCCACAAGCTCGTGACCTCCCACCTGCGGCTCGTGGCCAAGATCGCCATGGGCTATCGCGGCTACGGCCTGCCGATCGGCGAGGTGGTGTCCGAGGGCAATGTCGGCCTGATGCAGGCCGTCAAGCGCTTCGATCCCGACAAGGGCTTCCGCCTCGCCACCTATGCGATGTGGTGGATCAAGGCGGCGATTCAAGAATACATCCTGCGCTCGTGGTCGCTCGTGAAGATGGGCACCACCGCGAACCAGAAGAAGCTGTTCTTCAACCTGCGCAAGGCCAAGGGGCGCATCTCCGCCCTCGACGAGGGCGACCTGCGCCCTGACCAGGTCAAGCAGATCGCCACCCGCCTCGGCGTGCCCGAGCAGGACGTGATCGACATGAACCGCCGTCTCGGCGGCGACGCGTCGCTCAACGCTCCCTTGCGCGAGGAAGGCGAGGGCGAGTGGCAGGACTGGCTCGTCGACGACACCCCGACCCAGGAGACCGTGCTCGCCCGCGAGGAGGAGGGGCAGAACCGCCTCGCCGCCCTCAAGGACGCGCTCGGCGTGCTCAACCCGCGCGAGCGCCGCATCTTCGAGGCCCGCCGCCTCGCCGACGACCCGATCACGCTTGAGGATCTGTCCAGCGAGTTCGGCGTCTCCCGCGAGCGGGTGCGGCAGATCGAGGTGCGGGCCTTCGAGAAGGTGCAGGACGCGGTCAAGCGCAACCTCGCCACCCGCGAGGCGCCGCGGGCGGGGGTGCCGGCCTGAACGGCCGGCCCCCGGTCCGGAGGACCGGCCTTCATCCCATCGGCACGAAAGCCGACAGGCCGATCAGCACCAGCGGCATCGCCACCAACGCCAGGACGGTCTGTACCGCCGTGATGCCGGCCATCAGCGGCGCATCGCCGCCGAGCTGACGCGCCAGGATGTAGGCCGAGGAGGCGGTCGGCAGCACCTGGAACAGCAGGGCCGTGGTCAGGGCCGGCCCATGCAGCCCGAGGCCGAGCGCTACCAGCACGGTCGCCGCCGGCATCGCCAGAAACTTCATCACCGAGGCCGACAGCACCGGCCGAATCCAGGTCCTGGCCCCCTCGAACGCGAGCGCCGCCCCGACGCAGAGCAGGCCGATCGGCAGCGAAGCCGCTCCCAGCGTGCGCAGGGCCGGCTCCAGCCCCGGCGGCAGCCCCCAGCCGAGGAGCCGGAAGGCCAGCCCCGCGAGCGATGACACGATCAGCGGGTTGGTCGCGAGCTGTCGGGCAATGCCCCGCGGCGTCAGCCGTGCCGCGCCATGGCGGGCGAAGACCAGCACGCACAGCGTGTTGACCGTCGGCACGATCGCCGCGTTGCAGATCGCCGCGAGCGCGATCCCTTGCGCCCCGAACAGACCGGCGGCCAGGGTGACGCCGACATAGTTGTTGAACCGAATGCTGCCCTGGAACACCGACGTGAAGGCCGGCCCGTCGACCCGGATCAGCGGCCGCACCGCGACGGCGAGGCTTGCGACGACGAGCGTCGAGAGGATCAGCGTGAGCGCGAGCGCGCCGACCGGCACCGCCTCGACCCGTGCGGTGGCGAGGCTGTGGAAGAACAGGCTCGGCAGCAGCACGAAGTAGCCCAGCCGCTCGGCCTGCGGCCAGAAGCTCTCCGCGAGAAACCGGCAGCGGCGCAGGGCCAGGCCGAGAGCCGTCAGAATAACAACGGGCAGGAGGGCCAGCAGGACGGCACCGGTCATGGTATGGGGTTCAACGTGAGACCATCTTCGATGGGCCGGGGATGCCGGCGGCGGGCTCGGGATGCGGGATCACGGCTCAGCTTAGCCTGCCGGATCGCGCCCTCACAGCCGATCGCGAGTAGGGCGGTCATGCGCGGATCGACGGGACCCGCCCGGGGCGCCTTCGAAGGCGGTACGCTGGCCTCGCGCATCGAGCCGGTGCTGGCCTCGGCCCCCGAGCTGTCGTGCCAGTCCGCGCACATCCCGGCCGGGGTGGCACGCTTCCTCGCCACGATCCAGGCCGCGTGAGTCCGACGAACCATCAACAGAGCGGGGTCCGTCGAATCCGGCGGGCTCGTCCGCTACGGCCGGGCGGCGGCGCTCACGGCTGCCACTGCTCGAACGCCTCCCGCAGCACCTTCTCCCCCGCATTTCCCTTCTCGAAGGTGAGGATCGCGCGGTTGCCGTTGGCGTAGCGGATCGGCAGGTCGATCCAGTTGCGCTTGAGCAGGAGGTCGGTGTTGCGCTCGATATCGGCCTTCAGGTTGGAGAGGCCGATCAGGAAGAGGTTGTCGCGCACCGGCACCGGCAGGCCGGAGACGGGAGAGCCGCGGCCGGATTCGTCATCCTTGAACTGGATCAGGCCGACGTCGCGAACGGTGCGATTCGGGTCGGTCGAGGTGAAGATGAGTTCGAGGATGTGCGACGCCGGCAGGGTCGCGTCGGTGTTGCGGCGCAGGACCATCGCTAGGCTCAGGCCCGCGTCGGGTACGTCCACATTCCCCCGCACCACGGTCTGGAGCGGCTGCCCCTGGCCGGCATTCACCGCGTCGAGGCGCCAGACCACCCGGGCCTGCGTCGCCTTCGGGGTATTGCCCTGGGCGCCGTTCTCCTCGTAGAGCGTGCCGCGCTGCGCGACCGCGATGTCGGGCGTCGGCGACGGGCGAGGGGCGCTGCCCTGCGGAGCGGCGGGGGCCGGCGCGGGCGCCGGGGCCTGGGGCGCCCGCTCGCCGCCGACCCGGTCGGCGAATTTCGAATCCTGGTTCTCGGCCGGCCGGTTGGGACCGTTCTCGGCGAAACCCGTCGGCAGGGCGGCGGGATTGTCGCGCAGGGACCAGGCGGTGACGGCGATGGCGCCCACCACTGCGGCCAGGACCGCGGCCACGATGCCGTTGCGCACCAGTCGCGACCGGTCTCGCTTCGGCGCCACCACGTCGAGGCGGGGGCGCTGCGGCACGGCGGCGTTCGCCTCCGAGGTCCCTGCCTCCTCCGCCGGTTCAGGCGTGCGCGGCCGCGCCGGCGGCAGCTTCAGCTCGACCGGTGGACCTGCCTCCGGCAGGGCGTCGGCGTGATACGGGGCCGGCGTCTCGGGGGATGGCGGCTCGGGCGGGGCAGCGGGTGCGACGGCGCGCGACAGCTCCGGCGGGCTCGACGGTTCCGGCGGAGGTTCCGGGGGGCGGGGCGGCTCGGGCGGGGCCGGCTCCGGTTCGGGCTGGCCGCCATGCTCGATCTCGAGCCGCGCGATCGCTCGGTCGAGGGAGACCCGCTCCGCTTCGATATCGGCCTCCGACAGGGGCGGATCGAGGGAGCGGAGCTGGCCGATCAGCGCCGCGCGGGCGCGCTCGTAGACCGTGTGCCGCAGGTCGGGCGAACGGTCCGGCAGGGCCTCGAGGGCGCGGGCGAGCAGGGGGTAGTAGTCGGCCATGGTCGCCGCATGCCTTGTCGTGCGGGGCGGCGGGCGTCAAGCTTCGCCCGCCGGGTGCGCGTAGGGTTCCCCTCAATCCTCGAAGGGGTTGTGGACCAGGATCGTGTCGTCCCGCTCCGGCGAGGTCGACAGAAGGGCGACCGGCGCGCCGATCAGCTCCTCGATCCGGCGCACGTACTTGATCGCCTGGGCCGGCAGGTCGGCCCAGGAGCGGCCGCCCGCGGTGGTCTCGCTCCAGCCCTCGAACGCCTCGTAGATCGGCTCGACCCGGGCCTGGTCGGCCTGGCTCGCCGGCAGATGGTCGATCTCGCGGCCGTCGAGGCGGTAGCCGGTGCAGATCTGGATGGTGTCGAAGCCGTCGAGGATATCGAGCTTGGTGAGCGCGATGCCGTCGATGCCCGACGTCCGCACGGTCTGGCGCACCAGGGCGGCGTCGAACCAGCCGCAGCGGCGCTTGCGCCCGGTGACGACGCCGAACTCGCGGCCGCGCTCGCCGATGCGCTCACCGATCGCGTCGGTGAGTTCCGTGGGGAACGGCCCCTCGCCGACCCGGGTGGTGTAGGCCTTGACGATGCCGAGCACGTAGCCGATCGCGCCCGGGCCGAGGCCCGAGCCCGTGGCCGCCTGCGCCGCCACGATGTTCGAGGAGGTCACGTAGGGGTAGGTGCCGTGGTCGACGTCGAGGAGGGCGCCCTGCGCGCCCTCGAACAGGATCCGCTTGCCGGCGCGCCGGGCGTCGTCGAGGAGCGACCACACCGTGTCGGCGAAGGGCAGGATCTTCGGGGCGATGGCCAGCAGCTCGGCCTTCAGCGCCGCGCCGTCGATCTCCTCGATGCCGAGGCCCCGGCGCAGGGCGTTGTGGTGGGCGAGCAGCCGGCCGATCTTGGCGTCGAGCATCTCGGCATCGGCGAGGTCGACGACACGGATCGCCCGGCGGCCGACCTTGTCCTCGTAGGCCGGGCCGATGCCGCGCTTGGTGGTGCCGATCTTGAGCACCGAATTCGAGGTCTCGCGAAAATGGTCGAGCTCGCGGTGCAGCGGCAGGATCAGGGTCGCGTTGTCGGCGATGCGCAGGTTCTCGGGCGTGATCGCCACGCCCTGCTGGCCGATCCGGGCGATCTCCTCGACGAGGTGCCAGGGATCGACCACGACGCCGTTGCCGATGACCGAGAGCGTGCCGCCGCGCACCACGCCGGACGGCAGCAGCGACAGCTTGTAGGTCACGCCGTCGATGACGAGGGTGTGGCCGGCATTGTGCCCGCCCTGGAAGCGCACCACGACGTCGGCTTGCTCGGAGAGCCAGTCGACGATCTTGCCCTTGCCCTCGTCGCCCCACTGGGCGCCCACGACGACGACGTTCGCCATATCACCAATACCCGTCCCTGCCCGCCGCGCGAAAAGCCCCGGCGCACGAGGCGCGGGGCTGATCGGCTGCGAATGGTGTCACGCGTGTGCGCTCTTCGGCGATCCGGGCCGGGAAATCAAGCGAGGGTCGACGGATGAGCCCTGCGCACAGGCTCCGGCTCTACTTCGCCTGCGTGTTCGGGCCCTGGCCCGGCAGTTCGCCCGGCTTGATCACCGGGGTCGAGTTCGGGGTCGGCTCCGGCGGCTTCACCGCCATGTCCGGGGTGCCGGTCGCCGGCGGCTTGATCACGCCGTCCGATTGCTGGAGCTTGTCGCTCAGGGTCGAGCCGGTGGTGTCGGACTTGTCGGCGTTCGAGGTCGCGTCGCCGGGCCGCACCTTCTCGGGGATCGTCTGGTTCAGGGGCGGCAGGTTCGGGTCGCGGTCGCGCCCCTTCAGAGGCACTTCGGGCGACTGGGCGAGGGCGGCGGTGGCGCCGGCGACGATCGCCAGCACGGCCAGCCCGCCGCGCATCAGCTTGGACATTCGGTTTCTCCCAGGATGGGGTCTCCTGAGGGAAACAGGGCCGGCACGTGTCAGTTCCGGCCCCGCTTGGCTTTCGCCGTCCGGCGCTGCCGGCTTCAGCCGGCCGCCGCCATCTCCAGGTAGAGGCCGCGCAGGCGCCGGGTCATCGGCCCGGGCTGGCCGCCGCCGACGCGGGTCCCGTCGATCTCGATCACCGGCATCACGAAGGCGGAGGCCGAGGTGAAGAACGCTTCGGCGGCCTGCATCGCCTCCTCGACCGTGAAGGCGCGCTCCTCGACCGTCAGGCCGTTCTCCTCGGCGAGGCGCATCACCGCCCTGCGGGTGATGCCCGGAAGGAGCGCCGTCGAGAGCGGGCGAGTGACGATGCGGCCGTCCTCGGTGATGATGAAGGCGGTCGAGGAGCCGCCTTCGGTAACGAAGCCGTCCTCGTGCATCCAGGCCTCGGCGACGCCGGCGGCGGCCGCCTGCTGCTTGGCCAGCACCTGGGCGAGGAGCGCCACCGACTTGATGTCCCGGCGCTTCCAGCGCAGGTCCTCGACGGTGATGACCTTGGCGCCGCGCTCGGCCAGCGGGTTCGCCGAGACGTTCTTGGCTTGCGTGAACATCACCACGGTCGGCGGCGTGCCCTCGGGTGGGAAGGCGAAGTCGCGCTCGGCCACCCCGCGTGTCACCTCCATGTAGACGAGGCCCTCCTTGAGGTCGTTGCGGGCGACCAGTTCCTCCTCGAGCCGCGTCCACTCGGCGAGGGTGTGGGGATTGCGGATGTGGATCTCGCCCAGCGAACGGTCGAGGCGGGCGAGATGGGCTTCGTTGTCGACGAGGCGCCCGTCCAGCACCGCGCTTACCTCGTAGATGCCGTCGGCAAACAGGAACCCGCGGTCCATGATCGGGATCGTCGCCTCCTCGAAGGGCACGAAGCGGCCGTTGACGTAGACGATGCGGGACATGCGGGTCTTCCTCTCGCGGCGCCGATGGCGCGGCCGTGCAAGAACGAGCCGTCCTTGCAAGAGGCCCTTGAAGCACCAGCCGGAGCCCGGCCGCAAGCGCGATTCCGGCCATCCCGCCTTGCATGATTCGTGCACGCAGCCGGCGCGCACGGCGGTTGCGCGGGTCGCTGCCTACGACCTATCGTCCGGCGACACCGAGAGGAAACGACATGCGGCTCACCCCCGACGCGAAGGGCGTCTTCCCCATCGCCCCGACCCCGTTCCATCCGGACGGCCGCATCGACGAGGCCTCGATCGACCGGATGACCGATTTCTACGGCGAGATCGGCGCCACCGGCCTCACCGTGCTCGGCATCATGGGCGAGGCGCCCAAGCTCGACGGCGCCGAGGCGGTGGCGGTCGCCTCGCGGGTGATCCGGCGCACCAAGCTGCCCGTCGTCATCGGCGTCTCGGCCCCGGGCTTCGCCGCGATGGGATCGCTGACCCGCGCGGTGATGGATGCGGGCGCCGCCGCCGTGATGATCGCGCCGCCGCCTTCCTTACGCACCGACGACCAGATCGTCGGCTACTATGCCCAGGCCGCCGAGGTGATCGGGCCTGACGTGCCGTTCGTGATCCAGGATTATCCCCTGACCTTGAGCGTGGTGATGACGCCCGGCGTGATCCGCCGCATCGTCACCGACAACGCGAACTGCGTCATGCTCAAGCACGAGGACTGGCCGGGGCTGGAGAAGATCTCGGCTTTGCGCGCCTTCCAGCGCGACGGCTCGCTGCGCCCGATCTCGATCCTGTGCGGCAATGGCGGCCTGTTCCTCGACTTCGAGTGCGAGCGCGGGGCGGACGGCGCCAATACCGGCTATGCCTTCCCGGAGATGCTGGTCGACGTGGTGCGGCTCTCAGCGGCCGGCGAGCGCGAGCGCGCCCACGACGTCTTCGACGCCCACCTGCCGCTCCTGCGCTACGAGCAGCAGCCGGGCTTGGGCCTCGCGGTGCGCAAATACGTGATGATGCGCCGCGGCATCCTGGCTTCGGACGCCCAGCGCAAGCCCGGAGCCGGATTGTCCGCGACGGCGCGGGCGGAGGTGGATTTCCTGCTGGAGCGGCTGGGGCGTCACGATCCGCGGGCGCGGGTCTGACGCCTGCCTCAGGCGGCGTCTTCCAGGTGGATGCGCAGGACGGATGCCGTCGCGATGGTGACGAGCGCGTCGAGCGAGAACGTGTCGCGCTTGCAGCGCATCAGGTCGTCGAGACGCGGGCGGGTCAGATCCAACCGGGTCGCCGCCCGCTCCTGGGGCAGATCCCAGCCCCGGATCCACTCGCGGATCTGGAGCAGCAGGTCCGCCCGCACGGTCATGTTCGCGGCCTCGGCTGGATTGCCGGTCAGGTCGAGCGCCCCTCTGCTCGGCCGTCGTTCGAACCCCGGCCTGGCTACACGCCGCATCGCGGAAGTGCTGCGGGTCGTCACCCCGCCGCCCGCATCGGCCCCATTCCCCGCTCCGCTTCCTCCTCCACCCGCCGCAGCCGCGCCTCGGCCTCCGCGATATAGTCCCGCGTCAGCGGCACCACGTCGTTGCGGCGGGTGAGCTGGAGCTGGAACACCACCGCGTCCTCGTACCGGAAGGCGGCCTCGGCGCTCGCCAGGTACCACTCCCACATCCGGCAGAAACGCTCGTCGTAGAGGGCGGCGGCCTCGTCGCGGTGGACGAGGAAGCGGGTGCGCCAGTCCCGCACGGTCTCGGCGTAGTGCAGCCGCAGCACCTCGACATCGGCGAGCATCAGCCCGGCGCGCTCGATCGCCGGCATCATCTCGGACAGGGTCGGCAGGTGGCCGCCGGGGAAGATGTAGCGGGTGATCCACGGGTTGGTCGGCCAGGGCACGCCGGTGCGGCCGATCGTGTGCAGCAGCATCACCCCGTCCTCGGCGAGGCGGTCGTGGGCGTTCCGGAAGAAGGTGTCGTAATGGGCCGGACCGACATGCTCGAACATGCCGACCGAGACGATGCGGTCGAAGGTCCCGTGGAGGGTGCGGTAATCCTCGAGCGTGAAGCGCACGCGGCCTGACAGACCCCGTTCGGCCGCCCGGGCCTGCGCCACCCTCTGCTGCTCGGCCGAGAGGGTGATGCCGCGCACGGACGAGCAGCCCGCCACCCCGGCGAGGTAGAGGCCGAGCGCGCCCCAGCCGCAGCCGATATCGAGCACCCGCTGGCCCGGACCGGCGAGGAGCTTGGCCGCGATATGGCGCATCTTGGCGGCTTGCGCCTCCTCCAGGCTCATGCCCGGCGTCGCGTAATAGGCGCAGGAATAGAGCCGGTCGGCGTCGAGGAAGAGGGCATAGAGCCGGCCGTCGAGGTCGTAGTGGCGCTCGACGTTGCGGCGCGCGCGCAGGAGCGTGTTGCGGCCGGCGACCCGGCGGCCGAGGCGGCGCAGGGCCGTCAGCGCCCGCATCTGGCGCAAGGACGGCTCGCCGCGGTTGCGCCCGAGCAGCACCGTCATCAAGTCCGGCAGGCTGCCGGATTCGAGGATCAGGCGCCCGTCGGTGAAGAGTTCGCCGAATTTCAGCTCGGGATCGAGGAGCAGCTCGCGCTCGGCGGCGGCATCGGCGAACCGGATCGTCGCCGTCGGGCCATCCCCGTCTCCGGCCCGGAAGCGGCGGCCGCTCACCGTGACCACCCTCAGGGTGCCGCTCAGGCCGCTGACGGTGAACGCCTTCTCCAGCAGATGATCGAGGACCACGCCGCCACCTCGTGAGACACGAAGATGCTCCCTCCGTGTCAGAGGTTGCCTTGTGGCGTCGAGGCGTCAAGGTCGCCGGATCGGCCTCGATGACCGTGGACCCTGCACCTTTCGCAGGTCAGCCCTGTGGTCGGGCGCCGCGGGGCGCCCGACCATTCTTTTTAGTTGTCGGAGCCGAACACGCGCCGGAAGATCGTGTCGACGTGCTTGAGGTGGTAGCCGAGGTCGAAGCACTCGGCGATCGCCTCGGGCTTGAGCGCCGCGGTGACCTCCTTGTCGGCCTGGAGCAGGGTGAGGAAGTCGCCCTCGCCGCGCCAGACCGGCATCGCGTTGCGCTGGACCAGCCGGTAGGCGTCCTCGCGCGACACGCCGGCCTGGGTCAGCGCCAGGAGCACCCGCTGCGAGTGGACGAGCCCGCCGAGCCGGTCGAGGTTGCGCTGCATCTGCTCGGGGTAGACGAGCAGCTTGTCGATGACGCCGGTGAGGCGGGCGAGGGCGAAGTCGAGGGTGACGGTGGCGTCCGGCCCGATCATCCGCTCGACCGAGGAGTGGGAGATGTCGCGCTCGTGCCAGAGCGCCACGTTCTCCATCGCCGGCAGGGCGTAGGCGCGCACCATCCGGGCGAGGCCGGTCAGGTTCTCGGTCAGCACCGGGTTGCGCTTGTGCGGCATCGCCGAGGAGCCCTTCTGGCCCTCGGAGAAGTACTCTTCCGCCTCCAGCACCTCGGTGCGCTGCAGGTGGCGCACCTCGATCGCCAGCCGCTCGATCGACGAGGCGACGACGCCGAGCACCGCGAAGAACATCGCGTGGCGGTCGCGCGGGATGACCTGGGTCGAGACCGGCTCAGGCACCAGGCCCATCTTCTCGGCGACGTATTCCTCGACCCGCGGATCGATGTTGGCGAAGGTGCCGACGGCGCCCGAGATGGCGCAGGTCGCGACCTCGGCCCGCGCCGCCACCAGGCGGGCGCGGGCGCGCTCGAACTCGGCATAGGCCTGGGCGAGCTTGAGCCCGAAGGTGACCGGTTCGGCGTGGATGCCGTGCGAGCGGCCGATGGTCGGGGTGAACTTGTGCTCGAAGGCCCGGCGCTTGAGGGCGGCGAGCAACCCGTCGATATCGGCGATGAGCAGGTCGGCTGCGCGGGCGAGCTGCACGTTGAGGCAGGTGTCGAGCACGTCCGACGAGGTCATGCCCTGGTGGACGAAGCGCGCCTCGGGCCCGACGATCTCGGCGAGATGGGTCAGAAACGCGATCACGTCGTGCTTGGTGACGCGCTCGATCTCGTCGATGCGCGCGACGTCGAAGACCGCGTCGCGGCCCTTCTCCCACACCTTGGCGGCCGCCTCCTTCGGCACCACGCCGAGTTCGGCGAGCGCCGTGGTGGCATGGGCCTCGATCTCGAACCAGATCCGGAAACGCGTCTCCGGCGACCAGATCGCCGTCATCTCGGGCCGGCTGTAGCGGGGGATCATCGTCGGGGCTCCTGGTCACGGGCGGGGTGGGATGCCGCGACGGCTATGGGATGCGGGGCGAGAAGGCAAGGAAGGGGAGGGGGCCTTGCCTGCCGGGCCCACCGCGAAGGCCGGCCGCCCGGTTCGGGTTCTCCGGACCGCGATCATCCGCAGGCTCGGGGCGGCATCGTCGCGGCGGATGCTCGCCATCTTCGACTTTCAGGGCCGTTCGATAAAATTTTATCCGGAGCCGCAGGCCGGTCTCAAGGGGGGAGGCGCATTCTGTCGATGTCGTCCAAGTGGCTCAAGAATATTTGGGATCGGGGTTCGAGATGGTTGATCGTCTGTCGTCCGGCGCGGCTTCACTGCGCAAGTGCGTGATCGCGGCGGCCGCCGCACTTCCGCTGATCGGCATGCAGGCGCCCGCGCAGGCCCGCGACGGCGGGGCCATCGCGGCCGGCATCATCGGCGGGCTGGCCCTGGGCGGCCTCGCCGCCGCGGCGGCGGCGCAGCCGCGCTATGCTTACCCGGCTTACGGCTCCCCGGCTTACGGCTATCCGGCCTATGGCTACCGACGCGTCTACTACGCACCGGCCCGGGATTGCTGGATCCAGCGCCGGCGCGCGCGCGACGATTTCGGCAATGTCTACTACCGCCGCGTGCGCGTCTGCGGCTGAGATCGCGACGGGTCCGAGTCCCCCGGGGCCTCGCCCGCGCGAGCCCCGGAGCTGCGGGGCTAGGATCGCGGTCGGAACCGCAGCGTCAGCCCGCCATTGACCGCATAGCCGTCCCCACCCGTCCAGGCGAAGGTGGTGCCGCCGGTGAGCGTCAGGCTCAGACCCGGGGTCACGTCGGCAGACAGACCCGCCTCGGCAAGGCCGTAGGTGCCCCGCGCCCCGCGGCCGAGCGGGGTCAGGATCGGCAGCAGCGGGGTCGAGGTAAGGGAGGTCACCAGCGTGCGGCCGCCATCCAGGACTTCGTGCTCGGCCGTGACGTTGACGAAGGCCCGCACCGGCAGGCCGACGAGGCTGAAGGGCGTGGCGCGCAGCTGCAGGCCGGCGCGGCCGACCAGCGAGTCGAGGCCGGTGGCGCCGATCGATTGCGTCAGCACCGGATCGCCCCGCTCGGTCTAGGCGCCGACCCGGGTGCGGGCATAGGCGAGGCCGACGATCGGCCCGAGGCGAACGGGACCGACCGTGTCGAATAGGGGGCGAAGCCGGCCTGGAGCCCGTCGAAGTAGGAGCGGGCGAACAGGTCGCCCGCGGCGGCGTTGCCCGAGGCCGCCACACGCGGCAGGCCGTTCAGGGTGGTGAAGGCGTTGAACACGATGGTGCTCGCATCGGCACCGACGAGCCGACCGACGTTGCCGACCGTGTTCGCTGCCGAGACCCGGCCGAGGAGGGGCGCCTGGGCCGGGGTGAGCCCTGTGAGCGTCGCCCCGATGCCGTCATTGCCGCCGATATTGATGGCGACAAGGTTGCCCGGACCGAGGCGCTGGCCGCTCGCCAGGAACGCCGCCCCCCGGGTTCAGCCCCGGCAACAGGGCCGAGCCGACATTGCCGGTGCCGGTCTGGGCGCCGCCGACGGCGGAGTTCGTCACGGCGGGATCGGGCAGGCCGTAGATCGCCTGCAGCCCGTCGACGAAGTTGGCGCCGTTGGAGTAGCGGCCGTTCACGTAGGGGGCGCCGAGGGGCCGGCCGGTGAAGCGCACGACGTTGCCGGTATAGGCGTAGCTGTCGCCGAAGACCGTGAGGCCGGTCACGCCCTGCGCCGCGGCGCCCTGCACGCCCGCCATCGCCGTGCCGGCGAGCCACGCGCCGACCCATCCTGCCCGGCGCAGGCGCCCGAAGCCCGTACCCATTCGTACGTATCCCCCCGAGCGCCGCGGCTTTCTGAAGCGCCTGCGGCGTCGACATGGGGCAGGGCAGCGGTAATCCGGTCAAGCTTGAGGACGATTGCGATACGGAGGCGAAAAAGGGAGGGGGCCATCCTGTTGCCGGGCGGCGACAGTCTCCAGGCTCTCACAGTGCTTCCGATCGACCGCTCGGCGATTGCTGCGCGGCCATTCTCACGGTGCGGAATCCGGCATCGCTCACGCGCTGCGCGGGCTTTTGGTTCAGCTTCCGAAAGCTCCCTTTCGGAAGCTGAATCACGCCTCCTCCACCCGGGCCCAGCCATTCGGCATCAGCCGCTCCTGGGGGGTGAACTTCGCCTTGTACTGCATCTTGCGCGAGCCCTCGACCCAGTAGCCCAGGTAGAGGTAGGGCAGGCCGAGGCTGCGGGCGCGCTCGATGTGGTCGAGGATCATGAAGGTGCCGAGGGAGCGCTCGGCCTCTGCGGGATCGTAGAACGAGTAGACCATCGACAGCCCGTCGGAGAGCACGTCGGTGAGGCAGACGGCGATCGGCGCGCCGGTGCCGCGGCCGTTGATCGCGGTGTCCGGACCCCGCTTGCGGTAGACCACCAGATGGGTTTCGACGTGGCTGTCCTCGACCATCATGGCGTAGTCGAGGACCGTCATGTCGACCATGCCGCCGTCGCCGTGGCGCGCGTCGAGGTAGCGGCGGAAGAGGGCGTACTGCTCCGAGGCCGGGCGGTTGGCCTGGGCCTGGCCGACGAGGTCGCGATTGCGCTTCAGCACCCGGCGCTGGCTGTCGCTGGGCGCGAAGTCGTCCACCACCACCCGCACCGAGATGCAGGCGCGGCAGGTCTCGCAGGCCGGCCGGTAGGCGATGGTCTGCGAGCGGCGGAACCCCCCTTGCGTCAGGATCTCGTTGAGGTCGCGGGCGCGCCGGCCGACGAGGTGCGTGAAGACCTTCCGCTCCTGCTGCCCAGGCAGGTAGGGGCACGGCGACGGGGCCGTGAGGTAGAACTGCGGTGCGTCCCGCGGATGGCTGGTCACGCTTCGTTGGTCTCGCAGGCAGGGGCCGGCGCGAGCGCCGGGAAGGGCAGGATAACACCGGCGCGGCCCGCCTCAACAGGCCTGGACCGCGCCGGCGCGAAATCCTGGGATTTAAGCGCGGCCGGCGCCGAAGGTTGCAGCCTTACGCCTCACGGGGCGCTCATGCCTCGCGCACGACTGCGAGATCGAGGACGAGGTCGTGGCCCATGCGCCGGTCGGCCCGCATCACGCCGATGCCGATATCGAGGAGCCAAAGCAGGAAGGTCGACAGCGCGACGTAGAACAGCAGCGCGTGCACGGCGGCGGTGATCCAGTCGATCGGCCCGCCGGTGGTCGCCCGCACCGCCCGCAGGCCCATCATCCGCATGCCGAGCGTGCTCTGGCGCGGCCCGCCGACGGTGATCGCGCTGTAGATGACGCCGCTCGCCGGCAGGATCGCGTAGAGCGCCCAGCCGACCCCGAAGGTGATGACGCCGAGGAGCGAGATCGCGAGCCACAGCAGGCAGCTGAAGCCGAAGATGAACACGATGTCGAGCAGATAAGCCAGGAAGCGCCGCGACAGCGAGCCGTGCGCCACCAGCACCGGCGGGCCGGCCCAGCCGGGAGCTGCCGGAGGAATCGTACCCTGCTGATAGGGGTTGCCCTGATAGGGACCGCCATACGGTCCGCCTTGCCAGGAATTCGCCATCGCGTCCGTCTCCGCCTGTTCGCCCGCCTCGATAAGGTGGGCGCGGCCGCGCTCCGTCTCAAGGGTGCGGCCGCGGCAATGGCAGGCCCCGGTCAATTTCGCATCTGCGTCATCCCGGATCGACATGATGTCCTGTCTGGCACGTGCCCCTACGCACACGGCTGTAGAGTTCGCGGGATTAAACTAAGATATACTTGATGTGCGTGTGCGCACATCAATCAAGCTCATTGTATTTCAGGCTCTCTATACGGAAGCGGGCGGGTTCCTGCGAGCAGGGACCGCGCCTCGGATCGAGGATCGACCGATGAGAGCACTCGCACTCACCACGCTGTTCGCCGCCACTCTGGCCCTGCCTCTCGCCGCCGCGAGCGCGGCCCTGGCCGATGGCGGCGGGGGCGGACGCATGCCGGCGGGCGGCGCGCATATGAGCAGCTACGTCCACCACCCCTATCACGACCCGCGCTCCTCGCATTCGCAGGCGCGCGGCACCGGTCAACTGCTTGGCGCACCGATGATGGCCGATCCGGCGACGCGGCTTCTCCCGCGTGGCGCCGGGGTCCCGGCCTGGGCGGTGCAGCCGAGGCGTCGCTGAACCGTCGCGATCCGGCGGCGCCTGGTCTGTGCCACCGGGCGCTGCGGCGGCGCTCTCGCAGCGTACGTTGCCCTACCTTGGAATAATCCGTGGCTTCATGACAAGTTTTCGTTGAACCTCAAGCGCCGCTGGGCGAAATACGACGCAGGGTAAGATAAATCATCTGTCTTAAAACTAGCAATTTGCCGAAGAAGGCAATCAAGCCGTGAGAGCGGGGAAAGCGCGTGGGCATGGCGGACTTGAAGCCGGGGCAGGGACATGAATCGTGGCGCTGGGGCCGTGGAGAGGGCCGAAGCATCGCTCTCGCGGGCCGGCTGCGGATGGACGGCATCCGGCATGCCCGGGCGACGTTCCGGCGGGGTGAGGCCGCCGGCAGGAGGTCGCGCGCTCCGCTCGGGCGGGCGCTCGCAGTCGCCGGCCTCGCTCTGGGGATATCCGGACCGGCCGAAGCGGGCTCCGCCGCGCAGCCTGGGCAGTCGGTCGGGCTGCCGGTCGGCGCGCAGATCCCGCACGGCCTCTACTGGATCACCGCCACGAATTTCGGCGTCCGCCAGACGAGCCCGGGCGTGATGCCGCTGAACGTCAACACGACGACCCTGGCCTGGGCGACGCCGTGGGACCTCGCCGGCGGCCGGCTGCAACTCTTCGCCGGCGTGCCCTACTCGGCCTTGGGCCCCCAGGACAGCGCCTGGCAGAGCGGCTTCGGCCAGCCGCTGCTCGCCGCCCAGCTCGCCTGGGATCTCGGCGGCGATGTCGGCTTCAGCTACCTGCTCGGCGGCTACCTGCCCAGCAAAACCGGCTTCGCGACGCAAACTTCGTCGCTGACGCACCGCTTCGCGCTCAGCTACGTCGGCAACGACTGGAACGTGACGGCGCACCTGTTCTACGGGCACTTCCTCGGCGACCGACCGCCACCGGGAGTGGCGACCTATCCCGACTACATGAACCTCGACCTGACGGCGACCCGCAACTTCGGCAAGTGGCAGCTCGGCGCGGTGGCCTTCGGCTCCACCGATCTGCCGACCGGGGTCGCGGGCTACCGCTCGCAGGGGCAAGTCGCGGTCGGCGGGCTGGTCGGCTACAATTTCGGCCCGGTGAACCTCCAGGCCTTCGTCACCCGCGACGTGATCGACCGCAATTACGGCGGCCGCGACACCCGCGCCTGGCTGCGCGCGATCGTGCCCCTGTACCAGGACAAGCAGGAGGCCGCGCCCGACCGCACGCTGCTGACGCGGGAGCAGACGCGCTGATCCGCGTCATCCGACAGGGAGTGAGCTTCGAGGCTCATCCCCCCGTCGCCGCATTCCCGTGCGGCCCGATCCGCCGCGGCTCCAGCCCCTCGCGGCTGAGCGTATCCAGGATCTCCGCGGTGTGGCCGGGGCCGCGGGTCTCGATCGTCACGTCGATCGAGACGCTCTTTGCCGGCACGTCGAGGTGGAGGCGGCCGTGCGAGACCTCCAGGATGTTGGCCCCTAACTCGCCGAGCCGCCCGGCCACCCGGCCGAGCACGCCGGGCCGGTCGCTCGCGGTCATCCGGAACGAGATGATCCGGTCCTCGCGCTCCAATTCGCGCACCATCACGGAGGCCAGCAGCCGCGCGTCGATGTTGCCGCCGCAGAGCACCAGGCCGACCGTGCGGCCGGCGAACAGGTCGGGCCGGGCCAGGAGCGCGGCGAGGCCGGCGGCGCCCGCGCCCTCGGCGAGGCTGCGCTGGAGCGTCGCGTAGTCGTGCACCGCCCGCTCGATCTGCGGCTCGTCGACGAGCACGATCTCGCGCACGAGGTCGCGGATGATCGGCAGGGTCAGGCGGCCGACGGTCTTGACGGCGATGCCCTCGGCCAGCGTCGGGCCGCCGATCGGCCGGCCCTGCCCGTCGATGGCGTTGAGGAACGAGGGGTAGAGGGCGGCCTCGACGCCGGTGAGCGACACCCGCGGCCGCAGGCTCGCACCAATCGCGATGCCGCTCATCAGCCCGCCGCCGCCGATCGGCACCACCAGGCAATCGAGGTCCGGGGCGTCCTCCAGCATCTCGAGCGCGATGGTCCCTTGGCCGGCCATCACCAGGGGATCGTCGTAGGGGTGGACCAGCACGAAGCCGTGCGCCTCGACCAGCCGCTCGACGGCGGAGGCCGCCTCGACCAGGGTGTCGCCCTCCAGCACCACGGTGGCGCCGTGGGCGCGGGTGTTCTCGACCTTCACCAGGGGGGTCGTCGCCGGCATCACGATGGTGGCCGGGATGCCGAGGCGCCGCGCGTGATAGGCCACGGCCTGGGCATGGTTGCCGGCCGACATCGCCACCACGCCGCGGCGTCGCTCGGCCTCGGTCAGGGCGCTGAGCCGGTTGACCGCGCCGCGCTCCTTGAAGGCACCGGTCGCCTGCATGTTCTCGTGCTTGACCAGGACCCGCGCCCCGGTCAGCTCGGACAGGCGCGGCGCCGGCACCAGCGGCGTGCGCAGCACGTGGCCGCGGATGGTGTGGGCGGCCCGGACGACGTCGTCCGGGGTGATGGCGTAGGGCTGGCTCAAGCGGGACTCTCCGGACGCGTTCACTCTAGAGCGCGCACGGTGCCGCGTCAGCCCGCTCCCGGCTCGGCGAGCGCCGCGTCCGGCGTGTCGAGGTAGTAGTGCTTGAGCAGGTAGAGCGCCGCGCCGCCGACCGGACCGCGGTCGCTCGCGAGCCCCGAGAGATCGGTGCGGCTCAAGCCGGAGAACTGGCAGACCGCGTAGCGCGGCAGCGGGCTGCGGCCCTCGCGCTCCTGCGAGAAGTCGATGCGGATGCTGCGCTCCTGCGGCCCGGTGGCCTCGCGCAACACCGCCACGCGGGATCCTGCCGGCACCAGGGTCGGCAGGGCGCGCCGGCAGATCCGGGCCTGCTCGGCGTCGGGGGTGCCGGAGCAGGCGCCGAGGCCGAGGAGGGCGGCGAGACCCGCGAGCCTCGCCCGTCGTCCTGGCCTCATTTTGCCGGCCTCACCCTTGCCGCAGCCGCTCGGCGACCCGCGGGGCGAAGTAGGTGAAGACGCCGTCGGCGCCGGCGCGCTTGAATGCGGCCAGGCTCTCCATCATGGCGCGCTCGCCGTCGAGCCAGCCGTTCTGGGCCGCGGCCGCGATCATCGCGTACTCGCCCGAGACCTGGTAGGCGAAGGTGGGCACGGAGAAGGTCTCCTTCACCCGGCGGATCACGTCGAGATACGGCATGCCGGGCTTGACCATCACCGAATCGGCGCCCTCGTCGAGGTCGAGGGCGACCTCGCGCAGGGCCTCGTCGGTGTTGCCGGCATCCATCTGGTAGGTGCGCTTGTCGCCGACCAGCGTGGCGCTCGTGCCGATCGCGTCGCGGAACGGGCCGTAGAAGGCGCTGGCGTACTTCGCCGCGTAGGTCATGATCTGCACGTCGCGGTGCCCGGCCCGGTCGAGCCCGGCCCGGATCGCGCCCACCCGCCCGTCCATCATGTCGGAGGGGGCGATGACGTCGGTGCCGGCCTCGGCCTGGATCAGGCTCTGCTCGACGAGGAGCGCCACCGTCTCGTCGTTGACGATCACTCCGTCCTCCAGGAGGCCGTCATGGCCGTGGCTGGTATAGGGGTCGAGGGCGACATCGGTGATAATGCCGATCTCCGGCACTGCCTTCTTCACCGCCCGCACGGCGCGGCAGACCAGGTTGTTGCGGTTGAGCGCCTCCGAGCCGGTCGCGTCGCGCAAGGGAGGCTCGACGAAGGGGAAGAACGAGATCGCGGGGATGCGCAAGGACGCCGCACGCTCGGCCGCCCGCACCGCCTCGTCGACCGAGAGGCGCTCGACGCCCGGCATCGAGGCGACCGGCTCGCGCCGGTTCTCGCCCTCGATCAGGAAGATCGGCCAGATCAGGTCGTCGACGGTGAGGGTGGTCTCTCGCACCAGGCGGCGCGACCACTCGGCCTTGCGGTTGCGCCGCGGGCGCTGGGTGAGCCCGAGGGCGGCCGGCTCGGTCCGGGCGGCTTCCCGGGCGAGCGGCCGGGGCATCGGCTGGATCTGCGACATCCGGGGTCGGGCCTCCTCGCGGCCCGCTTTCGCGCCGGGCCTGTCCTTCGTCGAATTCGTCCAATCCGCAGGTAGCACAGTCCGGCCGTCGCCAGAACCCAGGCGGAGGTGCATGGCAGGGTCGCGGGAGGCTTTCGGTCGCGAGGGCCCCTGAGTCGTCTCGTGCCTGAGTCGTCTCGCGCCGTTGACGCGGCGGGCGGCACCCGGTTAACCGCCATTAACCGGGAGGGTGCATCATGAGCGACGCGGGCGTGACGGCGGACGGCGCGGTTCTGTGCGAGCGGCGGGGTGCCGCCGGGCTCATCACCCTCAACCGGCCCAAGGCCCTCAACGCCCTCACCCTCGAGATGGTGCGCGCCATGCGCGCCGCCCTCGAGGCCTGGGCGGCGGACCCGGCGGTGACCCGGGTGGTGGTGCAGGGCGCCGGCGAGCGCGCCTTCTGCGCCGGCGGCGACATCCGCCGCATCCACCAGGAGGGCAGCGCCGGGAAGTACGCTGAAGCCCAGACCTTCTTCCGCGAGGAGTACGAGCTCAACGCGCTGATCCAGCGCTACGAGAAGCCCTACATCGCGCTGATCGACGGCATCGTGATGGGCGGCGGGGTCGGGGTGTCGGTGCACGGCTCGCACCGGGTCGCGGCGGAGCGCACGGCCTTCGCGATGCCCGAGACCGGCATCGGCTTCTTTCCCGATGTCGGCGCCACCTACGCCCTGCCGCGGCTGCCGGGCTTCGTCGGCACCTATCTGGCGCTCACCGGCGAGCGGATCGGTCAGGGCGACGTCCTCGCTTTCGGTCTTGCCACCCACGCTGCGCCCGCCGCGCAGTTCGAGGCAATCCGCGACGCGCTCAGCCAGGGGCAGCCGGTCGACCAGGCGCTCGGCACTCACGAGGTGCCGGCCCCCGGCCCGCTCCACGCCGAGCGGGCGCTGATCGAGACCTGCTTCTCGGCCGACAGCGTCGCGGAGGTGCTGGCCCGCCTCGACGCCGCCGGATCCGAGTTCGCCCGGACGACCGCCGCGACGATCCGCACCCGCTCGCCTACCAGCCTCACCCTGGCGCTGGCCCAGATGCGCCGCGGAGCCTCCCTGTCCTTCCCGGAGGCGATGCAGCTCGAATACCGCGTCCTGTGCCGGATCCTGCGCGGGCACGACTTCTACGAGGGCGTGCGCTCGGTGCTGATCGACCGCGACGGCCGGCCGGATTGGCGGCCCGCCACCCTGGAGGCTGTGCGTCCGGAGGAGATCGAAGCCCATTTCGCGCCGATGCCCGGCGAGCCGAGCTTCACCTGACCATGCGCTCCTTGAGCAAGGTCCGGGGTGGTCCCCGGCGGGCAGGCCTCGAGGAGGCGGCCGACCGCATCGAGCGCCGGGCCCCGCGGCCCGAGACGCGCTGGGACGTGGTGCTGGTCTGGCTGATGCGGGTCGTCGCCGTGGTCTGGATGGTCAAGGGCCTCAGCGCCTGGGCCGAGATCCTGGGCGCCCGCCCCAACGCCGCGCCGTTCGAGGCCGCGCCCATCGGCCGGCAGGCGGTGATCGTCTATTTCGGCGTCATCAACCTGCTGGCGGCGGTGGGCCTGTGGCTCGCCACCGCCTGGGGCGGCGTGGTCTGGCTGCTCGCCGCCACCTCCGCCATGGTGCTCGCCCTGCTGACCCCGCA
Organism: Methylobacterium frigidaeris; assembly: GCF_022179185.1. Lineage (GTDB taxonomy): Bacteria > Pseudomonadota > Alphaproteobacteria > Rhizobiales > Beijerinckiaceae > Methylobacterium > Methylobacterium frigidaeris. Next base: position 33,621 of record NZ_BPQJ01000034.1, on the reverse strand, counting down.
GCTCCTGCCCATGTCGCTGCCGAGCCTCGCCTTCGACGGCATGATCATCCTGGTCTACTTCACGGTCTCCTGGCTCGCCTCGCGCGAACTACGCTGAACCTCAACCTTTCTCGAAAGTGAACGATCAGGTTCATCTTCGGTTTACCGACAGAGGTAAATCGAGAATTTATCCTGTCGTTTAAACTCACATTCACGGGGCGCGCCTAATTTGAACTCATAAGCGGAGCGGGAGACACCGCCGAGCACCCCCGTACAGAGTGAGGCGTTCCGATGAAGACCCAGGCGACGAAGGTGGCGCAGACGATCTCCGCTCCCGAGACCGAGACCGCCGTCCGCCCCCACTACCTCGAGGCGCTCCACCTGGTCGAGCGGCTGCACCGTCGGCTCCTCGACGTGATCAAGGACGAGTTTGAGCGCCGCGGCCGCGAAGACGTCAACAGCGTCCAGGCGCTGCTGCTCTACAATATCGGCGACAAGGAGCTGACCGCGAGCGAGCTGCGCACCCGCGGCTACTATCTCGGCTCGAACGTCTCGTACAACGTCAAGAAGCTGGTCGAGACCGGCTACCTGCACCACGCCCGTTCGAAGACCGACCGCCGCTCGGTCCGCATCAGCCTGACCGACAAGGGCCGCGAGGTGCACGAGATCGTCCGCGGGCTCTACGACAAGCACGCCAAGACCATCCAGCCGATCGGCGGCATCTCGGAGGACGATTTCGGCCGCCTCAACCAGGCCCTCGCCCGCCTCGAACGCTTCTGGACCGACCAGATCCGCTACCGGCTCTGAGCCGCCGACGGTGGCCTGTGCCCGCTCTCCGCGCCCGATCGCCGGGCGCGGGGCGGTGCTGCAATCGTGTCAAAGTACTGAGGCCAGAGAATTCGGGGATTAAATTCGCTATTCATTGATGCCGGCCGATGCGTCAAGATGTCATGCGCATCCAGCCGCGGCGTGTCGGGTTGCCTTCGAAGTCGTGTTTCCAATATAATTATGGAAATACGTAAGTAATTCAACGGGCGGCCTATGACAGTCGATCGATCGAAGAAAGTTGCCTTGATCACGGGCGTGACGGGGCAGGACGGTGCCTACCTGTCGGAGATCCTGCTGCAGAAGGGCTACGTCGTCCACGGCATCAAGCGCCGCTCGTCCTCGTTCAACACCGGGCGAATCGAGCACCTGTACCAGGATCCCCACGTCCTCGATCAGCGCTTCGTGCTCCATTACGGGGACATGACCGACTCGACCAACCTGATCCGGGTGATCCAGCAGGTCCAGCCGGACGAGATCTACAACCTGGCGGCGCAGAGCCACGTCCAGGTCAGCTTCGAGACCCCGGAATACACCGCCAATGCCGACGGCATCGGCACGTTGCGGATCCTGGAGGCGATCCGCATCCTCGGCTTGACCCGGCACACCCGCTTCTACCAGGCCTCGACCTCGGAGCTGTACGGGCTGGTGCAGCAGGTGCCGCAGAGCGAGACGACACCGTTCTATCCCCGCAGCCCCTACGCGGCCGCGAAGCTCTACGCCTACTGGATCGTGGTGAACTACCGCGAGGCCTACGGCATGCACGCCTCGAACGGCATCCTGTTCAACCACGAGAGTCCGCTGCGCGGCGAGACCTTCGTGACCCGCAAGATCACCCGCGCCGTCGCGGCGATCCGGCACGGGCATCAGGACCGGCTCTATCTCGGCAATCTCGACGCTCGTCGCGACTGGGGCCACGCCCGCGAGTACGCCCGCGGCATGTGGATGATGCTGCAGCAGGAGACGCCCGACGACTACGTGCTGGCGACTGGGGAGACGACCCTGGTGCGCGACTTCGTCACCACCGCCTTCGCGGAGGCCGGCATCACGCTCGAATGGTCCGGCCGCGGCGTCGACGAGAAGGCGGTCTGCACCCGGTCCGGGCGTGTTCTCGTCGAGGTCGATCCGCGCTACTTCCGGCCGACCGAGGTCGACCTGCTGATCGGCGATCCCACCAAGGCGCGGGAGAAGCTCGGCTGGGTCCACGAGACCAAGTGGCAGGAACTGTGCGCCGAGATGGTGCGCCACGATCTCGCGGCCGTCGCCAAGGAGCAGCACCGCCATGCGGAATGAGCTTCTCTACCCGCTCGCTGGCAAGCGCGTCTGGGTCGCCGGGCACCGGGGCATGGTCGGGAGCGCGGTGGTCCGCCGGCTCGCGCGCGAGGGCTGCGAGATCCTCGCCGCCGACCGCCGCACCGTCGACCTCACGCGGCAGGCCGAGACGGAGGCGTGGATGGCGGAGGCGCGGCCCGATGCGGTCGTGCTCGCCGCCGCCAAGGTCGGCGGGATCCTCGCCAACGACACCTATCCGGCCGATTTCCTCTACGACAACCTCATGATCGAGGCGAACGTGGTCGAGGCGGCCCGGCGCACCGGAGTGAGCAGGCTGCTGCTCCTCGGATCGAGCTGCATCTACCCGAAATTCGCGCGCCAGCCGATCACCGAGGATGCCCTGCTGACCGGGCCGCTCGAGCCGACCAACGAGTGGTACGCGGTCGCCAAGATCGCCGGGATCAAGCTCGTCCAGGCCTATCGCCGCCAGCACGGCTGCGACTTCATCTCGGCGATGCCGACCAACCTCTACGGCCCGGAGGACAATTTCGACCTCACCGGCAGCCACGTCCTGCCGGCCCTGATCCGCAAGGCCCACGAGGCGATGCTGCGGGGCGACGACGAGCTGGTCATCTGGGGTACCGGCACGCCGCGGCGGGAATTCCTGCACGTCGACGATTGCGCCGACGCGCTGGTCTTCCTGCTCCAGACCTATTCGGGCGACGCGCACGTCAATGTCGGGTCCGGCACCGACATCGCGATCGCGGATCTCGCCCGCATCGTCGCCGAGGTCGTGGGTTTTCGCGGGCGGATCGCGAACGACCTGAGCAAGCCGGACGGCACGCCGCGCAAGCTGATGAGCGCGGACACGCTCCAGGCCATGGGATGGGCGCCGCGCATCCCGCTCCGGGACGGGATCCGGTCGGTCTACGTGTGGTTCAGGGAGAACTGGAGGGGAGCGGCGTGAGAGCTGGCCGGTCGAGCGGACCGGTCACCTCCGCGAGCCGGCTTCTTCGCCCTAATTCCGCAGCGCCCGACTGCGATTGTCCCGGGCCCGCACGGTCGTCATCGGCAGGCGGAGGACGCGGCGCTGATGCTGGTCCTCGACCCGGAAGGCGCTGCGCGTCCAGTCGCAGGCGACTTCGCGATCGTCGAGCAGGCCGGCCGCCAGCTTGGCCGCCACTTCCAGGGCGTCGGCCGTACTGCGCAGCTCGACCCCCTCGGGGTCCATGATCAGGCGGCGGCCCGATTGGAAGTGGAAGTAGTAGACGGTCATCACGGGCTCGACGGCGATTCGTCCCGTTCTATGCCACAGAAAACGTCGGCCGGCGATCCTCTTGTGGTTAAACATGTAAAGTCTGCGCATCTTCAGCGAAGCCGAGTCCAGACGTCGACGTTATGTCTTAAAATAATTCCTTTGACCGCAAGCGAAGACTTTGCGGCATGACCGAATGGGGTTTCGCTTTCGCCCAATAAGAAAGCCGCCCGAAGGCGGCTCTCAGAAGCGTTACCGCAATTGTCGCGACAGGTCAGGCCCGCAGGCGGGTCCGTACCTCGCCGAGGCTGCGGCGGACCAGGTCCTGAGCGGCGTCGCCGCTGACCTTCTCCCGCAGGATGGACTCGGAGACCCGCACGGCGGCTTCCGCCGCGGCGGCTCGCACCTCGGCGGCGGCCTGGGCCTCGGCCTGGGCGATCTTGGTCTCCGCCGCCTTGGTGCGGCGGGCGACGAACTCGTTCAGGCGGGCATGACCCTCGGCGGCAGCGGCCTCGGCCTCGGCGCGGGCGTTAGCGACGATCTCGGCGGCCTCGCGCTCGGCCTCGGAGCGGCGGCGCTTGTAATCCGCCAGGACGGCCTCGGCCTCCTCGCGCAGGCGCCGGGCCTCCTCGAGTTCCTTGCGCACGCGGGCGCCGCGCTTGTCGAGCCCGCCGATGATCTGGTCGAACAGGCCCATCTTCCAGGCGATGCCGCAGAACACCACGAAGGCGACCGCGACCCAGAATTCCGCATCGAACAGCATGTCGTGATCTCCTGCGGCTCAGTGCACGGTCTGGGGCCGCGCGGCGGCGCGGTCGTAGGCCGCCTCGACGGCGGCGCGGTCCGGCGCCTGGCCGGTCAGGCGCTCGACGATGGCGGTCGCGGCGTCGGCGGCTACCTCGCGCACGCTGCTCATCGCGGTGGCGGTGCGGGTGCGGATCTGGCCCTCGGCCTCGGCGAGCTTGGTCGCCAGGTCGGCCTCGAGGGACTTGCGGCGGGTCTCGGCCTCAGAGGCGAGCTGCTCGCGGGTGGTCTGGGCGATGCCCTTGGCCTTGTCCTGGGCGTCCTTGAGCGCGCGCTCGTAGGTGTCGCGGGCGCTGTCGGCCTCGGCCTTGGCGCGGACGGCCTGGTCGAGGTCGCCGGAGAGGCGGGCCTGCCGGTCGTGCAGGATGCCGGCGATCTGCGGCAGGGCGACTCTCGACATCAGGTAGTAGAGCAGGCCGAAGGCGAGCGCGAGCCAGAGGATCTGCGCCGCGAAGGTGCTGCTCTCGAACGGCGGGAATCCGCCGCCATGCTCGGAGGCCGGCACGTTGATGATCCCTTCGTTGGTGGGAGCCGGTGCATGTGGCTGCGCCATGGTGTCGTCCGGGTGTGAGGGGAGACGAAGCGCTCCCGCCGAGCGCTCGGCCGGGCCGGCCGTCGCACCGCCACGCCTCGCGGGGGCGGCGGCTGCACGAAGTCGTGGTGTCAGGCGCCCTTAACGCGCGCGCACCGGACCCTCCTGGAAAGGCCCGGTGCGCGGGTGGACCACCTGAGGCAATCCTCGCCGGATCAGACGGCGAACAGCAGCAGCAGCGCGACGAGCAGCGAGAAGATGCCCAGCGCCTCGGTCAGCGCGAAGCCGAGGAGCAGGTTGGCGCGCTGGCTGTCGGCCGCGGAGGGGTTGCGCAGGGCGCCGGCGAAGAACTGGCCGAACAGGTTGCCGAGGCCCACGGCGGCGCCCGCCATGCCGAGGCAGGCGAGGCCGGCGCCGATGTACTTCGCAGCAACGGGATCCATCGTGGTGCTCCTAAGGTCGTCTAGTCGTCTGGCGGGTGGGATCCGGCCGCGACACGGCGAACCGGGGTGGGAAGCTCGGGTGTTGCGATCGCGGGCGAGGGGCGGGGCCTGATGGCCCCGGCCGCCTCAGTGGCCCGGATGCAGGGCGTCGCTGAGGTAGATCGAGGTCAGCGTCGCGAAGACGTAGGCCTGCAGCACCGCGACCAGCATCTCGAGGGCCGTGACGGCGACCGAGAGGGCGAGGGGCAGGGGCGAGAGGATGCCCCAGACGCCGGCGGCGAGCAGGGCCGGGACGAAGCCCGCGAAGATCTTCAGCGCGATGTGGCCCGCCAGCATGTTGGCGAAGAGACGGACCGAGAGGCTGATGGGACGCGAGATGAACGACACGACCTCGATCACCACGATCAGCGGCTTGAGCCAGCCGGGCACGCCGGGGGGCACGAACAGGCCGAGGAAGTGGGTGCCGTGGGCCATGAAGCCGTAGATCACCACGGTGAGGATCACCACCAGCGCCAGCATGAAGGTGACGATGATGTGGCTGGTCACCGCGAAGGCGTAGGGGATCATCCCGAACAGGTTCAAGAGCAGGATGAACATGAACAGGGAGAAGACCAGCGGCACGAAGCGCTCGCTGCCGTGGCCGGCCGACTGGTGCACCGTCTGGCCGATGAACTCGTAGAACACCTCAGCGAGGGACTGCGCCCGGCCCGGCACCACCGCGCGGCTGCGCGTGGCCCAGATCGTCAGGAGCGCGATGAGCCCCACGGCCAGGAACATGTACAGCGCCGACTGGGTGAAGGCGATGTTCTGGTGGCCGATATGCCCGAACGAAACCAGCGGCTTCAGCTCGAACTGGTGGATCGGATCCATCTTGACGGCCATGCCGGTCCCGCCCCCTCGTGTGTCGCTGCCGCGGGCTTTTCCCGCCGCGCTGCCAATCCGTGCAGGCGGATGCACGGCATCCACCGGATGATCAAGACCCTGGCGGGCCTTTCTTCGTGTCCGCGGCCGGAAAAAATCCGGAAACGCGCATCACGTTGTAGATTCCGGCCGCGAAGCCCAGGACGAGCAGGACGATCAGGCCCCAGGGCTTGGTGCCCAGGAGACGATCGCAGCCCCAGCCGAGGAGGCCGCCCGCCAGCACGCCGGCCACGAATTCCGTGGACAGCCGCATGGCGACGCCGAGGGACGAAGGCTGGCCGCGGTCTTGACGCGACGAAGGATCGGGAGCCGCCGCGGGGCGCTTCCGGTCGATCTGCATCTCGAGACGCTTGAGCCTCGCGGAGAGGTCGTCGTCGGGGGAGGAGCCCTCACCGGTGCCGTCCTTCCCTCGCGGGTCGTTGCCGCTCATGGCGAAACCTCGCGTGTGAAGGATGAGGAGATCCGGTCCGGCTACCCCCGTCGAGCGGGCGCACCATAGTTTCGCCCACCTTGGGTGTCAAGGCATCCCGGGCTCTCGTTAAGTCATTGGACTTTCGGCGGATTTCGCAATTTTTGCGGTGCCCTGGTTAAACCGTCTCGACCAGCCGTTCGGCCGTCGCGAGGTCGACCGAGACGAGCTGCGACACCCCCCGCTCGGCCATCGTCACGCCGAACAGCCGGTCCATCCGCGCCATGGTGATCGGGTTGTGGGTGATGACGATGAAGCGGGTGTCGGTGTCGCGGGCCATCGCCGACAGCAGGTCGCAGTAGCGCTCGACATTGGCGTCGTCGAGGGGCGCGTCGACCTCGTCGAGGACACAGACCGGCGACGGGTTGGTGAGGAACACCGCGAAGATCAGCGCGGTCGCCGTCAGGGCCTGCTCGCCGCCCGAGAGCAGCGTCATGGTCTGGGGCTTCTTGCCCGGCGGCCGGGCCAGGATGTCGAGGCCGGCTTCCAGCGGGTCGTCGGAATCGACGAGCGTCAGCTCGGCGGTGCCGCCGCCGAACAGGGTCGTGAACAGGCGCTCGAAATGCCCGTTCACCGCCGTGAAGGCGGCGAGCAGGCGCTCGCGCCCCTCGCGGTTGAGGCCCTGGATCGCACCGCGCAGGCGCCGGATCGCCTCGATCAGCTCGTCGCGCTCGCGCCCCAGCTCGTCGCGTCGCCCCTCCGTGTCGCGCAATTCCTCCTCGGCCCGCAGGTTCACGGCGCCGAGCCGGTCGCGGTCGGCTCGCAAGGCGGCGGCCTTCGCCTCGACGGCGGCGACCTCCGGCAGGGGATCGCCGGGCGTCGCGCCGGCGAGGCCGTAGAGGCCCTCCGGATTGGTCTCGAGGCTGTCGACGATGGCGCGCACCACCTCGGCGAGGCGTCGCGTCAGGGCCTCGTGGGCGGCGGCGGCGGCTGCCCGGGTCTCGCGGGCGGACGCGAAGGCGTCGAGGGCATCCCGCGCCCGCGTCTCGGCCTCGGCCAGGTGCGTCTCACCGGCGATCAGGCGCTCGCCGGCCTGAGCCCGGGCGGCCTCGGCGCGGTCCGTCTCAGCGGTGAGCCGGCGGCGTTCCTCGGCGAAGGTCTCGGGCGCCTCGGCGAGTTCGGCCTGTTCCTCCTCGGCGGCGGCGAGGCGGTCATTGAGTTCGTCAAGCGCCGCTTCGGCCCGCTCGGCTCGCTCCTGCCAGCGTGCCCGGTCGGCGGCGAGTGCGGCGCGACGGGCGGCGGACTCCTCGGCGGCGCGGGTCAGCGACAGGCGGGCCGCCCGGGCCTCGGCGGCGGCGAGCCGGCACGCCTCGGCCGTCATCCGGGCGGCGTCGAGGCGGGTGGTGAGGTCACCGGGCTCGTCGAGAGCGGCCAGGGCCTCCTCGGCGGCCTCGGCTCGGGCGGTCGCCTCCTCGGCATCCGCGGCGAGGCGCGCCTCGGCCTCGAACAGTGCGACCCGGCGGGCGGCGGCCTCGGCCTCCCGACGCTCGGCGTGGCTCAAGAGTTCGCGGGCACCGTCGAGGTTGCGCCGGGCGAGGCGGGCGCCGTCGAGGGCGCGGATCTCCGCCGCGGCCGCTTCCCGGGCCCGGGCCTGGAGCGCGTCATGGGTTTCCCGCGCGGCCTCCGCCTGCTCCCGGGCCTCGGCCGCCGCTTCGTTCAACGTCTCGATCCGGTTGCGCTCGGAGAGCCGGCGGGCCGCCGGCTGCGGCGCTTCCGCCGCGGCCGTGAGGCCGTCCCAGCGAGTGAGGTCGCCCCGCTTGGTGACGAGGCGCTGGCCCGGATGCAGGCGCTCGCGCAGACCCGCCGCGTCCTCCGGCTCCACCAATCCGACCTGGCGCAGGCGGCGGGCGAGGGCGGGTGGGCCGGTCACCCGCTCGGCGAGGGGCCGGGCGCCGGCCGGCAGGTCCGGATCTGTGCCGGGATCGGGCAGGAGCGCCCAGTGGGTCGGGGCTTGCGGGTCGAGGGCGGCTTCGAGGTCGTCGCCGAGGGCCGCCGCCAGGGCCGCCTCGTAGCCCGGTTCCACGGTGATCGCGTCGAGGATCGGGGAAAAGCGCGCTTCGGTGCCCGGTGCCACCAGGCGGGTGAGGGTGAGGGCCTCGGTGTCGAGCCGCGCCGCCTCCCGCTCCGCCGCCGCCAGGACCGGCCGGCCCCGCGCCTCGGCGTCGCGGGACTCTGCCACCGCGTCGCGGGCGGCTGCCGCCGCCTCCTCGGCGCCCTCGGCCGCCTCTTTCGCCGCGTCGTAGGCCTCGCGCAGGGCATTCAGCCGCTCCGACCCCACGTGCGCGGCCGTCTCGCCGGCGAGGCGGGCCTGCTCCGCTGCGAGACGGGTGGCCCGGGCACGCTCGTCGGCCGCCGCGCGGATCAGGGCGCCGCGCCGTGCCGCGTGCTCGGCCTGGGCGCCTTGCGCGGCGGCGAGTGCCGCCTCGGCCCCCGCGAGGCTCGTCTCCGCCGCCGCCTCCCGGGCCACGGCCTCCTCCCGCGCCGCTTCTCCGTCCTCGGCTTCGATCAGCGCCGCCGCCTCGCCGTCCAGGCGCTCCCGGGTCGCCTGCGCGTCGTCCCGGGAGGCGGCCTCGCGGGCGAGGTCGCGGCGCAGGTCGACGATCCGCCGGCCGAGGTCGCGCAGCCGCTCGGCGCTGCGGCGCTCCTGCGCCTCGAGCTGCGCCGCCGCCAGGGTCAGGCGCTGCAGCGCGGCCGCGGCGGCGCTTTCCGCCTCGCGCAGGCGCGGCAGCGCGGCGGCGGCGATGCCTTGCGCGGTCGCGGAGTCAACCTGCTCGGCTTGCGCCGCCGCCAGCCGGTCGAGGGCCTGGGCGAGGGCGGCTTCCGCCGCCAGAGTCTCGCGGCGGGCATTGGTGTGCCCGATCAGCAGCAGCAGCGCCTCGTGCCGGCGGATCTCGGCGGCGATGGCCCGGTAGCGCTGGGCCGAGCGGGCCTGGCGGCGCAGGGAGTCGACGCCGGCGGTGATCGCCGTCAGCACGTCCTCGACGCGCGACAGGTTCTCCTCCGCGGCCTTCAGGCGCAGCTCCGCCTCGTGCCGGCGGGCATGCAGGCCGCCGATGCCGGCGGCGTCCTCCAGGATGCGGCGGCGCGCCTGGGGCTTGGCCGCGATCAGCTCCGCCACCTGGCCCTGGCGCACCATGGCGGGGGAGCGCGCGCCGGTCGCGGCGTCGGCGAACATCAACTGCACGTCGCGGGCCCGGACCTCGCGGCCATTGACCTGGTAGGTCGAGCCGGCGCCCCGGTCGATGCGGCGCGAGACCTCCAGCAGGTCGGCGGCGTTGAAGGCGGTGGGCGCCGTGCGGGCCCCGTTGTCGAGGGTGAGCGTCACCTCGGCGTGGCTGCGCCCGGCCCGCCCGCCGGAGCCCGAGAAGATCACGTCGTCCATGCCGGAGGCGCGCATGCTCTTGTGCGAGCTCTCCCCCATTACCCAGCGCAGGGCCTCGACGAGGTTCGACTTGCCGCAGCCGTTCGGCCCGATCACCCCGGTCAGGCCGGGCTCGATCAGGAACTCGCTCGGCTCGACGAAGGTCTTGAAGCCGACGATGCGCAGGCGCGTGAATTTCATGAGGAGGCGCAGTGCGCGGCGTCGGATCGCTACGTCCCCTCCCCGCGAGGGGGGAGGGGAGGCGTTCCACGTGTCAGGTCAAGCGCAGCTGGTCAGGGCCTTGTCGGAGTCGTTGCCGCCTCACGCCCCGACGATCGGCTTGATCACCTTCTCCATGCCGTCGATCGTCATCTCGCCCTGGTACTTCTGGCCGTTGATGAAGAAGGTCGGCGTGGCGTTCACCTTGAAGGTCGTCATGGCCTTCTCCTTCACGGCGTTGACCGCGTCGTAGAGCGTCTGGTCCTTCAGGGTCGCCTCGAACTTCTCCTTCGAGAAGCCGGCCTGGCGCATCATCTGCTCGAGAGCATCGAGGGGCTTGGGCACGAAGGCCCAGTTCTGCTGCTGGTCGAACAGCATGTCGGTGATGGGATAGTAGCGCGCGCCGTTGTCGGACCGCGCCAGCATGAAGGCCGCGGTGGCGAGCGGGTCGAGGGGGAATTCGCGCAGGGTGAAGCGGACCTTGCCGGCATCGATCCAGCGCTCCTTGAGCGCCGGCCAGGTCGTCTTGTGGAAGGCGGCGCAGTGCGAGCAGGTCATCGAGGCGTACTCGATGATGGTGCAGCGGGCATTGTCCGGCCCGAGCCAGACGTCGCCGAGGGGGCCGGGCTGCATCAGGCCGTCGACCACCGGCCCCTGGGCCAAGGCAGCCTGGGTGAGGGCGGAGAACGGCAGGGCCGGCGCGAGCAGAGCCGCGCCGAGGGCCGAGCCGGTGAGTGTCAGGGCCTCGCGACGGGTGAGCATGGCAGGCGTCCTCGTGGAGGGTGCGGGAGGGTCCGCGATCGTGAGTGCGGTAGAATCCCGGCCGCCTCGTGGCAAGCAGCCGGCGCATCAACAGCCCGCGACGCTTTCATCCCGGGTGCGGTCGCGTGCCGCGACGGCGTCCGACGCATGGGCGCCGACGCCCGCTCGGGCTTGCCGCAGGTGAGACCCGTGGAATGCGTAGAGGGCGGTCGCGGTCAGCGCGAGCGCTGCGCCCCGAGTACCGCGAGGCCGAGCCGGTCGAGGGCGTCGCGCAAGGCCGCCTCGCTCACGGTGGAGACGGCGAGCGCGACCTCGCCGCGGCGCACCGGGTCGAGGGGCGGGGGGGCGGCGGTCCGCCGGCGCGCCTGCGCGACCCGGTCCTGGCGCAGGCGGATCTTGCCGACGCAGGCCCAGCCGTAATGCCGGTTGATGCGCTCGATCACCAGCGGCACGAGGTGCTGGAGCTCGAGGGCGAAGGCGCCCTCGACCCGCACGGTCAGGGTGCCGGGTTCCGGCCGCTCGCGCGTGCCGCCGCGCCGGCGCGGCCATTCGAGCTTTTCCGGCTGGCAGGCCCGGGCCAGCCGCTCGCCGACGATCTCGGCCCAGGAGGCCAGGATGTCGGTCGAGGCGAAGCCCTGCGCCGCGAAGACGGGGCCGAGGGACCGCTCGATCAGCTCGCTCAAGGGTTTGGGCCGCGCCATCGCCCGTCCGTCCTGAAAGATCGCCGCTCCCGGCGTGAAGCCCCGAGAGATAGAGCCTTCGTGTAAGGGAACACTTAACCCTCGATCCCGCTGCCGCCAGGGCCGTGTCTGGCGACCGAGATCCCGAAATCCCGCTCCCGCAATCGCGGAAAACCCGCTAAGGCGGGCGGCATGGTAGCGCCCGCCGCGTCGCACTCAAGGCCGGATGCCGCCGACCTCCTGGTCTGGTACGACCGCCATCGCCGCGCGCTGCCCTGGCGCGCGCTGCCCGGCGTCGCGCCCGATCCGTACCGGGTCTGGCTGTCCGAGATCATGCTGCAGCAGACCACCGTCGCTGCGGTGAAGCCCTACTTCGCCCGCTTCCTGGAGCGCTTCCCGACCGTCGAGGCCCTGGCGGCGGCGCCCGAGGAGGCGGTGATGGGCGCCTGGGCCGGCCTCGGCTACTATTCCCGCGCCCGCAACCTGCATGCCTGCGCGAAGGCGGTGGCGGAGGCCGGCGCCTTCCCCGATACGGTGGAGGGGCTGAGGAAGCTCCCGGGGATCGGCGCCTACACGGCCGGCGCCATCGCGGCGATCGCCTTCGACCGGCCGGCGGCGGCGGTGGACGGCAATGTCGAGCGGGTGGTGTCGCGGCTCTACGCGATCGAGGCGCCGATTCCCGCCGCGCGCCCGGAGATCCGCCGCCTCGCCGAAGCCCTGGTGCCGCAGCGGCGCCCCGGCGACTTCGCACAGGCGGTGATGGATCTCGGCGCCACGCTCTGCACCCCGAAGCGGCCGGCCTGTGCCCTGTGCCCGTGGATGCAGCCCTGCCGCGCCCGGGCCGAAGGGCTGCAGGAGACGTTCCCGCGCAAGGTGAAGAAGGTGGCGGGGCAGCTGCGCCGGGGCGCCGCCTTCGTGGTGCTGCGGGCCGGCGACGACGCGGTGCTCCTGCGCACCCGGCCGCCGGAAGGCCTGCTCGGCTCCATGGCCGAGCCGCCGACGAGCGAGTGGCGGGCCGATTACGACCCGGCGCAAGCCCTCCTCGATGCGCCTCTCGACGCGCGCTGGAAGCGGCTGCCGGGAAGCGTGCGCCACGTCTTCACGCATTTCCCGCTCGAGTTGACGGTCTTCCTCGCCAGGGTCGCCGCCGGCACGCCGGCCCCCGAGGGCATGCGCTTCACCCCGCGCCCCGGCCTCGAGGCCGAGCCGCTGCCCGGCGCGATGAAGAAGGTTCTGGCCCACGCCCTGGAGCAGAAGCTGGCCGCACCCCCTCCCGCCCCGGCGCCGCCGCCGGAACCCGACCTCGCGACGCTCCCCGAACCCGAGCCGCCGCCGCGGCGGGCGCCGCTACAGAAGGTGCTGTCGCGCCGGCCGGCCGCCGCGGCACCGGTGGTCAAGACGACCGGGCGCGGACGGCCGAAGGGACGGTGAGGTGCCGCCGCCTCAGGCGGCCGAGCCCATCCCGGCCCGCATCGTGCCGCGGAAGTCGTCGATGCAGACGAGGCGTCCGCCGCGCTCGGCGTGCCAGAAGGTCCAGCCGTTGCAGGCCGGCAGGCCCTGGACCAGGGCACCGATCTTGTGGATCGAGCCCGAGGCCGGGCCGACCCCGAGCGTGCCGTCGGGCCGCACCAGGGCCTTGTGGCGCCGCCGCTCGTCGGTGAGCGTCTCGCCGGCCCGGACGTGGCCAGCTTCCAGGAGGCTCAGGAACGGCACCCGCGGCTCGGCGCGCTTCGTCGGCGCGGTGAGGAGCGCGGCACGCGACAGGGGCTCGATGCCGGCGATGCGCTCGCGCGCCGCCGCCGCATAGGCCGGCTCCTGCTCGATGCCGATGAAATGCCGGCCGAGGCGCTTGGCCACCGCACCGGTGGTGCCGGTGCCGAAGAAGGGATCGAGCACCACGTCGCCGGGATTCGACGACGACAGGATGGTGCGGGCGAGCAGAGCCTCGGGCTTCTGGGTCGGGTGCAGCTTGCGCCCGTCCTCGCCCTTCAGGCGCTCGTCGCCGGTGCAGAGCGGGATGAACCAGTCCGAGCGCATCTGCAGGTCGTCGTTGCCGCCCTTCAGCGCCTCGTAATGGAAGGTGTAGCCCTTCTGCTCGCTGCGCGAGGCCCAGATCAGGGTCTCGTGGGCGTTGGTGAAGCGCTTGCCGCGGAAGTTCGGCATCGGGTTGGCCTTGCGCCACACGATGTCGTTCAGGATCCAGAAACCAAGATCCTGCAACGCGCTCCCGACGCGGAAGATGTTATGGTACGACCCGATCACCCAGAGGGTGGCGGTCGGCTTCATCACCCGGCGGCAGGCGGAGAGCCAGGCGCGGGTGAAGGCGTCGTAAGCCTCGAAGCTGGCGAACTGGTCCCAGTCGTCGTCGACGGCGTCGACGGTGCTCTGGTCCGGGCGCAGCAGGGCGCCGGCGCCGAGCTGGAGGTTGTAGGGCGGATCCGCGAAGACCAGGTCGACACTGGCCGGCGGGAGCCGATCGAGGGCAGTGAGGCAATCCCCGAGGATGACCTCGTCCAGGGGAAGACGCTGTGCGGGGGTAACGAGACCCATCCGCGGCGCCGACACCACTCGCCCGGTACGCGAGACCTGATTCCGGGCGGCGGCGCCGGCGACCGCGGTACGCGGGGAAGCCATGGCAAACACCGGTTACGCGACTGACCACCAGACATTGCCGCCGCTACGGTAAAGGTCACGTTTCCCGCAGGCACGAATTGCGTCTCGAAATGGGGCTGCACTTCTTGCCTAGTCGTCGGGCGGCCGGGCTCATCCGTTAATGAAGCGCTACAGTCGACGCAGATGGTGTGCCCTCGTCGTTGCGGTGCGGTGGCGTCCGGTTCGGGAGGGGCCGTTCCACTGAAGAGCGAGGCGCGGCTTCCCCTTCTCCCCGCAGGCGGGGAGAGGGTTGCGACGACCTTGGCGTCGGCGCAGCGAGACCGCAGGGCGAGGGTGAGGTGGATCTCCGGAAGAGACTCCTCCGGCACCTCACCCCTCGCTTCGGCTTCGCTTGCGCTCACGTCGTCGACGACAGGGGGAAGCTCTCTCCCCACGGCCGAAGTCGGTCCTGCGCGACTTCGCGCCTCGCTCGCAGATCCCGGCCAAGCCCGGGATCGGTCGGGGAGGGGAGGCGTCCGCGCCTCCCCCTTCCACGGCACGGCCCTGCCACTCGCCTCGGTGCCGCGGGCACCGCCGCGCGGCCCGCGCTTCTTCCGAATGCTGAAAACCCGAGTGCAGCTGCCCGCTCCCGCAAGTCGCCAATAAGGTTTCGCATTTCTCCATGACTTGAAAAGTCATTTCTTAACGAATTTCAAGATATCGGCCGAGAATGCGGCACTATCTGCCACAAATCGGGCGGTCATATTTTCGTCCTGTTTGGTCTCGATTGGCTCTGTCGTCAGCAACCACCAAGGACAGTGGAATGAACAGCGCCCAGCCTGTGCGTCGGTCGAACGCGGCCCGGATGGTGGCTCTCGGAGGGGGCTTCGCCCTCGCCGGATTGGGCAGCCTCGCCGCTTCGTCGACGGCTCAGGCCCAGAGCGGCAAAGCCTCCTGGTACGCGTCCGGCCATCGCACCGCGAGCGGCGAGCGCTTCAACCCCAACGGCCTCACGGCGGCGCATCGCAGCCTGCCCTTCGGCACGCGGGTGCGGGTGACCAACCAGTCCAACGGCCGCTCGGTGGTGGTGCGGATCAACGACCGTGGGCCGTTCGCGCATGGGCGCATCATCGATCTCGCCCGCGGCGCGGGCCAGGCGATCGGCATGAACGGCATCGCCCGGGTCGCCGTCGCGGTGGTGGACTGATCCAGGCCCCGGCGTTGCCGTCGGGCTGCGCCTCCCCACATCAGGCTCATCGTGCGAGCGGAGCGTGATGATGGCAAAGCCCCTGGTTGTCGTGATTCCCCATCAGCTCGGCCGGGCCGAGGCCCGACGCCGGCTCGAGAACGGAATCGGCCAGGCCAAGGAGATGCTGCAGAAGGCGGGCCTCAGCATGGCCGACGCGACCTGGAGCGGCGACCGGCTCTCGTTCCTGGTGGCCGCCATGAACCAGCGCGTCGACGGCGACATCGACGTCGAGGACGACGCGGTGCGGGTCGAGGTCCGGATGCCGCTGCTGCTGTCGCTCTTCGCCCACAAGATTCAGCAGATCGTCAGCCAGAACGGCACCAAGCTCCTGACCAAGCAGTAGCCGGACGCAGCGGAACCGGGGCCCGGCGCCCCGGTTTGAAAACGACAGAGAGAGGAGCGCTCGATGTCGAATCCCGGCCCGATCCCGGACCAGCCCTACGATCCCGTACCGCCTGCGCCGGGTCCCGACAATCCTGGCCCCGATACGCCGAATCCCGGCGGGCCCGACCTGCCGAGCGAGGCCCCGGGCGATCGGCCGGTCGAGATTCCGGTGAACGATCCCGGCAACTCCCCGGCCATCACCCCCGACCCTTCCCCGACCGGGCCCGCCAACCCGACGATGTAAGGCGCTCACCGCCCCGCGGCATAGCCCTGCATGCCGCGCGGGTTGGCCGCCGCCCGCAGGCGGCGGCCGTCGCGGCTCGCCGCGGTCAGGCGGCCCTCCGACCAGTCGGACCCGACCTCGACGAGGTGGCCGCGCCGGCGCAACTCCGCCACCGTGCCGGAGCTGACCCGGTTCTCCACCACCACGACGCCCGGCCGGGCCGTGCGCGGCCAGAACGAGGACGGGAAGTGCTCGGTGTGCCAGGCCGGCGCGTCGATCGCCGCTTGCAGGTTCATGCCCGCATGGATGTGGCGCAGGAAGAATTGCGGGATCCACTGGTCCTGCTGGTCGCCCCCCGGCGAGCCCCAGGCGAGGTAGGGCTCGCCGTCGCGCAGGGCCATCGTCGGCGAGAGGGTCGAGCGCGGCCGCTTGCCCGGGGCGAGGGCTGCCGGATGCGCCTCGTCGAGGACGAACATCTGCGCCCGGGTGCCGAGGCAGAAGCCGAGCGCCGGGATCACCGGCGAGGATTGCAGCCAGCCGCCGGACGGCGTGGCGGTGATCATGTTGCCGTGCCGGTCGATGATGTCGAAGTGGACCGTGTCGCCCCGAACCACGCCCGCACGGGCATCGTCCGGCGGGACCGTCGCTGCGATCTTGCCGACCGTCGGCTCACCGGCCCCGGTGCTGGCGACGGCTGTGCGGGCGCCGCTGCTCACCCGGGCGTCGAGGGCCTTGCCGAAGCCGTGGATCGTGCCGGGCCGCTGCTCCAGCGAGGCGGTCTCAGCCACGAGCCGGCGGCGCTCATCGTTGTAGGCGTCCGAGAGCAGGATCTCCACCGGCACGTCGACGAAGGCGGGATCGCCGTAGAACGTGTCCCGGTCGGCGAAGGCGAGCTTGGCGCACTCGACCTGGAGGTGGATGAAGTCGGGCCCGGCCGGATCGAGGCCGTCGAGGGAGAAGCCCTTGAGCAGGGCGAGCTGCTGCAGGGTGGCGAGCCCCTGCGTCCACGGCCCGGCCTTCAGCACGGTGTAGCGGCCGTACTCGTAACCGACCGGCTCCTCGACGCTCGCCTGCCAGGCCGCCATGTCGGCCCCGGTGAGGAGACCGCGATGAGGCCGGCCCGTCACGTCCATCACCGCCTGCGTGCGGCAGAACGTGTCGATCGCCTCCGCGACGAAGCCCTGCGACCAGATCCGGCGGGCGCGCTCGATCTCCTGCTCGCGCGTGCCCCCCGCGGCCTCGCGCACGATCCGGGCATAGGTCTCTGCGAGAGCCGGGTTGGTGAACAGCGTGCCGGGGGCGGGCACGCCGCCATCCTGGAGGTACGTCGCCGCCGAACTCGGCCAGTGCTCGCGAAACAGCCCCTCGACGGTGGCGATGGTGGCCGAGACCCGCTCGACCAGCGGGAAGCCGTCCCGCGCGTAACCGATCGCCGCTTCCAGCACGTCGGCGAGACGCCAGGTGCCGTGGTCGCGCAGGATCAGCATGTAGGCGTCGAAGGTGCCCGGCACGCACGGGGCCAGGAGCCCGGTGCCCGGCACGAGGTCGAGGCCGAGATGGTCGCGTAAGCGCGCGATGGTGGCGGCCTGCGGCGCCGGGCCCTGCCCGCACACCACCTGCGGCCGGCCAACCCGGACGTCGTGCAGGATCACCGGCACGTCGCCGCCCGGCCCGTTGAGGTGCGGCTCGACCACCTGCAGCACGAAGGCCGTGGCGACCCCCGCATCGAAGGCGTTGCCGCCCCGCTCCAGCACGCCCATGCCGACCGCGGTGGCGATCCAGTGCGTCGACGCCACGACCCCGAAGGTGCCGTCGATCTCGGGCCGCGTGGTGAAGGGGTCTGGGGTGACGAAGCTCATCGGTGGTCCTCTCCGGGGCGCCCGCGGTGGGAATTGTCCTGTCGGTGCGCACTGTAAGAGCCCCGACAGGCTTGGGGAGCCCCGCCGGCGGCACCCCCTGCGCTCCCTGGCGCAGGGCTCGCCTTTCGCCCGGCCCTGCCGTATCCCCCGGCCATGGCCGCTCCTCCGCTCCTCACCCTCCAGGGCATCGCGCTCACCTTCGGCGGCACGCCGCTGCTCGCCGGGGCCGACCTCTCGCTCGCCCCCGGCGACCGCACCTGCCTCGTCGGCCGCAACGGCTCGGGCAAGTCGACCCTGCTCAAGGTCGCCGCCGGGCTGGTCGAGCCCGACAAGGGCGTGCGCTTCGTCCAGCCCGGCACGACCGTGCGCTACCTCGCCCAGGAGCCGGATTTCTCGGGCCACGCCACCACCCTGTCCTTCGTCGAGGCGGGGATGGGGCCCGGCGACGAGCTCTACCGGGCGCGCTACCTGCTCGAGAGTCTCGGCATGACCGGCGAGGAGGATCCGAGCCGGCTGTCGGGGGGCGAATCGCGCCGCGCGGCTCTGGCCCAGGCGCTGGCGCCCGAGCCCGATATCCTGCTCCTCGACGAGCCGACCAACCACCTCGACCTGCCGGCGATCGAGTGGCTCGAGGCCGAGCTGAAGGGCAGCCGCTCGGCCCTGGTGCTGATCAGCCACGACCGGCGCTTCCTCGAGGCCCTGTCCCGCGCCACCGTCTGGCTCGACCGGGGCACGACGCGGCGGCTCGACCAGGGGTTCGCCGCCTTCGAGGGCTGGCGCGACCAGGTGTTCGAGGAGGAGGAGCGCGACCGCCACAAGCTCGACCGCAAGATCGCGGCGGAGGAGGACTGGCTGCGCTACGGCGTGACGGCGCGGCGCAAGCGCAACGTCAAGCGGCTCGCCGGCCTGCACGAGCTGCGCCGCAAGGCCCGCGAGCATCGCGGCCCGGTCGGCGCCGCGACGTTGACGGTGAGCGAGACCGAGGCCTCCGGCGCCCTGGTGGTCGAGGCGCGCGACGTGTCCAAGTCGTACGGCGACCGCCCGATCGTCCGCGACCTGTCGCTGCGCATCGCCCGCCGCGACCGGCTCGGCATCGTCGGCGCCAACGGCACCGGCAAGACGACGCTCGTCAACCTGCTCACCGGAAGCCTCGAGCCCGATTCGGGCGAGGTGAAGATCGGCGCCAACGTCACCCTCAACCTCCTCGACCAGCGCCGCAGCGCGCTGGATCCCGAGCGCACCGTCGCGGACGTGCTGACCGGCGGGGGCAGCGACAGCGTCCAGGTCGGCGGCCAGAGCCGGCACGTCGTCGGCTACATGAAGGACTTCCTGTTCTCGCCCGAGCAGGCGCGCACCCCCGTCGGCGTGCTCTCCGGCGGCGAGCGCAACCGGCTGCTCTTGGCCCGTGCGCTCGCGGAGGCCGGCAACCTGCTGGTGCTCGACGAGCCGACCAACGACCTCGACCTCGAGACCCTGGACCTCCTCCAGGAGATGCTCGGCGACTATGCCGGCACCCTGATCCTGGTCAGCCACGACCGCGACTTCCTCGACCGGGTGGTCGACACGGTGCTGGTCTCGGAAGGGGAAGGGCGCTGGGTCGCCTATGCGGGCGGCTACAGCGACATGGTCGCCCAGCGCGGCGCCGGGGTGCAGGCGCGCGGCGCCGTGAGCCCGAAGGGGGCGGCCAAGGACACGGTCCAGGCCTCGAAGCCGGCGCTGGCCCGTCCGACGGCCAAGCGGCGCCTCGGCTTCAACGAGCAGCACGAGCTCAAGACCCTGCCGGCCCGGATCGCGGCGCTGGAGGGCAACCGGGCTAAGCTGCGGGCCGCCCTCGACGACCCGACGCTCTACGCCCGCGACCCCGCCCGCTTCGAGGCGATCTCCCGCACCCTGGCGACGACCGAGACCGACCTCGCCAGCGCCGAGGAGCGCTGGCTCGAACTCGAGATGATGCGCGAGGAACTGGAAGGCTGAGTCCACCGACGCAACCAGGGACAAATACAGGTTGTGGTCGCGGGACGGGCTCCCGGCCCAGGAGACGACAGAGCGACGCGCGAGATCTTTAGTTCTCACGCGCATGGGCGCGGATTTAGCTGACCCGCGTAAGGTTTCGTGGCGTCCGTGCAACATTACGGCGGAAAGCCGGTGCCTTGGCCGTCCCGGACGCGGATGCCGGTTGATCGGCGTTAGCGCCTCGCACATGGTGCCTCTGCGCCGGGCACAACCCGGTGCGGCCCGGATGACATCCCCCAGGGAGCGCCGGGCGCAAGGGGATAAGAGTGGCGTGGTTCGGCATTCGTCGAGACACAGTCGTTCACCCCCAGGGTCTCGAAACTTTGGAGGTCTCGATGAAGCTCGTGAAGAGCCTTCTGCTGGGTTCGGCTGCCGGCCTGACTGTCGTGGCGGGGGCGCAGGCTGCCGATCTGCCGGTCAAGAAGGCGGCGCCTGTCGAATACGTTCGTGTCTGCTCGGCCTACGGTGCCGGCTTCTTCTTCATTCCCGGTACCGACACCTGCCTGCGCGTCTCCGGCCGCGCGCGGTTCGAGGCGACCTACTCCCAGGGCTACAGCCGCTCCGGCGCCAACGGCGACCTGATGGGCTACCGCGGTCTCGGCCGCCTCAACCTCGATGCCCGCACGCAGACCGCCTACGGCACGCTCCGTGCCTTCGTGCGCTTCGAGCTCGCCTCCCGCACCGGCGCCTACCTGAAGTCGGGCACCCAGGAGCGCATCGCCAACGCCTTCACGGCGACCGGCATCGACACCTTCGGTCGCGCCCAGCAATACGTGAACGTCGACAAGGCGTTCATCCAGTTCGCCGGCCTCACCGCCGGTCGCGCGGCCTCGTTCTACGACTTCTACGCCCACGACTTCGAGATCATCGGCACCTCGCTGGGCTCCGACGTCGCCTCGACCAACCTGCTCGCCTACACCGCGACCTTCGGCGAGGGCTTCTCGGCGACGCTCTCGGTCGAAGACCCGATCTTCCGCAAGAACCCGCTGTTCGGCACCGCCACCGCCGGCAACGCGGCGAGCCAGTTCCAGGTCTTCGGCGCCGCGGCGAACAACTTCACCCCGGTCGTCGCCTACAACGCGGCCGGCGTGCCGATCGGCGAGGCGTTCTACAACGTCGACCAGCGCTCGCGCATGCCCGACTTCGTCGGCGTGCTGCGCTACGACGCCGGCTGGGGCTCCGCTCAGCTCTCGGCCGCGGTGCACGAGCTGACCGTCGGCAACGCCGCGACGGTTCTGAGCTTCGGTGGCGTGCCGATCGTCAACGGCACCACGGCCACCAGCGTCGCCGTCGCTCCGCGCGTCCAGAACGAGTACGGCTGGGCCGTCCAGGGCGGCGTGAAGTTCAACCTGCCGTTCATCGCTCCGGGCGACGCCCTCTATCTCCAGGGCTCGTACGGCGAAGGCGCTCAGATCTACACCGGTTACTCCCAGTACATCGGTACCTACACCCAGAGCGCCAACAACACGCAGGGCGGCAACTTCTCGACCTTCTTCACCGATGCCGCGGTGAACCCGCTGACCGGCCGGATGGAGCTGTCGACCAGCTGGACTGTGGTCGGTTCGTACCTGCACTACTGGACGCCCGAGCTGCGCTCGGCCTTCATCGGCAGCTACGGCGAGATGAGCTTCGGCAAGACGAGCCGCAACCTGCTCGGCGGGCTGAACTTCAACGGCCTCGGCAACCCGGTCAACAGCCCCGGCGCCTTCCTGTACAGCAACGCCCTGCGCGACACGAGCCAGGTCGTCGCCGGCGCGAGCCTGATCTGGTCGCCGGTGAAGGACCTCGATATCGGTGTCGAGGGTCTCTACAACCGCGTCGACATCCGCGGCGGCGGCCGTGTGGTGGACGTGAACAAGGCCGCGGTCGGCCCGAACACCGTCGCCGGCCTCAACGCCGCCGGCCTGCCGATCAACTCGGCCGGCGCCGTGCTGCCCACCACCAACTACACGGACACTTTCCAGGTCCGCATGCGCGTCCAGCGCGACTTCTAAGTCGCGACGGCGGCCCCCACGGGGGCCGCCTATCGGACGAGATTCCTCAGGGTCCCGGCTCGCGCCGGGACCCTTTTTCTATTGCCCGCCGATCGCGTGTCGCGCCTTGCTGATGCCGGAAACCGGCGCCAGGGTGGCGGCTTGCGCGCGAGGCTCCCGCCGCGCGCGGTTCCGCGACGAGGTCCAGTGTGGCGATGCGCTCGATCGGCTGGCTCGCCGGCCTTCCCCTCCTCGCCGGTGCGTGGGTCGCCGCCACGGCTTTCGCCGAGCCGCGGCTCGAATCCGCCCTGGAGGCGCCTGCGGCGGCGATCGCGGCGGGCACCGGCCGCGACGGGGCCGAGCCCTGGCTGCGGGTCGAGGCGCGGGGCCGCGACTTCGTGGCGAGCGGCGAGGCGCCGATGCAGGCCGCCCTCGACGAGGCCCGCGTCGCCCTCGCCGCCGTGCCGGGCCATCGCCGCATCCTCGACCGCCTCGGCCTCGTCGCCGAGGTCGCGCCCTTCACCTGGGCGGCGATCCACCGCGCGCCGGACCGCCTCGACCTCATCGGCCACCGCCCGGCGGAGATCGGTCGCACGGCCCTCGCCGAGACCCTGGGAGGCGGCCTGCCCGCCGGGCTCGGCTTGCGCGACGCCGCGCGGGCCGCCCGCGGCGCGCCGGAGAACTTCTCCGCGGCGGCCCGCTTTCTCCTCGCGCAGGCGCAACGCCTGAAGCCCGGCGCCACCGCGGCGATGAGCGACCGCGTCCTCTCGATCCGCGGCGAGGCGGCGAGCGTCGAGGCCTATGCCGGTCTCAAGGCCGACCTCGACCGGCCGCCCGCCGGCTTCACGATCGGGGAGGTCGCGGTCGAGCCGGCCCTGGTCTCGCCCTTCACCTGGGCGGCGAGCCGCGGCCCCGAGGGCCTCCGCCTCGACGGCTATACCGTGTCGGAGGCCGACCGCGCGGCGATCCTGGCCGCCGCGCGGCTCCTCGCCGACGGCGCCCCGGTGACCGACGCGATGCGCACCGCTCGCGGGCTCCCCGCCGGGATCGACGCGCGGGCGCTGATCGACCGCGCCTTCGCGGCCCTGGCGCTCGTGCGGGAGGGCAGCGTCTCGCTCGACGGCGCTGCCCTGTCGATCCGGGGCGCCGCCATCGACGTCCAGGCCGTGCGCGAGGCCGATTCCCTCGCCGATACCCTGCCTGCGGGCCTCTCCCGCGGCACGGTCGCCCTGACGGCGAGCCCGGTCTCGCCCTACCTCGTCACGGTCCGGCGCGGGCCCGACGCCTTCACCCTCACCGGCCACCTGCCGGATGCCGAGGCGCGCGCCGCGATCCGGGCGACCTTGCGGCCCTACCTCTACGGCGAGCGGATCGTCGATCGCACCCGCCTCGCGGACGGCGCACCGCCGGCCCTCATCGCCGGTCTGACCGCCGGGATCGGCATCCTCGGGCAGCTCGCGGAGGGCGAGGTCACGGTGCGCGACCAGAGCCTGCGCGTCGCCGGCGAAGGGCTCTACCGCGAGAGCGCGCGCCGCGTCGCCGCCGAGGCCGCGCGGATCGCGCCGGCCGGCTGGCGGATCGACGTCGCGGTCGATGCCCGCGGCGCCGCCCCGGTCCGGGATCCGGCGGCCTGCCGCGAGACCTTTGCGGCGCTCGCCACGGAACCGACCCTGCGCTTCGACCCCGGCAGCGCCGATTTGAAGCCGGCCTTCTATCCCGTCCTCGACGAGGTCGCGGGCCTCGCCCGCGCCTGCCCTCAGGCCCGGATCGAGGTCGCCGGCCACGACGACCCGCCCGGCACCGTTCCGCCGCCGGCCCCCAAGGAAGCACCCGCTCCCGCACTCAGCCGGGCCAAGTCCGCGGTGAAGCCCGGCAAGCAGGCCGAGAAACCTCCGGAGAAGCTCGCCCCGAAACCCGCCGAGACATCCTCTATGCCCGATCCCGGCCTGCCGCAACGGCGCGCCGCCGCGATCGTCGACTACCTGCTCAAGGCCGGCATCCCGGCCGACCGGATCGCCGCCGCGCCGGCCGGGGCCGCCGCCGACCGCCGGGCGGTCGCCTTCGCCCTGCGCTCCTGAGGCCCGTCGTGTCGATCTTCTCCCCCGTTGCGATCCTGGCCTCCGTCGCCTGGCCGGGCCTCCTCGCCGCCCTGCTGATCGGGGCCGGCACCGGCCGCTGGGCCGGCCTGCCCGCCGGCAGGGGCCCGCGCCTCGCCGCCGGCCTCGTCGTGCTCCTTGCTCTCGCCGCCGGGGCGGCGGCCCTCGCCGGTCTCGCGCCCGGATCCCTCGCCGTGCCGGGGCGGGAAGGCTTCTGGCTCGAGACCGCTGCCCTGATGCTGGCTTTCTACCTCGTCGGTTGCCTCCTCGGGGCCGCCCTGCCGCGGCGGGCGTGACGCGTTCTTCCGGTGCCCCGAAATGCCGATGTCTCAGGATTGATGGCCCGAGAGGCTGATGCGTCGCCGTTTCAGACCGCCTTCCGGGCGACCGCTGCCGGCGTGAGGAGGCTCGCGATCACCGGGACGTCGGCGTCCCGCGGCGCCGGGCGGCCCAGGAGGTAGCCCTGCACCTCGGTGCAGCCCTCGGCGATGACGAGGTCGAGATGGGCCTTCGTCTCGACGCCCTCGGCCACCGTGGTGACGCCGAGGCGCCGGCCGAGATCCGCCACCACCCCGACGATCGCGGCGCAGTCCGGCCGCGTCACGGCGTCCCGCACGAACGAGCCGTCGATCTTGATCTTGTCGAAGGGGAAGGCCCGGAGATGGGCCAGCGACGAGAAGCCGGTCCCGAAATCGTCGAGCGCTACCCGCACGCCCATGTCCCGGATGCGACGCAGATCCGCCAGGCCGGCCTTCTCGTCGCCGAGCAGCGCGCTCTCCGTGACCTCGATCTCGAGCCGATCCGGCGACAGGCCGCTGGCCAGCAGCGCCTCGAGCACCGCCGGGGCGAGGGTGCCGGTGCCGAGCTGGCGCGGCGAGACGTTGACGGCCACGCGAGCGCCGTCCGTCCACGTCGCCGCATCCTCGCAGGCGCGGCGCAGCACCCAGGCGCCGAGGTCGCGGATCAGGCCGCTCTCCTCGGCGGTGGGAATGAACTCCGCCGGCGAGATCCAGCCCCGGGCCGGGTGATGCCAGCGGATCAGGCCTTCCCGCGCCGTCGCCGAGCCGGTGCGGACGTCGATGATGGGCTGGTAGAACAGGAAGAGCCCGTCCTTGGTGCCGAGCGCCGTGCGCAGTCTCGCCTCGAGGCGGAGGCGTTCGTGGAGCCGCGTCTCCATCTCGTCGCTGAACAGCCGGAAGGTCCGCTTGCCCGCGGCCTTCGCCGAGTAGAGCGCCATGTCGGCGCGGGCGAGGAGGGCTTCCGGCTCGTGCCCGTGCTCCGGCGCCACCGCGATGCCGATGCTCGCCCCGACCTCCAGCGAGCGCTCTCCCTCCGCCGGGTAGGGCGCCACCAGGGCGTCGATGAGCCCCTCGGCGAAACCTGCGAGCGCACCGAGCTCCGTCTGCGGCGTCATGATGGCGAACTCGTCGCCGCCGAGGCGCGAGACCAGCACGCCGGGCTGGTCGCACAGGGCGCGCAGGCGGTCGGCGACCTGGCTCAGGAGCGCGTCGCCGACGAGGTGGCCGTTCGAGTCGTTGATGATCTTGAAGCCGTCGAGATCGATGAAGAGCAGCCCCAGGGCACTTCCCTCCCGGATGAGGGCCGCCCCCAGATTCTCGCGGAAGGTCGACCGGTTGGCGAGCCCGGTCAGCGTGTCGTAATGGGCGAGCTGCTGGATGCGTGCCTCGGCCGCGACCTGCTGGGTGACGATCGACCAGGTCAGCATCGGGCCGAGATAGGCGCCGTCGGTCCCGCGCACCGCCGAGGCCTGGAGGTCGAGCACTTCGGGGCCGACCTTGATCCGGGCGTGGTGGGGCAGGTTGGCGGGATCGGCGAGGAGCCGTCGCTGATGCGTCGGGTTCCGGTGGAACACGTCGATGGAAGCGCCGAGCAGGTCCGAGGCCTTGATCGGCAGATGCGTCTCGATCTGGCCCAGCGTGCGCTTCGAGGTCTCGTTGACGTAGGTGATGCGGTAGCTCGTGGGATCGACCGTCATCACCGCCACCGGCATGTCGTCGATCATGCGCAGGAGGCGGTACTCCTCCTGCTCCTTGAGCACCTCCGCGGTCGCGATCGACCAGACGAGGAGCGCCCGGCTGACCCGCCCCCCGGATTCGGGCAGGGCGTGGATGCTCAGGTCAAGCCACTCGTCGCCGAAGCGGATGCGCGCCTTGTGCGGAAGGTTGACTGGCTCGCTGAGCAGGTTGCGCTGGTAGGCGGGATCCTTGTGGAAGATGTCGATCGACGTCCC
The DNA here is from genome assembly GCF_022179185.1 of Methylobacterium frigidaeris. Classification (GTDB taxonomy): domain Bacteria; phylum Pseudomonadota; class Alphaproteobacteria; order Rhizobiales; family Beijerinckiaceae; genus Methylobacterium; species Methylobacterium frigidaeris. Next base: position 7,459 of record NZ_BPQJ01000034.1, on the reverse strand, counting down.
GATGATCGCCTCGGGATCGATTCCCAGCGTGTCGCGAATCGAATGCAGCAGCTCGATCGAGGAGGGATTGGCGTAGTCGATCGTGAAGGTGGTGAGATCGCAGGTCATCGCCCCGATCGGCATCACGTCGCAGATCTGCGCGAAGGAGATCGGTCCGGGTGGTCCCGCCGCCTGCTGCGCGAGGACCACGCTGGAAAATGGACACCCCGTCATGCCCGCACGCGTCCCGTCACCTGCCGTATCGCGCGCCGGTATGGCGCGAGATGACGTTAGGAAATATGGGTGGACAGTTAGGGAATCCTGAAGGGGCGGGAAGTGGGGGGCGGGGGCCGCTGGCGGCCCCCGGCGTGGCCTCAGCGCCGCTCGTAGAGCAGCCGAGCCCGGATCGTGCCGTCGATCGAGCGCAGCTCCTCGAGCAGGGCCTCCGGATCGACGTCGGTCGCGTCGGTCTCGACCACGACGTAACCGACCTCGCCGTCGGTCTGGTAGAACTGCGCCGCGATGTTGATCTGCTTGCGGGCGAAGGTCTCGTTGAGGCGCCCCAGCATGCCCGGCAGGTTGCGCTGCACGTGGATGAAGCGCAGGCCGGTCGGCCGGGCCGGCAGCTGCACCTGCGGGAAGTTCACCGCGCCTACCGTCGAGCCGATATCCGAGTAGTCGACGAGCTTGCGCGCGACCTCGGCGCCGATGCGCTCCTGCGCCTCCTCGGTCGAGCCGCCGACATGGGGCGTGAGGATGACGTTCTCGAGGCCCTGGAGCGGCGAGACGAAGCGCTCCTGGTTCGACTTCGGCTCGACCGGGAACACGTCGACGGCGGCCCCCCGCAGGTGGCCGTCCTTCAGGGCGGCCGCCACGGCGTCGAGGTCGACCACCGTGCCGCGGGAATTGTTGATGAGGTACGAGCCCGGCTTCATCGCCCGGATCTGCGCCTCGCCGATCATGTTGTGGGTCGAGGCGGTCTCGGGCACGTGCAGCGAGACCACGTCGCTCTGGGCGAGCAGCGCGTCGAGGCTGTCCACCGGCTCGGTGTTGCCGTGGCGCAGGCGGTCGGTGAGGTCGTGGAAGATCACCCGCATGCCCATCGCCTCGGCGAGGTTCGAGAGCTGCGAGCCGATGTTGCCGTAGCCGACGATGCCGAGCGTCTTGCCGCGGACCTCGAACGAGCCGTTCGCCGACTTGTCCCAGCCGCCGACATGGGCCGAGACCGAGCGCGGCACGATGCGGCGCAGCAGCATCACGATCTCGCCGATGACCAGCTCGGCCACCGAGCGGGTGTTGGAGAACGGCGCGTTGAAGACCGGGATGCCGCGCCGGCGCGCTGCGTCGAGGTCGACCTGGTTGGTGCCGACCGAGAAGCAGCCGACGGCCATCAGCCGGTCGGCGGCCTCGAAGGCGGCCTCGTCGAGCTGCGTGCGCGAGCGGATGCCGAGGATATGGACGCCCTTGAGCGCCTGGTGCAGGTCGGCCGGGTCGAGGGCCTTGGCCAGCCGCGTGACCGTGACGTAGCCGGCCGCCTCGAGCAGCGCCACCGCGCTGTCGTTGATGCCTTCGAGCAGCAGGACGCGAATCTTGTCCTTGGGCAGTGAGAGCTTGTCGGCCATGGCGGGTCTTCTTGGCAGGTATTTTTGGGAGTGGGGGCGGAGACCGCGGCAGGCGCGGTCCGGTCGTCGCGAGCGATAGGAGAGCGGGCGACGCAACGCAACATGGGGTCCGGTTACCTGGGTCTGCCCACGCGCAGGGCAGCGCTGCGCCCACCGCGCGGGCAATCCGGCCGACCGACCTTTCGGGGCGGCCCCGTGCCCCGTTCCCATCGGGGCGACCCCGTGCCCCCTTGCCGCCGCGGGCAGGCGGTGCTCCACCGGCCCCGTCCGTCTCGGCAAGCCAGGAAGAGACCGCCGATGCCCCTCACGCCCCGGATGCGCCGCGCCGCGATCCCGCTCCTCGTCTTCGTTCTCGGCCTCGCGGTGCTGGGCCTCGCCGCCAGCCTGATGCTCGGCCGCCCGGCCACCGGCACCAGTGCCGTCGGCGGACCGTTTACCCTGGTGAACCAGGACGGCCGCACCGTCACCGACCGGGATTTCGCCGGCAAGCCGCATCTGGTCTTCTTCGGCTTCACCCACTGCCCGGACATCTGCCCGACCACCCTGCAGCAGATCTCCGACGTGCTGGCCGCTCTGGGGCCGCAGGGCCGCGACGTGAAGGCGTTGTTCATCAGCGTCGACCCGGAGCGCGACAAGCCGGCGGCGCTCAAGGACTACCTGTCGAGCTTCGACCCCCGCATCGTCGGGCTGACCGGCTCGCCCGAGGCGGTGGCCGCCACCGTGAAGGCCTACCGCGCCTATAGCCGCAAGGTGCCGCTGAAGGAGGGCGACTACACGATGGAGCATACGGCGCTGGTCTACATCATGGACGGGCGTGGCAACTTCGTCGGCTCGCTCAACCTGATGCGCCCGGCCAAGGACGCCGCCGCCGAGGTGGCACGCCAGCTCTGAGGCTCAACTCCGCCGCCGCATCGCCCCCGTGCGAGAGGTGACGGAGAGCCCGTGATCGGTCTTGTTCCAGCGGTAGGGCGCCAGCAGCCATTCGAGAAGGCCGAGCCAGGCCGCCGCGCTGACGAGGCCGTAATAGACCGGCAGCACGAGCACCCACGGGACGAGGCTCCACCAGCCGCGCCGCAGGCCGCCGACGAGCGCCGGCAGCCACATCGCGCCGAGGCCGGCCGCGAAGACGACGGCGCCCGTCGCCGTCACCAGGTTGGCGAGGAAGTCCGGGCCGGTCGGCAGCGGATCCGACGCGAGGTGCCAGACCGCCAGTGCGATCGCGAACGGGTAGGCCAGCGCCGAGACGACAGTGCCGGGCACCATGGCGACGGCGCAGAGCAGGCCGAGGGGCCCGAGGCGCCGGAGGGCCCGGACGGGGTGCCGGCTGTGGGTGATCGTGGTCTGGACGAATCCCTTCATCCAGCGGGTGCGCTGGCGCAGCCAGGGCCGGAGGACGGCGGGGGCCTCCTCCAGGGTCGAGAGCGGCAGGTCGCCGACCCGGTAGCCGGCGAGGCTCAGGCGCAGGCCGAGATCGGCATCCTCGGTGACGTTCCAGGCGTCCCAGCCGTGCAATTCGCGCAGCACCTGCGTGCGGAAGTGTGCGGTCGTGCCGCCGAGCGGCACCGGCAGGTGCGCTGCCGTCAGCAGCGGCAGCAGCACGTCGAAGAGCGCCGCGTATTCGAGGGTGAAGCAGCGGGTGAGCCAGGAATCGTTCGTGTTGTCGATCACCAGCCGGCCCTGCAGGCAGGCGAGCCGGTCGGAGCCGGTGCGGAACAGGGCGGCGGCGGCCTTGAGCTGGCCCGGATCCGGCACGTCCTCGGCGTCGTAGACCACGAGGTGCTCGCCACGGGCGAGCGGCAGGGCGACGTTGAGGGCGCGGGGCTTGGTGCGGGGCAGGCCGGCGGGCGCCGTCACCACCTCGAACCGCGCCGGCAGCGGCAGGGCGGCAAGCGCCGCCGCCGTAGCGCGATCGTCTGCCTCGATCACGAATTTGAGGTCGAGCTTCGAGGCCGGGTAGTCGCGGTATTATGCAGCAAGCTCACCGGAAAGCGTTGAGATAGGCGTTATGATTTCAGGCGTTGACCCCTCCGAACGACGAGCGGTTGGGGAGGAACCCGCGTCCCTTCCATCTCTCTCCGTTTGCCGCTTGCCATTTGAAGAGATCGCCGATACGCTCTCCAAAATTCGGGCGAGTCCTATGGGCATCGAGCAAGCACTCAGCGAAGAGATTGCCGATTTGGAGCGGGAGCTAGGGAATGACCCTCGCTTCCGAAAGTTGCGTGCCTTGCGGGCTGCCCTTGCGCTTTACCAGCCTGACTCTGCCTCCGTGCAAGGTGGACACGGCCCCAATAACCAGTTCGACGCACACCTTCATTCGCGAGGTGCAACGGCAACCGTCTACTTGGGTGAGACAAAGCGCAGGCCCGGAAGGCAGCGCGATCCTGAGCGGCAGCGCGCCTTGGATGAAGCTGTCAGTTTTGTCCGCAATTACGACGGCATGCCGACTACCGCCGATGTGTACGACCACCTTGTTTCATTGGGCATCAAGATCGGCGGCCAGAGCCCAGCGGGCAATCTGTCGGCGATGCTCTACAAGGACGGCCGTCTGACATCGCATGGGCGGGCTGGCTGGTCCTTTGGACCGCCGCCAACCAACAGCCCGGAGTCTGAAGAGGGTTCCGAAGAGAATGAGCCGTACAACGATGGTGCGTCGTACGGCTCAGATACAGAGCCAGTTGATGAGGACGATCTCCTCTAAAATCTGGCTCTCCGTCCCACCCCGCGTCCGGTCAGGCGCCAACGAGGAGAACGATATAGCGATCATTCAACCCCTCTAAGAGAGGGAAGAGGCCGAGTCAGCGGCGCCAACCGCCAACCCGGCCACCAACCTAACCAACCGGCCTACGGAGAGGCTGGACGTGCAAGGCTCAGCAGCCCTAATGTTGCACGTCCAAGCGCATCCTTCAAGCCGGGTAGCCAGAAATCGCTATTCAGCGACAAGGAATATCCATGCGTAAATATGAGTTCCCCTGCGACCGTGAAACGGCAGGGCACATCCTTCATGCGGTCAAAGTGCTTGGCTGGTCTCAGGCCAGAGCGTCACACTACTTCTGCGTTAACGGCGGCACGGTTAGCAAGATCGTCCGCGGCCTCGCACATCACGGAGTAGGACCGCTTCCCTTCTGATCTGATGCAGAAGCGTCGCCCGTAAAGGCGATCCCGGCCGGGCCATCCAACATGGTGAGCCCGGCTTCCTCGAAAGCACGTCTCATCGCCAGAAGGTTGTTGGCGATGGGCGTGCGCAAGCCGTTCTCGAACTGGCGGATCGTGCTCAGTCCTACGTTCGAGCGTTTGGCTAGGTCGGGCTGCGACCAGTCTAGCCATCCTCGGGCGGCGCGGCATTGCTCAGGCGTCATCGTCACAGAGAGGTAGCGCGACCGAGTTTTTGCGTCAAGGGCGATTGAAAGCGTTGACTTGGCATCTTTGAGCGCATAACGTCCACCTTAACGCAAAACGTTGAGGCGGAACCGTGGCTCAGCACTTCCTTCTCTCCACCGCTGCCCGCTCCCTGAGCCTCGTCAGCGTCGCTCGTATGTCGGACGATGAGGCTTGGACGACCTTCAAGCTCATCCGCTGGGCCAGGACCAAGGGCGAGCCCTACTGCCCGCGCTGCGGCTGCCTCACTCACAACTTCCTGTCCACCCGCAAGCTGTGGAAGTGCAAGGGCTGCTCCCATCAGTACAGCGTGACCAGCGGCACCATCTTCGCCAACCGCAAGCTCGCGATCCGCGACTACCTCTTGGCGATGGCGATCTTCGCCAACGGCGCCAAGGGCCACAGCGCGCTTCAACTCTCCCGCGATCTCAACGTCCAGTACCGCACGGCCTTCGTCCTAGCTCACAAGCTCAGGGAGGCGATTGCTGCTGAGAAGGCAGAGGCGACCGTCTCCGGTACGGTAGAGGTGGATGGCGCCTACTTCGGGGGCTACGTGAAGCCCTCTAACCACAAGGAAAACCGCGTAGACCGACGCCTCGCTGTCAACCAGACCGGCAAGCGTCGGGTCGTGGTCATCATGCGTGAGCGAGGCGGGATCACCCTCCCCTTCGTCTTCAAGAGCGAGACGGCTTCGATTGAGACGATCGGCAAGCGGGTCGCCGTGGGCAGCACCATCCACGCTGACGAGGCCGCTGGTTGGGACGTGCTCCACAAGCGCTACCTGACCAAGCGCATCAACCATCAGCAGGCGTACAGCGCCGACGACGCCTGCACCAACCAAGCGGAGTCGTTCTTCTCCCGCCTCCGTCGCGCTGAGATCGGCACGCACCATCACATCGCCGGCCCCTACCTCGCCGCCTACGCTGGCGAGATGGCGTGGCGTGAGGACAACCGCCGCATCAGCAACGGTCAGCAGTACCTTCGGATGGCCGAAGCCTCCCTTCGCCATCCTCCGTCCCTGGTTTGGACGGGCTACTGGCAGCGGCATCAGGCGAAGGTGGCGTGATGGCTCTCCCCCAGGTCGTCACCACCCTTCGCACTAAGCGGGATGAGATAGAAGCTCATATTGCCGAGTTGCGGCGCCAACTGGCGGCGGCTGAGCGCGACCTGTCAAGCGTGACAGCCGTCCTCGCGCTCTACGACCTTTCCCCCGCCACGCAGACCCGCTTCCCGGCCTACGCCCATCTCAATCGGCTATTCGCCTATGGTGAGATGTTCAAGTTGTGTAAGATTGCTCTCGTTGAAGCTGGACGTCCACTCACTACGAGAGAGTTGGCGCTTCAGGTGATCAGAGCCAAGCGATGGGACGAAGGTGACGCAATGCTACGAAAGGCGGTTGCATACCGCCTGATCCAATCCCTAACTCGGGCGTCATTGCATAAACGTATTGAGAAAATCGGCAAGCATAAAAATGTTTGCCTGTGGCAATTAATTGAATAAAAACGATGGGGCTCAATCTTCACTAGACAGCCCCATCGCGTTTTGTTTTTCAATCCACTTTATATTTATTTTCCGTTATGGCTTGAACAAGCCCAGAAGATATAGCTCGTTTGTTTGCATCAGGAACCCAGCTTAAACGAAGGATTTCATTTCGAAGCTCTGGCAGATACAGCTTATAACACGATGGGCTTTCTTCTTCGAGTCCTACTTCCAGAACGCCATTTTCCTTGATCCTAATGGCTTTCACAGATGTTGGCGGGTTATCTTTATGAAAATTCAAAATAATAGTTATATTGTGCTGAGAGTAAGTTCCGGCGAGCATTTTCATCGTGGGCCGAGTATTGTTAAACTCGTTTTCGTATCTAATTGTCACTCTTCGAGTCATGATATGACTTCGTATAAATCCAAATAGAAGTTTTGACTCGCGATTGAGTATCCATATAGGGATCAATGGCATATACCAAGCGTATGGCAGTGACCTTCCGAAGTTATGAATGATCTCAAATCCCTTCTTTTCGGTTCCAAACCATTCAAGGCTGTCCTTTATGTCCCTCCCATGACAGAATACGTTGCCAGATATGCTATTTTCAACAACTATACCGTTATCGGAAGTGGGCCTTGCAGAGAAAAAATATGCCGTCACATTGGTCTGGTTTGCTCTTAACAGTTGCTTACGATCAAACTGCACCCTTTGACCAGCCTCGTCTTCAAAATTAATCGTGAATATAGTACTAATAACACTTATGGGAATGTTTTTATAAATTCTTCCAATGATAAGAGTGTATATGGAAGCAACCAATACGAGTAAACTCAACCAGCGCATGGCAAAATTCATGGACGGGTCGAGCGTAAAAAGAGAAAGAATTATTTGAGTAAAGCTGGGTTCGCGCTCGAAAAAAGCTGGATATATTATGCCGTACACACCTGAGGTAATTACTCAGGGGTGCGCTCGGTCGCGGCGTGAGGCCGGCGAGGAGCCGATG